>MKTB01000020.1 GCA_001897525.1 Bacteroidetes bacterium 43-16 | reverse complement strand
GAAATCTCTAAATGTACCGTATGATTATCTAAAAGTCTTACTCAAGGTCTACTACATTAGCTTAAGAGATTGCTCCACGACGTAAAAGCTACATTATATTCTGCTTTTACTCTGGTCGAAATGACGAGGGGTAACGTAAAAAAGCCTACGTCATTTGCATCATTTAGCCAGTATTATGCCATGCTAATCACTTTTCTAAGTTACAATTCTTACTTTATGCAAATACAAATTAACACTCCCCATTCGTCATCCTCGACCGGAAGTAATTTCGAGGAACGAGGAAATTAATGGAGCGAAGCAATCTGTCAAAAGCAGTTTTATTTACCTGATCTCCGAATTGAAAATGATCAAAGAAGAATCAATTCCTTTTATATCTTCTACAGGCACCATCTCCGGCCGCTCCAGCATAAGTATATATTTATGAATATAACCCGGCTGGTAATAAGCATGCACATAACTGACCGACTTATTGGTAAAAGGAATGCTGTAAACCGTAGGTACCGGTTCCCTGGAGTCATCATAAAAATAGATAGCCTTAGGTTTTGTAGGTAATACTTTGCTCACCCGCTCCCGGTAGGCTAAAAAATTAACCGGTTTTCTTACCGCAAATACAAAGTTGAACAGGATAGAAAAGAAACCAATGCCAATTGCGTATTTAAACTTACCCGGGTATTGCTCCTGTACCATGACCAGCACAATAAACATCAGGAACATTGAAGATACAATGACTACGCGCGTATAGATCGGGTCGATATTATTGAGGTATTCAACGATAAAGACACAAACAAAAAAGACCAAAGCAACGATCAGTAAACTCAGCCAGAACGGGTTTTTGAAATAAGACCTGTGCCTATACATCACTTTAATCCCGATGAACAGGAATGTGGCATCAATCAATGAAATAACACCCTGCAACAGGATCCTGCTGCCATAAAGCGTATCAAATTTTATAGAATAGACCGGGTTCAGGATATTGACCGAACCGATGATGTTCAGGGTGGTGAATAAAGCCAGGTCTTTATAGATAGGATCACTCCTCAGGTCTTCCCCGAACATAGAGGGGAACAGCAGCATACTAACTGCGATATACAGCCCGATAAGCACTGCAGACAATAATAAAAAATAGAAAAAACCATTCCTGAAAAATGTCCTACATCGATCCAGGCGATAACTGTAGACCAGGTAAAACAGGGCCAGTCCTAAACAGATAAAGACTGTATTGTAACGCAAAGTGTACAGGCCAAAAAGCAGGAGCGCAGCAATGATGACGAAGCTTCCGGTTTTAATTTTTCCATGGAAAAAGGCATAGATATAATACACCAGGAAATACAATACCGGCAGGAAGATCGTTTCGGAAAGGGAGTAATAAAATATCATAGTAAATACCTTAAAACTCAGCAGTACAATAGTGGGCTTTACATAGAAATCCTTCCGGATGGCAAAGAGACCGATCGCAAGGATGGATAGAGTACTCAATATTTTAGAGCTCCAGTAATAATCATTGAACAGGACATTTACGATCCTTAGCAGCAAGGGATAACCGATCGGGTAGATATTGGTCGTAACACGAGGCAATTTCTCGGCCATGTCAAAATAGATGAGTGCATCTAAATTAATACCGCCATCCGGGCGCAGTATAGGTACAACAGCCACTAAGACCATCGTAAGGATCCAGAGTATCCAGACTGATACAGGAACACTTTTTATTTTTTCCATTTATGAGTAAATAAGTAATCGGGTATTATAAAATTTCGGCAACGTGTTTGTTGATATTTTCGGCCATTTTGCCCAAGGGCAGGTCATTAGGATCACTGCCAAAAGGATCTTCAATATCTTCTGCGATCAGCTCTAAGGTACCCAGTACATAAGCAATGAAAGCCGTAAGCGGCGCTACATTATAGCCCAGCTGGAATACATAACCTATAGGCAGGGTGAGGATATAGATGGCAATGAAACGCTTGATAAAAGAGCTGTAAGAGTAGGGGATCGGGGTATTTTTGATCCGCTCACATTTACCACAGATATCCGTAAAAGCACTCAGGTCCTTATTGAGATTGATCAGTTCCGCATTAGTGAGCAGGCCTTCTTTATTCAACTGGGAAGTCTTCATGTAGAGCAGTTTGGCCACTTTATTAGGAATATGCTTCCCTTTGGTCTCCCGGGCCAGTTCCGGGTGCTCCTTTTCATCCAGGGTGAGTCTTGTACTTTCCTCGTTCAGATGCACCCTTAAAGTATCCGCATATAAAGGGATGTATTTCTTGAAAAAGTTACGGTTGTCTTTATCATCACTGTCCAGGAATGCTGCCAGCTTGATCGCCAGGTTCCTGCTGGTATTCGTCAGTTCGCCCCATACCTTTCTGCCTTCCCACCAGCGGTCATAGGCCGTATTGGTCCTGAAGACAATGAGTAAGGAAATCACAAAACCCAGGATGGAATGCAGGAGATTAATATGCTTCAATTCTTCCAGTACAGAGAATTGCAGATAGTTGATCTCCACATAAGCAACTAAAAGGCTGTAGGCAAAGATAGCAAGCAGGTAGGGCCAGAAGCGCCGCAGCGTATCTGCTTTAGAGAAAAAGAATTTAAAATCAAACCAGGTCTTACCGTCGTATATGTACATTAATGAGCTTTAAATAATCCGTGTAAAAATAAAGAAATTAGAAAAGCCATGCGTTCCTGCACACCGGGTTTTTCAAGGAATGATAATCTTTGCTTTTGATGCAAATTCTCCTTAAATCATTTAACTTTGCGCTCTTGTAAATAATTCAATATAAAACAATGATTAACCTAAGATTTCCCGATGGAGCTGTTCGCAGCTATGAACCAGGCATTTCGGGGCTGGATGTAGCTAAGTCAATTAGCGAAGGTCTGATGCGTAAAGTATTGGCCGTTTCGCTTGATGGTAAAATAGTAGATGCATTTGGTCCGATAACGACAGATGGTGAAATCAAATTCCTCACCTGGGATGATGAAGGCGGTAAATCTACGTTCTGGCACTCTTCTGCACACCTTATGGCAGAAGCTTTACAGCATTTCTACCCGGATACAAAATTTGCGATCGGGCCTCCGATTGATAAAGGATTCTATTACGATATCGACCTCGGAGACGTAAAGATCACCGATACAGACCTGGAGCAGATCGAAAAGAAAATGAAAGAGCTGGCCGGAAAGAAAGAGCGCTTTGCCCGCCAGGAAGTGGCTAAGGCTGATGCGATCAAATACTTTACCGAAAAGCAGGACCCTTATAAACTGGAACTGATCGATGGCCTGGAAGACGGTCACATCACTTTCTATACCCAGGGCGACTTTACGGACCTGTGTCGCGGACCACATATTCCCAATACCGGTTTCATCAAAGCCATTAAACTGACTAACATCGCCGGGGCCTACTGGCGTGGTGATGAGAAAAATAAAATGCTGACCCGTATCTATGGCGTTACCTTCCCTTCCAACAAAGAACTGGAAGAGTACAACACCATGATGGAAGAAGCGCGTAAACGCGATCACCGTAAACTGGGTAAAGAACTGGAATTATTTGCCTTTTCAGAAAGAGTAGGTGCAGGTCTGCCTTTATGGTTGCCTAAAGGAGCTATGCTGAGAGAGCGCTTACAGCAGTTCCTGCAGAAAGCGCAGATCGAAAGCGGTTACCTGCCCGTGATCACACCGCATATCGGTAACATTAATTTATACAAAACTTCCGGTCACTATGAGAAATATGGTGCAGATAGTTTCCAGTCTATAAAAACACCACATGAAGGCGAAGAATTCATGTTGAAACCCATGAACTGTCCGCATCACTGTGAGATCTACAAAACCTCCCCTAAGTCCTACAAAGACCTGCCGGTACGTTTTGCAGAGTTCGGTACCGTGTACCGTTATGAGCAGGCAGGTGAATTACATGGCCTTACCCGTGTACGTGGTTTTACCCAGGATGATGCGCACCTGTTTTGCCGTCCCGACCAGGTAAAAGATGAGTTCAAGAAAGTAATTGACCTGGTATTATATGTATTCCAGTCTTTAGGATTTACCGATTATACCGCACAGGTATCCTTACGTCACCAGACCGACAGGGCTAAATATATAGGTACAGAAGAGAACTGGGATATCGCCGAAAATGCGATCCGTGAAGCAGCTGCTGAGAAAGGACTGAATACTGTTGAAGAATATGGTGAAGCCGCTTTCTATGGTCCTAAACTGGATTTCATGGTGAAAGATGCGATCGGCCGTAGCTGGCAGTTGGGCACCATCCAGGTAGACTACAACTTACCGGAGCGTTTTGAACTGGAATATGTAGACAGCGACAACAGCCGTAAGCGCCCGGTAATGATCCACCGTGCACCATTCGGTAGCATGGAGCGTTTCGTGGCCGTATTGCTGGAGCACTGCTCGGGTAAATTGCCTTTATGGCTGGTACCTACCCAGGTGAAGGTCCTGCCAATCTCCGATAAGTTTATGGAGTATGCAGAAGAAATTGCAGCTGAGCTAAAGCGCAAAGAGATCCGTTGCGAGATCGATGACCGCCAGGAGAAGATCGGCCGTAAGATCCGTGATACAGAATTAGAAAAAGTGCCTTATATGTTGATCGTGGGAGAGAAAGAAATGGAGAGCAAGACCATAGGCGTGCGTAAGCAATCTGTGGGAGATCTGGGTGCGCAAACAGTAGAAGAGTTTGCACAACATATCCAGGCAGAAATTGATGCGAAATTAGCATAAGTCTATTCGACTCATCAAAAAATAAAACAGGCTGTCCAAAAGGTTAAATTCTTGTCACATTGAGCTTGTCGAAATGCGGTAAGAATTTAATATCAGATTTGTCTATATCAAAGGAGTCTCCTTCGGCAGGCTTAGGATGACAGATTTGATTTCTTTTTGGACAGCTTTTACTTTTTATAAAACTCAGAATAAAAAGCATAGATCAAAAAAAGGATGCAATCGCCTGATTGCATCCTTTTCTCTTATAATTTGAAGCGAGATTAATTCGCCAATTCTTTACTCCAGCTACCCACATTGGAAATACCCCATTTATCCATATTGGCAAAGGCAAAGTCCATTTTGTAACGGTCCGGGATATTCTCCGGGTTCAGGAACTCACCCACAGCATAGTTAGGGAAGATCTCCTCATAAGTCAGCATAGAGTTCAAAGAGATCCTTCTGTAGATATGAGAACGGGTCAGTTCTTCCTTAGAACCTAAACCACCGGCACCCATCAGTTCAACAAAATTCTCTACCGTATATTTATGGAACTGGGCCACACGTGTTTTCTTATCGTCAACCACCAATCCTACAGATAAAGTCTTGTCTTGTGTAGCCACACCCACCGGGCATTTATTGGTATTACATAATAAAGCCTGGATACAACCTACGGCCATCATCATAGCACGGGCAGAATAACAGGCATCTGCACCTAAAGCCATCGCCCTTACCAGGTGGAAGCCGCTGATCATCTTACCGGAAGCTATAATAGCAATATGTTTTTTAATATCCAGTCCTCTTAAAATATTGGAAACGAAATCAAGTCCGTCAATTAATGGCGCACCCACATAGTTGGAGAACTCCTGTGGTGCCGCACCGGTACCACCTTCACCACCATCTACGGTGATAAAGTCAGGATAAGTGTCTAAAGCGATCATCGCTTTACAGATACTGATGAATTCTGATTTATGACCGATACATAATTTAAAACCAACCGGCTTACCACCACTCAGGTCCCTCAGTTTCTGTACAAACTGTACCAATTCTTTAGGCGTGCTGAAAGCAGAGTGATAAGGAGGAGAAGCCACTAATATACCTGGCTCGATGGCACGGATGGCCGCGATCTCAGGTGTATTTTTTGCTGCAGGCAGGATACCGCCATGGCCCGGTTTTGCACCCTGGGAGATCTTGATCTCGATCATTTTCACGTTCGGGATCTGCGCTTTTTCAGCAAACAGTTTTTCATCAAAATTACCTTCTTTAGTACGGCAACCGAAATAACCGGTACCGATCTGCCAGATGATGTCACCACCATGCTTTAAGTGGAAAGGGCTCAGGCCTCCTTCACCGGTATTATGGGCAAAGCCACCGATCTGTGCACCGGCATTCATGGCCTCTACAGCATTGGAGCTCAAAGAACCATAACTCATGGCCGAGATATTATATATACTCAGGGAGTAGGGTTGGGTACAATCTTTATTACCTACCAGCACCCTTGGATTGTGGTCCAGGGTCTTGAAGTCTTTAGGCGCTATAGAGTGGCACATCCACTCATAACCTTCGGCATACACATCTAATTGTGTACCGAAAGGCATGGTATCATTTTCTTTCTTGGCTCTTTGATAAATAGTAGAGCGGTCAATACGATTGATCGGTCTGCCGTCGATATCAGATTCAATGAAATATTGGTAGATTTTTGGGCGCATATCCTCCATAAAGAACCTTAAACGCCCGAAAACGGGGTAGATCCTCATGATGGAGTGTTTGGTCTGGTACATGTCGTAATAACCCAGGATCGTCAGGACCAGGATAATGGCAAAGAATACAGACCAGTTTTTACTTAAAAAGAAGGTCAACCCTAAGGTTCCTAAAAGAAGAAGAGACGAAACAATAACAAAGCCTTTTCGCATACTAATGTCTTATTGCTTGGTGGAATTGAAAATAAAACTGCGAACTTAGAATTATTAAATTACTTAAAAAAATAAAAAAGGTCTTTTAGTATTTTTTGTGAGAAAACGGGTAAAGAACAAGGATATGATACACAATTCGCTTTGATATAAACTATATTACTTATGCTAAGAAAAGTAGTAAAAATTTAGATCTATTTGAAAAATCCCTGTAAATTCATCGCATATATAGTGTTAATTTAATAAAATATTCTAATCTTAACAAACGTACAATAACAGATGAAAATCTTACTCACATTTATTCTGGCAGGTTTATTTTATTCCTCATCATTCGGGCAGACTGCTCAGGATCTATATAAGGAAAAGAACTACCCGGAATTGGCAAAACTCGAAAGTAATGCTGACAAGTTGAGCAGCGATGAGCTGTATATGGTAGGTTATGCCTTTTACCGGCTTGAAAACGACCATAAAGCCATTGAACTTTATGATAAGGCAATGGCAAAAGGGCTGGATAATGGTACAATTCATTTTTATAAAGGGCTTTCTCTTTGTTACCAAAAGAAATATGAGGCAGCGCTGAAGGAAATCGAAATCTCGCTGAACAGAGAACCCGGTAACCAGGAATATATGAACCAGAAAGCCCTGATCTATAAATACCAGGGAAAAGAGGAAGAGGCATTGAGGTATTTTGTAAAAGCTACAGAGCTGGACAACACCTACGGTGAACCCTTCTATTGGGTAGCATCCATTCATCATGGAAAGCAAAATTTAAAGAAAGCTTTGGAATTGTACTATGTAGCCTTGGAGAAAGTGCCCAAACACAATAGCCATTACCTGACTACATTACAAAACATAGGTCAGCTTGAATATACCTTTACCAAAAACTATCAGAAATCTGCACAAGCCTATGCACAGGCGATAAGCCTGAAAAAAGGGAACTATGACAGCTACCCTAAATTAATCAAAGCTTATAACGGGGCTAAGCAATTTACGCAGGCAGACAGTGTTTTCGATCTGATGAAAGTCGCTTATACTGATAAAAAGCTGCCAGAGGACAATATGAAATTCGGCAATACCGCTATTTATGAGTCTGCATGGAAGGGGCAAAAGCTAATTGTTTACAAATCATTTGCCAGCCCTAAAGAAATGCTGGATGTTTCTTATAAAATATACCTGCTGGATAAAGCAGGGGATAAAATAGAACGGGTTTTTATGGTAGAGCAAACCCTCCAGATGGAGGAAGATGATGTGAAACACCTGCTTTGCGAAAGAGACAAGAAATCAGGGGCACATATTACTTACTCCTATGGCTGGGCATCAGATACCATTCTGCCCGAAGCATTGACCAAAGCCGTTGAGCTGGTGCTGGATGAAAAAGTAAAAATGGGAGCTTCCTCCAATTTTCGTGGTAATTAATTAAAACTACAATAATTTCGTACCTGTATACTAAGTGTGCAACAACTAAACTTTAATTCATTTTATACATTACTAACCCTTGAAAAAATATTCGTTTTTAATCCTGCTGTTCTGCATACACTTTAGCTTTTCTTCAAAAGCACAAAATTCATCAGCAATAGATATCACTTCATTTTCCTGGACTCCTATGCGTAAGCATACCCTGGTTAAAGGGCTGGCCTTAGGCCTGAGTGCTAATCCCTGAACAGATAGTACATCGGTAAACATTAAGGGGCTTAATATAGAACTGGGGCCCATGGGCCTTGTTATGGGATTATGGGGCACAGCGATTGGCCTTGCCGGTCATAGAGATAGGGTAACAGGAAAAAGAACCAGCTTCTTCAGATATTATGATGACAGCTTAACTACAGATGACGCAAAATATCCCACTTATGTAAGCGGGCTTTCCATAAGCCTGCTCGGGCTTACCGGAACACACAATAAAGGCCTGTTCCTTAACGGGCTGGCGGCTGAGGCCCGGGAGATGAAAGGAGTACAATTTAGCGGCATGCTGAATATGACCGACCAAATGGACGGCGTATCTGCCGCCTTACTGGCTAATGTGGCCATAAAAGCGAATGGCCTGCAAATAGGCCTGATCAATAATTGCCATTCAGGCAATGTAGTGCAGATCGGTTTATTCAACCGGATCGGGAAGCGGGTTGTTCCTTTTGTGAACCTGCGCTTCAAAAGAGATAAAAAGAATAGTTGAGGACCCGGATATTTGAACGGAAATATGCCTGTTAGCTATTCTTTTTGCTTAAATTTACCGGTAAATTCTACGGATAAACAAACTAAATCATTCCTTTTATGGCACTCATCAATCCCAGCATCAACTTCAATGGCAATGCCGAAGAAGCATTCCTTTTTTACCAATCCGTATTTGGCGGCAACTTTGGAAGAATAGTTCGTTTCAAAGACCTTTCAGGATCAGGCTATCCCATCGCTGAAAATGAAGCCGAAAAGATCATGCACATCACTTTAGCTATAGGTCCTAATGTATTAATAGGCAATGATGTACCTGAGAGTATGGGTAGAGTAAATGAGCAGGAAAACCGTTCTAAAATATCCATCAGCGCAGCTAGCCGCGAAGAAGCAGATCATTTATTCAAGGGGCTTAGTGCCGGTAGCAGCGTAGAAGTGCCTATGAACGACAGTCCATGGGGTTCCTATTTTGGTATGTTCCGCGATAAATATGGTATCGAATGGATGATCGATTTTAACCCCAATGAGCAATAAATCCTGGACTGACCATGAGAAAAGTCATTGCCGCCATCAATATGAGCCTGGACGGTTTTTGCGATCATGACCTGCTGTTGCCCGATGAAGTGGTACATGATCACTATACCGCCTTATTAAAGAGCGGCGGTGTTATTTTATATGGCAGCACCACTTTCCGGCTGATGAAATACTGGCAGGAAATCCTCGAAAAACCTTCCGCTGAGCCATCCATGAACAGTTTTGCACAAGCTATAGACCAGATCCCCAAACTTGTCTTTTCCCATAAACTGCAAGATACCGGATGGGCAACAGCTACATTGGCGCAACAAACACTTGAAGCTACAGTCACAGACCTGAAGCAGCAATCGGGTAAAGATATCCTGGTCGGCAGCCGGAGCCTGATCCTCCAATTAATGCAACTCAACCTGGTCGATGAGTACCAGATCTGTGTGCATCCCCTGCTGGTGGGAGGCGGCCTGCCTTTATTTGAACACAAAAACGACCGGAAGGTATTTCAACTGGTCAACACCAAAACCTTTAGTGGCGGGGCCATTATCCTGTACTATAAAATGAGGGAGCAGGCATCCTGATTTTAGCTTTTTTAATAACCTTACACTACTATTACAAGACTATATTTAATGAGATCCAATTACAAATTCCCCTCGCTGATTATTATACTATTTACCCTTTTAAGCTTTACTGCAAGTAGCCAGGATTATCCTTTTGCCAGGGGTTTCAGCAAGGGTATCATTTTTTTGAATGATTCTTCGCAACTCAGCGGACAGCTGAAATGGTTTCCTAACCAGTACGAAAAACTGCAGTTCAGGCTTAAAGAAGGTGGCGACATTAAGAAATATGCCCCCGGGGAAATTATGGGTTTTACCGCCGATGGTTTAAAGTTTGAGGCACTATTTGACCTGGAAGTTTATGCAGAAAATTATGCCCTGCTAGGCAAGACATCCAGGGTCAAACATACCTTCGGAGAAGTATTGAGCAGCGGTCCGGTTGCCATCTACTATGTATTAGTTACCGGGTACAACGCGGTGAGCGGTGTGGTAGAGATCTATCCTAATATTTACTTTCAAAAAAAGGTAAACGATAAATATGTATATGCACACTACCCGGTCGGCATACGCATGAAGGACAAAAAGTATGAAAAGGCAAAAGAAAATCTATATGTCTTTTTTAATGATTATCCAGAAATAGTGCAGCAGATCAAAGCCTACAAAAAACAGGATGACTTCTTTAAGATCATAGAATCAATCCATAAAACAAACACCACCAACTAATCAAAATACCCAAATGCGCAGCTTTATCATTGGCGATATACATGGTTGTTATGAAGAACTCCTGGAATTGGTCGCACAAATGGGTGTGACTGCCGATGACCGCCTGATCTCCCTGGGCGACCTGGTAGACCGCGGCAATCAATCTAAAGCAGTATATGAATATTTCAAAAACAGGCCCAATAGCCTTGTTTTAATGGGTAATCATGAAAGAAAACACCAAAGAAAGATCCTGAGCTATGCCCAGGAAATTGTGAAAATACAGTTCGGTGCAGCTTATGAAACCTTCTTAAACTGGCTGGACCATCTTCCCTATTATTATGAAACAGAAGAGGCCATCATCGTGCATGCCTTTTATGAACACGATATAGTCCCCGAACAACAAAGGCAGGAAGTATTATGTGGAGCTACCTCGGGAGACCGTTACCTGCAAGAGAAATATCCCGAAGGCAAGTACTGGACCGATTTCTATACCGGGCACAAGCCCATTATCTATGGTCATCAAGTAGTAGGTGATCTTCCCAAAATATACAACAATACTTACGGCATTGACACCGGGGCCTGTCATGGAGGCTATTTAACCGCTATCGAACTGCCGGGCTTTGTCCTGCACCAGGTCAGGGCTAAAAAAGATTATTGGAAAGAAGAGCAAAAAAAGGGGCAGATCCCCGTGTTGCAGGCAAAGAACTGGCCGGATATGACATTCGGTGAGATCGATAAGCAGTTAGACAAACTCGCTTATATTGAAGATCACGACATCAAGAGCTACCTGTCAGAGATCCGTCAGTGGAAAGAAAAGCTGGAAGCCGGCTATCCTTCCCTCAAAGCTAAAATCGACACACTGGCACAAGAACTTTTAGCCAACCATAAAGAACAGTTCAGCCGCGAAGCCAATAAGTATGCGTTTAAAACTTACTTGTTCAAAAGCAGATCCAATAACCTGAAGCTGGAAGACCTGAGTAAAGGATTGAATACGCCTAATAAAATTATTAGTATCAGGGAGCAATTAGGCTGACCACCACCCAAAACCTATAAGGTTTTTGAAACCTTATAGGTTTAGAAGTTCCCTTCCTGTTTCCCTGGCAATACTTTAGTCTAAACATTCCACACACCAAAACAGAGTCTTTCATACCCTTACTTGCGTGTTCCGCAGCATAAATGTTATTTTCTATGCACTAAGTCACGTATTCTGTACCTTAAATACAGTATTCCGTAACCTAAAAAAGATTTTCCTTACACTAAATTGAATATTCCGCGACATAAATGTTGTTTTCCATGCACTAAGTCACGTATTCCATAACTTAAATGAAATATTCCGTGACATAAATAAAGTTTTCCATACCTTAACCCTTTGGCATAAAAGAGTGCTTCAATTTAATTATACCATAAAATTAAAAGAATAAATTACCTGCAACAGTAGTGGCAATGATTGTAAATCAATTTTTTATCCATAAACTTGCCCTTACGAATAATCCAAAATCCTTTCAAATCCTAAATACAACCTGTCAATATGAGACTTCTGATAACATGCCTGCTGAGTTTATTATTTACATTCAACGCTTTGGCACAAACAAACCTGCCCGTTTGGAATAAGTTCCTGGGACAATTTCAAAAACTGGAAAGTGCCTATAACACCCATTACCCGGCTAAAGAATACGGGGAAGCAGCAGGCGTATTAAAGACAATCCTACATACCCTTGATACCTTACAATTACCCCAGACAGAAAAGCAGGAAGTATCCAATATTATCAAAACAATGTATATTAATCTCTACTATAACCTGGCCTGTGTGCAATCATTGCTGGGTCAAAAAAAAGAAGCAGCACTTAGTTTTGAACAAGCAGTAGCAAGAGGCTATACAGAATACCAACATGCTAAAAAAGATACCGACTTAGATAATATACGTAAAGAGAAAAAATTCATTGCCGCATTTAACCGCTTAAAACAATATGATAAACTCGTTTTATTACAACAATCCGGCAGCTATCAGCGTGGTAAGCAGGATTCCCTGCCCGCATTTCAATACCAGGCTGCTGATCACTATAATTTAAAACAGGTCAGACAATATTTCAACCTGGATTCTATAGCAGGCAATGGAGATGAAGTTTCCAAACTGATCAACATCATGTTATTTGTTACCCATAGCATCAAATACGATGGCAGCAACTGGGCTTTATGCGAATTTGATGCGATCGACTTTTACAACTATCATAAGACCACCGGCAAAGGCATAAACTGTAGGCACAAGGCTATGACCCTAAATGAAATGTACCTGGCTATGGGTTTTAAATCGCGCTATGTGACCTGTATGCCCAAAGACCAGGAAGACCCCGATTGCCATGTGATCAACAGCGTCTACTCAGAAACCCTGAAAAAATGGCTGTGGATGGATGCTTCTCATGGGATCTATGTGAAGGATGAAAACAATAATCTGCTGAGCATAGAAGAAGTGCGGGAACGCCTGAAAAATAACCAGCCCATGAGCCTGAATACAGAAACCCAGGTCACTAAAGACTGGTACCTGGATTATTATATGGCCAAAAACCTCTACTGGATACAATGTACCAACAAAAGCCAGTTCAATGCAGAAAGCAGGTACCGGCCTTTAGATAAAGATCTGCAATTCATTTCCCTCCTGCCTGGCGGATGGAATGAAAACAACAAGTACTTAAAGAACAATACCATAACGCATGATCCTTCCTACTTCTGGCAAGCCCCTCATTAAAACGGTGAAGCTCAGGCTTGAGCATTTTATTGCTACATTTGAAATAAATAGGAACATTACCGCTATAGAGTGGTAATTTCTGTTCTATTATTGATACAAATAATCGCTGAACAATGAGCCATAACATCAGGATAATCGCGCAGGACCAGGGCGAAACATTAAATATAGCCGGGGGCACATACCGCATCATTGTCCCGGGAGCAGCTACTAATGGGGCCTATGCCATTATAGAAATGTCCGTACCTCCCGGGGCAGGACCCGTACCGCATGAGCACCCGGGTTTTGAAGAGATCTTTTTTGTACTGGAAGGTGAATTATATTTTACCTCGGCAAATGGTACTTTCCCGGCACGTAAAGGAGATACCGTAGCGATCCCCAAAGGAGGAGGCGTACACAATTTCAAAAACCGGAGTGAGGAAACGGCAAAACTATTATGTACCGTAGTCCCTGCAGGGCTCGACAATTTCTTTTCGGAAGCTGCAGCCTACCTGGACACCAAACCAGGCAATGAAGTGGATATTAAAGAAAAGCTGAGGCTACTCTCCGAAAAATACGGGCAGCAACTTTATCCGCCCGATTACTGGGAGCGGTAAGCCTGGGATTACAAAAAAAGAATTATCAAACTGCTTTTGTACTGTCTGATCATTATTCAGGGATCAAAATAAAAATCTATTTACCAATTTATGATGATGAATACAGGTTCTGAAAAATCCATACTTTATGCCCTCTTTATACTATTGCTTTCCATCACAGGCATGAGCGCCTGTAGCTCTTCACTTTCTGATGAAAAGATCACAGACATCTCCCTGCTAGCAGCAGACATAGAAATAACACAAAACCCGGAGGATAAAGCAGCTAATAGTGTAGTGGTCACTTTAAAGGACAAGCGGGGGCACAGGATCAGCAACGATTCGGTCAGCATTATCGTAAATGGGGTAGAAAGACAAGTCCAGCACCGGCAAGGACTTTATTACAGTAATGAATCAGTGTACACCTTCCCTGATGTACCCGTTGTGGAAACCTATACTGTAGAGATCAAACTGGCCGATGGCACAACATCGCTCCTGGGTACTATTAATGCACTCCGGGAAGAGCAGGAAGCAAACATTATATGCCAGGAAAGAGGCGATCTGAACAGCGACTTTATCATTTCCTGGAAGAATATGCAGGACATAGATGAACTAAGCATTTTTATGTCTGTGCTGCAAAAGAATAGTCCGCCTAATGAGAAAAATTATGGATATAAGCCTGAAAAAATTATAAAGATCGGCCGCAATGGTCATTATACCATACCCAAATCGAGCTATGTGGATGACAGTACCATCATCAGCGGACTCGAATTTGACTTCAGGACAACAAAGAGCGGTATCACAAATCCCAAATTGCTGCCCGCCAGTAAGATAACGATACAGACCTTGATGGAGAAAAATGTAAACTTCGAAGAAGAATAATCAGCGCCTTATCAGGTAT
The DNA here is from genome assembly GCA_001897525.1 of Bacteroidetes bacterium 43-16. Classification (GTDB taxonomy): domain Bacteria; phylum Bacteroidota; class Bacteroidia; order Chitinophagales; family Chitinophagaceae; genus Edaphocola. Next base: position 76,425 of record MKTB01000020.1, on the reverse strand, counting down.
AAAAGAGAACCTATGAGCGTAAAAGCAATTAAACTACAGCCGCATCAGTTTATCGTTTGGACAGCTGAATTTGCTACAGGAATAGTATTAAGAAATGACAACAATTATTATCATTCCGGTGATGAATGGAATGATGTATACACTATTTTTGAAGACTTAGATACTGCAAAAGATTATATATTGCAAAAAGTAAAAAAGAATTTAGATATAGAATGTTATATAAAAGATCATGAGGGCAAGCTCGTTTTCTTTGTAGATCAAAGGGGTATTCATACTGTTTAAAATTTGTACTGTTGATAATCTTTTATAAACAGTACAAGACAGTCATTAAATGTAGCATCGCTAAATACAATATACAACAAAATACATAATGGATACACAGGCAAATACCGAAGTTTTAGATCATGGTCCTTTTTATCATGGCACCAGGGCAGATTTACAGGTGGGAGAACTCTTAACACCGGGCTTCAACTCCAACTATCATCCCGAAGTCATTATGAACCATATTTACTTCACCGCTCTAGTCAATGGCGCAGGACTTGCTGCTGCACTCGCTAAAGGGGAGGGTAGAGAACGCGTGTACCTGGTTGAGCCTACCGGCAGCTTTGAAAATGACCCTAATGTCACCGATAAAAAATTTCCGGGCAATCCCACAAGGTCCTATCGTAGCCAGGCACCCCTGAAGATCATTGGTGAAGTGAGCGACTGGGAACGCATAACGCCCGAAGCCCTGCAGCAATGGCGCGAAAGACTGGCCAATAACAAAGGAGCAATCATCAATTAATAAAACCCGGTAGTTCAGCCTGAGCATACACTCTATAAATCATGAAGAACAGACCCCTTATCGCCTTCCTCACTTTTTTAATCAGTCAATACCTGCTGCAAAATTTCGTGAAGCAATATAAATACCACGAAGCAGATAACCTTATGGAACTACTACCACTGGCTATAGCCAGCATCCTGGTCGTTGGCTTAAGCTGGAATTTCATCAAAACAAAGAGTTTTAGCAAAACTTATTTAAGACTGTCTTTCGCATCTATTGCAGGATTGGCAGTGGCCAAAGCCATCCTTTTCTTTCAATGGTACTGGACCATTGCTCCGCAATACAGAAAAATAGATAACGATATGGAGATAGGTTTTTACTGGACATTGTTTGAACTGGCAGGCAAAGGAATCGCGATCCTGATCTTGTATCTGTTTGCAATACTTGTAGTAAAGGGAGTACAGCGATATAAAGTACAGGGATAGCTTAAAGCTTTTAAATAATAACTATATTTGATCCATAAGCTCAAGCAGTAAACATGAGAAAATTCTACCAATCCACTTACTATTTCTGGATCATTTCAAAATTTTTGATGGCCATAGCAGGCTTTATCAGCTCAATAAGTATACTGCAGGAGAGCAACAATTTAAGGGAGGAAGAAAAAATAGCTAATTACCTGTGCCTTATCTATTCAATACTATTAGTGTTGGATAACGTTTTCTCCTTACAGGGAAAACCGAACCGGGCTATAAAATATATTACCGGTACCATATCTGTTGTTATAGGTTTAGCCCTTTTTATTTTGATGCTGTATATGAAGGTCATCAGCATTCCGCTTACGATAGCCTTTGTTATTTTGGTACTATTGATGGGCCTATTCGACCTGTTACAGGTTAATAAAAGAACTGAACTACAAGATGATGACACCATTTAAATCCTGGATTTTATCCTTTTTGCCAATGTATGAAACAAATAATCCTACTCCTCCTGTTTATTTCTTTTAACCATTTCCTTATGGGACAAAATAATGTAAACATAGACCTGAGTGATTTAGAGGGAAAATGGTTTATCAATCAGTCCAACTTTCCTATGTGGTTAAAAGGAGATAAGACCTCCCCTACATTTAATTATACCCTTGTAAAAAAGAAAAAAGGCCTGTACCTGCTGGATAGAGTAAGCTACCTGAAAAACGGGAAAACGAAAAACATCAAAGGAATAGATAAACCTAAAGATAGCACCAACAGGGAATTTATATGGAGAGGTAATGGTATCCTGAGCCTGTTAAAAAGCAAATGGAACATACTGCATTTAGATAAAAAGCAACAATGGGCAATTATATTTTTTGAGCCAACCCTGTTTACCCCCAAAGGTTATGATGTGATCTCCCGGGAGGCAACATTAAACCCGGAGACAGCCCAAAAAGTAGCCGAAAAATTAAGTGAGCTGGGCATAACACAAAAATTAAAAACTATAGACCAAAGCCGGGAATGAGCCTGGATCAATAAACATAACGAAAACGCAACAACAATGATCAATATTTTAGACCGGACGAAATTATTTGAGATGATCAGTAAGCTCCGGGCCGATGATCAGCCTCTATTTGGAGTAATGAGCCCGCAACATATGGTCGAGCATTTATCCTTTACCATAAGCTTCTCCAATGGAAATGATCCGCAACAGCAACATTACCCGGCAGAAAAAGAACAAAAGATCAAGGCATTTATTTTAGGTACAGACCAGGATATGCCTATAAGCTTCAAATCGCCCGTATTACCTGCAGAAGGCCTCCCTTCCCTTAAACATAAAGATCTAGCAGAGGCTGTAACACAGCTTCAAAAGGAATTGAATGACTTTGACGCATATTTTAAGCGGCAGCCTGCAGAACAGCCCGTCAACCCCACAATGGGAGCATTGGATTATGAAGAATGGCTCAGGTTTCACAACCGTCATTTCAGCCACCATTTGAAGCAATTCAATTTGCTGTAAAACGCTCAGGGTCCCTTATTCATTCAACACTTTACATGAAGGGCAACTAAAGCATTTCCGCACCAAAAGAGAAAGGCAAGAGGTCCATTGCATTATTGATCCTATAGACCGGACCGGTAGCACTGCACAGCAACAATGCAATAGGCTGCTTTTGCCGGGCTGTATACTCCGCTATCGATTGCCTGCAGGTGCCGCAAGGCGACAAAACAGTATGGGCCATCGCTTCCGATAAATTATCTTTTTGATAAGCCACCGCAATGCTCCGGATCTTTGCACCCGGATGCAGTACCGATACAGCGCTCAAAGCCACTCTTTCGGCACAAATACTGGCCGGGAAAGCCGCATTCTCCTGGTTGCTGCCTGGTACAATAGTACCGTTTTCCAGCAGTACCGCTGCGCCTACCTTAAAAGAAGAATAAGGCGCATAAGACAGTTGTGCCGCTGCATCGAAGGCCTGCTCCACCAGTTCCCTTTCTTCCCGGGATAAATCTGCCTTATTGTCTATTACCGTGTACTCAAACTCAAATCTTGCCATATGATGATCACGCTTGGTCTTCCTGCAATATAAGTATAAATTTTTGTACTAAAATCAGCAGCCCGTCCTAACATTTTATTTGTAAAAGTTAAGCTTATCTTTGTGGGCAATTTAAAAAGCGAATATGAAAGATTTTTTTAAGTATTTCCTGGCCTCCCTCCTGGCCATTATCGTGTCCGGTATCCTACTGGCGATCATCTCCTTCGGTATCATGGGCGCATTGGTCAGCTCTGCTACCAGCCAGCAGGTGGCCGTGATTAAAGAGAACAGTATCCTGGAAATAGACCTGTCCAGGCAAATCACCGAGATCCCCCAGGCCAATATCCTGTCCGCTATCACAGGCGGCAACAATGGTTCTTCAGTAGGCCTGTTTGAAGTGATCCGTTCCATAGAAGCAGCAAAATCAGACAACAATATAAAAGGTATTTACCTCAAAGCCGGTGGCAATGCCAATGGCTGGGCTACCTCGCAGCAAGTAAGAGATGCCCTGAAAGACTTTAAAAGCAGCGGCAAATTTATATTCGCCTATGCCGATGCCATTTCTCAGAAAGCTTATTATGTGGCATCCGTAGCGGACAGTATCTACATCAATCCATTAGGAACTATCGAGCTCAAAGGTTTAAGCACCAGCCTCATGTTCTACAAAGGCTTACTGGATAAACTGGAAGTAGAACCGGAAATCTTCTATTGCGGTAAATTCAAAAGCGCTACAGAACCTATGCGCGCTTATAAAATGACCGATGAAAACAGGACCCAGATCAAAGCTTACCAGCAAGACTTCTGGTCTGAGATACTGGCTGCCGTAGCAGAACACAGCAATATGGAAGCAAGCGCCATCGATTCACTGGTGACTGCAGGCCTGATACAGACCAGCGATGATGCTTTACGCTATAGACTGGCAGATGGCATCAAATACAAAGATGAATTTGAAGACATCCTGAAAACAAAATTAGGCGTGGAGAAAAAAGATAAACTGAACTTTGCCTCCTTATCCGACTACAAAAGCAGGTTGTCTCAAAAACCAAGCAGCAACCAGATCGCTTTACTCATCGCAGAAGGCAATATCGTAGACGGTAAGGCCGGAGCTACTTCAGATGCAGTGATCGCTTCTGAAGACTTCATCGAAGAGATCCGTAAAGTGAATGCCGACAGCAACATTAAAGCCGTAGTCATGCGTGTCAACTCTCCCGGTGGTTCTGCATTGGCTTCTGAAAACATATTAAGAGAACTTGACCTCTTACAAAAAAACAAGAAACTCGTCGTGACCATGGGCGACTATGCCGCCTCCGGGGGGTACTATATAGCCTGTAATGCCGACAGTATCTTTGCCCTGCCCAATACCATCACCGGTAGTATAGGTGTATTTGGCGTGATGATGAACACCCAGAAAATGTTCAACAACAAGCTGGGCATTACCTTCGATGTAGAGAAAACAGCACCTTTAGCCGACCTGGGCGATGCGACCAAACCCCTGAGCGAGCGCGAAAGAGCTATTATACAGAGCGGTGTAGATACCATCTACCATATGTTTAAATCCCATGTGGCATCAGGCAGAAAGATGGACATCAATTATGTAGACAGCATAGGGCAGGGCAGAGTATGGACCGGTAAAAGAGCCCTTGACCTGAAACTGGTAGATGGCATGGGCGGACTGGAAAGGGCTATAAAAGCCGCTGCTAACCTGGCCGGATTGGAAAGCTACCGTGTAGTGACCTATCCCAGAGCCACTTCCGATATGGAGCGCCTGCTGAAATTAATGAACAGCAGCCAGGCCCAGGGAGACCTCATGAGCAGGGCATTCCTGCAAAACGAATTGGGCAACCCGGCCATAAACGCCTGGACCCAGTTGTCCCTGATGCTGAAGCATCCAAAAACAATATGGACCATTCTGCCATTTGTTCCGGAAACAAATTAATAGCATTGAAATTGCAAAAAGCCCGATAAAATATGCTTTTGTCTCAACCTTATATGCTATATTTGGGGCTTGTTATTGATACACACAAAACTACTAAAAGAATATTATGGCTGAAATCGTTCGTATGCCTTTGCTGAGTGACACAATGAAAGAGGGTGTGATCGCAGCTTGGCATAAAAAAGTTGGCGACAAAGTACAATCAGATGATGTAATTGCAGAAGTAGAAACCGATAAAGCAACCATGGAAGTAATGCCATACGTTGACGGTGTACTGCTGTATGCAAGTGATAAAAAAGCGATCCCGGTTAATGGCATTATGGTGATCATTGGTAAAGAAGGGGAAGATATTTCAGCTTTATTAAATGAAGAAGGCAGCGAAAAACCTTCAGCAGAGACTAAAGAAGAAAAACCGGAAGCAAAGACAGCAACGACTACAGAAGCTCCGGCTGCTGCGCCTCAAAAGGCAAGCGCCAAGCCAGATGAATCCTTAGCAACGGTAATACAAATGCCTTTGTTGAGCGATACGATGAAAGAAGGTAAGATAGCCGCCTGGTTGAAAAAAGTAGGCGATAAAGTCGCTTCTGATGATGTGCTTGCCGAAGTAGAAACCGATAAGGCAACTATGGAAGTAATGCCTTATGTGGATGGCGTTGTTTTATATATCAGTGATAAAAAAGCTATCCCGGTAAACGATGTTATGGCTATAGTAGGTAAAGAAGGTACCGATGTACAACCTTACCTTGACTATTATGCCAATCCGGGTGCTGCAGCAGCTGCAGAAAAGGATACAAAAGAAACCGGCACACAAGCCGAAACGGCAACTCCTTCAAAAGAAGCAGCAGCAGCTCCGGCTGCCGAAGCATCCAAGCAGGATGATGGCGGAAGAGTAAAAATATCTCCTTTGGCCCGTAAAATGGCTAAAGACAAAGGCATCAACATTAGCGAAGTGAAAGGTACCGGAGACGGTGGCAGAATCATAAAATCTGATATCGAAAACTTTGTACCTGCAGCCAAATCAAATGCTACAGCGCCTAAAGCCGCAGCAAGCGCAGCGAACGGTGCCTGGGAAGAATCTTATAAAGACACCGACTTATCTCAAATGAGAAGAGTGATCGCTCAACGCCTGGGCGAAAGCAAATTCTCTGCTCCGCACTTCTACCTCACCATTTCTGTGAAAATGGATAAGGCTATGGATGCAAGAACCGAGATGAACAAGATGTCTGAATCCAAGATATCCTTCAATGACCTGGTGATCAAAGCATCTGCTATGGCATTGCAAAAACATCCTGCCGTCAACAGCTCCTGGATGGGCGACTTCATCAGGGAAAACCATCATATCCATATCGGTACTGCAGTAGCCGTACCGGAAGGATTGATCGTTCCTGTAGTTAAATTTGCCAACCACAAGACCCTTTCTGCCATTGCAGCAGAGTCTAAAGAACTGGTGAAGAAAGCTAAAGATAAAAAATTACAACCGGTAGAATTTACCGGCAATACCTTTACCATCTCTAACCTGGGCATGATGGATATCGATGAATTTACGGCCATCATCAACCCTCCGGATGCCTGTATCCTGGCCGTTGGTAAAATAGAGCCGACACCGGTAGTAGAAGAAGGCGAGATCCTGGTAAGGAATATTATGAAACTGACATTAAGCTGCGATCACCGTGTGGTAGACGGAGCCGTAGGTGCTGCATTCCTGCAAACACTGAAAGCCTTCCTGGAAAACCCGGTTACCATGCTCGTTTAATTTCAATACATTAGCTATTTCGAAAGGCATTTACAATCACGTAAATGCCTTTTTTAATGAAATGATAGCATAAAAGAGCGTGATTTGATAAAAACAGCAACAATAAAAAATACAAATCATTGATCTTTAATACATTATATTTTTTGAATAGTTTATCTAACGAATAATATACCATTCCTTTATAATCTGTTAGACAAACGTTAACTTTGCGCTTAATAACCTGAAACGTAAAGTAAAGTATGCATACTCTTTATAAAGTATTTGCTATCCTGTTGCTGTGTCTTACAGCAACAAACTCTTTCGCGACCCACTTACTTGGTGGAGAATTACATTATAAATATCTAAGCAGTAATGGTACCAGTCATACCTACGAGCTTACCCTGGTATTGTTTGGCGACTGCGGCGGAAGTGCCTTTGGCAGTAACTTATTAAATGCAAATACCAAACCGGTGCAGGTCAGGAACGGGGCAGGGCATACCTCGGCTGTAACCCTTACCAAGGTAGCTGCAGAGAGTAATTTATTGGTTTCCCCTATCTGTGCCTCCATGGTCAACACCACCACCTGCAATGGCGGAGCCACTGCAGGTATTAAACAATTTGTCTACAGGGGTAATGTCACTATTACAGAACATGCCAACTGGGTATTCTATTTTTCGGAGGCTTCCCGGAGCAGCGTGATCCAGAATACCGTAAGCCCGGGCACCTACAACCTCATCTTAAGAGCGACTTTAAATAATACAACAGAACAGCACTCTTCCCCGGAATTTACCACCAATCCCACCTCTTACATCTGTATCAATCAGCCTACAGTATTAAATGTAGGAGCACTGGCCCTTCCCGGAGATTCATTGGCCTATAATATGATTGCACCCATTACAGGGGTCAATGCCACTACAGGTGCTATTACTGGCTCCAATAATTTTGTAGCCCCCTTATCGGTAACCCAGCCGATGCCTGTTGCCCCCGGCAATTTCAGTTTTTCTGCACAAAACGGGAATATATCCTTTACCCAGAATGCCATGCGCAATTGCATTACCGTAACCGTCATCCGGAAATTCAGGAATGGCGTAGAAGTAGGTACAACCATGCGCGAAATGACCTATGTTTCTTTAAACAACTGTGCGAACTCAGGGCCTACCTATACGACACCTGTGGTCACCGGAGGCAATATAATTCAAAATGTGCCTGATGCCATCACCATAAATGCCTGTAAACTGGACACCACATTAGACCTGTCCCTGTCCTTTACAGATCCGCAGGGCGATAATGTGACCCTGAGCACTACCGGTGCACCTGCGGGAATGCTGGTGAATTTTACCGGCAACGGAAGCCTCAATGCCGCTGCCCATATCAGCTGGGCCCTGAACAATGTACCCTCCGGTCCATATACCTTTTACTTAAGCTATGCAGATGACGGATGTCCTTATTTCGAAAGCAGGCAGATCTCCATTACCGTAAATGTAAAAGATATAGATACCCCTTTCTTTCCAAGCTATGCCCCTATATGTGCAGGAGCAGCTTTAACTGCTTTACCCGATTCCTCAATAAATGGCATCCACGGTGCCTGGAGCCCTGCATTGAATAATACAACAACGACCAATTATACCTTTACACCCCTGGCAGGATCCTGTGCACTTTCCACTCAATTGCAGATCCAGGTGAACCCGAGTTTTACACCCGTATTTACCCAGGTTAATCCTATCTGTGCGGGCGACACACTTCAGGCATTGCCGCTTGTGTCCAATAATAACTATACCGGTACCTGGTCTCCGGCTTTAAATAATACAGCGACCACTACCTATACCTTTAGCCCGGCTTCAGGGCAGCAATGCGTACAGCAAACCACTATGCAGATACAGGTGAATACACCTGTGTTACCTGCTTTTAATCCAGTAGCGGCCATCTGTGAAGGAGCCGGCCTGAATGCGCTTCCTCTAAGTTCCAATAACAATATTACCGGTACCTGGTCTCCGGCCATTAATAATCTGGCGACCACTAACTATACTTTTACGCCCAACACAGGCCAATGTGCCACCCCGGCTAACCTGCAGATACAGGTCAATCCTAACCTGGTCCCGGCATTTAATCCCGTTGCGGCCATTTGTGCAGGTGCTCCCCTCAATGCCTTACCTACTACCTCTACCAATAACTTCAGCGGTTCCTGGCAACCTGCGGTTATGAACAATACCGCCACCACCAATTATACTTTTACCCCTAATGCCGGGCAATGTGCTACTACGGCGAGTATGCAGGTACAGGTCAATCCAAATATCACACCACTCTTTACTCCCGTAGATTCCATCTGTGCAGGTGCTGTATTAAATCCATTACCACTTAGCGCTACAAATAATATTACTGGTACCTGGTCTCCGGCCTTAAATAATATGGCGACCACTACCTATACCTTTAGCCCGGCAGCCGGGCAATGTGCCACAAGCACTACCATGCAGATACTGGTCAGCCCTAATATTACCCCGGTATTTACCCAGGTAGCCCCCATCTGTGCCGGAGCAGCATTAAATGCTTTGCCGCTAAGCTCCAATAACAACTATACCGGCACCTGGTCTCCGGCATTGAACAATACTGCTACCACTACTTATACCTTCACTCCTGCAGCCGGGCAATGTGCCACAACGGCTACCATGCAGATCCAGGTAAACCCCTATGTTACACCCACATTCAACCCTGTAGCACCCATCTGTACAGGAAGTGCCTTAAATGCTTTGCCCTTAACCTCCAATAATAACTATACCGGTACCTGGTCTCCGGCCTTGAACAATACTGCCACCACCACTTATACCTTTACCCCGGATGCAGGACAATGTGCTCATACCACAACCCTCACGATACAGGTCAATCCTTATGTGACCCCTGTATTCACCCAAGTGGCCCCGATCTGTGCCGGTGCAGCATTAAATGCTTTGCCGCTGACCTCCAATAATAACTATACCGGCACCTGGTCTCCGGCATTGAACAATAATGCGACTACCACCTATACCTTTACGGCCAATCCCGGGCAATGTGCCAACAATACGAGTATGCAAATACAGGTCAATCCCAATATAACACCGACCTTTACGCAAGTAGCCCCTTTGTGTATAGGCAGCGCCATGACCCCTTTACCTACAGTATCTAATAATAACTATACCGGCACCTGGTCGCCTGCCTTAAACAATACCAGCACCACTACTTATACCTTTACCCCGGCGGCGGGTCAACAATGTGTGCTGAACACGACAATGCAGATCCAGATCAATCCGCTGACTCCACCTTTATTCAGCCCTGTCAATCCCGTATGTATCGGCAGCAGCATCGCTCCCTTACCTACGACCGCTCAAAACGGGATAACGGGTAACTGGACACCGGCAATAAATAATGCAGCCACCACAACCTATACCTTTACGCCCGATCCAGGCCAATGTGCGGCAAATACTACATTGCAGATCGCGGTTAATCCTTACTTAACCGCCTTAAAGAATATCACGATCTGCCAGGGAAATGCCTACACCTTCAAAGGAGTCACTTATACAAGCAGCGTTTCGGGCATTGTAGATACCATTCACAATACAAATACCTGTGACAGCATCATTACCCTTAATCTTACCGTTGCCCCGGTTTCCGCGTCTACAGAGCATGCTATCATCTGTGAGGGTAGTAGTTATACCTTTAACGGGCAGGTCTACACCAGTAATAATAATACGGCTAGCTATACCATACCCAATCACCAGGGCTGCGACAGTACCATTACCCTGGACCTGACGGTATTGCCCGGAACACCTATACTGCAAAATGTAAACCTCGAAGGCTGCGGCAGCATTGTATATAACGGGCAGACCTATACCACTTCAGCTTTCTATACCGATACAGTAATGAATACACTCGGCTGCGACAGTATCTACACACAGGTAGACATCAAAGTGCATCCGGAATATAAGTTCAGGACCACAACAGACCTGTTTGCTTGTGAAAGCGCGGTATATAAAGACCAGATCTATACCCAGTCCACTTCCTTTACAGAAGACATCAAAACAGCCTATGGCTGCGATAGCCTGATCAACCAGGTAAATATCACCGTAAAACATTTCAGGCTCCATGCCGTGATGGACCCGGAAGTGCCTTATAAAGGAGAGCAGGTAAAAATAAGTACCTCCAGTGAAAATGGTACAGACTACAGGGTACTTTCCTGGACCCCATCAGCTTTATTCAGCAGCCAAACAGCGAAATCTCAATACGCCGTTTTCACACAAGCCACCCATGTGATCATTACCGGTGAATCAGAAGGCTGTACAGATACCGCAATGATCCTGGTCGGAGATTTTCCTCCATTGCCTACCGATGTGCGGATGCCCAATGCATTTTCACCTAATGGAGATGGCCGCAATGATGTGTTCCGCCCGGTATTCGGCTCAGAAAGAGGCTATTCCATACTCAGGTTCCGGGTGTATAACCGCTACGGCCAGCTGATCCACACATCAGCCAATGAAAGCGCAGGATGGGATGGTACTTTCAAAGGTAAATTACAGGACCAGGGTGTTTATTATTACCATGTGATCATCCATTTTGTGGACGGCACAGAGAAAGAATTTAAAGGCGATGTTACCTTAATTCACTAAAAGGTGATACCTGATTTTGAAAGGACCAGAATTTACGCTTTATTTGCAGTCAATTTCAAAAATCACAGGTAAGACATCAGGTGCTTTACCATGATCTTGAAATAATATTTTATTACTAAACCTACATTAATTTATGTGCACAACACGTATAGCATCTTTCCTTGTGCTATTATCAAGCCTTTGCGGCTTTACTTCAAATGCCCAGAACTTCAGGGTGGAGTCCAACCAGGATTCCCTGCTTTATTACCTTAAATCAGAAGCTGACCAGCAATACCCGGATGCTGATGCCACCATATTATATAATTTAGGAAAAACAGAACTTGTTTATTCCGGTGGTATTTCCAATTCAAAATACGAGATCGCTTTTAAAGTATATAATGCATCCGAGATCGGGGATCTGGCAGATGTTATTATTCCCCATAGCAGCGGCGGTAAGATCTCCAAAATTGAAGCCACTACTTACAACCTGGAAAACGGTAAAATAGTGGAGACTAAGCTGGAAAAGTCAAACATCCTCATTGATGAATACACTATAGGCGTGGATGTAGTCAAATTCAATATACCCGGTATTAAAGACGGTTCTGTGGTGAGGTACACTTACACCTGCGAATTTGGTCCCCTGCTTTATTCCTGGGATTTTCAAAAGAACTACCCGGTACGTTTTTCAAGGTTTGATTTTTATGCGAACAAAGCTTACATCCTTACCCCAAAAGTCAATACAGATATTCCTTTTAAAGAATATTCAAGCTTAAAAAAGTACAACCAGTCCAAAGAACCGGCAGCTTCCTGTGAAGAAATGACCGAATACCAGTATCAGATAGCCAGGACATGGACCAGGCGTAATATAGCTCCGTTTAATAAAGAAAGCTTCTTGTATAATGAAAAAATATACAAAGAGCGGGTGAAAATATTTTACAATGGTTATGCCGGGAATGGCTATTATTATCCTATAGTAGAGAACTGGGAAAAGTTCAATAAAGAGGTATGGTATGATAAAACGTTCAACATGGTATTTCAAAAAAACCAGTTTTTGGACCAGACCCTAAAGTCAATCATTGGGGATACCAGGGATTCTATAGAGATCGCTCAAAAGATCTTCTACCATGTGCAGAACGAGATAAAGCTGAACAACAGGGGTGTGGAGATCGACCAGATCGCGAAATTGAAAGCAGGCAACGAGATGAGTATCAATAAATACTTAACGGCATTGTACCTCAGGGCCGGCTTCACCAGTGATATTATTTTACTGTCCAATAAATATTTTGAAAAAATAGATCCTATATTATTTAATATTGATGACCTCAGCAATATCGTTTGCCGTGTTGTGGTCAAAAATGTTTCCTATGTAGCTTCCGCATCCAGCAAGTCATTGCCCTTTGGCTATCTGCCATTGAGCTACTATAATGGCTATGCAAGGATCGTCAATAAAGAAGGCGGTGCCATCAACCTTACCCCTGCACTTGCTATTGACAATAATAACTACTCGGTCTCTTTAAAACCCCTGAAAAAAGATGCGGCCGATTACGAGATGAAAGTGAAGGTGGAATATGGGGTCTATTCTGCAATTGGCATAAGAGAAGAATGGAATAAAGACAGCCTGGCACTGATCAATAGAATAAAAGGCAATAGCCGGGATTACAATACGATAGAAGGTTTTAAAGTGAATAAAATATATGTAGAAAACAGTAAAGACCTGAGTAAAAAGTTTAGCCTGATCATTGAAGGAGAGTTAAAGTGGGCACAGAATGTGGGTAATATCATGATCGAGCCTTATTTTTTCAAGACCTTTAGCGAGAATCCTTTAAAGGAAAAAAACAAACGAAAACACCCCGTAGAATTTGATTGTGTTACGGTAAACAAATTTAAATTTTTCATGCAATTGCCGGATCATTTTGAGATAGATGAAGTACCGGAAAAGAAGACCTTAGTATTTGGCAGTCCTACTTTATTAAGCTTTAATAATACCGTTATCGCCAATGAGAAGACCAATACTATTGTGATCAACTACCAATATGAAAGTGCAGCGACACCTATCCCGGAAACGGAAGCAGAGGACCTGAGGAACTTTTTTAATGAAATGCTGAAAACATACGCGCAAAAAATTGTAGTAAAAAGAAAATAGACCAGGATGCACATTCATAAAACAATTTATTCAACAATACTGATCCTGCTGAGTTTAAGTAATTCAGTTTTCGGGCAGAAAATAAGTTATCCTGCCAGTGAGATAGCCCCTGCATTATCTTTAAACGCAGATGCCGTGGTGCGCTACGACAGTACTTTCATGAAAGTAGAGATGGGCGTAGTGCAGCTGGTACATAAATATGCCATCACCATATTAAATAACCGGGGAGACCGATATGCAGGCTTCAGAGAGACCTATAGTTCTTTCAATACGATCAGTAATATAAAAGGCAGGCTGATCAATGCCGAGGGAAAACAAATACAGAGCCTGCTAAAGAACAAGATATTGGACAACTCTGCTTTTGGCAGTTCCATTTCATTTCATGACGATGTAAGAGTAAAAAGCTATGACTTTATGCATAGAGCATACCCTTACACGGTTGAATTTGAGCATGAGCTCAATTCCAACTCCAGCGCTTATTTACCCGTTTGGTTTCCGCAGGCTGATTCAAGAGTAGCGGTGGAAAGAGCTGTTTTAAATTTGATTTACTATAAAACAGATTCCATAAATTTCAAACTCAACAATATCCCGGATAGCGCCACCAAAAAGAATCTTGCCCAGGGCAGCTATGTTTACAAAATATGGACACTGACCGATATCCCGGCATTTGCTTACGAAGCTAATTCAGGAGCAAGTACACCATTTCCTTACATCAGGATGATGGCCCAAAATTTCATTTTATCCGGTATGAAAGGCAGTGCTGACAGCTGGCAGGCCTTAGGCAGATTCTACTATGAGCTGAATAAAGACAGGGATGGCTTATCCGCCATTGCTGTTACGAAAATGAAAGAGATGACAGATACCATCCCGGATACGTATCAAAAAGTAGCCCGTTTGTACCGTCATTTGCAGGAAAACTGCAGGTATGTGGCCAATGAATATGGTATAGCCGGCTGGCAAACCTTTAAAGCAGAAGAAGTAGATAAAGTAGGATATGGAGATTGTAAAGGTTTATCCAATTACATGAAAGCTATGCTGCAGGCCATCGGCATCCCGTCCCACTTAGTATTGATCAATGCGGGTAATAATGCCTTGTGGCGCTCAGAAGCCTCATTCGTCAACAACAGCTTTAATCACATGATCCTGTGCGTACCCCTGGCCAATGATACCATTTGGCTGGAATGCACTTCCACGGCCCTTCCTGCCGGTTACCTGGGCACCTTCACTTATGACAGGCCCGCGCTCTTATTAACCGAAAACGGAGGTGTATTTACACAAACACCTGCTTACGATAAAGAGAAAAGTTTCATAGACCGGAAAGTAGAGATATGGCTGGAGCCGGGTAAAGAAAGTAACCGTATTACCTGGAACACCTTGTATAGCGGCATTGTGCAGGATGACCTGCTGTATATTTACAAATCCAAATCGGCACCCAAAAGAAAAAAATGGCAAAAGGAGATCCTGCCGTTTAAAAGTTACGAGATCGAAAAAGAAAGCTACGAAACCTTAAGCACTAAAGGAAAGATACCGCAAGTCAAAGAGCAGATGAATATACTGGCAGAGCACCTGGGTGTAGAGTCCGGTAAACGTTATACCGTCGATATTCCTTTAAGACTAGACCTGATGGCAGATATAGATAACGGAAGCGAGCGTACCTTACCGATCAATATTGATCAGGATACCAGGTATGCCCTTGAATATAAGATCAACCTTCCCGAAGGCTACAAGCTGGAATCCAGGCCCGGAAATTCAAGCTTTAAAAACGATTTCGTAAGCTTTGACTATACGATAGCTGTAAACGGTGCTGTATGTACCGTGAGCATTAATTTCCAGCAGAACAAAGGTATTTTCCCGGCAGCTAAATACAAGGATTATATAGAAACAGAGCACAGGATTAAATCCTCCTTAAGCACGATCAGCCTGAGCCTGCTCAAGTAAATGTTCTATTATTAATCATTTTGAGCCTTTAAGGTAAAAGACCAAATAAATAACAAAAAGTCGCCTGTAATTATTTACAGGCGACTTTTTACATCATTAATAGTACTCCGGCAAAATTTTACTTCCAGCCTCCGCCCAATGCGCGGTACAGTTCGATGATAGCTGTATTTTGCTGCAGCAGGTCACTCACACCCGCAAGCTTTGCCGTCAGCAGGCTTTGCTCTGAGGTCAATACATCTGTATAGTTTGTCGTGCTGGTATATTCAAGCAATTGCATATTGAAATTAACTGCTTTTTCTAAAGCCGCGATTTGCTTGGCGCGGGTCGTCTGCTTGTCCAGGCTGGTTTCATAGGCATATAATGCATTACTTACCTCCTGCCCGGCAGCAAGGATCGCCTGCTGGAAAATATTGAGGGCCTGCTCCTGCTGGAGTTTAGAAACCTTATAATTGGTCCTGATGGCACCCCGGTTAAAGATAGGCTGCGTGATACCGCCTACCAGGTTATAGAAAATCGCGGAAGTGCCGGCAAACAGGTTCTTATGCGTCAAAGCACTGATACCGATACCACCGGAGGTTAAAGCAATCGTAGGGTAGAACTGAGCCTTGGCTACATTCGTATTCTCAAAAGCCCTGCGATAACCCATTTCTGCAGCCATCACATCAGGACGGTTCTGCAGCAGTTGCACCGGGACACCCGTAGTTAAAGGAGTCTGGATCATATATTCAGACAGGCTGGCCCTTTGGATACTATGGCCCGGTTTCCCGGTCATATTACTCAGGCTGTTTTCCAGCTCGCGGATACTCCTTTTCAGGTCCGGAACAGAAACCTCGGCCGCATAAAGATTCGCTTCGGCCTGCACCACTGCAGCACCCGTAAGTACAGCAGCCGCTTTCAGGGCCTTGATCGTAGTCAGCGACTTCTCTCTTAAAGTAATGGTCTGGTAAGTGATCTCCAGTTGCTGGTCCAGCGCCATCAAAGTATAATAAGCATTGGCAATACCGGAGACCAAAGCCGTCTGTACCGCTTTCTTAGAAGCCTCTGTCTGGTACCAGGAAGCCTGTGCACCGCGTTTGGCACTCGCCAGCTTGCCCCATACATCCAGCTCCCAGTTCGTACCGAAACCCAGTTGCACCGTAGTCGTATTCAAGCGGATACTTACATTAGACGGGAAGTTCAGCGCCTCTGCAGAAGCATGGTTATACGTCACCTGCGGCGTAAAGCTTAAGGTAGGGTAGAAGGCCAGTTTACTTTGACGGTACACCGCCTCTGCCTGGGCTATCTGCAGGATCGTATTTTTAAAATCATAGTTATTGGCAAAAGCCTCTTCAATAAGATATTGAAGCTTCGGATCTTTAAAGACCTCTTTCCAGCTCAGCTGTGCCAGGGAAGTCGTATCTGTGGTGTACGCATCCCGGTAAAGACTATCCTGGATATGTTGCGCCACAGGGGCCCGCTGATATTTTTTAGTGACAACACCACAGGAGCTTAAGAGTATAGGAATGGCTAAAATGCCGGCAATTTTATAGGATTGATTGAATCTCATTGTTGTTAAAGCTTTTACAGGCTATAAATTAAGCAGATGGTAAGGAATCGTAGGCTTCGTCTCTGTTCTGCCGTTTCACCGTTATTTTCTCCTGCAGGTACTGGAAGATCACGAACAATACCGGGATCACAAATACACCCAGGATCGTACCGATCAACATACCGCCGATCGCACCGATACCAATCGAAGAGTTACCGATCGCACCGGCACCTTTAGAAACACTCAATGGCAACAAGCCTAAGATAAAGGCAAACGAAGTCATCAGGATAGGGCGCAGACGTGCCGTAGCACCCGAGATAGCCGCTTCTACCAGTCCCATACCATGCTTCCTTCTTTCTACCGCATATTCCACGATCAGGATCGCATTCTTAGCCAGCAAACCGATCAGCATGATGAGCGTGATCTGTAAATAAATATTATTACTTACATCAAGGAACGTAGCAAAAATGAAGGTACCTGCAAGACCCATCGGTAAAGACAATAATACCGCGAAAGGTAACATATAGCTTTCATATTGAGCCGCCAGTAAGAAGTACACGAAGATGAGACACAATACAAAGATATAAATCGTCTGTCCGCCGCTGCTTTGCTCCTCCCTGGTCATACCAGAATATTCATAACCAAAACCTACAGGCAAAGACTCTTTGGCCACTTCTTCTACCGCCCTCAACGCATCACCCGAACTGAAGCCCGGGTTAGGCGATCCGTTAATATTGATGGAAGTAAACAAGTTGAACCGGTTGATCGTTTGCGGACCAAACACCTTTTCCATAGTAATGTACTGGGTTACCGGTGCCATCTGGCCTGCTTTGTTACGTACCATAATATTATTCAGGCTGGCAAGATCTGCCCTGAACTCAGGCTCTGCCTGGTACATCACGCGGTATTGCTTACCGAATTTATTAAAGTTAGAGGCATACACACCACCATAATAACCCTGCATGGTAGACATGATATCATTTACCGTGATCCCGGCTTTTTTGGCCGCAGCCACATCAATATCCATGCGGTATTGCGGGAAAGTAGGACTGAATGAAGTCTGGGCAAACTGTATTTCCGGCCTTTGGTTCAGCTTAGCCAGGAAATCAGTATTCACCGCATTCAGTTTTTCCAGGCCTGCACCCAGCTGATCCTGCAACTGGAATTCAAAACCACCACTCATACCAAAACCCTGGATTGTAGGCGGTGCAAAGAAGACTACTTTTGCATCTTTGATATTGGCCGTTTTGCCAAACAATTGCTTGATCAGCATTTGCGAGCTACTGTTTTTACCCGGGCGCTGATCCCAGGGCTTCAGCCTGATGATGACCATACCAAAGTTACTACCCGAACCACTGATCATACTCCTTCCGGAAATACGTAATACACGCTCTATCTCCGGCATACCTTCCAATGAACTCTGGATCTGCTTCAGCACCTCCTCTGTACGCTCTACAGAACTACCTTCCGGCAAGCGCACATCTGTGGTGATCGATCCCATATCCTCATTCGGAACAAAGGCTTTAGGCGTAGTGTTCATCAGGTAAGCAAAGAGGCCGGTGAACAGCAAAATACCCAGTATCGCCAGCCATTTCTTATTGATGAAAAAGCCTACCGCTTTCTTATACTTATTCGTTGTGACCTCAAAAGCAGTATTAAAAGCACTGAAAAATCTTTTCAGAACATTTTTCTTCTTGCCCTCATCATGATGCTCATGCGGCTTCAGGATAATGGCACATAATGCCGGGCTGAGCGTTAAGGCATTTACCGCAGACAAGATAATAGATACCGCCAGTGTAAGCCCAAATTGCTTATAGAATACCCCTGCAGATCCCTGGATGAAACTCACCGGGATAAATACCGCAGACATAACAAGCGTAATACTGATGATCGCACTGCTGATCTCACTCATGGCACTGATCGATGCTTTACGCGGATTGCGCTCTCCGCCTTCCATTTTAGCATGGACGGCCTCGACCACCACAATGGCATCATCCACCACGATACCCACCGCCAGTACAAGGGCAAATAAGGTTAAGAGGTTGATCGTAAAACCAAATAGCTGCAAGAAAAAGAAAGTACCTACAATAGCCACCGGTACCGAAATAGCCGGGATGAGCGTAGAACGCCAGTCTTGCAGGAATACAAACACCACGATAAATACCAGGATAAAGGCTTCAATCAAAGTGTGAATTACTTTAGTGATAGAAGCATCCAGGAAGTCATTGGCATTGGTGATCGTAAAATAACTGACCCCTTCCGGGAAGTTCTTGGAAGCCTTGTCCAGTACCGCCAAGGATCCGTTGATCACCTCCTGGGCATTAGAACCTGAAGTCTGGGAAATAGCCACACCCGAACTCGGGAAGCCATTGGTATAAGAACTACCGTTATAAGCCTGCGTACCCAGTTCTATACGGGCAATGTCCTTTAAACGCAGGATCTGTCCGTCCTCCGTAGTTTTCACCACGATATCGCTGAACTCCTGCTCGTCCTGCAGCCTTCCTTTATACTTTAAGGTGTACTGGAACGACTGGTCTGCATTCTCCCCCAACTGGCCCGGGGCCGCTTCAATATTCTGCTCTGCCAGGGCCACATTCACATCAGAAGGTACCAGGCCATAACTCGCCATCACGTCCGGCTTCAGCCAGATACGCATAGAATAGTCTTTAGAACCGAATACCATCGCTTCACCCACGCCATTTACCCTTTTGAGCTGAGGCAGGATGTTGATGTTAAGATAGTTTTGTAAAAAGGACTGATCATAAGCAGGATTAGTACTCGTCAAAGCAAAGATCATTACATTACTGCTCTGGCGCTTTGCCGTGGTCACACCCGCACGCGTAACCTCCTGCGGCAGCAGGCTGGTGGCACGGGCCACACGGTTCTGTACATTCACCGCAGCCAGATCGGGATTAGTCCCTAATTTGAAATAAATATTAATATTGGCAGTACCATCGTTACCTGCCGTTGAAGTCATGTAAGTCATGTCCTCAACACCATTGATCTGCTCTTCCAGCGGGATCACCACACTATTCAACACCACCTCTGCACTGGCACCCTGGTAGCTGGCCTGCACACTTACGGTCGGAGGTGCAATCTCCGGGTATTGTGATACGGGCAAGGTCACTAAACCCAAAATACCCAATATCACTATGATAATTGAAATCACTGTAGACAATACAGGACGTTCAATAAATTTCTTAAACATGTTGTGGAATTAAAGAGATCCTATAATCTTATTTCTTGTCAAATGCTTTCAATGCGCTGTCTGCAGGGATCAGTGTAGGCTTGATCACCGTACCTTCTGTCAGCAAACCCACCCCTTCAACGATCAGCTGATCACTTTCTTTAAGGCCCTCATCCACTACAAAGAACTTGCCGCCCGGCACTTCTCTTACTTTTATCGGCACCGCCTTCACCTTGTTACTGTCTGCTACGATGTAGGCCAGGCGCTTATCCTGGAGTTCCGTAGTAGCTTTCTGAGGTATGATGATGGCTTTGTCCACATAAGTAGGGATACGCACCACCGCACTGCTCCCGGAGCGTAATAAACGCTGGTCATTAGGGAAAGTCGCCCGTACATTATAAGACCCGGTCTGCGTATTGGCCTGTCCGCTGATAGATTCCAGCTTACCTTTCGCAGGGTATTCCTCTGTATTGGATAACAGAAGACTTACTGCAGGCATCTGTTTCAATTTTTGCTCTACCGTAGCGCCCGGTGTATTGATGTAAAAAGACAGTTGCTGTTTTTCATTCATAGAAAAATAAGCATAGACCCTGGAGATATCAGATACCGTAGTCAGCGGCAAAGCTGAGGCATTTACATAACTCCCGATACGATAGGGGATAGTGCCTACCAGGCCGCTTACCGGGCTGGTCACTGTAGTGTATCCCTGGTTGATCTTAGAATTGTTATACACCGCCCTGGCCTGTGTCAGTGCAGCTTCCTTTGCCTTTAAATTCAATTCCGCACTTTCATATTCATAAGGACTGATGATGTCCTGGTCCACCAGCGGCTTGGTCTTCTTTACCTGCAAGCGGGCAGTAGCCACAGCAGCTTCTGCACTGGCAATGGCCGCACGGGTATTATTTACGTCCTGCGCATACTGCGGGTTATTGATCGTAAACAGGACCTGGCCTGCACTTACAGACTGTCCTTCGTCAACAAATACTTTCTCGATATAGCCATCTATCTTCGGGCGTATATCAATATCGCGGATACCCTGTAATGTAGCCGGGTAGTCTGCAAATAAGGTTACCGATTGCCTTTCCAGGCTGATGACATTATAAGGCTTTACCTGGTTGGCCTTGGCCTGGGCTTCCTTAGCTGCATTATCGCCCTTACAGGCAACAAAAAAGGCCGTACTGCCTATTAAGCCAGAAATGATTAAGCCGCCCCTAACTAGTTTATCTAAACTCATTTAGAAAATATTTATGATTGTTGTTGTGTGTGTTGAAATATTAATTTTAAAATGACCTCCTTCCTGCTGGCATATAGTTCATCCATCTCTTTTTTACTGACTTCAAATATCTGGTCATAATAAGGACGCATGATAATAGGATAGGAGAGTAAAGCAAAAATATTAATGTAAAAATTCAAAGGGTTCATTTGAGGAATTTTTCCATCTTCCATTTCCGCTTCTATTTCCCTGAAAAAAATATTTAATTCAGGAAAATGATATTTTTTCATTCTTTCGGTCTTGTTGACACCCACCGTATTAATTTCGTTGATCAGAAATATATTGAAGTGAGGATACTTTTTAATAAAATCAGAACAATAATGGATCAGGGCAGATACTTTATCATAAACACTTGCCGTACCACTCACCGCTTTATGCAGGAGTGACTTAAAAGTGAACCTCAATTCTTCAAATACCAGGTCGAAAAGCTTTTGCTTGGAGCCAAAATAGTAATTGACCAAAGTACGTTTTACCCCGGCATTATCGGCGATCTCCTGCGTAGAAGCATTCAATTTTCCTTTATTAAAAAAAAGGTCTTTAGAACACGACTTTATAAGTTCTTCTGTTTTATTGTCTTTCACAGATTTTTTGACAAAAATGTCAACAAAGGTAATTGAATAAATAACGCACGGGCAAATAGAAATAATTTATTTAACGATTTCTTGACTTCCCGTTTTTTTAACAAAACATATGTCCGGATACTGTAAAAATATGGACTTTCCGCAATTCTTTCCCTGCAACTTTAAGTACATTGCAAGACTAAAAAAGGTAACAATTTGGAAAAACCGTTTTCAGAAGAACAATTGAAAAACCTGGCCGCGCAACTGAGATGTCCCGAAGGTGAAATGGGTATTGCAACCGGCCTCAACATGAATACCGGCAACCAGGCCATGATCTCCGCAACACTGGAACTGCTCCAACTGCCTGCGAATGCAAGCGTCCTGGAACTGGGACCCGGCAATGCACAGCACCTGCCATCTTTGCTGGAGCAATATTCTATAAGCAATTATCAGGGACTGGAAATATCACAAACCATGTGCGACCAGGCCGCAGCTATGCACAAAGATGCTGCGCACAGCAAGGTCCGGTTCTCCTGCTATGATGGTATCCATATTCCTTTTGAAAAGGAGATGTTTGATGGTATATTTACCATCAATACCATTTACTTCTGGGAGCAGCCTCAAGTACTTTTGTCGGAAATGGAGCGCGTATTAAAACCGGGGGGTCAACTCTTCATCACCTTTGCACAGGCTTCCTTTATGCAGCAATTACCCTTTGTGCAATACGGCTTCACCTTATATGATACTGAAAAAATAGCTGCACTGTTAACACCTGCCAATTTCTCCATAGCAGAAGAATGGCACAAAAATGATGTAGCCATCAGCAAGATCGGCACAAAAGTTGACCGGGCGTTTACTGTATTAAAATTGAAAAAATCAGGCCTTTAGATAATTCAGCGCAGCCCAGGCCATCGTTCCGGCACCTACGGCCAGTGCATCCTCATCAATGTCAAAATTAGGATGATGTACCGGTATCGTGAATGCCTCGTTGTTCTTGTTTGTACCTAAACGGAAGAAGCAACCCGGTATTTCCTGCGTGTAAAAGCTGAAATCTTCAGCCGTCATGCGCATTTCCAGGGGCTTAATGTATTCATCGCCTAAGTAAGCACGGGCATAGCCCTCTATCGCAGTGGTCAGGGCCTCATCATTATACAGGCAGGGATAGCCGGGAGGCATATCGATATGCGCAGTAGCGCCCCATGCAGCACAATTATGCGTAACCACTTCATGTATCAGGCGTACCGCCTCTTGCCGCCACTCCTCGTCAAAAGTGCGCAGCGTACCTTTGATCGTTACCGCTCCGGGGATCACATTCGTCACCTGTCCGCCGCTGATGTGGCCAAAAGACAATACAGTGGGCGTAAGTGGATGACTGCGGCGTGAAACGATCTGTTGTAGCTGAACAATAATATTAGCAGCGATCACGATAGGATCGATCGTGCTCTGGGGCAGGGCAGCATGGCCGCCTTTTCCCTCAATCGTAATATGCAGTTCATCGGCACTGGCCATATATTGCCCTCCTCTGAAGCCGAGGTAACCGGAAGGTAATTCAGGAAAAACGTGCAGCCCTATAATAGCTTCAGGTGCGGGATCTTGCAATACTCCTGCTTTGATCATTAAACTGGCCCCACCGGGGCTTTGCTCTTCCCCAGGTTGAAAAATAAGTTTTACGGTACCCTTAAGTGCCTGCCTGTTTTGCCACAGGATTGCTGCTGCACCCAGAAGACAGGTAGTATGCACATCATGTCCGCAGGCATGCATGACACCTTCATTCCGGCTCTTATAAGGCACTTCATTCTGCTCCTTGATCGGCAATGCATCCATATCTGCCCGCAGTGCAATACATTTTCCGGCTTCAGCCCCTTCAATAAGCGCTACAATACCAGTCCCGGCCACCCCCTGTGTATAAGGTATGCCCAGTTCCTCTAGTTGCGCAGCAATATAATTCATCGTTTGCACCTCTTCGAAAGATAATTCGGGATGCCGGTGTAAATGTTGTCTGATGGCTACCAGTTTAGGCAGCAGGGATTGAGCAAGAGTCTGTATTTCCGCGCGCATGAAGTCAATTCAGTTTATCTGGAGGTATCGGCCGGGGAAGGACTGGCTTCCTGGTCGGGGCTATCCGGGTTATTATAAGTGCCCGGCACTTTAGGTGGAATTTTATTATTGATCAGGGAAGGCACCACCATCGAGGTATAAGTCTGGCTTAAATAACGATAAAGTTCATGGGCATCCCTGCGGGATTTAAAATCCCCAACTTTTATCTTGTAATAAGGTACTTCATAGCTGATGTAGGAACGGATGGAAGGAAAACGCTTCATAAAGCTGATCTTCGTAGCCTTGGCTACTTCCCGGTCCGGTCCGCTATAGATCTGGATACGGTATCCTTTGGTAACGCTGGACACCTTTCTTTTAATTCTTACCGTTTCTGTCTCATCAGGATCCTCATCCATAAAATTGGAGGAACCGGATGGTGGCGGCTGCTGTGGCGCTTGCGCAAAAACAGGTCCCGTAAAAAAAACGGTTAAAAAAGCCAGGATTAAAAATGCATATTTAACGATCATTGATTACTCGGTTTAGCTGAAAACAAGTCCCGTCATAAGGCATGACAGGACAAATCTACGATTTTTTCGCTTCTTTCGAAATCTGTACACCAGAAGATGTACCTATACGTGTGGCTCCTGCCGCAACATAGTCCTTCAGGGCTTCTAATGTCCTTATACCCCCGGAAGCTTTGATCTCAATAGTTTCCGGTAAATGAGAACGCATCAGTTTTACCGCCTCTATGCTGGCTCCTTTTTCGGCATAGCCGGTAGAGGTTTTCACAAAGTCTACTTTATGTTTGGCATAAAGCGCACAAGACTTCACGATCTCCGTTTCCGTCAATATACCACTTTCGATAATCACCTTAACTACTTTATCTGCAAGGCGAATGGGTTGCAGGCATAAAGCAATTTCCTTAGCCAGGTAATCCCAGTCCTCATTTTTTAAAGCAGCAAGATTATGCACAATATCCAGTTCATCTGCACCATCCGACAAAGCCTGCCTGATCGCAACCAGCTTGCTCTCTGTGCCCTCATAGCCAAAAGGGAAACCGATAACGGTAGCCACCTTCACCGGTGTACCACTTAACAACTGCCGCGCTGCCTTTACATAAAAAGGCGGTACACATACCGCTTTAAAATTATATTGAAGTGCATCGCTACACAATTGCTCTATTTCACCAATCGTTGTCGTAGGCTTAAGGATCGTATGGTCTATATATTGTGCTATGTTCATCTGATGCTTATTCTTTTACAGTTACAGTCTTATAAGTAGGGGCATATCCGGCCCAGATACCCAAAGCACCGTTCGAGATATTAGAAGGCACTTTTACCGGTGTGGAGAAGGGGTTACCCGTCGTTCCTACCGAAAAGTCCAGGGTTTGCCAGAAATCATAAGTCGCTTTATCAATGGCAGAGAATTTAATCGTGACCACATCATCCGGCAAAAAGGCAAACCGGCCATCCTGTGTGGAAGTATCCATAGGACTCAACACATTATAAAAATCAAGTGTGGTAGTCGTACCGTTGGTGATATTATCATCCAAAGTGGAAAAACGGCCTGCGGTAAAAGGTCGGTTGTTTTGCTGGATAAATATCCTGAAGCGGTTACCCAATTCCGGCGGATCATTATAGCGGACCATTACCCTGCGGTATTCCGGGTGTTCCGGGTCAGGGTTTTCAAAAGGCTCACTCCAGATACTGTCAAATGCAGCACTCACCGGTTGCGGGATAGTCGTGGTCGATTCATACGTTTTACCATCCACCACAATTTTCAATTGATACGATTTACCGGCCTGCCCTATAAAAGTCAGATCAGCAGCATTGGAAGAATCTACAGAATAGAACTTATAGAAATTGCCCAATGTATCAATGGAATACTCGCGGAGGTTAACCGTTCTGCTGCCATCACTTACACTGATCTGCGCACCGCTGATAAACGCATTCTGCAGCGTGCTCAGGTCAAGCTTGGAAAAGAAGCCGAAACTATTGGTCAACAGTACGAGGGGAGGAGTACCCAATTCGATACCACCCTCTACAACTACCTTTTCAGATATACTGGCAGGTAAGTTGAAGTTGACTTCTTTTTCACAAGAGATCAGGTAGAAAGATCCGGTAATAAAGGCAACATACAATAAGGCTTTTTTCATAGCTTATGTTATTTTCTTTGTATAAAGGTTTGATAGAGCATAATGCCCGCAGCAACAGATACATTCAGCGAGTCAAACTGGTCAGACATCGGGATCTTCACCAGGTGATCGGCCGTTTTCAACACATAAGGGCTTACTCCCGTATCTTCTGCACCCATGACGATGGCTATAGGCTCATTCAAAGGTACTTCCGAAATTTCCCTGGGCGTTTCCAGTGTTGTAGCTACAATCTGTATGCCATTTAATTTTAAGGTATCTATGGCCTGCTGTACAGAGGCTACCCTGCACACCGGCAATTTTTCTAAAGCTCCGGCAGAAGTTTTGATCCCTTCTTCGGTAACCGCAGCATTGTTGGAGCTGGGAATGATCAGGGCCTGCGCCCCGAAGCTGAAAGCAGAACGGGCAATAGCACCCAGGTTCCGGGTATCTGTAATGCCGTCCAGCAATACAAATAAAGGCACATTACCGGCATCTACTACCTGGTCTATGACTCCCTGTAAAGGTTGATACTTGATCAGACCGGCAATCGCGACCACACCCTGGTGATTGGCCTGGGTAAACTTATCCAGCTTTTCAGAAGGTACAAAACTCAGTGTAATGTCCAGTTGCCTGGCCAGGTTCTTGATCACCGCCAATTCCTCTCCGGTTGCGGACTTCAGGATAAATATCTTTTCGATGTCTGCAGCCTGTTTAAGGGCCTCAATTAATGGTTTCCTGCCAATAATTAACCTGTTCTTGGGTACACTGGTCTTTTGAGATCTGAAATTTTGCCTGTTGTTCAATTTATTTATACTTATTGGTTATTAATATTTTTGAAGGACCATTTATGCAGGAAGTCCATTACTTTTTCTTTACTGTAACTCTTACCACTTTCTAAATCGCCCGTATTCTGCGTGGCCATATAATTCCCCTTATCATCCAGCAGGACGATCACCGGGAAACCGAATTGCTGCGGATTATTCAACTCAGCCAGTATCTTCTCATTTTTATTCTCCTTGCTATAATTGATATGCATCACCTCGTATTCACCCAGGGCAGCCGTAATCTGCGGGTCATTATTTAAAAACGCATCTAAGCGCTTGCACCATACACACCAATTACCTCCAACGAAAATAATGATGTTTTTATGCGCTTTAAGGGCACGCTCTTTGGCATACTTCAATTCATACCCGGCATCTGCATATACTTTATACACCTGGAAACTATTCTGGCTTTCTGTTTTTTGCGCATACAAGTCCTGCTTTCCCGGTACCATAGCGGCCGTGAGCAAAGTACCCGTCAGTAAGGCGCTAAAAAATCTGCTGCATTTCATGTTGCAAAAGTACTATTGAATATTTAAACCTTCGGAATTAAAATTGTGTACACTTTCCCGGGCTTTACCGTCAGCGATTTGCCGCGCAGCCATTGATTGGCCATTTTCACCTGCTGGTAAGTACTGTTGTTTTGCTTGGCCCAGGCAGCCAGGTCACCTATAGAACTGCTTACCTGTATGTTTTTACCTTCTATCGGTTGGTATACATCACTTTTATCCAGGTAGAAACCATGCTTCTCAGGATTAGAGATGATCGTTTTCAAAGCCAGGATACGGTATACATAACGGTTCGTCTCTTCCGGTAATAATAAATTATAGTAATTGTTTTCGTACTGCTGAGCGCTGTAATTGCTGTATCCTCCCATACCCATATTATAAGAAGCAGCGGCAGCGGTCCAGTTACCGAATTTGGCATAAGCTTGTTTCAGGTACTTGCAGGCAGCTATAGTAGAAGCTTCCAGGTCATAGCGCATATCCACTTCATCCGTGATCTCCAGCCCGAACTGTATTCCTGCTGCTTTCATAAATTGCCAGTAGCCCGTTGCACCTGCTTTAGATATCTGGTTATACAAAGCGCTTTCTGCTACCGCCAGGAATTTAAAATCCTCAGGTACGCCCTGTTCTCTTAAAATTCTTTCAATAGTCGGGAACGTGCGATGGGCCAATTTCAGGATATATAAAGTAGAGCCATGCATATAAGTATTAAATAACAATTCGCGGTCCAGTCTTTCCTTCACATCCCACCTGCTCAGGGGCGTTTGTTCCCCGGCAAATGAAATACCGGCCGGTAATTTAGGCGGTGTATAGCGGCCTCCGCTAATCGGAGGAGGGGGCGTTACCGGTTTTGGGGGATCAGCCTCCCCGGCAGCCTCAACGGGTACTGGTTCCGCATTGCGGTTATCTTTCTTTCTGGCATAAGCGGCAGAATTGATCATTAATCCTACTCCAAGCGTATAAATCAGGGCTTTATGGTTCATTATAGAAAAATATATTTAATATTAAAAATGATAATATTTATGCTGGGCAATGATTGTGCAAGATAATAAACTAATCGTATAATAATGTGTTAATGAACTGGGCGAATTTTTCTTTAAAAAAATGATAATGTACTATCTTTGCGAACCAAATTACCCCTCAACGGGCATAAATAAAAAATTGCATTATTAAATATGACAGATTCGCAAGCTGCAACAGACACTCCGGTAGCCTATTTACTTTTAGAAGACGGAACCTTATTTACCGGAAAACCATTTGGAAAAATTGGCACCACCGGTGGGGAATTATGTTTTAATACCGGTATGACCGGGTACCAGGAGGTATTTACCGATCCTTCCTATTCCGGGCAAATGTTGATCATGAACACCGCCTATGTAGGGAATTACGGCGTGAATGAAGTAGATGTGGAATCTGACAGGGTAATGATCAAAGGCCTGATCTGTAAAAACATCACCGCCCGCTACTCCAGGATGACGGCTACCGGCTCCTTGAGCGATTACCTGATCAATAACGGTATTGTCGCTATACAGGATGTAGATACCCGCGCACTGGTACAACACGTACGCACTAAAGGAGCGATGAACTGTATCATCTCCTCTGAACTGAGCGATGTGGCACAATTAAAAGAGCAACTGGCTGCCATCCCTAAAATGGAAGGCCTGGACCTGGCCTCTGAAGTGGGTACCAAAGTAGCCTATACTTTTGGTGATGAAAATGCTTCGATCCGCGTATCCGTACTGGACTTCGGGGTAAAAAGAAACATGCTGCAATGCTTTGCCGACAGGGATGTATTTGTAAAAGTATTCCCGGGAAAAGCGAGTATTGAAGACCTTTTATCCTTCCAGCCCGATGGTATCTTTGTCTCCAACGGCCCTGGCGATCCTGCAGCTATGGATTATGCCGTAAAAACCGTACAAGACATCCTGGCCAGCGGAAAGCCTATGTTTGGCATTTGCCTGGGACACCAGTTACTGGCATTGGCCAATGGATTGAAAACCTACAAAATGCACCATGGCCACAGAGGACTGAACCACCCGGTGAAGAACCTGCAAACGGGATTAGGAGAGATCACTACCCAAAACCACGGCTTCTGTGTAGATGATGCTACCATAAAGACCAACGATAAAATAGAAGTTACCCACTTAAACCTGAATGACGGAACCGTAGAGGGTATAAAAATTAAAGATAAACCTGCCTTCTCTGTACAATACCACCCGGAGAGCACCCCTGGCCCTTATGATTCAAGATATCTGTTTGATGATTTCTTAAATCTGATCAACCAACATAAAAACAATTAATTTCAACACAATATAAGCTTAGGGATCATGGAAAAGGTATTAGTTATAGGAGCAGGCGGTCAATTGGGTGTAGAGCTCACATTGGCATTAAGAGAAAAATTCGGCAGCGAAAATGTGATCGCTTCAGACATCAGGGAGCCACACGTTTTATTGGCAGAGAGTGGTCCGTTCATCCAGCTGGATGTAATGAACTCCAATGCAGTAGCGGCAGTGGTGAAGAAAGAAAGCATTACCCAGATCTATTTGCTGGCAGCTATACTATCTGCTACGGGCGAGAAGAACCCGCTGTGGGCATGGGACATCAATATGAAAAGTCTCATGAATGTGCTGGACATCTGTGTGGAGCATAAAGTAGCTAAACTATATTGGCCAAGTTCTATTGCCGTGTTTGGCAACACCACCCCTAAAGATGATACCCCTCAAAAAACCGTTATAGAACCGACCACCGTTTACGGGATCAGTAAATATGCCGGTGAATTGTGGTGCCAGTACTATTTTGAAAAATACGGTTTAGATGTGCGCAGTATGCGCTACCCGGGCCTCATTAGCTGGAAATCGGCACCAGGTGGCGGTACCACCGATTATGCTATAGATATTTACATAGAAGCTTTAAAGAAACAATCTTATGAATGCTTCTTAAGTGAACATACCTATTTGCCCATGATGTATATGGACGATGCAGTACGTGCTACCCTGGAATTAATGGATGCGCCTAAAGAGTCTATTAAAAATAGGATGTCCTACAATCTGGCAGCCATGAGCTTTTCACCAAAAGAGATCTCAGAAGCGATACAGAAACGTATTCCTGAGTTTACTATTTCTTATGCGCCCGACTTCAGGCAGAAGATCGCAGACAGCTGGCCTTCAAAAATTGATGACAGCGATGCGCGCGCAGACTGGGGCTGGAAACCGGAATATGACCTGGAAAAAATGACCGATGTGATGCTGGAAATGCTGAAAACCGTAAACAGGATCTAAGCAAACAAGCATCAATTATAGCTATTAAAATAGCCAACTAATGATAGTTGGCTATTTTTTTATAGTAAAAAAATATCTTGAAGATCATAAGGTTTAATTCCAGTATAATCATGAAATAGCCAATATCTACGTTTAACTACTTATGTCACCCTGAGCATGTCGAAGGGTGGAAAGAAGGGTACGTGAATTAATAGTAATACATGCTTCGACGGAGCTCAGCATGACATATTCCTGATGTCACCCTGAGCCCTGTCGAAGGGTGGAAAGCAGGATAAATGGATGGATAGCAATACATGCTTTGACGGAGCTCAGCATGACATGTTCCTGATGTCACCCTGAGCCGGTAACTATAATTAGTCATTGAACATTAACCTAACAGAAAATATCGCTCCGTCAGCGATCAGGCATGATAATATCAATAGAATGAGTAATATTGCTATAAAACTAAACAATTATGCTTACCGCAATACATCCCAAACTCCCGATGAGGGACTTCCGTATCACCAAGGCCTTTTACCTGGACCTGGGTTTCTCCCAATTAGGAGACCCGGACTTTGAACCCTACCTGATGCTGAAAAAAGATGCCATAGAACTGCACTTCTTCTTATTCCCCGAACTCAATCCCCTGGACAATTACGGCCAGGTGTACATAAGGGTGAATCATATAGAACAACTCAACCAGGAATTCATCGATAAAGGCCTGCGCTTTGCAGACCTGGGCAAACTGGCTGTAAAGCCCTGGGGGCAAATAGAATGCTCTATCCTCGACCCGGACCATAACCTGCTCACCTTCGGGCAAGCCATAGAATAAAAAAAATCCCCGTTTTAAATAAAACAGGGATTCGTAAATATATCAATATAATAGATTAAACGTTCATTTCCTTCACGTCATCAGCGATGACTAACCTACCGGCCGTTTTCGCTTTAATCTCTTCCACCGTTACACCGGGTGCATATTCCTTCAACAGGAATCCTTCCGGAGTGATCTCAAAATAACCCAGGTCCGTAACTACACGTTTTACGCACTTAAGACCGGTGATCGGTAAACTACATTCCGGTAATAATTTTGAATTACCTTCCTTATCTGTATGCATCATCGCCACGATAATATTCTTTGCAGAAGCTACCAGGTCCATAGCACCACCCATACCTTTCACCATTTTGCCCGGTACTTTCCAGTTGGCGATATCGCCCTGGTCAGAGATCTCCATGGCTCCTAAAACCGTAAGGTCTACCTTACCGGCACGGATCATACCAAAGCTCAGCGCACTGTCAAAAAAGCTGCCGCCCGTACGCAAAGTCACCGTTTGCTTACCTGCATTGATCAGGTCCGGGTCCACATTAGCTTCAGCAGGGAAGGGGCCTATACCCAGCATACCATTCTCACTCTGCAATTCAATTTCAATATCTTCAGGCACAAAATTGGCGACTAATGTCGGCACGCCAATGCCCAGGTTAACATACATGCCATCCTTCAGTTCTTTAGCTATGCGTTGCGCGATCTGCTCTCTGTTAAGGCCCATTTTATTGGTTTTAATGATTGTTTTAAGATGCACCAAAAGTAGTACAATATTTCTATTTGGACAATAAGATTAATAGGTAAATTCTGCTTTGAAATGAACCCTTTCCCTGGGCTTGGTCACCACTTTCCAATTGCCCCTGTAATTGATAAATGAAGGCAGGAGATCATTACCTACCTGCTTCAGCGTGACATACATATCCACATCAAAATCGTAGCCCAAAGCATCGTAAGACAAGGAATAATCCCGGGCAATAATAGAATAATCATCCGGGTTGAACCAGGTAATGAATTTATTGATGACCACTTTCTTTTTATATTCTTCTTTAGGAACGGCTGCAAATTTATAGGCTTCTATGCCATTCTTGGTTTCCGCACTCAGGCTGAAGTGGTACATCCTGGCCACATCAGGCTCAAAGATGCCCACCTTATTGCCGATAAAAGGCAGGCCGGGAATACTTGCCCCGGGATTGAACATCAGTAACTTTAACTGCACTTTGCTCTTCTCCATACGGCTCAAGCCCGAAAGCTCGCGTGACATGGAGCCCCTCACGATATTAGTTTCATTGCATACTTTACCATTCGTGAAAAACAAGCTGGCATACAGCTGGGCTGTGAAATAATTATAGTTACCTTTTTTTGTAAAAAAGTCGCCCGTTACCTTTTCCTCCAGCGTACTCATCGTCCTGCAGCCATCCCGATAGATCTGCTTGGTCTCACTCACCAGGGAGGCTACACTCGCTCCTTTCTTATCCAGGCAATTGATGTAATTCTCTGCATTATAAGTCTTTAGACGCATTGTCTTAAATGCTTTATAGAAAGTTGTATCCTCCTTGATCAGCCGGATGAAGTTCTCTACATTAAAACCTTCATTCCTGGCCTTTACAATAAATGGATCAAGCTCAATGCGCTCAGAGAAAGCCGTAGTATCCGTTTCCTGGGCATAGGATACCGCTGTACTGAATACAGACATCAACAATAATAATAAACGGAAATAATATTTACACATCGTCTTGAGCGGTTTGAATAGCTGCTGCAAATAAAATATCTTCAGGTGTGGTGATCTTCAGGTTGGACTTTTCACCGGCTACCAGGTGCACTTTGATCCCAAACTGCTCTACCACACTGGCCTCATCCGTAAAACTCTCCCGGTAAGCTTGCTCAAATGCCGGCAACAATACCGAACCTTGAAAAGTTTGCGGCGTCTGCACCGCCCTTAAAAGCTCCCGGTCAACGGTATTTGAATCATTATCCCCTGTGATCTGCCGGATAGAATCAGTCACCGGTACAACAGGGATCGCATTGCCATATGCCTTTGCAGCCTCCAGGCAGGTTGCTATCAATTGTGTCGAAAGCAGGGGACGCACCCCGTCATGCACAAATATAATATCTGTCTCACGGGTTTCTTTAAGGCCATTCTTTACACTTTCAAAGCGGCTAGCCCCGCCTTCAACGATCGTGATATCAATACCCGAAGTAAAGTGTTGCAATACACTATTGGCATAGCTAAAGTGGGCATTAGGCAACACCAGCACTATGCGGATGCCCGGGACAGCCTCCATAAAAGCTTTAATCGAATAATAAAGGATCGGCTTACCATTCAGGGGAAGAAACTGCTTGGGAACTGCATTCTGCATCCGCAAGCCCTGCCCCCCGGCAACTATAACAGCTACTGCATGCGTACTATCTTGTGTCATCATCGTGGTTATGTGGCCAAAATTAACTTTAATCTGCTTAAAGCGCTTTTAAAACAAGCGGAATTTTAGGCCAGATAAAGAATTTTTAACTCATCCTGATCTCGCGCATCCAGGCCGCACCTACCAGGATCAGCAAAGCACAGACCAGGTTGAGGCCCGACCAGAAAGCCCTTTGCTTTTGCATCCCCAGGAAGCGTGGATTAGGTACTGCCAGCATCAGCGTGATCGATAGCAAACCAACCGCCCCGATCATTTTCACCAGGAAAGCGATGAGGTAACTGTCCGTATCCTTCACCGTCGGGTAGATATACAGCCATTGTACAATACCTGTGACCACGATGGCCGTTACCCCGATCCATTTCACATAACCAAACCTTTTGATCATCCGGTTCAGATAATCGGTACGTGCAGGTTCCGGTAAATACCGGAGATTGGGCAGCAATACCACCCTGGAATAAAACAGCCCGCCAAAGGAAGTACAGGTGGCCGCAATATGAATAACATGACAAATAAACTCTGGGATCATAACTGGCCTTTTGCTTCTTTAATAGACAATTGACGGCCCCTGAGGAAGGTCATGGCCAAAGTAAGGATACCTGCAATAATGCCATGAGTAAACAGTGGCCCATACAGTAAATGAGTATAAGACCGGAACAAGAGCGCGGATAAATAACCCAGCAAAGTACCTAAACCTATAATGATCAGGAAGAGACTAACCAGGTTATGCTTCCAGGCATCAGGGGAGAAATGGCTGGAGCCTGCGGCAAATACACCCACAATAGCACCGATGAGCAATACTTTAATACTCAGGTCCAGGCTCTGGAAGGGTAGAAAGGCAACCAGGTAGGCCAGGGCACCGAAAGCA
Source organism: Bacteroidetes bacterium 43-16 (assembly GCA_001897525.1). Taxonomy (GTDB): domain Bacteria; phylum Bacteroidota; class Bacteroidia; order Chitinophagales; family Chitinophagaceae; genus Edaphocola. The sequence goes on along the minus strand of MKTB01000020.1, from coordinate 41,401 downwards.
AAAGGCTCCAGCCAGTGCGCATCCCGGCCAAAGGTCTCCTCCACTGTATTGTCTGATGCCTTTAAGATTTCCTGGTCATCCCGGTAAAAGTAGGAGAGGAAAGCACCCACCGGGGCACCTATATAGGCAAAGATAATGAGCCAGTAAGTCTGCTGCTCTTTCAATTCCGGCATCCATACAGCCGAAAGATAGTATAAACCGATGGCAGTCAGTAAACCCCAGATCGCACCTACAGCGATACCTCGCTGCATCTGTAAAGGAAAGAATAAAGATTTTAAAACCAGCACCTGCACCACAGCAATAGCTACAGAGAGCATAATGAGCTGCCCGGAACCGATGGGGATATCAAATGCAAGAACGCCTACAAAGGAGAAACACAGCCAACCAACCAGGCCGGTGACGAAAGCAGAGCCCCAGGAACTTCTTTTCTTAAAAGGATTCATAATTTAAGGTGTTAAAAGCTTAAAAATACGCAGAAAATAATGGTTATACAAAGGTAAATAAATACTTTCGTGTATATATTTTAACTGTTATGAAAAAGGTCCTACTGCTGCTTAACGCACTGCTTTATTTTTTTACCGATTGTACTGCTCAGAAGAGCGTCGACAATACACCCGTTCCGGCATCTATCTACGACTTTAAAGTAGAAGGATTAAGCGGAGAGATCATAGATTTTGCCCAGTTTAAAGGCAAGAAGATCATGATCGTGAACACCGCATCTAAATGCGGGCACACCCCTCAATATGAAGAACTGGAAAAATTGTACCAGGAACATAAAGACAACCTGGTCATTGTAGGCTTCCCGGCCAATGATTTCATGTGGCAGGAGCCGGGCTCCAATGAAGATATCGCAGCATTCTGTAAAAAGAATTACGGGGTCACCTTCCCGATGGCTGCTAAAATCACCGTTAAGGGAAAAGGGATCGCACCTATCTATAAATGGCTGACAGATAAGAAATACAACAAAGTAGAGAGTAGTAAGGTAAAGTGGAACTTCCAGAAGTACCTGATCGATGAACAAGGCAAACTGGTACAACATTTTGATCCAGGTACCAAACCTTTGAGTGAAGAGATCGTAAATGCTATAAAATAGTACAGATAAAGATGAGATCATCAAAATTAGTTTATATAACTATCACAATACTTTCATTATCAATAATTTCTTGCGTAAAAGACAAGCCGAAAGACAACGGATCTCAGCCTGATATCAATGATCATCCTAAGGTGATCATTGCCAATGAAGGCGTGTTCAATGGCGGCAATGCATCCCTGAGCTATATCGACCTGCAGGAGCAAAAAATCTATAATGACGTGTACCAGGCCCAGAACGACAGAGTTTTGGGCGACGTGCTACAAAGTATCGCCGGTGACGACAATAACCTCTACCTGGTGGTAAATAACTCCAACAAGATCATTACTGTTGATAAAAAAACATTCAAATATAAATCAGAGATCAACGTATCACAGCCCAGGTACATGACTTTAGTTGGCAACAATAAAGCATTGGTTAGCAGTATGTACCGATCAAAACTATATCTTATTGACCTGAACAGCAACCAGGTAGACAAAGAGATCAACGTACCATACCCGAATACAGAAGGAATGACCCGGCTGAATGATAAAGTTTACATCTGCCCCTGGAACACCCAATGCAATTACATCTACCAGTTTGACATCGCCACAGAACGCATCGAAGACAGCATCTACATAGGTGGCTATGCACCCACACAGGCCATTATAGACAAAAACAATAAGCTTTGGGTGTTTGCAGGCAATCCATACCTCAATATAGCTGCCAGCATCACACAGGTAGACCCTTTTAATAAGCAAATACTTAAAACATTCACTTTCAATGGATCAGAAGAGATAATTAAACCAGTTTTTAATCCAGAAAGAAATGCATTCTATTACCTCGCTGTAGTGTACAGCAGCAATACTGCCGATGACTACAACGGGCTTTATAAAATGAGCATTGAGGCCAGCCAGGTACCCGCAACGGCTTTGGTAAAAGCTCAAACCCTGCAATACTTCTGGGGCCTGGGTGTAAACCCGGAAAATGGTCATATCTTCCTGGGAGACCCTAAGGGCTTTATACAAAGTGGTACGGTAACAGAATACAACCAGGAAGGTGTTTTAAAAAATACATACCCGGTGGGACTGGGACCCGGATTTTTCTATTTTGATTAAAATCCTGAAACATACTATCCGCTTCTTCATTTGCCTGTTCCTGATCGGGCAATCAAATACTTATTGCTTTGGAGAAGAGCCACTTAGACCATTCAAACTAAAGTTGATCAGCCAGGGAAGCGAGCCTACTATACTCCCGGGCACTTTTAAAGATTCCCTGGCCGTACAGGAAGAACTCAATGCTCAACTGCTCCAGCTCCAGAAGAAGGGAATGCTTGCGGCCAATATAGATGCCCTTAGCTACCATGAAGATACCGTAATTGTGCACCTGCACCAGGGAGCAGTCTATCGCTTCGGCAAATTGAACTTCGATTCTATCCCCGTAGGTATATTGAACATCACAGGCATCAGCGCAAAGCAATATGAGGGAAAGTTCCTGGAGCCACAGAAAATAGCCCAGCTGATGAATAAGATCCTGAGCTATGCAGAGAACAATGGCTACCCATTTGCCTCCCTGCGTTTTCAAAACACCGCGATGTCTGCCAACAGGGTGCTGGATGCTCGATTGATCTACCGTCCGGGCAAAAAAATAATTATAGATACTATTGAAATTCAAGGAAATGCAACGGTTGACTATAGTTTTATCTTAAGTTACCTTGGTTTGAAAAACAAGCAACTCTACAACGAAGCCACCCTTAAAGCTATTTCCCGTAAAATCAAAGAATTGCCCTTCCTGCAGGAGTCGCAGCCCTGGAATATAAGCTTCAATATCCTGAAAAACTCACTTTATATTTATCTCGAGGAAAAACGCTCCAACCAGGTCAATGCATTACTGGGCTTTCAACCCAATAACCTGGAAACAGGCAAGTTTTTATGGACCGCCGATGTGCAAATGCTCTTAAATAACACCTTAGGCTACGGGGAAACCTTTTCCGCCTCTTATAAAAACCTCCAGGCCAAATCGCCCCAGTTAGACATAGGAGCCGTGCTGCCTTATATCATGGGCAGCAAGTTTGCCATAGATGCAAAATTTGAATATTTCAAAAGAGACAGCCTCTTTGACCGCATCACTTTTGAGGCCGGTCTCCGCTACCAGTTCTCCGAAAAAGATTATTTAAGGATCAGCTACCAGCAGCACACCAACCGGGTACCCAATCCCGATACCAATTTTGTAAGGGCCAATAAACGCCTGAGCAATAACGTGGATCTGCTATCCCGGGGCTTTGGCGTGAGCTATGTAATGGACCGTACCGACTTTTCCTTAAACCCGAGGAGCGGCTGGGTGGCCGGTTTAAATGTCTCTGTACTCAGGAGGAATATCAGGAAAAACGACCTGATCCTCAGTATCAATGATGGCTTTGACTACAATACTTTATACGATACGGTCAACAACCAGCCCAATCAATACCGGGTCTCCGGAAACCTGCAATATTTCATCCCATTAAATAAACAACTGGCTGTAAAACTGGCCTATAATGGTGCTTATATCGGCGGCCGGGACCTGTTCCAGAATGAGCTGTACCAGATCGGTGGGTTCAAGGTATTAAGGGGTTTTGATGAAAGAAGTATCTTTTCCAACCAGTACCATATCTTTACTGCAGAACTGAAAGCATTATTGGGAGAGCGCTCCTATTTCTCCTTATTCTCTGATTATGGCCGTTTCTTCACCCAATACAATATTATTGATTTAAAAAGAAGTGCTTTAAGTTTCGGTACCGGGCTCACCCTGGAAAACAAATCGGGACTGTTCAATATTATTGTCGCGCTGGGCAGGTTCGATAATGATGCCTTCCGCTTCCGGGATGCTAAAATACATTTCGGCTATGTCACATACTTTTAGCGATTAACCCAGAAATTAGTACTTTTGTGCGTTTCTGAAATTTTAAATTAGCCAGATGGTAGAAATAAGACCGTTTAGAGGCCTGAGGCCTAAAATTGAATTGGTTGAAAGAGTTGCCGCTTTACCCTATGACGTATCCAGTCAGGATGAGGTGATGGCAAAAAAAATAAATCCTTACAGCTTTTATCATATTACCCGTTCCGAAATAGATGTGGAGACCGGTGCCCCGGTCAATAGTAAAGAAGTCTATGAAAAGGCAAAGGAGAACCTGGAAAGATTTATCCAGGAAGGTATCATGATCCAGGACGAGCAGCCCTGCTATTATATTTACCGCATCACCATGAACGGCAGGAGCCAGACCGGGCTCGTTTGCTGCTCTGCATTAAAAGACTATGAAGAAGGCCGCATCAAGCGCCATGAACTCACGCGGCCAGACCGGGTAAAGGACCGTGTTGATAATATCTTAATGACCCAGGCACATACGGGTGTCGTATTTTTGGCCTATAAAGCCATTGATGCCATAGAAACGATTATCACGAACTGGACGAATACGCATGACAAGATCTATGACTTCGTAGCAGAAGATGAGGTCGCCCATAGCTTCTGGGTACTGGATGATGCCGCGCTAATAGAGCAGCTCACCAGCCTGTACCGGGAAAAAGTAGCGGCTACCTATATCGCAGACGGTCATCACCGTTCTCATGCCGCAGAAAATGCCATGCGCGCTGTCAACGGCCAGGCCACATCAGATGAGCATCAGTATTACTTAACCTGTATCTTCCCGGATACCCAGGTGTATATTATGGATTACAACCGGGTAGTGAAAGACCTGAATGGACTCAGCGCAGCAGAACTGATCAATAAGCTGGAAAGCTCATTTGAGGTGAGCGCCAGTGCTGTAGCCGTCAAGCCACAGGCCAGCCATGAATTTGGTATGTATGTATCGGGCCAATGGTATTTATTAAAAGCAAAAGCAGGCAGCTTTGATGTATCCAGCAATATTGAATCACTGGATGTCAGCATCCTGCAAAATAATTTATTAAGTCCGGTATTAGGAGTAGGAGACCCTAGAGTAGATGAGCGCGTAGATTTCGTAGGGGGGATCCGCGGCCTGGCTTACCTGGAACACAAAGTAGACAGCGGACAGTTTGCCGTAGCCTTCAGTTGTTTCCCGGTGAGTATGCAACAGCTGTTTGACGTAGCCGACAGCGGTAATATCATGCCGCCCAAATCTACCTGGTTTGAACCCAAGATCAGGGATGGCCTGGTCTTACACCTAATCTCTTAAACTTATAGCTCCCGGAAAAAAAATGGATACCTTAATACAATATAACGATGTAGTGGCTAAATGCCAGGAGGTCTTTCTCAGGAAAGCACAGGATTACGGCACATCCTGGCGGATGTTCCGGCCCATCTCCATCGTAGACCAGATCTACATCAAAGCCTGGCGCATCAGGCAGATACAGGAAAACAAAGGCGTACAGACCATCGAGGACAGTATAGAAAGTGAATTTTCTGCCATCATTAATTATGGCTATATTGCCCTCATACAATCTTCCCTCAGCGAAGCGCATCCCGTAGACCTGCCTTTAGCAGAGGTACAAGCTCTTTATGCAACTAAGGTGGAGGAAGTGCGTGCACTGATGCTGTTGAAAAATCATGATTACGGAGAGGCCTGGCGCAATATGTCGCAGGAGTCTTTTGCCGACCTGATCCTCACCAAACTATACCGCATCAAACAGATCCTGGCCAATGACGGGAAGACCATAGCTTCGGAAGGAATAGAAGCTAACTTTTGTGACATCATCAACTATGCGATTTTTGCCCTAATTTTAATCAACGAACCCTCTTAAATTTAAACAGTAAATCATTCATTCATGCAAACAACAAACAAGAATGCCGCTTACTACATCTTGAATTTTATCAGAATCTTTGTCGGTGTATTATTTATCTTTTCCGGCTTGATCAAGGCTAACGATCCTTTGGGCCTGTCTTATAAGATGAACGAGTTTTTCGAAGTTTGGAAAATGGAATCTTTTGTCGCTTACAGCTTATACATTTCCATTGCAATGATCATCTTTGAAATACTGGCCGGTGTGGCAATGATCATCGGTTATGCTTACCGCTCTATTTCTTTCCTGATCTTATTACTCACTATATTCTTTACGTTCCTCACCGGCTATGCCGTTTTGTCCGGGAAGATAAAAGAGTGTGGCTGCTTCGGAGACTGTATCCCTTTACAGGCACACCAGTCCTTCATTAAAGATATTGTGTTGCTGATACTGGTCACTATATTGTTCCTGTCGCGCAACCGCATCCACTCTTTCCTGAGCAAAATGGCCGGAACGGTGGTGATCATTGTTACTTTAGCCCTTTCCCTGGGCGTGCAGATCTATGTATTGAACAAGCTTCCTTTTGTTGATTGTTTAGCGTACAAAAAAGGCACCAACATCTGGCAGGATATGCAAATGCCGCCTCATGCTACGCCTGATGTCTATAAAACGCTCCTGATCTATGAAAAAGACGGGAAGCGTATGGAATTTACAGAAGAGCAGTTCATGGCAGACTCTACGATCTGGGACAACCCGGCTTATAAGTATATTGACAGCAAATCTGAACTGATCAAAAAAGGTACCGGTTTGCCTAAGATCCAGGACTTCTCAGTAAGAGATTTTGCCGGGCAGGATTACACCGAGGCTTTACTTTTAGACCAGGGCTATAGCTATCTTTTGTTTGTGAAAGATGCCGATAAAGTAAGCGGCAAAATGGATGACCTGAAAAGCCTCATCAAGCAATGTCACAGTAAAGGTATTGGCTTTTACATCCTTTCTGCTAATGATGAAGCTACGACCAACCGCTTTAAAACCCGTTATGGCCTGGATGCAGATGCTTATGCTATTGACGGCACCATGTGTAAGACTGCAATGCGTAGCAATGCAGGCCTGATGCTGATCAAGAAAGGCGTGATCATCGACAAATGGAGCAGGAATGACTATCCTGCTACTGCAGTAAATCCTTAAAACAATAAGTACTTTAATACAAAAACAGGCATTCAAAATGAATGCCTGTTTTTGTATTAGCTATACTGCTGTGACCATTTATTTGGGTGCTAAAAGATGCTGCTTTTTCTTGTTTACCCATCCGGCATCACTTTTCCACTTTGAAAAATAAACAATGATGTCTGCATCGGATTTCCATTCTGTATAATAGATCTGCTTACCCTCCGATTTCCATGTTGTAAAATACCAGATGCCCTCGTTCTTTTTATCCGCATCAGACTTCCATTCAGAAACATAAACGACCAGGTCTGCATCACTTTTCCATTCCGTCACATAAACTTGTGCAACTGCATCGGATTTCCATTCGGTGACGTAGACCTGCTGCGCCTGCACCTTAAATCCAATGGAGCAGAAAAACAATAAAAAACCGGGTAAGGAATACTTCATATTAAGGTATATTATCTGCCTTTGATTGAATTATCCTGCCAGGGTTTAATACGAAGGACTAGCAGCCTTCATACACCATACCTACTTTTATCTCAACCACTTTATTGTTCCTCAATACAAAGGTCAGGCTGGAGCCCGCCTCATCATCATATATAGTAAAGTGCCTGTCTGTATCTACACGGCCACCATTGCCATCATAAGGCTTAAGGATCTCTATGTGACTGAAGTCTTTATAGGTAGCCCAGAGCTCATCTCTCGTGCTGCCTACACCAATACCTGATTTAGTTTTGAACTTAGTGCTTTTGGTCGCTATTTCGGCAATAAAAACGCCTTCCTGGCTTTCCTCATCGATATAACCTTGTGTGAGCGTAACTTCGATGAGTTCATTATTATATTTAACCACCGTTAAGCCATTATATTCATTGCTCTCTGTGGGTACTTTAAGGGGTTTACGCGCCAGTTCGATAGCTTCCGCTTCTTTCATACGGACTTTAAATGGCCCGATACGTAAGGTGGATACATCCCAATTGGCTTGCTGTGCAAAGCTGGTAAAAGCAGATAATACCAATAATAAAGACAATAATTTTTTCATTTTGTTCTTGTTTAATTTAATGCCAAATGTACATCAAATGCTGATTTCAAAAGCCAGCAGGGCATTGATTTTAATGCATTTAGCTAGTATTTACGGCTATTTACACCGATCATGGTGATTCCATCCAGGCAGCAGGCTTTTTGCTATTTATAATTGCTGGCTGATCCTTTTATGCATAAAGCCATGACCCAGGGCCATGGCTTTATCAAAGTAATATAAAGACTATTATAGTTTATTTTTTCACTACAGCTTTTGTTGCAGATCTTTTCCCGTCTTTAGTGGTCAGTCTGATAAAATACTGACCGGCTGCTACCTGGCTTAAATCAATTTGAGTTACATCTTTCTGATTGATGATCAGGTTGCCGGACATATCTACTACCATTAAATTAACCTGCTCTTTAGCATCAATGTAGATCAGTCCTGTTGTAGGGTTAGGGTAGAGTTGTACTGCGATCTGGTCAGCATTTTTCAGGCCTGAAGATGCCGTTGTGAACGGAACATGCTGCCAGGTGGTAAAGCTGTCAGAATAATAGCAGAAAGCTCTTACGTGCGCATAATAGTTCTGGCTTGCAGTAAGTCCTGCAGCATTATAAAAATCGCTGTTGGTAACCGTATTTACCGCATCAGTACCGGAAACCGTAGCCGCCTGGTTGATCACTACCTGGAATGAATCTGCAGCCGCGAATGTGTTATTAAAGGTCCAGTTGATCTTTGCCGTGTTGGCATTGATATCAGAAACATTAAGATTCAGATTTTCTGAACAGGCAAGACCGGTTTCCATAGTCACGAAATTATCCATAGCAAAGTAAGCAGGATAAAAATCATTACTTGATGTTACCCGGAAGGTAAGGCTGTCTACATGACCCAGGCTTTGCAGATTTACCCAATCCCAGCCTTTTAAAGTACCTTGCTGCGCTGCTGGAGTTGCAGAACGGTAATCAGACAGGTAGTAACCAACAGAATCAACCAGTGTACCATTAAGGAAACCACGTACTACCAATTTGGCCCAGCCATTACTGCCTGCATAAGTGTTAGTTCCATAGCTGTATCCCCAGGTGGTATTGGCCACCATAAATCCTGCTACCTGTACACCGCTTGCCGGAGCTGTAAGTTTTAATTTAGCAGGGGAGTAAGCGTAAGCCACTGCATAGATATCAGAACTATCGTAACCTACACCCGGCTTAGCTGCATATTGGAAATGCAGGTCATAACAGTTATTACAATTTACCGTATCAAAGATATTGGAATAAGTAAAGCCTTCTCCACCATAAGATCCGCCACCGAAATCTGTAAATGTGCCGTAAAGTTTAGCATTGCCGGAAGTGAAGTTGTAGCCACTTGCAGCCGCATCAAAGTGAAAAGTGTCGGTGCCTAATGTCAGGTTTTCAAAGTCCGCAACAGTTTGCGCATTGGACACAAGGCCAAAGCATGCAGCAGAAGCTGCCAGAAGTAAATGTTTTACCATTTTGTATATTGATTTTTAATAAATAATTCCTTTTTTCTTTTTCCCGAGAAAAACGACGGAAACGCCTGTAATGGCAGGTCTTCTGACTTTGTTCTTCCTGATAACGACCTTCCCGCATCTTGCAGTGGTATTGTAGCTGGCTATCAGATTATTTTCAGAACTTACAGCAACGGGTATTGTTTTGGATTTTCACCAAATTCCCTATTAATTCCTAACCTTCATGATATGTCAAAAAACATGAAGCGGAAACCGATTACGCTGCGAAATTACAATATTTTGTATATTAAGTACCGTTTTTTATTTAGAAAAAAATTGAGCATACATTTGCAACAAAGAAAATAATTTGTTGCAATGATATATAATGTGATCGGATTGATGTCCGGCAGTTCTCATGACGGGCTGGATATTGCTTTCGTGGAAATAACGGATATACGTAATGACTGGAGCTTTGAGATTAAACATGCGGCCTGTATTCCTTTTGAAAAGGATATGGAAACAAATCTGCGCCAGGCAGCCACACGTCCTGTACCTGAGTTTTTAAAATTACATACTACTTTCGGCAGGTGGATAGGTACACAGGTGGTCGATTTTATTGAACAGAACGGGCTGCACCATAAAGTACATTTTGTAGCTTCACACGGCCATACGGTATTTCATGACCCGGAAAACAAAACGAGTGTACAGATCGGTGACGGGGCCAGTATTTCTGCCATCACGGGCCTGCCCACCATCACTGATCTCAGGAATGCAGATGTGGCCCTGGCGGGGCAGGGGGCACCTATAGTCCCGATCGCTGACCGTAAATTTTTCAATGATTTTAAATATTGTTTAAACATCGGCGGCATTTGTAATGTGACTATTAACGATGCGGCACCTGTTGCCTTTGACATCGTACCGGCCAACCAGGTGCTGGATTATTTTGCACAGGCATCCGGCAAAGCTTTTGACGCAGAAGGTGCATGGGCCGCAAAGGGAACGGTACACGATTCCGTTCTGGCAGCATTAAATGCTTTACCCTATTACCAGTCGGAAGGGCCTAAATCCCTGGCCAATGAATACAGTAAGCAATTGATTGAGCTCATTGAAAACAGTGGCATGTCCAATGTTGAAGATATCCTGGCAACACTGGTAGCCCACATTACTGAGCAGATCGCTCTTGCGCTAAAACCTTATCTTGTAGCTGAACCTAGCAAAATGCTGGTTACGGGTGGTGGTGCTTTGAATCAATTCCTGGTAGCACAGTTATCAGCGGCGCTGGAAGCGCAAGGGATCGAAGTAGTGATCCCGGAAGAGAATATAGTACATTATAAAGAAGCGCTGGCTATGGCCTTCATTGGTGTGCTGCGCTGGAGGGAAGAAGAAAATGTATTGGCCTCGGTAACGGGTGCGGCTAAGAACAGCATTGGCGGTGCTTTATGGCTGGGAAATTAATCTGCTGAATTAATTTTTTATTTCAAATTTCTTTTTTTCGTTTAAGTTTTTACCTTTGTAAGATAGCATTGTCTTAAAAAACAGACAGTATTTAACATTTATATTTCATACATGAAGCGCATCGTTCTATTGGCATCCCTTTTTGGAGTTTCATTATCTTCCATAGCCCAGGTAACGGTTACTCCGGAAGTAGGCTATAATTTTGGCAAGTTTTACGGATTTACATATGATCCTGTAGCAAATGTTCAATACACAGAAAATTATGATTGGATGTGGAGTCCCAGGGCCGGTATTGCTTTAGATATTCCACTGGGTAAAAATGGTTTCTCTTTTGAACCGGGCCTATATTACAATGTCCGCACGGCCAGGATAACCACTGATATTGAAGAGTACAAGGAAACAACTACTGCAGGACAAAACTATGTTGAATTACCCATCAACTTAAAATACAGTTGGGAAGTAGCAAGATATACCGGTAAATTTATGGTGCAGTTGTCTCCGTATGTTGCCTATGCTGTTGCCGGCAATGTAAGTGGCAAAAGGGTGCAAAAAATACCGACCAGCTATACCACTACTTATACCAGTGAACTGGAGTGGGGCGCTCAGATGCACCAGTTGAAACCATTGGATTACGGGGCTTATGTAGGCTTTGGTTACCAATTGCAAATGGGCCTACAGGTGCGGATGATCTATGGCCTGAGTTTCGCGAATTTCTCAAATGTACCTAATACGGTAGCCAGTACCGGAAGTGTGTTCAACCTGAGCGTTGGCTATGTACTGGGCAGAAAGATCCCGGGAAGATTTTATTAACCGGGGTTCATTAAAAAATATTTTAAAGAGAAAGGAGTAGCTGTTCATAGCTACTCCTTTCTCTTTATCAGTAAGTACTCAATACCTTGAGTTTTGTAAGTAAAAACTATAGATTTGCCGCACATTAAGCCGTACTGAGGCATTGTACGGTGCCTTTATTTTGTTTTGGGCGCTTATCTTTTGTCCGTCTTTTATTCCTGACAATAACTAGCAGGAGATCTTTACTCCTTAAACATTCCTTCTGCGAAGGGGCCAGGCTCAAGGCGACCAATAGCGGCACAAGCGATATGAAAGGACCGCAGTGTTTTACTGAGATTGGGATACAGATATCTTGGAAGTGATCTGACCGATCATTTCGTAAAGCCGTTCAATGTTACTCTCCAGCCGGTTAATCGTCTGTTCATACATTTTTTTCTCGAGCACACTTAATGCAGGAGGAAAATTGGTATGTGCCCCGTTAGGATCTTGCGGTTTGGACAGCACACTATCAAAACCTTCAGTAATCAAGTCCTGCGGAGTGGTTTTGTACAGTATCGCAAGTTCTTCCAGCCGGTCCAGCGTAATTTTAGTTGCTCCTTTTTCTAATAAACTGTAGGCATTCTGTGAAATGTCCAGTTGATTAGCAACATATGCCTGAGTATAATCATTGATTTCTCTTAAAGTCTTCAACTTTTTTGCACATAGCTCTGTTATGTTCATTACCTGTTTCTTATTTCTTGTTTAGACTTTTATCAATCTGTTGTTAAGACAAACGACAAAATATCTTGTTGTTTATTTCTAAGTGTTTGTTTTTAGGGTAAAAATTTGTCCTTCTGTTGTGTTGAAAAAGCAGGTTTATCAGTAAAACTTTTGTTTAGCAGGATTCCTGATAAACAAACTGATCTATTGATATCTTATCAATCAAAAAGTAATACGTATTGCCTGCTGTGTAACAACTTTGCATTTAGAAAAAATTTTAACCCTTTTAGGTAAATGAGGTGCGGAGGATTAATAAAATCCTGGAACAAATTTAAAAAAAGATATCTGTATTTCCAATTTTAAAGCAGTTCTATATCAAACTTCAAGTACATAATGAAGATCAAAAATAGTATGAACAAAAGTATTTATTCCAAATTAGTTATTGTTTTATCCCTTTTAACGGGATCTGTTATGCAGAGTACAGCTCAAAACTGTCCTACTGTTAACTGTACCAACACTTTTTCCGGTTCTTATGTAACGGTGAACAGTGGCCAGGTATACTGTTTGTCCAGCGGTAGCTGGTCGGGTGGTGTTACTTTAAACGCCGGCGGAACGATCTATGTCGCTCCTGGTGCCAGCCTGAACATTGACTATGTAAACGGAGACTTTAACGGTAAGATCATTAACTGTGGAAATCTTAGCATGAGCTTATGGAACAATCCAAGAAATGCTGAGATCATCAACTATGGTACTTTGACTTCTAATGGTATTCAAAACCTGACGGGTTCAATCACGAACTATGGTACTGTAGATATTCCTCAGTTTACAACTAACGGAGCTACTTTGATCAATTATAAAAAAATGAACCTTAAAAGTGTTTCTCTTCAAAATACAACTCTGAGGAACCACGATACCTTTGTGGTGAACGGAAACTTTTACGCCCTTAACGGTGGTACTATTGATAACCGCGTGAATGCTTACATGTCGCTTAATAATAGCTACGGTAACACAGAACTGGCCGGTACTGTTGAGAATACAGGAACGATGATCATGCGCAATGCTAATTCAGGAAATGGTATTTCCAGGAAAGTAAACAACTATGGTGTGATGAAGATTTCAGATGCGGTTGTTGTGGGTTCTACAGCCTATTTCACCAATGACAGCTTACTGGAATTTGTGAATATCGGTTCTGTAAACCTTCAAGGCTCTTCTATATTACAAAACAATAAAAGACTGAATGTAACTTCCGGTAATATTGACTTAAACTCATCCAATACACAGTTTGTGAATAATGGTATGGCAAAAGTTTCCGGAACGATCGCTCAAAATGCAGCAGGATCTATAGTGGTTAATAACTGCAGAATGTTTGCCGCTAACTATTTCATTGGTAACGGTATCACCACCAACAAAGGACTGATCTGGGTAACTGGTGATTTCAAAGTAGAAGGTTTACCTTCTGAAGTAAAAAATGACACTACAGGTTTTATCAGAGGTGCTAATTTCAGGAATTCAGGTAAGATCACCGGGTACGGAAGTTTTTACTTCACCGGTAATACAGACTTCAACAGTGCAGGTATTTTTGCAGGATCAAGTGCCAGTCATCCTATCGTGTTCTTTGATGCTTCACCAACCGGCAACCAGATTTTTGATACCTATGTTCAGAACAATCCTGCGGTAAATACCATAAGACCAGGTTCACTGACTCCAATGGATACGACAAGCTATAACTGTTCACCAGCTTTTGCGATTGCAGGCTTCCCGCCAAGTGCCGCTCTGGTTTACAAACAAGTTTGCTCTAATGCACCGATCCAGATCAACCTGAATGATTATGTGACCCCGCATGCAACAACTAATTCAAGAACATTTACCGTTCAATTGAACTCTGCTAAATTCTTTGATTATTACAACAAGAATAATGTTACCAATAACACGAACAGCCTGAATATAGATGGTAAAGGAACGTTTGTTCTGAACCCGGCAACAGGTATCATCATCTTCACACCGAGTGCCAACTTTACCCAGGGAGAAGTGATTGCCCAATACGTTATTTCAAATGCAGCTAACGGAGAGACGATGACTTATCCAAGCAATAAAACGAACATCACCATAACGATCGGAAGCGGTTATTCCTCTCCTATCATCACTGTAAAACCACAATAAGTAAAAAAAACAATCAGTCCGCTACATGCACAACTACACCTGGTATTGGCAGACTGACAAGAAACAAAATAGTATGAAGTAAATGCTGGTATGAAACAAGCTGGCGTAGTATGAAGCAAAATAGTATGAAACAAAATATCGGTAAGGTTTTCCCTAAAGCCTTAACAACCTTACCGATAATTTTTTACCCTCTTTTTTAATATTCTCCAAGTTGATCTTTTTTAAAATGAAAAATATATATAATTCTTTATTCGTTGCACTATTAGCAGTAGTTACTGGTTCAAATGCAAACAGCCAGACTAATCCTCAGAGTATCAAAATCTGCCGTGGCAGTTCGGTTGTTTTAAAAGCAAACCCTACAGCTTCCGATATCGGTGGTGGCTATGCCTGGTATCGTGATGGTGTCCTGGTGGGTGGATCTGACGATTCACTGGTTATTTCTCAACCAGGTAACTACACATTAGCTTCTGTGAGCAGCGGTGGATGTAATTCTAACCTTTCTTCTGCATTGGAGGTGTCCTACAGAGAACTTATAGCGGTTAATGATACTGCCAATACGCACTCTGGTACACCTGTAAACATTCCGGTAACTTCAAATGACATCGCAGAGTGTGGAGATTTCAATTTCCAGACCTTGAGCATGACATCATCTCCGAAAAATGGAAGTGTAAGTTCTACTGAGCCTGGTGTATTTTCTTATACACCGAATGCTTCATTCGTAGGTACAGACTCTTTCACTTACATCGTACAAGACGTTACCGGCAATGTTTCTAACATAGGAAAAGTTTTTGTCACAACATCATCAGTTACACCTTTAGCAGTAGAATTATTGTCTTTTGAAGCAACAAAAGTTAAAGATCAGGCTCTTTTAAACTGGCAGGTAATTGAAGATAATACCGAAAGCACTTTTACCATAGAAAAAAGTACTAATGCCAAATCTTTCGAGCAGATCAACACTATAAAAGCGGCTGCCGGAACTAATAATCAAGTAACAAGCTATTCCTTTACAGACATTAACCCTTCAAAAGGAAACAACTACTACAGGTTGAAAATAGCGGATAATAATGGTGCCGTTAAATACAGTAATGTAAAAATGTTACACTTCTCTTCTGCTGCTACAATCGCAGTATATCCAAACCCTGCTACCACAACAGCATACGTGAAGGTGAGCGGAGCTTTACCTAAAATGGTACAGTTATTGGACCTGAACGGAAGAGTACTGCAGGCAACAACTCCATCTTCTGCTCTGGTAAGTATTGACCTTAACCTTTTATCCGGTGGTATCTACCTGATTAAAGTGATCACACAAGACGATAGTATAGAGACATTTAAGATCGAAAAAGCTGCAAAATAATCAATGCAGATACCGGCAAGTTGCACATTTTAAAAGAAGAAATAGGTTTAGTATTTGTGTTGTATTCTTATTAATTCTTGCCGGTATCTTTTAATTATTCATTGAAAAGTGGTACATTTGGAATGTACGTAAAATGACCAAGACTCACCAATAGCCTCTTATAACCTGGAGAATTGACAGTACATTCCTGCTACCACGCATACCTTAATGTTGAGATAAAAGCATTCTGCACCCAACTATTTATTTAATAATTAATGCATGTGGTGTTTTGTTTACCAAAACCGCTACATGCATTTCAGGTTTTAATCATTAAACTAATTTTAGTTCCAGAGGAATAAAAGATGGATAATAATTTAGAAAGAGAAATTCCTCAAGTCAGACTTAGGGCATTTCGTGCGATAGATGATCCGGATACCTGTATGCGATTCATAGAAGGACATCAACATGTTCTGGAGGTATACAATTTAAAAATGGTCACTTCTGCCAATTACGAATGGGTGAAGAACCCGGCAGTGTTTGTGATCGTGGTAGAATCACTGGATAAGACCAAACTGTATGGTGGAGCAAGGATCCATGTAGCCGGCGGTACACAACCTTTACCGGTAGAAGAAGCCATTGGCCGTTATGATCCGCGGATCTGTGACCTGGTAAAAGAATGTGCCCTGGAAGGCACCGGAGAGGGTTGCGGCTTATGGAATTCCAGGGAAATAGCCGGTTATGGCGTAGGCAGTATATTCCTGTCCCGTGTGGGTGTTGCTATCTCTTCCCAGATCGGGATCAAAACATTATTTGCACTATGTGCACCCTATACGGTAAAGCTGGCAGAGAGCATAGGCTACAGAGTTGATGACCGTTTAGGAGACCAGGGTACCTTTTATTACCCGCGCGAAGGCTTCGTAGCCACCTCCATGTTTTATAGCGATATTGAAAGTGCAGATTCTGCTTCCGAAGAAGATAAGATCTCCATTCTGGAATTGAGGAACAATGTCAATGCCGTGCGCGTAGAAACCTTACGTAAAAAACAAATTGAAATTCACTATGATATTGCCATACCTAATATCAGCGCATGGAATTTACAGGAAGTAACCGCTAAATTTGCACAATAATTAATCAAAACACAAACCGGTTTATATATGAGTTCTAATTTGTATAGTATAGAATACTTAGAAAAGACAACGCAATTACTGAAAGAGATCAAAGAAAAATCCTATGAACGCTTCCTGAATATCGAAGAGGGACACATTGCAGATATAGGTTGTGGTACAGGACAGGATGTAATTAATTTAGCTCAATTAATACCGGGTAATGTAAAGGTGACTGGCGTAGATATTGAAGATGCCATGATCCGGAAGGCAGAGGAACTTGCCCAGGGTATGGAAAAAGTAGCTTTTGTGAAAGCTAATGTGGAAGACCTGCCTTTTGATCATGAAGCACTTCATGGCCTCAGAAATGAAAGATTAATACAGCATGTACACGATCCCTTACAGGCATTCAGGGAATTTAACCGGGTTCTGAAACCTGGAGCCTCCCTGGTGATCGTGGAGACAGACTGGAGCAGCATAAGCCTTTATTGCGGCCTTCCTGGTATGGCCAACCGGATAAAAGATTTTTATGCCAATCATAATGTAGCTAATGGTTCCGTGGCTTTAGAGCTGGACACCTTATTGCTGCAAACGGGTTTCCGGGATATCGAGTTCAATGTATATCCGCTGGTATCTCACTCCTTACAGCAGGTGATCGCTTTCACCAGGCTGGACTATATCCTGGCCCAGATGCTGGAGCGTGAGCTGCTGACTACAGAAGAGCATGAAGCCTGGAATAAAACGCTGCAGGAAGCAGATCAGAACGGACATTTTGCCTTGTCCTTAAATTTAGTTGTGGCTACAGGAATAAAATAGCAGGCACTGAACAGTGTATAGTTTAAAAATGTAAATTGCTGCTTTTATTAATAGAATATGTTACGCAACTGTATTGTTTTTTTCCTGCTTCTTTTTTGCCTGAAAACTTATGCCAAAGATCAGCCTGTTATCCTGCTGGACAGTGCCTCCAGTCATCTTGTAGGGAAAAGCCTGCAGGTATTCATGCCTGATTCAGAAGTTCCTTTTGAAACAGCAAGGAGTGCTGCATTTGAACCGGTAGAAAGTGAAGTACCTAACTTTGGTACCCATAAAAACAGTGTATGGCTGAAACTGCTCATTAAGAACAACAGTTTCACGCCATCTTTTGTATTATATATGGATAATCCGACTCTTGATGAAGTCGAATTATTCTGGCAACCCCAGGACTCAGATACCTTTAAAAGACAATTACTCACGAAGGATCAACCTTTAAGCGTGCGCAAACATAAAGGTTCAGACTTTGTCTTCAGGCTGGACCAGGAAGACACACAAGCCACTGTTTATTATGTAAGGATAAAAGGAGAGCAGCCGCTGATCCTGCCCGTAAGTGTCAACCTGCCCAATGCACAACTGGCAGAAATGTTGAAGAAAAACTGGCTGAACGGGATCTACTTCGGGCTGGTACTCATCATGGCCACCTACAACTTTTTTATCTATGCTTCGGTAAAAGACAGTAGTTATCTCTACTACGTAATGTTCATTTGCTTTGCAGGCATTACGCAGTTGATGTTAAAGGGTATCGCTTTCCAATATTTCTGGCCCAATACACCCTTTTTTGAACAGCACGGGATGGTGCTCTTTGCTTCCCTCAGCGGTGCCGCAGGTTTGTTGTTCACCCGGCAGTTCCTCAACCTGAAGAAAGACTTCCCGATACTGAATAAACTGATCATACTTGCCTTAATTCCCTTTGGTGTCAGTATCATATTGATTCCTTTCAGCAGGCAGCTTTCCTTCCTGTTCATGAGGAATGCAACCACTGTAGGCGCACTCATCGCTTTGATGGTTTCTATCTATGTATTCAGAAAAAGCCGCAAAGCTTCCGTCGTCTATTTTGTGGTCGCCTGGTGTAAATTGATTGCAGGCTCTATTATCTACCTGCTGTATAACTATGGTATCCTTAAATACAGCACCTTCACCAATTACTCCGTGCAATTGAGCTCTGCCATCGAAATGACCTTATTATCACTCGCCCTGGCCAGCCGGATCAATATCCTGGAAAAAGAAAAAGAAAATTCCCGGAGAACGGCACTCAGACTTGCCCGGGAGAATACCCGCATCGTGAAAGAGCAAAATATACACCTGGAAGAACAGGTCAATAAACGAACAGAAGAGCTGGTACTTAAAAACGATATACTGAATGAAACTTATGAGGACCTGAAACAGGCACAATCAAAACTGGTGATTGCAGAAAAGATGTCTTCCTTGGGTCAACTGACCGCAGGTATTGCCCATGAGATCAACAATCCCATCAATTTCGTGGCCTCAAATGTGAGTCCTTTAAGACGTGATTTCAAGGCTTTGCTGGACGCACTTGAAAAAATCGAGTCTATCGGTTTAAAAGATGACACCACTACAGAGTCTAAGAAAAAGGAAATAGACCAGTTTAAATCCGATGAAGACCTCGACTACCTGAAAACAGAAATAGGCTTTTTATTGAACGGTATCCAGGATGGTGCCACCCGCACTGCTGAGATTGTGAAAGGACTGCGCGTATTTTCCCGTGTAGACGAGGCAGAATTAAAAGCGGCGGATGTCAATGATGGTATCAGGTCCACATTGGTCATTGTCAACAACCTGCTTCATGGGATTACCTTAGTGGAAGATTTAAAAGAATGCCCCCAGATCCTTTGCTATCCCGGGAAGCTTAACCAGGTATTCCTGAACATCATTACCAATGCCATTGGTGCCATCAGGGAGCGGCATGGCAACGAAGAGGGCGGACGGCTGGAGATCAGCACTTATTCTGAAGGTGAGGATACCATATGTATCATGATCAAAGACAATGGTATAGGTATGGACGAGTTGACCTTATCTAAATTATATGAACCCTTCTTTACCACCAAAAAAGTAGGAGAGGGCATGGGACTCGGTATGTCTATCGTATTTTCTATTATTAAAGAACACAATGCAACTATATTGGTAGATTCGGTAAAAAATGAAGGCACCGTTTTTACTATTAAACTAAATACAAACAATAATTAAATGTAATAATATGAAATGTTATATATTGCATAATGAGGAAAATGAAAAAGCGTAGAAATCTTTGTTATTTCAGTATTTCCCTTAACTTTACATAACAGATCGTTTAACTTCTTAATGATTTAATTGATTTTGATGTCGGATAAAATAACTATATTATACGTTGATGACGAGGAAAATAATCTAATTTCATTCAAAGCTACCTTTCGCCTTAAATACAAAATATTTACGGCCATAGGAGGGGAAGAAGCATTGAAGATATTAGAGGAAAATACCGTGCATATTATCATTACAGATCAGAGAATGCCTAATATGACGGGGACTGAATTTCTGGAGAAGGTTTTACATAAATATACAGATCCAATACGTATATTACTTACGGGATATACTGATATGAGTGCATTGGTAGAAGCGGTGAACAAGGGACAGATCTTTCATTACCTGACCAAACCATGGAGTGAAGAAGAGTTGGAACAAACCATTGAAAGGGCTTATGGTATCTACCTGGAAAGAGAGAAAATCAAACAGATGAACGAGAAACTTTCTCTTTCAAATGAGCAACTTGAATTTTTATTAAGACAAAAACTATTATCCTGATATTCTTAGATTATCCAGATAAATATTAAAAATGTAAATAGCAGTTAATACGATTAACTGCTATTTACATTTTATCTTTTCTAAGCCTGTTTCGGGGTAATTACCGGTCGGTTTCTGAGCACAGGTGAATAAATCAGGATAAAATATCTTTGATCTGCTGTACCAGTTCATTGATATCCTTAAACTTTTCCAGTTGAATACTTTTTCCTGTGTGCTCCAGTTGAGCTGCAAGCTCAAGAATAAGTTCCAGCGGATCAATTTCAAAACCGATGCCTTCAGCAGAAGCTTCGGTACCGGCAATCAGGCCTTCACTGCTCATACCTATACACCAGCTTTCTATAAAAGTGCTTAAAGGGATCATATCCACCCGGCAATCCTGCCATTCTGCTACCATACAACTCTCCGCCAGCGCCTTGTCCGACCAGAAGCACATTTTATCATAGGGGACACCTTCATCGTCCTCCATCAGGTTGCAGGCCGAAGATACATAGCCCTCTTCATTCTTCAGGGTATAGACCAGCTCTGCAGCACATACTTTTTCAATAAAAGCCTTATGATGCTCCACGATATAATGTAAAGATTCGGGGACGGTAAATGTTGGTATCATTGTCAGGGTATGTTTTATTGCATGACCAGCTCTTTGGCATTGTCCAATGCTGCAGCCGATGGAGCGTCGCCTCCGATCATCGTTGCGATCAACTGAATGCGCTCTTCTGTACTTAATGTTTTGATTTGTGTATGGACCTTATTGTCCTGTGTCGTTTTATAGACATATAAATGCAGATGCCCCTTACCGGCCACCTGCGGCTGATGGGTAATACAGAGTATCTGGTGATAATCGCCCAAAGAGCGTAATAAAATACCTACCTGCCTGGCCGCTTCTCCGGAAATACCGGTATCTACCTCATCAAAGATCAAAGTAGGCATATGCAGGGCTTTTGCCGTAAGCGTTTTAATGCTCAGCATAATACGGCTGAGCTCACCACCCGAAGCTGCTTTCTGCACCGCCACCAGTTTACCACTTTTATTGGCATCCAGTAAATATTGTACCTGGTCCTTACCAAAGCTGTTAAAGTCGGCAGCAGGTTTTAATTCAATTTCAAAACGCGCATTAGGCATACCTACGAGGTGGAGCAGGGCATTGATCTCTTTACCGAAATTTACGGCACGCTCACGTCGTACGGCAGTTATCTGCTCCGCCTGCACCTCGAGACCGGCCTTTTGCTGTGCTATATCCTTTTCCAGTTGCAACAGGTCTGCCCCTGCATGTGCTTGCTGCGTAATGCTTAAAGCCAGGGATTCATGCAGCTCTCTTAGAGCTTTAGTATCCGTCAGTCCATGTTTTTTTAGTAAACGGTTGCCCAGGTCATGGCGCTCCTGCATCTCCAGGAGTTTAGCAGGGTCCAGGTCGATCATCCCATGCAGCCGTTCACAATCGGCAGCCACATCTTTCAGCTCTTCGTAGCAGCTGTTCAGGCGCTGGCCTAAAGTCGCTGCTTCCGGCATATAGCTTTCCAGGCCTTGCAATTGCTGGGCCAGTTTGCGTATTTCCTGTATGATGGGCTGTTCACTTTCTGTGAGTAGATGATTGCTTTCTGAAAGCGTATTTTGAATCAGTTCTGTATGGCTGAGTTGTTTCAACTGCAATTCCAGCTGCTCGATTTCTTCCGGCTGGAAGTTGGCCGTTTCCAGCTCATCAAACAAAAACTGGTTATAGTCCGCTTCCTTTTGCCATTGCTGCTGTGCAGCCATGAGGTTCTGGTAAGACTTCTGTAATTGCTTGTATTGCTCAAAGTCCTGCTGGTATTGCTTTACGGCAGGCAAATGTCCTGCTACGGCATCCAGCGACTGGTACATAAACCGGCTGTCGTCCAGTGCGCGGTTATCAAACTGGCGATGCAGGTCCACCAGGCAGGCCGTGAGTTCATTCAGCACCGCAAGCGTTACCGGTGTATCATTGACAAAAGCACGGGACTTGCCGCTCGTGCTGATCTCCCTGCGGATGATGCTGGGATGCTCGGCATCCAGTTCATGCGTCTGCAGCAAACCATTAAAGTCAGCATTGTCCCTGGTATCAAAATGCGCTTCAACGATACATTTCTCCCGGGTATTGATGAGTACCGAGCTGTCGGCACGCTCGCCCAGTATCAAGGAAATGGCGCCGAGAATGATTGACTTTCCGGCGCCGGTTTCCCCTGTAATTACATTTAAATGTTGATCAAAACTGATGCTGATCTCGTCAATGATCGCATAGTTTTTTATAAATAACTTTTGTAACACAGCTACGAGTAGTTTTCTTTATTTTTTAGGTAACAGGATCTCCGCCATCATGCAACGGGCACTGCCGCCGCCATTGGTTTCTATCGTGTTTAAAGGTACATGTATAATCGGGTTAAAAGACTCCAGTGTCTGCACCTGCTCTTCCGTTAAAGAAGCATAGGCCTGGCTGGACATCACCAGGAACTGCTCACCCTGCACATTGGTCACCTGCAGCATATTGCCTGCAAAATGATTCATCTGCTCAAAGCTGATATCGACAATCACTTTGCCCGATTGGGCCAGAGTTGCCGTAACCACAGCCCTCTGGTCGGCCTCTGGGATACTGTCCATGCAGATCACGGCATATTTATCGCCGAGACACATCATCACATTGGTATGATAGATATCTTTTCCTTTCTGGTCCAGGGCATTAAAAATAACCGGCTCATAACCCATCTCTTCACAGAACTCCAGGAACAGGTTCTTGTCTGTTCTCGGGGAGATGCAGGCATAAGCGATCTTATTGTCCCGGTCCAGGATAATGCTGCCCGTACCTTCCAGGAACACGTCATGAGACTCATTCTTGGTCAGGTCTATCGTACTATCGATCTGGAACCTGCTTTTGATCGCTTCTATAACCGTCTCTTTGCGTTCCAGTCTCCTGTTAGCGGCAAACATAGGGTAAAGCACGATCGTGCTGTTTTTATGAAAACTGATCCAGTTATTCGGAAAAATACTGTCCGGTGTATGTGGCTCTACGGTATCTTCTACCACCACTACGTCGATATCATGACTGCGTAAGGTCGCCACAAAATGATCAAATTCTTGTAAGGCACTTGCCTGTACTTCTTCCTGGTTCTGACCTGCTACCTGGAAGACATTGTTTACTGCCGTTTCGGCATTGTAGCCGAAACGGACAGGTCTTACCATTAACAATGCATAGCTCATAATATGCAATTAAATATTTTTATATAAATGATTTATTTTAATCTCTTAACAAAGGCATACTCATACAATGGAAGCCGCCCCTGGCCCGGGAAAGTTCAGCAGAAGGCATCAGTACAATCGTATCTTTGATGTGCTCCACCTTCACTTTATCACTTTCCAGGTCCTGAATCAGGTCTTCTACGTTCACTACTTTAAACCCGGCCTGCTCAAAAGCTTCTACCGTTTTATCGTTGCGGTCATAGCCTAATACAACCCCTTCTTTGATCGCCAGCAAATTACAACTGTCGGTCCATTGCTCACGCATATCATACGGGAACTCATCATTACCGGACAGGATGATTTTCACATCCTTTTCTTTACAACCCAGGTCTTTGGTACTGATATCGATCAATAACTCTTCCAGGCTGTCAAACTGAACGGGCTTGTCCACGTTTTTGATATTAAATTGTATGATCTTCAGTTTATCATCTTTCGCTTTCTGCGCCGTGCCTATACCCAGGTGTCTCTGCACGCTGTCTCCGTCCAGGTGTTTAACCGACTTGTTGGAGAAAATACCCAGCATTACCCATACATTCTTTTTCACCTGTGTGAACACCGTATCAATGTGCATATAATCACGCTTGCGCGGGATCTTCACTACAGTGATCTTCTTCACCACTTTTTTATCAAACAGTGCTTTAATGGTTTGATAAGCCGCATCCCAGGTGGTACGCTCGCTCACCCCAACCAGTAAATGGTCTTTACTCACCACCATCACATCGCCGCCTTCCAGGGTCACTTTATGCCCTTCCGTTTCCTTTGGTAATAAGAAGTGGTGTTCTGTGTCCGGCAATTCAATGATCTTCTCCGCATATCCTTCAAACATAGGATGGTTGAAAAAGATATACTTAGCCAGTAAAGCCTCTCTTGTACGTGCTTTCTTGGCCGGCTTGTTCAGTAATATATGGTCATTGACCGTAATCCCGATATCTCTTGTGAAGATAAAGTTAGGGATAGGCGGGAAGATCATTTCATTATCATTGTGTGTACCGCTGATAAAGATCTTAGCCAGCGCTTTAGGGTCATAGCTTAATAAGGTCTGCTGTGTGGCATAAGAACAGTTTTCTATAGCACATACAGAAGCAATTAATTTGTGACGGATATTTTCATGCTCCAGGATCTGGGCCAGCAATAATTGCAGTTCCACCACCTTATCAGAAGCATGGAAATCTTTATGGTCCGGCTTATAGAAGGATCTTTTGTTTTTAGGATCATCAATTTTCTTCAGCTTTCCTTTGATTTTTTCAGGGTCAAGAAAATACAAAAGCAATTTAGTGTAATAATCATATTCTTTTCTGCGGATCGTGTCCAGGTGAACAATGTCCTCGAACAACCAATCTTGCGCTTTAGAAGGAACGACCTTGCCTAATCCGCTGTCCGGACTGTGTACCAATAGTCTTCTTAAGGTTCCCGTTTCTGTTGTTACATTAATTTGATCTTGTTTAGATTTCGACATAAATTTTTTAGCCTTGATGAATCATGCAAGTTAATGCTTTTTTTAGGATTGGACTAATAATGATTGATGGCCGGCAAGTACTTACCACAAAGGAATTTACGTTCATTTATTGAATCTGCCTGATAAATATACAGGCTTGATGATTTTTTAATTTCAATGCTTACTTTTGAGACATGATTAAGCGCTTTTTGAACTGGCGTAGCTATGCTATCTTATTCGGGATCTTTATCCTGGCCTTCTCCTTTTATTTCATCAGTAAGATCACTAAAGAAATGGAACTGGCAGAGCGGGAAAAGGTACAGGTCACCATAGAAGCCATCAAACAGATGAGTATCCCTGATGCTAATACGGATGTAAACTTCGCCTATTTTATTATTGAAAAGAATAAAGACATCCCCCTGATTACAACGGATGAGCAAGATAGTATCCTGGAATATATGAACCTGGACCAGAAAAGGATTGCCGCTGATTCCAACTTTGTCGCCAACAAACTAGCAGAATTTAAAAAGGCCAACAAGCTCATCATTACTGATATCCAGTTTGCCAAAAGACATATCTATTACGGCGATTCTCCCATGCTGGAAAAGCTTAAATACTACCCGGCCTTACAAATGGCCGTGATCTCTGTCTTTGTATTGATCGTACTGATTGCTGTGTTTAATGCCCAGAAGAGTATCCAGAACCAGGTCTGGGTAGGTATGTCCAAAGAAACGGCCCACCAGATGGGTACCCCTTTATCTTCTATTGTAGGCTGGATGGAACTGCTCAAAGAGAATGAAGACAACCGGGAATATGTACAGGAAATGGAAAGAGATGTCAACCGCCTGCAACTGGTGGCAGACCGTTTTTCCAAAATAGGTTCTGTGCCGGTACTGGAAGAAGAAAACCTGGTGCCCAGGCTCGCTGCCATGGCCGCCTATATGCAAACCCGCGCACCGAAAAAAGTAGAGATCACCTTTGACAGCAATGGGGCAGAGGAAGCGGCTTACCTCCTGAGCGGACCACTGTTTGACTGGGTGATAGAAAACCTGATCCGCAATGCCTTAGATGCCATCGAAGGCTCTGGCAAGATCAAGATCAACATGACCAATACGACCCGCCAGATCGTTATCGACATCTGCGATACCGGGAAGGGAATGCCGCAAAATGCCTATAAGAAAGTATTTAAGCCCGGCTACTCTACCAAGAAGCGGGGCTGGGGATTGGGACTTTCGCTGGCAAAGCGCATCATCAGTGAATATCATAACGGCCAGATCTTTGTCAAACAATCAGAACCGGGGAAAGGTACTACCTTCAGAATTATACTCACCCGATAGGAAAATTAAGGTAAACTTAATATGGAATATGATACCTTTGCGCATAATTTATGAGTCCATTAAGTAGCACAGAGATTTTCGAAAAGATCAACCAATTAAAAGTCGTGGTTATAGGCGACCTGATGCTGGACCAGTATATCTTTGGGAAAGTGGACCGCATCTCCCCGGAGGCCCCGGTACCTGTGCTGCGCATCGAACAGAAAACATCAAGACTGGGCGGTGCCGCCAATGTGGCTTTCAATTGTAAAAGCCTGGGCGCTGAGGTCACCGTAGCCAGTGTCATGGGCGATGATGAAAATGGCCATGCGCTTAAAGCACTACTGGAGAAAGAGGGCATTAAGACCGATCTGATCCATTTAAGTGCCTTCCGCAAAACGACGACCAAGTCCCGTATCATCAGCAAAGGACAGCAGGTAATGCGACTGGACGAGGAAGATCTTAATCCGCTGACCCCTAAAGAAGAGCATCCTTTTATAGATGCCACCCTGCGCTATTTACAGATCCAGAAGCCAGACCTGGTCATTTTTGAAGACTACAATAAAGGGGTTTTAAAGGAAAATGTGATCCACAGGGTTTTAGAACATTGCCAGCACCTGGGCCTGATCACTGCCGTGGACCCTAAATTTGATAATTTCCTGCAGTATAAAGGGGTTGATATTTTCAAGCCTAATCTAAAAGAAGTGCAGCAGGGACTTAATATCACGATACCCAAGGTAGCGCTGGAAGAACTGGAAACCGTACACCAGCTGTTATATAAGCGCCTGGAACATAAAATTACTTTACTCACCTTATCAGAGCACGGGATGTTTTACAGTACCGGCACTACAGAGGGGTTGATCCCGACCAATGTGCGCAACCTGGCCGATGTGTCCGGGGCAGGGGATACGGTGATTGCCGTTGCTGCGATGGTATATGCCGTCACCAAAGATGTGTACACGATGGCCAACTGGAGCAATATTGCCGGCGGAATGGTCTGTGAAGAAACGGGTGTAGTGCCTGTCAATAAAGAAAAATTAGCAAACATTATAAATTCATAATCAAACACAATTAAATTTAAAACATGTCATTAGTTATTACCGGAACCATGGCTTTCGATGCCCTGGAAACACCTTTTGGAAAAGTGGATAGAATCATCGGAGGATCTGCAACCTATGCTGCATGGGCTGCTTCTGCAGTGTATAACAACATCAAGCAGGTATCTATTGTAGGTTATGACTTTCCACAAGAGGAGTTTGATCTTTTGGCAAAACGCGGTGTAAGCTTTGAAGGTGTGGAAGTGAAAAAGGACGAGAAAAGCTTTTTCTGGAGCGGACGTTACCATGCTGACATGAACACGCGCGATACTTTAGTGACCGATTTAAATGTATTGGCTTCCTTTGATCCGCAATTACCGGAAAGCTACCAGGATTGCAGCTACCTGATGCTGGGCAACCTGGTTCCTGCCGTTCAGCAGAGCGTGATCAGCCAGTTTAAAAACCGTCCCAAGCTGATCATCATGGATACGATGAACTTCTGGATGGAGGTTGCCATGGACGCTTTGAAGGAAACCATGAAAATGGTGGACCTGATCGTTTTAAATGATGCAGAAGCCCGTCAATTAACAGAAGAATACTCTTTAGTGAAAGCCGCACAGAAGATTCGTGCAATGGGCCCGAAATATGTAGTGATCAAGAAAGGGGAGCATGGCGCGCTGTTGTTCCATGAAGATAAAGTATTCTCTGCTCCTGCCTTGCCCCTGGAAGATGTGTATGATCCTACCGGTGCCGGTGACACTTTTGCCGGTGGATTTATCGGTCATATCGCCCGTGCAGATGATTTCAGTTTTGAAACGATGAAAACAGCGGTGATCATGGGATCCGTAATGGCTTCTTTCTGCGTGGAAAAATTCGGCCCGGAAAGAATGAAAGAGATCACCACAGAAGATATACAGGGAAGACTGAAGCAATTTAAGGCTTTATGTACTTTCAATGACGTTTTAGAAGTTGTTTAAACAATAAAATCAATATTATGCTTAGAAAAACAAAAATCGTAGCAACGGTAGGACCGGCCTGCGATACTTTTGAAAAATTATTGGAATTGGTTAAATCCGGAGTCAATGTATTCCGTTTAAACTTTTCGCATGGTTTGCATGAAAAGCATAAGGAAGTAATTGACCATATCCGCAGGATCAATATTGAACAACCTTACAATATTGCTATCCTGGCAGATCTGCAGGGACCTAAGTTGCGCATTGGTGAAATGGAAAATAACGGGGTCTTCTTTGATGAAGGAGAAACCATCACCTTTACCAATGAACCGTGTATAGGTAATAAAGACTGTGTATACATGTCTTACCAGAACTTTGCCTCAGATGTAAAAGTAGGAGAATCCGTATTGCTGGATGACGGGAAAATTGAAACAAAAATTACAGAGATTTTCCCCAATGGTACGGTAAAAGCCGTCGTAATCAACTCCGGTATTTTATCTTCTAAAAAAGGAGTGAACCTGCCGGACACGAATGTATCTATTCCTTCCCTGACCGAGAAAGACCTGCACGACCTGGAGTTCATTATTGAACAAAAGATCGAATGGATCGGTTTGTCCTTTGTAAGGAAACCGGAAGACATCAAGAATCTTAAGGCCATTATCCGCAACAAGGAAAGCAATGCGAAGATCGTAGCCAAAATTGAAAAACCGGAGGCTTTAAAGAACCTGCGTGAGATCATACTGGCCTCAGATGCCGTTATGGTAGCCCGTGGCGACCTGGGCGTAGAACTACCGATCGAGCGCGTGCCTATGGTGCAGCGCGATATTGTAAGAATGTGTATCCACAGGGCGAAGCCGGTAATCATTGCCACCCAGATGATGGAAAGTATGATGACCCGGACCAGGCCCAACAGGAGCGAGATCACCGATGTGGCCAATGCTGTACTGGAAGGTGCCGATGCGGTTATGTTGAGCGGAGAAACTGCTATGGGGGATCATCCTTCCCTGGTGGTGAAAACCATGTCTAATATCATCGTGGAAACGGAAAAAGAGGAAAGTGTCTACAACCGTAACCTGGTACCGCAACCCCATTCTCCTAGTTTCTTAAGCGATGCTTTGTGCTATAATGCCTGTAAAATATCGGAAGAAGTAAATGCCAATGCACTGGTGGGTATGACCCAAAGCGGGTACACCGGTTTTATGCTGTCCAGCTTCAGACCGGAAGCGCCACTGTTTGTGTTTACTAAAACGAAATCGCTGGTGAACCAGCTCAGCCTGAGCTGGGGCGTTACGGCTTTATATTATACCAACGAGGAAGATGTCGATAACATCATCTTTGAACAGATCGATATCTTGAAAGAGCGCGGTTATGTAAAAACAGGTGATGTGGTGATCAACACCGGAAGTATTCCTGTGGCTGCTCACCTGCCGACCAATATGCTGAAGATCACTAAGGTGACCTGGTAATATTAATCCATAAATAACAGTATAACAGTAAAACGGGCTTCAGTTAATGACTGAAGCCCGTTTTTTTATTGCGGTAAAATTTCAAAAAAAACCTATAAGGTTTTGGAAACCTTATAGGCTTACATATCATCCCAAACCGGCAGCGAAAACCAATTTCTGACAGGTAATCCTCAACAAAAAAGCGGTTGAACTGAAAAGTTCAACCGCTTTTTGATTTATCTTATTTGCTTAAAATTAAGCCTGGGCTTTTAAGCCTTTAATACGCTCTTCTTTATCTTCTTCTAATTTTAAAGAGTCATTTTTATCCATGTCAGACAACATAGGTGCTGCAAGGAAAATAGAAGAGTAAGTACCTACCAGTACACCTAAAGACATCGCGAAGGCGAAGCCTCTCAATACCTCACCACCAAAGATGAACAGGATCACAGCGGTAATGAATACCGTGAATGAAGTCATAATGGTACGGGATAAAGTGGCATTGATAGAACTGTTGATCACTTCATTTTTATCCGCATTAGGCGTGCGACGGAAGGTCTCACGGATACGGTCAAATACGATAACGGTATCATTCATTGAGAAACCGATAACGGTAAGCAATGCTGCGATAAAGTGCTGATCGATCTCTAAGGCAAACGGAACGATGTTGCGGAAGAAAGAGAAGATAGCAACGGTAAACAAGGCATCGTGCAACAAAGAAACGATTGTTCCGATAGAGTACTGCCATTTTCTGAAACGGATGAAGATATACAGGAAGATCGCAAGAATTGAATAAATAGTTGCTTTTAATGCTCCTGTTTTCAGGTCTTCAGAGATCATTGGAGATACAGCCTGTGTACTTTGTACATATTGAGCAGCAAATGTTGGCAGGTCTACTGTAGCAGGAATGAATTTTTCTGCTTTCAGACCATCATACAATTTAGCCATTACTTTATTCTCTGCATCTTTACCTTGCTGGTTGATGAGGTAGTCTGTAGTAATGCTCAACTGGTTACCCGTACCGATTGTTTTCACTACCGGGTGTTTTTCCAGGTGCTTGCTCAAGTGCTCACGGATATCAGAAGTTTTGTATTGCTGATCGAATTTAATGGTATAAGAACGACCTCCGTCAAATTCAACACCATAATCAAAGCCATTAGCAAAAGAAGCCAGACCGGCAACCATTACAATTGCAGAAATCACATAAGCGATCTTTCTCTTACCGATAAAGTTAAACTTAGCTTTTTGGAAGATCTTCTCAGAAAACTTAGTGAAGTATTTAAAGTGACGACCTTTCTTAGTGTAAGCATCTGTGATCATACGGGATACCATGATACCGGTGAACAAAGACAGCAATAAGGAAATGATCTGTGTAGTAGCGAAACCTTTGATCGCGCCCAGACCGAAGTACAATAAGATCGTTGCGGTGATCAAACTGGTAACGTGACCATCGATGATCGGTGCATAAGAACGCTTGTATCCTTTATCTACGGCTTCTTCGTAAGTATCGCCCAGGGAAAGTTCATCCTTGATCCTTTCAAATATAATTACGTTCGCATCCACTGCCATACCGATACCGAGTACGATACCCGCAATACCGGCCATGGTTAAGGTAGCACCTAAGTTGGCCAATACACCGAAAGTGAATAATAAGTTCAATAATAAAGCGATGTTCGCGATAATACCGGAAGTATTATAGTAAACCACCATCAATACAAAGATCACTAAGAATGCAGCGATGAATGATTTCATACCACCATCAATTGACTCAGCACCCAAAGTAGGTCCTACGATTTGCTCAGAAACGATCTTGGCAGGAGCAGGTAATTTACCTGTCTGTAAGATGCTCGCTAATTCTGTACCTGTAGTTACATCAAAACCACCGGTGATAGAAGAGTTACCTGTATTGCTCTGGCTGATTACATTAGGCGCAGAGTATACAAAGCTATCCAATACAATAGCTATAGGCCTGTTTAAGTTATCTCCGGTCAATTTAGACCAGATACCGGCACCTTGCTGGTCAAATTCCAATTTGATCTCAGGAGTACCATCTTGCTGATAGTCAAACTTAGAACTTTTTACGTGGTCACCTTCCAGTTTTGCATCAGGAGAACCCTGAACCGTTTTGATGACATACACTCCGTAATAAGCATTTTTCTTACCGTTCTTATCTGTCATACCGGATTCTCCTAATAAGAATACAGCATTAGAAGGGAACTGGGCTTTTACTTCTTTTTCATTCAATAAAGAAAGTACTCTCTCCTTATCTTTATTTGCAACGATACCAATCATATTGGACTCTTGCTGCATAGGAGACATGAAGGAGAACAGGGATTGCTCCTGGTTTTGTGCTAAAGAAGAAGCCGAAGTATCTTTTGCCATTGCGCTGGCCAGGCTACTGTTTTTAGCCGTATCGTTTACATTCTTTGTAGAATCTGATTTTGCTACAGTAGAGTCTTTGGCAGCAACCGGGGTAGCTGCTTTACCGGAAAGCTTGGCTTTGATGATATCATTGGCTTTCACCAGGGATTCAACTACTTCACTGTTTTTATACACTTCCCAGAATTGCAGTTTTGCAGTGGCCTGGAGGTAGTTTCTTACCTGCTCAGGGTTCTTCACACCGGCAAGTTCTACAGTGATGATCCCTTTATTTTTATCTAATGAAATAGAAGGTTGTGCAACACCAAATTTATCGATACGTGTTTGCAATACAGTGTACGTACGGTCAGTTGCCTTATCAGCTTCTGCTCTGATGTAACGGATCACGTCCTCATTGCTGCTGTTGTGACTGATCGCAGATTGATTCGGTTTAGCAAAAATAGCAGAAAGTTTGCCGCCCGGGTTTACCTGCTGATAAGCTTTTACAAACAGGTTAACGAAGTTGTCCGGAGTTTGCTCGTGCATTTTTTCAGCTACGGCAATAGCCTGGTTCAATCCCGGATCTTCCGGATTGATGGCCATAGACTTTAATAAACCTTCCAGCCCTACTTCCAGGGTTACGCTCATACCACCTTGCAGGTCAAGACCTAAACCCAATTCCTTGGACTTAAGCTCCTGGTAAGTGTACTCCGCACCTAAGAAG
This sequence comes from Bacteroidetes bacterium 43-16, assembly GCA_001897525.1. Taxonomy (GTDB): domain Bacteria; phylum Bacteroidota; class Bacteroidia; order Chitinophagales; family Chitinophagaceae; genus Edaphocola. The sequence goes on along the minus strand of MKTB01000020.1, from coordinate 8,296 downwards.
CCAAATGCTTTTTCATCACGTAAACTGTCTGTGATGTGTACAAACGCTTTGTTAATCAACTCATCTTTTTCAACGCCTTTTGCATCAGGATGAGATTGACCAACTTTTTTAACAGCCATTGCTTCATACTTTCTATCTACACTTTGCGCGACGAAAGTAAATGATAGTCTCCATAGTGAGAACAGTATCAGGGCTGCGGTAAAAAATTTCACCAATCCTTTTAATTGCATACCAAAAATTGTGTTAGGATTTTTAAATTAAAAAATTCAATAAGTGGGCAAAGATAATGGTTAATCTCAATATTCTTATATATATTTTACCATTTCCTTAGTATATTTTAGGCTGTTTTGGGCTATTTTTTTTAACAATTGTTGATAAGTAAGATTAAGGGCTATTATCTATCTTAATGAAGCTGCCTGTTTGGGAAAGCGTATCTTTGCCAAAAAGCAAAACAGTGAAATTTTCTATAGGCGATAAAGTGATCGTGAAACACACGAAGGAGGAAGGTAAAGTGATCCAGATCATCAATAATGAAATGGTGGAACTGGAGGTATTGAACACAAGATTTCCTGCATTTGCAGACGAACTGGACCATCCCTACCTGAAACTGTTTACCAGTAAAAAGATGAATGCCCGAAAAAGGGCCCTGAACCTGGACGATTTTCCCTCTGAAAAGCCGGGAACGCAGAAGGGCGACAGCAATGCCCATAAGGGACTGGAACCCGGATTTTATTTCTCCGTCATACCCGTTTATTTCTTTGAAGGAGACCAGGACCAGCTGGCCCGCCTTAAACTCTACTTCATCAACCAGACAGAGTACACCATTAAACTAAGGTATGACTGCCAGACTAACCTGGGAAAAGAATTTACTTTAGGTACTACTATCTATCCCTTTCAGCATCTGTATCTTCACCATATTAAATTTGACTTGGTGAACGAGGGATTATCTTTTGATTTTAAGCTCGAAAGCATTGCTAAAGTATCGGAATCGAAGCAACTGGAGCATCACCTGAAGATCAAACCCAAAAGTATTTTCCAAAGGATCCATCAACTGGAGCAGAGTGGGGAGCCTATGTTCTCGGTGCAGATCGCATCCGACTTCCCCAGGGTTGACCTCTCGGGCCTTAAAGCTTCAGATCTCTTCGCTGCACCTGCGATTAAACCGGTGCCTCAAACCTATAATTTTAAGAAGCGCCCTTCGGGCTCACAGGAAATAGACCTGCATATAGAGCAACTGGTGGTGGATTACCATACCATGTCTAATGCGCAAAAACTGGAAGCGCAGCTGCAAGCCTGCGAACTGGGGATTATTAACGCTTACCACAACCAGATGCCTTCTGTGGTCATCATCCATGGTATAGGGGCAGGTAAGTTAAAAGAAGAGGTGCATAGGCTGCTGAAATCTATGAAAAAGCAGGTGCGCCAATTTGAAAATAAATACAGCCAGAAGTATGGATTTGGTGCGACTGAGGTATTTCTGAGATATATTTAAATTTAATTGCAAATTATTGATTTTTAATAATTAACTAATGTTTACTAAAGCAAAACTTAGATTTATTAATTAAAAATCATGCTGGATATTTGTATGCAGATATTTTGCCAGCACAAGGGTAGCTCCTTCTGTTTTGATCTGTTTAAAACCCATCTTTAGGGCGAATTTTATCGCATTCTTATTTTCAATTTCGGTTTTTGCAAGGATCGTATTTATTGCATATTGATGCTGTGCCCAGGCTATTAATAAGTCAAATGCGGTGTTCATGATGCCTTTACCCCAATACTCAGGGAGCAGGCTTCCACCGATCTCGATCTCGCGCCTTGAGGCATTCCAGTCATGCAATGCACAGTCCCCGATGATGTTTTCCGGATCATCTCCCATCCTGATGCTAAAGATCTGATTACAAAGCGAGATGATATGTTGCGTAAATTCAAGAGGCGTTTTACTTCCCCTAAGATCACTGTCTTTTTCAGCTCCGGCATACAAACGATGAAACATTAAAGCATCCTCTGTGCTCAACTGTTTCAATAAAATATTCCCTTTCCTGAGTATTGTTTGCATATTATAATTTAGTTTCTTTTCAACCTTTCCCAAGAATGGCTTCCCTTGATTTTTGACTTACAAAAAGCAAAATACAAAAACACCGCCTTTCCGCCATCAGCGTTTTGACTTCAAGCGTTTTTAGCTTAAAAAGTATTAGCAATTATTTATAACAGTTTGACTGTTACTTAAAGCATCAAAACATTCGACTGATATATTAATTATCCCAAAAACTCCATCATAAACTGTGCTGTTTGCTCCGCTTGTTCGGTCAATATAAAGTGTCCGCTTGCTGCAACTTTCCTGAGCTGCAGATCACTTGTACTTGCAGGGAGCGACATCGCCAGCATTTCATAGCCGCTGCCACCGATCCCCATTACCGGCATATTGAGCTTGCGGTACGTTTTGCTGTCTGCAATGTCCTGGGGGAATGCCTGGTACCAGCCATTCGATGCGCGTATGGCATCTTTACTATTATAGGCAGCCGCGTACACAGCCTTATCAAAAGCAGTGATGCTTTCTTTATTTTCTATTAAATGTTCAAATAACCATGCGATCACGATCTCCATTCTTCCTTCCAGTAATTGTTCCGGGAGCTCTTTTACCTGGTTGAAGGCCAGCCACCAGGGGTAAAGATGGTTTGCGCCCGGAATGGGCAACATAGGCAAATGATACATGCCCTCATCGGGATGCGGTGTATCTAAAACCATTAATTTAGCCGTAGTGGCCGGGTAATTGGCCGCAAAACTGAAGGCCACATGCGCCCCGATGTCATGCCCGCCTATATACACTTTTTCCAATCCCAGCATTTGCACCAGTTCATAAACATCTTTCGCCATATTCTTTTTCTCATAACCATCTGCCGGCTTGGCCGAGCTGCCCATGCCCCTCATCTCCACCACGATCACCCGGTATTTGCTTGCGAGCAGGGGCATCACTTTATGGTAGGCCCACCAGGTTTCGGGATAACCGGGAACCAGCACCAAAGGCTCCCCAGTACCCCCGGATACATAATGTAAGGTAGTGCCGTTTACTGTCGCATAATGATTGGAAAAACCGGGTAGGGTATTGACCAGGGCTTCATCTGAGTACTGTGCTTCCATATATTTTACTCTAAGGGTATAGTTACTATTCTAATCGTGAAATGTAAAATTAAGTACTAATTTTGCAACACACAACAATGCAGTATACTATATAGTTCAATATTTTTTTTAAAACTTTTTCAGTAATGAAATTAATCCATCAGCTTTCAAAAGAAACGGGCATACCTATAGGCACCATACGCTTTTATGAGAAGAGCGGACTTTTTAAAGGTACTACCAAAAAAGAAGTCACTACTAATAATTATGTGTACTATGGGGAGGAAGTCGCCGACAAGCTGAGGTTTATTCAGATGGCGAAAGCTGTAGGCTTTACTTTATCTGAAATCAAGGAAGTAGTGGATGCCTGGTACAAGAAAGAGATCAGCAGGAAAGCAAAAATTGAAGTTTTAGATAAAAAGCTGGCACAAATAGAAGAAAAAATGAAGGAGTTAAGAACCGTCAAGAAGCAAATTGCACTTTGCAAATTCAATATTGAAAACGGCTTGGATTAAAGATCTTTTAAATCATTCATCCATTTTGGTGAAAGTTCTTTTTCCCGGGAGTACGCTTTACAATTTGTTTCTTTTCCAGGCAATTACCTGCACTCCTTCAGAATAATGCATGAGCTGGGGTTGCCCGGTCAAACTTAATTCGCCTAGTTTATATTGTACGTTCAAAGCATTTAATGCCACCTTCTTTAGTTCCCATGCTTTATGATGAATATCATAACAATAAATTGCTTCCCTATTATTAAGGTACAAGCAATAACGCTCAGTCAACCAATGATCTAATGCTGTCTTTTCAGGTATAGATGCTTTCACTTCATATGCAGCATCCAGGTAAAAATCCTTTCTTGTATTAAGGGATCGGTAGTATTGATTAGTACGCCGGATATTTGATTTTTCATAAGGAAGCCCCGATAAGGCCCTGGCGATAAATACCGATAATTGTTTTTCCGCTTCGATATTCAAAAAGTACACCCCTTTTTTATTATTGTGATCAATATAGGTTCTTATATTGATTTCCTCAAAATCAGAAACAAAAGCCAGCGCAGGTAAATTTCTCGGCCTGATCTTTTGCATCGTAAAGGCCACTAATGACACATAAGCATTTCCCTCAAATACATCAATATTCAAGCTTTCCGGCACCAATGGTCTTAAAAGATCAAGCGGCACCTGCCAGTGCAAAAACAAAGCATTATTCCACTCTTGATAATAGGTCCACTTACCTGCAGGCACATCAAAGGGCCTGTGCCTGGTCTGAGAAAGTATTTGGTTAATGTCTGTCATTATTTTGATTATTGCTTAGCTATTTCTTCTGCCAGCCCGATCAGTAATCCATCAGCCGAGCGGATGTAGCATAAGCGATAAGATTGCTCATACTGCACCACTTCTCCTACGAGCTGCGCACCAAGCTTCATCAGCCGGGACACCATTTCATCAACATCTGCAACGGTGAACATGACCCGCAGGTAGCCTAATGCATTTACCGGTGCATTACGATGATCAGCAACCGTAGCCGGTGTGATAAATTGCGAAAGTTCGAGCCTGCTGTGCCCGTCAGGCGTAAGCATCATGGCGATCTCTACAGATTGTGTGCCCAGTCCGGTAACGCGCCCGGCCCATTCACCTTCAACCATTCCCCTGCCTTCCAGTTTCAAACCGATCTCGGTAAAAAAGGCAATCGCATCGTCCAGCGAGGCCACGACAATGCCTACATTGTCCATTCTCAATAATTTGTTCTTTTCCATGTACAAAAATAAATTTTGAAATTAAAGCTGATTACAGTGTTTGGTAGCTTATCCTGTACCGGGAGAATACAATACAAACTAAGGTTTTGTCGTACTATTCATTTCTATATCAATCATTTGCTGCCCCTTATCTCTAGTGCTGTTCTACATGTTAGCGAAGCGCATATAGAACAATCAAAAACCCGGGATTTAAAATCCTCTTATTAGCTGTTTCGGATATGCAGCTTATCCTGAATTATGAGCAGAGCAATACAAACTAAGGATTAGCGGTACCATTCATTTCTATATCAATTATTTGCTGCCCCTTATCTCCTAAGTAGTGCTTCACTAAACTTTCATAAACGCTTCCACCTGTATCGGCATTCGTAAAGATCAAAAGCCCTTGTTTTGTTTTAGGTAAGATAAATACAATTGCCTGAACACCATTATCAGAACCGCCATGACTTAAAGCATAGTCTCCATTTCCTAAATCGTAAATTTCGAAGCCGAGGCCAAAGTGTTTTCCTTTGCTACTGGCCACCTGCTGCCGGGTCATTTCATCAAATACCTGCGATGTCAAGCCCTCTGCATGCATCACACTGATCAGGAATTTACCATAATCTTCAATCGTAGTCATCAGGTCATCTGCTCCGTTAGGCGTTTTATTCTTTACCGTTTCATATGCCTTGCCCTCCTTGTCATAACCAATGGCAAGTCTTGCGGTGTCTATATTTTTGTCCCAGACATACCGGGTATCCTGCAGCTTTAGGGGTTGAAAAATAAGTTCGTCGGCCAGTTCCTGTAAAGATTTATGGAACTTCTTTTCCAGGGCTTTCCTCAGGTACTCCATGCCTTCCCCGGAATATTGATAATGCGTTCCCGGATCAAAGTGGAATTTAAGTTTTTTATCCGCATCCAGCCAACGCCAGTTCGCAAAGCCGGTCTGGTGACTTAAGATATGTCTCGTAGTCAGTTTTTTATTGCGCGGATCAGCGGCAATATCCGGGTCCGTCCAGTATTTATACAGCGGTTCATCTAAATGCCATTTACCGGAGCTTACCAGTTTCAAGGCCACTAAAGCCGTTACCGGTTTGGTAAGCGAAGCAACATTGAAAATGGTATTATAAGGTGCGGCCATACCTTTCCGGTGCTCCCCGAAAACCTGAACCTGCTTGAGTTGCCCGTTTTCAATAATGCCGAGTCCGAGTGCAGGCACCTGGTTGGCCTGCAACCATTTATCAATGGCCTGCTCATTACCGAATATAGAAGCGGATGCTTCCTTTGGTTCATAAGCTTGATGATCAAAACTTAAAGAAGTGGCGAGTTTCCAGGCCCCTTGCTCCAGTGTCCACAAGTGTGTAAACCGGGCAATGCCGGGCTGGCTTCCCGGCGCTTCATAAAACATATGTACACCATTTTGCACCGCAGCATAAAGCACCTCATTTTTATACAAAGGAAAAACCTCTGCGCTTTCTTTGAGCAAAACCCTTTTTATCTGCCGGGTTCCGGGATCTTTGCACAGCCCGTTTTTAAGATCCGCCAGGAACTTTGCTTTATCCGAAAATCCCCCTTTGTCGTGGTAAAATTTTAAGCTGTCGCTCAAGAGCAATTCAAACTGCTTAATGTCGCAGGTATTAAAACCCACATTAAAGAGCAAACTATCCTGCTTAAGAATGGTCTGGTATAATGCTGTGTTTTTGTCCACCTGTGCACTAGCCTTACAGGCACAGAGGAAAAGAAAAAGAGTGTATAGATATTTTGTCATTTTTTAGCTTAGCTATTGCAGGTCAAATATACTTGATTCAGGATCATTCTCTTTAATACAGTTTGCATATTTCTTTGTAAATGCCTATACGCTTAATTAAAAATCAATGCGACTAATCCCTAAAATAAAACTAAAATCCCTGCCGGGACAAATCCCTTATCGTTTATTCCCTTACATTTGAAGCCGTGCCTACAATAGCCAGACATACTATCAATAAGCTCATCATCCTCTGGACGATCTTATTGCTATGGACACCCTGCATTACCAAGCAATCCCTTAAAGATTACCTGGGCATCCCGGTAGCTGCATGGACTACTGCGGACAGGCCCGACAAACTCCGCAACTGTCCCGAAAGCAGGCAAGCCGGCGACGGACAAGTTTCAATAGAATTTGTAAAAAAACTAATAAAGGATCAGCACCTTAATGATGCTTATGCTTTCATTACTACTTACAAAGGATCGGCAACCGTTCAATCGGTTTTTCTATCTCTGGACCGAAGGGCTTATCCGGTCCCCATCTACATCCTCCACGATCAACTGCTTATTTAATACTCTAATTATTAATAGTTTATGCGCTTTTACTAAAGTGTACAACCCTTTTTGAGGCTGCCTCATGCAGCTTCAGTAATATTATGTGTATCCTCATTTAATAAGCTTTTGATATGAATCATACTACCTATAATTATGCCGGTATGTTCGCCACAGCCTTACGCTGGGTGACCGGCTGGACTTACTTTTCTGCCTTCTGGCGACGACTCGTCCTGGAAAACAAACTCAATCCCGGTGAAGCCGGTTATATCGGGGAGAAATTCAACCACTTTTTACCTAATGCCCTCGGCATCAAACCCATGATCGAATACCTGGTCTCACACCCCGAAGCGCTGTGGTGGGCCATGGCCATTTTTACCATCGTAGAAGGTATTGTTGGGCTATTCTTTATGCTGGGCCTGTTTACACGGGCAGCGAGCATAGCCGTGATGGGCCTTGCCCTCGGCATCCTGCTCGGATCGGGCTGGCTGGGCACTACCTGCCTGGACGAGTGGCAGATCGGTATCCTGGGTATTGCCGCAGGCTTTACCATCTTCCTGACGGGTGGGAGCTATTATTCCCTGGACCGGTATATCGTGCGCAAAAGAAAACGCACTTCCGCTAAACCCTTGTTGCAATGGCTGGGCTCGGGCGATTTAAACATAAAAGAACCGGTACTGAAGAAAATTGCTCTTGCTGGAGCTGTATTCATTTTCGGACTCAGCCTGTTCACCAATCAATACTTTCATGGAGGTGTTTATGGTAAATTGCATAACCTGTCCGTGCGGCCTCATGTCACCATCAGCGAACCCAAAATCGATGCCGGAACATTATCATTTACCGTATTCCGGGATGAAGGCGCTGATGTGTATGGTTCTTTTTTGATTGGCGTACAGCTCAAAGATGAAAAAGGTCATATCCTCTATCAGCAAAACCAGGAACAGCTGGCCGCCCTGGAACCGGGGCAAATAAAGAACAGCTATGTGGCTAAAGTGAAACCCGGGAAACACAGCCTGGTCTTGCCTTTGGGTGCACGGGCACAATTGCAGTTCTCGGATCCGGCTTTACAAAACCTTCAAGGGGTCTTCACCCTTACTTTAACGGATATCAGCGGCCTGGTTTGGGAAGAGACCATTTCGGTACCATAATATAAACCTA
>MKTB01000019.1 GCA_001897525.1 Bacteroidetes bacterium 43-16 | reverse complement strand
AACCAATGCAAAATAACTTTCCTGGATCTCCTTTTTCATCTATCAGCAAAGCTAGATTTTTTTATTAATCCACAAGTTTTGTATTTGATCCTTTTTTTATTAATCCACAAGTTTTGTATTTGATCCAAAATGTGCTGTTCGATAGGTTATCGAAGCGCATGTCGAACAATCTATAATGCGGGATTTAAAAATCCCGTTATTAGCTGTTCCGGATATACAATTTAGAGGAATAAGGCCTGTCGAATTCTTTCTATTCAGACTTGCTCAACATTATTCATAATACTGTATACTCCACAAGTTTTTAAATGGTTGCAGGAAAGCTCATTAAACTTTGTAAAAAGCAAGACCCCGATATAACTATCGGGGTCTTGCTTTTTATAGAGTATGTTTCATTATCTCACCGTAAGGGTAACACTTGTTTTGTCTCCGTTTTTAAAATAAATATTGATAAAGTAAGTACCCGGAACCTGAGGCGCTTGTATTTGCTGGCTTGCCTCCCATAATACCTGGCTCCATATTTTTTTACCAGAAACATCTGTAATCATCAATTGCGCACCCTTGCTATAAGTAGCAGGCTGGTTAAATTGTAATTGTATGTTTTGTCCGGCCAATACAGGGTTGGGGAATAATTTTATGTGGAGATGCGCCGGATCTATGTTGCGTGCTGAAGTGCTGGTGTCTATAGATTTCGTTTGCAACTCAAAAGCACCCATGTCTATGCTGTTTTCATACATACGTGGGTTGCCTGCCAGGTCTGTATCACTATTGACATTACCTACCGCATTATAAGCAGCATTGCTTCCTGCATTAGCGGCAGGACTCGTAGGCAGCAGGCCATAATCTCCCGTAGCCGCGCTTACAAATTGCGGATGCTGATTTTTATTGCCGGTGCCCGGGAAAAGGCTATTGCCTTCTATAATACTGTATGTAGCAATATTTGAGGTGCTGGACAGGTTTCCTGTATTGTTGTATAATATGCTGTTGTTTAGGGTAGTAGTACTGCTGTTGTTATTAGCTATCAAAGGTGCGTCATTCAAATTAGATTTATTACCGGAAACCGTGCAATTGATCAGTTGAGGATGTGCAGATAGTGCCGCACTTTCATTATAAATAACACAACCTTCTGTGGCCGTATTGCGCTCCAGCAAAGTGTTTTTAATAACAGGGGCTAAGGTAAAACAGTGGATGCCTCCTCCAAATTTCGCTGAGTTATTGCGAATGATCGTATTATTGATTTTAGGTTTTATAGCTGTCGGGAGCAGGTTCAACCTCATAACATAAGAAATGCCGCCACCGGATGGTTTAAAATTGCCACTTGTCTCATTATTTTCAATGATACTATTGTTGATCGTTAAATTGACACCCGTGTTGATACCACCCACACCACCATAGCCTCTCGCTCCATCGGTGGTGATGCCTGCCCCGGCAGTCATTCCTTTGGCATTGTTGGCCGGATTGATATTGGCGATCAGTTGATTGTTTTTTATAGTGGTATTGTTGATAACAAGCGGTGAAGCATTAAAAATGCCGCCGCCCTGTACTTCATTATCAGCAGTAGTAGATAATGTTGCATTTTGAGCAGAAAGCTGCACCAGGTTATTACTGAATACACAATTGTTAATATAAGAAAGCTGGAATGGATTGATGATAGATAAACCACCTCCCAAAAGATTAACAAATGGCGGTGTAGCTCCCGGAGCTACGTTGAGATAAGCTTTATTGTTGTGAAAAGTGGTATTGCTGATGTTGACCGGGGCAAAAGTGCTTTGTGCAATGTTGAGTCCACCACCACCACTATTTATAATGGTTGAAGTAGCCGTATTATTACTAATGTCACAGCTGTCAATAGTTAAGGAAATACCATTAAGGAAATAGGCACCACCGCCGTAGGCTGAACTAGACCCTTGTGCCTGGGTACCATTACTTCCGATGGCACTATTATTAAGCAAAGCCGTATGTTTTAAAGTTAAGCTACTGTTTTCGGCATAAATGCCGCCGCCAAGATTTGCCGTATTATTAGTTATCGTACAATTATTAATGCGGAGATTGGTATTTTGCATATAGATACCGCCCCCGAAAGCAGAACGGGTGGCCTGGCCGTTGACATACAATGTTTGGAAAGGGAAAGACTTACCCTCTTGGACCGTGAAGCCGTTCAGCTCGGCTGTGCCTACACTGCCTACACTCATCACTACATGAACAAAAGAATCTAAACCACTCAATATAGTATGGTTGTCTACCGTATCTCTTTGTGTGATACTGGTTTCATTGGCATTTTGAAAACCACCATACAATTTCACATTATTCACCAGTACGAAAGAGCCAAAATGGCCACAGAAAGGAGTTCCGAATTGCAGGGAAGGAACCATATTGTCGCTTCCTGCACTATATTTCGGCGTATAAGTGCCCTTGGCTACCCATATCTGCTGAATACTGCTATTACTATGTGCCGATAATAAGGCATCTGCTAATTCAGGGACGGCATTGGCCCAGCTATTGCCGGACTGGTTACCTCCGGCCACGGATTTATTGACGAAAACGATACCATTGGCATTTGGAATGATTTGTGCAATCGAGCTAAAAGAGGTGCCTAAAATAATGACAAGTAAAAGAAAGAAGCTGGAGCAAATGTTTTTTGTAAAATGTATGACCATAACGGGAACCGGGATTTATTACCTAATGAATTGATATATTGTCTATTAGGAAGACAGTAAGCTTTTGGTATTGGTTGGCATTCAAGGGCTGAGCGATTCGATCCCGGTATGCTCTAAATCAGATTTTTTACAGGATAGCTTAAGTAGAAAACCTGTTGTTCGATAGGTTAGCGAAGCGTATATCGAACAATCGATAACGTGGGATTTAAAAATCCCTTTATTAGCTGTTCCGGAATGTAATTCAGAGGGCTAAAGCCTGTCGAGTTCTTTCTATTCAGAATTGCTCAACATGATGCATAATACTGTATACTCCACAAGTTTTTAAATGGTTACAGGAAAGTTCATTAAACTTTATAAAAAGCAAGACCCCGATATCACTATCAGGGCCTTGCATTTTATAGATTATGTTTCATTATCTCACCGTAAGGGTAACACTTGTTTGGTCTCCGTTTTTAAAATAAATATTGATAAAGTAAGTACCCGGAACCTGAGGCGCTTGTATTTGCTGGCTGGCCTCCCATAATACCTGGCTCCATATTTTTTTACCAGAAACATCTGTAATCATCAATTGCGCACCCTTGCTATAAGTAGCAGGCTGGTTAAATTGTAACTGTATATTTTGTCCGGCCAATACAGGGTTGGGGAATAATTTTATTTTGCTATTAGCTTGATCTATATGGCGCGTTGAGGTGCTGGTGTCTATAGATTTTGTTTGCAATTCAAAAGCACCCATGTCTATGCTGTTTTCATACATACGTGGATTGCCTGCTAAGTCTGTATCACTATTGACATTACCCACCGCATTATAAGCAGCATTGCTTCCTGCATTAGCGGCAGGACTCGTAGGCAGCAGGCCATAATCTCCCGTAGCCGCGCTTACAAATTGCGGATGCTGATTTTTATTGCCGGTGCCCGGGAAAAGGCTGTTGCCTTCTATAATACTGTATGTAGCAATATTTGAGGTGCTGGACAAGCTTCCTGTATTATTGTATAATATGCTGTTGTTTATTGTAGTAGTACTACCGTTGTTATTCGCAATTATAGGAGCTTCATTTAAATTAGATTTATTACCGGAAACCGTGCAATTGATCAGTTGAGGATTAGCTGTTTGTCCGGGACTCTCATTATAAATGACACTACCTTCTGTGGCAGTATTTCCTTGGAATAAAGTATTTTTAATGATTGGGGCTAAGGTGTAGCAATGCATACCTCCTCCGAATTTCGCTGAATTATTGCGAATGATAGTATTGCTCATCTTAGGTTTTATTGCTGTCGGGAGCAGGTGTAAATTAATAAGATAAGAAATACCACCACCTGATGGCTTAAAATTGCCGCTTGTTTCATTATTTTCAATGATACAATTATTGATGGTTAAATTGACACCCGTGTTTACGCCACCCACAGAACCGTTGATTCTCCCTCCATCGGTAGAGATCCCGGCTCCGGCAGTCAGGCCATTAGCATTATTGCCTGGATTTATATTCGCGATCAGTTGATTATTTTTTATAGTGGTATTGTTGATAACAAGTGGTGATGCATTAAAAATACCACCCCCTAATATTTGATTGGGAATGGTGCTGGACAGTGTCGCATTCTGGGCAGAAAGCTGCGCAAGATTATCACTAAATACACAATTGTTGATATAAGAAACCTGGTATGGATTGATGATAGACAGACCACCACCCAAAAGCGCAACAGAGGATGGTGTAGCTCCCGGAGCTACGTTGAGATAGGCTTTATTGTTGTGGAAAGTGGTATTGCTAATGTTAACCGGAGCAAAAGCAGCCAGTTGTGCAATGTTGACTCCTCCTCCCGAGCTATTCGTAGATGTTGAAGTGACTGTATTATTACTAATGTTGCAACTGTCAATAGTTAAGGAAATACCATTAAGGAAATGGATCCCGCCACCAAAGGCAAGACTTGAGCCTTGAGCACTACTGGGAGAACCTCCGATAGCACTATTATTAAGCAAAGCCGTATGTTTTAAAGTTAAGCTACTGTTTTCGGCATAAATGCCACCACCAAAAATTGCTGTGTTGTCAGATATCGTACAATTATTAATGCGGAGATTAGTATTGAGCATATAGATACCGCCACCGAAAGCAGCACGGGTAGGCTGACCGTTTACATACAATATTTGATAGGGGTAAGATTTACCTCCTTTCACCGTGAACCCGTTTAGCTCGGCCGTACCTACATTGCCCACACTCATGACCACATGAAGAAAAGAATCTGAACCGTGCAATACAGTATTGTTGTTTATCGTATCTCTTTGTGTGATACTGGTTTCATTGGCATTCTGGAAACCACCATACAATTTTACATTATTTACCAGAACGAAAGAGCCAAAATACCCGCAGTCGGGTGTGCCAAACTGAAGATAAGGGGATATATTGTCGGTTCCTGCACTGTACTTAGGCGTATAAGTGCCCTTGGCTACCCATATTTGCTGAATACTGCTATTGCTATGTGCCGATAATAAAGCATCTGCTAATTCAGGGACGGCATTGGCCCAGCTGTTGCCGGACTGGTTACCACCGGTCACCGATTTATTGACAAAAACGATACCATTGGCATTCGGAATGATTTGCGCTATTGAAGTATCAGAGATACCTGAAATGATTATAAGTAAAAGAAAGAACCGGGAGCAAATGTTTTTTGTAAAATGCACAACCATAACGGGAGCTGGGGTTTATTACCTGATGAAATGATATTCTTGTCTATTAGGAAGACAGTAGGCTTTTGTTATTGGTTGGCATTCAAATGCTTATCAACTCGATTCCCATATACTCCACTTAAAGCAAAAAGGCTTGCGGGTGGTACACCCGGAAGCCTTTTTGCAATGGTCAGTTATTATTGTTTGACAAACTTGTAATAGTATCTTTCGCCGCCCGTTTCTATAACAGCAAGATAGATGCCGGTATTCAAAGCGCTGAGGTCAATTGTATTTTGCTGCTCTTTTAGTGTCACATCTCTGACAACAACAGTACCCAGGAGGTTTAGGATCCTTACCTGCATAGTTTTAGCCGGTTTTTCGAAATCAATATGCAAGCTGTTTTGCACCGGGTTAGGGTAAAGCCTGATATTACTTGCTGCATTCAACTGTTTCAGGCTTAAAGGCGTGTTGATCTTAAAGGTATCGCAGTCACCCTGGGAAGCAGGCGAAGGTGGGTTGAAATAGTTAAATATACTGTCTGTATAACAGATCAGAGGAGTGAATTTATGGTAATATCCATCAGCTATAGTATTCGCATTGAAAACTATGGTATGCTCTGGTACCAGGCCGGCCCCCAGGCCACCAAGTGTGCGCGCATAGCCTCCTTTGGGGTAATAAATATTGAAACTATCCGGCCCGTTTCCACTTCCCGGGTTAGGATGATCGATCCAGGTGTTAACAAAGTCTGTTCCCCAATTAGAAACCGGTTTGAATGTTTTGTGGATTTCAGAAAGCGTATAATTAGTCCAGTCTATCTCAAACACCGGTTCTGTGAAGATGGTTTTTAATGCGTTCCCGTTGTAGTTGATCGTGTCTACACCAGTCACTCTAAAGGTAAAGGTAGAATCAAAAGCCGTTACTAAATTGCTGAAACCAAACCAGGCATCTGCTAAAACCGTATCAAATACCGGAAGTGTAATAGTATCGCCTTCCTGTACATTAAACAGGTAAAGAGGCGTGTATTTTTCAAAGAGCCTGTTGTAGAGGAACACCGTATCATTTTGCTCATAAAGACTATCTGTTTTATGTTCTGTAGTACGGTTGGAAAAAACGTAGGCACTTAAAGCATTATCATAAGTTACCTGCTGTTGCTTGATTTCCGATTCGATAATCTTAATCGTTCTCCCCTCACTTAAGTGACTGGAAGTACAAGTGTAGGTGGTAAACTTTTCTATACCGCCAGGCCCACCTACATAGGTTTGTTTATAATAGGTCCATTTTGCGCCCACCGGGGCAAATGCTGCCTGTGCAAAGCTGGTGATACCGGCCATTAATAAAAGTAATGTTGTACAGAGTTGCTTCATAATGTAAACTATTTAAAAATGAGTATAATGTTTAAGGGTTTTGTAATTATAGTAGATTTGTTTAAGGTTGAATAAATATAATTAATTCATTTTCATTTATTTATAAACTAAAATTCTGCTGCAATTGACTCTGTTTTTCATAATAGAAAAATCGTTTCGGGCATTTTTTAATCAGGTGAACAGGCCAGGAAAAGATTACGTTTAGTTGACGAGCTTTGTACTAAAGACGCGCTGTTGCCTTAATTTCTTTGATAATAATACTAATTATCCTGTTTCCTTTGAAGGAATTTGAAATTGTAATTTTTCTGCTTTATTTTAGCGCAAAATCTAATAAACGGTTTTTGTAAATTAAAAAAGGGCAATTAGCTCAGCTGGTTTAGAGCACT
The DNA here is from genome assembly GCA_001897525.1 of Bacteroidetes bacterium 43-16. Taxonomy (GTDB): domain Bacteria; phylum Bacteroidota; class Bacteroidia; order Chitinophagales; family Chitinophagaceae; genus Edaphocola. Next base: position 124,777 of record MKTB01000019.1, on the reverse strand, counting down.
ACCTCGACAAGGTAGGGGTCACTGGTTCGAACCCGGTATTGCCCACTTATATAAAGGGAACGCCTGAATTTCAGGCGTTCCCTTTATTACTGGCACCACTTGTGATGCATACTTAAGCCAAAGTATTTTCTGTTCAGGCAAAAAGCGTGGCAGAGCTCTAAGGAATGCCACGCTTATGATTAGCTAAAGCAGCATTTTACTGTTTGATAAATAATTGCTGCATCATTGTTTTTTGAGCTTCATCCATAACAACTATATAATATACACCTTGTGGTAAATGGGAGATATCCAGGCTTACCACAGTACCATTTACAAGAACCGGTTTCAAACTTAATTCCTGTCCTGAAGTGTTACGGATACTAAGGATCACATTTTGTTCCAGGCCGGCTATCATCAATACCTCAGATGCAGGATTCGGATAGACAAAGAGCGCATTTGCTTGAGTCAATGTGATCAGGACAACTTCACTATAGCTATAGCCGCCATCCAGGTCCATTTGTTTTAAACGGTAGTAGTTTTTACCACTCGTTGCTTTGTTATCCCTAAAGTTATAGGTCAACGCAGTATGGCTCTTGCCCTGCTCCGCAAGGCTGTTCACAAAGCCGGTCTCTGTCCAGGTATTGCCATTCACACTGCTTTCTATACCAAATCCTTTATTGTTGTGCTCGCTGGCAGTAGACCAGTTCAATTGCACGCCTGTACCTGCTTTTACTGCATCGAAGGACATTAATGTAACACTTAAAGGCGTAGTGCTGGCAATGCCGAAATTCTGGTTGCTCACACTATTTGTTCCTAAGGCTAATGCCAGGGAACCATCCGGCGTGCCGTCTCCGTTGCCCGTATTATTATTGCCATTCTCTCCTGTAGTCGTCCAGCCTGTTGGTGGCGTAGTGCTGATCGCTGTGGCAGCCACTTTGGTACCTAAAGGATATTGCTGTGTAGATAACTTGAGTATATAATTTTGATTGGGCATACCCTGTATGGTATAGCTGCCATTAGGATGCACATAAGCAGAATCCACAACAATGTTGTCGCTGTTCACCAGGTATACATATAGCTGTGCCGGTAGTGTGCTGAAGGTCTCCCCGGCATTAATGATCCTGTTGCTGTTGGCATCGTTGAATATACTGCCGCTAATGTCAACACTGCCGCAGCTATTGACCGTTAAAGTGGTGATCACAATGCTATCGCAGCCAGATGCTGATGCATTGAGCAAAGTATCTGTATAAGTACCCGCTGTTGTATAGCATAACTTTTCGTTGGCAGCTAATGTCCTGGAGCCGACACTGGTATTCACAATGCATAAAGAGTCCCCGGCACAGATGCTCAGGCTCTGGTTAGTGACAGGCCTTTGAATAATAGTGACGGTTGCCGTACTCGAGCTGGACGGGCAGGTACCTGTGCCAACAATATCATATTGGTAGGTACTGGTAGTAGGATTAGCGCCCAGTTGAATAGTGCCCGCAGCAGCATTGAAGGTAATGCCTGATCCCGACAGGTAAGACCAGGTGCCCCCTTGATCCTGGTTGCTGATAAAGTCTGCCAATGGCATTACAGAAGGATCGTTGACACAGATATCGTAAGCACCACTGCTACCCGCACTTTTACAGGTAATGCCGAAATTCCTGGCAACCAGGGAGCTGCTGCCTACGTTCACCTGCATAATGCCATTCGCATTCAGGTCGCCGCTACCGGTATTGGTACCGCTGGCATTTTCCCCTGTGGTCACCCAGCCGGCCGGAGGATTATGGTCAATAGGGTTGGTGCCGGTATTATTGCCTATAGGGTAGGACTGTGTTGAAAATTCCAATGTATAAGTAAAACCACTGGTGGCTTGCAAGGTATAGCTACCATTAGCAGCTACAGTAGCGGCCTCTCTTATAATATTGGCACGGACGAGGTACACATACATCGGGGCCGGCAGGCCGGTGGAGGATTCTCCTGCATCTATTCTGGTATTGCGATTAAGGTCGTTGAAGACCGTGCCGCCTACACTAACGACTGTTTGTGCCCGGGCATGAATGGCAAGGCCTGTACTCAAGCCTAATATAAGCAGAGACTTTTTTAAAATTGAGGTAAAAATGGGTTGTTTCATTATCTTGATATTAAATTTGTATGCGAAATAATTAAATCTGAGTGCAGGGTGAAAAAAGTAGGGTAGTACTTGAGCCTGTGTATTAAACAAATACGTAATTCTTTGCCGAAAGGTTTAATTGTTTAAATAGCGCACTTTTATCCTGAGTATTTTGATAGATATATAGGAAAACAGTCGTTGGAAACCTGGGTCTGAGCTGATTGCTTTATGCTATTATAAAGGCATGGCTCTTTTAATTAAATTAATTAAGTTGGTTTATTTACAACTACTTATTTATGATAATTAATATTTACAAGTTGGCGGCAGCGCAAAAGATAAGTGGCCGTTTATCCGTTATTTTTGCGTATATTGTGAGATAATTCAAGTTTTGCTCTATGTTATTTTGATGTATCTGCACTCATGGGTTGAAAATAATTTTCAGTGAAATATGAGCTACTGTCTCTTGATGCAGATCCTGCGTCAATCGAGCAACCTTCCTTCCCGAATATCAGAATTGCCTACATGATTTTGGTACACCGCTTTCCGGAACAATTCAAGCGTTTATTTAATGCCATCTATGATGCAGATAACTGTTATCTGATCCATATTGATAGAAAGGCCGGTAACGCAATTCATGAAGAAGTGAGCGCTTTCCTTAAACCCTATGCAAATGTCTTTGTACTGAACTCCCAGAATGTTGTTTGGGGTGGCTACAGTATGGTTCAGGCCGAACTTGATGGAATGAAATTTCTATTGAGCCAGGAACTTAACTGGGATTACTTTATTAACCTGAGTGGTCAGGATTTCCCCCTAAGGTCCCAGAAGATTATCCGCGAATTTTTGGGTCGTAGTAAAGGCAAAAATTTCATCAAGGTGGCAGACCAAAAAAAGAAGCGTCCCGATACTATGAACAGGGTGGAATATTATTTTGAAGAATTGGAAGATAAAATGTCTTTACAACAATTCAGGAGAAAATATATGGATAATGTAACCCCTTATATCGGCGGACAATGGATGATATTAACCAGGGACTGCTGCACTTTCCTCTGCAACAGTACCGAGGTGAAGAAATTTGAAGAGTATTACAAGAATACCTTGATTGCGGATGAATCTTTCTTCCAGACGGTATTAATGAATACATCCTACCAAGGTGTAATTATTGATGATGATAAAAGAGCTATTGTATGGATACCGGACGGAGATATCAAACTGCGCCCGAAAACCTTTACACATAGTGATTATAAGTTCCTGAGTTTAAGTGACTGTCTGTTTGCCCGTAAATTCGATGATAACATTGACAAGGAAATTATCGGAGAAATGCAAAAATATTATCATATAGCTTTGAACACCAAAGAAAAAGAATCAATTTTGTCGCTTTCCGGGAAGTAAGCTTTTATATATAGTACCGGTAAATAGCGCGCCAAATGCTGTCTGCAAGATCAATTATAGTATAAGTGCATTACAATCATATAATTTATCCTTGTAATGCCTCTACTTTCCACCTTAGACAATAAGCGCGCCAGTATTCCGTTAAAATAGTGCGACAGACACGCTTACACGTTTTTATTGCTTACATTTATGAAGCCATTTCAAATGCTGCTGCTCTTGTAAGCAGTGTCTGAGGAAAGCCTTTTAACATATGACCAGTAAAATAATCGGAGTAGGTAATTATATTCCCTCACAATCCATCAGTAACCTGTTTTTTGACCAACACCTTTTCCTGGATGAAAGCGGTGTTACCTTAAAGCAGGATAACGCCACCATTGCCGGAAAACTAAAAGAGATTACCGGTATCGAAGAGCGGCGCTATGCCGGTAATGATCAGGTAAATTCAGACCTGGGCTTTATTGCCGCACAGGCCGCTATAAAGGATTCCGGGATAGATCCGGAGACCCTGGATTACATCATCTTTGCCCATAACTTCGGCGATGTCCGTTTTGGTACCATCCAGTCTGATATGGTGCCCAGCCTGGCTTCGCGTGTGAAACACCTGCTGAATATTAAGAACAATTTCTGTGTGGCCTATGACCTGGTATTCGGTTGTCCCGGCTGGATAGAAGGGGTGATACAGGCGCATGCATTCATAAAAGCAGGTATTGCTAAAAAATGCCTGGTGATAGGGGCAGAGACACTCTCCCGTGTCGTCGATATGCACGACAGGGATAGTATGATCTATGCAGATGGGGCAGGGGCCGCCGTTTTGGCAATCGGTACAGAAGAGTCGGGTATCAAATCCCATATATCCGCTTCCTATACACAGGAAGAAAAAGACTACCTGTATTTTGGAAAGTCCTATCATAATGAAAGCAGCCCTGATATCAGGTTCATTAAAATGAATGGCAGGAAGATCTATGAATTTGCCCTCCTGCAGGTACCTGTAGCCATGAAAAAATGCCTGGATGACAGCGGATATACCATCGGGGAACTGAATAAAATCATTATACACCAGGCGAATGAAAAAATGGATGAGGCCATTGTAAAAAGGTTTTACAAATTGTATGACACGCCTATGCCCGAGCACATCATGCCTATGGTCATCCATAAACTCGGCAACAGCAGCGTGGCTACCATCCCCTCTTTACTCACCATGATACTAAAAGGAGAACTGCCCGATCATCGCATTGAGACAGGTGATGTTGTACTCTTTGCTTCTGTAGGAGCAGGTATGAATATTAATGCTTTTGTGTATAAGGTGTAAATAATATCCTTGTTCAGAATGTGTTATAGAATGTAGAACAGATTATTCTACAGGATATTGCTTCTGGATAATAAAAAGGTACTGTCTCCTATGTTTGCATTGAGCAAATGTAGGAGACAGTACCTTTATTTATTGGGCCCTTTACCGAAAAGCTGATTAAGGTACTATCGTCAAGATCCCTAAATGATTAGCTGCACCGAAAGTAACAGTTACATTCGGGATAATAAGTGTTGTAAAATTAGGTACTGAAGGTACTATGGCTAAAGTGTAGCTGCCCGCAGGAAGACCACAAAATCTAAAATAACCGTTTGCATGAGGAATAGCACTGGCTATGGTATCATTGTTTTGGAGTACATATACTACCGGCAAGGTGATCATAGGTTGAATATTGCCCTCAATAATGCCATTGGTTAAATCTGTAAATCCACGAATAACGGGTTTCAGTAAATATCCCCCGTTTCCTTGCACTACGATCGATTTACCGGCATCAAAATCCAGCCATATTTTATATACTTTACCTGCTTGCAGGCTTTGATGTATATTGATCTTTAAACTGCTCTGTTGGGCAGAAGGTGTTTGCAAAGGATGGCTGATCCCATTAACTACAATGGTATTATTATTACCCAGAATAAGCCTTATCTGGCTAATATTACCCACAGGTAGTGCACCCTCACAGAGTAAAGTATCTAAACCATTATTTAATTGTAAAAGGTCATAAACTCCGGGATGAATGACCGGAAGCGATACCCAGCCACCGGCTTCTGTATTAATTTCCACACTTTGTACATCTATAAGAACAGCATCATAATCTGCAGGGCCATCTGTTAAGCGTAACTCTATACGGGCATTATCGGAACTCTTGTCATTTTTGCTACAGCGTACAAATCCAAACGAAATTGTAGTAAACAGTAATAAGAGTAAAAACCATTGCTTCTTCATAATATATTTTTTTGCTATAATCTAAATTAGGACAAAGAAGGCACGATTGGTGGTAATGAAATGTTACAAAGTGATCATTCCTTAAGATTGAATTTTTTCAGCCATCAGAGAAAACATCATTGGTATTTTATTCCCCAAATGTTTGATCCTGAATTTTCCGGGCTCAAACTCTTCTGTCCCGTTAAAGCAGGGGTAAGAAGCATAGTCCAACTCCTCAAAATGCCGGATCTCCAGGCCTTGTTTTAAAAGCACGGTCATTACCTCAGATAAACTAAAGTTCCAGGAAACGCTCTGGTGGGCTATCGGAGCCTCTCTGTCGGCATAAGTGCCCTCAGTCATCTCTATGATCGGCTCATCCCTGAAATAACGGTAAGTGATGTGTTGAAAATCATCATCCATCATCCAGACTACCGGGTGAAACTCTACAAAAATGAATTGGCCTCCCGGTTTTAAGAACCGGTTTACGATGGCTGCCCATTTATCGCGGTCCGGCAGCCAGCCGATAGTGCCATAGCTGGTAAATACAATGTCAAAAGTCTCATTTAAATGCTCCGGTAAGGTATAGAGGTCGCAGCAGATGAATGTTGCATTTAGAGCGGTATCTGTAGCAAGCTTGCGGGCATAATCAATAGCCACATCAGAAAAATCAACACCGGTAACCTCCGCACCCATGCGGGCCAGGGAAAGAGTGTCCTGTCCGAAATGGCATTGCAGGTGCAAAATACGCTTACCTTTAACGTCGCCCAGCAATTCCAGTTCTACGGGATTGAGCGAACTCTTCCCGGCCAGGAAGGCTCCCATATTATAAAAGTCTGAACTGACGTGATGAGCTACCTTATTGTTCCATAAGGTTTTGTTGATATCTACATAATTGTTGGAGGGTTCCATGATTTTGATAGTATTTTGGTTTTTAGTGATTAAAATAAACTTAACTGGCCGTTCTTGCCCGGTTCCATAACCATTTGCGGGTCCAGTTCCGCTACACAATTGCGGAAGGTGGAAATAGGGGCACCTGCCAGCCAATCGGCTTCCTGTATACCGGAGAGTACCACCGGCATCCTTTCTTTAGAATTATGGATCAGGGCCATCTGTTCATTGGCGGCGGTGGTCACAATACTATAGGTTAATTGCCGGTCATATAAGGACCATATCCCTGCAAGCGCAAAGCTGGGTTGCCGGGTACTGATATAATATTTCTGTTTTCGCTTGCCCATCTTGTCCAGCCATTGCCATTCGTAGAAGCCGGATACCAGGATCAGGCACCTGTTGGCCATATAAGGGCTGAAAGAGGCTTTTTCTGAAAGCGTCTCGATCCGGGCATTCAAAGTATTGCGGGCTTCAAAGTCACGGTCTGCCCACTGGGGCATCAGGCCCCATTTGCCCAGGAGGATATGGTCCGGCTGTTCATTTGAGATAAGCGGTGTCTGGGGCAGGTCAAAGCCATTGAAATCTCCGGGAGCGAAGTCAATCGAAGTTTCTTTCTGGTATTGTTCCGCCAGTTGTTTGGCTGTTGCGGCCACTTTCAGGTAATAGCACATAGTATGTTCCTGCTTGGAAATATGGAATAATAAATGGCTCAAACAGTAAAGCCGGCTACTTGACAGTAGCCGGCTTTACTCTATTTTGATAAATATAGTATTACAGTTGAACTGCCTGACGGCCGGATACTCTTCCGGACTTCATCATACCATCATATTGACGCATCAATAAATAACTGTCAATTTGCTGGATCGTATCTAAAATTACAGCAACTCCGATCAGCATAGAAGTACCACCAAAGAAGGTTGCAAAACCACTGGTTACACCCAGTAAGGCAGCAATACCCGGTAAGATACCTGCAACTGCTAAGAATATAGAGCCCGGTAAGGTAATACGGTCCATGATCGCTCCTATGTAATCAGCAGTTGGCTGACCTGGTTGAATACCCGGGATGAAGCTGTTGTTACGCTTCAGGTTTTCAGCCATTTCTGTAGGGTTAAAGATCAGGGCAGTATAGAAATAAGTGAACAGGATCACCAATACGGCATAAATTAAGTTGTAGGTCATTGAAGTATGATCAGACATATTTCTCAACCAGCCGGAAGCGGTAGACGTTTCATCGGTAGCAAAACCTGCAAGCATAGCCGGGATAAACATCAATGCCTGGGCAAAGATGATCGGCATTACACCTGCTGAGTTCACTTTCAAAGGGATAAAGTTACGCGCTCCGCCAATCTCTTTAGCAGCATTAGTACCTACGATACGACGGGCATAGTTCAACGGAATCTTACGAACACCTTGAGTTAATAATACCAATCCGATGATCACAGCGATAAACATAGCTAATTCGATCAACAGGAAAAGGATCTTATCCTGTCCTACTTTTGTAGTCACCTCTTGCAATAAAGAGTGGGGCAGACGGGCAAGGATACCTACCATGATCATGATGGATACACCGTTACCGATACCTTTATCAGTAATTTTTTCACCCAGCCACATTACGAATAAAGTACCAGCAGTTAAGATAACCACTGTAGACACATAAAACATCATACTATCGGTAACAATGGCACCATTAGTCTGTGTTTTAAGATAAGTAATATAGGCTGCGGCCTGGAATACGGTCACCACGATAGTGAGGTAACGCGTATATTGGTTAATTTTTTGTCTGCCGCTTTCTTCTTTCTGCATTTTGGCAAATTGAGGGATTACAATACCTGCCAATTGCATGAAAATGGATGCGGAGATATAAGGCATAACACCCAATGCAAAAATAGATGCATTACTAAATGCACCACCTGCAAACATGTTGATGAGGCCTAGAAGACCATCCTGGGCGTTATTCTTTTCACTTAGAGTAATAGGGTCGATACCGGGAAGCACGATGAATGATCCCAGACGATATACCAAAATAAGACCTAAAGTAAGAAGGATACGATTACGTAATTCTTCAATACTCCAGATGTCTTTGATTTTTTCGATAAATTTTTTCACGAATTAAGTATTTAAACGAGCAGCGAATAAACAACAAAAAACGCATTTTACCAAACCTTAATATCAATTTTTGATGATCAAGGGCCTTGTTAGTTATTAACAACTTGTGTAAAATGCGTTTTTGATTATCTTAACCTAAATCTACGGTTCCACCTGCAGCCTCGATAGCAGCTTTAGCGCTTGCAGATACTGCATTCACTTTTACTGTTACTTTTGCTTTCAGTTCGCCGGTACCTAATACTTTTACAGCATCAGTACGGCTGATTAAACCATTGATATACAAGTTCTCCAAAGAAAACTCAGTCAAACCATATTTTTCAACAAAATACTCGATAGCGCCTAAGTTGAACACTTTGAACTCTATACGGTTTCTTGTTTTGAACCCACGTTTAGGCATACGGCGTTGGATCGGCATTTGTCCACCTTCGTGACCAACTTTAGATTGGTAACCAGTACGGGATTGTTGACCTTTATTACCTTTACCTGCTGTAACGCCATAACCGGAACCTTCACCACGTCCAACACGTTTTTGGTGATGAGTACTTCCTGCCGCTGGTTTTAAATTGTGCAATTGCATAATTGAAATTTGTTTTTGTTTACTTACGCGGAAACACATCCGCTCGCAATGTTAATGAATATAACGGGAAACCCGAATGAATTATTTTACTTCTTCTACAGTTACTAAGTGAAGAACTTTAGTAATCATACCTTGAATCTGAGGAGTTACCTCTTTTTCAACAGTAGCATGCATCTTTTTCAAGCCTAAAGCTTTCAAAGTACGTTTTTGACGCTCAGGACGATCGATGCCACTTTTTACTTGAGTGATTTTTACTTTAGTCATTTCTTTATTTTTTAAAAGATAATCGAATGATGATAATTGAAATTCAATTACCCGTTAAATACTTTTTTAAGACCGATACCACGCTCTTTAGCCACTTCAATAGGCTGACGCATAGAAGTTAATGCCTTAATAGTCGCTTTAACCACATTATGAGGGTTTGCAGAACCTAAAGATTTCGCTAAGATATCTGTATAACCTGCAACCTCTAATACTGCACGCATGCTACCACCGGAAAGTACTCCGGTACCTTGTGCTGCCGGCTTGATTAAAACTTTAGCAGAACCTAATTTAGTAAACTGATCGTGAGGAACAGTTCCTTTCATTACCGGAACTTTTACTAAGTTTTTCTTTGCATCATCAATACCTTTCTGGATCGCTTCCTGAACTTCTTTAGCTTTTCCAAGACCTTGACCGATAACACCATTACCATCTCCTACAACTACTAAAGCAGAGAAAGAGAAAGTACGACCACCACTAGTAGTTTTTACTACGCGGTTGATTGAAACAACCTTGTCTTTCAACTCTACTTCACCAGTTTTGATTTGGTTTTTATTTGAATTTGTCATTTTGATAAATTTTTTAATGAGGATGAGCCTCAAATACTGAATATTTTTTTAAGAATTAGAATTTAAGACCCGCTTCACGAGCGCCGTCAGCTAATGATTTGATACGACCGTGGTATAAATAACCACCTCTGTCAAATACGATAGCGTCCAGGCCTAATTCTTTAGCCTTAGTTGCGATAGTTTTACCTACTAATGCTGCTTTTTCAGTTTTTGTACCACCTTGAGCAACGATATCGCTTTGACGACTGCTTGCTGCACAAATAGTGCTACCTGTTGTGTCATCTATGATTTGTGCATAGATGTCTTTGTTGGAACGGAATACACAAAGACGTGGTTTTTGTGCAGTACCGCTTACATTTCTACGTACTCTTGCACGTAATTTGTTACGACGCAATACGCTTTTTGCTGTTTTTGACATTTTATTTGCTATTTGTACGGGCTCTACTTTAAACTTGCAATCCTGGCACCGGGACGTTTTAGCGGTTTAAGCTAAAATACCTTTTTGGCATCCGCAACACCATACAAGAATTAAAGAAGGCTTCCGAAGGTTACTATATTGATTGTTAATGGGCAATGGTTAATGTTAAACGGCTTTTCGATAATTAATCATTAACCATTCAACATTAACCATTAAAATATTATTTACCGGCTGTTTTACCTGCTTTACGACGGATAACTTCACCTTGGAAACGAACACCCTTACCTTTGTACGGTTCTGGTTTACGCATGCTACGTACTTTCGCCGCTACCTGACCTACTAATTGTTTGTCGATAGAAGTTAAAGTAACCAATGGTGGCTTACCTTTTTCCATAACCGCAGTAGCAGTTACTTCTTTTGGCATTTCGATGATGATGTTGTGAGAATAACCTAAAGCCAGGTCTAATTGTTGGCCGGTTACAGCGGCACGATAACCCACACCCACTAATTCCAGTTTCAATTCATAACCATCAGTTACACCTACAACCATGTTGTTTACCAAAGAACGGGTAAGACCATGTAATGCACGGTGACGGATTTGGTCTGTAGGACGAGTGATCGTCACTTCAGTACCTTCGATCTCAACTTTAAGATCGCGGTCAATTTGTTGTTTTAATTCACCCTTAGGGCCTTTAACAGTTACTTCGTTAGAAGGAGAAACCGTTAACGTAACGTTTGCTGGTAATGTAATTACCTTCTTGCCTATACGAGACATGTTTAAAAAATTTAAAAAAGTTATTGAATGTTTCAAATAACCCGGACCCGTGTTCAGTTCCACGTATAGGAAAGAACTTTAGATTTTCAGACCTGGTTTTTTAAAATGGAGGGCAAAGGTAATCCTATCTTTTTATATAGCCAAATATTTGTTATGAGGCCGCCGGTAAAGATTTTTTACAGCGTGAAGAAGAGCTGCTTTAGCTGGCCGGTCCGGCAAAAGTAAGCTTAATTTTTAAAGATAATGGAGCCGTCCAAAAAGGGCATCATTTTGAGCGAAATATAATGAAGTCGAGCAATCCCTGATAAAAAAATGATTTAGAATTATAGTAAGTGCTACATATAAAGAATCATTACAACCTTGATCATTTATGGTGATACATCTATTATGAAGGTTAAATAAAATAAAGTTGCCGGGATCAAGGTCCCGGCAGCTTTATTGATAGGTAGAGATTTCTCTTATCGCATCAGGAGTACATCTCCCTTTGTAGAAGACTGCTCACCATTACAGTGATATTCAATAATATAGTTGTAGATGCCCTGGGCCAGGTCCTTGCCGTTAAGCTTACCGTCCCAGCTTACACCGTTCCCAAATCCTTTGTACACTAATTTTCCCCAACGGTTGTAGATAGAAAACTGGGTAATTCTCATATCAGTCATCGTTACCGGGGCAAAGTAGTCATTTCTGCCATCTCCATTTGGTGTAAACGCATTGGGCATATCAATTTTGCAGCAGGCTTCCAGTTTGATGGTGGTCGTATCTTTAGCCACACAGCCATTTGCATCTTCAACATACACGCTTACCGTACTCGTTCCTTCCGGGAAGACACCGTTTATAGCGCTTTCAAAGAAATTGTCGCTGAAGTAGCGTTTCGGCCACCAGTTGTAGACTGCATTCGGGTAGTGATTGGCCGTTAAGCGTATTTCAGATCCCGTACACAAGGTATTTTCATGCTCCGACAAGTTGATCTTCACATAAGGTTTGGCCAAAACTTTTATAGGTGCAGAGATGGTTTTAGCAGGGCAGTTCCTGTTCCCTTTAGTCGTGTAGGTGATCGTGTAATCGCCTACAGCAGCACCGGTAAAGTCAACACGGCCATTCGTGGTATTCACATTTAATCCTGTCGTAGGGTTTACGCTGAAGGTACCGGCTTTAGGGGTAAATACGATAGGGTCGATCTGTATTTCCTCTCCTTCACAGATCTGCGCCAGCGGATAACTCAACACAGGATTGGAACCATCTACTACATCAATAACTGCAGGCGCGCTCATCACGATTTTGTCCGGCACGCATAGCGAACTACTCGTCAGCTCACAGGTGATTTGCTCATTCAGCCCCGTATTATGGGTGAAGGTAGGGCTTGTAGCACCGGCAACAGGGTTACCGTTGATGAACCATTGGTACCTGGGATTGTTACCGCCACCGGTAATGGTGGTGGTATAAGTAACGCTGGCACCGGCACATAATGCATCAGGATTGGCCGTTACATTAATAGAGGCAATGGTAGGGATAGCACCGGCACAACTGGCCAGGTCTGCAAAAATATTTTGTGTAAACAATCCGCCGCCGGCAGGTACTGCCGTACCACTAGGGAAAGCGGTAGTGACATCATTAAAGACAATATTACCCGGTGTTATGGTTGCATAAGCCATACCGATATCCTGGGATCCGGGGATGACCACATCTGTATAGATCACATTATTGACAATGGCAAATCCGCCACCGAAGCGCATTTCATAGTTGTTAGGATTGGTTACCGTCCAGCTTTCCAGTAAGGTACCTGTGGAAGAGTATTTTCTAAGAAAGCGAGCAGCATTCATACCCGTAAAATTCAGGATATACCAGTCGCCTTCACAATCTGCGATCAGGTCATAAGGGCCTTCATTGCTAAAATTAGGTACAGTGATCAGTAAGCTGGCATTGCCGGTGCCGTCATATTTATAGACCCTTCCGGTGCCCCCGTCCAGGCTGTAAATGTTACCATTACCTCCTGCAGCAATATTTACAGCGGCAGGATTATGCCCGGTATTTACCCAGCTACTGGTGACCGGATCATAATAGTTGTACCGGATGTTATTAACGGTTGATCCGGTTACACAGTAAAAAGTTTGTGTAGGGTTTCCCGAGTTCAACACTTCACATATAGTAATGCCTCCTACATAGCCGGTCGGCAGGGCGATGCTGTTTAAAGAAGGATTTGTGGGAGATACTGGTGTGGCAGGATTAAACGTGTATAATCTTCCGGTAGGGTTGCCTACTATAGGCAGGACCAGTCCAAATAGATTAAGCAGGATGGCATCATAATCATCATAATATATATTGGAGCAATTGGGTAATTGAGCAGAAGTGCTGCTGTGCAGGCAGCAGAGTATTAATAAAGAGGTGAGTGATTTACGAAATATCTTCTTCATACAGAGTGATTATTAAAGGGAAAAGGTGTTGGAAATTATTTTTTTAAACCGTAGGCATCGAGTTCACGGTCATTTACAGCAGGGATCATTTTGCCTGAATTGATCTTTTTGATCACCAGGGTCGCAATCACATCACAGGTTTTCTTTTCTGCAAACCCCTCTGTGCGGCCCGGGTAATTGGGCTGGTAAAAATAAGTTTTGCCATTGGCCAGTATCTCATAGCCAAAAGAGCCGTCATTATTTTTAAACACTTTATAAGTATAGTGTATTTCTTTTTGATCTTCAGCTATTGCATTAACTGTTTTGGTGGAGGTGTAGTGTACCTTGCCATTTTGACCATAGCTAACTGATGAGGAAAAAAGGGTCATCATTAAACCGAAAAGGACAAAAAAAGTTTTTTTCATGTCAGGGAATATTTGAGATTATACAATTGGAATCAAGAAGGTAGATAAATTTTCTTATTTTGCTCAATTTTTTTTATTTTTTTTGTTTTTATTTTTAAAAAATTACATCATTTTTAGATAAAAATACTATTTGTTGTTTTTTTTGATCTGATTTCTTTAAAATATATTGTTTTTATCTTTATTTATTAACTTTTCAATGCTTAAGCGTTAAGATTTTTCATTCCATTCAATTCTTTCATAGAAGACAGTTAAGAATGCCTAAAGGGTTTGTTTATGATTTGTGAATTTTTACTTGTATCTTAATGAAATACAGGCATATCAGTGAAATTCCGGTCTGATTGCTAAAAATATTCAGAACATATGCTCGTATCCGGTATATCAGGATTGAGGTAATTATGTTTGCCGGTAGAACAATCATTTGGTCCGACAGCTGTCCTGCCATACCCTTATCAGCAAGTCATTGCTCTGCTTATAGATGGTGCATCCTGCTGAAAAAACTCTTTCAAAACACAACAATACCTTGCAGGCAGAAGTGATACAATAGGTTGCAGGATTTTGGATCTGTAAATTGTTACTTGTTGAAGATGGGCATAAGAGCCAAAAACCAACAGGGGCCTGGCTAATAGCCAGGCCCCTGTTGGTTTACTTCATTGCAGTCTTATCGGATCAGGTTGATATCTCCTTTCTTCGAATACTGCTTGCCATCACATTTAAATTCAATGATATAGTTATAAATACCCTGGGCCATATCTTTACCTTTCAGCTTGCCATCCCATCTCACCTCTCGTCCAAATCCTTTGTAGACTAATTGCCCCCATCGGTTATAGATAGAAAAATCGGTTACATTCAGTTCTGTTATGGATACCGGGGCAAAATAATCATTTCTGCCATCACCATTCGGCGTAAATGCATTAGGCATATCAAATTTACAGCAGGGTTCTAGTGTAATGAGGACAGTATCTCTTCCTATGCAGCCGTTAGAGTCGGTTACATATACACTTACTGTATTGTTGCCTTCGGGGAAGGTGGCGGTAATAGCGTTTTCAAAGAAGCTATCGGTGAAGAAATGGTCCGGCCACCAGTCATAAGTAGTATTGGGATAGTAGGGGGTACTTAGATGTACTTCAGAGCCATCACATAAGCTGGACAATTTTCCGTCCACATCAATCTTTACATAGGGTTGAGGAATGACACTCATGGGCACACTGATACTCTTTGATGGGCAGTTAGCATTGCCTTTTGTGGTATAGGTAATGGTATAGTTGCCGGGAGTGGCATTGTTGAAATCAATGTGGCCGGTACTTGTATTAACATTTAATCCGGTAGCAGGGCTTACGCTGAACGTACCGTTTTGTGGTCTTACCAGGATGGGGTCTGTCTGCAGGGCCTCACCCACGCAGATTTTTGAAAAAAGATAGCCTAATGCCGGTATAGCACCATCTACTATATCAATCACAGCAGGAGCACTCATGACCACCCTGTTGGTCACGCAGGCGAGGCTGCTGGTGAGCTCGCAGGTGACTTGGTCGTTCATATTGGTAATATAGCTGAACGTACTGCCGGTGGCACCGGGAATGGCAACGCCATTCACAAACCATTGGTATTGAGCATTGCCTCCATGGGTGACGCTGGTAGTATAGTTCACATTTGTGCGGGCGCATATAGCATTAGGGCTAGCGGTCACTGTAATGGAAGCATAAGTGGGAATGGCTCCTGAGCAACTGCCCAGGTCTGAAAATATATGCTGTGTTGCTGTTCCGTTCCCGGAAGGGACGACGACATTATTGGGCAAAGCGCTTGTAATATTGTTGAACGAGATATTGCCCGGAGTCAATGTAGCATAGGCCATGCCCAGGTCTGTATTAGCGGGAGGGATGGCTACATCTACGTAAATGGTATTATTGATAATGGCAAAGCCTCCGCCTATAATCATTTGATAATTATTAGGATTGCTAATGGTCCAGCTTTCCAGCAATACGCCTGTTGGAGAATACTTCCGGAGAAAGGGAGGGGCAAAATTGCCGGTAAAATTGATAATATACCAATTGCCTTCACAATCTGCGATCAGGTCAAGAGGTCCTTCAAGCAGGAAGTCGGGTACATCCATTAAAACGGTAGCATCCCCTGTCCCGTCATATTTATACACTCTGCCAAATATGTTTAAACTATAAATAATACCATTGCCTCCTGCAGCAATATTGGGAGGCCCGGGATTGTGGCCCGTGTTCACCCAGTTGCTGGTTAACGGATCGTAATAGCTGTACTTGAGTTGACCCGTTGGTATCCTGGTCACACAATAAAAAGTTTGTGTGAGATTGCCGGAGTTAAGTACCTCAGATACCGTAAGACCACCAAAGTAATCCGGTGGTAAGGAAATCGCATTTAAAGAAGGGTTAGTGGCAGAAACGGGTGCCGTAGGATCAAAAGTGTATAATTTCCCGGTAGGAACTGAACTGGTGTGCGCCCCGCTGGCATCAATCTGATCTAAATATTCATCTAAATAGATGTTGGTACAATTGGGTAATTGGGCAAAGCTGTTACGATACCACCCACATAGCAGGAAGAAGAGTGATATTAAACGAGTAAAGTTTTTTTTCATAGGTAGTGATTGTTGTAAAAATTGAATAACAATGCTTGAATTGTTTTTAATCTGCAATACTTTTTATGTCGAAACAATAGGTGGCTTGCCTGGTAGAAGGGTACTTATGAGATGCAGTGGGATAGGGATAAAGGCGCGAAGGAGAGCGGAGCAACTAAAAAGAGTAAAAAAAGCTTTTCATGCGGGCAGATTGGATTGCTTAAATATTTTAAAATTGCCGATACAGGTGATTTTTTAATGATAAGGCTTCCTGTTTAATACATTATTTTATTTTTCGAAAAACAACCTTTATTTTTTAGATAAAAAATCTATGTATTTGAAATAGTTGATTGTTTAATAGCTTGGTCAAATTTCTATTGAAATGCTATTTATTCATTTTTCGTTGTTTGGCCCCGTTTTTTTTTATTGATTCAATACTTTATGAGTAGATAATTATAAGATCTCATGCCCGGATAGGGAGGACTTTTCCCATTTTGGATATCCTTTTGTACTGCATCTTGCCTCTTGCCCGCTCTACGGATGTATCAAATACCTAAAAAGAAGAAAGGGTCCTCTTTTACATAAGAAGGACCCTTGTTTTCCTGTTTGAGGCATAACTGTGTACTACCTGATCAGGTTTATAGTTCCCTTCCTGGAAAATTGCTGATTGTCACAAGTGAAGGTGATCATATAATTATAAATGCCCTGTGCCAGTTCTTTGCTTTTAAGTTTGCCATCCCAGCGCGCATCGCTTCCAAAACCTTTGTAAACCAGTTGGCCCCAACGGTTGTAGATAGAGAAATCAATGATTGCCAGATCAGACATAGATACCGGGGCAAAGTAATCATTCCTGCCATCTCCATTAGGCGTAAATGCATTGGGCAGATCAAATTTGCAGCAAGCTTCCAGCTTGATCGTAGTGGTATCTTTTGCCACACAACCATATTCATTTTCTACATAGACACTTACCGTACTTGTTCCTTCCGGGAACTTGCCGGTCACAGAATTTTCAAAGAAATTGTCGCTGAAGTAGTGTTGCGGCCACCAATGATAATTGGTATTCGGATAGTGATTGGTCTCTAAACGTATCTCCCCGCCCTGGCATAAGCTGATAAAAGGATCCAGTATATTGATTTTTGCTTGTGGTTGAGGCATCACTTTCATAGGTACACTTATGCTTTTTGAAGGGCAGCTGCTGTTCCCTTTAGTAGTATAAGTGATGGCATAATCGCCTGTTCTGCTACCGGTGAAGTCAACCTTTCCATTCGTGCTGTTTACATTGAGGCCATTAGCCGGAATTACACTAAAAGTACCGCCCGGGGGTAAAAATACCGGCTCGGTCTGTAAAGCTTGTTCACATATTTTTTCAAAAGGGTAACTTAATGAGGGATCAGAGCCGTCGACCACATCAACGCTTACCGGCGCACTCATAATCACTCTTTCCGGCACACAGAACGAACTGCTGGTCAACTGGCAGGTAACTTGCTCATTCAGGGCGGTAGGATAGGTAAAGGTAGGGTTAGTGGCTCCCGGGACAGCTACTCCATTTACAAACCATTGGTATTGGGGGCTAGCGCCTCCTCCTGTGATAGTGGCGGTATAGGTGACATCTGTCCCTAAACAGAGTGCTGTAGGGGCAGCCGTTACACTGATGGAGGCCGTAAGGGGAATCTGTTGCGGGCAGGTGCCCATGTCTCCTATAATATGCTGGGTATATCCGGTTCCGGCAGGTGTGGTAGCGCTGGTAGGCAGCCCTTGTGATACATTGTTGAAGACAATCGTACCTGGTGTAATGGTGGCAGAGGCCAGTCCTAACTCCAGACTGACAGGCAGTATAACGTCTGTGTAAATCGTATTGCCGACAATGGCAAATCCTCCTCCTAATATCCGGTAATTATTGGGATTAGAAACATTCCAGCTTTCCAGTAATACACCTGCAGGTGAATATTTCCGGAGGAAAGGTGGATGCTCCCTGCCTGAAAAATTCATGATGTACCAATTGCCTTCACAGTCTGCCACAAGGTCAGAAGGACTTTCAGGATCCATATCTGGTATTGTCATCAGGAAGCTAGCATCTCCAGTGCCATCATAGGTGTAAATCTTTTGATTAATCAGGTCGTAACAATAAATGATCCCATTGCCACCCGCTGCAATATTTACGGCTTCAAATGCCTGGTGATTGGTCATTACCCAGGTACTGGTTGCAGGATCATAGTAGCAGAACCTGACATCTCCGGGTATCATGGGTGATCCGTAGATTCCATAAAAAGTGAGGGTAGGATCGTTGGAGTTTAATACTTTAGATACGGTAAGACCTCCAAAAAAGCTGGGGGGAAAGGAAATCGTATTTAAAGAAGGATTGGTAGGAGAGATAGCAGCGGCAGGATCAAAATTGTATAACTTAAGCGTAGAGGGACCAGGCCATGGAACGAGCACACCGAAAAACGGTGCCCAAACTGCTTGATAGTCATCGTAATAAACAGTAGAACAGTTGGGTAATTGGGCCTGGCTCTTGCTCTTAAAGCAGCAGAGTACCACTAAGCAGAGGATTAAAGTTCGGATTTTTTTTTTCATACAAGTTGTGATTGATTGGGTGGATAAATAAGGTTTGATGGTTGATATTTTATTGCAGCTTCAGGTAAAGGTGTTCAGGTATGCATTAATTGGCATGTTTGCACAGGAAATTTTAATGTTACTTTTTTTTATATTACTCTTGTATAAAATTGGGTCAGGAATTCTTATAAATATTTGTAATATTTTTTGTTTGTTTTGTAAGATTCACGTTTTTTCACTGTTCTAAATGTTTCGGTTTTGAGTGTGGAATCCTTTTGCCGTGCCTAGTCACTTGCCGGCTGTACTACTGTTTAATGCATCAAAAGGAGTGAGTGATTTTTGTGTACCTTGTTAAGGTTCAATGCATAAATGTATAACTAAGAAAGGGTCCCCCTTTACATAAGAAGGACCCTTGTTTTCCTGTTTCAGGCATGCATTTGTATTACCTGATCAGGTTTATACTCCCATTCTGGTAAATTTCTGATTGCCGCATGGAAGGTGATCAAGTAATTATTGATCTCAATCGTTCTTTGTCCACAACCTATATAATTAAGGGCAAAAAAACTGAGGAAAATAGCTATCGTTTTTTCATGATTTGGAAATGCTGATGTATGTATAAAGGTTAAATAGATTTGCGCAAATATTGACAATTAAATCAATAATTCAAAATGCTGTGCAGGATAAGTATAAAGGCCTTTCTTAAGAAGAAAAGCCTTTATACTTATATTTTATGAATAACACCAGTTTACTGTTTAATGAGTTTATGGGTATAAACAGTCGTGTTGAGATCTTCCTTAATGTGCAGCCAATATATGCCCGGGGCCAGTACGCTGCAATCTAGCGGTTCCGGTGCTTTGCCGGAAAGGTGAGCGCTCATCACCGCTTTACCGCTGATATCAAAAAGCAAAATATCTGCATCGGCCTTCATACCCCGGATGTAGAGGTAATTACCTGCCGGATTAGGGAATACTTTGATATAATCCTGTTCTTTAAGCGGCACAATAGCCGTACCGGAATCTACAGGTTCTTCTGTTTTGTGATCTACCAATCGCATAAGTACCGGGTGCAGCGTATCCGCTGTAGGATTCTTTTGCTTTCTGCCGTATCCGCCTACGATAATTTTATTGTTGCTTTGCAGGCCTATAAAATGAAAGTGGTCCAGTGCGGCACGGCTTCCCGTGATCTCAGCAGAATTGCCTGCGAAAGTAAGGTCATTACTGCCATCTGCATTGAGGCGCTTTACCATGTATTGGGCATCCATACCCGTGTCCATCATAGCCGCCAGCAATAGCTGGTCCCCGTTCTGTATGCAGGCATCATAATAATAAAAATTGTCCGCATGCATACCGGGAATGGGTAAGCGCCCGTCCTGCCCGTAATTGTAAGCTATACTGCCGTTGGCCTGCAGTTTATAGACCAATACTTCTGTAGGATAGTTAGGCCCCGAAGTAAAGTCCTCTGCCGAGCAGTTTACATAAATATCTCCATGCTGGTCTATGTCTACATATTTATTGAAAAAAGAAAGTCGTTCCGTACTCATTTTAGGCAGGATAGTTTTACCGTTCGTGCCAAAACTGGTTTGTAATACCCCGTCTGCATTAAACTTGGCTACGAAGTCCTGGTGTGCACTATAGGCCGGTGCTCCACTGGCAGGATCGGCAGTATGTGTGCCCACGACGATAAAAGAATTATCCTCAAGCACCTTGATCATGCGGTAGAGGACCTTAGCATCGCTGAAACCCAGGTTGGGCGTTATAGATCCATTGTTACCAAAAGTATTGTCCATAATGCCATTGGCATTCAGCCTCATGATCACCCCGGCAGAGGCAGTCTGGCTAAAGCTGTTCGTAAGCGCTATGATCTTTCCATTACTTTGGGTGGCAATAGCTCTTAAATTATTATAGGGGTGAGGCCCCTGATGCCGGATGGCACCATTGGTGCCAAACTGGTTGTCAAAAGTCCCGTTGGCATTGATCTTATAAATAACAATTTTAGAACTTGTGCCGGTGCTGGAATTTCCGGCATACAATATTTTATTATCCGGTAGCAAAACCATATTGTCCAGCCATTTTACATCGGGTTGGTTGGAGGCACTAAAGTTTAAATGGCCGGTGCCATTAAAACTGGAATCGGGCTTCCCGTTGGGCAACAACCTGGAAATCACATGGTCTGAGCTTACCCCCTGCGGGCTATACACGGCTCCTATATTGCCTCCCAGTATGATCTTATCGTCGTTACCTACCAGCATATTCCATACTTTGTACGTTACATAAGGGCCAAATTGCGGGGTCCATTCCGCATTGCGAACTACCCGGACACCAGCTTGACCAAAATTCGGGTCAAGGAAAAAAGGGCCTTGTGCCTGGCTTAGCACAAAAGAAGCACAGAGCAGGAAACTGGTTAAGGAAAGCTTTTTCATGATCAAATCAGGATTTATATCATTTAAGACCTTTATTATGCAGGTAAAGTTGGTGTTTTGTTATATAAAATAAAGATTTAATTGTGGTGGCCATTGAAACGCCTCATTTTAATAAAGGTTGCATTAAAATATTTTTAAATTGGCAGATCTGCAAATCAGCACATCAACTAATTATCCTAATTTTGCGCTATGCAATTTTATTCCGGCTCGCTGATCTCATACCAAAGACTCCAGACTGTAGAAGTAAATATAGGAGGTTTGCTGTTAGGCAATGGACACCCCATTCGCCTGCAAACCATGACTACCAAAGATACTATGGACACGGAGGGCTCTATAGAAGAAACGATTTCCTGTATCCGTGCAGGAGCAGAGCTGGTGCGCATCACAGCGCCTTCTAAAAAGGAGGCGGAGAACCTTGCTCATATCAGGGCGGGCATTGAAGCAGCAGGCTTTACTACACCACTCGTTGCCGATATTCACTACACTCCTAATGCGGCAGAGATCGCTGCACGCCTGATACAAAAGGTAAGGGTCAATCCCGGTAACTATGTAGATAAGAAAAAGTTTGAAAGCATTACTTATACAGATGAGGAATACCAGGAAGAGCTGGACCGCATCGCCAGGAAATTTATACCCTTAATTGAGATCTGTAAGCAATATGGTACCGCCATCAGGATCGGGACCAATCATGGTTCCCTGAGCGATCGCATCATGAGCCGCTATGGAGATACCCATACCGGGATGGTGGAGAGCGCTATGGAATTCCTGCGCATCGCACGCTCCCAGGACTTTCACAACCTGGTGATCTCTATGAAGTCCAGTAATCCGCAGGTGATGGTACATGCATACCGCCTGTTGGTGAAAACGATGAATGAAGAGTTCGGGATCTGCTACCCCTTACACCTGGGCGTTACTGAAGCCGGGGATGGGGAAGACGGCCGCATTAAAAGTGCGGTAGGTATAGGTACCTTACTGGAAGATGGTATCGGGGACACCGTGCGGGTTTCCCTCACCGAGGACCCTGAATTTGAGATCCCGGTGTGCCGCGACCTCGTGAAACGGTACGAGAGCAATCCTTACCAGCTGGAAGCCGCACATATGCCGGCTATTGAACATTTACCTTATCATCCTTTTGAATATAAACGCAGGTCCACTGTTCCTGTAGAAAATATAGGCGGTGGCCAGGTGCCGGTAGTGATCGCGGACTTTTCAAAATATAAAGGTGAAAAATTGCCTGCTGCTCTCAGCTCCATTGGTTACAACTATTCCGCATCTTTAGATAAATGGCAGATCGCTGATGCGGCGGCAGACTACCTGTTCGTCAACGATCCGGAACTGGGCTTTGCCCTTCCGGGAACTTTAAAAATCATTACCTGGTCTGCAGCCTGGCAAAAACAGGTCGAAGAGCAGAAGAATAATACTTTCCCGGTTTTCTTGTTAGAAGAATACCTGCAGGCCGAAGATAAAAGCAACCGCATCAATTTTGTGATGATCGACTGCTACAGCACAGAATTTCCTTTTGATATTGAAGACCTCAAACTGCTGAAAGCAGACCCTACTGTTGTATTGTGCCTGAGCTCCGAGCATAAAAATGCCATGCAGGCCATCCGCAGGATGGGAATCGCATTGATGGAAATGGGTATAGCATTGCCGATCATCCTCATGAATGATTCCTACTGGCAAACGGCAGATGAACACCTGATCCATTTTGCCACAGAATGTGGTGCCTTACTGATCGATGGCTTTGGGGACGGCCTGTCCCTGGGTGTAAAGCAGAAATCCTACGATGCCTTAAGTGGTGAAAATGTTGAAAAGCTGCTGAATGATGCGGCCTTCGGCATTTTACAGGCTACACGTACCCGTATATCCAAAACTGAATATATTTCCTGCCCGAGTTGCGGGCGCACCCTTTTCGACCTGCAGGAGACCACGGCCAGGATCCGTTCCGCTACCTATCACCTTAAAGGGCTGAAAATCGGTATTATGGGTTGTATCGTGAATGGTCCTGGAGAGATGGCCGATGCCGATTTCGGTTATGTAGGTTCTGGTGTGGGCAAGATCACTTTGTATAAAGGCCAGGAAGTGGTAAAGCGTAATGTAGACTCCGAGGTGGCTGTAGAGGAATTGATCCAGCTGATCAAAGACAATGATGCCTGGGTGGAAAGAGAGTAAGTGTCCTGGATTTATTTAAGCTTAGAGTCACCCAACATTCCAATAAAGATAGCATCATTTTCTGTTCTTATCACATCTGATGTAAAAAGCGAATCCCTGTATGGCCAAAGGCAATACAGGGATTCGCTTAAAATATAAGAGTCATCCACTAAAATATAATGCCGATTATAATAGCCAAAGCTATGATCGAAAGGTAAATAACCGCCATAATACCATAGGTACGGAAAATAAGCCTCAAATTGGACATTCCTGACCTTAGATCTACCTGAGTGTCGTTGAGTAAAGCCCGGTAGGTGCGTTGCCCAAACCTGTAGGTAAACAAAGCGACGAAAAAGCTGATGACAGCGAGTACCAGGTAAATAAATAGCATAACCCCCATTCCCATTGAGGCGAGGCCGGCTGCACTGCTACTTAATACGTTAAAGGCCTGGCTACTGCTGTACAGGACGGTCAGCATAGTCAAAAGGATAAATCCAGTGCCGATAAATCCTAAAATACCCAGAAACCTGGCCCATTTTGCGGCTTCCTTTAAATAAATCCTGCTTTCCATATCCAACTGCAGGTTGGCTTCAAAAATTTCTTCCTGTTCGATGTAGGCTTCTTGTTCCATATAAGATTATAAAATTTAAGCTGCAATATTAATAGTAATCTTTGAATTTTAACAAATTCTGTTCAGGTAAAATAAAGGTTGGAAAGTTTGCGCAGGCGGACTCCTGTAAATTTACAAATTCACTAATTTTCTAATTGCTTAACTTTGCAGTTCTTATGGTGAAAATTGGCAATATAGCATTAGGCGAATTTCCTTTATTGCTCGCTCCTATGGAGGATGTGAGTGATCCGCCTTTTCGTGCAGTGTGCAAAGAGCAGGGGGTGGACTTTATGTACACCGAGTTTATTTCTTCTGAAGGCCTGATCCGGGATGCGATCAAGAGCCGCCAGAAATTAGATATTTTCGATTATGAGCGCCCGATAGGTATCCAGATCTTCGGTGGCGATGAAGAAGCAATGGCTTTATCGGCCAGGATCTGTGCCGCGACCAATCCCGATCTTATCGATATCAATTTCGGCTGCCCGGTAAAGAAAGTAGTGTGTAAAGGAGCCGGGGCCGGTATCCTGAAAGATGTGCCTAAGATGATACAACTGACCAAAGCTGTTGTAGACTCCACAGACTTGCCCGTTACGGTAAAAACCAGGCTGGGCTGGGATGAAAGTTCTAAAAATATTGAAGAAGTAGCGGAACGCCTGCAGGATGTAGGCATTAAAGCCTTATCTATACACGGTCGCACCCGGATGCAGATGTATAAAGGAGAGGCCGACTGGACCCTCATTGCCAAAGTAAAGGAAAACCAAAGGATTAAGATTCCTATATTCGGGAACGGGGATATTGACAGCCCGCAAAAAGCCCTGGAATATAAGAACCGGTATGGAGTGGACGGTATCATGATAGGCCGGGCAGCGATCGGCTATCCCTGGTTTTTCAGGGAAGTGAAACACTATTTTGCTACCGGTGAACTCTTGCCGCCACCTACCATTGAAGAACGCATACAGGTTTGTCAGAAGCACGTAGAGCGCTCCTGTGAATGGAAAGGCGAGAAACTAGGTATCCTGGAAATGCGTCGTCACTATGCGACCTACTTTAAAGGATTAAGAAATGCAAAAGAATACCGCATGGGATTGGTCAATGCGGCAACACTGGAAGAAGTAAGGTTTATCCTTAAAGAAAGCGTTGTGGGCTTGACGGAAGCAAATGCAGAATTTACTTAATACGCGAACCAAAATACTTGTTATTGAATATGTCTACTTTCCGGCACCAGGTACTGATTTATTGTGAGCAGATTACCCACCGGCTTCAATACGTGTTGGAGTGGATCTTCCAGGAGCAGCTACAGCTGGACTTCCGGGTAACCTATGATGCGGAGCAATGGAAGGCCTATGAGGGCTTGAAAGTGAACTATTCCGAAAAACGGATCGATACAGAAGATATCCTCATCCGGCCACACCGCCTGATCTATGAAGTGGGGGAGACCGCACAGCAATTGAATATCAACCGCTGGAAGAAGAGCACTGTACTGTTCTACAACCAGCCGGGAGCACTCATTCCCTTTGACCTGTTTTCGGCCGTTTTTTACCTGATTTCCCGGTATGAGGAATATTTACCTCATAAAAAAGATACACATGGGAGGTATATGCACAGTAATTCCGTGGCTGCCCAGTATTCCTTTATCCAGCAGCCGGTAGTGGATGAATGGGTGAGCGCATTCAGGAACATCCTGGAGAAAAAGTTCAAACTTATATTGCCCCAGCATACCTTCGAATTTCAACCCACTTACGATATTGATATCGCCTGGGCCTATTTAAATAAACCCAGGAAGCAGAATATCGGCGGTGCGCTAAGGGACCTCTTAAGACTTAATATTGGCTGGTTCTTCGACCGTATCTTAGTTTCCTCTTCCGGCAGGCAGGACCCTTATGATGCCTTTAAGTGGATGGAAGATCTGCAGAAATATTACCAGTTGCAACCGATCTATTTCTTCCTGGTAGGCGCTAATGGCACTTATGACCGCAATATAAGTCCTTCACATCCCGAGATGCAATCCCTCATCCGGCATACCTCTACCCATGCACAGGTGGGCTTACACCCTTCCTATGGTTCCTATCTGCAGCAATCTGTAATGGAAAAAGAGTTGCAGGTACTGGAGAACATCCTGGATAAGCCCGTCTGGAAATCAAGACAACACTATATTAAAATGAGCCTTCCGGATACCTACCGCCAGCTGGAACACATAGGGATCCAGAACGATTATTCTATGGGATACCCCACCGTCAATGGCTTCAGGGCAGGTACCTCCAGGTCCTTTATGTGGTATGATCTTTCCAATGAAACAAAGTCAGAGCTGCGGGTGCATCCCTTCTGTTTTATGGAAACCACGGCCATCAATAATTATAACCGGTCAAAAACGGAAGCTTATGCCGAACTGGAGCGCATCTACCTTGCGGTGAAGCAGACCAGGGGCAAGCTCATCAGTATTTTCCATAATAATAACCTGGGCTCCGGCAGAGAGTATAAGGGCTGGTATAAGTTCTATCAAAAAATGATCGAGCTTATACACTCGGGGCAAAATCCGTGATCTGTTGATTTTCCCAGGCCAGCTTTTCCAGCTTGTCAATCACCTTCCGGTCCAGGACCATTGTTGCAATACGGTTCAGGTGCCGCGTATGGTGCAGGTCGCTGCCTACGAAACGGTAGAGACCGGCATCCAATATTTTATGGGCATTTTCTTTTTCCCTGCTTCCGTAATAGCCACTTAAGGAGAGTATATTGAGTTGTAAGGCGATATCACGGTCCAGGTATTTATCCAGGACCTTAAGCTTATCATCAATAAAGTGATAACGCTCAGGGTGTGCCAGTATCGCTTTATATCCTGCAGTATCTATCTGGAAAAGCACATCTTCGATGTCGATCGGCTCGTGATAAAATGGAGTTTCAACCAATATTTTGTTGTCAAAAACAGTTAAGAGGTCTCCCTTTTTTAAATGGTCGAGGAAACCTTCATCAATCATGTACTCGGCAGCATACTTCAGGTCAATATCTATATTATTTTCTGTAAGCGCTTTGCGCAACTTCTCATAGGCATCAGTTATGGAGGCTCTGGTATTGCGGTGAATCTCTGCCATAATATGAGGCGTTCCCATGAATTTTGTGATCCCGGAACTCATCATTCCCCGGATCAGCGCTATTGCAGTATCGGTGTCAGGAGCACCATCATCAATTCCCGGGAGGATATGAGAGTGCATATCCTGGTTAAGAAATGAAGAAAAATTTACGTTTATTTTTTTGTTTTTTTTGAAAATCGAAAACATCAATAGGTTTTGTTCTGTACTTAAAAGTTCTGTTATATAGTTTTGCTTTTCAAGCTTTTAGCTTGAGCTTCAAAGTTAAGCCAATGTTACGCCTCTCTACTCTTTTAGGCCTCCATTTTAAAGAATTTAACAAAACATACCTAAAGACAACGAATTAAAAAAGATAAATAGTATGGCAATAATTGTTAAAACTTTACCGTTTTCTAATAATAATAATGTCAAGGTCCTAATGGTTTACTTTTGTATATTTGCGCTGCCTTAAAAGAAACGGAGTATTTTGAGCGTCTTAGAGAGTGAGGAGGAATTCGGGTATGCTGGTTTTGGAAATATTAAGGTATAAATGAATGTTTTTAATGTTCGGTTCGTAACATGCATCATGATGATGTAAAAGTACTGAATAGGCTTGATTTGACTATTGATACCGCATGGTATTGGAGAGGGTTTTGCCGGCAGGCCGATTTGTTTATTTATGAAGATAACAGGTTCTATTGTAACATATAATACATCATTGACAGAGGTATTACAGGTGTGTAAGTCTTTTTTGCAAAGTAAAATGGTCACACAACTTTATGTAATAGATAATTCTGCAATTGATCAGATAAGTTCTAAACTCAAGTTTGACAATAGGATAATTTATATGCATTTTCCGGGCAATCTGGGATATGGGAAAGCACATAATGTAGCTATGCGCGAGACCATGAATAGTTCCGATTATCATGTAGTACTCAATCCTGATTTATTATTTGATAGAAAATGCCTGGAATCATTAGGGAACTTCATGGAAGAAAATACCCATGTAGGCCTGGTGATGCCTAAAATTATTTATCCTGATGGCCGTATTCAGTATCTTTGTAAAAATAATCCTACTCCTTATATTTTATTGGCCCGGCGCTTTATGAAAGGCCTTGGACAGAAGCGTATGGAAGAATCGCTTTATTTCTTTGAAAATAAAGATAAAGATTATGAAAAACCTATGTTTCATATCCCCTTTCTTTCCGGTTGCTTCATGTTTTTGAGATGCAGCACATTGCAGCAGGCGGGCTTATTTGATGAACGTATATTCATGTACACCGAAGATGCCGATTTGAGCAGGAGGATCCTGCAGATCGCAGAAACGGCCTATTTCCCTGAAGCAGTTGTCGTGCATGACTTTAAAGGAGGGGTTCATAAAAGCACCTTATTGACCTGGTACGGGTTCAGGTCTTCATTATACTATTTTAATAAATGGGGATGGCGCAATAAGATCGACCGGGAAGTAGTTCAGTGAAACTTTCATAAGCTTATCTATTGAAATATTACATTATAGCAGGTGAGGCAAGCGGAGACTTGCACGCCGGCAACCTGATCAAAGCATTAAAACGTAAAGATCCGGGCGCTCAGATAAGGGCCTGGGGAGGCGATCTGATGCAGGCTGCCGGAGCTGATATCATCAAGCACTACCGCGACCTGGCTTTTATGGGCCTGGTAGAAGTACTGAAGCACCTGGGCACTATTCTTAAAAATATCTCATTTTGTAAAGCAGATATCCTTGCCTTTAATCCCGATGTCATCCTGTTGGTAGACTATCCCGGGTTCAACCTGCGTATTGCTAAATGGGCGCATCAACAGGGATTCCGTACTGCTTATTATATTTCTCCCACCGTGTGGGCCTGGAAAGAAAACCGCATACACCACATCAATAAATATGTGGATGAGATGATGGTCATCCTCCCTTTCGAAGAACCTTTCTATGCTAAATTTAATTACCCGGTACATTACGTGGGGCATCCCCTTGTAGAAGTGATCAATGCGGCTTTAGAGACCGATTCCGTTCTGGAAAAAGGACCGGGAAAAGTGCTGGCGCTATTGCCCGGCAGCCGTACCCAGGAGATTAAGAAGTTATTGCCATTAATGCTGGATGCCGCAGCCGATATGCCGGGATACCGGGTGATCATTGCCCAGGCACCTGGCCAGGATGAGCAGCTTTACGCGGAAATGATCGCACCCTATAAGAACGTTTCCCTGATCAAAAATAAAACATACGATATTTTAAAAATTGCTGATGCGGCAATTGTAGCTTCCGGTACCGCAAGCCTGGAAACGGCTTTGATGGGCGTACCCCAGGTCGTGGTCTATAAAACCAATGCATTGACCTATACCATTGCCAAGAAAATGGTGAAGATAAAATATGTGTCCCTGCTGAATATTATTTTAGACAAACTGTCTGTTGTCGAGTTGCTGCAGGGCGATTTTAATAAAGCGCAGTTGAGTAAAGCCCTGGAAGACATCACCACTAACCAGGATAATATAGACCGCATACAATCGGACTACACACGCCTCTGGCAATACTTGGCCAAAGACAATAATGCTTCTGAAAATGCCGCAGGTATTGTTTTTGAGTTGGCTGCAAGGGGAAAATAGCACGTTCCACGAAAGATTTAGCCCTTCACACATTTTTGTTTTACTTCCATATAATTAGTATTTTTAGATAAATTGCTGTAGCCCTACACGCTATTTAAAATGTTTCTTCATGCACTACTATGAGCTCTATTCTTTGTTGAAAAACAACTTCCCGGTGATTACTGACCAGGCTGCGATGGCCGAATTGGGCATCACCATCAAACGCTACGCTTTTGAGTCCCAAAAATCTGCTTCGTTTTTATCAGGATGTGAACAGCCGCAATGTAATATTCATGGCGCTGGTTTGGACGGAGGAGGAGCAGGTGTAAATAATGCGGAAGACATTGTACAGACCGATTTCGAGATCCAGTGTAACCGGTCTTTCTCTTACTATATTTTAAAAACTACAGCACCGGAAAGAAGTAAAGGCTTTATCTTGTTTTTTCACGGGCTTAATGAAAAGAAATGGGATAAATACCTGCCCTGGGCCTGCGAGATCGCAAAGCAAACCCAGAAGGCTGTTGTCCTGTTTCCTATTGCCTTTCATATGGACCGTGCGCCCGAAGACTGGGGAGATAAGCAGCAGATGCTGGCCCTGGCCCGGAGCAGGGCGGAGAAATACCCGGAGAACGGTACTTCCTCCTCTTTCATCAATGCGGCCATCAGCAGCAGGCTGGAATATTTCCCGCAAAGATTGTTCTGGTCCGGTTTCCAGACCTATGCAGATGTCGTTCAGTTGATAGAAACGATCAATGAGGGTAAGGTACCCGAAATTGAACCGAATGCTTCCGTTGATTTATTCGGCTACTCCATAGGTTCTTTCTTTGCCTCGATCCTCAAGATGGCCAATCCTTCAGATTATTTCAAGGAGGCCAGGCTGTTTTGCTTCTGTGGTGGGATGACCATAGACCGTATGTTTCCCGTGTCCAAATACATTATGGATGCCAGCGCAGCCATTGCCATGCAAAGAAGCTATGCAGAACTGTTGAGCTCCGATTTTGCTACCGATAAGCGTCTCGCGCATTTTCAAAACTGGGAAGAGCATCCTAAAGAAGCCTGGTTCAAGACCATGCTCCGCTACAATTATTTCCTGAAGGAAAGGGAAAGCCGCTTGTCCGGCATGAGTCACCAGATCAAAGCACTGGTTTTGAAGCAAGATGATGTGGCACCTCCGGTAGAAGCCCTCAATACTTTAAAGGGCGGTTACAGGGATATTCCTATCGAAGTGCTGATAGATGACTACCAATATCCTTATTCACATATGAACCCTTTTTCATTGGTACATAAATACAAACAAGAGGTGGACGAAGCATTCAGCAGGTTTGTCGGGGAAGCCTCTTCATTCTTAAATAAATAATGAATCAAATGACTAAAAACATCCTGATAAGTATAGGGCTGGGCTTTGGGGCTATGGTATTTTCCGGTTGCCAGGACAGCCAGAAAGCGGTACGCTACAATGACAGCCTGGTTGCCGTACAAAATGATATTATCCTTAGTTTCCTGAAATTGAAAGATGACCTGGGCCAGCTTGATAGCGCAGATGCACAGGCCGAGCGTTTAGCCGTCTTGCGTAAAGTGGAAAACGGGATCAGTAAAGCCCAGAAGCTGAGCTTTGACGGAGATGATAAGCAGTTTAAAAAGGCATTCATGGAATTGCTTAAATTCTATAAGAAAGCAGTAGCCCAGGATTACCAGGAACTGCTGGCACTGGCCTATACCACAGACACGGTAATGGGACACGCGGCTAAGATGGAAGCCTTGACAAGGCGCTTTACCAAAGAGGAAGAACAATATGATAAGGCCTTTGCCCGCGCCCAAAAGCAATTTGCAACAAGCTATAATTTCAGGGTCCAGGAGAATGAACTGCAGGAAGAGATTGACCGCAACAGGTAGTTACCGTCATCCGCTAGTGCTTATACAGTAGGTTAATACTTAAAAGCTAAAATTCCGGGATGCTTAAGCATCCCGGAATTTTTTATATTGATAAGCTAATGAAATTTTATATTAGCGGGCTACGTTGACCGCTCTTTTCTCGCGGATCACCGTTACTTTGATCTGTCCCGGGTATTGCATTTCTTTCTGGATCTTATCAGCGATCTCAAAGCTTAAACGGTCGCTGTCGCTATCCGTTACTTTATCTGCTTCTACGATCACGCGCAGTTCACGGCCAGCCTGGATGGCATAAGCTTTTTCCACACCATCATAAGCTACCGCTAAGTTTTCAAGATCCTTGATCCTTTGCAGGTAACTCTGCATGATCTCGCGACGCGCTCCCGGTCTTGCACCACTGATGGCATCACAAGCCTGGATGATCGGGGAGATAATGTAAGCCATTTCCATCTCATCATGGTGCGCACCGATTGCATTGATCACCGCAGGATGTTCTCCGGCTTTCTCTGCCAGCTTGGCTCCCAATAAGGCGTGGCTCAATTCTGTTTCTTCATCAGGTACTTTACCTATATCATGTAATAAACCGGCTCTCTTCGCTAATTTAACTACTTTCTGTCCCAGTCCGAGCTCTGCAGCCATGATACCACAAAGGTTAGCGGTCTCTTTGGAGTGCATCAATAAGTTCTGACCATAAGAAGAACGGAAACGCATTTTACCCACCATTCTCACCAGGTCTTTATGTAAACCATGAATACCTAATTCAATGATCGTACGTTCACCGATTTCCATTACCTGGTCTTCGATCTGTTTTTTAGTTTTTTCCACCACCTCTTCAATACGGGCAGGGTGGATACGGCCATCCTGTACCAGGCGTTGCAGCGATAAGCGTGCAATTTCTCTTCTCAGCGGATCAAAGCAGCTTAAAACGATGGCTTCAGGCGTATCATCAATCACCAGGTCTACTCCTGTGGCTGCTTCCAAAGCACGGATGTTTCTACCTTCACGACCGATGATCTGGCCTTTGATCTCATCGCTTTCCAGGTTGAATACCGTAATGGCATTCTCGATGGTCTGCTCGGCAGCCACACGCTGGATACTTTGAATAACGATTTTCTTAGCTTCTTTGCTGGCATTTGTTTTCGCCTGCTCCACGATCTCCTGGATATGCGCCATAGCATTGGTACGCGCTTCCTCTTTCATCGCTTCTACCAGTTCCGCTTTCGCTTCTTCAGCAGAGAGGTTGGCAATTTTTTCCAGGCGTTTGATCTGCTCTTCCTGGTGTTTTTCCAATTCAGCCCTTTTTATTTTGGCCGATTCAATATGGTCCTGTAATTCCGTTTTAAGCTCCGTATTTTCATTTACCTGAGTCTGAACGGCTTTTAGTTTATCGTTTAAGGATTGTTCCTTTTGTTTTAATTTATTTTCCTGCTCGCTTAGTTTCTGGTTACGTAGGTTGGTCTCTTTGTCGTTGTCAGATTTTAACTGTAAAAAATGTTCTTTGGCTTCAAGTACTTTCTTCTCTTTAATGGTATCTGCTTTCGCTTGCGCGTCTTCTATTAATTTTTGCGCCTGTAGTTCTGCTTCTGCTACCTTGTTAGCGGTATTCTTGGCAAATATTAGTTTTCCTAAAATAATCCCTAATATAACCCCGACTACCACCGCACCTATAATTGCGATATTATCCATCTTTATCTATCTGTTATTTTAATTTTATTGAAATTTTATGTTTTTTTATCAAATACTATGACAGGCGAAGTTAAAATAATTTTTTAACTTACAAGTCTTATAAATTGTGTAAAGGCCCTTTTTTATACACATTCCTTGTACACATAAATTTACTTTAAACGTAAATTTGTTTAATTTTGCGCCATGCAATTATTAGACGGCGTAAAAGTATCAGAAGAAATACTTAAAGAAATTCAGAGCGAGGTAGCCGCTCGTGTTCAAAACAACAAAAAAGTGCCCCACCTGGCCGCAATTTTGGTAGGAGAAGACCCTGCAAGTCAGACCTATGTAGCTTCAAAAGTGAAAACCTGTGATTTCTTAGGCTTCAAATCTACTTTATCCCGTTTGGCCCCGGACACTACCGAAGCGGAACTGCTGGCGCTGATCGAAACCTATAATGCAGACAGTGATATCGATGGTATCCTGGTACAATTGCCTTTACCCAAACATATCTCAGAAGATAAAGTGATCAATACCATCCATCCCGAAAAAGATGTGGATGGCTTTCATCCTAACAGTATCGGTAAAATGGTATTGGGACAAGATACTTTTATCCCGGCTACACCGAATGGTATCATGATGATGTTGCAACACTATGGTATTGATACCGTAGGTAAGCATTGTGTCGTGATCGGCAGAAGCAATATCGTGGGTACGCCTATGAGCCTGCTGATGAGCCGCAATACCAACCCGGGTAACTGCACGGTAACTTTGACACACTCTAAGACAAAGAACCTGAAAGAATTGTGTCTTGAAGCAGATATTATCGTAGCCGCTATTGGCCGTCCCAAATATGTGACTGCTGATATGGTGAAAGAAGGTGCTATCATCGTGGATGTGGGCATTAACCGGATCGAAGATGCGACTAAAAAGTCGGGCTTCAGGCTGGTAGGCGATGTAGACTTTGATACCGTAAAGGAAAAAGCAAGCTACATTACCCCGGTGCCGGGTGGGGTAGGCAAAATGACCATTTGCGCCCTGATGCAAAATACATTAAAAGCCTGTAAGGACTAATTATATAGAAAGAGCCGGAAGCATTGCTTCCGGCTCTTTTGTGATAAGGCTTTTACCCTTTTTGAAACTACCGTTGAGTCCCTGTATTTTTTTTCTGTAAAATGGAGTAGTTTAGCTATCCATCTACAAGCTCAAATTCCCTAATTTACAAATCCTTCAATTTCCTATCTTTGCACTCTTATGGAATCGCTGAAACAGAAATTAGCAGCCTTGGAAGCTGAGATTTCAAATATTGTTATTACAGATGCCGCCGCTTTGGAGGCTTATAGGATCAAATTCTTAGGCACCAAGGGTTTGGTAAAAGATGCTTTTGCTGCTATGAAAGATGTAGCCCCGGCAGATAAAAAAGATGCCGGTCAGTTGCTGAATGCTTTTAAGCAATTTGCAGAAGCACATTACGAGAACAATAAGCAGGTACAGTCCGGAGGAGGAAAGCAAGGCAACCAACTGGATTTCTCCCTGCCCGGTCTGCAGTTTCAGCCCGGAACGCGCCATCCCTTAAAAGTGACCGAAAACGAGATCGTCAATATATTCAGCAAGATTGGTTTTACTGTAGCTGAAGGTCCTGAAATAGAAGACGACTGGCATAACTTTACTTCCCTGAATATGCCTGCCGATCATACGGCAAGGGATATGCAGGATACGTTCTATGTGGCCCAGAATCCCGACTGGATCCTGCGTACACATACTTCTTCCACACAGGCACGTGTACTGGAAGAGGGTAACCTGCCGGTACGTGTGATCTGTCCCGGCCGTGTTTACAGGAATGAAACCATCAGTGCCAGGGCACACTGCTTCTTCCACCAGACAGAAGGTTTGTACATCGATAAGAAAGTCTCTTTCGCTGATCTGAAGCAGACGCTTTATTATTTTGTAAAAGAAATGTTCGGCAGCAATACTAAAGTGCGCTTCCGTCCTTCTTATTTCCCCTTTACAGAGCCGAGTGCAGAAATGGACATTAGCTGTACCGTTTGTGGCGGTAAAGGCTGTAACCTGTGTAAGCATACCGGTTGGGTAGAGATCCTGGGTTGCGGTATGGTACACCCGGACCTCTTACGCAATTTCAACATCGATCCTGAAGTATATTCCGGTTTTGCATTTGGTATGGGCGTAGAACGGATTACGCAGATCAAGTACCAGGTAAACGACCTGAGGCTGTATTCTCAGAACGATATACGCTTCCTGAAACAGTTTACCTCCATTCAGCAATGATTGCAGACCTCATAGTTTTAATGATAACTTTGAGGTCTTGTTATATGCTTTTAATAATATAAATAGTCGAATCTTTGGTTTTAGTTACAGGTGCAAGTGGTTTTTTAGGTAAACATCTTCTGGAGGCTCTGGTAGAAAAAGGGCTTTCGGTAAGAGCTTTATTTAATCGTAACCGCCCTGAGTGGACCCACCCTTTAATCGAGTGGGTGGCCTGTGACCTGCTGGACGTATATGCTGTTGAAGAAGTGATGCAAGGCATCAGTCAGGTATATCACTGCGCGGCTATTGTCTCTTTTGAGCAAAAAGACCGGGAACGTGTTATAGAACAAAACCGCAATGCTACCGCCAATGTAGTAGACGAGGCCCTGATCGCAGGCGTAGAAAGAATGATACACATCAGTTCTATTGCAGCTTTAGGGAGACCCACCAAAGAAAATAAACTTATTTCCGAAGAAACGCATTGGGAAGAAAGCAGTACGAATACGGCTTATGCCATCGGGAAGTACCAGGCCGAGATGGAAGTATGGCGCGGAATGGCCGAAGGCTTAAACGCGGCAATTCTCAACCCCGGCATCATCCTGGGAGAAGGCAATTATCAGGAAGGCTCTGCGAAGCTGTTCCAGTCTGCTTATGAAGAATTTCCCTGGTACACATCAGGCGTAAATGGCTGGGTCGATGTGAAAGACGTGGCAAGGGCTGCCTTGTTGCTGATGGAAAGTGATATTGTTGAAGAACGCTATATACTCACCGAAGGGAATCATACCTACAAAGATATCTTTACCTGGATGGCTAATGCTATGGGTAAAAAACCACCTTATAAAAAAGCGAGTCCTCTGATGAGTAAAGTGGCTTGGATATTATCCAGTATAAAGGCAGGACTGGCCGGTAAAAGATCGATACTCACCAGGGAAACGATACGTACCGCACAGGCCGTTTGCCATTATGACAATCATAAATTCCTGCAACAATTTCCCGGTTTTAGGTACCAATCCATGAAAAATACCGTAGAAAGGGTATCAAAAGATTTTCTTAAGAATATCTAATTTTTTTGTCATTTCAGAAAGATTAATTAATCTTGCAATGTAAATGTTCAAAAAGTAGCCTCTACAAAATCCATTTACATTTTTTCAAAAGTAATTTTTTACCACAATTCTTAATTCATCTTCGCACTATATTCACTGATTACCACGTGTGCGTTTTATCACTAAACATATTTTAATGCCTTACGACATCAATCAACTTCAAGACATGATTGTTCCTGAGCTCAATGATATTGCAGAGCAGCTTGGCGTAGCAAATTTTAAAAAATTAGAGAAGCAGGACCTTATCTATAAAATTATAGATAAACAAGCTTTCCAGGCCTCTGAAGGTGCAGAAGACAAACCTGCAAAAAGAATCAAA
Source organism: Bacteroidetes bacterium 43-16 (assembly GCA_001897525.1). GTDB lineage: Bacteria > Bacteroidota > Bacteroidia > Chitinophagales > Chitinophagaceae > Edaphocola. Next base: position 87,474 of record MKTB01000019.1, on the reverse strand, counting down.
AAAGCCAGAGTCAAAAAAGCAATTACTCCAGATCAGACAAGCGCAGCGCCAGAACCGGCAATAGAAAGTACAGCAGCAGAAAGCGCAGAAGAGATTATCCCGGCAGAGAAAGAGAAGAAGATAGCAAGGCCCAGAAAGCAGTTAAAGAAGACTAAACCGGAAGCCGAGATCATCAACGATGCAAAATCACTGGAATTTGATGATGTTGATGATAAAGAAACCGACAATAAACCTTCCCTGTTTGAAGTAGCAGAAACGACCAAGCCTATACTGACAGAATCCGGAGATGTCATTGAAATGCAGGCCCCCAATCCGGTAGCAGAGCCGGCTCCGCAAGAGCAAAGACAAGGCCAGCAACAGAAAAACCGCCAACCGCAACACCAGAATCAAAATAACCGCAATAATAACAACAACAATAACCGTAATCAGCAAGCGGAAAGCAATACGGGCTTCAACATTGAATTTGACGGTGTTATTGAAAGCGAAGGTGTTTTAGAAATGATGCCGGACGGCTATGGCTTCTTAAGAAGCAGCGATTACAACTACTTAAGTTCCCCCGACGATATCTACGTCTCCCCCTCCCAGATCAAACTTTTCGGACTTAAAACCGGCGATAACGTAAAAGGTAATGTACGCCCGCCAAAAGAAGGCGAAAAATATTTTGCCCTCTTAAAAGTAGCTACCATCAACGGGCGTTTGCCAGAAGAGATCAGGGACCGCGTACCTTTTGATTACCTCACCCCATTATTCCCGAATGAAAAATTAAATTTAGATATGGGTGCCAGCAACCTGAGCACACGTATCATGGATTTGTTTACCCCAATCGGTAAAGGACAGAGAGGATTGATCGTAGCGCAACCTAAGACCGGTAAAACCATGCTGCTGAAAGAGATCGCCAATGCGATCGCGACCAATCACCCGGAAGTGTACCTGATGATCGTTCTGATCGATGAGCGCCCGGAAGAGGTGACCGATATGCAGCGTAGTGTGAATGCCGAGGTCATCGCCTCCACTTTTGATGAGCCTGCAGAGAAACATGTAAAAGTATCCGGTATCGCTTTACAAAAAGCTAAACGCCTGGTGGAAGTAGGGCACGATGTAGTGATCCTGCTGGATTCCATCACCCGCCTGGCACGTGCACACAATACCGTAGCACCTGCATCCGGTAAAGTATTGAGCGGTGGTGTGGAAGCCAACGCGATGCAAAAGCCAAAACAATTCTTTGGTGCTGCACGTAAAATAGAAAACGGTGGTTCCCTCACCATCCTGGCTACCGCCCTGACCGATACGGGTTCCCGTATGGATGATTATATCTTCGAGGAATTTAAAGGTACCGGTAATATGGAATTACAACTCGACCGTAAACTGGCCAATAAACGTATCTTCCCGGCTATAGATATCACTTCATCTTCTACCCGTCGTGACGACCTGTTGATGAGCAAAGATACTTTAGGTAAAATGTGGATCCTGCGCAATCACCTGGCCGATATGAATACTGATGAAGCTATGAAATTCTTAATGCAAAACCTGAAAGGTACCCGCAATAATGAAGAATTCCTGATTACAATGAACAAGTAATTTTAATTCGTACTAAATATTTTGTTATAAAGCCCCGGCAATGGCCGGGGCTTTATTTTTAAAACCTACCGATCAGATTCATTCACCGGAAATCGTAAGCAGCAAAGTAATGGATCGGTTTTTCTTTTTTTATGTATATTTAGGCACATTGCTTACTATTAAATCATAAAACATTGAAAAAATACTTGCTTTTATGTGCTTTGGGCTTTATAGCATTCAACAATGACATTAATGCCCAGATTCAGTACGGAGGTTTACCCGCATCCCTGCAGCAAAAACTCGCTTTCGGAACTATTCCGGTGAGCAGTTACCAAAATCCCGATTGGGCAGCCTTCCTGGAAGAAGAGTCCGGGACGGCAATATCAGAAAAGTTTAACCATGCAGTCCGGGTTGGCTTGCATGTAGCTACCGGTTTCAGCTTCCCACAATCAGGGCAATTGCAGGTGGCAGCCGACGGAACACGTGTATGGCGCGGTGTAATACACATTGAAGGTGCACCCGCAATAGGCCTGATGTTTGATCAGTTTCAATTGCCTGAAGGAGTGCGGCTATTTGCCAGCAACGAAAATGGTAGGCAAGTGGTGGGTGCTTTTGACCACCGCAATGTTCAGGCCTCCGGTAAATTTTTAATTGATGCTATTCAGGGAGACAAAGTTTATCTCGAACTCGATATCGCTGCCGGTGTGAAAGAAGACGCAATAAAATTAAATATTGACAAAGCATTGGTGTTTCATCGTGCTATTGAGCATCTCCGGCAATTTGTAACAGAGGGCAATGGTATTCCTATTGACCAATATGATACTACCTATAACGGGAGATCTTCTGTCTGTACCATAAATGCGATCTGTCCCCAGGGTACAGATTATGAGAAAAACAGGAGAGCAACCGTATCAACGATCAATTTTGGTATTGGTGGCGGTGGCTGCAGCGGAACGCTGATCAACAATACCGGTAATACGACACAAGACTGTAAACCCTACATTTTAACAGCGACACACTGCCAGGGTACCGGAACATTATTAAATAGTGACTTTGATAACGTTTTGGTACGTTTTAATTTTGAGCGCCCCGACTGCCAGGGCACAGGAAACACCAATGCTGTTTCTATGAATGGGGTAAATGTAGTGGCGAGAGCCGATTATAATACGAGCTGGACTACGGATGAGTTAATCGGTGATTTTATGCTCTATGAACTCAGGCAAGCAATTCCGGCCTCGTATGGAGCCGTACTGTCTGGCTGGAACAGGTCAAACGGGATAGAAGAAAGTGTTAACGCTCCCAGGAAATTTATCGGATTTCACCATCCCATGTCAGATAATAAAAAATTATCCACCAGTCAAAGCGTTGTTTCCAGGATGAATACCTCCCCCTATAATATAGATCCGGATGGGAGCAGATGGTTTACGCAGACCGAGGTTGGGTATGTATCACCCGGATCTTCTGGCAGCGGACTTTTTGATGGCGATGGCAGATTGATTGGTATTGCTTCAACAGCGGGTACTACATTTGATGTGCCCGTAGAATGCTCTGTCAACCATAGAGGACAGGATGTGTATGCAATGGACATAGTATGGTATTATAAATTATGGCATGGCTGGGAGTTTTCCTTACATGGTACAGATAGCAAAAGGAGGTTACAACCATGGCTTGATCCTGCCAATACAGGGGTGACAACAATTAATTCCGTTACCTCATCTTGTGAAGCCATAAGCGAAATAGGCATAAAGAACGCCAGCAATTCATTATATGAAGCGGTCGCGATCTATCCTAATCCGAGTACCGATGGTAAAGTTTATTTACAGTATAATTTAAAAGAAGCCGAAAACCTGGATATAACCGTTTATGATCTCAGCGGAAATATTGTACTGACTGCAAAAATTGCCAGGGCTTTGAATGGAATTAAAACATTAAATCTTGAACATGCAGCTATGGGTATGTACTTTGTGAAGATTGCCACGAAACAAGGATTTGCTACACAAAAACTTTTTATTGGAAAATAATTACCTGTTTGAATATTAAAACAGACAGGTATTCCGACTGCAAATAAATAGTGCATGTCAGTGAATAGATTCATATGAAAAGCTCCGGCATTTGCCGGAGCTTTTAGGTGAGTTGTAAAAATCTTATTGTACCGCCGGCATCTTGTGCGTATACACATTATAAGGAAAGATCCACCGGGCAAAATAGTTGGACAAAAGCGCAGTGACTAATAAAGGAAAGAATAAAACAAAACCGTTTGGAATAAGATGGCAAGCCAGGAACAGCGCGGTAAATGGTGCATAAATAGAGGCCGATAAAGTAGCAGCTGCTCCGATGACAATAAAGTTTACATATACCAGGGAAGTGCCCAGGTAGGTATTGCAAAAAAGCGCGAATGCCAGGCCCAGGAATGCCCCGGATACAATGCCGGGCGCAAAGACACCTCCATCACCGCCCGCACCCAAAGTAAGCGAAGCTGCAAGAGGTTTCAGCAACGTTAATAACAATAGTAATAAGATAGACTGTGCCTCAGGCCGTAGCGAGATCTCTTTCAGAGCATGATAACTGTCTCCATACAGGAATGGGAAGAAAAAGATGCCGGTACCCACGATCAATGCGCCAAGATTTACCCGCAGGAAATTATTATTGATGCCGGCAAAAAAGCTCTTGATCTTCACCACCAGCACGGTGAAATAGACCGATAGTGCCGCACTCATCAGGCTGAGCAATAGCATGAAAGGAATGGCAACCCAATGCCATCCTGTACTGGGGATTGCTATTAAAGGTTTCCCCGGGAGAAAATACAAGATAAACCAGGCTACCAGGGCAGCCGTAGTGCAACTGAGAAAAAGAGATTTATTGAGCTTCCTGGCAATCACTTCAATAGCAAAAAGCCATCCTGCCAGCGGACTGGCAAACAAAATGGCCACACCGGCACATACACCGGCACAAACCAATTCCCGCTTATACATCTTTGCAGAAAATTCCTTTTTGTACACCTCGTTGCCGATCGTGGCGGTGGCCACTACCGTAGATACCTCAATCCCTGTAGAGCCCCCGAAAATAACCGTCAGGAAGCCATTGAAATAATGGGATGGGATCTTGAAGAGCGGAAGATGATCTTTCCTTTGGTCCAGTGTCTTGTAAATCTCAGTGATCCCTTTATTTTTCCGCTTTTGAAAAGCATACTTTCTCAGGAAGTAAATAGCCGTAATGCCTATCGTAGGGAGCAGGATAAATAATAGGGTCGCATGATGCGATACCGTATGAAAGATCTGCTCTTCAAAAAATTCAGTAATTAACTTCAGGAAAAAAGCGAGAGCCGCCGAGAGTAGACCGATCAGCGCTGAAGCAATGATTAACCTGAAATAATATTTTCTGTGAATGAGCGCACTCTTTTTCATTAGTTGACCAATTATCTGAGCAGGCAAAGTTAGCTCAGTTCACTTTGCCTGCCATAAATAACTATAGCGAATAACGATTATTTACCAGTCAGCTACCTTATCCCTCCTGCCTCAGCGCATCAATAGGATGAATACTGGATGCCCGGATTGCAGGATACAGCCCGGCCAGCAGGCTGATCACGATAGAGAACACAATAGAGCCACCTACCAGCCACCAGGGGAAAGAGAAGAGGTCCACGAACTCATCTGCATCCTTGATGTATTGGTTGTTGACAATTAGATTGGCAATACGTGTGAGTCCGTAACCCAGGGCAATGCCCCCTAAAGCACCCACCAGGCCGATGAATCCGGCCTCGAAAAAGAAGATCATTCGTATGTCCCGGTTCTTACCGCCGACAGCCTTCATAATGCCGATCTCCCTTTTACGTTCCAGGATACTCATCAGCATCGTGTTGACAATGCCAAAACCCGCTACCAGCAAGCTGATCAGGCCGATAATGCCCAGGATACTATCCAGTATCAGGAAGGCCTTCTTCATTTCCGAAAGACCATCATCTACTGCAAAATAATTTATTTTTTGCCCATCCAGGTAAGCTTTGATCTTACCCAGGTCTTCCATGCTCTTTGTTTTTACATAAATAGAAGTGTACTGGTTGCCCTTAGTTTTATTTTCCATCAGGTCGCTGATGCGGTCAAAGCCAAGCGAGGGTAAAGACTTAGCCGTCTGTATCGGCAAGATGATCTCTTCCCGGAGAGAGGGCCCGGAAAACTGTTCCTCCTTCATGATCCCTACGATCTTTACAGGAGTGCTCTCTTCGCCAATTACATTTTCAATACCCGCCATTATTGCGAGCGGAGAAGTGCTCTTTAGAGAAGTGCTGAGCAAGATCAGCTCTTTACCAATGATGGTATCAGCCAGGGCCAATTGCAATCCGCTGTCTACCTCTATGTTTGCGTTTATCTTTTCCCTGGTACGTACCTCATACCCTAAGGCCCTCAGGAAGTTCAGGCTGACTAAAACCTCGAGTGCCGAATCATTAGAGAAATACTTCCCGGCATATAACTCATTATAGGGCGGCTGTTGCGCCATCACCATCGGTAGACTACCCGTATTGGTGGCAGCCGTATCACTACCCAGGGCAGCCCTTATCGGAATGTTGATCCTGGGATAAGCAATGGCTATTTCAGGTCTTTTTTGTAAGACCGATATTAGCGAATCATTCAGAGGTACCCCTGTTGCTTCGCTCTTCTCCACCTTCGACCTGTTCCTCGGACCCGCTTTAAAGTTAATCGCTTTAGTAGAAATCGTTAAGCTGGTAAACAGATCATTCGATTTGAATTTCTCCGTAATGTTCTTTTCCAGGCCTATACCAAAACTGACCATAGCGATCAGTGCGCCAATGCCGATGATAACACCAATCAGCGTAAGCAGAGTCCTCAGGCGCGTACGCCATAGATTCTGGCGGGCCATTGTAATTAAATCAGATAAAGTCATTGATAAAATATTTTTATAGAACAAAATGTCTTCACTCACCACCCACTTTTCTCTCCCCAACATTCACTTTTTACTTTTACGCTCCGCATCTCACTATTCACTATTCACTATTCACTATTCACTTTTTACTTTTTACTTTTACGCTCCACATCTCACCCATCACTCATAACTCATCACCCATCACCCATCACTCACTTAATACCCCGTCTTTAATCGTCAGGATCCTGTCCGCTACTTTTTCAGCGATCTCCCGGTCATGCGTAATCATGATAATCGTTTTACCCTTTGCCTTTAACGAAAGCAGGATGTCTAAGATCTCTTCAGTCGTGGCAGAGTCCAGGTTGCCCGTAGGTTCATCCGCCAGCAATACTTTAGGCTCGTTGACCAGCGCCCTGGCAATGGCCACCCTTTGCGCTTCACCTCCGGAGAGTTCATTAGCCTTATGTTGCATACGGTCTGCCAGGCCCACCTGCTCCAGTACACGTTTCGCTTTCGCCAGGCGCTCCGTTGCAGAAAGGCCTGCAAAAATGAGTGGTAGCATCACATTTTCCAGGGCCGTTTTAGAAAAGATCAGGTTGAAAGACTGGAAGATGATCCCGATATTATTCAGGCGATGTGCCGCATATTGATTAGGGCTGAATGCACTGATATCTGCTCCGTCAAACAAGATTTGCCCTGATGTGGCAGTATCCAGTCCCGCCAGTAAATTGAGCAGGGTAGACTTGCCCGATCCCGACTTGCCGACGATAGCCACAAATTCCCCCTCAACAATCCGGCAATTGATATTATTGGAAGCCGCAATTTTATGTGCACCCTTAGTATATATTTTATTAACAGAAATGAGTTCTATCATAGCATGTGAAATATGGACCAAATGTACGACCAAGATCCGTGTACGATCAAAAAAAATCGGTGAACCCGATTTAAAAACCGGTCACAACACAACACGGCCCCCAACTCCTGTTATAGGACGAAACTATTTTTACTATTTTTAGTGAATGATTATTTGAAGTTCTGGTATAGTTTTGTAATCATAGAGAAGGAAGACACTGTGCTTATTTTCAAAAAAGAAGATAAGAATGGTAACTTTTATCCCCCTTATTACGATTAACCTATAACGACTATTTATTAACCCAACTCAGCATTGCTGAAATCTTTTTTTATGAGGAAGAAATATCTTTTTTTATGCATGGTGGCCATGTCTTTGGGCATCTGGAACAACAATATGCAGGCGCAGATCAGCCAGGGTGGCTTGCCTTTATCCATGATACAAGATCTGCCGGTACGCAATATGGCCATACATAGCTTTACCAATCCCGATTGGCAAGCCTATGTAGATAATGAAAAAAACGAATCTGCGGCACAATTGTTTGCCAAACCCTTGAAGATAGGTTTGCATGTGTCCTCCGATATCAGTTTCCCGAACTCCGGCCAATTGATTACTTTGGCAGATGGTACGCGCGTCTGGCGTACTACCATTGCGATTGAAGGAGCGCCCGCAATTGGCTTTTTATTTGATCGCTTCCAATTGCCTAAAGGCGTAAAGCTGTTTTTGACCAACGAAAACAAACGCCAGGTGGTAGGCGCTTTTGATGCGGCCAACAATCCGGCTTCCGGTAAATTTGCCATAGATGCCGTTCAGGGTGATGTGGTTTTCCTGGAAATGAATATAGATGCTGCTGTTGATATCGCCAAGATCGATATGCATATCAATAGTATGCTGGTATTCCACCGGGCTATTGAGCATTTGAATCAATTTATCATCCCTATTGATAATATTGATCCCGAATTGAACGGTTTATCCTCCGTATGCAATATAAACGCCATTTGTCCGCAAGGCACAGATTATGCAAATAGCAGGAAAGCTACCATTCAGCTCCTCGATATGTCTCCGGGAGGAGGTGCTTGTTCCGGTACATTGGTCAACAATACGAGTAACAGTCCAAGTAACTGTACACCTTATATTCTTACCGCAACGCACTGCCAGGGCAGCGGTTCCCTTAACAATACAGATTTCGATGAAGTGATCGTTCGTTTCAATTTTGAAAAACCCGACTGTGCAGGCTTAGGTGCTACAAATGGCTATTCCATGACCGGTGTGAATGTCCTGGCAAGGGCAAATTATAATGAATCATGGAACGTTAATGAGATCGTGGGCGATTTTATGATCTACCAATTGCGGGAAGCCATTCCTGCATCCTATGGCGCAGTACTTGCCGGCTGGAACAGGAATAACGCCATTACGACAACACTCGCGGCACCTAAGAAGTTTATCGGATTTCATCACCCCTATGGCGATAATAAAAAATTATCTACCAGCCAGAGCGTTCAGTCTCAGGCCTGGCCTTCAGGTGCGCCCAGTGCCTCCGGCACCAAATGGTATAAAACCATCACCGAAGGATATGTTGCTCCCGGATCTTCCGGCAGCGGACTGTTTGATGGCGATGGCAGACTTATCGGGATTGCATCAGTGGCCTCCTTTAGTGAGCATGTCGCAGATTCTTGTTTTTTCAATAAGCATGCAGATGACGTATATCCGATGGACCTGCTTTGGTATGATAAATTGTCGCATGGATGGGAATATACCGTTAACGGTACTGCAGATAACAGGCGGGTGAAGCCTTGGTTAGACCCGCTGAATACCGGAGTAGCTACTTTAGATCCACTGACCTCTTCCTGTACCCAGATTACGGGAACATCAATCCATAAGCTAAGCAGTGAACTGGACGCTAATATTGCCGTTTTTCCGAATCCGAGTACAAATGGTAACATTCAATTGCAATATAACCTGAAGCATGCGACCGATTTACACATTACCGTATTGGACGTAACCGGTAAAACTGTTTATTCCGGCAACATCAGTAATGCAGGAAGCGGAAATAAAGAACTCAATCTTTCCAATGCTCCCAATGGCATTTACCTCATTAAGATCAATTCCGGTACCGGATATGCCAGTAAGAAAGTGATCCTTAGTAAATAGTTTTTACTAATTCAATATCAAGGCCTTATTCAGCGGTTTTTTAGCCGTATGAATGAGGCTTTAATATTTGTGCTAACAATTAGGGCACTCCCTGACTCAATTAGCCAAAATATACTATCTTAGTCGCTTGAAATACTCAACATGTATTTCCCTTTAATGTTACTTTAAACCTTTACTGGATACTTATATGAATATCGAATTCAACAAAAATGAAGATGCCATGCGTCTGTTGACATCACAGGTAAAACAACGCAAGTCGAAGATCGAAGAAGGCGGTGGGAAGAAAGCTTTGGAAAAAGCAAAGCTGAAAGGAAAAATGTCACCGCGTGAGCGTATCGAATACCTGACAGACGATGGTGCTGAATTTATAGAATTAGGTGTTTTTGCCGGTTATGAAATGTATGCCGAGCATGGCGGTTGCCCTGCAGGCGGTACCGTATCCGGTATCGGCTATGTAAGCGGCCGTCAATGTATGATCATCGCTAATGATTATACCGTAAAGGCAGGTGCCTGGTTCCCGATCACCGGGAAGAAAAACCTGCGTATGCAGGAGATCGCTATGGAAAACAGGCTGCCCGTGATCTATATCGTAGACAGTGCCGGTGTTTACCTGCCCATGCAGGATGAGATCTTCCCCGATAAAGAACACTTTGGCCGTATCTTCAGGAACAATGCACAAATGAGCGCTATGGGCATCACCCAGATCGCTGCCGTTACCGGTAGCTGCGTGGCCGGCGGTGCTTACCTGCCCATTATGAGCGATGAGACCCTGATGGTGACCGGTAATGCCTCCATCTTCCTGGCAGGACCTTACCTGGTAAAAGCAGCCATTGGCGAAGATGCCGACTCTGAAACACTGGGCGGCGCTGCTACCCACACAGAGATCAGCGGTATTGCCGATTATAAATTCGATACCGAAAAAGAATGCCTGGACCAGGTGAAGCGTATCATGGACAAACTGGGTAAACCTGAAGATGCCGGGTTTGACCGTGCCAAGCCTGCATTGCCCGTAAAAGACCCTAAAGAGATCTGCGGCTTTGTGAGCACCGATAACAGCAAGCCATACAATGTACTGGAGGTCATAGAACGTATTGTAGACAATTCAGAATTTGACCAGTTCAAGCAGGACTATGGTAAGACCATCGTTTGCGGTTATGCCCGTGTAGACGGCTGGGCAGTTGGTATCGTGGCCAACCAGCGTACGATTGTAAAAAATGGTAAAAAAGAAATGCAGTTGGGTGGGGTGATCTATGGTGAAAGTGCCGATAAAGCCGCACGTTTTATCCAAAACTGCAACCAAAAGAAAATTCCTTTGGTCTTTTTACAAGACGTTACCGGTTTTATGGTCGGTACCCGCAGCGAACATTCCGGTATTACAAAAGATGGTGCCAAGATGGTCAATGCAGTAGCCAACTCCGTAGTACCTAAGATCACGATCATTATCGGGAACTCCTTCGGTGCCGGCAACTATGCCATGTGTGGGAAAGCTTATGATCCCCGCTTTATTTATGCCTGGCCAAATGCAAAGATTGCCGTTATGGGTGGAGAGCAGGCGGCAAAGACCTTATTACAGATCCAGGTAGCTTCTTTGAAAGCAAAAGGAGAAGAAATCGACCCTGAAAAAGAAAAAGAGTTGTTGAAAACCATTACGGATAAATATAATGCGCAAACTACGCCTTACTATGCCGCCTCCCGTTTATGGGTAGATGATATTATAGATCCTTTAAATACAAGATTGGTGATATCCGAGGGCATTAAAGCCGCGAACCATGCCCCGATTGTTAAAGAATGGAAAGAAGGCGTATTTCAGGTATAGGATAGACAAAGAGATTATAATTAAACATTTACAGCTACAATATTTTATATTTTGTAGCTTTTTTTCATAATTTTAATTTCCAGGGGCAACATATGATAATGTTCAGGCATTATATAAGTTAGTTAGCCTGAATTTTGCCTTTGTATAAATAAAGCGCTGGCCAAACAAGGATGGAAGAAAAATTACTGGTAGAAAATTGCAAGCAAGGACAAAGCAGCGCGCAGCATATTTTATATGAAAAATATGCTGATGTCTTGTATGCTACAACGTTCCGGTATTTGGGAGAACGCATGGAGGCCGAAGATGCTGCAACAGAGGCATTCCTGAAGATATTCGGGAATATTCATACTTTTGAATGGAGAGGAGATAAGAGTCTTTGGCACTGGATGAAGCGAATTGCAGTGAATGAGGCATTAATGAAGATCAGGAAGCGTAAACAGATGGACATTGTGTCGATAGATGGAGAAACACCGGTCCAGTTTGGCGCAGAGCAGGAGCAGGCCCTTTCCAACATGAGTGTGAGGGAAATCATGAAAGTGATACATACAATGCCTATCGGCTACAGAACTGTATTCAATCTATATGTTTTTGAAGATATGAGCCATGCAGAAATATCTGCTCATTTAGGGGTTTCGGAGGTCACGTCACGTTCTCAGCTATTTAAAGCACGCAAATTCTTGCAAGAGTATATTTTGAAGCAAAAAAAATAAAAAGCCATGAAAAATTTCGAAGACCATTGGCGGGAAAAAATGAATGATTCAGATGCACAAAAAGACTTTTTGAAAGAAGAGGTCAAAGCGCATATGTGGGGAAAGATACAGTCTTCCAAAAAAAAATTTGAAAAAGCATGGCAAAAGAAAGCAGATGAAATCCCCGGATGGGAAGGATTTTTAGAACAAGGAGCAAAGCAGGAAATATGGGATAAATTACAGATACCACGGGCAAAATTTGAAAAAAACTGGCGCGAAAAGATTGAAGAACCTGATAATATAAGAAACGTATTCCTTAATGAAACCGGCAAAGAACGTATTGCTGCATCCGTATTTGCACAAAAAGAAAATTTTGAACTGGAATGGCAGCAAAAAATGCAAGATCCGGCTTTAGCTGTCCTGGAGGACTTGCCTGAGGCAAAAGTAAGGATCTGGGAGCAGGTATCTTCAGGTATCCTTGCCACAAACCCGGCTTCCAAAGAAAAGCGTAAAGTATTCTTTAAACTCAGATGGAGTCATGCTGCTGCCCTTTTAATAGGTATCGCAGGTGCCTGGTTTTTCTTGAGCAAGCCTGCAGAGTCCCTGCACAAAACTATTGCAGAAGCTCCGGTTTCAGAATCTGTGCAGCAGCCTGTAGGGCCGCAAATTATGCCCCGGGAAGAAATATCTTTACCTGAACAGGATACAGAAGCGCCGGTAAATCGGGAACAGCATAATAATATTGCCAGGAATTCCATTAAAGCCCCTTTAAAAGATAAAATACCGGTTGCAGCACCACAAAGCCGTAAATTAATAGAACCTGTTGCCAGCAGATTTAATACTGTGACACCTTTAAAGTCAGAAAAGGTACTTGCTAAATCAGAACCAACACTTAAAACTAACCATACTAAAACTACAGAGGTCAGAGATAATGGCCTTTTAGCACCCGAAAAAGAAATTGAAGAAACTATTGCCACAGCAGCTCCCGTTAAAAGAGTCGTGCACATCTCAGATATTCGCCCTTCAGAAGCGCACGCCAGGGGGAACTCTGCATATGGACGTGCATTCGGTGAAAATAAGGAGCACAGAGAAAAAAGTTCAATGAATCTTAATTCGGTATTAAAAAATTATAAATGATAAAAAAAACCAGTATACTCATTATACTGTTGCAACTATTCATCCATCAGTTATTGTTAGCACAATGCTGTAATGAAATTACTTATAAACCGGACCCTAAGGTGCATAAGCAATTCGATTATTTTGACTTTTCCACAGCAGACCGTTCTAAGAAGCTGGAAAATAGCCTTTTGCCAGATGGTAATATGACCGTCTATATGAGTTATTGGAGTGATTGGGAAAAAAGTAATCATGACAGGGTGTTTCAAGCAGTTCAGAAAGGATTGAGCCTGTTAAAAGATTCTATTACAGACCCTTTGAGTCAGTATGTGATAACGATCGCTTTAAGTCCTGATGCTCCCGAACCTTTATTCCGTTTTAAAAAGAGAGCGCCCAAGACTACAGATTTTGTAGAGATCAATAATGAAGTGCTTAGTGTAAAACATAATATGGATTCGATTATTGTCGCAGATTATACATATAATGTACCAAAGAGTAAGGGCGGTAGTCTCTACCCGGTGCTATATGTGTTTACCCTGAAAGACTTATCGCGTCTTGATTTAGGTCCAGAATGGAGGCAGAGCTTTGATAGCCTTAATACAATAAGGGAAAAAGGCTTGGGCTGGCAGAATTTACGATCAAGGGTTATGCTCTTTGGTGGTGTGGGTATAGGAGTGGCTATGAACGGTACCGCTTACCCGGCTTTGGATGGAGGACTTTATCTTAATGCCGGTCACGGGGGTGTCGTTGGAACAACTAATTACATAGGCTATGGAGGATCTGTAGGTTATGCAGGATTTAATGGTAACAGGGGTCTATACCTGTTTCATGGTTTAGAATTCGGCTTCTTATCCGGAGAGCAAATGACCGCTCAAAAGGTAGCGGTACGTATCGGTGCTGCACATATTAGAACTTTTAAACTCCGTAATGGTTTTGTTGTTCCGGTTAATGATACTACACGCTCCGCTGCCTACCTGGGCATAACTATCCCGGTAGGGAGAACCGTTAGTTTCACATTTGATTTTGCCAGCAATTTCCGTTTTACTAAGGACAATCATGTAGGTTATTTCGGTGGAAAAGTGAACTTCTACTTCAAATTACTCTGATGTACACTTTATAACAAAAAGAAGTGCAACTTAAACTTTTAAGTTGCACTTCTTTTATTACAGGTGGCATTGCTCAGGGTAAATGTTGGTAGCTGGCATATAATTTCCAGAATTGCTGGCCCGATTTAATATCAAATACATGCTCTTTTAATGCATTAAGTACCAGTTTCATAGACTCATTTTCAGATTGATAATAACCCAGCATCAATTCTTTTTCCCCGATATATAATCCCGGAGTATGCTCGCATAAATGAAAATTGGTCTCCGTAAGCGCTTCAAATACCAGGATATCATGCTCGCCAAACCTGGGTAATGCACTGGGATGAGGGATATTAGAATTAAACGTAAGCGCCAGTAAATTTATATTGCCGGTAGAAGGTAGTACCAGCTTTGGAAAAAGATGATGGTCGCTGAAGCTGATATGGCCATGCCGGCATTGCGCATAAATATTATCATTGATATAAGGCACCTCTTTCAGTTGTAAGGCATCAAGTGTCTTCTCTTCCTCCATCAACTTATCCCCTTTAAAGTTCAATATCTGGTTGACCGTCAGGTGCTGCGTAATCAGTGCTTCCAGCGGAATGCTAAAATAATTGGCAATCTTTACGATAATTTCTATTTTAGGATCTGCCCTGTTTTCTTCATAAGAAGATATATTTCCCCGGGTTAATTCAAATATATCAGCAAAAGCTTGTTGAGATAAGCCTTTTGTAGCCCTGATTTTCTTTATATTACTGCCCACTTTTGTCATAACTCTACAAAGGTAATGTAAAAATAATTATCATTATTGCTAAATATTTTTGCAATAATTCAAAATAATTACTAAATTTGTAGGAACAGCACAAAACAGGAAGCTTATGATGTATATAGACAAAATAGAAAGCTTTGCAAAACAGATGCAATGTGAGATAAAGTACAGGAATGAGGCAGATGGGATATTGGTACTTGAAAATGAGCAGGATGGTATCCATAACCTGATCCTGGGTGTAGCACCGCCCATACTGATCATGGAGATGTACCTCTTCTCCTTTAAAGAAGATAATGTACATATGTTCAAAGCACTATTACAAAAAAACAGGGATACCCTGCACGGTGCTTTTGTGCTGAACGAAGAAGGTACAAAAGTACTTTTCCGATACACCATGCAGATTGAAGCACTTGATTTTAATGAATTTGAAGGAGCGATAAACGCGGTCGGCCTATTGCTGAACGAGTTTGCGCCAAATATTATCGAATATTCTAAATATTAAAGCTATGAACATTTTCAAGAGAATTTTCAGGATTGGTCAGGCAGAAATACATGCCGCTGTAGAAAAAATGGAAGACCCGGTTAAAATGACCGAGCAGGGACTGCGTGAATTGCGGGAAGATCTAAATGAAGCTACTGAAGCTTATGCCAGTGTGAAGGCCCTGTCGATACGCACGCAGAATGAAAAAGAAGCCTGCCTTAAAGAAGCGGCAACCTACGGCCAGAAAGCAGTATTGGTGATGGAAAAAGCACAGGAAGGGTCTTTGGAACTGGAAAAGGCTGAGACCCTGGCGAAAGAAGCCCTGCGCCTGAAAATGCAGTACACCGAAGAGTCGGAAGATCTCGAACGGCAGGCTGTAGCGCATCAGCAATCTGCAGCCGAAATGTTGAAGAACATCGAAGTCATTAAAGAGAACCTGTCCAAGTGGGAAAAAGAATTGAAAACCCTGAAAGCGAGAGCAAAAGTGAGTAAAGCCACACAGCAGGTCAACAAGCAGATGGCCCATCTTGATGCCAATGATACCATATCCATGCTGGAGCGGATGAAAGAAAAAGTAGAAGACCGCGAAGCCCTGGCAAAGGCCTATGGCGAGATTGCCAATGAAAAATCTAATATTAAAGAAGACCTGGAAAAAGTATTGAACGATAAAACCGGCACCATTGACAGCGACCTGGAAGCCATTAAAAAGCAATTAGGTATGAATAAATCTTAATGGTCAATTAACAATAAACAATTAACCATTAACCATCACCTATCACCCATAACCCATAACCAATCATTCATCTTATGACAGGCATACTGGACTTATTATTTCACCCTTTGGCTAATGCCATCATGACCATCCTGGCCGGTTTGTCGGCACTGTACTGGGTATTCACCTTTCTCGCAGGCGACTTCCTGGGGCATATGGACTTTGGGGTTGATTTCGATACTGATGTAGACCTGGACGTAGATGCAGGACTTGATGTAGATGGGGGAGCAGAGCTTTCCGGCTTCGAAAAAGCCATGCAATATATAAATGTAGGTAAAGTACCTTTTATGGTCGTGCTGAGTGTCTTTAAATTTATCGCCTGGATCGGTACCCTGGTCAGCTCCGTGGCATTCAACACCTTTAACTGGGGCTGGAAATCAGCCTTATTACTGATCCCTGTCTTTATCATCACCTTTTTCTTAACCCGGCTGGCTACACGGCCACTTGTAAAAATCTATCGGCAAATGGGCTATAACGGAGAAGAGGCACATGACCTCCTGGGGCGTACCGCCCTCATGCGCTCGGATATTTCCGGGACAAAGATCGGCAATGCTGAACTCAGGATACATACCGATCTCATCCGCATCAATGTACAAAGCAAAGATGGTAGGACCATCGGTTACAACCAGGATGTGACTATTGTAGACGAAGTGAAAGGAAGCAATATCTACATCGTTCAGGCAGAAGTAAACCTCAACAATATTTAAACAAACAAAACATAAATAACCTTTAAACAATCAATCAATCTATGGGAGCATTATTAGACGCTTTTGGCAGTGTTACTTTCCTCGTTATCGGAGGAGTGATCTTTTTCTTACTCATTATTCTTTTCGCCTTTGCGACATTCTATAAAAAAATACCCCAGGGTAAGGCCATCGTGCGTACCGGTGTGGGGGGCGGAAAAGTAGCCTTCAATAAAGGAATGTACGTAATCCCGGTGCTGCATAAAATGGAGATCATGGACATCTCTGTAAAAAAGCTGCAGATCGACAGGATGGAGTACGATGGCCTCATCTGTAAAGACAATATAAGGGCCGATATTAAAGTAGCCTTCTTTGTACGGGTAAATAAAAGTGTGGACGATGTATTGAACGTGGCCCAGACCATAGGCACCGAGCGTGCTTCTGATGTGGAGACATTACGCAACCTCTTTGAGGCCAAGTTCTCGGAAGCCTTAAAAACAGTAGGTAAAAAATTTGATTTCATCGAATTGTATGAAGCGCGCCGCGAGTTCCGGGACGAGATCCTGAATGTGATCGGTACCGACCTGAACGGCTACATCCTCGATGACTGCGCCATTGACTACCTGGAGCAAACAGAAATTAAATTCCTGAGCCCGCAGAATATCCTGGATGCACAAGGCATCAAGAAGATCACCGAACTGACAGCCCGGGAGAACATCAACGCCAACCTCATCCGCAGAGAAGAAGAAAAAGTGATCAAGAAGCAAAATGTAGAAGCGCGTGAAGCCATCCTGGAACTCGACCGCCAGATGGCAGAAAAAGAAGAAAAGCAAAAACGTGAAATTGATAATATCAAAGCCCGTGAGACCGCAGAGATCCAGAAGGTGAGAGAAGAAGAAAGATTGAAATCAGAGACCGTAAGGATTCAAACCGACGAGACCCTTGCTGTACAGGAAGAGAATAAGCTGCGCCAGATCATTATCGCAGAGAAGAATAAACAACGTACAGATGCGGTGGAAACAGAGCGTGTGGAAAAAGACCGTGCCCTGGAGCAAACAGAACGTGAGAAAATAGTGACCCTTGCCCAGATCGAGAAAGAAAAAAGCATAGAGGTAGAAAAGAAAAATATCCAGGATGTGATCCGTGAGCGTGTGAAGCTGGAAAAAGGTGTGGTAGAAGAGCAACAAGGCATGAAAGACATTGAAGCCTTCAGAACTGTAGAACGTGAGAAAACCGTAGGCATTACCCATGCCAGCCAGGAAGCAGAAGAAAAGCTGATCTTCACCGTGAAAGCAGCAGAAGCAGATAAAAAGGCTGCAGAAGAGAAAGCAAAACAATTAGTTATTGATGCAGAAGCACGTAAAGAAGCGGCCACTAAGCAGGCAGAGGCACGTAAGATCCTGGCAGAAGCTCAGGCACGTGAAGATGCGACTTTGGGTCTGTCTGAAGCAGAAGTAATGATCGCTAAAGCCGAAGCCGCAGAAAGACAAGGTACCGTAGATGCCAATGTTATTGAGAAAATTGCAGAAGCGAAGCGTAAAGAAGGTCTTGCAGAGGCAGAAGTAGTGAAAGAGAAAGCCCTGGCAGAGGCAGCAGGCATCGAAGAGAAAGCC
Source organism: Bacteroidetes bacterium 43-16 (assembly GCA_001897525.1). GTDB lineage: Bacteria > Bacteroidota > Bacteroidia > Chitinophagales > Chitinophagaceae > Edaphocola. The sequence continues at coordinate 69,014 of MKTB01000019.1, read as the reverse complement.
GAAGCGATGAAGAAACTGGATGCCGTAGGTAAAGAGCATGAAGAGTTCAAGATACTCGTACGCAAAGACCTGGATATCGCATTGGCACAGGTGAATGTACAGAAAGACATCGCATTTGCCCAGGCAGATGTATTGGGTAGCGCCCTCAAAACGGCTAAGATCGATATCGTGGGCGGAGAGACCATGTTCTTCCAGAATATCGTTAACCAGATCTCCAATGCCAAAGGCTTTGATCGCCTGATCAACGAAAGCGAGAACGCGACACAGATCAAAACAGCCTTGCTGGGTGAGGGTAGCGGTTCCGGCGACCTTATGGAGCGTATTGCCGGCTTCGCACAGAAATATAATGTATCTACCAATGATTTAAAAAACCTGACTATTGCCAGCCTGCTGCTGAAATTGCAAAGCAATGCCAGTGCAGATGATCAACCGGGCATTAGTAAGCTGGCCAACCTGGTGAATAGTTTAGGAATATCCAATAAGAAGCTGAATCAGTTGTAAATTTGAGTAAGTAATTAGAAGTATTGGCTAACCTACACGTATGAAAATGATGAAGCGGCCTTTTAAAATAAAAGAACTTGTTGCCTTTGAATCTGAAAGTGATATTGATCATTTCCTGCAACATTTTGAAAAATTTTCTTTCGAAACAGATTGCTTAGGTGTTAATGATTTTAGATTTAGAAGCTATAATTCATTTGGAACGGGATCCATAAATAATTACGGGCATCAACCTATTTCAATTTATGGTTATAAGAAGTTGCTAGACAAGAAATGGTTTTTTGTTTTAGAAAGCAGGCTTAGATTTGATGCGGCTTTGATCAGCATATTTTGTATTTGTATGAATCTTGTTATCATCTATCATGAACTGTTTAATAAAACGGAAATTCCCTATTGGGTAAGCCTTTGCCTGTTTCCAGGTATTGTTATTTTCTTTAATTGGGTATATTATATACAAGAGTTAAGTTTAATGAACGGCATTCGTTCTGCAAGTGAAAGCTATAAATCCGGGGAATTATGCAAAAACTGTTCGTCTTTTTTATTGTGATGCTGTACAGCCTTACTGTATCTGCTCAAAGCAAGCAAGTGCAATTTGAAAGGGCCGTTGCAGAGATCATGCAATGCCTGGAAAAAGATGACCTGGCGACCATCAATCAAAAATACATTCATCCCGGTATCGAGCTGTTTGTAGTATATCGCATGGGCGTGCCGGATATATTTTACCGCACTGCGACACTGGAAAAAGACAGCGTTTATTCATCACCCTATTTCTATACGGCATCCTTGCAGGCAGAAAAAAGGCAGTTGAAACCGGGAAAAGTAGATTTTGATTGTGATAAAGAACAGTGGACCAGGAAGGGATTTTTCTACCAGAAAAACGTACCACAGCTCTTGAGCAATATCGTGAAGTTTTTAAAACAATACGAATTGGTAGACACTGAAACCGAAACTTTGAACACAATAAAGACCATTGAAAACAATAGTTACAGGATCGTAGATACCAAATCCAGTGTTGTATTTTACCTTACCTGGACCGGGAATAAATGGTGCCTCACCGTTTTTGACCTGGTCAGCATGGACTGTAGTGCTTAACCTTTAAATGCATTCATATGAAAAAGGTATTCAAATCAAAAGTAGGCGTAGAACTTTTAGCTCCCCTGGTGATCATCATGACCACAGTGGTGGTATTGCTGATGATGACCGGCGCTTATAGCTGGACCGTCCTCATCATCCCTTTGCTTACTTCAGTATTTATTATCCATATGTTTTTGACCACCTACTATACCATTACCGGTGATGAACTGCGGATACATTGCGGCTTCCTGATGAATAAACCCATCAGTATCGCTACGATCACGAAGATCAAAGAAACCTCCGATCCTACCAGTGCGCCAGCCATCTCCCTGGACCGTTTAAGGATCGAGTACGGTAAGGGAAGCAGCATATTGATATCCCCTAAAGAAAAACAAGTATTTATTGAAATGATTTTGAGCCGGAATCCTGCAGTGGAAGTGAAGTATAAGAAGAAAAGATAGGGTGAAGATTTAGAATAGTATGCCTGGTTTGTGATTGTAAGCTGAGGCTCATGAGTACCTCTTCCGCTTAGCTAAAGCAGCTAAAGGAGCAAAAAATAATTAGAAAAATGACCGATATAAGAAACGACAATATAGCATTAGATTCCGGCACTTACGAGATTATTCAAAACCGCTTGCGCGAGCAGGCACAGCAATTAAGCAGTCGCTTGTCGCAACTGAACAATGCCCGTAAGGAAGTGTTCACCTCATTGTCCATGGAACTGATCGCCAACCAGCGCATCACTACAGAAAACAATGGCGTGGCACGCGGTATCCTGGCTTTAAATGATATATGTATCTTCGCTTATAATGTACATTTCGGACTGCGGGAAGATATCAGGCTGAGTGATGTATTCAGTATTTATAAGTTTAAAGACAACGCCTTTGAAGCGCAGCCGCTGACCATCCTGTCCGATGAAAGCTTCATTACCGATTTTACCAACCTCTATAAATATTACAGAGACTCTATTTTTGCCAAATTCAGGAGAACGGAACATTATATCTATATGATCTTCCAGACCTCCCGCAACCCAGAGGATCGTAAAGCCTTCAAATGGCTCATCAAAGACGGAGCACTTCATTATATTGATGACAGAAGCATACATGAAGTAAAAGACCCGCCACAGCATGGCTTCAGCTGGGTAAAGACTACTTTGGAAGACCGTCGCCTGGGACAGCATCCACATATATCCGTTTTGGATAAACTCTTTATTGAGGCCATTAACGGGGACATCACCTTTAAAGTAGAAGACAATACCCATACCGGGAAAGGCATCTACTCAGAGCCGGTAGACAATAAAGACCAGCAGCTCGATGATGCGGACTACTACTACGCCGACCTGGGTAATATTATTGCCATAAAAATAAAACCCTACCAGGAGACCGAAAGGACCTATGTCTTTAATATAAGAACAAAGACCGTAACACCGATACCTTCCTTACTCGAGGCAGGCATTGTGCTGCCCGATAACCAGGGCCTTATCTTCTCTAACGGTTATTACCTGCAGACCGGTGCCTATAAGATCTTTGAATCGGAGCTGGAGCATCTGCAGTTTATCCGCACCATCATCTCTCCCAATGGGGAAGACCTGCTATATGTATTCTACGAGGTGTATAACAATACCTATGTGCTGATGTCCTATAATGTCATCCAGCAAGCTGTAGAGACACCGATTATCTGTAATGGCTTTACCGTTTTTAATGATGGTAAACTGATCTATTTCCGTTCTTCCCATGAAGCCGTGCGGCATCACCAGGTGCAGATCTGGCAAACCCCTTATACCGCTGCCTTACAGGAAAATAAAGCAATGGCAGATAATGTCCTGTACAAGATCGGTAATAAAGATATCGTACATGCCATGTCAGAAGCACAGGAAGTGCTGCAGTTGCTGCAAAAAGAAGACTCCTACGAAGGCCTGTATGAAGATATTGAGAAGAAAACCACCGATATACTCGATGCCTATTTCTGGATCAAAGACGAAGCTACCTTTCAGCTTTCAGAGCCACTCTCCCAGATCAAAAGCATTGCCGGAACGGCCATAGACGAGTTCGCTAAAGTACAGGAGCAAAGAGCACATGCACGCCGCAGCCTGGAAGAGGCGCAGCAAAAAGCAGCCGCGCTCATCCTGAGCATAAAAAATATAAAAGCCGAAAGCCTGGACCAGCTCGTACACCTGCTGGCACAGCTCCGGCAAATGAATGGTGCTTTAATAGAGGTACAAAATGTACGCTATATAGATAAAGCGGCCATTGAACAATTGAAAGTGCGGCTACAGGAATACAATACAACTTTGTCTGCAGAGACCGTTGACTTCCTGCTGACCGAACAGGCTCTGGCACCTTATGAAAACAGGGTAGCGGCTCAAAAAGGACAGGTAGCAGCGGTAGAGAAAGTAATCGAAGCACAGGCCATAGAAACCGAGATCAAAGACATTGCCGGGGAGCTGGAATTACTGGTGGATATCCTGAACAGCCTGAAAATTGAAGATACCACGCAGACCACGAAGATCGTTGAAAAGATCTCCCTGATCTTTGCTGCGCTGAATGAGCTGAAGGCCGACCTGGCAAGAAGATTGAAGGACCTGAAAACTTCAGAATCCGTAGGCGCTTTCTATGCCCAGATGACCTTGCTCGACCAGACCCTCGTCAATTACATGGACCTGGCCGATACCCCGGAGAAAAGTGAAGATTACTTTACCAAGATCAGCGTACAGGTAGAAGAGCTGGAAAGCCGCTTTGCCGACTTCGATGACTTTATCGGTAAAATAGCCGATAAAAGAGACGAGATTATCAAAGCCTTCAATACCCGTAAAGAAATGCTGCAGGCCCAGCTCAACCGCAGGGCAGGTTCGCTGGAGCAGATCGGTTTACGTGTATTAAAGAATATAGAAAATAAAGCCCTGAGGCTGGAAAGCCGGGAAGACATCTTCGCCTTCTTTGCTGCCGATCTCATGATCGATAAGGTACGCAGCCTGTCTGCAGAACTGCGGGAACTGGGTGATGTGGCCAAAGCAGAAAACATGGAGACCATCCTGCGCACTACGCAGGAAGAAGCCCTGCGCCAGTTGAAAGACCGCAGCGACCTCTTTGTGGATGGGGCTAATGTGATCGCCCTGGGTATCCATAAATTCCTGGTCAACAAGCAAGCCCTCAGCCTGAGTATGGTGCGCCGTGATAACCAGTTATTTTACCATTTGATCGGGACCAGTTTTTATAAAGCCGTTAAAGCAGAAGCCCTGTATCAATACCGCGCTATCTGGGAGCAGGAACTGGTGTCTGAAAATACGCAGGTCTACCGTTCCGAGTACCTGGCCTTCCTGGCTTTACAAGAGAGCAGGCTGTCCCCCGACTTTAAAGGTACAGACTATATCAACCAGCAAACCGAACAGGATTTCGGAGCCGGTTATCTCAAAGGCGTGCATAATGTGGATGCCATCAATATCTACCAAGCCTTGAAAGGACTGGAAGAGCGCCTGGGCGTTTTGCGCTTTGCCCCCGAATTAAGAGTAGCCGCTTTGTTCTTCTGGTGGCAATTGAGCGATGCCGAGCGCAATAAGCTGAAACGATTGATCGCTACCGCTTATGCCATCCAGCACAACTTTCCGCAGCGCAGCCAGTTTGACTTTATCGCTAAAGAGATCGAGGTTTTATACCAGGCCAGGGTGGTGATGAATGCTTCGGTGACACCGGCAGATATGGCCTTCTATATCTACCGCGAATTGGCGACCGATCCTTATTTTACTGCGAGCAAGCAAGCCGTACAATTAAAACAATCATTTGAGCAATACCTGGAGCAACACAAGCAGGAAGCTGCTTTCAGAGCAGATATCGACCAGGCAGATTTTGACCATTACGAGCGTTTCGTGATCCTGCAGAACTGGCTGATGGCATTCTATGAAAGCGGCTCCCATGACATCGCCCCGGAATACGTGGACGAAGCGGTGATGCTGTACCTCTTGCCGGAAGGCACTTTTAAAGAAAGTACGGCCGATGATACCCTCATTGTACAAGACCTGAAAGGTACGCATAACGTGATCGTGCAGCAGGCTTATACCCTCCATTATCATCAGTTTAAAAGAAAGCTGATGCAGTTCACCACCGAAACCGTGCCGGCCTTCAGGGCCTTCAATGAAGAGAAAAACAGGCTCGTGGCCGACTACCAGAAAGAACTGAAAATAGCAGAATTCGAGCCCAAAGTGCTGAGTTCATTTGTCCGTAATAAACTGATCAATGAAGTCTATTTCCCGCTGATCGGTAATAACCTGGCCAAGCAGATCGGCAGTGCCGGTGATGATAAGCGTACCGCGAGGATGGGGATGCTGTTACTGGTATCGCCGCCGGGCTATGGTAAAACCACCCTGATGGAATACCTCGCAAAGACCATGGGACTACATTTTGTAAAAGTGAACGGGCCAATGATCGGGCATCATATCACTTCCATTGATCCTGCAGAAGCCCGTACCTCCGGGGCACGCGAAGAACTTAAAAAGGTGAACCTGGCTTTGGAAATGGCCGATAATGTCATGCTGTATGTAGACGATATACAACACTGTTCTCCGGAGTTCTTACAGAAATTTATCTCCCTTGCAGATGGGCAACGTAAGATGGAAGGCATTTTTGAGGGTGAAAGCCAGACCTACGACCTGCGCGGCAAGCGCTTTTGCGTAGTCATGGCAGGTAACCCTTATACCGAAAGCGGGGAGGCCTTTAAGATCCCCGATATGCTCGCCAACCGTTCTGATGTCTATAACCTGGGCGATGTAGTGGGCAATACCGCACACCTGTTCAACCTGAGCTTATTGGAAAATGCCATTGCAGAGAACCCTTACCTGCAAAACATTGCACTAAAGAGCATGACCGATTTCTACCAACTCGTACAATACGTAGAGCAGGGCCAGGACTTGCTGCCCGAGCTGGAATCCAATGCCGGGAAGCAAGAGCTGGACGATGCCATTGCCGTGCTCCGTCATGCCATTGCCGTACGCAATGTGGTCGTGCAGGTCAACCAGCAATACATTGCCAGCGCCGCGATGAAAGATGCCTACCGGGTAGAGCCGCCTTTTAAAATGCAGGGCTCTTACCGGAATATGAATCGAATGGTTGGTCGCCTGGTACCCCTGATGAATGCCCTGGAAGTACAGACCCTGATCTTATCCCATTACGAGCAGGAGTCGCAGACCTTAACCTCAGATGCCGAAGCCAATTTATTAAAAGTAAAATCCATTATGGGCATCCTGTCTGATACCGAAGCAGAAAGATGGGAAGCGATCAAAACCATTTTTGTGAAGAACAATAAGCTGGCAGGTATCGGGCAGGCCGACAGTACGGGCCAGATCATGATCCAGATGAGCCAGCTTGGTGAGCATTTGGAAGCCATAGCCAAGGCATTAAACGGCAGGAAATAGTATTTATGTTGGATGTTGAGATCTATATTTTATCTGTAAAGTAGATATGATTTTTAGCTTAATATTTTGGGGTGTGTTGATCTTTTCAATAGCGAGATCAAGTTACCGGTTCATTCAGCGATCCATGAAGATCAGGAGAGCAATAGTCGTAGAAGGAGTTGTGGTGCATATTGATAAGAATGTGATCTTTGATGAAGATGAACCCCTGACCTATACTCTAACCTCGAAGTTTGAATTTGAGGGTAGAGAGATGCTTATTGAAGAAAAAATTGAAGAAAAACTATTTAAGCACCAGGCAGGTAAACCCATTAAGATTTATGTTGATCAGGATTTTCCACCAGATAGTGTAACCCAGGGGAATTTTAGTAAAAAAGATTTCATTGCAATGTTTGTAAAAGACTATTTAATCATTGTCCTTTTACTTATTTTTAAAGCCATTATTTACTTATATGAAAAATAAAACCTGCATGATAAAGGCTTATTTACCCTTTTTGTTACTGTGCTTAACAGCCTGCGGAAGTGATCAAACAAAACTTCAGGAAAACAGCGCTATAAATGATCCGGCCAAAAAGGAGCAAATTGTTTTAATAGACAGCACACAGCAGGTCTATCATGTATATGACCTGACAGAGGCACTGGCACAGCATCCTGAGCAACTGATCGCACAGCTAAAAGACAAAGAAATATATATAAAAGGTAAGGTCAGTGAAGTGAATAATGATGTTGTCTTTTTTTATGATATAAAGTTTAAAAAGGGCATTGTGGTGCATTGTAAAGATCCTGGTTTAAAAAACACTGTAAATAATTTTGACCAGGTGATCCTTAAAGGCAGGGTGGAACGTATTAATGAGAGTAATGTTACCCTGATGGAAGGAATGCAGGCAATGTATCGATAAATACTTTTGTTTTTAAATTTATCGATCGGAAGGTTCAGTGCATTTTTTACAATAAATATAAATATCAAATGTCTTATAAATTCTTTATCCATACAGCGCTGCTACTGCTCTGCAGCAGCAAGGCCCTTTTTGCCCAACAGGCCAATAAGTATGAAGTGTTTTCGGTGAACGGGCAGAAGGGTATTGTAGAGATCGCTACCCTGGAAGAAGTTCTTGAGCCACATAAGGACAATGAGGCCCTCGAAATTTCAAACAAATATTTTCTCTTATGGCAACAAGATACCGTAAGACCCTTCAATAAACAAACCGGAGCCTGGGAGAAAAGCCTGCCCGTAGTCCGTACTCAGCCGACCGTTGATCTGAATAATAAAGAATACCTGCACGTCATTGCCCATAAGAAAAGTGTCTTGTATGACGGTAATATGAAACTGCGCTACAGCCTGCCCGGCCTGTATGCTGACTTTTTCCCGAAACGCGACCTTATCCCCGATGGCTTCCTGATCGCTAAAGCAGGAAAAAAGGCTCATGTACTGGCCCTGAAGGGCGATCAGTTTGTGCTCCTGCACCAGCTGGAAGCTACTTCTTTTTCTAATGAAGTACTGGAACTGCCCGATGGCAACTCCCAAGAGGTAGGTGTGCTGTTTGGCGGTGCCCATACTTATGTATTTAACGGTAAATTTGAATTGATCAAAACGATCAACAGTTTCGTGCAAAGCGACCTGTACCTGGACCGCCTGCTGAACCCTGCAGCACGCAGGATGGGCACTGCCAGCGGACCGGAGTATGCGGCAAGCATTGAAGCACCTGATCTATCTTTCCGCGAAACCGGTTCTGATGCACAACATATATATTATACTACAGGAGACGGGAAGGTAAAACTAACGGTCAATAAAAATATGAAGGTGGTAGGAAAAGAAGGAGCTATGATCTGGGTATATAAGGTAAACCGTAGCGAGAAGGAAGGTAGTTCTGATGTGAACTATGGTGCTGCCAATAGTTACAGCTTTCTACTGGACCGCGCTCGGGGCAAAGCACTCATCCCCGGGAAATATTATACAGAAATGGGCCTGCAGGTTTTGTTTATACGTTAAGCGATTTAAAGAGGCTGACTAAAAAGCGCGTCATTTCGAGCGAAATATAATGAAGTCGAGAAATCTCACCAGTATAAATACTTGACGTTTAGATTTCTCCATTCCGCTATGCTACAGTCGAAATGACGAAATAGTACTTTTTAGACACCGCCTTTATTCCTTATATCCTTTATAATGGTGATAAGATTGATGGCCCACACCATTCACATAGGTGATCCCGATAAAGGCCCGGTCGGTGCCGGAAAAGGATACCGTTGTCCTGGATGAATTATAATAAAGATCCATATCTGGGTTGTAAGCAAAAGCGCTTCCGTTGATCACAAGGCTGTCATTGATACCGTAATGTAAATAGATCATACTGTCAATTACTTGCCCGGTGCCGGGGCTCCAGCCGCCTGTATTCGACATAGCGTAGGTAGTATCATAATTGAGCCTGTAAGTATAAGTAACAGGGTCTGCAGGTTGCGGGTCTGTAGTTTTATCCTTGCAGCTTTGCAACAGCAAAAAACAAGTGGCCAACAAGAGCGAGCCGATAGATAAGCATTTTTTCATAAACAGTAACATTTGCGTAAAAATAGCAAAATCTTCCGGGCAAAACACAGCAGGCAAGATTATTGTATAAGCTCTTTAGTACATAAGGCTAAGTGCCGTAAAAGCCATCAGGCTTTAAATGCACCCATAGGCAGCATCGTCTTCCCGAAAAAAGTATTCAGGTATTTGGCGGCCAAAGCATAAAAAGTAACCAGCGAAATGGCCAGTTCATCGTATGCAGCAACTTGTTTCCATATACTCCCTTCGCCAAAGGCATCTGCCGCCAGGGCAAGGAAAAGGATACAGATGAGGCTCATCAGTAATAACATGACCTTATTCATTTTTATAGTAGAGACCGCCAGGACGAAACTTAAGATAAAATAACCGACAAAAGCAAAACCCAGTTGCCGGACATCTGCCGCATGGTGCAGGATCTCGCCCAGTACGCCCATTTTGATCAGCCAGGAAACACAAACACCCCACCAGAAAAGTCCGTAAGCCCCGAAAGCAGTAGCGCCAAATATATTGTTTTGTTTAAAGTCATAAATACAGGCCATAAGTTGTGCCAGGCCGCCCAGGAAAAATGCCCAGGGCATCACAAAGGATAAGCCTTCCGTAAGTCCGAGCTTCTGTGAAGAAGCCACCAGGGTGACCATCGCCAGGCCAAATAACCCGAGAGGGGGTGGGATCGGCAAGTTCAATTTTAATACGCCTGGTTTCCATGCTGTTTGTGCTCATTTCCGTGTGATTGATTCAGGGGCGCAAATCTAAACGGAAAGCCCTGTTTCCCGGGATACAGAGCGTTTCTTATTGCTAAAGGAGTATATATAATACCCTGATGTTTGCAAAATGAGTATAGTTTAAGGAACAGCCTGCTTAATTTATGTTACAAAACAGGCAGATCATGATTTCTAAACATTAATCGCTTAATTTTAGCTTTCTTAAAAAGCGAAAGAAAAAAATGAGCGCAACTATCCTATTGATCATTGTCACCTGCGTGGTTTCCTTTATAGCATTTCAAAATCCTCAACTGCAATCCCGTTTGATGCTTTACCCTGTGGTGATGCGTAGCCCCCTGCAAGCTTACCGGCTCATCACTGCCGGCTTTGTTCATGCAGATACCATGCACCTGGCATTCAATATGATCTCTTTCTATTTTTTCGGCAGGTTCCTGGAGGCCAAAATAGGGAGCGAACTATTAGTGATGCTTTTTCTGAGTGGTATCCTGGTGGCAAATTTACCCAGCTATTATAAACAAATGAGCAATCCCAACTATGCTGCCCTGGGTGCATCAGGTGGTGTGGCCGCTATCATTTTTGCGACCATCTATTTAGAACCCTGGGAAGAGATCCGCTTATTCTTTGCCCTTCCTATACCCGCCCTGCTTTTTGCCGTCGCTTATTTGATTTATTCTTATGTAATGAGTAAAAAGCCCGAGCAGCACATCGGACATGATGCCCATTTCTGGGGCTCCGTCTATGGCTTCCTGTTTATGATCCTGATCGACCAGACCCATGGGGCCAGTTTCCTGCATCAACTCATGAACCCGAGATTTAGCTGGTTTACTTAATACTGATCTTAATGGCCGGGTAGCCCCTGGCATTGATCGAATACATACCTTTTGGCCAGGTAGTGCAGGGAACCGTAAAGGTTCCCTTTTTGATGGACCTGGACCAGCTTAATGCCCCGGTGCTGTTATAAATAAAAACCTCCATATCTGCAGGTGCCGTTATCTTAATGGCATCGTGGGCCGGGCTGGGGTAGGCACGAAATTCAGGAGCCTGTTTCCTGCCCGGTATAGCAGTACTGGCCGTGGGGGTGAAATAAGGTTCAAAGTCAAAAGCATGAAGTTTGGGCGCAACATTGATGCCCAGGGAATTGCTCACGATCGCTTCTCCGCTGATGCGGCCACTGTACGGCCCCGTAAAACAGATGCCCTCTACCTGCCCGATATAGATCGTTGCCGGGAGGCTCAGCCTTCTTTTATTGCCGCTGAAAAAACGGCCTTCAGGGTAGTCGAACAGTAACCAGGCAAAAGCAAGATAAGTTTTGGTATAGCCGAGTAATATAATATGACCATGCTCCGGGTTGAGGCTCACATCGGTGATCAATCCTTCAGATCGGAAGGACTCTTTTCGCTGCGCGGCATAGTTGCCCTGGATACCGGGCACCGTATAATGCACCGTTTCCTCCCTCACCCAATCCTTGGTGAAAATATGTAAACTATCCTTATGCCAGAAAAAAGCCTCGGCATCCCAGGGCGTGTTCCGGTTGCTGGGAGTGAAGCTTTGCTGCTCCGGGTAATGGAAGTAGATGACTTCATTTTCGATACTATCAGCAGCGTTGTGCAGCAGCTCAGATTTGGCAATTTTTATAATACGTAAGTCCTGCCGGTTGCCCAGGTTGTTGCCAAAATCCCCGATAAAAATAAAGGAGTCACTTTGGGTGATGGCCTCCCAGTCGGTATTTGTAACACCCTTCAAAGGATAGCTCTGCAGCACCGCCCCGGTGCCGGAATCTATCTTATACAGGCGGGCTGGATTGCCACTGTCGTTGATGGTCCATAAAGCTCCATCCCAAAAGATGAGTCCCGAGGTCTCGCGTACCTGAGTGGGCAAGTCTGCCAGAAATGCAGGCTGATAAGAGGTTGGTGGGTAAATACAGGAGCCGTCATTCCCGCTTGCCTGGGTATTATAATTAGTCGCATTGGGATCGGTACAGCCATTGAGTTGTGCAGAGGCATATTGTGCCTTGCAGATCAGGCATAAAGTAAATAATACGTATAAAAATAATCTATTCATTTTCTTGTCTTTTCAATCCCTTACAGATCCGGGATAGTCCTGTTTACAAAAATACAAAGGATAGCCGAGCCATCCGGTTAAATAATCTATATGCTTTATTTAAGCATATTTATATTTTATTAATAAGAAAAAATAATAACATTCAGTCGGTTCTCTTTATTTGAATGCGTAAATATAATATGTGAATATTTTATCACTTGATTAAATTATTGAATATTATAATTTATGACTGAAAAAAAAGTGGTTTTAGAGCAGTGTTTTTTGGTGGGGTGTACCCTTAATAAATTATGGTATAAAAGTATTTAAAATAATAATAAATTAAATTATTATAAAATGTAAAATAATTAATAATTAAATACATTTTTTGCCCGGTATGAACAGGATGGGGTAGGGAGCTTTGAAAATTTAAAATTAAATTAAAAAATAGTATAATGTGATATTTTTATTATGTTATGTATTATTCTGTGCTGTCATCGAGCGAGAGAAATATTTGTGTGCTGAACCTAAATTCAGGCTTCCAGACCCTCATGATAAATTATATCTTAAGGAAAAATATCATTTGTTCCATTATTTTTTATACTTATTATTTTTAATATATCAAAAAATAGTACTGAATTTTAATTTAGATAACCATTTAAAATTATTTATAACCAATACTTTATTTTGTATAATATAGTAATTATGACGTTTTGGCATTAATCATATTTTTTCTATATTTTATTAACTTAAATTACAGATAATCAATTGAATATTTATATTAACTCAAGTAAAAAATATGTAATTAAATCTTAAATATTAAAAATGCATTTCAAATAATGATTTTTTATTAATTGTACTGGATTTATAGGCAACTTTATTTGTTAAATCCTTTATATTTAGTATATTTACAAGATAATTGTTTCAATATTTTTTTAATATTTTAGAAAATAAAAATGAAAAATAAAATTAATATAATGACACTTATTTCTTTCGTGCTGGCCAGTATCGTGTCGATCTTATATGTGAATGAAATCATTGTATTTCCTAAAATTGTATTAGAAATAATCTGGTTATGTTTTACGGTCATATTTATTATTTATTCATTTTTTAAAAAATCGCTTACTTCCTGGATTATCTTATCCATGATACTTGGGGTCCAGTTAGGGCTTTATTTCCCGGAAATCGGCGATAAATTGAATTTCCTGAGCAAGATTTTTTTGCGGCTGATTAAAACAATTATCGCACCGATCCTTTTTTCGACCCTCGTGGTGGGCATTGCTTCCCACTCCAATATGAAACAATTGGGCCGGATGGGTTGGAAATCTTTATTGTATTTTGAGGTAGTGACCACCCTGGCTTTGTTGCTGGGACTGCTGGCCATAAATATTTCACAGGCCGGGGTCGGTGTGGTCATTCCTCCTAACCTTCATGAAGAGTTGCCCGATACCAGTGTGCTTACCTGGAAAGATCATATTATAAATATATTTCCTGAAAATATTATTAAATCTATGTACCACGGAGATGTGCTGCCCATCGTGGTGTTCAGCATCATCTTCGGTATAGCGATGGCCCATCTGTCCATCGAGAAGAAAGAACCCATGTTGCGCTTTACTGAAAGTTTGGCAGAAACCATGTTCCGCTTCACCAACATAATTATGCGCTTCGCACCCCTGGGTGTGGGTGGTGCCATCGCTTATACTTCGGCACATATGGGGGTAGAAATGCTGGTCTCTTTACTCAAATTACTGGTGACCCTTTACATTACTTTGATCGTTTTTGTCGTATGTATTTTGCTGCCGATCGCCTTATTTTTCCGGATCAATGTCCGCAATTTTATCCGCGCTATCTCCGAGCCGGTCTCCATTGCCTTCGCTACCACGAGCTCAGAATCGGCCCTTCCACTGGCTATGGAGAACATGGAAAAGATCGGTGTGCCGCGTAAGATTGTCTCCTTTGTTTTGCCCACAGGTTATACTTTTAACCTGGACGGGACCACCCTTTATTTGTCTTTGGCCAGCATCTTTGTGGCCCAGGTAGCCGGTAAGGACCTCTCCTTCGGGGAGCAATTCCTCATCGGTATTACCCTTATGCTGACCAGTAAAGGAGTCGCTGGCGTGCCCAGGGCCTCCCTGGTTATCCTGATGGGCGTAGCCACTTCCTTTGATCTGCCTATGCTCCCGATCATGGCTATACTGGGTATCGATGAACTGATGGACATGGCCAGAACCTCCGTCAATGTAACGGGCAATTGCCTGGCCAGTGCCGTGATCGCACGCTGGGAAGGTGAGCTGGACGATGAAAAAATGAATACTCCTTTTGTGGCACGTGCCTAAATGAGGAGCAAGGGTTGGAAATACGTTTTTTGATATTTTTTTGCATAACTTATTTGTAGTCAATCTAATTTGAACGATATCTAAACTATTTGACATTGTTTCGACTAAAATAATATATTGTGGCAGGCAGACCATTAAGTTTTTGCAAGCTTACTGGTTTAATCCAGATAAGGGCTGAGTTCAGCCATTTTTTAAGGCCGGTGTGTTACAGCAAAACGCTTTAGAACACTTCCTTTTACGGTATATTTTTTTCTGTTAAGTCCTCTTTCGCCTTAAATTATGCCTATTTTTAGGCCTGATCAAAACGTACTTTCTCTGTGTACCCGCTTAGACATCTCCCTTTCATCATTCTGTTTGCCCTATGTTTTTTGTACGCCCCGGATGCTTATGTCCAGTTTGCCACGACCTTAAAGCAGGGCGATACCCTTAGTTATACCCTTAAATCCCGCAAAAAAACCTGGCTGGAGGTGACTGCTCCTGAAGCCAATATGGTCATAGGTTATTATGGACCGGAGGGGAAATGGACGGTACAGGACCAGTCTCCTGCGGTCGGATCTGTGGAGCGGATACACTTTGATCCTGAAAAAATCAGGGATCATAGCATAAAAATATGGCCTGCTGCTTACCTCGAAACTGTTCAGGATGTTCACCTGCTCGTTCGCGAACAGGCAAAACCAGGCGTGCTGAAAACCACATTCCAGCAAAAGGAATGGCTGGAAGACCTGGCCACTTTTAAGCGCATCAGGACCAAAGCCAACTCCGGATTATTGGTCTACAGGACTCAAAAAGAAATCGACAGTGCATTTAACCGGGCAGAACAAGCCATCAAGACGGACTGTAAAGATCTCTTTGATTTCTATAAAATCATCGTCAGCCTCACCGATTTTGAGGGAAGTTGCCACAATGTGACCTATTTGCCGGAGGCTATAGACGATTACTTCAAGGGCCAAAGTATTTACTTTCCCATCGCTATTAAGTACCTTAAAGGTACTTTGATCAATAATAGTCCTCATCAGCAGATCCCTTTAGGTGCGGAAATATTATCGGTGAATGATGTCCCGGCTGCTGAGTTGATCACACGATTGGCTAAATATTATCCTACCGATGGTTTTTCCAGGCCTTATAAAGAAAGGCTGGCTGTTGAAAAAGGGCTTAAAGAAAAGTATCTTATTGAGTTCGGAACCTCTGCTCAATACCGGGTAAAATATAAATGGGAAGGTGGGGAAAAGGTACTGAGCCTGCCGGGATTGGATGCTGCGGCCTTTAAACAAATGCAGGAAAAAAGACATTCATCGGGCCTGGACAGTCTCTTGCTCAAAGAAAAATATAGCTTTGTAAAGTTAAAAGAAGACCTGTACCAGCTTTCGATACGGGGCTTTGATTTTGCTCAAAGTGAGCAAGATAGTGCTTACCATGGATACGAAGCGTTCCTGGATTCGGCATTTGCCCTGCTGAACCGCAAGCCGGGTAATCAACTGGTACTTGATCTGAGGTACAATAGCGGCGGGGCAGGTTTTTTATATACAAAAACGTTCTCCTATATGAGTGAGCGGCCCTTCCGGGATGCTCAATTTGCCTACAGCAGTTTCAATGAAGTGCCCGAAAAAGAGGCATTGGTCCTCAGTTCCTTTCTGTTAGCCAATGCCGTGAAGAACAGTTCAGATATAGAAGTGCACCTGAAACAGCGTTTCCCGGTAGGGGTAAACGGGCGATATTATTTAAGCGATACCTTCAATCCTTTGGTATTGCCCCATAAAGAACCATTTAAAGGGCCGGTTATTTTACTGGTTGATGAGCAGGTAGCCTCTGCAGGCGCTCACCTGGCATCCTTAGTCAAGTCTTATACCAATTGTATCACTATAGGCCGGGAAACCTGTGGCGGCTATTATGAGCATAACGGACACCTGCCGTTTTTGTATCAATTGCCTCATACAAAGATACAGACCGGTTTTTCTATTGTATATGTCAACCAGGATGCCCGGCTACTCGAGAGCCAGCCTAAGGGGAGAGGTATTGTGCCAGATATTGAACTGGAAGCAACTGTAGGGCAATTTCTAAAACAAGAGGATGCTACTATCCGGTATATACTCAATAATTATTAAGTATATACCGGATAGTCTGCTTGTTGAGCTCATTAATGATTACCTGGATTGCTTTTCGGACTCTTGCTGCAGGGCTTTTCTTTCTTTAGCCTTATCTCCTTTAAGCAAAACAGTCATATTGATCTCAAAGCCTAAGATGATCAGGATGGCTATAATATTGATCCAGACTAAAGACATGAGGACGGTGCCCAGGGAACCATAAACCTGGTCGTACTGGATGAAATTGGAAGATAAATAAATGAAAATAGCAGAAATGCCCCAAATGAGCAGGGTAGAGATAAAGGCACCCAGGTTGAAAAAACGCACCCGGGTATAGAGACTGGGGCAAAATCGGTAAATAATAGACACCATGATCAGTATGATGACCCCTAATGTAGCATTAGTGATCCATTTCATTAAGGTATCGCTCATAGGGAATTGATCTACAACGTAGTTAAGTACATTTGACTGTACAATGAGCACCGCTACCACGATCATGAAGAGCACCATCAATACCACGGTCAGCCAGATGGCTTTCAGCCGCCGGTTGAAGGCAGTACGGAATTTCCGCATATCAGAGTCGCGGTCAAAAGCCCGCATGATGCCCATAAGCCCGTTGGAAGAATAAATAATGGAGAACAAAAGACCAAAGGATAAGAGGTCTCTTCTTTTGGTGTACAGGAAATCCTTGAGTACATGGATGATCTTTTCACTGATATCTTCGGAGGGGATATAGCTACGGATCGCATTAATGATCCCGCTTTCGATATCGTCGATCGGGAAGAAAGGGACCAGCGAGGCCAGGAAGATGAGGGAAGGAGGGATGGCCAGCATCAGGTTGAAGGAGATGGCGGCCGCGCGCTCAAACAAGCGGATCTTTTCCAGGTTCTTAAATACATCTTTGAAGATCCAGCCCAGGGTTAAGCCTTCAAATTCCGGGTTGGGAATCGTAGCTTTTATGATCTCTTTACTAATGGGATTTATCTTTTTCATAGACCTTTCGCTCAATTTATTCCCTTAATGTTCTGCCAGTATAATGCAAAAATAGTTCTTCCAGGTTATGAATACCCGGTACCTGCTCTTTTAATGCATCTATATTATCCTGCACGATGCACTTGCCCCCGTCTACAATGGCTACATTCTTACACAGTCTTTCTGCCTCTTCCAGTAAATGGGAGGTGTATAAGATCGTATTCCCGGCGGCATTATATTCCAGCAGGAAGTCTAGTATCATTGTACGGGAATGGATGTCTACCCCGGCAGTAGGCTCGTCCAGGATAAGGAGTTCGGGTTCATGCAAGAGGGAGGCAATGATATTGCACCTTCTTTTCATGCCGCCGCTGTAATGCCTTACCTGTTTGTCGGCATTGGCCGTCAAGCCGAAGCGTTCCAGGAAATAGGCTATTTTTTCTTTACGTACTTTTTGGGGGATCTGGTAGAGACTACCTATATAATTCAGATTCTCCCGGGCAGAGAGCAGGGGATATAAGGCAACCTGCTGGGTGACAATACCTGTTTTTTTCAGGATACTGCCTGCATTATGGGCCACGTCCATGCCCAGTACCTGCACATGACCGCTGTCTGCCTGTACAAGACCACACATTATAGAAATAGTTGTTGTCTTCCCGGCACCATTGGGTCCCAGCAAGCCGGAAATTTCTCCTTTCGGGAAACTCAAATTCATGCCCTGGAGGGAGTAAAACTCAGCATTTGGAAATTTCTTGTTCAGGTCTCTTATTTCAATCGCATTGTCCATGTCTGCCTTAATCTTTTAATTTATGCCAGGGTTTCTTTTACAAAACTATCGATATAAAAATTGACATCTTCCGGTTTTTCCCATTGCAGGAAGTGGCCACATTTAGGGATCAGGTTATAGCTGCCCTTGACCAGTTTTGGCATGGCCTGGTCCAGCATTTGCTTGAGGCTGATGGGATGTATGATCTTATTGGGGATGAGGCCATCCTTTTCTCCGAATAAAATATGTACCGGTACTTCAATGTTGTGCAGGTGATCATATACCGGTTCTTCCAGCATACCCACGATACATTTTTCCATCATCACCCGGTAATGCGCCCTGGATTGGAGCTGCATAATGGACACTAGTTGCTGAATCAGCAGCGGTGCCGATTCGGGCATGATGTAGAAGCTGTTGTTGATGGCTTTGCGGAGGCTGTTCTCTTCTGTACTTAAGAGGTCTACAAAAAGCATGGTGCCTTTATAGAGATTTCTTTCAACGGCATTGAACTGTTCGATACCTGCCGGTGCGCAGAGGACTACTCCTTTCACGCCCGGCAGCGAGGTCTGTGCCAGGGTGAGGGCAACCTGTCCGCCCATAGAGTGCCCGCAGAGAAATACCTGGGTAAGCCCTTTCTGGATGATGAAATCCTTCACCGCTTCGGCAAAGAACTCCATACTATAGGGGTAATTAATATCTTTTGAGGACAGTCCGTTGCCGGGAAGGTCAATGGCAATGCACCTGTATTTTTGAGCAAGAGGGGCTATGTTTTTATTCCAGGCGATGAGCGCATGGCCCAGTCCGTGAATAAAAAGGATCACCGGGGCATTAAGATCGCCTGTATCGGTATAGGCAATTTCGACGGCATCAAAAAGTACCTTTTGTCTGAATACGGGTTGCGGGTAAAGGCCGATCTCAATATTTTCTGTGTTCATCTGGTTTGTTTCTGCTTCAATAAGCTACAAAAATAAAGGTTTACCAATTTTTAGGTAAACCTTTATGGTAAAATATGTGCATGATATATTCAATACCTTAGTTGGCAACATTTTGATAAGTATAAATAGTACTTACCAAAACTGTAGGAGTTAAAGGATTGGCAATACGCTCATCAATGGTAAAGCGGGTAATGCTATCCGACCATTCGAAGGCACCGCCTCTCCAGGTAGATCCGTTAATATCCGCTCTGTTGGTGAATATTTTGATGTAATTATCATTCTCAAGTACATAGCCGTAGTTCCGGGTTTGCGGATCAGACTCGGTACACTTACGGAAATGTTCATCCAGTAAGGCTTCAGTTTTTGAAGTAAACATCAATCGATTGTCTTTAACACAAGGGTCAGCGGAATTGGTAATGTCATTCCAGACATTCGTAGGTTCATTTACATTAGCATTTTGACGCACCTGCACTACGATCCATTTCCTGTTCATTAATGCTTTTTCATAGGAAATATCAACCTTAGGTTCTTTTTCTTCGCAGGAACTTAACAGGGTAGCTAATGCTAATGATGCAAATACTAATTTCTTCATTGTGACAAAGAGTTTATTATAAAACTGTAGCTTGTAAAATATGTTTAAATTTCTATCTAGTAAAAATAATAATAATTTTGAGAAACTAACAATTCTTTCAATTTTTATTGTGAAAGAGAATCCAGTCCCACCGCCAGGGGCTGTTGCCTGATGCGTACATCCACATTTTCACCGGCCAATATATTGTTTGGATAGCCCTGCTCATTTTTATGTGCCGGCATCTGGAAGTAGATGACTGCTGTTGAGGAGTCGGAGATCTTACCATCCCAGACTTCTGTATAAAATAAATTGAGGGAATCCAGGATCATTTTAGCTGTTGGGTAGGGTACATTGATGAGGTTAGGCACAGCAAGGTTCATATTGCCGTATCCGCCGCCAACAACCAGGTCGATCTTAGAACCCTGGTAAAGTTTTTGTCCCGGGGAGACAGGACGGCCATTGTACAGCATTTGCAAAACTGCCCCGGTAGCCATATCGGGCTTAAAAATGGTATCGCCCAGTTGTAATTTATTATTTTCCAATAATAATACTGCATTGCGGAAGGAAAGGTTCAGCAGGTTAGGCATCTCTACTTCCGGTGGATTTACTTTATTGACTGTCAAAAATATGGTTCTGCCTGTTTTTACTTTAGAACCGGCCTCAGGCTGTATGTCTACTACCGTTAAAGGAGCAAAAGTGGTATCGTAAGCAGAATCTACAGCTATATCAAAGCCCAGTTTCTCTAATTGGGCATATACTTCTTTGACGTTTTTACCTTTAAGATCAGGTACCGTAAGTTCTTCACCGTGTTTGGTGATCTGACTTAAAGAAGCAAAAAAGGCAAAATACAAGGCAAAACAAATGGCAATAATTACCAATACATTAAACCAAAAGCTCTTAAATAAGTTTTTCATGCAGACTCTTGTACATTGATGTTTAAAAATAATGCGCTAAGGTAGTGCTATTTTTTAGCACGGAGGCATTCTTCCAGCATCTGGTTGTAGAAATGTCCCAACTCCATTCCTGCAGCACGCACCTGTTGCGGGATCAGGCTTTGCTCGCTTTGTCCCGGCATGGTATTCACCTCTAAGAAATAAAGTTCCCCACTGGTTTTGTGCCAGATAAAGTCTATTCTTACAAATCCTTTACAGTTGAGGCGCAGGAAGATCTGTTTTCCTTTCTCCTGCATCTGGCTGAGCAGTTCATCCGGTATCGGTGCAGGGGTGATCTCCTCGCTTTCATTATTATACTTGGCCGCATAATCGAAGAACTCATTTTGAGCGACAATCTCTGTCGGTGGCAAAGTGAAGACTTCATTACCTATTCTATATACACCCATCGTCAGTTCACGACCTTCTATATATTCTTCTACCAGCGCCTGCGTGTCTACCTCGAAAACGGCATCAATAGCTGGCTGCAGGTCTTCTACTTTGGATACCTTGGTGGTAGCAATGCTGGAACCGCCCTCATTGGGTTTTACAAAGACCGGCAGTTTTACTTTATCTAATACCGTTCCCAGGGAATACCCGTCTTCTTTAAATAAGTGCACCGATCTGGCAATACCTACAATGCCAAACTCATTGACTACTTTATTACAAAATGATTTATTAAAGGTAAGCGCAGATACGATGGCATTACAGGTGGTGTAGGGTAAATGCAGCATATCGAAATAGCCCTGCAGTTTACCATCCTCGCCCGGTGTACCGTGAATAGCAATGAAGATCGCTTCGAAGTTTATTTTCCGGCCTTCCACCATGATGGAAAAATCATTTTTATCAACTTCTATTTTTTGATCATTGTATTCATAATACCAGCTTTCTTTGGTAATAATGATTTTATAAGTGGCGTATTTTTCCTGGTCTAAATGTTTTTCAATAGTTTTTGCAGAGTTGATGGAAATCACATACTCTCCGCTATAACCGCCTGCAACCAGGGCAATATTCTTTTTCATAATTGGGAAACAACAGTAAATTAAAGGTACTCTTTTCTTCAGGTCAAAGATAGGAAATGCGTTCAACTATTTCAGACTTAGGAATAAAGTTTTAGTTTTATGCCGAAAACTTTTATGTATGCGTATTTTTATTATCTGTTTGTTGATTCATCTTAACTTCTTTGTCCGGGCACAGGAGCTACAAGGAACGATTGTTGACATCGTTACCGGCTCGCCTATACATGGAGCCACTGTTTATGTCAATAACAGTACTTTAGGGACACTTACCGATGAAAAAGGGCATTTCTCATTGAGCGGCAAGATTGTATTCCCGGTAGATGTAGTGGTATCGGCCGTAAGTTATGGCACCAGGAGCATCAGGGTAAACCAGGCCGGGACAATAGCGCCGGTAAAGCTGGACCTGGAAGCAGATGAATTACCGGCCGTAAAAGTACTTCCACCGCTTAAAGATGGCTGGGAGCTTTATGGTAAAGATTTTATGGAGAACTTTATCAGCTACTCGGCATTTGCAGGCCAATGCGAGATCCTGAATAAAAAAGACCTGGTATTTAAAATGGATACAGAAAAATGGATTCTTTACGTTTCTGCCAGCCGCCCGATCCGGATCCGGAATAAAGCATTAGGGTACATGATCCATTTTGACCTTGCCGATTACACGCAGCATTACCTGACGCGCGAGGTCTATTTCTTAGGCTACACCCGCTTTGAACCCATGAAGCCACGTAATGAAAAGCAAAGACTGGCCTGGGAAAGTAACCGGAAAACAGCTTTTGAAGGGTCGCTCAATCATTTTATGCGTTCAGTATATAAAAAAAATACCGCGGAGCAAGGATTTCAACTTAATGTGGTAGTCAGGGGTACCGTAGGTGAATATGGGGAAAGGGTACCCTTATCCACCGATACCCTGGACCTGAAAGATACTGCTGTGCTCAAAAAATTCCTGTTCCATTTCGCAGGCACGCTGGACCGCTCACGTATGAACGACTCTATGGTAGCGGCACTTCTCCTGGGGGTAAAGAAGTGGGTAGATACAGTGCCTGCAGGTATACCTTTCCTGTTAAGGCAGCCCTCAAAGGCTGATGAACCGTTAAATCCGCACAAGTTTGTGCTGGAGAAAATACCTGCAGGGACCTTTAAGGTGGTCCATTATGATAGTTCAAGAACAAATCCTGATGACAGCCTGGATGGTAGCCTGATGAATAGTCTGGAACTGGTCGGTGATGATTCAGCGGAAACGAAGGAGAAAATGAAGCAAGAAATGAGGGAAAAAATGAAGCAAAGGCATGCCGCGAAAGCTTTTGACTACCTTTATACTACACCCTGGCCGGTAGATTCCTTTTTAGTGAAGGGCAGCGAAAATGTCCGTTTGTTTTGCAAAGACATGATACAGGTGATGTATAAAAACGAGCTGGAAGAAAAAGAATATATAGAGCATACTTACCGCTTAAAGTCGAAAAAGGCTGAACCCTCACCGCAGACAAGCCTGCTTGTGTTTAAGCAGAACAAGCCGGTAGATGTGTATGCTAACGGGAACTTTACCGAACAGTATGATCTGTTCCTGGAGGGCTATTGGTCCTACGAAAAACTGGATAAAATGCTTCCTTTAGATTATGAGCCTTAGTGCGCTTTTTTAGGAAAAAGCCTACCTTTGCCGCTAAATTTTTTATTGTGTTCACACCCCTTATACGCTTTACGCTCTTAATTCTTTGTACTATCGTGGGTATTATATCCGCTTTAAGTGGCTGGAATTATCTCATCATTATTGCCGCTTTGCTCTCTGTAAGTTTACTTTGGGGCTATTATAATGTAGGTACGGTTTACCTGGCCCTGCATAAATTAAGAAAGGGTAAATATGAAGAATCGGAGCAGATCCTGGACCTTACCCGTAAGCCGGAAAAGTTAAATAAGACCAGGAGAGCATATTATTATTATATTAAAGCATATGTAGCGAGAGAAAGAGATGATTTTGAAATGTCAAAGCAGTTCTTTCACCTGGCGCTGGAGCAGGGGCTTAAGACGGAGCATGACCAGGCAATAGCTTTGCTGGCCCTGGCCGATATATCAGTCATACAAGGCGACAAAGAAAAAGCCCGGGCTTACCTGGGGCGTATGAGAGGCCTGAAAGTGCAGCCACAACTGATGCCGCAGATCAGGCAAATGCAGGAATACCTGGGTGAGATTTTCGTATAAAAAAACTACCTTTGGGGGATTAATACTTGGAAAAATAAAATTCTAAAAATATGTCAGCAACAGAAACATTTGCACAGAAGATTGCTAAAGCACAAGATTTTTTACCCATCAACGGTACAGACTATATCGAGTTTTACTGTGGTAATGCAAAACAGTCGGCTCACTATTACAAGACTGCTTTTGGGTTTCAATCCGTAGCCTATGCAGGACCTGAAACAGGTGTAAGAGACAGAGCTTCCTATGTGTTACAGCAAGGTAAGATCCGTCTGGTATTGACCACGGCTTTAAACTCAGATCACCCTATAGCGGAGCACGTGAAAAAGCACGGAGATGGTGTGAAGGTACTGGCTTTGTGGGTAGATGATGCTTATAGCGCATTTGAAGAAACGACTAAACGTGGTGGAAAACCATACCTGGAGCCGGTAACCCTTACCGATGAGCACGGAGAAGTACGTATGTCCGGTATCTATACTTATGGTGAAACCGTTCATATGTTCATCGAGCGTAAAAATTATAACGGCCCTTTCATGCCGGGTTATGAAAAAATGGAAAGCGATTACAATCCTTCCGAGTGTGGTTTGTTATATGTAGACCACTGTGTAGGTAACGTAGATTGGAACAGGATGTTGCCTACCGTTAAATGGTATGAAGAGGTAATGGGCTTTGTCAATATCCTTTCTTTTGATGACAAGCAGATCAATACGGAGTATTCTGCCTTGATGAGTAAGGTAATGTCTAATGGTAACGGTTTTTCTAAATTCCCGATCAACGAACCTGCTGAAGGAAAGAAAAAATCACAGATCGAAGAGTACCTGGATTTCTACGAGGGAGAAGGTGTACAGCATATTGCCGTAGCGACCAAAGACATCGTGAAGACAGTAAAAGAACTGAAATCAAGAGGGGTTGAATTCTTATCTGCTCCCCCGGAAGCTTACTACGAAATGTTACCGGAAAGAGTAGGGGAAATTGATGAAGAGATCAAGACCTTACAGTCTTTAGGCATCCTGGTGGACAGAGATGAGGAAGGTTACTTATTACAGATCTTTACCAAACCGGTAGAAGACCGTCCTACTTTGTTCTTTGAGATCATCGAACGTCACGGAGCACAAAGCTTTGGTGCCGGAAACTTCAAAGCTTTATTTGAAAGTATCGAAAGAGAGCAAGCTAAGAGAGGTAATCTCTAAACCGCTCTTTGCAAATATAAAAAGCCGCCGGAAATATGTTCCGGCGGCTTTGATGCTTTAGTGCCTGCTGCACTATAAAGCAGGGAAGTAAACAGGATTCGAACCTGTAACTCCTTTTTGCATAAAGGTGCTTTTCCGGTTAAACTATTACTTCCATGAGTGGGCGCAGCAAGGACTCGAACCTGCAATTAAAGATTGGCAATCTTTTGTTTTTCCAATTAAACTATGTGCCCTCCATATGTGCAGCATCGCTGCTGCATTATTGATTTAATGTTGTTCAAAATACTACCAGGGATGGACCGCGTAGTTTTTGAGCAGTTTGCCAAAAATAGGTATTCCCTTGATACCTTCAGCTATAGGATGTAAAATTCTTGCTGCCCCGTCAACAGAGTCCAGTGGTGGTATATATCCTTTTTCAAATTGCCGTTTGCGCAGCTCTTCTCTGGCTCCCGTAGAGATCCAGCCGACATCTACAGCGCTCATATAAATCTGCTGGCCGGCAAAATCTCTTGCTGAGGTGAGGGTAAGCATGTTTAATGCCGCTTTGGTCATATTGGTATGCGGATGAAAAATAGTCTTATTTTCATAGCTGAAGATGCCTTCAGAGGAGCTTACATTGATGATAAATTTTTCTTTGTACTCAGAAGCCTCAAACATCGGTTTTAATGCTTTGATCAGGTAGTAAGGGGCTATTTGGTTGATCAGGTTGACCTCCAGTAACTCAAACAGGGACACTTCTTCTAATAAAGAATTCCAGCTCGTATGTTCCCTCTTATCTACAGGTTGTCCAAAACGGGTGAGCGCCAGGTCGGTATAAGTATGTTCACTGCTTTGCAGCAGCCCAAGGTCTTCCGTTACCGGAGTCTGGTTGAATACCAGTTGGGGATACCGTTTATTGGCTCCGATAAGGCTTTGTTCTTTCCCGATCAATGGCCGGTAATAGTCATTATTATATTGTATGGTCTGTGCGGCATTATTGATGAGTATGTCCAGCTTATTGAAATGGGCCTGGTAAAAGCTTATGAAATCATTGATGGCCCTGAGATTACGTAGATCCAGTCCATAAACCCATAAACGGTCTTTCCATTCTGGATAATCCTGCTCCTGGCGGAAGAGTTCCAGTGCACTCGCCGGGAAGCGGGTGGTTACGGTAAGATTAGCCCCGTTCCTGAGTAGTTTTAAAGCTGTAGCAAAGCCTACCTTCACCCTTCCTCCGGTAAGCAGCACATTCCTTCCTGTCAAATCAACGCTTACAAATCTCCTGGCGTAATTTTCTGTGGCACATGCAGGGCACAACCTGTTGTAAAATGAATGGATTTGTGTGTAAGAGCAGTTGCAGCAATAACAGTTAACCGGGATATTTACCCGGCTGAAATCATTTTGTTGCGGAACCGTTTCCGAATAGCTGCAGAGTCCCATCAGTGCCTGCTGCGCTATGTGACTGCCCAGTTTAAGGTTCAGGTCATAGCTGCGTTTTTCGTGATAAGATGCTTTGCGGTTTTCCTTTTTGGCGTTTTTACTGATTTTAGCAATCAGGCCCGAAAAAGTACTGTTATCCGGATTGTCAAAAGGACTGTCCTTTAAGGCAGTAAGCACCTTGATACAGGCTTCCCATTCTGCTTCGCTAAACTTTGTATGATCCATATCCCGAAAATAAGGAACTTAATCTTTATAGGCAGCTACTAAATTTAGGGCAGGTTTTTCTGTGCAGACCAGGTACTCCACCAGGTTAAACCAGGACGAGCAGTGTTCCAGTATCCAGGCATCAGAAGAAATAATGGTCTCCGGCAGGGCCGCCAGGTACTTATCCGGGCTGAATTCCAGGTACACTTCCCAGTTTAACTCGTGTTCCTGTGCATAATCCAGGACGATCTGCTTTAAACGACCGCTGTTAGATACCGGTTTGTCAAAGATCCAGGTGATCTTTGACAGGCCCAGTTGCCGGTGAAAGAGGGCGACCAATTCTATGGAGCGATCGGTCTGGGCCACCCTTTTGTAACTGCCATGAACGCTGGACAGGTCCCTGTAGCAGCCATCGCAGCCCTTAAAAATATAAGCCCCCGATAGCATGCTTTCCAGTAGAATGATCACATTAAAACCGTCTATATATACCGGTTTGCCCGCTAGTGCAGCAGGTGCACATTCTTTGGCTTTACGTCTTGCCATCTCACCGGCACCGGCAGCAGCGGCCTTTATCATTTGAATTTGCCGGGCCCTTAAGCGGTAACGGTTGCCCACCAGTTCTGCGGATGCTTTCTCGGCAAAGCCCCTGGAGAGCAGGTAGTGCATATCACGGATCGCATCTTGCAGTTTTGCCACTACTTTTGCTGAGCCGAATAGCTGATCATCTCCCGAATTTTTACCCCTGTTCCTCGTATTCATAAATATGCAAAAAAAAGAATTATGAGAAAAACTCATAATTCTTTTAAATTTTTCCAACCTTTTTTTTACTTAAAGAGTCTTATAGATTGTGAGCCGTTAAGGTGAACATAAGAACCCTATCACAGACCTTATCACCATGAGGTCACCGCCCCGATTCTGCCCAATCGGGGCTTTTTCAAGTCTAAGCTATATAAAAATAAAATCAAATGCAAGTTTTCCTGTCTTTTATTTGAAAAAAAATAATAGGAACAGGTTTCTGCCTGCCGCGCAGTCCCGAAGCAGCCAAATATTTAATAGAGTGATGGATCTGTAGAACGGCTTCGCCCAGACTATTTAAATAGTTTATTTTTGTGGCTTATATTCCAGTATATGGAGTATATTGTATGTGATAAAATTCAATGTATAGAAATAGTAAATTCCTGAATTATGCGCTGTTGCTTGTATTCTTAGCGGCCCATGTTTTCCTGCTGTTCCCCTTTGAGCACATTGTAAATAAAGTGCTCATGACAGGCCTGTGCCTGCTCGGCTGCCTGGTATTGCATGCCTGGTCTAAAAGCCTGGGACACCTGTACACCTGGCTCCTGGCCCTGCAGTTTAGTGTACTCTATCCCATTATGGCCGTTTACGGAAAAGTAAATACCGACTTCTTACTGTCTTTTTATTACTCAAATTTTAAAGAAAGTACCAGTTACCTGGGTATCGTGCCTTTAAAGGTATGGCTGATCGTTGCCCTTAACCTGTTCCTGGCGGTCTTGGTAGGTCGCAGACATTTCCGGCTCTTTACGGCTACCTCAAGACCAAGAGCATTACTATTGACCGCTTTATTTATTGTGATCACTTCCGGGTTAACGCTGAGGATGCTGGTATTGACCCGCTTCGAATTCACCAGGGAAGGCAATTACAGCTACCTCAGTTATTTACCTTTAAGTAAAACCGGGCTTGATCTCTACAGTAAGTTCAATAATGTTGCTTTGTACCGGGATAACAGGGATAGTATGCGCGCGCAATTGAATGTAAATCCTTATACATTTGATCGCCTGGACCTCGATAAAGAGATCTATATGATCGTAGTAGGAGAAAGTGTCTCAAAAGACTATATGAATGCTTATGGATATGCCGCCGCAGAGAATACGCCCTTTATCAGTCAATCCCCTAATATCCAGTTTGACCATTACATAGCGCCTGCCTCCAATACGATCAGGTCCTTAATGGAGATCTTAAGTTTTAAAGATAAAGAAGGCAAGCCCGGCAGCATTTTTGCCTTGCTGCGTTCGGTTAAAGAGCTCAAGACCATTTGGATCTCCGGCCAGGAAAGGGTAGGCTGGAAAGACAACCCGGTGAGTATTATTTCCTCCTTGGCGGATACGCAGGTATTCCTGCCCGATACGCGGCTCAACCTGGCATCAGACAGGCAGGCTTTTGAATTGTTTAGGGAAATTAATGACCGGCAACAATATAAGGTCGTGTTCCTGCACCTGTATGGTTCCCATCCCAATGCCTGTGACCGTACGGGAGGTGTCTACAGCACGTTTGTACAAAACCAGGACCTTTCCTGTTACCTCGAATCGATCCGGCAGACGGACCTCTTGTTGCAGGATATCCATACCTACCTGCAGCAGCACTATAAAAAATATAAGCTCCTGTTTTTTTCCGACCACGGGCTTTCCACAGATGGGTCGCGGATGGTGCATGGCTATCAACCGGCTTCTTACCGGGTGCCACTGAATATATGGGACGATACCTGTACCCGTAAAACCTTCCTCACTCCTTTGCGCAGCGGCTTTGATTTTAAAGTGCTCTGGCCGGAGTTCTTTGGAGTACACACGACAAGGTTACACTCAGATTACCGCTTTATATCAGGTGAAAAGATGCCACATGAGTTGTATATCTATGATGAAAATAACCGGAAAGCAGCCTGGCAACCTTAGTCTTTAAATGCTTGTTTGGAAGCGATTTTTTTCCATACAAAATTAAAAGCCGTATTGACGATAAAGGAAACAATAAAGAGCAAAGGCAGGTAGATGAAAATACGCTGGTCCACCAAATTATTGTCACTGTCCCTGAACCATTTCAATTCACGAAACACACCATTGACAATGAAGAGGCTCATGGAAATAGTGCCCGTAAAGCGGAGCAGGGCGGCTAAAGATGTGCTCTTAATGCGGCCTTTCAATAATTCAAACAGGGAGAGGGCTACTATGGTAGCCGCTATCGCACTAAATGGAAACAGGTACACAGAAAATTGTGCTGCGATCAATAAAGCAAGGGCCGTTAAGAGGCTGAGTAGGCCAAACCTGTATTTTAATGTGCCGGAAGCTAAGAGTATGCCTAAAAGAAACTCCGGCAGATGGCCCGGGAAATTGGCAAACAGGGGGATCCCAGCATCCCTGGCCACCGGGTATAAGCAGGTATTGGCGAGCAGCACAAGGACTCCAAGCAGTATGCTGTAAATAAGTTTTCTATTAAATACAAACCGGTACAGGAGCGGAAAAATAAGGTATAATTGCACCGCCAGGGCAAAGTACCAGAAGGGCCCGGAAAAACTCAAATACCAGGCATCTTTCAGGTTTGCAATCCCGGAAGCCCTCTTCAGGAACTGAAGGACGAATTCGGGAAAGGGAGTAAGGTAACGGAAATTCAGCAGCCTTAAACCCACCACCACTAACATCCCCGTAAGCAGGAGTAAATAAAGCTTGGAAAGCCTTTTGTACAGGTAAGTGAAATAGGGTTCCGGTTTAGCTAAATTCCTTTTGGTGAGGCCGTAGCCGGAGCAGAAGACAAAAAGCACTACGCCCAGGTGTCCCCAAAACGAAAAATTCCATTTAATGAAGGCAAAAAAGCCATCAAATTGCCTGCTGAGATAGGTGTGGGTATGTGCAAGTTCGATATTAAATTCATTTTCTACACCGTAGCCGGGTAGCCAATGAAAATAGTTGTGCAAGACAATCATGAAAATTGCGATGCCTTTCAGGTATAGTAAATCCTGCTTGCTGTATGAGCCGGGAACTTGTGTCATCCTTAGCTTACGAAAGTACATATTTTCAATAAAGAAAAGGAGTGCGGGAGGAAACATTCAAGCCTCTGCCGCCTGGCTTCATCAATAATATGCCTAACGTTTCTTTTTGCTTTTCTTGACCGGGGTCTTCGGAGTTGTTGTTTTCGGTGTGGTGGCTTCATCCACTGTAGTTTCCGGGGCCTTATATTTGCTGCCCAAAACCAGTTTTTTACGGTCTTCAGGAATGCCTTCCAGGAATGCCTCCAGGTCTTTGGCCTTTTCTGAAGCGCGCCAGTTGAAGCGGCTCAGGCGGAAGCTGGCCGGGGCTACATCTTTCATAGGGGTCATCACCTGTTTGAATTCTTTGAGGTAATGTACCCGCCAGATCTTACGCTCTTTAAAGCGCATTTTCAAGCGTTCAGAGGATGCTTTGGAAGCGCCTAAGTAGGCACTGTCTTCATCGGCAGGGAAATAAATGGTTTCTGCATTAGGATAGGCCAGGGCAGAGTCTATTTCATTTTTGACGAAAAAAGCATGCAGCCTGTTACCTTGTATCTGGTCAAACATACCGGCTTGCTCCGGTCCGTTTTGCTGGATCAGGATCGCATTCTTGGGCACATAGACCTCATGGATCTTGTTGCTGTCGAGTAAAGCGTAAATCGTATCGCCCAGTATTTGTGCCTCCTTACCCCATACCACGGGGTTCTTGTACAGGATCATTAAAGAATCTGCCTGAGAATAACGCAAACTGTCACATTTTGCCTGTGCCGAGTCGCTGAAAACCTTTGCATGATGGTACACTAAAAAATACCTTGGCTTGCTTTTTTCATCCTCTTTAGCCGCATCACTTTTATCATAGATCTTAGATCCGGGATCTTTGCCAATGGTGTTTTTAGGCCTTTTGGCCCGGCCATTATCTGTACTGTCTTCCGGTGACACATTACTGCTGTCGACCGGCTGGATGCTAACTACAGCGCTGCTGTCTGTTTGTAAAGGGTCATCGTCTGACAAAGCAGGCAGGTCGGCCTCATCGGGGAAATCTGCCGATAGCTTTGCGGTATCGGGTGCTGTTTTCAGGATCGGGGTATCTATTATTGCAGTAAGTGTATCTTTTATGGTGTAAATCAGTGCCGTATCCATTGTCGACTTAGTCGAGTCGTTTTGCATCGGGATCCTGGTGCTGTCCACCTCTATGCCCTGTTGCATCCGCTCGATCAACAGGTCCATATCCAGCTTTGCCGTATCCACAGGTCCGCGGTCAGGACGTTCGAGGTTCACAATGGGTTCCGAGAAAACCGTATCCCCGACCAGGTATAAAGTATCTTCCTCTCCCGATCTCCTGAGGACCGGTTTGTCGGTGACCATCATTTTTCCTGTAATCTCATTATAGGTAAGTAAACCTCCCCAGACTGTTGCTTTTTCTGCGGTATCTATAGCTACTACATTACCTTTTGCAATGGCCCAGCCACTGATCTGGTTGTACTTCATATCATCCCCTTCTATAAAATGCGATTCATGGATGATGTTGGACCGGCCTTTAAAATCGGCCTGTTTTTTCACTGCATCATAAGTACTGCCCGGCTTGGCAAAAAGTGTAGAGCTTTCATTCTGTACTACAGCGTCTGCAAAAAAGCGGACAAACTTGGTGTCGGTATTATACCCCAATTCTTCTGAAGTAGCCTTGTATTCCGGGTCGTTCACCACCACATCTCCTTTAAAGCGGGCTTCTTTGGTCTTCAGGTTATACTCGCCCTGGCGGCTGGATAAAACCGTTTGTTCGTTTTGTAAAGTACCGTCTTTATAATATTTACCTATTTTAGAAGAGAGATTATAGTCCACTTCCTCCGACCAGAGCGTATTGCCCTTAGGGTCGGAAAGTACTACATCTCCCTTCATATAAACCAGCTTGGAGCCTCCCGTATATTTCAGGTAGTCGGCAAATGCAGTGGTCCCGTCGGCCTGTTCTATAGAGACATTACCAAAAACCTCGGCAACCTTCCGTTCCTGGTAGAGCACGGCACTGTCACAGTACAGGATATCTGTACCGCTTCTGAGCTTAACATGGCCTACTATCTTGGTCACATTTTCATTGCCAACTTTAAGGATGTCGGTATATTGAGATTCCAGGATTTCTATAAATGCCGTTTTACTGCTGTCGGTCCTTACAGGAACCTGTTGCGCATAAGCCGCTATTACAGGCAAGAGCAGGAGCAACAGGAGTAAAACGGATCTAATGGGTGACTTCATATTTTTGTTGAAAAGTAAGAGGGCTATAAACACCGGTGCGCACTATCCTATGGCCTGGTTCAGGTCCTCTATAAGATCTGCAACATCTTCTATACCTACGCTCAGGCGGATCAAACCATCGGTTAAGCCGTTTTTAATGCGCTCTTCTCTAGGGATAGACGCATGGGTCATGGTAGCCGGGTGATTGATCAGCGATTCAACCCCACCCAGGCTTTCTGCCAGTGCGATCAGCTTGGTGGAACAAAGCACACGCTTTACGTTTTCAGGGCTATCGTCTTTCAGTTCAAAACTGATCATACCCCCGAAATTGCGCATTTGTTTTTTCGCGATCTCATGTCCCGGATGATCTTCAAATCCTGCCCAGTACACTTTAGCCACTTTATCATTATTTTTAAGGGCATGAGCGACCTTAGCGCCATTCTCACAGTGGCGGTCCATGCGCACGTGCAATGTTTTGATGCCCCTTAATACCAGGAAGCAGTCTTGCGGGCCGGGTACGGCACCTACACTTTTCTGGATGAAGAAGAGCTCATCTCTTAAGGATTTGTCATTAACGATCAATGCGCCCATGACCACATCACTGTGTCCGCCCAGGTATTTTGTCGCTGAGTGCATCACGATGTCTGCGCCCAGGTTCAAAGGGTTTTGCAAATAAGGCGAGGCAAAAGTATTGTCCACACACAGGAGTATATTATTCTTTTTGGCAATCGCTGCCACAGCAGCAATGTCCGTAATGTTGATCAGCGGGTTGGTAGGCGTTTCCGTCCAGACCAGTTTGGTATTTGCGGTGATGGCATTGGCTATATTGTCAACAGACTTCATGTCGACATAGGTGAATTTAAGGCCGAATTTTACATATACCTTTTCGAAGAGGCGATAAGTGCCCCCGTACATATCATTGGCAGCAATAATTTCATCACCGGGAGCTAATAACCTTAATACTGCATCAGTAGCTGCTACGCCGCTACCGAAGGCTAGGCCGAATTTCCCGTTTTCGATCCCGGCCAATGCATCTTCCAGTGCCTGGCGGGTAGGATTTCCTGCCCTGGAATAGTCATATCCCTGGTGCTCACCCGGAGCAGATTGTACATAAGTAGAGGTTTGAAAGATAGGTGTCATGATGGCACCTGTGCTTGGGTCCGGGGTCACTCCGGCGTGGATCATATTGGTTCCTATTCCGTATTGTTTATTGTTTGCCATTTGTCTTGAGCTGATTTTTATTGTAAACGTCCAAAATTAGGCTAATTGTATAGTATAGCGAAACAGAAACAGGTAATCTTTTGTTGAAAGAAGGATCCGGTTAAAAGATTATTTTAATATGAAATATATTTTTATATTTGAAATACTAAAACAACCTAAAACTATATTTATGAAAAGAGTAATTTTATTGTGGCTTAATCTTATGCCTGTACTTATTTTCGGACAAAGTACTTTACCGGAGCCGGTACCGGAATCTCCCTCTAATTCGGGGTTTTATTATGAGAACCAGGGACAGGTCACAGACCATTTGGGCACGGTAAGGCCCGATGTATTATACTACACAGAACGTACTTATCCATCAGTGTACCTGATGAAGGATAAGGTAGCATTTTGGGATATGGTACAGGGGGATACCAGCGTAGCTGCACCGGACACACTAAGAAGAATTGATATGCAATTTATTTGTGATAAACAGGGAGGAGGGCGTGCAAGCGGTGGCATGATGCCTCCCTGTGCCACCCTCCAAGAATATGAAATATCCCAGGACCATCTGAATTACTACCTGCCGCATTGTGGTACGGGGATAACAGATGTTAAAGGCTATGCCCGGATTGTTTATGAAAATGTGTTCCCGGATATAGACGTACATCTGTACAGCAATGCTTATGGTCCTAAAATGTACTTTGTGATCAGGCCCGGGGGGAATGCCGCCGACATTCAATTGAAATTTGAAGGGCAGGATAGTATTGCGGCCATAAGTTCTGTTTTAAAGATGTTCCTGGGCTCCTGGAGGATGAGCCTGCCCCTGGCTTATGCTTATGAAATCGACAGCAGCAATACAAGTACCCTGCTCGGCTGGCAGGCCATATGGCAGCATAGCGGTGGGGGCTATGTGAATATACTTCCCGGCAGCTACGATACCTCCAATACCCTGGTGATAGCCGTGGGCGCTGGAGGAGGTACGCCCCTGTCCCAGCAAAACCTGGACTGGAGCGTGTACTATGGGGCTGCCGGTGAGCAGCGGGACGGCCAGATTGATGCCGATGATAATTCGGTGTATCATGGCATGACGGAACATGGAAATGATTTTCCAGCACAGATTGGACAAAGTTATCCTCAACAGACAGGTATAGCATTTACTGGCGACTGGTGTCTCTCCAGGTTTAGCAATACCGTGCGGAGATGGTGTACCTATTACGGGGGCTCATCGGTAGATAAACTGACGGCACTTAAGGTATATAAGGGTACTGATGCGGAGGTTGTGCGCACCGGTGATCTCTGGGTAGCGGGGACGACTATTTCTCCTGATGTGTTTGAGGTGCCGGTACCGCCTGCTTTTTTTTAAACAGGGCTTCGAAGCCGGGGGCAGCAATACCAATGCCTTCCGTGGCGATGGCCTCCTGGCTGCATTTAATAAGCAGGATGGTAAGCTGAAGTACAATACCTATTTCGGCTCGGCAGGTACCGAATTTATACAAGACCTGGCCATTGACCATGAAAAGGGTAAGGTCTATATTGCAGGCTCTTTGGTCTTCCTGCCCGGCTTTGCCCCGACGATCTTCAGCAATACCTGTCTGCCCCAGACCTCGGGCGAATTTCCCTTATGCCCCGGTAATGGCTATTATTTTAAAGGGCTGCAGAATACAGACGGGCATGATGCTTTTATCGCCCAGTTCAATATGAAAGGTATGAAGCTGGAGTGGAGCACGCTTTTTGGCGGAGATAAAGAGGATGAGATCACCTATGCAACGGTACATAAAGGAAAACTATACCTGGGCGGTATTACCCAATCTCAAAATATGGACCAATATCCCTCTCCCGCGCTTACGCATAGCCTTAATAAATTTCCGCTGGCCGCGTACCCGGGCAGCTTTTTCCAGAACAGTCATCAAGCCACTAGCAGCTTTATCTCCTGTTTTGATGAGCAAAAGCAACTGGTCTGGAGTACCTTGCTGGGTACTGCTTTTGGGGTAAGAGGCCTTGATTTCAATAGCAAAGGCCAATTGTACGTGCTACTCTCCCAGGTGGTGGAAGGGCAGTATGCAGGTTCTGCTGCTGCGGCTAATAGCTCGGGCAGGGTGCCTACCTTTAATAACGGATCGGGCTATTATGAAACTTCGGCATGGAGCAGGTCAGGAGCGGCATTGCTCAAGTTTGACCAGGGATTCAAACTGGTTTGGGGCACAAAACTCCATGCTTTCCCATCGGGGGCCTATTATTATTTTCAGCCTCAGCAGCACAATAGCGGGCTGGTGATTGATGAAGAAGACCAGGTCTTTGTCTATACTGCGCTTGATCCCATGGCCAATCCTACTTTTACGGTACAACTCAGCGGTGCCTACTGGCAGGGGATCAATTCGGCCTCGGCCACCGGAGGTTATGATGAATCAAAGACCGACAATTTTATATACGCCTTCAACCGCCTGGACCAGTTGCAGTGGGCCACTTTTTTTGGCAGCACGGGCAGCTCCGGCTCATTCGATGTGGGACAGGGCATTGCCAACCTGGGGGATTATATTTATGTTACAGGGATTACGAATTGCAATAATTCACCTTATAACCATTGTCTCACGAACATTATCCCGGGCTCCTACTGCGACCAGACCTATAATGCAGGTATGGACAACTATATTTCCCGTTTCAATAAAAAAATGATGACGGTGGGTATTGATGATAAAAATACACCAGCTTTAGCACTGTCTGTTTATCCTAATCCCGGCAAGGGCCTGTACACGATTAGCTTCAGCAATCCCGGTACGCTATTGAGTGGTAAGGCCTTGCAATTGCAGGTTACCGATATGAGCGGCAGGAGGGTTGCAGGTACTAAATATATCCCGCATCCCGGTTATAATGCCTTTAATATAGACCTGGGTGCCCTGGCATCGGGTATGTACCAGCTTACATTGAGTGAGGGTGGGCAGCAGCAGAGTATTAAACTGATCAAAGAATAATTTTTTATGAAAAAGTATTTATTGTTCCTCTACCTGTTCCTATGCAGTACAGGCATCACAATGGCCCAGAACCAGTATTGGGAGCATCCCGGGATTGACTTTAGCAATGCAGTAGAAGTTATGTACTATGATTCGCTGACTGAGAAAAGCTATATTGGTGGCTCTTTTACCCAGGTGAACGGGGCACCCTGTAAACTGTTGGTGTACGACGGGCAGAACTATACACCCTTTCCTGTTCTTCCGCCAGTGAGTGTAGGCAACCTGCGCAGTATTGTGCGTTATCATGATAAGCTGTATGTATGTGGCTATGGGACGACTTTGGCCTCCTGGGACGGGAATGCCTGGGAGGTGATTGATACAGGTTCTTATTTTAACCTGAAGGTCTGGGGCGATAAGCTCTATGCCATGGGCTTTAATGATCCTAATTCTATGGTACTGCATCAAGGGGGGATAGGGGTCTGGAACGATACGTCCTGGACTGGTTTATTGGGTATCGACAGCATTATTCCAGGTAGTGGATGGGCTGTAAATGATATTGCTTTTTATAAGGATAAGGTGTATGTTGGAGGGAACTGGCACAATGAGGCGAAGCCCTGGCTTTCGGACTTTATGATGCATGACGGGCAGGCCTGGCAGCAGGTAGGTAACTGGGGCGGCAGTGCTATGGGTAGTGTGAATCGTTTGCTGGTGTGGCGGGACACCTTGTATGTGGCCGGAGCATTTGTAGAATCACCCCTGGTGCCGGGTAATGGTATTGCGGCCTGGGACGGGCAGGAGTGGCATCGCCTGCAGCGGGGTGTCCGGGGTTTGAGTGAAGCCGGTACTGCTGTGTTTGATCTTAATGTCTACCGGGATGAATTATGGGTGGGTGGTTATATCCCGATCATCAATGGCCGTTATGTAAATGATAATTACGGGAAAGTAGCCAAATGGGACGGCAGCCAATGGTGCACAATGGATACCTGGCTCAGAAGCGGTGTTTTAGGTATTGGGCGCTGGAAAGATGAATTATTCCTGCTTGGGGGCTTTAGTCTGCAGGACGATTTTTCAAAAAAGAGTTTGCTCAAATGGACCGGGGGCAATTATACCGATACCTGTAACCAGGACTTTACGGTGGGTGTACATCAATTGACAGCACAAAATAGCTTAAACATGATGCTCTACCCGAATCCTCATAAAGAGCAATGTATGTTGAGCTATATGAATGAAGGTGCTTTGAGCACCCATAAAAAGATAAGGATAGTGCTTGCAGACCTGAGCGGCCGTACCATGTTTGCCCGGGAACAAAGACCGGTTTATGGTAAAAATGAACTATTGATCCCTACACAAACATTACAGGCAGGTGTCTACTTCCTCCGGCTAATTGCGGACGGCAATGTGCTGGGCCAGTTGAAAATGGTAAAGGAATAAAAAGGCTTAAACTGTACTTAAGTCGCTAAAGCATTTTCCTTGAAGATTTTCACCGCGATAGCAATCAGGATCACACCAAAAAACTTCCGGATCACCAGGATACCGGCAGGCCCCAGCAGTCTTTCCAGTAAGCTGAGTGACCGGATGGCAATGAAAATGATCACAAGGTTGACCAGGATACCAATCAGTACATTGTAATAGTGATAAGAAGCTTTCAGGGAAAGGATAGTCGTCAGCGTTCCCGAACCTGCGATCATAGGGAAAGCGATGGGGACGATACTCCCGGTTTTTGCAGAGCCTCCGTCGGGCTTGAAGAACTCAATGCCTAAGATCATTTCCAAGCCAAGAATAAAGATAATGATGGAACCTGCAATGGCGAATGAAGAAACGTCCAGGCCCATAAACTTCAGGATATCGCTACCGGCTAAGAAGAACAGGATCATCAATGCACCGGAGACAACCGTAGCAGTAAGCGAGGAGATACCGCCCATTTTGCGCTTGATATTGATGAGCAAAGGAATGGAACCGAGGATATCGATCACCGCAAAGAGCGTGAGGGATACAGTGACTATTTCGCTGATGTTGAAACCTTCCATAATAAATCAGAATTTTAAGGGGCTAGATTGTAAATACGCAATTTGTTTTTGAACAATAAATATAGCTTTCCACGATCAATCCTTGCGGTAATAAAATCTTCATCCTGTGGCAGCGGAATAGATTGGCTGGCTGCAGTGGCCGGGTTGTAATTATACAGCGAATCGTTTGAAATGTAGACCAGGGAAGCATTATAGACCTGTAATTGTTTCACATGAAACAATTCTATATTATTTAAAAAGTTGGCAAACTGGTCAAAAACATATATCCCTTTTAGTGAATCTAAGAGGTACACTTTACGGTCTTGTTCCTCAAGTGAGATGGGGTCCGGAAAAGATTGAATAGCAGATCTTAAGTCATCGCTTTTGTTGATCTTGTTCAGGTTTTCATCTATCTTTAAAAGTTGCACATTATTGAGGTCATAGACCCAGATGTTACCATCCATGGCCATCCCTACTGCACCTACACGGAATATGTTCAGCTGGCGCAGGTCAATCTCGTTTTTAAGGCTGAGCATCCGGTCGAGTATGATGATCTTTGAAAAGTCAGGATAGAATAAAAGGAGCTTTAAAGGATTCCTGGTATCAATATGTGCCAGTACGCCGTTTTGTATATTCCTGAAGTTGGTGAGGCTGTCGCCCCGGTCATTGTATTGTACCAGGCTATTATCTTCAAATACAATGTAGATATTGCCTATTTCATCGGTGCTCACAGCACGTGCATCTCTCAGGGGCAGTTCAGACAGCAATTCCTGGCCTTTTGCTAAAAAGGAGCAGATCACCAGGAAAAGGAGAAAAGAATAGCGCATGAACCGAAATATACGGCAAAGCTAGGAATTATTCAAGTTTTGGATTTAGCTTATTTTTAATTTAAGATGAAAGGAGTTATAAATTTACTTCGCCAGAAGAGGATGTTGCCTTTCAAAAGCCTTTTAAAATAGTTTTATGAGTCAAGGCTCTTTTTTGCCGGGGCTGCAAAACAATGTTTTAGTTATATTTACGTTTTAAATAATAATAATTTGTTTTTGAACCAATAATGATCAAGTATAAACTTATTTTCTTTACTGCATTACTTTTTGCTTGTTTATCACCTGCAGTTGTTGCCCAGCAGCAAGGGAAAGAAAAAGCAAAGAAAGAGACCGTCAAGGCAGATGATAACCTGAATAAGCGAGATGCAAAGCAGCGTAAGCAAGGTATGTGGTTTTATGATATTCCGCAGCATTTCGGAGATCCGGGTTATTATGAATTCGGTAATTATACAGATGATCAGAAATCGGGATTATGGTATAAGATGACCAGGGAGCAACAACTCATCTCGATCGAGCACTATAAGTTTAATGTACCGGACGGGCCTGCCCAGTATTTTGAACAAGGAAAACTGTCAAGCATCGGTACTTACAGGGGCATTTATACCCCTTATGCCCTGGATACCTTTATGGTGACCAATCCGCTGACCCTGGAAGACACTATGGTGGTGATCCCGGCAGAAAGAGGGTACACCAAACATGGTACCTGGCGCTATTACGATCCGGGATCTGGCCACCTGGTGCTGGAGCGGGAATACCAGGTAGATATTTTATTGAAAGAAAAGAAATTTGAACTGCCCAAGAGAAGCGAAGATGGTAAAGCTGTACCTGCTAAATTACCCCATGAAGGGGGTAAAGACAGGGGCTGGAATACGGGGAAAGGAAAAAATAAAAATTCTTTGATAAAATAATTTTGTTTTTATGAAAAACCTTTTTACCTTTGCAATCCCAAAACGATAGATGCCGCGTTGGTCAAGGGGTTAAGACGCCTCCCTTTCACGGAGGAATCACGGGTTCGATTCCCGTACGTGGTACTGAATGGGATTTTATCCCTAGAATTAAGAGCCTCATCAATTTCGATGAGGCTTTTCTCTTTTATTTTCAGCAAGTTATGAGCAAATAAAGGATTAATGTAAGGTGTTCTAAACTGCCCATTAGCATAAGTGAGATTTCGTTTGAACACCTCGTTTATCAACAAATGCTTATTCTTTAAGGTCGCCATCTCATAAATGCTTTTTAGACTTTTCAATTTGGGAATAAGTACATCAAGCCTTTTTAGATTACGCTCAATTTCAGTATGGTCAAAGGCTTCAATTGAATTTTCAACTACAGATTTCTCCTCAAGATACTTCTTTCTCCATTTGTTATAGGTCGCACCATCTATTTCATCTTCGAACAATCTTGCCTCCAATGATTCTATTTTCTTCTCAATTTTCTCTATTTGGGTTTTCCTGGCCCGAAGAACCTTTTCATGATTATCAATCCCTTGATTAAGACTATTCTTTACATTGTCTTTAATGTATAGTACCTGCTCTTCGGTAAGGCTTAGATGGTCAAGCAACTCCGCAAACTGCTGATGTAATGTTTCTCCTCTATAATTTTTATCAACGTGTTTTGTACATCGGTAATATAAATAATACTTATTTTTTCCTTTAGAAAATCCAGCGGTCATACTTCTACCGCAAGGGCATCTTAGAATCCCTCTTAAGGGAAATTCACTATTTGGGAGCACCTTCTTTGCATGTTTTCTACCTAATTTTTCTTGAACCAACCAGAACACGGATTCATTAACAATAGGCTGGTGCAGTCCTTTTATCAAAACTTCGTCAGATTTATCG
Organism: Bacteroidetes bacterium 43-16; assembly: GCA_001897525.1. Classification (GTDB taxonomy): domain Bacteria; phylum Bacteroidota; class Bacteroidia; order Chitinophagales; family Chitinophagaceae; genus Edaphocola. The sequence goes on along the minus strand of MKTB01000019.1, from coordinate 27,338 downwards.
TCCGCATTAATCTTAACCAGGCCTGCGTATATATGATTTGAAAGGATCCTTGTAATCGCGCTATTTCCAGAATTTTTAAATCCCTTTTTCTTTGCTGCTTGATGTATTATATATGGAGGAGTATCCTTTAGGTACTCCTGAAAAATGTAACGGACTATATCTGCTTTTTCCTCGTCAACCTCGATTAAAGATTTACCACTGTTATCTTTAGCATTTCTATATCCAAAGGGAGCATTATTTACAACTCTTCCCTGTTTTTGAGCTTCTCTAATCCCTTCTTTGGTTCTCTTTCTTATCCTAAATAGCTCTTGATTGGCCATAAGATAATTAAACGCCCGCTGCATAAAGACCGCTGGATCTTTTGAATCTAAACGTATATCCTCATTTGTTGCCCTAACTTTAATTCCGAATTTCTCTTCAAGTTCCTCAATCTTTAATAAGGCATGGGGTAAATTTCGGCTAAACCTATCATGGTCCATAATGATCAGATATTGGGCCAATCCTTTATGCTTTTTTAAAAAGCTTTCCAACTCTTTATAGTCTGGCCGGTCGAAAGTGAAGCTACTTTGGCCGTTATCAGTATAAATTGAAATCAAATTTAAGTTATACCGATCTGCATAATCACGGATTGCCTTTTCCTGGTATTCAAGACTGTATCGACTTTGATCCTGATCGCTTAATCGTCTATATCCTATTGCGTTCTCCTTCTCCATTCCCTCTATTTTTAAAGTATTCTACAATGATTTGAATGATGATATCCAGCATTTCCTTTTTATCGGTTTTATCTGAATGCGTTTCTCCTTCACTGATTTGCGAATTTTCCCTTTCACGTTCCATTTCTCCCTCCTCTTTAAAAACGAAAGACCCTCAGCCTGGGTCTTAAATTAATATGCTCGTGGTATCAAATTGACTGACAAATACCATAATTAAGTATTAGGCTTAACCCGTTTGATAGCTCTAAAATTATATAGCAAATACAAACTATACTCTATAAATAGTATTATGAGTTATCGTTTTGGTTATTTTTCAAAACCTCTTTCCCTTAGTTTTCTTTTTACACAAAACCTCCTTTTTCAATTTTTTCTGGACAGATTGGAATTCACCCTCACTAATTATTGGAGCATGTTTTCCCCTTATCAAATTACCGTCACTTGCCTTTACAAATCCCGCATATACCGGATTCTTCAATATTTTGACAATTGCAATATCATTTAGCTCTTTAGCTCCACTTCTATGGATTTCCGCTTCGACTTGTTCGAATTGCCTGCTTGATAAATAAAGTTTAAAAATGCTACGTACTAATTCAACTTTTTCATTATCAACAATAAGTATTGATCGCCCTTGACTCTTCTCCTTTCGATATCCTAATGGTGTCTTCCCTAGAAAGAACCCCTCGTTTTTGGCATACTTTATCCCTGCTTTAATGTTTTCAGAACCACGGTCCGGTTTCGCCATTAACATATTACTGGCCGATTCGTAATAATTACTGATTGAAATACAATTACCAGCAACATTTTTTATATTGATTTGCAAAGCAAATAAGAATTTCGTGATGGAAGGGCTATGGTGCATATCCCTGCTTAATTTTGAGAAATCAGTCACTATTACTGAAGCCACGTCATTTTTCTTATCTTCAAGGAATCGGAGCATTTCATTTAACCCTTTTCGGTTAGGATCCAATCCGCTCACACCAATATCTGATATGATCCGAACTAGCTCAAGATTTTCCTTTTCGCAGAATTCTGTTATTTTCTGTCGTTGTTCCTCCCCATTATCATCCTTACCTGTCCTGATGTAGGCTACAACCTTCCTATTTTCTATATTCTGCTCCTGTTTCATTACATCTTTCTTTTTGACATTTTTTGTTGCTGATTTTTATAGGATTCGCCCCAATTGACCGTACAGTATTTCCTCACCATATCACTTGAAAGTGCCAGCTCAATAGCATCGGCAAATAAGCCACTAAGCATCAGTTTGCTTATTTTAGTAATTTTCACAAAATCGTCCGGAGGTATGTTCCAATTGCGATTCAGCTTCATGGCAATATCCCCTTGCCGTTTAAGCATAATAAGCTTATCGAATTTAACTTCACATTGTGTCTCATCCGCAAAAACGATGAGCGCTAATTTTTGCTTTTTATTTAATGAAATGACAACTGCAGGCCGGTTGAGCATCTGAAAATGCTTATCAGCTTTCTGAATAAATTCCGGATCCAATGCAACTATTTTTCCAATCAAATGTTCCTGTGCCATAATTTATTTTCCTAAATTTTCATCGTAGGCCTTTTCCGGGTATGTCCAGGTATTTTTTAATATTTGATCTTATTTCAAAATATTCGTCCACCCTAACGAGACAAAAACGTTCCGTTACTACATTGGAATAAGCCAACTTTAGCGCTTCTAATCGTTTTCCCTGAAATGTTAAAGCAATCACATTCTGGATAGCCCTAAAATTCTCCCTGTTTATGGTTCCATTTTTTATGGTAAGCCCATATAACAGCGCTTTTCGGGTAGCCAGGGTTTCCAGGCTATTGAATTGGTAATCGCCTGCTAATCCATTTTCAAAGCCGACACGTATCCAATCAGATGCCGCATCAGCCCCGATAATCGTTCCAAAAGCCCCTTGTTTGCCTACAGGATCTACAGTAAGATCCATATGTACCCTCACCGCTCTTCCCAACAAAACATTCTCCTTCCGCTTTTTCATACTTACTACATATTCCGTTTCTTACCTTTTACCTGATATTTCCTGGCATCTTCTTTTATTTCCCTGTAATCTTTACAATTAATTGCACAATAGAAGCGGGTATTGCTATTTAGTATAGCCAGCTTTAATGCCTCTTTTACCCGGTTCTGAGTTGCCAGCTTATAAACATTTAGCATATCTTTAAAAGAAGCCTCTTTTACAAATCGGTGCTGATGATCGATTACACTATCCAGCATCATTTTTTTAGGAGCAAGTGTTTTCAGATATTCTGCCCGATAAGCATTCCGCGTTCCGTCCTCAAATTCTATGGTCAGTACATCCTTATCCTGATTACAGATATTAACCACTTTCCCAATTTCTCCCGGTCTTTGCTGCGAATCAGAAAAACATGTCGGATCTACAAAAACTATCCGGCCTGTTAAATAGTCCTTTGCCATTACTTTATCCCCCTTTTCTTCTCCAGGAAAGTTTTCAGATCAGTCATACATAATTGCCCGATCTTTGCATTCTTAAGCGCAATCTGAAAGGCTATTTCATAATTCCTTTTCTGAAAATTCACTACCACCTCAAAAGCATCGAATAGCTGCTCTTTTGACAGCCTACTGAATCTCTTGCAAATATTCCGAAAGATGGTTCGCTCCGGAAGTATGACCAATAAATCCTTTTCATAATAGGCATTATAAATACCTCGTTCATCAAAGTGAACGATTACGACACCTTTTTTGGCTTCGGAAATAAACTCCAGCCTGGCAATCTCTCCCGGAAACAAAGACCTCTCCAAGACGATCCGGGGATCCACCATTAATACAAGTCTCTTCAACACCATAATCCTTAATTATATCATTCCCTCCTTATTGAATACTTTAATACTTCCGATGCCGTGCAATCGGATCGCATCTTTAAGATCCATCCACAGCCTGATCTGATAGTCTGCCAGCTCCAGAAACTCTTCCTTATTTAGCCCGTGGGGGTTTGAAACAGTCGGTACAGATTTATCCGCTGTCTGGCTTAATGAATAGGAAAATAGATTTGGTGCATATCCTTCTCCTATTTCTAAGCTCTTGCCAATGGCAAGGCTATTACCCCATAATTTTATTATCTTTCCACTACTCAGGGTCAAAATCCGTTTCTTTATTTCTGCCATAATATCTCCTTCTATATTCCTTTATAAAAACCCTTGCTTATTTCAATCCCTTATTCTTTTTCTCCGATTTTGATGCAGACTTTTTAAGTTCGTATTCAGGATTGATTTCTTTCATTTTATCTATGTGGAAATCCAGTTTTCCCTGTTCTTGTCTCAGTCGTTCATTGTAAAATTCACGCTCTTTCTCGCTGATTTCCCGTTCAGGAGAATATACATACAGTTTTCCTTTTAATGCCCGCTCAATACGCCTTATAGAGGCCAGGGTTTCCTTTATCCTGTTCGCCAGATACCTGGGATTTTTGAATTTAGCTCCGCTTGCTTCCCATTTTGCGTTTGCGGCCTTTTCCTCGTAGTATCCGGCTTTCTCCTGCTCCTTTACTGAACGTCCCATTGTATTGTGAATTCGTTCTCTGTATTTTCTGTCGCGATGTTCACTGTGATGCCCAACCAGAATTGGTTGGCCCATTGGAATGGCTCTGGCCATATCGGTAGCATTTTTATAGAGCGAGTCGGATCGCTCTTTTGCCTTTTCAGCCCCTTTTTCAGCCCGTTCAGCTCTCTGTCCGGCCTTCTCCTGGCTTTGGTTTACCTGATCCGCAAACGCTAATCGTTCTCCCACTGTACCTCTGTCCTCGAAACCCAGCCCCTGTAGCTGCCGTTTGAGGAAACCCGTATTTCCAGCCTTAGCTTTTGATATCCAGCAATCCTGATTTTTACTCCAAAGGCACTGTCTGCTCAGTATTTTCTTTTGTTCCGGACTAAGCGATAAATAGAATGATTTCGTTGTAAATACGTTCAGTTTATTGGTTTCCAGGTTAACTATGTAATAATTATCTTCTTGCATACTCATCATTTTATCAAGGTTCATTTTCTGCCAATCGTTTTTGTGCTATATCAACATAATCCGGGTTCAGCTCAAAACCGATATATTTCCTTCCATGTCGCCTTGCCACCAGAGCGGTAGTTCCTGCTCCCATAAAAGGATCCAGGATTACATCACCTTCGCGACTACCTGCAAGGATGCACAGCTCAGGAATTCCGGGTGGAAAAACTGCGAAATGGGCTCCTTCAAATGATTTATTCGTTACCGGCCAGACTGACCTCCTGTTGGCTTTTAAATAAGGCCCGCGTACCTTTCTTATTGTATTGACCCAACGTTCATTTCTGGCTTTGACCGCTGGTCTTGCTGTCCGGTCATGGTGATTTTCCCCTTTAACATCAGTTTTAATCGCATGGTGATTGTAATAGTATTTTTGATTTTTACTCAACAGAAAAATATATTCATGGGATTTAGTACAACGATCTCTGACACTTTCCGGCATGGGGTTTGTTTTGTGCCAGATTATATCCTGTCGCAGATACCAACCTACCTGTCGCAATGCGAAAGCAAGCATCCAGGGGAGCCCAATAAGGTCTTTGCTCTTTAATTCAAACCTCCTGCTGTTTGTCTTAGTTCCAAAACGGGAACGATGTATTTTCCTTTTTTGACTGGCCTTGTTTCCGTATTTTCTATAACCGGCTGACATGTTTTGTTTCTCCTGGTTCCAATAAGCATCACCTATATTCAACCATAGAACACCATCAGGTTTCAAAACCCGTCTTACTTCATTAAATACAGCTATCAATCGCTGCACGTAGATTTCCGGATCTGTTTCCAAACCGATCTGTTCTTCTATTCTATAATCTCTTAAAGACCAATACGGAGGACTAGTCACGCAACATTGTACACATTCATCGGGAAGCTTTTGTAAGCCCTCCAGACAATCTCCGGTGTATATTTTATTTGTATCTACTTTACAATTCAATTTCTTTCCTTTCTTATTCTTTTATAAATCCTTTTGCCAGATCAAGCGGGTAATTAGCGGTCAATACTTCCGTTTTTGTTTTCGGATTACCTCCTTTAATATTTACTGTAACTGTAATCTCCTTTTTCATCGAATTCCAGCCATTTGCCTGGATAAATTCGGTAAGCATTGGCGAGGGATAGGAGGACAAAAGGAATTTTCCTTTTACAGAAGCTAGCATTTGAAGCAGGCTTCTAAAATCCTGATCAGTATATCCTTTATAATGGCCCATATTGGAACCCACATAAGGTGGATCGCAGTAAAAGAAAGCAGTGTCGTGGTCCCTGCTCTGTATCACATACAACGCATCGGCAGATTCGATCTGAACTTTTTCCAACCGGTACATCAGCTCTTCGGTAAAAGCCTGTTTCTTAAAAATCAGGCGCTTTGATTGGCTACTGTCTTTTTTGTCGAACCCGAAGGGGCCATCCATTTTGGAAGAAAAACCCATCATACATAATACCCAGATAGCCCAGGCCCGGCGGACTTCGTCAAAAAGCGATGGGTTGTGATACACAACAGTTGCTTTATGATGTAAATCCCGGCTGATCAATGACAATTGTATCATTTCATTGAGTTCCTTAAATCTGGTCTTCGCCACACGATAAAAATTCATCAGTTCATCATTCGCGTCGTTTATTACTTCGACCTTCGATGGGTGTTTGAGAAAAAATACGGCCCCGCCACCAAAAAAAGGTTCTCCATACAAGTCATGTGGCGGTATCAATTGTTCAATTATAGGTGCCAGCGTTTGTTTCCCACCATAATACGTTAAAGGTGGCCGTAGTCTTTTGTTATTTTCCATACTCACATTCCATTTTATTCTTCCAAAATACTGTTACCTAAAGGCCAAGCCCCTTACTTTGTTCCGGTTTTTTGCGCGGTAGATTGCTTATAAGCTCCGGGGTCATCTTTAAATCACTCAGCGATATTTTATTCTGCTTAAGATCGCGTAAGGCGATATTTCCATTCAGTGGGTCGGGTTCGTAATAAGCATGAAACACCTTGTTATCAATCCTGAACCTTCCTAACTGCTGGTTGCCCGCACTTAGGGCCGCAATATCTTCTGCCAGTTGGACCACAGTTCGTGGCTTATCAAAAGGTAAGCGGGACAAATATTTAATAACATCAAAATCATCAGTCTTTACAACTTTTCCTTTGTCCATTGCCATCCAGCAAAGCGTATCACTGCTACCATCAGGAGTTATTGATTTGGCCACACCCCTGCCACACAGAAGCTGATAAGCCTCCGGCAAACTCAAGTCATGCCTGTTACCATTAAGTTCGATGAAGAGTGTGGTTTCATAATTTTTTCTGGCTTCGGAAAAATCGAAAACTTGCCCTAAATGGGTTCCTGCAAAATATTTCATGGCCAGCAGCATAGCGATATCCATTCCACGCTGGTCATCAGTTGCGTGTAGTTCCATAAGGCGATCCAAAATTATCACAGCAGCTGGTTCGTCACGCAACTTTTCCGGTGTAACTTTTTGCCAATCAATTTTTCTCATCGTATTTTCAATCACAGCTGTATCAATTCCTTTAACATTTTCGTGCTTGATCTCTCCGATATGTAATAATCTTGCGCTGTAACCGTCAAGTGAATAACCATCAATAACTTTATCGTACTTGATTTCAATCTCGAAGAAAATGGAGTCTTCACCATTTCTCACCATGCCTCCAATGCCTGCCTCAATCATTCTGAGGTCGATTATTTGCCATATTTCGAGTGGAACCAGCTCTGTTTCGTTCAGACATTTTGGTATCTGTACCAATTCTTTTTCCTGTATCATAATGTGTAAGAATTATGTCATTTATCTTTATTCAGTTTACATTCCGGGCCGTGTTCGCCTGGCTTTAGAAGATTTCTGTTCGGGCTTTTGCCGAACCTCTTCCAGCTCGGATAGCTTTGCACGTTTACCTGCAGCGTTAAAAATCGCGATATCCCTTTCAGGTGCATTAACCTCTATCCAGGCATCTACTATCTTGCCAGCTACCTTCATATGTACGTTTTCTCTATGGCCGGATAGCAGAAAGGCAAGTAACCGGGGAGTTGTAATTTCATCCAGCAAAGGAAATAGAGGTAATTCTCCTAATGCACCATTTACATTGAAGGCCGGATATTCAACGAGCGCTCCATGTTCCAGCTTGAGCCAATATGCATCCGATTGAAAACCTGGGATATAATTATAAAACCGCATCAGGCATCTTCCCTGGAGCAGGTTACGGGCCTGTATTAATTCGATATCATTTATATCCCCGTTAAGCTTCGAAATGAGTGATGTTTTATACTGATCAAGATTAATAAAATCCATAACCTCCATGACGGGCGTTGAATACCAATACTTAAGCATCAGCATATCCATAACATCCTGTGCCTGGCCGCTCCCCGAAAGTCTCAAAAACATTACCTCATCAAGGATCACCGCGATATTATCCTCTAATAATTGCACCTTTTCTACTACCTGCCAATTGATCGCAGCAAGCCTTTGCTCCAGTTGTACAGTGTTGACTCCCTGTGATATGGTATGTTCAACTTCCGGTATTTTTACCAACTCGATTCTGTATTCACTAACACTATATCCTCCCTGCTCAAAGTTGATGACAAGGGCAATATTTCCCTTTGTATGTTCATCAAATTCAATAGGTATTTTGTAGTTTACAGGCAACTGCGGACTTTGCTTTAGGAGCCAATTGCAACTTTCTTCAGAAACCAGATGAAGACTGGATAGATAATCCAGAAGTTCTTTCAAATCAGTTTTGTAAATCATGTCATTAATATTTAATTAAAGGCTGATGCTCATGGTCTGTTTCTATTATTCCTTTTGAATGGCGGAGGTTTTTTCTTTAAGGGCAGTTCTGTCTTTTTTAACGGTGAAAAGATAAGAAGACTGAATTCCTGACCTTTAGCATTAAAAAGACGTAGCCTGTTGTTTTCAGCATCTGCACTGATCCGGGATAACCGCTTTTCACCAGCGACCCGTATTATCGAATGGGCAAATCCGCCATTAATGAGCTGTTGTATTAAAAGCGTATCAGTGCCTTCTTTTTCTATATCGTTTATAGGTAGTTTTCTAAGTAGTAAATGAGGCTTAAATCCCCGATACTGCTTTTCCTCGAACCATAAAGACCCTTTTTCCCCGATCATTGGTTCCGGGAACCGTTTAAGTCCGAACCAATAACCTGTATAGACATTTGGCTCGGTCGCTTCAAATCGCAGTACCGGCCTGCCTGACATCAGATTGTAAGCCTGAATTAGTGAAACATCGCTTAGCCCTTGTTGATCACATCTGAAGTAATGCGATTTACCGAATCGCTTCAGCAGCCAGTCCACATTAATATGACGGGTGGCAGATGTTCCCATCAAATATCTGGTCTCAAGGCGCTGAGCTATGTCTTTAGCAATACTATTCCCGCAAACCGATAACTCGGTCAACTGAGCCAGCAGATCGGAAAAAAGCGCCGGGTCTGTTAACCATTTACCGTCCTTTAAGCAGTCTTCTATGGTTTCGGTATCAATATGACCATAAACACCATGTTTTATCGGGTGGGTCTCAAGAAGAGTAGCGTTATAAGCGAACAGATAAGGTAGCCCTAATTCGTCCCGCCTTAATTCCGGTTCATATAAAACCCTGGAATTGTCAAAATCCCGGTACTCTTTCCAACTAACAGCATCCTGCTGGCCATTTCGCAGCATATCATAGTAATCGTCCAGAAGCCCTTCTTCAAAACCCAGCGACCTGATACCAGCCAGGAATTCTGTTTTATGTTGCTCTCCGATGTTCATCTTTTTCTCCTATAGTGTTTTACCCTTCTTTGTTGCTGTTTTTTTTACGGCTGTTTTCTTTACCAGAGGTAGAGAAGATTTCGTTTTTACTTTCGGTATATCGTACCCTCTGTTTTCCAGCTCCCTTTTTGCCAGTGCCACCACATCAATTTCATCGGCTACAATCCTGAGCAAAAGATGGGAATGCGTAATGCTGAACAGGAAAATAGGATTCATGTCGTCCGGTATCGTTCCGAGTTCGGCTGCCTTATTATACATTTCAATTTGTTCCGGTGTCATCGTTGTTTTATTTTAAGAGCAGACAAAGGAGGGATAAACCGGCAAGCCGGTTTATCTCGAAATACCTTTCCCTTGTTTATTCCTGAATTGATTTCCCCTTACCTGCTGGTATTGCCAGGGCTTTTTTTTTTCATCAGCGGCTCCTTGTTCCGTACTGGTTTCCTGTCCGGTGTTCTGGCGCTCTGCCTTTTGCGGCACCGGCAGCTTTGCCAATTCAAGATTATTGTCCAGGATATCAATACGGCCTACTTTGGCGTTGGCAGATAAACAGCCCTGTACGATTCCGTCTGTTGTTGCCACATCAAGACCATAGGGAATACCCTGCCTGATACAATCCTTAACCTCCTCATGCTTGTCTTTGATCTGTACCTTTATCTGTTCAGGCAGCCTTGAGATGGAATAATCGAGGTCAAAGGGGTATTTCTTATAATACCTATCGTGATAGGTATTCATATTCAGGTGTCCGTGCTCATCAAGCGGCTGATTGGCGTTAACGCTTATCCAGGCATTGAACGGCTCTCCCGCATCGTTTTTGATTCCTTCTCTGTAGACCGCGACCTTATCGCCATATTCCAGGATACGGCCCATTTCTTCGGGCATCAGCTTCCAGGAACTCCGGAAAGAGGCCGTAGCGATTATCTCATCATTTTCCCTAAGGGTTGCATTGACCCGGTTAAAGTAATAGAAAGGGTGCTCGCTGTGTTTATTGAACTGAAGTTCATAATCTACTGTACGACCTTCCACTTCTCCTTGCTCATTTTGGTTGAGCTCAATTTTTTCTTTCCCAGCCCTGATATGCTCCTCCAGTTGGGGAGCCAGGTTTCCCCAGCCCAGTTGCTCCAGTTGTCCTTTCAGATAATCGAAGTTCTCTGCATTAAAATTTTCGTTGTCCATGATATTTTATTTTTTGATGTAATTATTGTCCGATGAAGCCGTTATCCTTTTTACATGGATTGGCTTCTTCCATTTCTGTTGCGCTTTGCGCTCCGCATATTCCGTGGCACCCTATGCGTTGTCCTTTGCTCCCTCCCGATTTCATTTCCCGTGATTTGTTCGGTAGTAGTGTCCCGGCGGTAAAGGGACTGGGCAACATAACGGTCCGCATCTGTTGCAAAAGGATCCTTTACTCCAATGATCTTCAGCCTGAAAGTAGATGCCGTTTTGTAAAGCAAGCGCCGTATCAGGCCCGGAAAGAGCGCTTTTGTCAGCTTGGTACGTTGGAAATCAAGTACCAGCAACATAGCCTTTTCATCCCGTGAAAGATCAGAGCGCCTGTTATAGTAATAATACAGACGATCAAATTCCCTTAGTTTCAGTTTCTTAAAATCCCTGTCCTTAAGCGAGTCCTTCCCGAATCTTTCCCTGGAAAGTTCCTCAAAGTGATCCCATTCGTCCAATGCTGAAAAAAAAGTTGGTGTCCTTTCCTCTATGTCCCATCCGTTTTCCATTGCTGATTTTTTTGGGTAAAAGAATTAATCTATTGTTTTTGCCTGGAGTAGTTTTCCCTGGTCTATTTTGCAGGCCAGATTTCGGTCACCTCCCTGTTCCATTAGCTCGGTGACAAAATATTTGCTTTCCGCGATCGTGAATTTCGGGAAGGCTACAATAATGGTCTGCCCTTTGCTGCTCTCAATGTTGCCGCTATGCTGCACAAATACAGGCTGCATTTCGGTATCCTGCACAGCTGTACGTTTTGCCCGCTTTTTGTCCCTGACGTAGAACCGTAGTGATGCCGGGTCATATTTTATCTGTGCCTGGTTGGATAGACTGTAGCGAAAGAAGAGTACATCATCCTTTACAAAAATTCCCTCCAGACGCAACTCCATTCCAAATCTGCTCTGTCTGACCTTTCTCACAAATGGAGGAATTCCTTTAATGGTTGCCGCCCTGAGTTCCAATTCTCTGCTGTTTAACGATATGCCCTCAAATGTTGCCGGTGAATGCGAAGGTTGCGTGCCCATGTCAATAGTAAACTCTGAGGGGTATTCGTTGTAATTGACGGTAAAGGCATAAACTTTTCCGTCTGTTGTAACGACGTGCAGGTTACTTTGCGGAAAACCGCGTTCGGCGGCTTTGACTTTCAGCGCATTTTCTACCCCCTCTACACGTTCAGCAAGTATAGTTTTATCCCCCCTGCTTCCATCCTGGATCGGTGCAGGAAAAAGCAATAATGTTGTTTTGTGCCAGGTGATTTCTAATTGCCGGTCAGCAATTACAGATTTTGCCCTAATAGCATCGTGCTGTTGCGCCATAGCTATTCCCATGGCAGATAAAAAGGCGAATGCCAGAAAAATGATACGTTTCATGTTTTCAGATTTTAATGTTAATTGTTTTTAGATTGTTCATCGAAGAGCAGCACCGGATGGCCCGCTTTTACGGTCACCTTGACCAACTTCGCCTTTTTGGAGAGCAGTCCTTTTACCGCTTCCACTCCGGCTCCTGCCGCCTGTGTAGCAATGGAGGGGTCAAGGCTCATAAACTGCATGCTCTGGATAGCACGGTCAGTACCATCTTTGGCCGCATCACGGCTTATGGCTCCCGGGATACGGATACCTGCCATTCCATCCAGATCGAAAGCCTGAAGCTTTACGGGCAAGAGGTAATTTTGATACCTGATACCATCAACGGTGACTTGCAGCCGTTCTCCGTTCAAAGTACATTTCCCGGAAAGGAAGCTACCTGTGGGGATCAGGATACCATTGACATAGATATCTTCGGTCAGACGCATTTTCAAGTTCGAGCCCGAGACCAGGGTCTGGGTTTCGTGGATAACAGCAGGTATAGCAGTTAATTCTGTGCTGTTTTTTTCCTTCTTTGCATCAATACCATAAAAGCTGTTATGCGTTTTCATTTGCAATACTTCAACTGTCCCTTTATCCGTGCTATATTCAGTAGGCTGAAACAGCGCTTCATCATAAAGCATACTGTCCGGTGCCGGTTTTTGCAGGTAGGGTACCGTATTCTTTCGTGGCAGCCTGCTGACGGCGAAAACAGCTCCTCTATGCTCCAGGGATTGTTCCCTGAGCTTTTCGCGCATATGATCCGGGTTCTGGATATTGATGATCTTATCCAGCATACCGTTCAATGCCTGCAGTTCAGGGTCCGCTTCTTCCTGCCCGTTCATCCGGGCCATCATCTGCTCCAGTCTGGCCATCGAATGTTCTTCTTCCGGCAAGGCTGAGCTGCTACCGGCATTCAGATCATTTTGTTGCTGCATGAGTCTTTCCAGTTCGGCCAGCCTGCCGCGCACCCTGGATTCGTTGGGATCATTGTACCCCGAGCTGCTGTATGCGGCCAACCCGCCATAGGGATCCCCAACAGAATAGCCCGGAATTTCATCTGCGGTAAAGCCCTCATGGATACTATCTGCTGTACTTTTTACTGTTGTATCAGGTTCTAATCGGCTGTAAAGGCTCATCTTATCCAGGGATTCATCTTCCAGCTGCGCTCCGGGAAGTTCTTTGTTGATTCCCTGCTGTTGCTGGGCCACAGCGACTTCCTTTCCGCCCCCCATTGCCCAGAAGATCAGGGTGATGAAAGGCAATGCGATCAGCGGCATTACCAGGAGCATTTTTCTCCTTTTTTCAAATTGTGATGCTTGTTTTTCCATTTTATTGTTGTTTTTTGATGATTATCTTTTGCTGTACGGCTCCGCCTCAACGTTCTGTCCCGGAACAGGGAGTCTTGGTGATGCCGGGCTTATACTGTCTACAGGTACTGGTAAAGAGCGCCTGGTGTCTGTTTTGCCTCTAAACCCGTTTATCAGCAACAGGAGGCAGTACGTGCCGCAAATTCCTGTGAAGAGAAAGAACAGCCATTTTTTCTGCGCCAGGCTCCGCCTGCTTTCCCAGGCTGAGAGCCTGCGACATAGACGAAGCTGAACACGGATGATATAAGCCGCTATTCTCCCGGCCAGCTTATCTTTCAGCAAACTATTGCCGCCCTGTTTTTTTGCTTTCATCATTTACCTCCTTTCCAGCCGGATATCCTTATTTTCTACGATATGCCATTTTTCCACCAGGAAACCATGCGCGTTATTATCGCTTCTGCTCACATTCCGTAAATAACCCTCGGTGACCAGGTTACGGGTGACCAGCGCTGTGGGCCGTATAATCTCCTGGCGACCATAATAGCGGAAATGATAGGGATACGTTTCCAGGTCCAGCACGATACTATCCGCCGTTACCTTCTGGCTGATATTTCCACTAATGATACCCGAATAAAAATTGCCTTCTTTCAGGTCTTCATATTGCTTTCTGGCCGTTCCATCTGCCAGGTTCAGGGCTTTGCCGATATTGGATGCTATAACCTTATCGTCGGGATCAAGGGTAAAGAAGTAGTGATGGAACATGCGTATATGGTCCCTTGCCTCAACGGGAATATTGTCTTTACGCTCTGCGGAAAAAGCCTCCAGCGCTTTGCCATTTGCAAGCAGGTATATACGGTCATGGGCAGCAGTAACCATGCGGTAGCTTTCAAATACCGTATAGCAACAGATGGCCATACAGGCAGCTATGATCACAAATGTGAATAGCTTTACGTGCTTAAATGCAGTTTCTATATTATTAAAATGACGGAACACCTATCTCTCCTTTTTTATCTTGTTCACAAATCCGTTTTTAAATACACGCTCAAAATATCACGCTGTGGCTCAGATCATTTTCATGGCAATGGCCGCCGCCTGTCTTGTTTTTTCATTTATTTTGCCGAGCAAGCTATCATTTCCTCCAGCCTGTACGATATAGCCGGCGACGGTAGGCACGGTAGTATAGCCAACTATGGCAATGAGCATAAAAATGACATAGGCGGTACCACTGAGGAAATCCTGGTCCATGATCATCAGTTTCTCGAGTATCTTTGAGCAGATCGCCCCGAAAACATTTGCCACCGGCACCCAAAGATAAATATGGATATAGCGCGCAAACCAGTTGCTGAGTGTACTTTGAAAGCCGTCAAAGATGCTCAGGCCAAATACAATTGGTCCAAGAATGGCCAGTATGAGCAGGTAGAATGTCCGGATCACATTGATGCACAGGCTTGCAGCCGAGTAGAGGATATGAAACAGCTCGCTGATAAAGGTTTTGAACATTCCCGTAAGAAGACCGATCCAGTATGCGCTGCTCAGTCCGGAGAAAAGACCACCTCCATCCCCGGTCTTGTCGGTTTGTCCGTACTTTTCGGTATTCGGGAAATTGCCCGGATAGAGGACATCTGCCGGCGCATCCTTGACCGTCGCTGCCCTTTGGGTGATATGCTCCTGGATAGCTTTATGGGAATCCGCTGCAATAGCACGTGTCCCGGTCTCAAGAGGTTTGAGCACACCGTTCATCAGACCGATAACCTGTGGAAAGAGTACGATGGCCATGCCGATGGCAAATGGCCTGAGCAGTGGAAAAAAATCTATGGCCTCTGCCGCTGCAATATGTTTCCATACCCTGACTGCGATGTAAAAGAGTGCGGCAAATCCGCCAATAGCACGGCCAACGTCCATCAAATTGCTACAAAGGGGCAACATTTCATTGAACAGATTTTCCAGTATCGTGTCCAGACCGTATATACGGTCCCCTATGCTCTGTGCATGACTTAGATTTGGGGTGCCCAGGCAGAGCAGCAATACCGGTAGTAGCCTTGTCCATCTTTTGTTTACTTGTTCTCTTTTCATTTTCCGTACATTTTTCTGATCATTTCCAATTCTTTCAGTTCCTTTTCTCTTTTGCTATCCACTGCACCGGTTCTCTTGTTGAACCCACGGAGGTAGACCAGCTTTTCTTCCATATCTGTATAGATCCTGTCAATAGCAGTTAATCGTTCTTCATCGCTCATGCGGAGTTTATTTGCGGTCAGCACCATAGCCAGCTCATCCAGATTTTCTATACTGCGGTCAAATAGATTTTTATACACCTTCTGCATATAATCGATCTCCTGTGGGCTGAACCTCCCTCCTGAAACAAAGCGCCTATATGCTGTACGGTATTCGGAAAGCAGGTACCCCTGATAGCGGACAATATCAGCCACGCGCCGGTACCTGGCCAGTTCCGGGTTAACGGCCATAAGCCCGTCCAGGAAGGCTTTGTGCAGGTCGAAATTCCCTTTGGAAATATCCTTAATGGAGTTATAACCTTTGTAGACGACCTCATAACCCTTTTTCATATCTTTTAAGATCTGTTTGAACTGGGCCAGTTTCTCCACGTTCAGCAGCAGCTGTTCTATCTCCGCCTTTTGGGCGGAAACAAGGTGTAGCTGCAAGCAGCATATACTTATCAGAAGCATTAATATTCTCTTCATTGTCCTTATTCTTTAAAATTATTTACGATCAGGTATGGCAGGTTCCCGAGCATTCACCCCATTCAGACTTTTCTGCACTATTGAAGACTACGTCCTTTAAGGGTGTACAGGAACGGTGCAGGAAGACCGGGTTATTGATCCCTTGTTTTGTGCTGTTGCGGATCGCTTCATCCACCCGCACGGCACCTGCAAAATCATCTGGAGCATGTTGCTTTCGCGCTGCCCAGGTTGCATCCGATTGGTAGGGGCAGAACACACAGCTTGATTTTGGCGGTATGGGAAGCCCTTTGAGACGGTACCAGTTCAGTACCGAATTCCTGTCCATCGGAATGGACCAGGGAATACGCTCAACGTTGCCTTTATAATCCACTTTCAGTCCTAAAAAGGGATAGACATTGATCTTCCAGCTTTCCCGGGGAATACTCATGCGTTCGGCCTCGTCCAGGGTAATTCCGATACAGATATTGGTCTTGGGACGGCGTGCACCTTTTGGCAGCCTATAGATCTCATCCCGTATATGATCATCGACCTGTTTGATCTTATACTCGTAGGTACACTGTCTACGCAACATACCGGTACTGCCATCCGTATTTTTTGTAAAGGCAGGAATGGAAGCGAACCTGTTGGTGCCTGATGTGTAAACAAGATCATGGTACAGGCTCTTTTCCCCGCACACCATGATTGGGATACCATTGTTGCTGCGCTGCCAATCCTTCAGATAATCAAGGTAGCCGTATGTAGCGGTGCTTTCCCTGCCGGGATCGGCAAAAATAGCCAGGTCTGCTGCCGGCAACTCCTTCATGCTTGCCATATAGTATAGGGCGGTACTCTGCACACCGAGACCTAATGAAATTACTGTTATCATAAGCTTTATCTTTTTCACTATTTCACATTCACATTGCTTACTATTTCAGACCCTGCATTTTTCGGAGCAGTTCCAGTTCACGTATCTCACGTTCCCTATGCTGCTTTAGAGTGGAGATCGTGCTTTCAGTCTTTCGGTGAAGGCCGTACAAATGCTGCATGGTCTTGTATAGGTTGTCTATACGTTTTATGCGCTGCTCATCGCTCATCTCCAATTTCCCATCAGAAATAACCAGTAACAATTCTTCCAACCTGTCGTCACAGTCCTGTTCGAGCCCTTCCAATACTTTTCTGAGCGACTGGATCTCACCCGTACTAAAATAGTTGGCTGTTGTTGCATTTTCCCTGCTGCGCCTGCGGCTTTTTCCCATCCATTGCTGCAGGGAGAGCATTGTCTCGACTTTCTTGTTTTTAAGTAAAGCAGGATTGACGTTTTTAAGGCTTTCGAAATAATCTTTATGGAGATTGAATTCCCCGCCCGTAAGTTCTTTAATGAGGCCGGATCCATCTTTAACGACATCGTATCCTTTTTTCAGGTAGCCGGAATAGGTACGTAGTGCCGCAATCTGCTGCAATAAATATTTTCTCTGCGTACTCTTCTGGCGAAGCCACTCCCCGGCAGTCTGTCCCATAGCCTGCAGGCAAATAACACTCAGGCCAAAAATCATCATCATGCTTACACTCTTTTTCATTGCGCTATTTTGTTTATGGTCTGAATTTTCCTTTTTTTATTCCCTCCCAGGGTTTGGGTTTTGGAAACAAACTTTCTAATGTCATGCTTCCCGGTATTTCCTGGTTATTTGCAAAGCGGAACTCTTTACTTTCACCGTAAATCTTATGTACTTTCAATTCCTGAATCTTAAACCCTGTACTTTCCTTATAATCCAGCTTAAATCTGCAGGTGATCGTATCATTATAAGGTGCATAGGTATCCAGCTCCAGTTTTCCTGATGGCGCTCTGCCTTCTGCCAGCAGCATAAAGAAGATATCCAGGCATTTGGCAAGCATGCCATACTGTCGCGGAAAATTGCTGCCGGGTACAGTTAATGCAAATCGTTTACGATAGCCTTTTTGTTGCAACAAACTGATCAGTTCCATTTTTACTTTTTTTTCATCTTTAGCCCTATCCATACCGTTTACTTTAATCCGTACATTGCTTTCAGGTGTTGGGCTGAAACCTGGTCTCTTGCCCTGGATACACTGATCCTGAAATTACGGTCACTGAAGCTGCGCAGCTCGGTTAGGGTATTATCCATATCGCTGTCCACTTTACTGATCAGCTCCATGCGTTCTCCATCTGACATCTGGGTCCGTAGGGAATTAGCTACCAACATTAACTCTTCCAGATGCTTTAGGCTCTCGTCGAGCATACCGGAGTAGACCCGGTACATCTCGGCCAGTTCCCGTGCCGTGAAGTTTTTATCCTGTTGTAATAACCCCCAGGCCCGCTTGTATTCTTCCAGAAGTTGTAATTGCCGGGCGACAATGTTTTTCACCTTGTTATAGGTAGCCAATGCGTTTTTTACCCGCCACAGCTCTTTAAAATATTCGTCATATTGCTTGCGCTGCTTTTCACTCCACTCCGATATCTCATTCAGCTTCAGTTTGGACATCTGATTTTCCAGTTCTTTCTGTGCGTTCTGCAGCCAGATCGTTTTATTCTGCAATCGCTGGATGCGTAGATCAATTGCCTTGATGACTTTCACCGTTGCCGCCTTTATGATCTCATAGATGCCGGCATGGGCACGGGGTACAGAAAACAGTACCATTAAACTGATCAGTACCGTGGTCAGAATGGATTTTGTATACCTTCTCATCGTCTTTCTTTTAATTGTTCCTTAAATCTGCTACCAATGCGGCAATGCCTTTTTCAATGCTGCCGTACTTTTCGGTGTACTGTTGCACCTTTACTTTTTCACTCTGTTCAGTGGTATAGGCATAATATTCAAAAGGGGACGGCTCATATCGGTACACCTTCATCAGCTGGTTGCCGAGTTCAATGTAAACCTCACGATAACGGTAATTGGGATCATTCGCTTTATTAATGGACAGCACCAGGTCTCTTCCCTTATCGGTCATACCCATTACTTCCTGGATAGCTCCGAACTTGTTCTGGAATTTTTTCATGTCCAGGATGATCTTACAGTCAGCATTATTGATGATGGCATCCTTTACAATCTCATTGCCGATTATGTCATCAAGCTCCTGGGTCACCGTTATCGCTTCACCAAAATGTTTACGGACGGTTTTATACAAATACTTCATGAATTCAGCCATACCGCCTTTGCTGATCGCTTTCCAGGCTTCTTCTATAACGATTACCTTACGTACTCCTTTCAGCTTCCGCATTTTGGAAATGAACAAAGACATCGTGATGAGCGTGACGATCGGGAAAAGTATCGGATGATCCTTAATATTGTCCAATTCTATGACCACAAAAGGCTGGTTCAGTACATCCAGGTTTTCCCGTGCATTGAGCAGGTAATCAAACTCCCCACCGCTATAAAACGGTCGCAATACATACAGGAAATTATGAATGTCAAAGTCCCGGTCTTTTACCTTGTCCGCCTCCAGTTCGCCAATAAATACATTTTGCAGGAACTCATAAAAGGTATCAAAGCAGGCAAACAGGCTTGTATCACGCTCCAGGTACTGGTAATAGGATTGCAATGCATTGGAAATGGCCACATACTCGCTTCTCCTAAAACTTTCATCATTCTGTTTCCAGAGCGCTACCAGCAATGTTTTGATACTTTCTTTTTTTTCGGTATCAAGGATTTCTCCCTCTGCCAAATAGAACGGATTGAATTTGATCGGCTCTTCTTCACTGTATGTAAAATAATAGCCATTTAAAAGCTCGCACAATCCTGAATAACTATGACCTACATCTATTATCACACAATGGGCCCCCTGCTGTACATAGCTATGGAGTAAATGGTTCATAAATACAGATTTTCCAGAACCACTGCCTCCGATTGCCAGCTTATTGCGATTGGTAGTGATACCTTTTGACATAGGGTCATCGGAAATATCAACGTGCACCGGTATCCCTGTAAGCCGGTCTTCGAGCCGGATGCCAAAGGGACTGTTTGAGCTGCGATAGGCTGTTTCCCTGTTCAGAAAACAAGCCGCTTGCTCTGCAAACGTTTCAAAACAATCATTTTCCGGCAGCTCCGCTTCGTTACCGGGAATACCCGCCCACCATAGTTGAGGGGCACCGTCGGTTTCCAGGTGAGGTACGATATCCATTTTTGACAGGGCCGATGCCGTCTGGTTACGGAGTTCAGCCAGTTCTTCCGGATTATCTGTCCAGCAAAGCAGGCTGAAATGTGCCCTTATTGGTGTTCTGGCAGCGGCAATCGCTTCATTCAGGAACTCCTGTGTAGCATCCCGGCTGATCGCATTTTCCCTGCTGTACATGGAAAGCGACTGCAACCGTCTTCTTTTGGCCTCCATCTTTTTAAGTGTCTTCGGCCCGTCCCCTATTACCAAATATTGGTTATAGATATGATTTACCGGTAACAATTGGGCAATAGGTGCCGCAAAGCCTATTGAAAATCGTGTCTTATCCGTAGAATACTTATCATAATGCATCTTGGGGGCACAATTTGCGGGCAGGTCTTCCACATCTGATAGTGTATATAGCTGGCAGTATTGTGCGCCTACCTTCCATTCAGGTTTGAACACAATATCCGTTATTTGTGGCCTGCTATTCTGTTCCTGCAAAAACAGGTAGCGTTCCAGCAGCCCCGGCTTGTCTTTACTCCCGGTCAGTTCCTGAGCCCTGATCTGCTCCAGGGAAACAAAACCGCTATCCGATAGTATTCTTTTGAATTGTCCCACGGTATCCAGTAACTGTTGCATCTGCTTTTTATCTGTAAGCTCAGGAGCAATGATGTTTTTCTTCAGTAATGATGAGATTGCCGAACTGGAAGGTTTTCTGTCCTTTGCCTTCAGGCTCAGCATAAGCAGGCAGTCATGTTTAAGATAAGGACGCTCATTGAAATGAAGCTCGCTGCCGCGCATCAGGAAATTGCTGTCCTGCGAAAGATCAGCCTTGTATTTTGACTTTATAAACCAATCCTGCTGATGTAATATCGCTCCGGAAGGAAGTACCTTTATTGCCTTTAACCAAACCTCGTGCAGGGCATCATACTCATCACTGCTGAGTGTGAAAATCTCTGGTAGTTGCAGTCGAAAAGCAACCGTCACATCACCTTTTTTTGACAGCAGACAATCCTGTTCCACTTTCCAGACCGGCAGCGCATCTGCCAGTTCCTCACTTCCACTCAGGGATTCTTTACTTTGCAGTAATACTGCTGCCAGCAGCAGACCTGCGAGTATCATAATTACGACCATTACCTTGCTCCTCGTTTTTCTTGTTCACTAATCGTTGTTCTTTGTTCTCCTTGTCGGCAGGAAAACCTTCGGCATTCCTGTTGCTATTGTTATGTCCGGAATTTCCGCTTTGACTTAAGCTTATTATCACGTGTCGCTGCCCGCATCTCGTCGCTTTGCACCTGTGTCACATTTGTTAATTGAGCCTTACGTATGTAACCCAATTGTTCTATGGGGATTTCGCGGGCGGCCATATTGGCCCGGACCGGGTGCCATCGGAAGAATTCCGGTTCTTTTAGCCTGCCGTGTAAGCGGGCATAATTGTAAGAATCGCAATAGGCAAGCGCGGGTAACTGCAAACCTATTACCCCTTCAGGAATCACCCTGCTTTCCGGATGATACATCAGTTTCGCTGTTGGATCGTAAAGACATTGGTAAACAGTTAGGAAACTATCCATAGGCATATTTTCCGTATGCAACGAAGAGAATCTGCCGCCCACCTTGGGTCCAAAAAAAATGCTACTCTCAGTGTCCACAAAGAAATAATCATCAAGAACTTTTATTGCCGCGGGTTTTCCTATTGATCTCCGGTATAACAGATCTTCATTGTTTTTTAGCTCAATATCTGTTTCCGGTAAAATATCGGTTCTGAATTTTTCTTTCATGCCATCCGGATCCAGCTTTACCATATAAGGTATTTCGTAGATGACCGGTTTTCCGTGCATTTCAGCTTGTCGGTCGGATAGCAGATTATCCGGATTGATAGTTAATGTATAGCCTGTGGCGGTATCCGTCATGTCATGGAGGAAAGAGTAGCCTATCTTTTCATCCCTGGGATGTCGTAATAGATTAAAGTCTACATCCACAAGAAAATCAACGCCTTCTATTTCGTATGTTGGCAATGTTCTATTCATTTTCTTTATTCTCTTTAAGTTCCCTGAAAATTTTTCTTGACCGGCAAATAATTGCGGTGGGTACCTTTCGGAAAGCAAGCGCTTTGGCCAGCCCATGCTCCCCGTACCTGTGGCTTAACCTATATACTCCAACAAACAAACCACTTCCTGACACCAACACTATAGGCAGGCACAGGTAAACAGGTACCCCCGCAATATAACTTATGACAAATCCCAGCAGCAGCAGTATCAATCCTGCAGCCAGTATATAGATGTATTGAGCTTTCAGACCCCGAAATTCAATCGGCCTGTTCACTCCTTTATTGATCGTATAGCTTATCTCTTTGCTCACAGCCCTTTTCCTTTCCCGTTACGCTTATTTATGGTCTTCTGCTTTGTTTTATTTCTTTCTACAAGTTCCGGAAGTGAGGTTTTCTCCCAGGGAATGATCCGGGCGCTGAGGTTCGTTCTTACAGGAAACTTCCGGAACCAATCCGTGCTCTCTAAAAGGTTGTATTGCCGTGCAACAGCATAGGAATCAAGGATGGTTTCTGAGGGTATCTGTAGCGCTACGATCCCTCTGGGTATTTTCTTAATTTTTGGGTCAAGTGTTACCGTAGTATGCTTTTGGGGATCATAGAGACAGAGATAAGCAGTTCCTGAATCATCAACCTCTAATTTTGAGAGTTCGATCCCCATAGTGGTAAAATCATCCTTTGGCTGCAACAGTCCATTCCGGACATCTATAAAAAAGGGATGTCCACAAATGTCTATGACAGATAATTGTCCCATTTCCCGTTTTTTAAATACTTCAGGGTTCATGGTGCAATCGATATCCTTTTCAGGGAGCATATTTGGTGCAATTCCATATTTAAACGCAACGCCTTCAGGGTCCAACTGTACCATTTGCGGTATGTTGAAAATGAGTGTATTCCCATCATCGGGTGTTCTTAACTGGTAAACAGCAGGTTCCATTGTTGTCTTATCCATATAGAGGTCATAATGGCTTCCTTTGTCTTCCAGATCATTTAAAAATGAAATGGTATACCGTTCGTCCTCCGGGTGTCGTAGCAGGCTATAATCCACATCAACGATGAACGGAATGCCCGCGATCTCATATGTTGGCAGTACTCTTTCCATAGCGATATAATTATTTTTTTTGTTGGGAACTACGTGCAGATAAGGATACCTGTTTTATCTCTGCAATGACCTCTTTGGGGATCAGATGCTCCGGGTCAGGACAAAGTACCTCCAAAGGGATTTCATAGCGCAGGGCTATCCCCTCCGGATCAAGTTCCATCAAAGCCGGAAGTATCACCCAACAATACCTGTCCGGATCGGCAAGTACTGCTTTTTTACTGCGTGGTATATTTCGGGTTAAAGGATCATAGAGTAGCCTGTAGCCATCTCCCTCCTTATCGAAGACCTGGAAAGGTATTGTATTGTGGCGGTCATCCGCCTGGCGTAGTACCTCCCTGAAAGCGTCGACTTCAAAGACAGTTCCCTTTATTTCCACTGTTGTTAATTTCCTGCTCATCAGATTTGTTTTTTTGCATTTTTTATACGCCGAAGAAGCCTTTTAGGATCGTTGCCACAACCACGAGGAATATACAGGCTCCGAACCAGCTACTCGCTACTTTCGCGGTGTCCGGCTCGCCGCTGCTCCACTTGTTATAAACTTTTACTGCCCCCACAAGCCCAACTATGGCCCCTATGGCATAGACGAGATTAACTCCGACTGCGAAATAGGTCTTCAACTGGCCGGTTGCAGCATTGATACCTGCTTCCCCGTTTTGTCCATATAAGATCACCGGTACTGCGGTAAATATGCCTGCGATGACCGCAAGACTTATTGCCTTTAACATAGATCCTTTCTTCACTTTTCCTCCTACTTCTTATGTTATTGTTCAATTAATTACGGTTAGGCTCTGATTGCTAGCCAATAGCGGTTAAGTTCCTCTTCGGTAAATCCGGTGCCGCATATCTTTTGGGCGTGCCCGATGATGTAGTTATTAATGGCTACCCTGAAGGCAGGTGTATCTAAACCGTCATAGCTTGCCAGTATTTTGCCGAGCCTGTCAAGCAGCTCTTCTTTACCGGCCTCTGTGCCTGCCTCTTCCAGGGTGCCTTTTATGTTTGCCACTATAGTTTCCAGTTCATTGAAGCTAGTTGGAGCAGCCATCTGTTCATCTTCTTTTTCTGTAAGGTCCTCCGATCCGGCCTGCATCTGTTTTTTTATTTTTGCGGCTATTTCGCTCCGGTAATATAATACTGCGATTGCCAGGTAATAGATGACCAATATGATGGCTACTGCCGTCCAGTAATTGTTCCAGCTGATTTGTAACATTGCTTTTTCGTTTTTAAATTGTTCTTGTTTCTGTTAGCAAAATTGATGATCGCCCATCTACATTTTTGATACTTTGATAGTACCTACTAAAAATATTTTTTTCGGATACAGTCAGGGAAAGCGCGGAAACTCGTCAGCCTCGTCCATGCGTCTTGTTATATGTTCGATCAGCCCGTTAAGAAAGGGTGTACGGTCTTTTTTACGTATCCGCATGCCCTGGAAGTACCCATAATAATTAGCGACTTTGTCGACCTTAAAGCAATGTTGCAGATAGCTCATTACCTCCTTCACGTTTGTCTTCCCGTTATTGAAAACGCCGAAGCTTTCCAATGCATAAACCAGTTCTATGAGTTGGGCTTTAGAGCCCGTCCAGACAAGCCCTGTCACATTCCCCTCACCCTGAATGGTATCTTTACGATCCTGCCGGGCCGTTAGCCAGGCGGCGACTTCTTCTATCGCCATGATTTTCGCCAGAATATTTCCGGCTACAGTGGAAAAAGTATCGTCCATATCCGAACGGTCCACAGGCAATAAAGGCGTATATACAGATGACCGCAGGTACAATTGTTTATCAAGATGGCTGTGGCCAAGCTTATAATATGCATACAGAAAATGATTGCGGGCTATATAACCCTGTAGTTCTTTGAGCCGTTTTTTTATATATTGCTTCGGTTTACCTTCATCTGTAAGCGGCCGGGCTGCCTCAATGCGTATGATCTCTGACCAATAGAGCAACTCCTTATGAAACAGCGGCTTGATAGTCTTGAAGAACAATACCTCCTCCGCTTCATCTGTAAAGGTGTATGCCTTGATCAATCTGCGAAGTTGCAACAGGTAATCTTCAGCTATCTTGAAGCCCTGTTCTGCTCTTTGCAAAAAGGTATCTGTACCGGTTGCCAATTCCTGTATGGACTGCTGCATCTGTTGGTACAATATTTCTGTGAAACTGGTCATAAGCATTTGAATTAATGGATAAGCCTGTCTGTACTCTTTTGTGAAACTTTTATTCGCGAATAGCTCTGCTGATCTGTTGGCCTCTATAGTTTATACTGAAATTGAAGTTGAAATGATGCGGTACAACCTCTATATGCATCGGTGCTACGGCCCATTTCAGGGTTCTTTCCAAACTGTTTGCATTAGAAGCCGATGCGGATACCTGCGCATTATAGGGTATCGGCAGCAGCCCTGGGATAATGACAAGTCCCTTACTACAGGCTTGTATAGAGGCGCTATTCATCTTTATAGTGGACATCCAGCCTCCTAAGCGTGTGTTTTTATAGAGCTTAACCCGGACACCTGCGGAAGAGTAGAAAAGGAAGCCTACTCTCCACCTGTGGTAATCTATTCGGACATTGCGACCATTATCACGCGATAATTCATTACCGTTATTATCGTTGTAGATCAGCCCGCCTTTCTGACCCCACCAGGGAAAGAGGATTTGTGAAGGAAAATTACAGATATCAGAAACCGGGTAAGGTGAGACCACTCTGTCGTTATCCTCCCATGTTGGAAAAAAGGGCATTAAATGCAAACCAATTTTATGGGCAACAACACCTGCTATTCTTACCGGCTCCGCTCCTTTTAATAGCGGTATTTCCTGCTTTACCGAAATAGCGAAAAGAACTGGTTCTTTTCTGTCTGCTGCCAATTGGTAGACAGTATCTGCAATCTGAATCCTTCCTTTGTCGTTAAGGATTGTCGTTAGCAATACATCAGGGATATCTACTCTTGTTTCGGTTTCCTGTTCCTCACCAACTATTTCTGCTGAACGCCAGGACGTAAATCCCTTAAATTGTTTTTCCCAATTGTCCAGCTCCACTCCTTGCTCCGCCGCATGTAATTTTGCCATAGTGGCTTCAAAAGCCTCCATTCCTGAAAATGACAGCCAACCATTTCGTTGCCCCACCTCCTGTCCATTGTTACCCGGTAGTGGATGTTCCTGTTGTCCAACTTCGGAGATAACAACCGCAGTATCCCGACCACAGGATACTGCAAGTCCAACTATTGCTACAATAGCAAGAATTGTTTTTGTACATTTTTTGATCATAATTAAACTATGTAAGATTGTAATATTTAGTTCATGCGATTTTCCCATAAGGACTCATGGTCCTCATGAAAAAAGTCCCTTACTTTTGACAGGTCATTGTTGTGGTGAAAATGGAGGATCTTTCCTTTGGTTAGATGTTCCGGAGAAGGCGTAGGCTCAGGTTGCTCTTCCTTGTAGATACCGGCTTCTACGCCCATTGTGTTGTTAAGCTCTTCAATAAAATCCAACCAAAATAGCCGGATCAGGATAGCAGGGACAGCAATAAATAATATGCTGCCGCCAAGAATAATGTAAATCGTTTGTGAGGTTTCCATCTCTTATGTTCGTTTGTTGATACAAAGATGGCTCTGCGGGATGGAGTCTATTGACACTGAGGTATCAGTACAGTTTTTGCTTTATGGCAGCATTTTTAGGCTTAGAAATAGCCATAAGGGCGAAATTATCACCCAATAAATTACACAAAACACTAAAAATCAATATACAGTTGTTATCAATATAAATTTGAGGATTCGAGTAAAACAAAGCTCAAAAAATTTACTTTTTTGGCTTAATCTTTAGATGCTATACAGATTTTGATTAATAATTTTCAAATATTAAGAATTGAAATTGTTCAATTTCATACAATTGTCAAAAAAATACGGGAATTCCCCTATAGGCAAATAGAATTAAACCATATACTTTTGCCTTGATTTAATTTTAACAGAATATTTGCTGTATGTACAGCATCCTATTTTGCAACCCAAGCATGAAAAATCCAACTTTTTGAAGCTATTATACATCATAAGTGTAGCATAGATGATTAAAGGT
>MKTB01000018.1 GCA_001897525.1 Bacteroidetes bacterium 43-16 | reverse complement strand
CCCCGGCCCGGGCTAAGGGGCAGGGGGAGTTCAACCGAGGCGGTACCATTGACCGCGTTTACTGAGAATTTTTCGTCGATCCCCCGAAGGGCGCCTCCCCCTTTGGGGAGGGCCAATGAGGGAGCCGAACTTTTATAGTAGGGACTCTTATCTTCTTCCTTCGAAGGCTGCACGCTATACTGCTCTAAAGCGTATTGGGTTTGCGCCTGGCCTTTAGGTTCTTTAGCTTGATGATTCATATGGATAAAGGATTTACTTAGTTAAGAAATGGGTATTTGGATTTCAGGTATTCTAGTACCGATTTAATTTCCCCAGCAGATAAAACACGATCATATACAAGTGCCTCATAAAACTTCCCAGGTATACCACTAGTGGTTTTTGCATCTACGCCGATATTGAAACCGATATTAGTAGCAGTTGCTGGTATATAAGTTTTATTAATTATTAAACTATTTTTTATAATGCCAGTTGAGTTATAGGTTTTTAAATTAGAATGTGTTTCAAATTGTCCAAAGGTCAAGATTGAATATTCATTAGAGTATTTATCTATACTATATTCTTCTGATGTTGTTTGTCCTAGTCTGATATATACCTTATTGTCAATATGGAAATTTGTGGTATTATATCCATAGTTCATGGAATCCGCAAACCCTGTGTCTCCAATATAGAACACCGTAAATGAACGGTTTCCGGAAAGGATAGACGCGCTTTGCGAATTATACATAATTCGGGTACCGAAGCTCAAGTACTTTCCATCTGGTCCTGAAACTAATGGTGCTGGACTAAAGTTTTCAAATGGTACAATATCAAAATTATTAACACTCCTATCTTTAATTGTATGAACTGAATTATCTAACATAACATTGTCTTCAAAATCTGCCATCCACCAACCGATGAGACTCCGTGTATCTAATTCAAATTGTAGTTTATCATCTGCAGATGTTGATACTGGGTCATTCTCTATTATGTAATCCAGTACTAGTATAATATCTTCAAATAGTTCCGTTGCATTGATATGCAGGTTATTACTATTATCTCTTATCGCAATCTGCAGAATTTTTGTGTTTTGCTGGAAGACGATAGGTTTCATGCCCAGGTCAATTTTATTCAGACCTACCAGTTTTCCTGCTGCTGTATCCATAGCTATAATCTGCGATTTTGTCTCATAACTGCCGTTTGCCGTATAGGTGATACTGATGGTGTAATTGCCATTAAGCTTAACCTTGGTGATGAACGCCGGTTTGATACCTTTGATGCTTACTTTTTTGTCTTTTGCAAAGAATGGCAATTGGTCTTGTTTAAAGAATAAATTCAGTTTTGTATATCGATTATCTGCAAACTTATTGCCATAATCAAACCAATCTGAACTATGCTCATGTTTTGCGCTGGTATAATACTGTAAAGCATGCGCATTGAAGTTGCTTTCATTAAAATCATCAGGGTCTGAAGAACTTTGTGTGATCACTTCAAACAGAGCTTTCACATTATTGTTGGCTGCAGTTTCTAATTTTCCATCATACCTGGAGGTATATTTGATGTGGAAGATGATGTCATTGATACTGTTCAGGTCAAACTGGCGTATAGCGCCCGGGAAGCTGATCTCCCAGGTGGAAATGGCTCCGGTTCCTTCAAATGGCAGGTAGCGCTCATCTCTGAAATTCAGTTCGAATACACCGCTGTCATTCTGTGCCGTACTGGTCGCAATTTTATCAGTGCCTTTGAGGTCACCGGTAAAGTTGGAAGCATCATTATAGTTGCCTGTAGTGCCTTCTTTCCGGTATTTACTGGATAGCTGACGTAACTGGCAGTTAACGGTAGTATAAGGCCCGGTAATACAAGGGATGGAAAGGCTTACGGATTTGATGCGGCGCATATAATGCCCCGGGTAATCCATATCGAACAACACTTCCGGCAAGGTAATAATTGCTTTACCTGTTTGCTTCAATTGCAGGATGCTCTGTGGCTGGAACAGGGCTAAAGAAATATGCTTGGTTAATTCCAGTTCCCTTTCATTAGCATCCATATAAGCTTTTTCCAGTCTGCGTACATCCAACTGTAAGTTTTCACCGCTGAGTAAGCCTCTTTTCAGGCTGTCCCAATAACCTTGTTTAATAATGCCTGCAGGGTTTATTTTGCCCAGTTCATACTCGTAGCACTGTTCTGCCTGTCTTGCCATATCAAAGGCCATCTGGTAGCTTTGGAAATAGGTAACAGCCAGTTGGCTGATCATCCAGTTGTACAACTCCTGGTTGCTGAATTTGCTGCGCATATAGGTATCCATTTCCCTGTTTTGCTCAGTTTGCAATTCATGGTTACGTAATTCCTGTTTGGTAATGTCTAACCTGATCTGGGCAGCAAAGAGCTGCTGCTCTAGTTGCTCCAGTTCTTTGGCTGCACTGGCTTTCTGGAACTGCCAGTCATCCATACGGCGTTCATACCCGCCTTTGGTGGCTGCCATAGCGCCTTTTGCATTATCCATGGTCGCTTTAATGCTTACAGCTGTGGCGGCAGCGTTAAATACGTTTGCTAATTGTAATCCTCC
This sequence comes from Bacteroidetes bacterium 43-16, assembly GCA_001897525.1. Classification (GTDB taxonomy): domain Bacteria; phylum Bacteroidota; class Bacteroidia; order Chitinophagales; family Chitinophagaceae; genus Edaphocola. The sequence goes on along the minus strand of MKTB01000018.1, from coordinate 137,267 downwards.
AGCCTCAGCACTTGGTGGGAGTGTTGAAATTTGTGGAATGGCCGATACCACACCGGCAACGGTATTCAATACACCCTGGATTACCTGCGCTTCCATTGCTGACTGCATTTTGTCCAGGTGCTTCTGCTCGTTGGCATTGGTGAATTTGCGGGAGGCATAATAGTCAAAGCGCTGCTTGGTATTAGCCTGGCTGATCCTTAACCCTTCCAGGTTTTTCGCGGCTTCTTCTACCTGCTGTTCTTTTACTGATCTTACTTTGGTCAGCATTTCATGCTCTTGCGTTGAACGTAACAAGGCAATAGCTTCGGCATCTTTTTTCTCTAATGCGCTGAGCATGGCTCCGCCCAGGGCTTTCACATCACCCAGGATTTCATTGGTTTTTTGTACCATGTAGCTAAAGCGGTGCAAAGGTCTTTTAGTACCATAAAGCTGGTTCAGGAAAGACTCTGTACTGATGCCCATAGCTCTTGCTCTTACCAGTAAAGCCGGATCGATAGGGGATTCATAAAGCGATAACTGGCGGGTTAATCCATCTACGTTTTTACAATTCCTGATCTTGAACAAGCGGTCCGCGATCAGGTCCCAGTACTTGATCAGCTTATCATTATTGGGCAGGCAGAAATAGAAGGTTTGCAAAGGAATGTTTCCTTCTCCTTTTCTTGTACCGCCGGAGCTTGTGCCCTGGTTAGTACCGCCGTAGTTCGTATTACCTGCTGCCGCATTCGGAGCATAGAATGACTCTATCGCCACCATTGCATTGGACAAAGCGTCTAATTGGGTTATAAAATCGGGGTTAACCGGCTGTGTTCCATTGGTATGGTTAAACAAGTTCGGCATGAAATTATAGAATGCCAGGTCGCCTCGTTTGACGCGCTGCGGGATCTGTTGCGGGCGATCTCCGAGGATATTGGCCGCTAAGATGTAAAGCTGCGTAGCTTCGTTAATGGATTCCATGGTATCCTGGCGGAACAGGTTGTCTGCCCAGGCAATAAGGTTGTCCAGGTATTTCATGACCACGTTTTTCATATAGGCCAGTACACGCATACGGGCAATACGATGTGGGTTGAACGGATCTTTCTCCCAGGCTTTCACTTGCTCTACAGCCGCGCCATTATTATGGATTGCCTGTAGTAGCTGCGGCAAGGTCTGTATCGTACCACCTGCTTCATCAAAGAAAGGTTTAAATTTCCAGAAGCGTTGTTTGCCGTTACCAGAGCTGCTGGTAGGGTCAAAAATGTAATGGAACCATTTCTGTGCCGCCGAGAACTGTTGGTTCTGCGTTAAGCCCTGGGCGATCATCATAGGCGCATGGAAGAATACCTCCCAGTTGTACATGCTGTAAGGATCGCTGAATGCAAATTGCATATTACTTACCGGGTGTTTGCTATCCACCCTTCCGGAAGGATTGTAAGTTGTACGGAACTTGATAGTATCTGCCTGCGACTGGTTGGCTAAGGTCAATAGCCCAGGTACACCACTTTGATTCAAAGACGCAATCAGTGAAGGCACCTGTGGATGGTAGAAAGTATTGAATTTGAACTTATTCATTGCCGGTAATGCTTCTGTATGCACATATTCGCCATCTTTACGCTCCTGCGGAGTAGTCATAAGCTGTACATTATTACTTGCAGAACGGGCGTAAACCGCAGTTTCTTTGCTCCTTACCGTAAGCTCAGAGAACACATCCTTACCGGTAATCACTCCGTAGTTCATGTTTTTGGTGATGTCTAAAGCAGTATCGGATTGCTCAACCAGGAAGGTCTGTGAATCGTCTTCAAAGAAGAAGGTGTTCTTTAAAGGATTACAATAAGGACCGTCTTTTATAGTAGGAGCAGAGGCCGTCAGTCGATACGGGGTTGGAGTAGTCCCCAATACGGTTTCCGGTCTGCTGGCTTTATGCATCAAGTTTTTAGTGTGGTAATAATTATTGGCAAACACGTAATAGCCATCCTGGTGGGTATCCATGAAATAGTTCACGTTTAAACCCGAGCTGATGAGTTTAGGATCCTGGATGAATTTCATCTTATTGATCCGTGTTCCTGTCGGTGCGATAACGCGACAGCCACGGTCATTGTTCCAAAGTACAAAAGGATCCCTGCTGTTATCCCCTTTCCATAAGAAAGTATGGGCTCCAAAACCAGTTTCGACCAAACCTCCTGCAATAACCAGGTTAAAGGCAATGCCGTGCATTTCGTTCGCCGGTTGTCCTTCAAAAGGCGTATACAGGTAGATCCTGTTCTTGAAGAACTCATCCATCTTGACCGTATTGTTTTGGGTCAAAAGCTTGAGGGCATCAAAAGCTGCGGGTTCACCGTAGGATAATTTGTTGAGCGTGTTGATCTGGAATTTATTGATGTCCAGTTCCATGATGTCTTTACAGACTTCCTGGCTCTGCCATTTCCCGTTCTGTAACTGTGTCCAGTTCAGAGTGACTTTCCATATAGTATATTGTTCTTCACCGGCATCGGGGAACAGGTTACCGCCATTAGATTTGGTCAGCACATCGGTCCATTTATTACTAACGTTGAACTCTTGCGCTTTCTTTGCTCCCGGACGATCAGATGAGCTTTGATTCTCGGTTGAACCGTTAGGAGCTTTCGTTTTCTGGAAGGTCAACCAGAATATATACAATTTATTGTTCCACATTACCGGGCTCACCTGGTCGCTTTTGATCTCAACATCAATTTTCTGCCAATCAGACCATTCATTATCTTCCCGGTTACGGTAATAATAGCGTTGTGGGCTACTGTCGGTCCTTGCAAATACGTGCAGGATGTTACGGCCGTAAGTGGTTTGCTGGTAGGCCGAAACCGGCTCCAGGCGTGCAACTTCATTCAGTCCCTCCAGGTAGATACGGAAACCGTCCTCTACTCTCAGATCGGTGATCTCATCTTGCAATAAGTGCGCTTCCAGCTCTTTGAAGAACTTGGTTTTTTTATCCCTTAATTCAGGTTCGATCCAGTTTTCCGGGTATAGGAATACTTTACGGTTGGCTTCCCAGATGCGGTACCATTTGCGCCACTCGTGCCATTGGGTAATCGCTTGTTGGCTTAAACTTATTGTGGTAGCACCATCAGGGCTTTTTTCCAGCTTCAGGATTGCCCTGTCCATGAATAATTGCGCGGAACTGATGGCCATTTTCAAGCGAGAGGTTTTCATACAAGACTCCATTTCCACATCGATCAGTAAATGCTCGAACAGGTTATTGGCTGTTTTTAATACCGCTGCGGTACTGCCAACAATGCGCGGATCGGCCAGGATATAATCCACCAAGGCATCTCTTTGCGCGGTACGCAATTTATTCTGAACCGGTTTAACCAATTTTAGCCATTGCTCCGGGCCGTATTTGGCTTTTAAGGCCTTACGAATGGCCCTGGCTTGCGGGAGTGTGGTTTCCGGTAAGATGGCGGCATACAGATCACTAACCGGCATCCCCAGTTGGCGGCCATAGCTAATGAGGTCATAAGCATTCAATAGCAGGTTCATGTTCTCGTTATGCGGTGTGGCTCCGGCAGTATTATTGAAATATCCTTCCAGTATACCCGTAATATTCTGAGTGGAGGAAGGGAATGCAACACTACCCAGGATGGCTTCCAGGTCGGCCGCCTCCAGGCCGGTATGCTCCACGAGCAAACTTGCCCAATTACTTAAATTGGTCCCCTCTATCAGCTTCATAAGCACCGCTGTGCTTAAGCTGAACAGGTCACGCACTTTGATCCATTTTAAATAACCGGTAAATCCAGCTGCGAACAAGCTATCCAGGTTATTGATATCATAAGCGCTAAACTTGTGGGCTGGAAGCAGGCCGCTTGTCTTTTTATGGAAAAAGGAGATCAGCTCATCATCTAATTTGAGTTTATCGCTCATCATAGTGATCTTGGATAAGAGGCGGTATATTTTATACACTTCATCCGCTGCGACCCCTCCGGCCAACATCACGGCGGGTTTGAGATCTGCAGTGCCTTGTACAAATTCATTCTTGCTCAAAATGTCTAACAGTTTTACTCCACCGGGCAATTCCAGGAATGGTTGTATAAAGCTTGCTGAAACGGTCGCAGAAAGGCCTGTGAATTCGGTTTTCGGTAAATTGAATGTGTCCGTAAACATATGATCGGCTTCCTGTTTCACACGGTTTCTTAATGCCTCATTGTCCGGGTCTTCAAGGTTGGTATCCTTAGCAATAGTCTTCAGCATTTTTCTTAAATTTCCTAAGAATTGCTCGATAGTAGTATTGGTAGGCGTGAAAGTGCCCATAGGGTCTTTACCGGTCAGCAAGTAAGCCCTTTCTTCCCAGGAGAAAACTTCCTGGTCAGCCCATTTAAACGCTTTAACCATTTCGATGATTTCAAGCAGGCTTAAAGGAGTTGCGTTAGGGATGCCGAAATTGATCAGTTTTAAGCGCTCAACAGCGGTAGCAAATGAATTATTGCCAAAGAACGCGGCGTAAGTCCGGCAGCGCATGATATGACTGAGTATAGCCAGGTCTGTAGCTTGTGAGAGGTCATTGTTCAGGATCTCAGCGATCTGTTTTACTTCCATTTGTAACACGGCGCTGATGGTTCCCGCATTTTCGTGTACAGTTCCGCTGATCTGGGCCGGGTTTTCAAAATTCGGGTCCAGCGGGTTCAACAGGCTCTTATTCCTGAAGAAGCTGTCATAAACAGACGGTGCTAATACCTGCTGGTTTTCAAAGTCAATATAGGCATAGGTATCCAGGTTACTCCACAGAGTACAGATATATTCCGGAGACTGGCCGAAAATATCGCTGATTTCTTTGATCCAGGCAATGGAGGTAAATACCGTTTTGTTCAGGCGGTCTACATAAGTATTCGTAGCCGTGTTCTTGACGTAAAGCGTGTTCAGCCCGATTGATCTGAGCACGATATCTAACTGATAAACGCTCCATTTAGTGGCTCTGAGCAAACGCACAAAGCGGTGGAGTTGTTTGAAGAAGACCTTAAATAAATCATTAGCCTGTTCACCGGACAGCGGAGTGCAGGCCAGCATTAATTCAGATAAGGCACAGGTATCATTAGAGAATCCTGGTTTAGCTGTGATCGCGAATCGTCTGATAGTGGTATTGTTGGGACCAGTTACCAATGGGTTCAGGTAATCAGTCACCATTATCTGCAGGAACTCGGTATATTCCAGCGAGGTTCTTTTTAATAAGGACTCCAGGTCCGCGTTTAAAGTGTTCAAGCCGTTCTGGTCAGTACCGTAGAAGACAGGATCTGCATACAAGTTGCTGCGTGAAATGATATCGGCTGCGGTTACGTCCAGGTCCAGGTAGGCGGCAGCTCGGGTATAATTATTAAGGCCGGTGCTGCTGTTACTGGTATTAAAGGTTGCGGGTCTGAAGCTGTTCATCAGTTCGGCTTTGGATAAACCCGAATGATCCAGGAAGGCATCGGATTCTACCTTGGCCATATTGAAGGGCAGGGTGTTAGGATAAACGGCCTTGCTCAGCTTTTTATCGTATACATGCGTATAGCCTTCATAAGGGATGTACTTGCCATTTTTCTTATAAACATGTTCGGGATTGGCATCCAGCTCTGCTTCCGTACCACTCGTCTGGAACGATCCGGGGATTTCATTAGGGAATCCTGGTTCTGATTTGTAATAGTTCAGGATCTGTAATTCCAGCGTTTCATTGACCAGGTCAATATAAGGCAATACCGTGTTGGCATTCTTACAGCTCAGGTCAATGTATTTCAGGTCAGGACGGCGTTTGTCTAATGTTTTTAAAGCACTGCTGTTGCCAACCTTTGTACGGATAAAGTTCATAACATCCGTGAAGTAAGCGGAAGGGCTGTACATGGAAGAACATTCGGTACACGCACAGAAATCCTGGCTGCCAAACAGCGTTTCCAGGTCGGGGTAGGCAAAGGTACTGTTGGGATTGCCCTGGGACTGCCATACGGTGTTAGAAACTCCTTCTTTAGTAATGTGACCAATCGCAAAGTTCGAAGGGTTAAGCTGTGTATAAGCGCCCTTGATGAACATGTCGATCTGGCTGGCCAGCTCATAGGCATGTTTCAGTTTCGAGGTTGTCGCCAGCGGTACTTTTGAAGCCATTGTTTCCATAAAATCGGCTTCGCTCATGTCCGCGATCTGGAAAGATGATTTGATCCCTGCTGTCAGCATACCTTTCATTAACTCCACATTTCCGGAAGCGATACGGGATACGTTCTGTAAGGTTTGCAGGTCTTTATGCAATTCCGTGGAGCTGATCTTATCCGCTTGCTCCCAGATATTATCGATACGAAAATCGTATTTTGGATTTTGTGCCAGGAAAGTTTTTACTGCCGGGATGTTTTTAATCACCGGTTGTGGTGTCTCCACGATACTGTCCAATACTTCATTTTTGATAAATGCAGAATAGAATAATTTATGGCTGTTCTCATAGATGAAAGTGGCATAAGCGGTGAGTGGATCTTCAACCTCCAGGAACTCGTCGGTTACACATAGTGTTTCATTAACCTCCGATAGTTCACTGATGATACTGGACCATGATGCAATATCTTTTCCCTGCACATAGGTCGCCAGGGGCTGATCATCGGCGGCTTTTAAAGCATCAAGTATGTAGATCACGGTTTCTTTTTGAATACCCACCAATGCGACTACCTGCAAGCCTTTTTGCAAAAGGTCTTTATAGGTAATGCCCACCAGGTCTTCGATATTCAACCAGAAATCTTCAGGCGTTTGCTCCGCCTCCCTTAAATTTTCGCGAATAAAAATCTCGGTGATCAGTTCATCATTTGTGATGGCCAGGACGATGTCTCTTAAGGTTTCTTTTCCCGAAATGAACTTATCGCCTTCATCCTTGATACTTTTAGTCGCCAAGGCATCCAATGTGGTTTGATAGTTGCTGTATATTTCATCAATCAGGTGATTGGCCACCGCATCTGTAATCAGGTCTTTTGCCTTATTGGTATCGATGTAGTTAGACCAGCCTGCTCTCTTGAAAACATAGGCATGTGCAGAAGGGATGTCGATCTCTGCGGCCAGTAATTCAGCGTGCAACATATTGCTCACCATTACTTCTTTAAGACCGCTGGTGTTAGTAATCCTCCTGATGGAATTAATGTCGACAGGGATGTTCTCGAAAGAGTCTAATTGTGTAGCGGAAAGCATACGACTTCTGACCAGTCTCCATTCATCGAGGAAATACGGTTTAGCCGTGATGCCTAAATTTAGATTCACGACCGTATCCTGGCTTTGGATCTCAAACAGTTCGCTTTGTGCCATGAGATTTGTTTCAGCCTGTACCACTTCAACAATCAGTAGGGGAGAATTACTGAATTTCTCCGTCATTTGTTTGGAAAACAATAAGCGGTAAGGTAAACGGATCTCGTAATTACCCATACTGTCGATATAGGAGCCGGCTATTGCTTCATTGACACCAAAGGATGCCTGAGACAATACTACGGATATACCAGTATTACCCGGAACGGCAGGGATCTGCTCTGCGCCCAGGCTAATATTTCCTGATACTGAAATATAATCAGCATGGAATTTCTCAAGATGATCATTGTCCACCAGGAAATCAAATCTTCCGGTCTGGATTTCCACAATGATATCGTCCTTGATACCGTCTACTAATGCTTCATGGATTAATTGAGCATGGTTGTAAACTTTCAATTTTAAAGGGGCATTCTTATACGCTTCCTTAATAGCAATTTTAAAAGCCCCGTTGGCATCGGTAATCCCGGCACCTACCCAGATGCTGGAATGATCACTGGTGTGTGCAAAGCATTCAATGAGTAACTGGCTGGGGTTCAGGTCTGTTTCCACGGTGTTTTTTAGTACGACACGACCCTTACAAATGTTAAATGTTGACATAGTTAAATGGTTTGATAGTTATAAATAATAAATAGCCTCTATTGGTCGCCGGATATTTTTGCTGTTAAAGAGATGACTATCCCTGCCGGGGTATCGGTGATACCGCCCGGACATCGCACAGATCGGGATATAATTCAGGTGTACAGCTTAAATAGACCAGGTACTTCCGGAAACTATTTTTTGGTTTTAATCAATTTTTTAGTGGTTTACTTTCCAGCAAAATAAATCATGGTGTACGTCAAAGTATGTCGTATCCTGCCAGGAAATATTATTTTTCTTTCTGAATTAATTTTCTGTTATTGATGCGCGCGCGACACTATATTTTTTCTCTGTACGCCTTAGTCTGGCGCATGAAAGACCGAAATTTGAACATAAATCGTGTATCCATATTGTAGAAGAATGTAGCTTTCATCAGAACAAAAATTGACCTGTAAACAGCGCGTATGTTGAGCTGATCTATTTTATATAACCTGGAATGTACCCGATTAAAATTTATACCTATGAAACCAATCCCATATCCCAAAACTGACCCCAAAGCATTATCCAGTTGGGTGATCTACATTCTTGCCGGAGTGGTTGTCTTTCTTTTTGGTAGCTATACCAAATCCCAGGAAGACCTGCTGCAAACGAAGAAGCTTGAACTGGAACAAAAGAACAGAGAAATTGTTGAGTTCAAACAACAGTTAGCAGAGCTGCACCTTAAACTGGATAAATGCAGGGATGAAAGAACCGAACTGCTCAGCCAGTTTTATGTAAAACCAGGCTTGAAAACAATGACTATTACTCCTTCTAACCTAGAAAAAATGACCCCATAATGAAAAAAGAATTCATCCTTTTAGCAGTCATGACCTCCGGCCCTTATTTATTAAATAGTGCCGGCAGTATGTCAACAGAAAAATATACAGATACCATACGGGCAGCTGTTGAAGTGCCCCCAGGGGCACAATTTGAGCCCATTCCTTTATTTGAGCCGGACACTCGTCTATACCGGTCCATAGCAGCATATGAAGACAATGCTGGCTTTACGGATACAGCAGAAAGAAATGAGGGCAATAGCCGGGCTTCACGTGTCCTGAAAAAGCGGAATAGCCGACAGCGACAGTCAGCGATCAAAGCGAACTGGATCCTGGATACTGCGGCCTCCGAACTTTATGGAGCCCCGGTGTATGTGGATAAAGACAATCCTGAACTCCGCGCCATTATAGGCACCGATGAGTCCGGCAACATGATCATTAAGCTGGAGCGGAATGGTAAAATAGAAGAAACACCGGTGGATAAAATTGAATTTTACTCTGGCTCTTATTTGAATCATCGTGTGGAGCAGCGTAAAGCGCTTGGACAAACTGCTTTGCTGCCGCATGCCAGGAACACTAAGCATATAAATGATACAAGAAAAGGAGGCTATCATGTACCGGTTTGATTTTGATGCAGGCCGCAAGACCCTTTTTCCTAAAGGCTATATAGCCTTGCAGGTCTCTGCTATAGAAGGTCTGGTTGAGGAATTTAACCGGCAGGGCCTGAGTATGAAAGAGCAGCTTGCCTACGTACTGGCTACGGCTTATCATGAATGCCACAATCCTGCTACACCACAATACCGGATGACACCGATGAAAGAATTCGGAGGGCCGCGTTACCTGGGCAGCAAAGCTTATTATCCTTATTACGGGAGAGGCTTTGTACAGTTGACCTGGCGTAGCAATTATGATAAGGCAGGGAAACGCCTTGGTATAGACCTGGTGAACAATCCTGACCTGGCCCTGGAGCCGGCTTATGCGGCCAATATTATAATTTACGGGATGAAGCATGGTACCTTCACGGGCAAAAAACTGAATGATTATATCAGGCCGGGAAAAGTTGATTTCCTGCAGGCCAGGCGTATCATTAATGGTATGGATAAGAGTAAGCTGATCGCAGATTATGCCGGATTGTTCTTAACCTGCCTTGTGCCCTTAACTGGCTGATCATTTCGGTGAAAGTACGGTCACGGTATATAACTATTTTGATCTTAATGAATAAAGACCTGCGTTTGCAGGCCTTTATTCATTAAACGGCGATAAGCATCTTAGGCCGGATCATCGATTCCTTTGCCATTTAAAATATGTTGGTAATATTTTTCAATTCTTGAGTTCCTCGTAGCCGGGCGTTTTGCCTGGTTGAAATGAAAGAGATAGCCTTTCTGCCTGCCCGGACTCAAAGCATAAAATGCCTGTTGCAGCAAGGCATCCTTATCCAGCACTTGTTGGAATTCTTCCGGTACCGGGTACTCAGTTACCTGCTTTAATGTGATTTTCTTGCCCGAGCGTTCGATATCGATAGCTTCTTTGATATAGGCTTTTATAACCGGTTTTAGTTCCAGTATGCTTTCCGCGTCTGTAAACCGTATCTGCCGCGCGGCTTGCACATTTTCGGTTTGTTGGATCAAAACACCGGCTTCATCTTTCATCAAGGCTCCTTTATGGAAGAGCAGGGCACAGTAATCTTTAAACCCGTGGATGAGTACGACGTTTTTGCCTTCAAAGGTGTAGCAGGGATGCATCCATTTAAAGTCTTCCTGCAGCTCTTTCTCTTCCAGGATGATGGCCCTTAAGTGTAGATAAGCCTCGCGCCATTTACTTGCTTTTTCAAAAAATGCTGTCGCTTGCGGATTCATATGTGTCTTGTTTACGATTTTGAAATAGTGATTTTACGATTGACCGGTCTGAAGTACCAGGACAATACGGTTACCATCAATAAAATTAGTGCGGGGAACGCTTCAGCAATAGTTTCGCCGGATGCAAAGTGGGAAATCGCTGCCCCGGACATCACAAAGAAAAACCCGGCATAAGCCCATTCTTTCAACACCAGGAAACCCGGCACCAGTATGGCTATTACACCCAGGCATTTCCAGATCCCGATCAGGCTTAAAAGATACATAGGGTAGCCGAGCCCGCTTACAATCTCATTATAACCGCCGATCTGCAAGGTTTGTTGAATGCCGCCTGCCAGCATAGCGATAGCAAGAAAAATGGTACAGATCCAATAAATGATCGTATTGCGCTTGTTCATATTATTTATTGTTTAAGGTGAGTACATCCTGCAGCCTGTCGTGCGCCATACTTAATCCTGCTGCGAACGGCATTTGTAATAACTGGTCCCGGAATGCAACCGATTTGAAAATAATCTGCATACGCAGGCGACTGCTTGCAGGACTGAGGGATTCAAATTCCAGGAACTCTAATTGCACCGGGAAGTTGCTGTTTTCCATTTGAAAGGTACGTGTGATGCGCTGATCGGGAACAAATTCAAGGATCACACCATTCGCAGCAAAGACTACCTTGCCCTCGTGAGCGGTTTCATAGCGCCAGCTACCATGTTGCCTGTTCTCTAATTGCAGGACTTTGGTACCCATCCATTGTGCTACCAGTTCCGGCTCTTCATAGGCTTTAAACAAGAGTTCAAGAGGCAGGTCGAATGTACGGGTAATGATAATTTCCTGCTTGTTATCTTCTGCATGGATTTTTGTTTTCAGTTCCATTTACTTTTTGTTTTTGTAGTTGTTCATTATGGCTTCTAATGTATTGAAACGGTCGTCCCAGAGTTTGGCAAAAGGGGCGATGAAGTCTGCGATCTCTTTCATTTTTTCCGGGTTGAGGTGATAGTATATTTCCCTGCCGTTTTGCGCTGCCTGTAACAGTTCACATTCGCTCAAGATCTGTATGTGTTTAGACACCGTAGGTCTTGCTGTATCAAAGTTGGCGGCTATGGCCCCGGCCGTCATGGCTTGCGTGGCCACGAGGGTAAGTATCGCCCTGCGTGTAGGATCTGCTATGGCCTGGAATACATCTCTTCTTAAGTTCATTGTGAAGTCATTTGACTACAAATATATGCGTAGTTATTTAACTACGCAATTTTTTTTAATTTTTTATTGAATGAATGCTGGTTGCGCAAGGTGACCATTAAGCCGGGAACCGGATCATTCCTTGGTCTGGATCAGTGTTGCACCCAATTGTTGTAAATCGGTAAAAAAGTCGGGGTAAGATTTTTTTATGGCATCAGCACCTCTAATGGTCGTAGTTCCGGCTGCGTTTAAGGCGGCAATAGCTAAAGCCATAGCGATTCTATGGTCGTTATGGGAAGATACCTGGTTACCTTTTAACGGCGTTCCGCCTTCGATGATCATCTCATCATCCTCTGAGTAGAGGTGCAGGCCCATTTTTCTGAATTCTGTTTCCAGGCTCTCTTTGCGGTTACTTTCTTTGTGCACCAGCCTGCTTACGCCTTTGATGCGGGTATTGCCTTTGCAACAAGCAGCGAGGGCTACCAGTGGAGGGAAGAGGTCCGGGCAGTCTGTTGCATCAAATTCAAAGGCCTGTAATGCCGATGGTGTAATGCTTATGCTATCCTGATCCAGTTGGATATTTGCCCCTGCATGATCTAGGGCTATAAGGATGGCTTTATCTGCCTGCGTAGAGTGCAGGTCTAAGCCTTTAAGGGTCAAAGCACCATTAGTGGCTGCTGCCACCAGGAGGAAGGAGGCGCTGCTCCAGTCAGCTTCTACTGTATAATGAATGTCTTTATTGACCTGTGCTAAGGCGGGCTGAAAAATTAATTGTTCATAGTTTTCATTACGGGGTACGTTCATCCCGAAATGCTGCATGATGGACAGGGTGAGGTCTACATATGGTTTAGATTTAAGGTCGGTAATGCTGATTCTTGTTTCTTCAGTTGTGATACCTGCATAAGCCATAATGAGCCCGGTGATGTATTGAGAACTTTTGCTGCCGTCTACCTGTATATCCCTGGGCTGCAAAGGTCCTTTTATATGAAGCGGGATACAGGATTGCTGTGATTGAAAGGTTACATCCAAAGCAGGCAGTACAGTTTCAAAAAAATGCATGGGCCTGCTTTTTAAAGAACCTTCACCATCAATCGTGATCGGTTGTGCATTGATCGCTGCTATGGGAGTAAACATACGAATGCTCAGCCCGGATTCGCCACAGTGCAGTAGCCCGGGATGTGCGGCCTTCAGGCTTTCCAGGCCATTGCTGTGTACAATGACCTGCTCCTTGTTTTTTTCTATCCTTGCCCCCAGTTGACGGATGATGGAAAGCGCTGCCTGGTCATCTTTGCTGATGCCGGGATGACTGATCGTAGTTGTGCCTTTATTGAGCAATGCTGCTGCACAGGCGCGCTGCATGGCACTTTTAGAACTTGGGATATTTATACTGCCATTAAGTACGGAAGCTTTGATCTCTACACGCATCAGCTTTCTTTTTCGAATATTTTTAAATAGCTCTTCAGCCGGGTAAGACTAATGGCTTGCACCAGGGCCTTACCTGTTTTTTGTAATAGGATAAAATGTATTTGCTGATCGGCCCTTTTCTTATCCAGCTTAAGCACTTCAAATACTGCTGCTGCATCAAAGGGGATCATAAGCGGCAGGTTGTAGTTCTTCAACACAGCTTTTATTTTTTCTGTGCCATCGAAGCCGGTTTCTTTCTCCGCTATTTTAGCGGCCAGCACCATGCCTATAGCTATGGCTTTTCCATGAGCAATCTGGCAAATGTTCTCTATAGCATGGCCGATGGTATGGCCAAAATTGAGCAGCTTCCGGTCGCCGGTTTCATACACATCTTTTTGTACCACCTTTAATTTAATAAACACATTTTTACGGATGAGTGCTTCCAGCAGCTCCCGGTCTCCCATGTATTCGCTGAGCTGGTGCTTGGCCAGTGCATCAAACATCGTTTTATCTTTGATACAGGCATGTTTGATGATCTCGGCAAAACCGTTTTCCCATTCCTCTTGTGGTAGTGTTTGCAATAAGCTCACATCCTGCAGGATAAATTTGGGTTGGGTGATATTACCGACAAGATTTTTGTACAGGCCGAAGTCAATCCCGTTTTTTCCGCCCAGGGAAGCATCAACCATATTGAGCAAGCTGGTGGGTACAAAACCAAAGCGGACGCCACGCATATAAATGCTGGCTACAAAACCGGTAATGTCGGTCACGACACCACCACCCACACCAATCAGCGTGCAGCTTCTGTCCACTTCATAGCCGGCAAGTTCCCCGATAATGTATTGAACGGTATCAAAATTTTTATGGTTTTCACCGGGCTCAATCACAATGGTGCGCCAGTTTTTGAATTTGGCTTTATGGGCATTAAATACATTTTTATCGGTAATGAGTACCGCACGCTTGGTATCTGCTATTTGATGCAGCGCTGAAAAGGCTGCATCAAAATAGTAGTCTACCTGCTGGCCGGCAATTTTAAATGATTGTACCTGCATGAATAAAATGGTTTAGTCCTGTGCGTCCATTATTTTCTTTTGATGATTGATGCTTTCAATGTGAATAGCATCATAGTATTTTGTGATGAAATCCTTGCTCAGCCCTTTCTTTTCACCGGTTTTGATTGCATTGTCGAGCACCTCTGACCATCTGCCTGCCTGGAGGATCGTGATGTTATTGGCTTTCTTGTATTGGGCTATTTCTTCTGCAAACATCATTCTCCGGCTCAACAGCTGGAGCAGTTCATCATCCAGTTGATTGATCTTTTGACGTATGGCTTCCAGTGCTGTATGGTAAGAGACGGAATTAGCATCTTCTTTCCTCCACTGGATCTGGTCCAACAGTTCATTAAGCCGCTCTGCGGTGATCTGCTGTGCTGCATCGCTCCAGGCATTGTCGGGATCAATATGGCTTTCGATCATCAGTCCGTCATAGTCCAGGTCGGCAGCCTTCTGCATCACGGCTTGCAGGGTATCTCTCCTGCCGCAGATATGCGAAGGGTCATTGATCATTACAGCATCCGGGTAGCGGAGCTTCATGTCAATTGCCAGGTGCCACATGGGTGCATTCCGGTATTGGGTATTGCCATAGCTGCTGAATCCCCGGTGTATGAGCCCGATCTTTGAGATAGAGGCCCGGGAGATCCGCTCCATAGCGCCTGACCATAGTTCTATATCTGCATTGATCGGGTTTTTGATGAATACGGGTACTTTAGCTCCTTGTAAGGCATCTGCTATTTCCTGCACAGAGAAAGGATTGACTGTAGTGCGCGCACCTATCCAGAGCATATCCACATCATGGGCCAGCGCCTGCTCCACCTGCTTTGCGGTAGCCACTTCTACGGCCATGGGCAAGCCGGTGCGTTTCTTGGCTTCCTGCAGCCAGGGAAGTCCTGCTGCGCCTACCCCTTCAAACATACCGGGCTTTGTACGTGGTTTCCATATCCCGGCCCGGAAGACGTTTACTTTACCGGTGGCGGCCAGGTCTTCTGCACCTTTTATGACTTGTTCTTCTGTTTCTGCACTGCAGGGGCCACTAATGATCAGTGGTTTTTGCTGCCATATGCTTTCTATTGTATTTTCAGGTACTTTTATAGTGTTTTCCATGAAATTGTATGTTCAAAGTTAGTGCTATTTTAATATTTTTTTAATCTGGTTCGCTTTTAGTATGAGTTGTAACAGCTGTTCTGATTCTGCTCCTGTAATAGCTGTTCTGAATGCATGGAGCTGTTTGATATGTTCATCTAAGACCTCAGTGATATTATCTTTATTCTGCAGCAGGATGGGCAGCCACATACCCGGGTTACTTTTGGCCAGCCTTACCGTGCTTTCGAAACCGGAACTGGCGAGGTCGAAAATAGTCTTAGCCTCCTGCTCTTTTGCTAAAACCGTGTTGGCCAGGGCAAATGAAGTGATATGCGATATATGCGAAATGTAGGCCGTATGTATATCATGTTCTTTTGCCGTCATTTCCAGTACCTGCATTCCTATCTTCTCATACATATGTATAACCCATTCCAGGGCATCGGTATCGCAGTCTGCGGTATCACAGATCACCACCGATTTGGATTGGAATGCCGTTTGTACGGCAGCTCCCGGGCCCCTGTGTTCTGTACCCCACATGGGGTGTGTGGGGACAAATCTTTTCCTGTTGGGATGGTCCTTTATGCTCCTGGTAATGGCTTCTTTTGTGGAACCGGCATCCAGCACGATCTGCTGACCGGAGATCTGATCCAGGATGGAGGGCAGCAGATCACATATTTCATTGACCGGGATAGTGAGCAGGAGTACATCTGCTTCCTTAATAGCCTCCTCCAGGGAACAGATGTGGTCTACCAATTCCAGTTCTAATGCTTGTTGCGCATGCTGTTCGTCAGCTTCCACACCAATGAGTTGATGGGCCAGTTTTTTCTCATGCAATCTTAAGGCAAAAGAGCCGCCGATAAGGCCTACGCCGATGATGGCTATGTTTTTCTTACTGAACTGTTTCATGTACACTGATCCTTTTAAGTGCTGTTGCGAGTACATTTACCGGGCTACACAGGCTTATCCGCAGGTATTGATTGCCTTCGCTGCCAAAGATGCCACCGGGAGTAATAAAGACATTATGCTTGTGTAAAATGTCCTCACTTATCCGGAATGCATCTTCATAATGCCCGGGTATGCGTGCCCATAAAAACAGGCCTGCCTGGTCTTCTGTATAGGTGCACTGCAAGCTGTCAAAGATCTCCTTAGCCTGCACCCTGCGTTTACTGTATTCCTTATTCAGGCCTTCATACCATTCCTGGTCCAGGTTAAGCGCTTTGATCGCGGCCATTTGCAGGGGCAGGAACATACCGCTGTCCATATTCGATTTGAACCTGAGCACGTCCTGTATATGTGCTGCTACACTTATCATAAAGCCCATTCTCCATCCTGCCATATTATGGGATTTGCTTAATGAGTTTAATTCTATGGCGCAGTCTTTAGCGCCCTCTATACTCAGTATGCTGAGCGGCTGATCGTTCAGGATGAAGCTATACGGGTTGTCATGAATTAATAAGATTTCCTTTTCTTTTGCGAAGCGGATTATTTGTTCAAAGCCTTCTTTACCCATTCGCTTGCCGGTAGGCATATGCGGGAAATTAAGGAACATGAGTTTAACCGTGCCTTTTTCAATAGCATTCAATTGTTGTAGATCTATCCCCGAATTCCCGGTGTCTGTGAGGGTATATTCTACGCAGATGCCACCGGCAAGACTTACCGCACTTCTATAGGTAGGGTAGCCGGGGTTAGGGATCAATACCTTGTCGCCGGGGTTAAGATAGGTCATGCAGATGTGGGTAAGGGCTTCTTTACTTCCCATCATAGGCAGGATCTCTGTTTCCGGGTCGATGACTGCTGCATAATGGTCATGGTACCAGTCCGCCACAGCTTGTCGTAGTGGCAGGATGCCTTTATAGCTTTGGTAGGCATGGTTTTTGGGCGAAAGGCTGTTTTCATGTAATGCTTCAATGACCGAAGGGTGGGGGGCCATGTCCGGGCTTCCGATACCCAGGTTAATGACCGCTTTGCCTGCCTGGTTCATGGCTTCTATTTCCCTGAGCTTGGCAGAGAAGTAGTATTCCTGGATGCCGTTTAGTCTGTTTGCTGTTTCCATATTGCTTTTTTGTAAATACCGTGTAGTTTACAGGTATTGGTGTAAGTTTTAATTTTCTTTATCATAGTGTATAATTGGTCAACGTGGTCAAATTCGAGGTCTGCAATGAATTGATATCGGAATGCATCGCCGGGTACCGGTATGCTCTGTAGTTTACTCATGTTAAGGCCTTCCAGGCTAATGATCTGTAAGACTTTTGATAAGCTGCCGGTCTCATGTGCCACGCTAAAGCTTAAAGATCCTTTATCTGCATCACCTGTACTTTGTTCCGCGACATCACGGCTCAATACCAGGAAACGGGTGTAATTGTTGTGCAGGTCCTGGATATCAGGCGCAATGATGTCGAGGTCATATAGCCTGGCCGCAGCTTTGCTGGCTATAGCGGCGGTATGGCGCATCTCCTGCGTTGCAATGTTTTTGGCGCTTAGGGCAGTGTCTTCGGTCTCTACCAGCTTCCAGGGATACTGATCCAGGAACGTGCCGCATTGCAGGAGGGCCATATTATGGGAATGTACTTCTGTAATATCTTTTAGTTGAACACCTTTGCGCACCATCAGTTGCTGCTTGATGAGCAGGTACACTTCACCCACAATATGCAGATCGCTATTGTGCAATAAACTGTAATTGGGCAGGATGCTGCCGGCAATCGAATTTTCGATGGCCATTAAGCCTCCGTCTGTAAGCCTGCTGTCTGCTGCTGCTTTGATCAATTCCCTGAAGCTGGCACAGGGCAGGATTTTTGCCCCGGTACCAAAATACTTTTGTACCGCTTCATGATGAAAGCTTCCCGGATAACCTTGAATTGCAATGTTCATAAAATAAAAAATCCCGGCCATAAGGACCGGGAGCTATTGTCAAAATCTTGAGAAAATAAAATTATAGTTCAGACAAATGATACCCGGCTTCTTTGCTAAAGAAGTAAAACCAAAAGTGGTAATATGCGCGGTTGATGTTTGCCATTTCAGGACAAATGTAGGGGAGGAATTTTAAATACCAAATTTTTTTTTGAAATTTTATTTAATGTTTCACTATTTTTTTGAGGAGGTCGCTCAGAACTCCGGCATGGGTCACCGTCATAAAATGGCCGGCATCCCGGACCGTGAAATCCGCTTGTACCTTGCTTATGGGGATAATTTTATCTTTGCTTCCATGCACAACTACACTATTGTCAATTGCTTGTGTGCGGTCCCAATGAAGTAAGGCATGGATTGCCCAGTTCCTGAAAACCGGGTCTGTTTCTTTTAAGATCTGGGCCAGGAGTTTCTTTTCCCGGGTAGTACTTACCCCAAAAAAATATTCTGTAAGTGCCCAGGAATATTTGAAGAAAAAACCGGGAACCAGTTTGTGCAGGTTGAGTTTGCCGAAGAATCGATAAAGCACGGGCAGTTCATATTTGGTCTGAGCGGAGGCAAGTAGTATGATTTTGCGGCAGGGGATGATGCGCGCGATTTCCTGCGCCATGATCCCGCCAAAAGAAAGACCGAGAATAATGGGGAGTGCTTCAGTAATCTGTGC
Source organism: Bacteroidetes bacterium 43-16 (assembly GCA_001897525.1). GTDB lineage: Bacteria > Bacteroidota > Bacteroidia > Chitinophagales > Chitinophagaceae > Edaphocola. The sequence goes on along the minus strand of MKTB01000018.1, from coordinate 118,498 downwards.
ACTTAGTCTCCGTGCATAATCTGCTAAGGGTTCATCAGCAAACGGTGGCAGCCAGGCTATAGGTACCACTTCAAGCGTGCCAAAGTCAATGCCTGCAAAGACCCGGTGATCTACACTCAGGCCGCTTAGTACATAGATTTTTTCGGGCTTGTGTTGTATCATAGAACTATTTATACGCTAAAGATTCATATAATAGGTTTGCAGGAGTGCGATAAATTGTGGCGTATAGGTTTTCCCGGTATCTGCATAAATGGTCAATTGTGCTGTTGTGGGCGCTGCTTGCTTATGCCTGCTAAAAAAGCCAATAACTCTGTTGGCCGCTTTATGCTCGTAAGGTTGTATATAGACTGTATGTTCCGGGTATAGTTCCTGTTCCCTTGCCGCAAGGGTCCATGCAGCCCATTCTGTGGCCGGGTAGAGCAGGCAACAGCTACCGGATTCCTGCAGCAGGTCATGAATGCTTTTTGCCAGTACGGATTTGTTCAATCCTTCATCATGCCGGGCCATATTCCGGTTGTTTTCCTGGCTGTTCAGGTGTTTGTGAAAAAAAGGTGGATTGCAGATAATGGCATCAAAATAGGTATCATTGCCAAATGACTGCAAAGAGCTGTGTAATGCCTGTAACCTTTGCTGCCAGGGGCTTTGAGCGAAGTTGTCCCTGGTCTGCATAAAGGCCTGCTCTTCGATGTCGATGGCGGTAAGTTCACTTTTCGTTAAATGCTGGGCAAGCATGAGGGAGAGCAAACCGGTACCTGAACCTATGTCCAGGATCTTGCCCGGATTTTTTTTCTGCCAGTATTGTGCCGCTATAGCTCCCTGGATACAGGCATCTGTACTCACTTTCATCGCAGCTTTGTCCTGGTGAACGGTGAATTGCTTAAATTGAAAATAAGTATTGGCCATTTTTATTGCATTCAGAATTAATCCCGTTTGATGATACTATGTGCTTTACAGATCGCTTACCATTCGGCCCTGGCAGAGGGTATGGCACGCAGGTCTGTAAATTCTTTATGCAGCATTTTGTAATGTGCTGTGATGGCTATCATCGCTGCATTGTCGGTACAGTATTCAAATTTGGGCAGGAATACTTCCCAGCCATTTTTATGTCCTAAGTCTTCTAATGCTTTTCTTAAGCCGCTATTGGCAGATACGCCTCCGGCTACGCCGATCTGTTTGATCTTATATTGTTTGGCGGCTTTCTCAAATTTTTTAAGGAGCGTTTTTACAATGGTGTATTGAACGGAAGCTGCAATGTCGCTGATGTTTTCACGGATAAATTCAGGATTGAGCTTTACCTGTTTTTGTAAGAAATAGAGCACGGCTGTTTTGATCCCGCTAAAACTGAAATTCAGTTCCGGGATATTGGGTATCGGGAATTCATAAGCCAAAGGATTACCCGTCTGTGCATACTTATCGATGAGTGGTCCGCCCGGGTAGGGGAGGTCCAGCATTTTGGCTACTTTATCAAAAGCTTCTCCTGCCGCATCATCGATGGTCTCGCCCAGGATCTCCATTTCAAGCGGACTGCGTACGAGTACGATCTGGGTATGCCCGCCGGAGACCGTCAGGCATAGAAAAGGGAACTGTGGCTTGGGATCTTCTATTAAATGTGCCAAAACATGGGCCTGCATATGATGGACTCCGATCAACGGTATATCCAGTGCCTGGGCCATACCTTTGGCAAAGCTGGCACCCACCAGTAAGGACCCTAACAGGCCGGGGGCCTGGGTAAAGGCGATGGCCTCAAGACCTGATTTAGATATTCCGGCCTCCTGTAATGCCTGGTGTACTACGGGAACAATGTGCTGCAGGTGGGCCCTGGAGGCAATTTCCGGTACTACACCGCCATATTGCTCATGGACACTTTGCGTGGCTATAATATTACTTAACACTTTGCCATCGCTAATGATGGCGGCAGAGGTCTCGTCGCAGGAGCTCTCAATGGCTAATATGGTTGGTCCTATTTGCTCTTTCACCCTGCAAATTTAGTTTAAAATTGTGGCTTATTCTTCCTCTTCAGACCAATCCATGCCTTCATCTTTCGCGCCCTCTGTTTTACCGATGCCGATATTTATTTTCCCTTCTTTGTCGGAGGTCGCTTTGAAATTGAGCACAATACCTTCTCCTTTGCGTTTTTTCCGGCCCTCTTCTTCTCTTTTCTTATCTATCTGCGGGTTTCTTAAAGGTACCCGCAGGTCTATAGCTGTTGGTCTGCCGCTGCCTACCCCGTATTTGCCTACAAAAGACAGGTTGAGTGCGCTGGTCTCCAGCTTGGTCTGCGGTATGGTGATGGTACCGTTACTGATGCTTACGCTTCCGGCAAAATGAGGAATTTCGAGTTGTTCCAGTTTCCTGTTCCTGAAAAAGCGTTTGATCTTATCAAAGAAGCCGAAATTTTTCAAGGCGGCATTGGTTAACTTATAATTGAGTTTGCCGTCCAGGGTATTTTCCAATATAGTTCCCCTGTCGGTAATATTGCCCTTCAGGTCTCCGTTTACGGAAAACAGTCCTTCAACATTTTTATCGGTAAGGCCCTTGAAACCGAAATTATTGAAGGCATAGAAGAATTTATCCACCTTCACATTATTCACATTTACAGAGGCGAAGAAAGGATTGTTAGGAGCAGACTGGTTAATGCCGGCTTTCAGTGATATGCTGCCATCTGCTGCCCGGAGGTTTAAGTGGTCTATGTTAATACCCGCTTCCCTAAAGAGCATGAGGGCATTGAAATTGGAGATCTGCAGTTTTTTATACACCGCTTTATTGATATCCATATTAAGTGTCACAGAACTATTGGTCAGAAAGTCTTCCAGCTTACTGGAGGCTGTTTTGATGGCTGTTCCGGTGCTGACAGGGGTTTTGTTGGTCCTCTTCTGAATAAAATAAGTTTCAAAAGCGCCGAAATCAATATTGTTGGACTTGAGTTTAAGGTCCATCATCGCCTTGCCGGGAAGTTGCATAAATGCGGTCAGGAAATCTTTGGAAAGGCCGGTAATATTGATGTCGCTGTTATTAGAGAAAACCTGGAATTTATTAATGCCGAGGTCGTTCCCATTAAATTTAAGGATCACATTTCCTCGCGTAAAGCGCAGGTTTCTGTCCTGGTAGACGAAGTCAACATTGTTGAGGTTGACATCTCCGTATATTTCATCTGCGATCAGGGTATTGAGGAAGAGCTCGCCATTATACCTGAGGTTGTAAGAGCAGGTGCCTTTTGAAAAGTTAAACTGTTCCCCAAAGATATTATTCAGCCCATTGGCATTAAATGAGGCTGCCAGCTCGGCTTTGGCAAAAGGATGTTTCAGGTTGGTGAGACTGATATTCTTGCCCCTGACCGGCAGGGAAGAAAAATCGGCAGACAGGGTGTCTAAGGTGACTACGGAGTTGCTGTCATGGCGGGCAATGCCCTTGATGACTTCATTGTCAAACCGGCCTTTGAAAAATACTTTATCAAAACTGTAGCCCATCAGGTCTACGACATTATCCTTTGTATCATATTGTAAGGTAATGTGCGGATTGGTGCCGCGCTCCATAAATCCGCCATTTATCTGAGCATAGAGGTTTAAGGGCTTTTTGAATTTTAGTTTGGAGAGTTTATTGTAGATATTTTCCGAGAGCCAGTTCACCCCCACATTATAATTGACATTTTTAGCTTCAAAGTTCATTCTGAAGGGAATGTCTTTTTCTTTGTCTAAAGAGAGGGAGGCTTCATAATAAACGGTCTCCCCGTCAATGTCGAGGGGTGTTTTTTGAATTTTGAATGTTTTGGCTGCAGTATCAAAAGCTACTTTGAAATCCCCTTTGATGGTTGAGTTTTTCAGGAAAGAGCCCAGTTCCAGGTTGAAGCCTAATTGTTTGAACCCGGCTTCAACAAAGAATTTGATCATGGTCCCGGTTTTGGTAGTCGCATAATTGCCTTGTAGTTTGTTTACCGTAAAGGCAAACTTTTTATCCATAGGCTTATTGTCGATACTAAGCGAGAAATTATTGATCTCAAAATCACTAATTTCCATGCCTTTTTTGTTTTTCTTTTTGTCTGTAGTATCCTTAGACCTCAATAAGTAATTATTGCTGTACCCGCTGCTGTCTACGAATATATTGAAATGCCCGTTTTCAATCGTTATCTTGGAAAAGCTGGGGCTGCCCTTGAGCACAGAAAAGAAGTTAAGACGTGCATAAGCATGCTCCACTTCAAGCAGTTTGATATGGTGCGTGGAGTAAAGACTGTCCTGCAGGCTTACGCTGTCGATCCGGAAAGACATTAGGGGGAAGTCTTTGAAGAAATCGGGTTGTATATCTTTTATGATCACTTTGCCTTCTATCTTTTCTCCGGCGGCTGTTTCTATTTTAGCGATCAGTTCTTGTTTATGAGTGCTTACATACCAGTATAAGATACCCCATATCGCAATTAACAGTATTATTATACTGCTCAGGCTATAGAGTATGATCTTCTTCCATCTTGGAGCTATTTTGGGCATGAAATTTCCGGTTTAAGTTTGTGTGATATTGCCTTATCTGCAATTTACAAAATGAATCCTGTAAATAGAAATTCGGGCAGATTATTTCCCTGATCAGCTTTTGGCGAACTTATATGCAACAAATATGGGATGCTGCTTTGTTGCTCAGCCGGGGGATTTTTTCTTTCCTTTAGGGCTGTTGTACTTTACGTAAGTATTCTTCCGCCATTTTCTGGTAGAATGGTTTAAGGGCAGGTATTCCTTTTTTATATTGTTCGAACAGTTGTTGCTGTTGTCTTAAATGTTCTGATAATTCAGAAGGAATAGGCCTCGGAGCATCTTTGCCGGCCTCGGCACTGCGCTTGTTGTCTTCCTCCTGCTCCTGGATGGCTTTCTCGGCTTCCAGCATCCGGGTTAAGATCTCTTTGTTGCGGCGCTGCAGCTCCCCGGCATCTTTACGGTAAACGAGGTCTGTTTCCATTTTATCCATGGCAGCCTGTATATCCCTGATTTCTTTTGACAGGGCACCGCCGCCCATGCCTTTGCTGTTCAGTAAATTGTTCAGGTCCTGCACTTTTTTCCGTAGCATAGCCTGTTGCTGCGCCAGGCGCGCTACCTGCTCCGCTTGTCCTTCTGAACCGCCGGAGGAGCTGCTGCCTTGCCCCTGGCTATCGCCACCAGGTTGTCCTCCCTGCTGCTGTCCGCTGCCTTCCTGGCCTTGTTTCAGGCCATTAAGCCCTTTGCCCATTTCCTGTTGCCCGCTGATGATGTCTTTCATCATACCGGAGCCGGAGCTCTGCCCTTTGCCTTTTTGTGGCTTACCGGAAGACCCGCTTCCTGAGCCTGCAGAGGACTGCTGCATCAGGTTAGCCAATAACTCATTGAGCAATAAAGCTAAATTGTTGGCGGCCGTCATGGCATACTGCTGGTGGGTAAGCACTTCGCCTGTCCTTTTTGCTTCAAGGGTACGGAGGGCCAATGCGATCCTGTTATCGAGGTCGGAAGTTTCTTTATTGATCGTTGCAGCGATCTGGAATATCCTTTTGCTGAGCGAGAACAGGCTATCCTTGATCATGGCCGTATTGTTCTTGAGCCTGTTTTGCTCCTTGGTCAGGCTTATGTACTGAGGACTATTTGTATTTGTTCTGCGCAATTTATTCATCAGCTCTTCCTGGTCAAAAGAGAAGCGGATGAGATTGGTCAACAGTTGGCGGGTAGCCTTTATGTCCAGTTCTATCTGTTCCATATCCATACCGGAGGACATATTCATCATCTTTTTACTCATTTCTGCCAATTTGTTTTTGGCTTGTTGCTGTGATTTTTTAGCGGATGATTTATTGTCTTTCTGTAGCTCTTCACTGCTTTGCTGCATATCCTTTCCTGCCTCATTGCCTTGCTCTTTCACCTCTTCCATATCTTTAAGGTCCTGGGGCTTTTCCAGCTTTTCGTTCTGCTCCGCAATTTTTTCGGAACTCTCCTTCATCAGTTTTTCGAGTTCTTTTTTCAGGGCATCCTGCTCTTTTTTCAGCGCTTCATTAGATTGGTCGCCTTTTTCTGTTGCCTGTTCTATTTTCTCTTGCTGTGCCGCCAGTTGTTCCAGCTTTTTCGCAACATTTTCCATGTTCAGTTGCATTTCCAGCTTTTTCATCAGCTCCTGCAGCCGCTCCATGTCCATCTGGAACAGTTTGTTGTTCTGCTCCATTTGCTGCATCTGTTGCATCTGGTTTTGCTGGTTTTTCTGTTGCAGCATTTCCTGCAATTTTTGCATTTGTTCTTCCAGTTGCTTATCCTTCAGGTTGTCGATCTGCTCTTTAATGGCTTCCTGTTTTTCTTTAAAGTCTTCGCTCAGTTCTTTGGCATCTGCCTGCTTCTCCTGTTCTTCCAGGCGTTTCTTTAAGTTTTCAAGATTTTTTTTGATCTGTAGATTTTTATCCAGCATAGACTGCATTTTCTGGTTCCGTTCCCAGCTCGAGCTGTTCTGGTCCATCAGTTCTTTCTGCATGTCTTTGAATTCTTCGCGTAAAGCCTCTGCCTGTGCGGCACTGGTACTCATGCTGGCATTCATTTTTTCGGCATTCTCGGTCATAGCCTTGTCCATCTCGTACAGGGCCGGGGCTTTCCAGCTCATGACCTGGCTGCGCCTGCTTTTGCTGCCATTCACGGCATCATTATCCCATACTTCCACAAAATAGTTTACCTGCTGGCCCGGTGCCAGGCGTAAGGTGCCTACATCAAAATAGTGGGTGAACTGTACCACCTGTGCCCCGGATTTCAGGGCTACATTACCTGTTTTGATCACTTTCTGGTTCTGGTCCAGCACCTGGTACACAAAGAGATTTTGCCGCACGAGGTAGTCATCACCTGCTGTGCCGGTAATCAGTATCTGCTGCGAGAGGGTGGAGTCTTTCAAGACCTGTATATCCACCTGCGGGTATTGATCTTCTATGACCTGTACATTATATTTCAGAGTATCCACCTGGGCCTGCTGCTCATTGGATAGTAACAGGTAATAAGGCAGTCCGGACATGAATTTTACGGAAGATGAAAACTTATTGCCGTTTTGTACAAAAGCCTGGTCAATACTTCCTGCCTGGATGCGTATCCCGTCGGTGTGAGCGGCCTGCAGATTCCAGGTAATGGTAGTACCTGCCGGAACGCTGATGTCTGAAAGGCCCTGCAAGACCTCGCTCGTCTTGCCCGTGTAGGCAGGATAAGTCAGGGTCATCTGCATCTGCTGCAGTTCGGGTTTCAGTTTTACCTTTAAGATGTATGTTTCGGTGTAATAGTCTGCCGCGTATAGCCTGAATTTGGTGCTTTTATAGACTTTGTCAAAGGTATAGGTGTACAGGTTCGTCTTTTCCTGCTGCATGGCTATGCGCTCGCCTTCTATTTCCAGGAACATTTGCTGCGGCAATTTGTTCCCGGTGAATTTGGCCTGCAGGGTGAACGATTGTCCTTGTATGAGGTCGAAGTTTTTATTTAAAATTTCAAAAGAAAAAGGGGCCGGTTTGGCAAACAGGACAGAAGGCTGTGCCAGGCGGTAACCGCCTTCGGTAAATATTTTAGGGGCGAAGATAAAGATCAGGATGCCGGAGATGACCGGGATGGCCAGGTAAGGAAGATATTTCTTGTTTTTGCGCAGTTCTACGGCATTGCCAAAAGACAATACAGAGATCTTGCCCGCCCTCTGGTCAATACTGGCTTCTATCAGCTCCCGGCTTTCAAATGCGCTGGAGGGCTGCTTTTTTAATTGTAGTACGTTCAGTAATTTGTCTTCTATTTCCGGGAAAAAATCACCAACTATAGTTGCTGCCTGCTCATGGCTGATGACCTTGCCCAGCTTGCGGATCTTAAGCAGGGGTATAATGACCCAGATCACCAGGGCCAGGGCACCTAAGCCCAGGAAAAAGCTCAATAGGGTCCATTTTACCTGTATCGAAAAATAGAAAAAGTATTCGCCGACGGTGACCAGTAATACATAGAGCAAAATGGTCGCCAAAAATATTAAGCTCCCCCTGATTAACTGGTTGAGGTAATATTTCCTGATAAATGCATCTAATTTTTGTATGATTATATCGTAATGGCTCATCGGGCTTTAAAAGTCATCTGAGTTCAAATATAATGGATTTGTATCAAGCAGACGTTGTACATTTCTTAAATTACCTGTGGACACCACTTGTCTAATACATATTGGAACATAGCCGCTTGTCCATTTAAAACGGATTCCTGCACAAAGTTCTCGATCCACATAGGCCCTGCAGAAAAGCCTTTTGTGCCCAGGCCATTGCAAATGCCGATGCCGGGAAGCTGCGGATGCCAGCCGATGAAGGGGATCTGCCCGGCTGTAGTAGGCCTTTTGGCACAAAAATGGTCCAGGATATTTACCGGTACGGCCAGCCAGTCCTGGAGTTGCCGGATGGTTTGTTCTGCCCATTCCTGGTTGGGGATCATATTTTCATAGTCCCATAAGTAATTACTGCCACACCAAAATGTATGGTGACCACGGGGCAGCAATCTTATTTTATCTTTTTGATAAATATAGTCCTGGTCCAGTTGATCGGATTGCAGCATCAATACATCGCCCCGGTTTTCTGTAAAACGCAGGTTGGAAAAGAAGGGCTGGGAACGGGCCGCAACACCGGTACAGAAAATGATTTTGCTGTATTGCTGGTCGCGATAGCTCAATGGACCTGATGTGTAATGTAAAAACTCGGGGTCAAATAAATGATCCTCGATACAGCCCTTTGTTTCCAGGAAGGTACGCCATTCTTTTAAAAGGATTAGATTGTCTACCAGGGCCACTTCCTCAAAGGCCTGTACATGGTCCTGCTCGCGGAAAGCCTGCAGTGCTCCCGGCATATTGAAGTTCCCAGGTTCATCTCCATCAAATACTAAAAGCGGGTTATGGTGCAGTATTTGTGTGCCTATAAGCTGTTGCAGGGCTTCGTACTTTGCCCTTGCTACCTGGTACATCTGGCTTCTGCGGCTTATTCCCTTGATCGTTCTGCCGGAGTAGGGGTTGAGCACCGCGCCTGAGGCCCGGCTGGCACAGCGGTCATCGATATGGTCGATCACCCGGAACGGAATCTTGTTTTGAAGCAATTCATAGCTTAACAGCGTGCCTGCGATGCCTTGTCCGATAATAAGAATAGGGTATGGTGATTGCATAAAAAAATGCCGACTTAGTGCCGGCAAATTTAATCAATTAAATACATTACTTCCATTTTCCGGGAAGCACCACAGGTTTTCCTTCCATACGGAGTTTGGCTTCCTTGTATTTCCGGAGCTCTTCGTCCAGGAATTTAGCCACATAGCCAAAGATGATCAGGTCGTCAAGCCAGCCCAATACAACGATGTAATCAGGTATGATGTCTATAGGCCATATCATATAAGCTAATGCGATGATGAAGAGCAACAGCCTTCCTATGGGTAATTTATATTTTCCGGCAAATACATCTTTAAACATGGGCAGTATGATGTGTGCTTTTGTGATCACATTGAACATACTACGCAGGCGCTTAAAAGGTGTGAATACTTTACTTTTCAAGGTTCGAAATATTTTAATGGTTAAATATTAGATATAAAATTAAACTTTAGGTTTAAAATGAAATCTTAAATTCATCAAATGTGCATTATAGCATTGTTAAAGTGTACCGTCTACCGGATACAGTTTTGGAATTGCTTTACTTTTGCAAGAGTTTGATGATTCATAAATAGATACAATATAATGAAATACAGAATTGGTATAGTGGTTTTATTGCTGCTGGCGTTTAGCTTAAATGTCCGGGCACAAAAAGCAGGTTTTTCGGTGATGGCCAATACAAGTGCGTTGCAGCAGGCCCTGGCAAAAAATGCCCAGGCTACACAGAGTATCAGCAGCGACTTTGGCCAGGTGAAGCATATGAAAATGCTGAATGATAAGGTAAGTTCAAAAGGTAAATTTTACTATAAGCAATCAGATAAGGTGCGGATCGAGTACACCAGCCCGTTCAGCTATCTGCTGGTGATGAACGGGGGCATGATCTCGGTAAAAGAAAACGGTAAGGTGTCCAAGATCAATACGCGCAACAGCCTGACCATGCAATCGGTCAATAAGATCATGATGGATTGTATGCGCGGGACGGTGTTTAACAACAAAGACTTTAGCGTGAAAGCCTATGGTTCTTCTGCACAGTATTTGCTGACGCTGAGCCCGGTGAGCAGCGCGGTGAAAGGCTTGTTTAAAAACATAGATGTGTACATAAATAAAGCAGATAACCAGGTTGTAAAACTGATCATGACAGAGAACGGCGGAGATTATACGGAAATGAGTTTCTCCAACCGGAAATTAAATACTAATCTTGCTGATGCGCTATTTTCTGTACGTTAGTTTATTATTCCTGGCCGCTTTGGTTGCCTGCAGGCCTAAATTATACCGTAACCTGCAAGTGCAGACCAGTACAGAAAAGCTGCACTCGTTTTCAGATCCGGAACAGTTGAAGGTACATTTTGATCGCTTGCTCTACAGTGGCCAGGTGTATGGAAAAACGCCATTGGGTAAACGTTTTCATCTCTCGGGTCTTTTGTTTTTCAAGCAGATGGAAGACGGGGGGCAGCGGGTGGTATTCCAGAATCAGATGGGGGTTTCTTTCTTTGATTTTGGCTGGGATACAGCGGGTAAGTTTACGGTTTACCAGGTGATGGACCAGATGAATAAACCTGCTTTGATCAAGACTTTGAAAAAGGATTTTGAATTTTTATTATACAGGAACCTGAAAACTCCTGCTGCTGGTTTGTATTATAATCCTTCGGGGATGGATTACCTGAAGTATGAGCTGGAGAAAGGTTTTGTATATTATATTTTTGATCAAGGCAATATTGTGCAGATCGAAAATGCAGATGATAAGCGTAAAGTAGTGACCATAGACCTGGAGCAGGCAAAAGGGAGCAACACCCTGGCAGAACGCATCCGGATCAAACATTTAAGAGCTAATTTCAGCATTGATTTAAGCAAGATTCAAGAAGAAAATAATACTGTTGATGATATTACAGAAGAGTAGTTTTTTTACGATAAAGCATATAAAACAAGAAGAAAAGGGAATAGCAGCGCTCTTGGAAATCAATCCCGGCCATACTATTTTTGAAGGACATTTTCCCGGGCAGCCTGTGGTGCCGGGCGTATGTATGCTGCAAATGATCAAAGAGGTGGCAGAAAAGGCTCTAAGCAGGTCTTTGTTCTTGCAGGAGGCGGCACAGATTAAATATTTGCAGGTATTGGTTCCTGTAGCAGGAGCTGCTGTGGACCTGAATATAGAATGGAAAACTGGACTTAGCTTTAATGCAAGTTTAAAAGAAGGGGAGCAAACGATCATGAAAATGAGCGGAATCTTTCAATAAAGAGCAAGTTTCTAGTAAAACAATACCGGCCGGGACTATTCCCGGCCGGTATTGTTTTATAGGGTATTGATTATTGCTGGAATTGTTGGTTTTCGAAGTCAAACGTGTTTTTATCTGTTCTTCTCGGGTTAGGACCATATTCATTGTCCTGCTCTTCTCCTTCTGTAGCTAAAAGTATAATGTTGTAGATCGGAATTAAAATATACCAACCGCTTTTGCCCACATCATGGACTCTTCTTACACCGGCAGCAATGTTAGGGATCAAAAAAACAAGGGAAACTATTGTACTTAAAATTTCAACCTGGATCAATCCGGAAACAAATCCTGCGATAAAACTGATAATAATAACAGCTAAATAATACCACCAGAATTGAGGCCTGGTATCCCTGCCATTAAAATTTGCATAATTCTGAAGACCTCTTTTGAAGTAGCCGATCATGTTTTGATTTTCCATATTTTTTCGTTTTGTGTGAGATACAATATTAATTAAAATATATGGAAAAGCAAATATATCTCTTGCTATTTTCCGCGCCCCTGGAACAGTACAATAAGGGTGAATATCATGATCTTAAAATCCAGCATCAGGGAGCAGTTCTCTACATAAAGCAGGTCGTACTTCATACGTTCCACCATCTGGTCTACATTTTCTGCATAGCCGAATTTTACCATGCCCCAGGAGGTAATACCCGGTTTTACCCGGTGGAGGTATTTGTAGTGGGGATGTTTTTCACTGATGATATCTATAAAGTGTTTGCGCTCCGGCCTTGGTCCTACCAGTGACATTTCTCCTTTGAGCACATTGTAAAACTGGGGCAATTCATCAAAGCGCCACTTGCGCATGATGCGTCCCCAGGGGGTAATACGGGGATCTTTATCGCTGGATAATGCGGGTCCCTGCGCTTCGGAGTCCATATACATGGAGCGGAATTTTATGATCTTAAAGGGTTTGCCGCTTAAGCCGATCCTTTCCTGGAAATAGAATATAGGCCCGGAGGAGGAGCGGCGTACCATAATGGCATTTAAAAGGTAGACAGGACTTAGGAGGATGAGTGCAAAAGCAGAGGCTCCTATGTCAATGGTTCTTTTGATCACTTTCTGCCAGTCGGGGATCAGCTCCGGCGAGATGCTGAGCATCACATTGTCAAAGACATTGGAGGTGCGTACCATACCGGAAATGATATCATACAATTCGGGCATTACCTTTACTTCTACCTGCTTATAGCTCAGTTTTACCAGGATCGACTCGATCAGCTTACGCTCAGAGGTGTCGAGGGCCAGCACGACCTGGTCTACTTCATATTGGTCGATGATCTGTTCAATATTATTGAGTTCTCCCAGGTAATCAAGGCCGGCGATCTGCTCATTAGGGGTCAGCTGATGGGTATCGGGGCTTACGAGTCCCACCACTTTATATCCTGCGGTCTTGGGCGTGTTGTTGATCTTGTAAAAGACATCTTTGGCTTTGCCGTTATTGCCTACAATTATGGTATTGAACCATATTTCTTTGTTTTTGAGTTTCTTTTTGGTGCTGCCCAGGTAAATGCTCCTGCAGGTAACCAGGATGCCGAAATGTACCAGGAAATACCAGGAGGTGATCTCAAAAAAGTATTTGAAACTGCCGGTATCATCGGCAAAAACAAATAAACCTATGATGGTAACGCCTATAAAAGAAGAGATAAAACTCCGGAAAGCCTCCTGCAGCCTTGATTTTTTATAAACATTAAAATAGGTACCGGAAAGGGTATAGATGGCAAACCAGAATAGAGGAATGGCCACCAGGATGATCACATAATCCCTGGCGGTGAACCGATCACTATAGTAAATATCGGGAAATTTCACCTTAAGCACTTCGTGCCGGTGCAGCCAGAATATCAACCATGCTATCATTGCCGTGATAACATCGATGCTGATCAATTTTAATTTTGCTGATGTACGTTTTGATTTAATGTCCAAAGCTAACTATGCCTCAATTTGGTTTAAGATATCTTTTGTGAGTTCTACTGTATTCAAGGCATCAAAGATAGTGACTTTAGTGCCTATCTTTTCAACGGAATGATGAATAAAGTCCTCCATTGCACTAATAACGCAACTTTGATCAAAAATATCATTCGGAGCGGTGTTGTTTTTTGACCACAAGATCAGTTTTTGCTGTGCCTCATTGTACAGGCAACTGATCTGCTCTTCTACCAATGCATTGATGTTGATGGTGCAATTGCCCACGGAGCGGTTATCAAACTGGATCCGGAAATTGAGCAGTGCATGTTCTATATTGTTCACCGGCAGCGAAAAGGCTGCGATACGTTTTATAGGTGCATGGGCCAGGAAGGACAGGAGATCGACATGGTTATTGACCAAAGCCAGCCATTTATTGTAGCTGATCGACTGGTTACCGGTCAGGGAAATGCCGGACTCCAGGAACTTAAATACATACTTACTGCTTGCTGCGATATCTTCCTGGTACCTGAGGTAGAGGCCGGGCTGACATCTGATCCCGGATTCTTTAACCAGGAGACTGCATTGCCTCAACTGTTCTGAGCTAAGTACAAATGGGTTGGCAAAAAACACATCTTTATGTGCTTTTACCGCTTTTTGAAAATATTCATAGACCTGGGGCGACTCCTCTACCAGGTCGATACAGTCGCTTTGCAGGATCACTTCGTCTATGTCCTCAACAAGGGACACCTCTGCTTCTTGGTGAGAAGGAGGGATATGGCTGAGACATAAAAATTTAAAGCTGAATCCCGGGACCTGCGCCCATAGTGCTATACGCTGCTCCATGGCTGCCGGGGTACCTATTAAACCGATAGTGACTGATATGTTGGCCGAGTTGTTCAGGTTATTTCACAAAAGGGGGTGATGTAATTGTTTTGCAAAATAATTTATCTGGACGGAATGTACTGTAATACCCGTCAAAAGTTATGCCCATTTCCACATTATTGGATCAATGCCTCATCTTTAAGGCTGGTATAGGTATTCTCCGCAACGATGATGTGGTCCAGCAAATCAATATCCATGAGTTTAGCCGCCTGTTTTATCTTATTGGTCAACTGTATATCTGAAGGGGAAGCTTTAGGGTTGCCGGAGGGGTGGTTGTGTGCTAAAATAATTTTACTGGCCAGGTGGTGCAGGGCATTCCGCAGGATCACTTTAATGTCTACAAGGGTTGCGTTCAGGCTGCCGTGGCTAATGAACTCGTAGCCTATTAGTTTGTTGGCATGGTTGAGGTATAAAACACAGAATTTTTCCGTTTCGAAATCCTGCATCAGGGGGATGAGGAATAGGGCCGCTTCTTTACTGCTGCCAAATTTTTTCCGCTCCAGGATATTGGCGGCCTGTCTTCTTCTGCCCAGTTCCAGTGCCGCAGTCAGTGTTACTGCTTTGGCCAGTCCTATACCTTTGATCTGCTGCAATTGTTTCAGGTTGAATTTGCTCAGGGTATGCAGGTTATTATGAGCTATGGTCATAATTTCCCGGCCCAGGTCTATTGCCGATTTGTTTTTTGCTCCCGTTCCCAATAGTATGCCGATCAGTTCGGCATCGGAGAGTGCAGGGGCACCTTTGTTCAGCATTTTCTCCCTGGGTTTGTCGTCCGCGGCCCAGTCTCTGATTGGTTTGTTTTGATTCATCTTATCGGCGGTGTTTGGTGGAATATAGTATAATGCCATTCAGGGTAGTTTTGTTTGCCCTTAAGCCAGTTTGTACCTTTTCCCGGGTAGTGAAATGATTAGATTCATGAATTCTAATTGTAGTAAAAGGTTGGCCAGCCCGGAGTTGCTCAGTCCTGACTTTATCTGCAGTTCATCTATATGAATGTTTTCCTTGTCGCTGATGAGCCCGAGCAGGGATTGCTCTGCTGTGGAAATAGTGTCAAATAATTTAGTTTGCAGGCTTGTGGTCTTCTGTTTCAGGTCTTCTTCCCAGTTCATAAAGGAGATAATGTCTGCTCCCTGGGTGATGAGTTGAGCTATATTCGTTTTGATGAGGTAATTGCAGCCTCCGGAGCGCGGGTCATTATAGCGGCCGGGCAGGGCAAAGACTTCCCTGTTATAGTTTAAAGCCAGTTTTGCCGTGATCATAGCGCCACCTTTGATGTCGGTCTCTATCACGATGGTAGCATCCGTCATACCGGCAACGATGCGGTTCCTGGCGGGGAAGTTTTGTTTTTTCAGTACAGTGCCGGGAGGATATTCCGAAATGATGCCGCCATCCTGTTGCAGCATTTGGTCTACGGTCTTCAGGTGAGCCGCAGGGTATATCGTATCCAGGCCATGGGCCAATACCGCAAGGGTGGGGATACCGGCTGCTATGGCCGCCCGGTGTGCAATGATGTCGATACCATAGGCCAGCCCGCTGATGATAAATACATGATGTGCTTTGAGTGTTTGTACCAGCTCTTCGGTGAATTGTCTGCCCTGTGCGGTATTGTGCCGGGAACCGATGATGGCTACAGGTCTTGCCCGGTTCAGGTCTGCATTTCCTTTTGAAAATAATACACAGGGGGCATCGCTGATCTCTTTAAGCCGGTAGGGATAGGTATCCGATAAAAGGCTATGCACTTTTATCTTATGTTTTTCGATAAGCTGTAGTGTCTTTTCAACGACTTTAGTGTCAAATCCTTTTTTGATAAAGGCGATCCGGGAATGATCAATGCCTTCCACCATTTTAAGCTCTTTGGCGGAAGCCTGGAATAAGGCTTTGGCTGCGCCGAAATGCGTTAAGAGCTTCCGGCCGAGTAAAGGCCCGATCCCTTCTGTATGGTACAGGCCCAAAAGGTAAAATATTTCTTCATTCATAGGTATGATGAAATTATGAAATATTTTAATATAATTTCGGTGACAGGCAGAAATAAAATTTCAGACCGGTTCTACGTGTTGGGTATAATGGAGGGTCAAGGGTATAAAAAAACCCGCTTTTCAGCGGGTTTCGTGAGAATTGATTATTTTTTAATAACGTCTGCCATTGTTCTTCCGATATTGGCAGGGCTGTCGACAACATGGATACCACATTCGCCCATGATCTTCATTTTTGCAGCGGCTGTATCATCAGCACCGCCGATGATCGCACCGGCATGGCCCATACGGCGGCCCGGAGGCGCTGTCTGACCTGCGATGAAACCAACCACTGGTTTGCGCATATTGTCTTTCAACCATTTTGCAGCTTCCGCTTCCATGTTACCACCGATCTCACCGATCATGATGATACCATCGGTTTCAGGATCGTTCATCAGCATTTCAACCGCTTCTTTAGTCGTAGTACCGATGATAGGATCTCCTCCAATACCGATTGCTGTAGACACACCCAGACCTGCTTTTACCACCTGGTCTGCTGCTTCATAAGTCAAAGTACCTGATTTGGAAACGATACCGATCCTGCCTTTTTCAAATACAAAACCAGGCATGATACCTACTTTCGCTTCTCCTGCAGTGATCACACCAGGACAGTTAGGACCGATCAGGCGGGCATCTTTACCATTGATGTATTCACGTGCTTTTACCATATCCTGAACCGGGATACCTTCCGTGATACAAATGATCACTTTAATGCCGGCATCAGAAGCTTCCATAATAGCGTCAGCAGCAAATGCAGGGGGTACAAATATAATAGAAGTATCAGCACCTGTTGTAGTTACGGCATCTTTTACTGTATTGAAAACCGGACGATCCAGGTGTGTAGTACCACCTTTGTTAGGTGTTACACCACCTACCACATTAGTTCCATATTCAATCATTTGCGTTGCATGGAACGTACCTTCTGTACCGGTAAAACCTTGTACGATTACTTTAGAATCTTTGTTGACTAATACAGCCATTGTATATCGTTTTTATGTTTTTGAATATAATTTTTCAGCAAAAATGCTGGGCGAAGTTAATAAAAAGACGGTTAAAACAGAAATCCGCTACAAAGAATTAATCTTTGCGTGCTTTAGCTGCCTTCACAAAAGCAACGAACAGGGGTGCCGGATTTAACACGGTACTTTTATACTCCGGGTGGAACTGGGCCCCTACGAAGAAAGGGTGACCGGATAACTCGATCGTCTCTACCAGGCCGGTATCCGGGTTAGTGCCGGAGAAGACCATGCCTCCGTCTTCAAATGCTTTGAGGTAATCATTATTGAACTCATAGCGATGACGGTGTCTTTCTTCAATGTGCTCCTTATTATAGGCTGCGGCCAGTTTGGTGCCTGGTTTAATGTCACATTTATAAGCACCTAAACGCATGGTACCGCCCATTTTCGAAATTTTCTTTTGCTCCTCCATCAGGTGAATGATGGGGTGAGGCGTATTGGCATCCATTTCGGTAGAGTGTGCTGCGCTGAAGCCCAGTACATTGCGGCCAAATTCAATGGCAGCACATTGCATACCCAGGCAGATACCGAAGAAAGGAATATTATTTTCACGGGCATAACGGATGGCCGTAATTTTTCCTTCAATACCGCGGCTGCCAAATCCCGGAGCTACTAAAATACCATCCAGGGATTCCAGTTTTTCTACGGTATTTTCATCCGTCAGTAATTCGGAGTGTATATTTTTGATCTCTACTTTACATTCATTAACTGCGCCGGCATGGATGAAGGCTTCCAGGATGGATTTATAGGCATCCTGTAATTCCACATATTTCCCGATCAGGCCGATGGTAACGGTAGATTTAGGGTAGCGTAATTTATTCAGGAACTCTTTCCAGTCAGTCAATACCGGTTCTTCGCCGAGGGGTAAATTCAGTTTTTTAAGACAGATCACATCCAGTTTCTCTTTCATCATTTCCAGAGGTACTGCATAAATGCTTTCTGCATCCATTGCTTCTATAACCGCGTCCGGGGTTACATTACAGAATAAAGCAATTTTACGTTTCAGGTCATTGTATAAATGATGCTCGGTACGGCAGACCAAAACGTCCGGGTGAACCCCATTTTCACTTAACAATTTTACGGAGTGCTGTGTCGGCTTTGTCTTTAATTCTTTTGCTGCACTCAGGTAAGGAATCAGGGTCAAGTGTACCACGATACAGTTTTCATCGCCCAGTTCCCATTTCAGTTGGCGAACTGCCTCAATGTAAGGCAGGGATTCGATATCGCCGGCGGTACCGCCAAGTTCGGTGATCACTACATCATAAGCATCTCCCTCGCCCAGCAACATCATACGACGTTTGATCTCGTCGGTAATGTGAGGAATTACCTGGACTGTCTTTCCCAAGTAAGCACCTTCACGTTCTTTATTGATCACATATTGGTACACCCTTCCGGTAGTTACATTATTGGCCTGGGAGGTGGGTACGCCCAGGAAGCGCTCGTAGTGGCCCAGATCCAGGTCGGTCTCTGCACCGTCATCCGTTACATAGCATTCGCCATGCTCATATGGGTTTAATGTACCCGGATCCACATTAATGTAAGGGTCAAACTTTTGAATGGTGGCTTTGTAGCCCCTGACCTGTAGCAGTTTTGCCAGAGAGGCAGCTATAATGCCTTTACCTAAAGAAGAAGTAACTCCTCCGGTTACAAAAATATATTTAGTGTTGCTCATGATATATGTTGCTAATAACCGGAAAATAGAAAAAACGAGGCCATAAACGACCTCGTTTTCTTTATCGGTCATGCAAAGATAAATGCATTTTCGATTTTAAAAAAATGGGATATTGATATATTTTATTTGGATATTTAGAATATAGTTCTATTGATAAATAAAGCCATGTGTTTTTGATTAAAGCGTAGATTTACGCGGTATAACACTTACCATTTGATGATATTGTCATAATAACTTTCTTTACCGGCCCTCAATACGTCCCGGTAAATGCCGGGTCTCAAAGGTAATCATTAAAGTATTTTGTTTTTTTAATCAAAATACCTACCTTTGCAGCCGGCAAGTCTTATACGACCAGCTCCTATTGAACCTCCCCAGGGCAGGAATGCAGCAAGGATAGATGGTTGAGCGGTGCGATATAAGTAACTTGCCTTTTTTTGTGCCCCTAAGTGCCGCCTTTAATAGATTTGTTTACCTGCCTTCTTTTGCGGTTTTTTTCTCCTTTAATTTTTATATTTGATGGTCTCATCCTGGATGAATGTGCTATTATTGCGCCCAGGTATAATGGATACAGCATGAAAAAGAAATGTTTACTGTTTATGGTATATGCCCTTTCAGGCATAAGCTTTGGTTACGCACAAAACGAGATCGCAGTCAAGGAGCAGGCTTACCGGCCTAAAGCCTACCTGGGATTTGGTACGGGGAATGTATATGGCGGTGTGGTAGGGGTTAACCTTGCCTACGAGCCGGTGAAAGGTTTAGGATTGAGTGCCGGTGTGGGTTATTATCTCTCCGGGCTAGGCTATAATGGAATGCTGTACTACCGCTTCCTGGCAGACAAGAAAGTGAACCCTGTGGTTTACGGGCTTTTCGGGACCAATTCTGTAATCAAGGTAGTAGGAGCGGCTCACTATAATAAGGTTTATAACGGACCGGGTGCCGGTATCGGTTCTTTCTTCAAGGTAGGGCGTAATGCCAACCGTATTTTTGTAGGCCTGCAATATGCCTTCTGGTCTGACAAGTTTGAAGAAGATATGAATACGGTAAAAAACGACCCTGCTATAAATGTGAAAAGAACGCCTGCTCATGTGGGGCTGAATGTAGGCTTTAGCTTTGCTCCGGGAAGGAAATAAACAGCCGGTAACTTGTGTTCGCAGTCACGGGCTGTTTATTTTGAATCTTTAGGCTTATAGGTTATTGCTCCTGTAAACTCTTTAAAATTTCATTTGCATAAGCATCTGTAGGTTGTGCAACATTGCTTAGTATCACCAGTCCTGTTTTTTGCTGTGTAAAGAATCCGTAAAAGCTACTGAAGCCTCCGGTCATACCATTGTGCCAGATCAGGGTATCTGCCTGCTTTTTGAAGGGCGCAACCTGCCAGGCATAGGCGATGAGTGGTTGTATATGGGGATCAATAACCGTGTGGCTGAGCTTTATCGCTTTGTCTTGTTCATTGATCTGCTGTTGCAGAAAAGCTGCAGTGGCTTTAAGGGTTGTCTTCAGGGCACCTGCACCCGCCATTGCTTTAAAGGTCCAGGCAGGAACGGGTTCCATGCCTTCATCATACCCCTGGATCAATGGAGGTGTGGGTTTAAAGGTAATGCTGTCCAGTTGTAAAACGGATTGAAGTTTGTGATTAAGCAATTGTTCCAGGGGTTGTTGATACACCTGCTCCAGTAGGTATCCCAGGATGCCGTAACCATAATTAGAATAGACAGATTGTGTTCCTGGTGCCGCTGATAATTTACTTTTCTGCAGGCTTTTCAACAGGTCTTCATTGCTATAGCTTTCATAAGGATTATAGTTGTCTTTTATAAAACTCATGTAATCTTCCGGTAGCCTCGGTAGTCCTGAGCTGTGGTTCAGCAAATGTTTGATCAAAATGGGTCGGCCATTCCGTTCCAGGTTTTTGTAAGGACCTTTAAGATATTGCCGGATGTCTGTTGCCAGATCCAGCTTGCCTTCTGTTACCGCCCGGGCTACAAGCCATCCTATATAGGTCTTGGTGATCGATCCCAATTCATAAACGCTTTGCGCATCGGGTAGTTCATCGGCTGCGTAATAGTAATAATCGGTTTTTGCCGGACTTACGATGGCAAAGCTAAGCCTGGCCTTTGGATATTGTGCTATATACCTCCGGGCCTCCTGATCAATGGTGCTGTCGGTTTTAGTCTTTAAAGGATTGTCGTAGCGGATGCTAATCGTTGGAGTCTTGATCGCTTTATAAGGCTGCCACATCCATCCCAGGACTTTATCCTTTTGGTCCAGTACCAGGAGCACTTCCAGTTGCATCTTTTCAAAAGAAAGCAGGAACGTATTTCCTTCATCCCCGTATTGTAGTAATACGGCGCTGTTCATTTTACCAGCGCCCTGCTTTATGTTGTTTTTAAAAAAGGCAGTATGTTCCTTCAGGCTCATCTGCGCTTTAAAAGAAGGGGCGAGCAGATCATACATCGTGGTATATTGATCGGCATTATACAGTTTTTTAAACTGCAGCCAGAATGCTTGCGGGTTTTGTGCATAAGCAGCTTGGCAAGCCCATAAAAAGCTGATCAGGGTGAATAATTTTTTGATCATAAAATGCTTGTTTAATCTTTTGGGTCTAAAGTGAAAATGGTTTCTACGTTTGTATGAAAAAATCGCGCGATCTTCAGGGCTAGTATGGTGGAAGGGATATATTTCCCTGATTCTACAGAAATGATGGTCTGGCGCGATACGCCTACAGCCTGCGCCAGCGCTTCCTGTGTAATGTCCTTCCTGGCCCGTTCTACTTTGATTGAATTCTGCATATCTATTCTTGGTGCTTACGGGATAAGAAAGGGATTAATTTGGTTCTGCTATAAAAAAGCACAATGAAAATGATGAGCAGCATATTGACCTGGAAGCTGACCGGCAGCCAGTCCGGGTCGCGGGTATAGAATGCGATTGCTTTCATCCCGATCCTGATCGCCATATACACTAGTAAGGCCCACTGAATGCTGTTGAGCCTTATGTGCTGGCTCCATTCATCTTCTTCTTTTAACCTGGACCCTGCCATGAAAAGTAAGCCCGTAAAGGTGGCTACCTGTATCAGTAAACCGAGCGGTTGAGTAATATCATCTACATCCCCCTCATAAGGAATCGCTGCGCCCAGTATAAATAATAACAAGCCGAGCCATTTAAAAAAACGGGGAAATACCATGCTGACCTTCATGTAAATTGAATCTTTTTGTAAAAGTAAAGCAAAGTATTCAAAATGTAAACTATACTTTACATTTTGAATTAAAATTTTTTAGCCTGCGTCATGTTGGACTTTCCCGGCCGGGAGTTATAGGTTGATCGCTTCCATGAAAAATGCTGCCCCGGATCCCGGGACAGCATTGATGTGTATGTATGATACGGGCAGCGATTTTATTTTTGCTTACCGGTAATTTTTATATCACTTGTGATGCTCATAGGCATGGTTTGGCCTTGGGCTTTCATCTCTCCTTTGATGTCCTGGGTAATGGTACCGGAGAGGGTCATACCTGTATTGATGTCCACTTCCATTTTACCTTTTTGTGTGCCTTTCATGTTCATGTCCATTCCATTAGAAGGGGCATCGCCTTGCAGCATACTAATGTCTGAATTTAAACTAATCGTAGCTACATTATCTTTTACTTCTGTCAGGGTATAAGTGCTGGAGATATTCATTTTAAACATCTGCATGGTGGTGTTCATGTCTTTTTTCCAGGTATCACCTACTTTTACCGGTTTGTCGGGGAAGATGTTCAGGGAAGTTTCCATGGTTTGCTTTAAGTCTTCAGACTTCATAGTACCGGTCTTGTCAATGCTTTCCCATCCTTCGATGCTCACTACTTTTCCTTCCGGGCTTACGATCATAGAAAATGGTTTGTTCACCATATCCCTGAACGCCTGAGATTCCGGAGTCTGATCTTCAGAGCTCATTTTCATGGTATTGCCCGCAGATTTGACCTCCATTCTCATTAAGTCATACACCACTTCCATTTTTGCATTGCCTTCTGTAGCTTCTTTTACATTGAAGGTGTATTTGGAATACAGGTTATTGGTAGAGGTAGTGCCTGCAGCTTCTATTTTTTGCAGCACATCCATGTCATAACTATAAGCAGTGCCTGGTTTCAGGTTGAACTTAAGGTTATGGCTTCCACCTGTTGCAGCGGTACCGGACTCGCTTTTGCTGTCAGATGCATTGTTACAGCTCATGGTGGCTGTTGCGAACAGCATTGCGGCCATAGCGCTCAATTGAAGTGTCTTTTTCATGCTTTTTTGTTTTTTGTTTTGTGAAAAAATAAGCTGCTATATCCACTTAAAGTATAAGCTTTGATAGCAGCTCTATAGGTTATGTAATAAGCTTTTATTTACCGGTGAATACGGCAGCTCTTTTTTCCAGGAAAGCACTTGTGCCTTCACGCTTATCTGCGGTGTCAAAAGAGGCACCGAAAGCGATGATCTCGTTGCTGAGTCCTGTAGGGCTTACGGTAGCGGCTTCATTAACCAGGCTGATGATTTTGCTGATGGCCAAAGGAGCTTTGGTATTGATCTTTTTAAGGATGTCTTTTGTTTTTTCTACTAATTCTTCAGCAGCAAAAATATGGTTCACCAGGCCTAAAGTTTTGGCCTCATCAGCTTTGATCATATCTGCTGTCATCAACAGTTCCATGGCTTTGCCTTTGCCGATTAATTGTACCAGGCGTTGTGTACCACCATAGCCCGGGATCAGGCCCAGGTTTACTTCCGGCTGACCAAATTTTGCATTTTCGCTGGCTGTACGGAAATGACAAGCCATAGCCAGTTCGCATCCGCCACCCAGGGAGAAGCCATTTACTGCAGCAACGATCGGTTTAGGACAGTTTTCAATTTTGTTGAATACACCATCCTGGCCCACCTGTGCCAATGCTGCTCCGCCTTTGCCATCTAAATCTGTAAATTCAGAAATATCAGCCCCGGCTACAAATGCTTTTGCACCTGCTCCGGTGATGATCGCAGCTTTGATTGCTTCATTGTTGTATACTTCATCCAAAGCCTTGCCTAATTCTGCAATGACATCTTTGTTTAAAGCATTCATTTTATCAGGACGATTAATGGTAATGGTTAAAATGTTATCCGATAATTCAGTCAAAATGGTTTGATACATGATTATTTGAGAAATTTGTGATTAATGTTATTTTAATTTTTTTCTACTAAAAAATACCTTCTTTGATCTCTTCCCAAAGTGCTTCATAAGCTTTAGTACCTCTTGAATTGGGTGCAAAATAAGGCAGCGGTGCCTGGTGCAATCCCATTTTTTCTACATCAGAGAGGTAGGGTATGGAAGACTGGAAGAATTTTCTTTGTTCCGAGAATCTTTCTATGACCTCATTATGCAACACTTTCCTGCTGTCCACCATCGAGAAATAGCACATCAGTTTTGACCCGTCTATTTGTTTTTCTTCAAAGAAATGCTTGACCGCATCAAAGGTGCGTAAAGACAGGGTGGTCGGGATAGTGGGCAGGAGCACAATGTCTGCTGCATTAAAGATACTTTCTGCCAGGGCAGAAAATCCCGGGGGGCAATCAATAAAGATAAGATCGTATTCCTGTTTTAATGGTTTCAGGATTTGCTTCAATACTTTTTTGCTATTCTTTTGCTCTTCTATAAAGAGGTCGAGTTTGCGACTTGAAAAATCGGCAGGGATCACGTCCAGGTTATCATAACCTGTACTCAGGATCAGCTCTTCGATGTCCAGCTGACCGCCAATGAGCTTTTTACTCAATTTATCCGATTCGGCAGTGGCATTGAAATAAAAGCCCGCTGCTCCCTGGGGGTCTACGTCCCATACCAGGCAACGGTATTGTTCTTGTGCGGCAAGATAAGCCAGGTTCACACAGCCGGCAGTCTTGCCTACGCCACCTTTCAAGTTGTATAAAGCAATTGTCGTCATAGCAAAATCAGTTTGGCGAAGTTAAAGTACTTAGAGGTTGTCTATTTCTCCGTCGATCCAGTTGGCGTAATTGCCGTACCAGTTTGCTGCTGATACATAAATATCTGCCAGCTTATCGTTTGCATTGCTTGCATGAAGGAGTAATACATTGTGTTCGTCTTCGCCATCTATGTTGGTAAATACGAAAGGAAAGTGGTTGGTGTCTTTGAACTCCTGCATATTTTCCGGGTCTGCACCTACCACCTCAAATATGGACTGGCTGGGAATATGTAGAAGGACTGTACGCTCTAATAATTGTTCTCCGATGTGATTGTCGCCATCGAGTAAAACAAATTCAGGTAGCGGGTATTTTTTTTGAAGATTCATATTGGTTTATTAATTAAAGCCTGACTTTGATTAGTCAGGCTTTAAAATTACAAAACTTCTTTTTGATTATGGGCATAAGTCTGGATTATCCTGTTGTTACGAATCTAATCCTTGCGATAGCCTTATATTGGCTACTTCTGCTACATTTTATTTCAGGGCTTTCCCCGGATGAATTCATTTGGCAATAGTTTTGTTGTTAAGTGTATTTGACAATAAGATTATTGCTAAATATGTTTAACAACAAAAAAATGTCAAAAATAATTTTGACATTTTTTCTATTTAACACATTATAAAACTTCCACCTGATTTCTCAATAAATCTTCGAATACATCTCTTTTGCGGATCAGGTGCGGCTTTCCTTCATGCCACATCACCTCTGCAGGCTTTAGGCGGCTATTGAAATTAGAGCTCATCTCAAAGCCGTAGGCACCGGCATTTCTGAAGACCAGGATGTCGTTTTCCCTTACTTCGTTGATCTTGCGGTCCCAGGCAAAAGTATCGGTTTCGCAGATATTGCCTACAACGGTGTAGATTCTCTGGTTGCCTTTAGGGTTGCTCAGGTTCTCTATTTTATGATAGGCATCATAAAACATAGGGCGGATGAGGTGATTGAAGCCTGAATTGACCCCCACAAAGACCGTAGCAGTCGTTTGTTTGATCACATTGGCTTTCACCAGGAAGCTGCCACTTTCAGAAACCAGGTATTTGCCGGGTTCAAACCAGAGTTCAAAGCTTTTATTTTGTTCTTTTTCGAAGGTCTCAATGGCTTTGGACACTTTTTTGCCCAGTAAGGCCACATCGGTAGCAATCTCCTCGTCAGAATAAGGTACTTTAAAACCGGAGCCCATATCCAGGTATTTGAGATCGGGAAACTGGCTGGCCAGCTCAAACATGATCTCCAGTCCCTGTACAAATACTTCAACATCTTTGATCTCACTGCCGGTATGCATGTGCAGACCTTCTACGCGGATACCGGTAGACTTAATGATGCGTTCGATATGCCTCATCTGGTGTATGGAGATGCCGAATTTACTGTCGATATGCCCGGTAGAGATTTTATAATTTCCTCCGGCAAAAATGTGCGGGTTGATCCGGATAAAAATAGGGTAGCTGCCGGCATATTTGTTGCCGAATTGCTCAAGTATGGATATGTTGTCTATATTGATATGCACACCAAAGGCCATGGCTGCTTCAATTTCGGCCAGGTCGATACAGTTAGGCGTGAATAAAATATTTTGGGGCTCGAAACCGGCTTTAATACCCAGGTGCACTTCGTTGATGCTGACACAATCCAGGCCTGCTCCGAGCTTATTGATATATTTTAAAATATTAATATTGGACAGCGCCTTACAGGCATAAAAAAAACGGGTGTTCTTCTTGAGTCCCTGCTTGAGCTTTTGAAACTGAGTCTGGATGCTTTCTGTGTTGTACACATACAGGGGAGTGCCAAATTCTTTGGCCATCATAAGTAATTCGCTGTCGATCATTTTAATGGTTTTAAAAAATAATGATGCGAAATTAATTCAAAATAATAATAATCCTGTTGTTTGGTTTAAAAATAGATTAATTATCTATTTTTATTAGTTTGTTTAGTCTAATTTTAATAAAAGGGGTAGATTAAAATAACTTCTTACAGCTTGTCCATTTTGGTAAGCAGGGCTTTGCCAGGCTGGCATACGACGCACGACCCGCAGTACTTCATATTTCAGCAATCTTTCTGTATTGGGTAGCAGGGTGGTCCTGGCATTATTGGTCACTTTTTTTATGTTGACCGATGAGATGCTGGCATCCTTTTCTACAATGAATTCGACCATGATCCTTACCGAAATGAAATTTGAATCATCTAATACCTCAGGCGGGTATTGGAAATTGCTGGCCACATATTGAGTGATGTTGAATCCGCTTACTGCCTGTTTGTCTGCAAATCTTACTGCTGCGGTATCTTCAGTTATTGTGTGCTCACTTTTAGGAGCTGCATTTACAAGTATCGGCTCTTGTTTAGGAGGAGCAACTTTTGTCTTTTGAGCAATACAAGGAAAGGAAACTGTAGTAAATAATAATAGGCTAGTAAAAATGTTTTTCATGCTGTTGACGTATAGTAAGGTTTTAAAATTAATGCTAAATATTGAAACGGTAATTTTTAAATCATTGTTGTGGAAAATTATATTATAGGTCAAAAATTATCTTTTTGAAGTATGTTTTAAATAAAAATTCGTGCTTTTTTTAACTTTCCAGTTGGTTTTTCCGTCTAAGCTATTGTAACATAAATATTTGAATCATGAAAAAAACAATTTTACTATTTGCCGGCTTGCTTGGACTTGCCGGAACGATGTATGCGCAAATGCCGGAGCGCCGTTATGATGTAACCTTTAGTACTGGAAATACTTATCAGCCTTTGGGAGCTACCGCTACAGAGATCCCTTTTGACGCTAACTGGGAAGATACCATCAGTGCGCCCATCAACTTGGCTATGGATTTTGAATACCAGCGTACGCCGATTAATACCATTTCTATTGAATCTCTGGGTGCTTTGACGATGAACGGTGCGCAAATTGATGAGGTGGGGCATATCATGGGTATTGTAATGAATTATGCCAGCCAGGGCCGTGCCAAGGTGCTGTATGAACTTACAGGAACAGCAGGTAACCGCATTTTTAAAGTGGAATACAGGAATATGGGCAGAGCTAATGATGGAACGGGCAATGATACCCTGAACTACCAGATCTGGTTGCATGAATCTGATAATGCCATTGAGTACAGGGCGGGTTACAAGAACGTGCCTGATGCTATCTTTGCTCAGAATGTTGCAGATATAGTACAAGGTAAAGACGTTATCCTCCTTGGCCTGACAGGTAATAAGGGCGATTCTCTGGCCACTTCTTCTGACTCGGCCTTTTTTCATTCAGTGAAAGCTGCCGGAGCACAGGTTACGGATACTGCTTTCTGGATTGCCGATATAGAAGATGATTTTGAGGCCTATGTTGATTATTTGATTTATGGTGCTTATCCGGCAGAAGGTTCTATCATTCGTTTTGTACCTAAAGCCGGTGGTGTAAATATTGGTAAGGTTGATTTTAACCTGGCATCCATTTACCCGAACCCGAGTAAAGATGGTCGTTTTAATGTACAATTAAAAGAGCAGTTGCAGGATGCAGTAATTTCCATCTATGACATTACCGGTAAAGTGGTGTACACAAAGCCTGTAAATGCACAGTACAGTACACTAGAGCTGGCTCATTTATCAGCCGGACAATACATTGGTAAGATCCAGAGCAAAACAAAAACAGGTGTATTTAAATTGGTAAAAGAATAAATATAGCCTGGTAATATAGAGACAAACAAAAAACGCAGCATTAATGCTGCGTTTTTTGTTTACGTGCTTTTTGCTAATCGGTCCGGAACTTTATGGGAAGCGTAAAGTAAGAACGGACTGTAATGCCATTATTGAGTGCCGGTTGCCATTTCGGGGCCATTAATATTACCCTTATAGCTTCCTCTGCAAAGGGTTTTAATTGTTCTGCAGCTACCTGCACACCATTGATATGTCCCTCACTTCTTAATGCCCTGGGTCTGCTCAGGCTACCATCTTTTTCAATAATAAATTCTATAATAACTCTTATAGCGACACTATCTTCTCTAAATTGTTTCGGGAATTTAAGGGATTCCTTCAGGTATTTTTGCCAGTCTGAGGGAAATTCAGCCTTGGTGTTCACTGCCCGGTAAATACCCGTGTCTGAAACGGCTTTCGGGCTATGGTCCTGCTTGGCTTCTGCCTGTGCCCATGTAGCGGAAACGCTGAGTATAGAAATGATCAAAAAACTGATCATTGACTTTGATAATTGGCGGGAAAAATAAACATTCATTCTGCTTGATTTTTAAAAGAAATCTAAGATAGTGATTTTTAACGAGTCGGCTTTGATGCTATATTTCGTGATATCGGTACATATTAAAGGGCCACCAGACTGTTGTCTGGCGGCCCTTTAATATGTATTCTTTTTACTTGCTTAAGTGCATACTTCTTTCTTTATATAAATTACGGAAGTAAGGATCTTTTAAGTTTTTGATAAAGCGTATGGCCTCTCCTGTACTTTTCATTTCAGGGCCTAATTCCTTATTTACATTAGGGAATTTGTTGAAGCTGAAGACCGGTTCTTTGATGGCATAGCCTTCCAGTTTTTTCTCAATGGTGAAATCCTTGAGCTTGTTGGCACCCAGCATGACTTTGGTTGCGATATTCAGGAATGGCACACCATAAGCTTTGGCGATGAATGGAGTGGTACGGCTTGCCCTTGGGTTGGCCTCGATCACATATACCTTTCCGTCTTTAATGGCAAACTGGATATTGATCAGCCCTTTTACATTCAGTTTTAATGCAAGTTTTTTGGCGATATCTACCATTTCTTCTACCTCTAATTTTCCGAGGTTGAATACCGGCAGTACAGAGTGGCTGTCCCCGGAGTGGATACCGGCAGGTTCAATATGCTCCATGATGCCCATGATATGTACCTCTTCGCCATCACAGATCGCATCGATCTCGGCTTCCTGGCAACGGTCTAAGAAGTGGTCGATAAGTATGGTATTGCCCGGAAGTATTTTCAGCAGGCTTACCACACTTTGTTCCAGCTCTTCATCGTTAATGACGATACGCATGGCCTGTCCGCCCAATACATAAGAAGGACGTACCAGAACAGGGTAGCCTACCTGGTTAGCTACTTCCATAGCCTCATCGGTAGTGTAGGCTGTTCCGTATTTCGGATAAGGTATTTTTAATTCTTTTAATAGGTCGGAGAAGCGGCCGCGGTCTTCTGCAATGTCCATATTGTCAAAAGAGGTGCCGATTATCTTGATGCCTTTTTCGCTCAGGCGTTTAGCCAGCTTCAGGGCTGTTTGTCCGCCTAACTGAACGATAACGCCTTCTGGTTTTTCATGCTCGATGATCTCCCAGAGGTGCTCCCAGTATACCGGTTCAAAGTATAATTTATCTGCAATGTCGAAATCGGTAGAAACGGTTTCCGGGTTACAGTTGATCATGATCGCTTC
The DNA here is from genome assembly GCA_001897525.1 of Bacteroidetes bacterium 43-16. Classification (GTDB taxonomy): domain Bacteria; phylum Bacteroidota; class Bacteroidia; order Chitinophagales; family Chitinophagaceae; genus Edaphocola. The sequence continues at coordinate 88,324 of MKTB01000018.1, read as the reverse complement.
ATAGCCACATTCTTTGATCGCAATAAGACCATGCGTACAGCAGTAATCAAATTCTATACCCTGACCGATACGGTTTGGACCGGAACCTAAGACGATGACTTTCTTTTTATCTGTTACCACAGATTCATTCTGGAAGGTATCGCTGCTGATGGACTTTTCTTCAAAAGTGCTGTAGAAGTAAGGGGTTTTAGCTTCAAACTCAGCGCTACAGGTATCTACCATTTTGTAAACACGGGTAATGCCTAATGCTTTGCGGTATTCATAGACCTCATCTGCGGTACAGTTGCCTAAGATCTCCGCCAGTTGGTCATCGCTGAAGCCCATTTTCTTCGCTTCAAACAAAAGCGACTTGGATATTTTATTTAAATGCTTATAAGTAGCTAATTTTTGCTCCAGTGCTACGATTTCCTGGATCTGGTATAAAAACCAACGGTCGATCTGCGTAGCTTCTCTTAAGGTCTTGATAGAAACACCTACTTCCAGGGCTTCTTTGATCCTGAAAACACGATCCCAGGTCGGACGTTTCAGGTATTCGATCAGCTCATCCGGGCGCATACGGCTACGGCTGATGGAGGTCAGGCCGGTAGCATTATTTTCCAGGCTCTGGCAAGCTTTCTGTAAGGCTTCCGGGAAGGTACGCCCGATGGACATTACCTCTCCTACAGATTTCATCTGCAGGCCTAAAGTATCATCAGCGCCTTTGAATTTATCAAAGTTCCAGCGCGGCATTTTGACGATTACGTAGTCCAGTGCCGGTTCGAAGTATGCAGATGTGGTTTGTGTAATTTGATTCTTTAATTCGTCCAGGGTATAGCCTACTGCTAATTTCGCAGCAATTTTTGCAATCGGGTAGCCGGTTGCTTTTGACGCTAATGCAGAGGAGCGGCTTACGCGTGGATTGATCTCAATAGCGATGATCTCTTCTGTCTCGGGGTTTAATGCAAACTGCACATTACAGCCACCTGCAAAATTACCCAGGTCACGCATCATGCGTACAGCCGTGTTCCGCATCAACTGGTAGGCTGTATCACTTAAGGTCATAGCCGGTGCAACGGTGATGCTGTCCCCGGTGTGGATACCCATAGGGTCGAAGTTCTCAACGGTACAGATGATCACCACGTTGTCTGCCTGGTCACGTAAGAGTTCCAGTTCAAATTCTTTCCATCCCAGTACGGCTTGTTCTACCAGTACTTCATGTATCGGAGAGGCATTCAGACCTGCATTTAAGGCAGCTTCCAGCTCATCTTTATGTTTTACGAAACCGCCCCCGGTACCACCCAGCGTAAAAGAAGGGCGTATTACTAAGGGGATGCCTATTTCCTGTGCAAATTCTTTACCTTCCAGCAGCGAGTTGGCCACTCTTGCCGGAGCTACGGGAATGTTCATTTCGATCATCCACTCCCTGAAGAGATCCCGGTCTTCTGCTTTATCAATGGCTTTAATATCCACACCGATCAACCGGACGTTGTATTGTTCCCAGATGCCTAATTCCTCTACTTCTTTACAAAGGTTCAGCGCTGTTTGTCCTCCCATCGTAGGCAATATGGCATCAATTTCATTTTCTTTTAGAATTTGCTCGATGCTCTCAGCGGTTAAGGGCAGCAGGTAAACTTTATCTGCAACAATAGGGTCGGTCATAATTGTCGCCGGGTTGCTGTTGATCAAAGTTACTTTGATACCTTCTTCTCTAAGGCTTCTTGCTGCCTGGGAGCCGGAGTAGTCAAATTCACATGCTTGACCGATAACAATAGGGCCGGAGCCGATAATTAAAACAGATTTAATGGAAGTGTCTAAAGGCATTTTTTTTCTTTGATTTGAAAATTTGTTGGGTAACAGCCTGCCACGATTTTTGCTATTCGTTGCGATTCAATCAACGGAACCTTAGTATACAAAAAATCGGGCTGGTGCCCGAAGTGCAAAATTATGTAAAAAGAGGTAAAAAGCGGCAGACTTTTTACACTTTAAATCTGCCGCCTGGGGATAATTCTATTGTACCAGTAATTCCAGGGAGGTTTTGATCAGGTTTTCGACTGATGCAGCACCGTCATTGGAGAAGGTTTTATTTTGGCGATTGGCCACTATGGTGCTTATGGACAAGCATTGATGGCCCAGTAATTTGCCTAAACCATAAATGGCAGATGTTTCCATTTCAAAATTTGTAATGCGATGTTGCCCGCTGGTGAAGCCTGATAAAGCATCGATCAGGTTGGGAAATGCGGGGGCCAGGCGTAGTTGCCGGCCTTGCGGGGCATAAAATCCCGGGCAGGTGACGGTAATGCCATGCACATAGCCTTCCCGTGCAGGAAATTTATTGACCAGGTGGATGGAAGCTTCTGCCATATAGGGTTTTATAGCAGCGTTTTCCAATGCTGTATGCTGTACAAATGCATTCCGGATAAAGGATACTTCTGCATTTTCTTCGTAGTTGTAATAATGGAGCAGGTTGTCGAGGCCTATGCCAAAGGTGCTTACCACCAGAGTATCTACCGGGATGTCTGCCTGTAAGGCTCCGGAAGTGCCCATTCTTACAATTTCCAGGCTTGTATGCTCTTCTTTGGCTAGCCTTGTATTGAAATCAATATTGACCAGGGCATCCAGTTCGTTCAGGGTAATGTCTATATTATCCGGGCCAATGCCGGTAGAGACTACCGAAAGTCTTTTATTGCCAATGTAGCCGGTATGGGTGACAAATTCCCGGTGGGCTTTTTTGGTTTCTATACGGTCAAAATATTTGGAAACAGTAGCTACACGTCCGGGGTCGCCAACGGTGATGATGGTAGGGGCAATCTCGTCCGGGTGTACATCTAAATGGTAAATACAGCCTTTGTCCGTAATGATCAGTTCAGAAGCTCCGATGGGTTGATTAGGAATCATAGTTTTTTGAGATGAAAATAATTTTTGAAATTACACAATTTAATAGTTACCTTTGCTGTCCTTTAATCGCAAAGCAAAATAAGGTACCATGGCCGAGCGGTTAGGCACCGGTCTGCAAAACCGTTTACAGCAGTTCGAATCTGCTTGGTACCTCAGCAAAGATAAAAGCATCACAGATAAAAGTGATGCTTTTTTTAATTAATTAGCAATTACAAATGGACAATTACAAATTGAAAATTATATTTGTAAGGAATGATTGTCGAATTTGTAGTTTGCAATGAAACAGGATAATATTATCCAATATAAAAGTTTTGCGTTTGCTGTAAGAATTGTGAATATTTTTAAATATTTACAGGAGGAGATGCATGAGTTTATTTTGAGTAAGCAATTGCTAAGATGTGGCACTTCTATTGGCGCAAATGTGGAAGAGGCAATAGGAGGGCAATGTGAAAGAGATTTTTATGCGAAATTAACCATCGCTAATAAGGAAGCGAGAGAAGCCCGTTATTGGATAAATTTATTATTTGCAACCGATTATTTTAATAAAAAAGAAGCCGAAAGTCTATTAAAGAGATTGAAGAAATCTGCAAAATTATTGGTGCAATTCAAAAAACAATTAAAGCCAAAAAAGATAATTAAATTGTTTTAAATTGGGGGTTAATTGATTTGTAATTTATAATTGAGCGATTTGTAATTGAATGAGCAAGCACAGTAAACAAACGAAAGTATATATAAAGAACAGGCCTGCTACTTTTGAGTATGCAATTGAAGATCGCCTGAATGCCGGTATCATGTTGACCGGCTCCGAGATAAAATCTGTCCGTGCCGGTAAGGTAAGCTTCAATGACAGTTATTGTTTTTTTCATAAGGACGAACTTTGGATCCGGAGTTTGCATATTGCACAATATGTAAATGCGGGTTATGTAGGCCATGACCCTACGAGAGAAAGAAAGCTGTTGCTGAACCGGAAAGAACTGAAGAAGTGGGCACAGAAAATAAAAGAGAAAGGATTTACCATTGTCCCGCTTTCCATGTTTATCAATGATAATGGCTATGCCAAGGTAGAGATAGGGCTTGGAAAAGGTAAGAAATTACATGATAAACGGGAATCTATCAAGAACCGGGATGCGGAGCGCAGTTTGAAACAAAAAGATTGGTAGTAAAGGTTGATCATAGAGCTTATAAAGGTCTTTTCTTATGTGCTGGTATTTATACCTATTCTCGAACTTAGCAATCTGGTTTTCAATTATTGCTTTCATTAGGCATGATTTCTGAATAAACGGATAATTGTCCAGTTGAATGTATTTTTGAAGTAATTGTTAATTTGCCCAATTATTCTAAGGTATTATTAATTTTCTATTACTTTTGTCTTTTATAAGTTAGATATATCGTCTTATAAAGAAAGAGTATCAACAATCAGGAATAACTTTAAACTTTAAAACAAATAAAAATTAGATTATGAAAAAAGTACGTGTAATTACATCGGCTGCAATGTTGGGTTTACTTTCAATCGGTACTATGACTTTTATGTCTTGTACTAAAGATTGTGAGGTAGGATATGAAGGATCTAACTGTAAAACTTTAAGCCGTGAGAAATTCATTGGTGACTGGGAAGGTACAGATCAATGTTCTTCTGGTTCTTATGATATTGATATCGCAGTTTCCACATCATCTGTTGACGAAGTAACTGTAAATATTGCTAATCTTGGTGGTTTTGGTGGTACTGTATCTGTTAAAGGTGTTATGACCGGAACTAACTCTCTTTCTATTGCATCTCAATCTGTAGGTGGTGGTAGAACGCTTTCCGGAAATATGAACGTAAGTGGAAACCAATTGACTTTACAATATACAGTACAAGGAACAAATGGTAGCGATGTTTGTAACGGAGCTTATACAAAAAAATAATTCTGTATTCAGCATTTGAGTAATGAAAAGAGCTTCAGTCATCTGAAGCTCTTTTCATTTGTTACATAAAAAAGAATGGTAATTTTGGCAAAAATAAAGAGGCATTGCTGTAATATTATGCAATGCCTCTCTGTATATAATTTATTTCGACTTATTTGTTTTTAGCACCAGGCCTGTCAGATGTTGACTTGTTTTCTTCATTGCTGTTATTTTTAGATCCTGGTCTGTCAGATGTTGATTTATTCTCTTCATTGCTGTTATTTTTCGCTCCAGGTCTATTTGTAGTGCTTCCTTTATCTACAGGCGGTTTTTCTGTAGGTTTAGGCTCTGGTTTTGTGGTTGGCTTGGTAGTACCAGGTTTAGTAGCCGGTTTGCTGCCAGATGTTGGTTTTGCATTAGCATTAGCTGCTGCCGCGGCTGCTGCATTAGCTGCTGCGATAGAATCTTCCGCCATTTTATTTAATAAAGAATCTTTAGCCAGGGCGTTAGCTGCTGCAATAGAATCTTCTGTAGCTTTCTTAATAGAGTCTAACTGGAATTGAGTGAATTGTGTGTTATCTACTGGCTTCTCGTCACCTCCACAAGAACTTAAGTATACAATACCTGCAATAGCTGATAAGATTAAGATGGACTTTTTCATTTTTATCTGTTTTGTTTTGATTAAAAATTTAATGGACAAAGATACAAAGCCTGGCTTTACAAATAGCGTTTTTATTCTATTTAATTGTTAATGTCACCCGGCTTTCTATGTCTTTATGATGCCTGTTTATAAGGCATTCCATAAATAGTGACCCTTTTTTTCTCATAAAAAAAAGCTAAACAATGATTTTATTTTGAAATATAGTATTTCTGTACCTATCTTTGCACATGGCTACAAAATCTAACAAATTCTATGGCGAAGGCTTAACATTTGACGATGTTTTACTCGTGCCTGCCTATTCAGAAGTACTTCCGAGAGAAGTAAATATTTCCACAAAGCTTACTAAAGATATTACTTTAAACGTACCTATTGTCTCTGCTGCAATGGATACCGTAACTGAAGCTACTCTGGCTATTGCTATTGCCAGGGAGGGCGGTCTCGGGATCTTGCATAAGAACATGAGTATTGAGCAGCAGGCCGAGCAGGTGAGAAAGGTAAAGCGCTCTGAAAGCGGCCTGATCCTTGATCCGATCACTTTGCACCCCGACCAGACGATCAGCGAGGCTTTAAAGCTGATGCGCGAAAACAAGATCGGTGGTATTCCCATCATCGACAGCAACAAAGTACTGGTGGGTATCCTGACCAACAGGGATCTGCGTTTTGAAAAGAATTCCCGTAAAAAAGTAAGTGAGATCATGACAAGCTCCAATCTTGTTACTGCCCCTCATGGTACTAATTTACAAAAGGCTGAGAAGATCCTGCAACAGCATAAAATTGAAAAATTACCTATAGTAGACAAATCCGGAAAGTTGATGGGTCTGATTACCTATAGAGATATATTACAGCACTCCAGCTATCCTAATTCCTGTAAAGATGATTATGGCCGCTTACTGGCAGGTGCTGCGATCGGGGTTACTGCCGATATCCTGGACCGGGTAGATGCATTGATCCAGTCGGGTGTTGACATCGTGACCCTAGACAGTGCACACGGGCATTCAAAAGGCATCCTGGATGCTTTGCGTAATGTGAAGAAGAATTTCAAAAAACTACCGGTGATTGGCGGTAATATTGCTACGGCTGCAGGTGCATTGGCATTGGCAGATGCCGGTGCAGATGCGGTAAAAGTGGGTATCGGTCCGGGATCTATCTGTACTACCCGTATCGTTACCGGTATAGGCGCGCCACAGTTAACGGCAGTATTGGAGGCATCAACGGCTTTAAAGAAAAAAGGTATTCCGGTAATCGCTGATGGCGGTATCCGCTACACGGGTGACCTGGTGAAAGCAATTGCTGCAGGAGCTTCCTGTATCATGGCAGGTTCTGTCTTTGCCGGTACAGAGGAAAGCCCTGGTGATACCATCATTTACGAAGGCCGTAAGTTTAAGGCTTATCGTGGTATGGGTTCCCTGGATGCCATGCAAAGCGGCTCGAAAGACCGTTACTTCCAGGATGCAGAAGATGATGTGAAAAAACTGGTTCCGGAAGGTATTGTAGGCCGTGTGCCTTATAAAGGTACGGTTAGTGAAATTGTACAGCAGTTCGTAGGTGGCTTGAAAGCAGGTATGGGCTATTGCGGTACAGATACCATCAAACGTTTACAGGACGAGGCTCAATTTATTAAAATTACCAGTGCCAGTATGGCCGAGAGTCATCCTCATGGTGTGGTAATTACTAAAGAAGCGCCGAATTACAGCAGATAAACTATTTGGAAATAATAAGTGCATGAAAATGCCCCTGATCTACAGGGGCATTTTTTATTTCTTGAGCTGCTCAGCAAATACTTTTTTGAATTTTTCAATTTTTGGTTTGACCACTAGCTGACAATAGCTGTTTTGGGGGTTTAGTTCAAAATAGTTATCGTGGTAGGCCTCTGCATCATAAAAGGTGCTCATGGGCTCTATACTGGTCACAATAGGGGCGGGATAAGCCTGCTCCAGGTTCAACTGGCTGATGTAGTATTTAGCCTTTTCTTTCTGTGTGTCATTTAAAGGAAAAATGGCGCTTCTGTATTGCGTGCCGATGTCATTGCCCTGTCTGTTTAATTGGGTAGGATCATGTGAGACGAAAAAGGCAGCCAATAGCTGATCGTAGGAGATTTTATTGGCATCGAAGATTACCCTTACCGCTTCTGCATGTCCTGTGCTGCCTGAGCATACCTGCTCGTAGGTAGGGTTTTGGGTTGTGCCACCGATATAGCCGCTTTTTACACTTTGCACACCGTCTAAATATTTGAATTGGCCTTCTACACACCAAAAGCAGCCTGCAGCGAAGATGGCGGTATCTGTTTTTTGTTCTTTAGTCAAGTTGTCTTTGTTGTCTATCATGGATTTAATTGTCTTTGAAGGAGTTTGGCTTACGGATGTATTGCTGCTACATGCTCCAAAGAACAGGGAGCAACAAACAAACCAGAAAAATACTTTAAAATCGTTCATATAGTAAAATTAAGCCCAAAAAATTAAGGAAATAAATAAACTTTTGCTAAATAAATCAATGGAAATGCAATACTGTATTGTGTTTTATGGTATTCTAAAAAAAAATATGGAATCAGGAAGCAATTTTTTTTGGTTATAAAAAATGAATGCCCTTATTTTGCACCCGGAGAGATGGCAGAGTGGTCGAATGCGGCAGTCTTGAAAACTGTTGACTGTCACAGGTCCGGGGGTTCGAATCCCTCTCTCTCCGCTCAAAGGCGATATTCTTTATAGAATATCGCCTTTTTCATTCTCAGACGATATTACTTAAATACAAAATGCTTGTAAATACACTATTTGCAGGCATTTTTATTTTTGCGAAACAACAAAAATTACAAAAAAACTCAAGAATAAACTGCCGTAATCGTGGCAGTTTACTTTTGACTTAAAAACTGCCACGACTAATGATGTATTTAAATGAATACCAACTAGTTAAATGAATTTACATCTTGTATTGAAGGTGCACCAATCCGAACTTTGTATAACCATAAAAATTATTAATTATGCTAGAAAAAAGTTTTGGATTGCTGTTCTTTTTAAAGAAAACAGACAGCAGTGATGGATTGAAACGAAAATTGTATGGAAGAATTACCGTTAACGGCATTGCTAAGGAATTCTCTACGAAAAGAACTTGGTTTAAAGATCGTTGGGATCAAAATGCAAATCGAGCAATTGGAAATAAAGAGGATAGTAAAACGATAAATCAATATTTGGACGCTTTAGTTTCAAAAGTCTATGATGCAAAACGCGAACTTATAACATCTGGGGAGGACATTTCAACAGAGAATTTATTTCAACTACTTTTCGGAAAAAAAGATGATAGAAAATTTATCCTTCAAATTTTTAAAGATGAAAATGATAAAATGAAAAGTTTGGAGGGCAAAGATTTTGCTTCTGGGACAATTCAAAGGTATGAAACAAGCCTTTCGCACACCAGGGAATTCATTAAATGGAAATATAATTTAGAAGATTTAGAGCTTAGGAAACTAGATTATGAATTTATCCAAGAATATGACTTTTGGTTAAAAACTGTTAGAAACTGCAGTCAGAACACTACGTCTAAGTATCTAGGTAATTTCAAAAAAATTGTATTAAAGTGTGTTAAATTAGGATGGATTAAAAAAGATCCATTTAGCCAATTCAAACTACTTAAAAAGGAAGTTATTCGTGAATTCCTGACCGAAGACGAGTTGCAAGTCTTGTTGAATAAAAAGTTTTCAATTGAACGTCTTTCGTTGGTGAGAGATATTTTCATTTTCTCGTGTTTTACAGGTATGGCCTATATAGATGTTTTCGGATTAACCTCTTCACAATTTTTTACTGGTATTGACGAAAAAACATGGATTTCCTACAAGAGAAAAAAAACGGACAGCCTGACAAAGATTCCACTTCTTCCCCAAGCTTTATATTTAATCAGAAAATATGATGGATTCAACGAGTGTCGGTTGACTGAAAAAGTATTTCCATGCTTTTCAAATCAAAAAATGAACGCATATCTAAAGGAAATTGGTGATATATGTTCAATTAAGAAAAACTTAACTTTTCATATGGCACGACATACATTTGCAACGACTGTTACATTAACAAATGGTATTCCAATTGAAACAGTTTCGAGAATGTTAGGACATAGATCCATTAAACAAACTCAACATTATGCTAAAATAGTTGATAAGAAAATAAGTGATGATATGAATATGATAAAATTGAAGTATTAAAAGAAATTCAAGCAATTCTGAAATTACAGATATATTAATTAGTTACAAAAAATCACTTCCGGAAACGCACTATTCAGAACCTAAATCAGCATGCTCAACAACGAATTCAGATGATTCAACCTTTTGCCTAATCTGAATATTGCGTTCCCCCTATTAGCGTGCTTAAATTTGGTATAGTTTAAAAGCCCAATTATTAGCCCGAAAATCAGAATAATTTTTAGTTGCCGATACTAAAAGTAGAACATGAATTCTAAAATGACCGGATATGAAAATGGATTTATTACTCTTCAGACTTTTTCCACCTTAATGTATTGATGTTATAAGTGCAATGCTTAACCCTTACTTATTTTACTAATTCTAAATTTTATTCTTATGAAAAGGAACTTTTTAAAGCTTGCGATCATAGTTTTGATTGCAGCAACAGGTTGTCAAAAAAACCTAACTGACAACCAATTGAATCATGACCAGCTTGGAGAAAATGCTGGTTTGAGAAATGTTGTCGTGGATTGTACTCCAATATCCCTTTCTGGTACTATTAACACGAATACAACCTTGTTATCCGGTAAGAGATACATCCTTGACGGAATTGTTGATGTTAAAAATGCAACGTTAACGATTCAACCCGGAACATTGATTGAAGCGAAAACTTCTGTTGCTTCTGGACTTGTGATTGACAAAACTGCACAAATCAATGCGGTGGGTACGTCTACAAATCCCATTGTCTTTACATCGGATAAGGCTCCAGGGGCAAGGGCTCCGGGTGACTGGATTGGGTTAGCGATAATGGGCAATGCGCCTAACAATCAAAGTAATGCTTTGGGCTTTAGTTTCGCCTCAAATAGTTATACTGCAGGAGGAACTTCTGTAAGCAGTAGCGCCGGTACTCTAGAATACGTTCAAATTAATTTCGCTGGCAAAGGTTCGGCAACAGGTGACCGTTTAACTCAAAGCGCGTTAATCCTGGGTTCTGTAGGAAATGGAATGACCATAAAGGATGTTCAGATTTCGGAATCCAAATTTGATGGCCTTGGGGTATGGGGAGGTCAAGTTGGTATCAAGGAAGTATTTTCTTATAAATCAGGTAGAACAGACCTTGCCATTAGCCAAGGCTATAGAGGAAATATTCAAAATATATTGGGTTTTAAAGATAATGCTATATTCCACATTGTAGAATCTTATGGTATCGACATTACAAATAATTTAGTCGGAGCAGATAATGCGCCTTATACTTATCCGGTAATATCCAATGTAAGTTTAATGGGCGGAACTTTTTGCGAAAATAGCGATATTGGTTATGAGGACGCAATTGCAATTCGAAAAAATGGTAGTGCTCAAATTTACAATACGGTAGTTGAAGGATTTAATAGATATGGTCTATTTCTTGAGGGTTCAAATATAATTGCTAAAACAAAATCCGGTACAGATCAATTGATTTTTTCTAATAATTCCTTACATGACCTGGGAAGTCCTGAATATTCCCAACAATTTACAAGCCCACATGCATCATGGGCTGCTGCTGACGGATGTAGGTTAAATCCTTCGGGCACGATGCAAAACTGGATTGAGGGAACGGCACTTTCAAGTTGTAACCAAACAGGAAACCAATTTTCACTGTTGGCGACTGGCTATTATAAAAACAGCTTATGTGGAGACAAATGCAGCACATTCCCGAATTTGTTTATTAATGAATCAACAACTGACCTTGAAGCACCAGATTATGGAATGTTGAGCGGATTCTTCGATCAACCGGCTTTTCGTGGGGCATTACAAACTTCGGCAAACACGTGGCTGAAAAGTACATGGGTTGACTTCTGTATGCTTACGCGTAATTATTGCGAGTAAATTAGGCTGTAAGGGTTAATATAAGGGTGGCCGGAAACTAAAAAGAATCCGGCCACTTTATTTCTCATATCTATGAAAACAACTGACATTGTTTATCCATGTGAAGATATAGAATGTTTTATTAATGAAATTAAAATTTTAAAAGGGCAGCATCCTAAACAGGAAACTGCCCTTCCTAAACCAAATTAGAAACCATGAAAAAGTAATTATTTGATCAGATGAACCTCTCCGGAAAGTTTATAATTAGTTTTGTCTGGCATACTTAATACAATTGCATAAAAATATACTCCTGCATCACAGGTTTTACCGTTGAACATTCCATTCCAGCCTTCAGAAAGGTTATTCTTCTGGTAAATCAATTGTCCATATCTGTTGTAAACTTCAAACTTTAAAATATTCCATTTGCCACTAGGAATAGTAAATATATCATTGAGGCCGTCGCCGTTTGGACTAAAAGCGTTAGGCATTTGTATCTGTTTATTGAAATCGACTTTTATAGTTGCGTAGGCAGTATCGCGACAACCATAATCATTAACCCCTATTATTTCGTATTCTGTATCTACTTCTGGGGTGGCTATTACTAAGTGTCCTGTTCTGGTATTCAGCGAGGTAGCAGGGGTCCAGATATAGCTGATGCCACCGTATGCGGTTAATTGTATCTGTTCGCCATATTTTACAATGGCAAACGGTGGATCTATACTAATTTCTTCTGTGGGGTAAGCTTTCAGTTCAACCTTTAAAAAGGTATCACATGCTGATTCCGTACTAACTTTAATTAGATAATTTCCTTCGATGAGATTAAATACATGGTGAAGTGATTGTAAATGTCCTCCATATATCTTTCCGCCATTTTCATTGTAAACTTCCAATTCAAATTTAGGCCCATCGATTTCTCCTGCGGTTAAGAGAATGTAACCTGGGCATCCATATTGAACCGGTAAGACTTTAGGTAATTTTGAAAAACTTACATCAAAAGTATCAATGTATATGGTACAGTCTTTTGTATATCTTACCCAGTATTTTCCTGATACTGAAACCGTGATATTACTGTCTGTTAAACCATTGGACCACGTAACACAACCAACACCAATGGGTGCTTTTAAAACTGTATCAGCTCTATAGCATACATGTACGTGTATTGGCTCATTTATAATTGTATCTGGAGTAAAATTTGGGGGTAAGACAATTTCATAGGAAAAATCAGTTCTAAAACTTGCCCTGTTTCCTGCTACCATTCCGTTCACCGTATTAAATATTGCATTGATAGTAGGATTGCAAGCTAGACCAGGTAAATTTGGATTGTTAATTATATGAATAGCCAATCCGACTCCTGAAGTGCCAATACATACGCTTGGTGAACCATTAGTAAAATACATTTTACCGTCTTTGCCAATCCGCATAGAACCTAATGCCGGGGTTTCTAATGGGCAAAAAGTCATATTTCTTTGTATAGTAGGGTTTGTCATTACTAATGTTTTGCTATTTACAATTGCAGATACTTCATTCAATGATAAGTCGAATTGGTAAAGATTCTGATCTCGCCACCAAGATGCCATTGGAGTAAGTAATGGATTGTATTCTGTATAAGCGGCATATAATTTATTGTTATCCGGAGAAAATCCTACACCATAAACTTGTTGGTTCATTTCGAACAATCTTGCGTTATTTATTTTTCCGCTACATTTTTCGAAATCAAATAATTCAATACCTCCGGGTTGATTAAGATGCTGAACTTCACCTTTTACTACAGCAATTAATTTGCCGTCTGGAGAAGCCACAAATTCATTTAATGAAGCATATTCTGCGATCTGCATCAGACCGGTTTGAGAAGTCGTAGGGTTAGCATGTAAACCTGCTATATCAAGTTTAAAGCTCAGGAACTGATTTTGTGTTTTGTGCCTAAGCACAAGCCAAATACCATCACAATCCTGAATTGCTACCATGGACCTTCCTACTATTGAGTTATAACCGTAGTGAAGTATGTTTTTAAATCCAGGAACAATATTTCCCCTTCCATTATTTAGCGTCATATCAAACAAACAGTAGAGTAATCCTCCATTGCGAACATAGAAAACGTAGTATTGATTGATATTTCCCGGATGGGGAATAACAATGGGTCTATCCTCTTGCATATCTGAAGGCGGAAGAAACTCAGTTCCCTCGATAGGCTGTTCATTCCTGTCAAAAATATTGGGAGCAGGAATGGAATAACCCAACCCTGAATTTCGATAAACATGCTTCTTTACCATAAACAGAATACTACCATTGGCATCACAAACAGCTTGTGCATAATCATAAAAATGTTCAATATTAGGCATCACCGTCTGGGAGGTATTTGCCATCAAGGTGCCGTTTATATACCTGTCATCACGTAGCAGAGGTGGCAATTGGTTAAAGTCTAGTGAGTAATTGCGCCCAAACATCCAGATGCTATTTTCACCTTGGGCATGTATGTTGTTCATAAAGCTCAATAAAATCACTATCACAAATAAATACACTTTCATGGCTTAAAAAATTAAAGAGGTTAATTTGATAATTTTACTAATGACATTACCCCTAACACTTTCCCGTTGTCAACACTATGCGCCTGAAGTAGATAATTTCCCGTTTTAAGCTGACTCATATCAATTTCATTTTCTCCTTTTGAAACATAAACATGGCAGATGACCTTTCCAGTCAGATCATAAATAACCAGTGTAATTTCAAAAGGTACAGTTATTGTCAACTTTTCTCTAAATGGATTAGGATAAATTCTTATTCCGATATTATCCAATTCATTTATTGATACATGGTCTGTGACTATAATTTCATTAGAATTTCCTATACATCCGTTATCTCCTGTAACTTGTAAAGAAAATGCGCCGTTCTGCGTAATGATGTATGTTGGATTGGTTGCTCCGGGTATTGGATTTCCATTGAGCAACCATTGATATGTGCTAAAAGTCTGGGATACACTTAATATATTGCCATTTCTACTGATACCTGCCTGGGGAACTGGATTAACGGAGATTGCTAAAGATATCGTATCACTTATTCCACAAGAATTAATAGCAACAGCTTTAATTGTTCCATCAACTGCACCTGTAGTAACGTTAATTGTATCTGTGGTACTTGTTCCTGACCAACCTATAGGCAATATCCAATTGTAAATATTGGCTCCGGCTACAGTAGTTAATGTATATTGTTGCTCCGAGTTTTCACAAACAATTGAACTGCCTTCAATGGCAACGGGCGTTTCGGGCAAATTGCACATTTTTATTTTTAAAAGCCAACCATCATCAATTCCACCAAGAACAGTCTGGTGTGCCCCTGCAGTACTGGCTCCCATCACACTTGACGTTTTTCCTCCTATAATTACTGTCTCATTCCCTAAAATGTCGATTGCCCTTCCTCCATCAGTCACATCACCACCGAGATAAGTTGCCCACGTAAGTCCACCATTTGGATTGAATATAGAAAGTACTCCTTCGGAATATGAGTTATTGTAAGTAGGGTTAATTCCATCAGGTGTAGTCAGGTTATTTGGACTTCCTGTTTCTCCTGTCAGATAAAGATTTCCGTTTTTGAAAATCAAGGCAGGATTATATTCGTTTTGAATTCCCCCATAATAGGTGCTCCATGCTAAGTTTCCTGAGGCATTCAGTTTAACTAGACAAAAATCTTGTGAACCACCATTAGTGGTTTGATATGCAATAGCAGAGGCAATATCTCCAAGACTTTCTGTAATGCCAACAGCGTAAATTCCATTAACGCTATCAATTGACAACCGTTCCAATTTGTCATATCCGCTACCACCAAAATAAGTTCCCCATAACCGCTGTCCAGCGGAATCAAATTTGGCTATAAAGCCGTCACGTCCCCCATTTCCGATTTCAAGATAGGTTCCTGTTGTTGAAAGCCCTGTTGTACTCATCGTTTCTCCGGTTACGACCATATCCCCGAAATTGTCTATAGCTATTCCGTTGATCCAATCTATGGAAGGTGTACCAAAATAGGTACCCCATATCAAAATGCCGTTTGAATCAAATTTGGCAATAAAGCCGTCTTCACTTCCGGGCCTGGTTGTTTGAAATGCTCCTGTTGTGGCAATGCCATTTGGACTTTGTGTGTTACCAGCTAAATAAAGATCATTAGCGCTATCCGAAACAAGTGCTACCGATTGTGTGCCATCGGAACCTGTCCCACCGTAGTAGGTTCCCCAAACCGGTGCTCCCGAAGTATCGAACTTTACAAGGAATATATCATATCCGGATGATGTACCTGCTTTTACTTGCTGATGGCTTCCTTGCGTTGATATTCCTGTCTGGCTGTTGGTTCGCCCTGCCATGTACAAGTCGCCTGCTGTATCAATCGCTAATGCTAAGCCCACATCTATATTGGTACCGCCATAATAGGTTGACCAAATACAATTCCCATCCGAATCAAATTTGGACAGGAAAGCATCTGCACCAATCGCATTATTGCCTCCTTGAAACATTACTAAATGTGCACCTGTGGTAGCTATATTGCTGGTACTATTGGTAGAACCAACAACATACACAAAGCCATCCTTACCGACTTTTACATCGCGTATCTCATCATATTCGCTTCCCCCGAGGTAAGTCGCCCAATCAATCACTGGGTCGATTATCAAAGAACCCTTATAAATAGCTGTTTTAAAGGTGATCACATTGCCATTTAACAGATATTCTGACATAATTTGTTTCCTGCTTAGCTGTTCATAACTATAAGGTGCTGGTTCAGTAATGCTTCCAAATTCGGTGACAACGACCAAATTGCCCTTTCGGTCAATGGTAATATTGTCCGCTCCCGAATACTCCAACCTGATATCCGAAATTTTGGCACCAGGTTTTACAATAAAGTCATGCTCTAATTGTCCTTTCGCATTAAAGTAGAATGTCCAATCTATTCCCGGATAAATATCATGGTATGTAATCCGATTGTAACTGTATGCGGTTTCTTTTACTCCTGCCAATTGATATTGTTCCCTAAAACCTGTACACTGATCTTTACTTATCCGCGGATTGGGGTTCGCTTTTAACAATTTTACATCCATCCTGTAAAGTTGATCTTCAGATGACCATTGATAGTGAATCCCGTTCTTAGAAAGAAATATATTAAGTCCATTTCCTGTCTGATATTTTGCAATAATATCAGATCGTTGTTGCAGGTTCTGATCGGTTACCTGTCCGATATTTTCAATAAAAGATCCTTTGGAAAATACTTTAAAACCCTGTGCAAGTATTGCCACAATAGCCGTTAAAATAGTAATGTATCTGAATGTCATGATGTTTAATTTACTGGTTAATAAATGGTTGGAAATTATTCTTTGTCCAAAGTAAAAACCTTATCAATTATTAAACAATTCGATTATTTGCCGATTGTGAACGCTACAAATGTGATTTAATTGGCATAAATTGCAGTAAATGCCATAATTATGTACAAGAAGAAAGACTTCGTTTCAGACCTTGTCTTAGCGCTGAATAAAGATGAAAAACGCCAGTTTACAATACTTTACGGAGATTCATCTAAAGGGGTTGAGCCTCCTTTGTTCTATCAGTTGTATTCGGTTTACGAAAGTGGGAAAAATGACCTTTACAAAAATAATATACCTGTTGAAGCTACTTCTGTTACCTCAGCCAAAAGGCGGCTTTATAACAACTTATTGCGCACATTAAGGGATATGAACGAGGATTCTTCCACTGATATCTTCATCCAGAACAAACTCACTAACGTAGAATTACTTTATAATCATAGCTTGCCTGAGCAAAGCGTGCTGGAGCTGAATAAGGCATATGGTGAAGCTCAGAAATTTGAAAAGTTTGGACTAATGCTGCAACTGCTGGAATGGGAGAAAAGATTAAATATTGTTTTGCCAACTCCAACAAGAACTTTATCTGAAATCAAGAAAGAGGAAAGAGAAATATTGAAAAAATTTTCTCAGCAATTGGATATGGAAAGTATGTACAGTCATATCCTGGAACTTAAAAGAGAGATCGGTTATGCAAAAGGAAGAGATAAACAAAGGGTTGAAAATGCTACGATCAAGAGCGCTTTAATGCCTAAAGAAAGTGAATGCATGAGCAATAATGCCAGATTCTATCGTCATTACATTTATGCCATTTACTACTGGATGACCTTTAACCATAAAGAAGCCTATAATCATAGCAGGCGGCTTATTGATTATGATCAACATAATATTCAACCGAACGATTATATTCATGGTATCTTCCAGCACATCACCTCCAGTGTTTGTCTGGGCCTATTTAGTGATACATTAAATGGTATAGCTTTGGCGGAGGCATTTACGAGCCAATACCGGCTCAACCAGTCATTACCTTTTTCCGGTATTCTGTTTGCTTATCACGTCAATTACAAGATGATTGTATTAAACTATATGGGGAGTCAAAAGCAGCTAAAGGATTTTATTCAAAAAGTAGAGCTTCGATTAAGAGATTCCGGAAAGACAATTCCCGCGGATGCTCTTCAGATTATTTTTGCAAATTTAATGGTGAGCTATATGGGTTTAGATCTTCTGGACAAAGCCGCTGAAGTTAGAAAGCGTCTGCTTGATTTAAAAAAGAAGATCAATATCCGACTGGATATCCTGACTGACGTTTATTTCTTTCAATTGTTTATGTTAATGCAAGCAAAATCTTATGATCTCATAAAGCCGGCAGCAGAATCCGCATTACGGTTTTTTAGGAAAAATGAAGATGCTCAAATGGTTTTTGAGGTGGAAATGCCAATAGCCCTGCTCCTATCAAAAGCTTATAATTATGAGGATAAGAAGGTATTGCCCATGCTACTTTCCAAATGCCGGAATACCGTAAATGATTATATTTCGAAACTAAAAGGAACAATAAAATTTCAGGAGCACTATACGAGATACCTCATTTGGTTTGATGCGATTGAAAGAGGCATTCCTTTTCATCAGGCTGCAAGGGAATGGTATCAGGAATTTAAAGGAGTCAATCAATAAGCAGATTTGACACAATGGCCGTGGCTCATTTTATATTCGTTGAGTTGTTCGTCGGTCCAGTGTCCATATTCGGTTATAGCCTGATCGAGAAATTGCGCTAAGGTCAATTCACCTTTAACACCGAGGTTTCTTGAAATTTCGGCATTGCTGAATTTTTGCAACTTCGCTTTTTCGTAGGCTTGCCATTCGTAATATACTTCTGGATAATTCCGATAAAGCCAAAGAACTTCCTGCTTGCTCAGGAATGGACACATCATGCAGTTGGAAGGTGGCGGTAATGGTAATCCTGTTTGGCGTATATAGGTTTGGCAAGCCGCTCTGTCCATCTGTAGATCGACTAATGGATACAACTTCTGCAGACAATGCTCCATCCAAGTGGATTTAGTAATAATAACTTGGCCGAAAAGGTCAAACTGGGTAGTATGCTCCGTTGGCTTATTGCTTTTGGCAATACGGGATTCTTCTCCGGCAGCGATTCCTAACAGGACATTGATTTTGCCATATTGTTTACAGAAATGTTTGATGAAGCGCTTTCCTTTCGGACGGTTCGGTTCATTGTAGTTGTAATAATGTTTGGCAAGGTAATGATCGAGGAAATTATAAAGCGGTTTTATCTTGAGGTTGTCAGTACAGGTCTTGGGAAAAGCAACCGACATCACCGTACTATGTATCTGGAAATTGTGCTGAAGGGTATCCCAATTTTTTGGGTGATAGCCCTGATGATATGTAATCAAGTAAAATTCGATTCTGTGGAATTCACAGAACGTTTTTATAAACTGGACATGCTGATATGTTCCCGGGTGTTCATTTCCGGTATCTGACATTAAGACGATCAATTTGCCTTTTATGTAGTATTCGCGAAATGTTTTATCCAGAACTATTTTGTAAAGAATTGCGGTACTGTCTTGACCAGCTCCGAAGGCTAATAATGTAATGTTCTTTTCCATGCTTTTTGAGAGCAAGAACAGAGAAGGGGATGTTTTATCGTCCTCGGAAATATATTTGCTAAAAAAAGAGCAGGGAAAATGAACGTGTTTGAGCTAGAAGAATGGCTAACGTTTAGCAAACACTCCAGATTTTAGTGTATTTAGGCAGGTATTTACGGGAAATCCAGTATTGTAGAGATTTTGATCCGGGTGTAACTTTACATTAAATAAAACCAATGAAAAATACATTCTATCCTGATCTAAAATATCCAATAGCTGAACTGTCCGCGTACAGTCTGGCTGTTGGTATTTTCGTTATTTCTTTAATATCGAATGAAATCATTCGCTTTGAACCTAAAGATGCTGAATGCTTTAAAATTTGGCTAGAAAAGTATAATATAAGGAATGTGGACGAGGAAGAATGCTAGTGAGAACCGTCAATAGCTTGTTTACTTTTCAATACGAATAAAAATCTTTTGTTCCCGGTGGGCAATATCCAATCTAATAAGCATGCCGTTTGAATCCCATTGCCCCGGCATGGTCCTTAAGTACAGCTTCCATTTTTTAACTTCCATTTCAAGATAATCGTTTTGGTTCCTAAATACAGGCAAAACCAATCGATTCCCTTTTAATGACACCTTAAATGTTTTGGATGGAGCAACCCCATTTCCTACATCTGTAAAAATAGCATCATCTTCACCCGGCTCAAAGTGTATTTTAATCGTATTTATGAACTGTTTTTCTTTCTCTTGCCAGGTGCCTTCAAATGCTAGCCTGACATTATTTTCGACAATTTGATAAGTCTGAGCGGTAGTTGCTTTTGGAAGCAGCAGCAAAACTAATAATAACTGTCTCATCCTTTCTGTTTTTTGATGTCCTTTCCTCTACATGTTTGAATCCCTTAATCAATCTATATTCAATTTCAGTACCGATCTGATCTTTCTATCTTCCAGAGTAAATTCGAAAAAGAGCTTTTCCCCTCCTTTTAATACTTTGAAGAAATCTTCTTGTGATTGCATCGCTTCGGTAAAATATTTGAAATCTTTGGATAATTCCAGGCTATGCTCTACTGTTGAAACACAATTAATATCATAAATATATTGCTCATTTTCATTGCTTATGGATGCTATACCTCTTTCGATAGATGAGCAATGAAACCGTAATACCTTTCCATCTACTTCGTTTTTTAATTGGACATTTGTAGCAAATACAATACTGTCAGTTCCAAATGTCTTTTCACAGTGGCAAGGTTCTTTCCTCTGATTATTGGCAATATGTGTGTTATCGCCACTTCCGCAAGCAAAAAGAGTCCATGTTATCATTAAAAGTATCCTAGTTTTCATGGTATCAGTTTATATAACTTTCCATATTCGGTAAACTCCGAACAGGTTCAAGAGCCTTTTTATTTATTGCCAATGTCGAAGAAGCAAGCTGCATGCCCTGGTTGTCCGATAATGAAATAACCATTAATTTATTCACAATAGCGAGGTTTAATATCGCTTCGTCTGCCTTATCCGGCAAGGTCATCTCTGTATTGCCCAAATAATATACACGATCTGCTTTAATCTGGAACAGGTTGTATATCACTTGCCGATCTTCCTTTAGTGCAACTAGGATTACCTCTTGATCTTCATGGTCAAAACGGTCACATGTTATTTCTCCAAGATCCAAGTCAAAAGCTTCACGGTAGAGATCAAAGCCATTTTTATTGCTTATCCCTAATATAGCGGTGGTATCATAGGCCAGCGTTATAGCTTTGTCCGAGAAAATAAACACATGTATGCCTTTGTGAAATTCTTTATGGAGAGGTGAAACCCGCTTATAAATTACATCTGCCGATTGACTGTTGATGTTTATGGTATTCGGAGATTGAGCTTTGACTACCGGGATGCTTAAAATCAGCAGTATAATTATTGTTATTATTTTCATACCTAAACTGTTATTAAAGTTCCACTTTCAAAAGTGTTTCAATTAGTCTATTTATCAATTAACTATTCGTATGTAGAACTAGAAAAAGTTAATATGCCATGCTCTTCTGTATTTGCAAACCTTTTATTATACTCTAATATAAGAATTTACGCAATAAAAAACCATTTTTAATAACTACCCCTGCTTATTTTCCAGCCAACCTTTAAAGTGCCTGGCTTTCAACTGGCTTACTACTGTGTTCACCGGAACTGGAATAGACAGGTCTACTTCAATTTTTCCGTATTCCAGTGGTTTGTATGCTGAACAAGAACAGCGTGAAGTGATCAGTTGCCTGTTGATACGAAAAAAAATATCCATTGGCAAATACTCCTTTTCCAGCTCATCCAGCGTTAAATCGGTCAGATATTCCTTTTCATCCTTATTTCGTATGATTACTCTCCCATCGACAATATAAGCGCCAGCTATCTGTTCCGGCATTAAATAGAGGGCACTAATTCCATCCTGAACCTTAATACGAATGGCTGGCTGACACTCCTGTACAGGTTCATCTGGGACTTGTAGTAGGATAGCAACCCCATGATTACCTTTCAAATGCTGAATGCCGAGTAAACAATAGGGAGTCATTATAAAAACGATGTTGAGCAAGAGAATCAATAGAACTACAAATGGAAAACCGTAATAGAGATAGTCCGTGCGGAAAATATCAACATCATAAGCATAAAAATAGAGTGTTGCCATGGCGAATACCAGAATAAGGGGTAACATCCATCCGAGCAATACCTGGAGCAATAAGCGATAAAGCACATGCCCATGCCAGGTAAGCTTCCTATCCAAACGATTATTTGTAAAATGCACCAACTCAACAATTGAAAGGCTAATCAGTACGGTAGCTATATATTCCTTATAAAATTCTTGAGTGCGTAGTCGTGTAGCTAAAGAATCCATACTACCCAGTTCAGTTATATATACTGAAGCTACCATTACCAGTATCATCCTGAACCAGAATTTGTCCAATAAATTTTCCATTTCCATATGACGAATTGAATAATTTGTTTTTAATTTTCTTTAAAAATTAATATATTAGAATATATCATAAACTCTAAACGATAAACCTTATGCCAAAACCAACGCTAACACCTAATGATGTAACTGCAGAGATTGATGTACTTTACACGCTTTCGGATAGCGCGCTTTTATTAGAAGCGAATGCTGTCGCTAATGATTTCTCATCCTGGTTAACCAACAAATTTGCGCTTACACCTGAACAAGTTACCTATATCGCTACTTATCCGGATAAGGTCAACAAGTTCTATGGTTACCTATTTGCCGCAGCTTTTTTGACCCGTGGTCCAATAATTTTTCCAGCGATCCCTGCCAATCCTGCCCCCAGACGCATAAAAGAGACACGTGCTAATCTTTTTGGAAATGTAAGCTATAACGACAATGACAATGAACTTGAAGGAACAGTTGAAGTAAATGTTGAATTTGCTTTGCTTTAAACAATTTCTTGCTGCATGAGCTAAACATGCTTGTGCAGCAAATTAGTTACCTATTCATCCATTCCTTAAAGCTTGAAACCTTATCACCACTGACCATACACGTTTTTTCGAATACATTCGCTTCAATATCATCCAGCATAACAAATTCCGATTTAAGTAATACCCGTAATCCTTTTTCCCCTGAATTTTCAAATGCATCAATCATCCTAAAGTTCACTATGCACTGTCTATTGATCCTGAAGAAGTCTCTTTCATCCAAGTACTCCATTAACTCGGTGAGTGTACCTGAATATTGATAACAATCACCGAGATTTTTCACTCCCTTAATTCCGATAAATAGGGTCTTATTAAAGATGAAGAACATCGCTACATCTTTAAGCCTGATCGGTATACTCCTTAACGGTGTATCCACGATAAGAATTTCTTTGGCCTCTTTCTTTTGTTCCGGTTCAATAAATTCTTTAGGAAGCATCTTTATATCTTCATAGTTTCCGTTCGTTTCAAAATCCTTATCATCCACCTGTTCTATATATTCAAAAGGCAACCTCTCAATTATCCTACTTTCATCCTGTGAACTAAAGTGTACCTGATTCATTTGCCTTTCTTCCATAGGCTCCGAAGTCGATCTGTCAACAGGTCTTGGATACATATAAAAATAGTATGCGACATAATAGAAGTTCAAAATCGTTATTAGTGCAATCGAAAAAGGGAGTTCATAATCCAGGTAACCGGAATCAATAAGGTTCTGGTCAAAAGCAATAAAATAGAGCCAGACCAAAAAAAACGAAAGAATGGATACGCCGATCACGCCAAAAATGAATTGCAACATGGCTCTGCGCCAAATGTCACGGTACCAATCGTGGTATCGGTCCAATGAAATGGTTACCCGTTTCACCCCCATCCCTACTATGAGCGCAATAGCATAATTGACCAGAAGTGTGGGGTAGTAAGATGGGATCATCAATGCCTGAAAGGTACTTAGATCAGGTCTTCCCATCATTACGATGTAGTGAGCAGCCAGTAGACAAGCAATGCCACGAAACAAAAGATCTTTATAATTTATAACTGGTTTATGTTTTTTTCTTTCCAATACGCCTCCCTTATCATAATTAGGCCCTACATATCTTTTAAACTTAAATATATTAAATAAAATTCATATATTAGTAATACTATTAATATAGTATCCTAATTCCAACAAGGATATCCAATTTTAACCGCTGAACATTCAGTAATTTTTAGTACACTAAATATCAACACTATGGAGAAAGTCGAATTTAGCCCGCTAGGCTTTAAACACTTAGAATCCCAACTCTATGTATTAGATGACAATTCGCTAATTGTAGAAGCTCATGCTGTCCTTTCGGATTATATCAACTGGGTAAATAATCATGTTATTTTAACGACACAACAGCTTAGTTATTTACAAGATTTAGACCCCATATTTATAGCTTCGCTGGCATCCAATGCTTCAATTGCCTTTATGAATAGGTTGCCACTCAACCTGGTATTGCCAGATGATTATAGCACTGTAACTGCAAGTGAAGGCAGGGGGAAATGGTTCTTAGATTCCAGTACAATTGCAGCTTCAAATACGCCCGGTGCGCCTGTTACTGCAACCGGTGAGCTGATCTATGAATTTAGGTACACACATTAAAAGAATAGAGTCATGAAATCTCGTGAGGAATTTAGTGAGCAGGAATTGCTACAGCAATTAAAGCAAGGTGATCATTTCGCCTTTGAGCAGCTTTATAACAAATATGCGCGCCAGCTTACTGTAAAGTTGTTACACCTACTTCGTGATGAAGAGCTTGCCGGAGATGTATTACAAGATCTTTTTCTAAAAGTGTGGGAACGAAGAGCAGATATAGATACCACACAGTCGTTACGTGGATATCTGTACACGATAGCCTCGAATATGGCAAAAAATAAATTCGCCAAAGCCCTTCATCGCCAAATATATTTCGAGTCACTTCCTGCGAATGAAGAAGGATTTGATAGCGTTTCCAGATTTGTTGACCAGAGGGAAATGCAAATTGCAATCGATCAGGCACTTGCCAGGCTACCAGCCCGACAAAGAGAGGTTTATTCTCTTTACAAAATTGAAGGACTATCTTATAAGGAGATACAGGAACGATTGGGGATCAGTAAACCGGCGGTCAATCGCTTGATCCAGGAAGCGGGAAAAAAGATGCGTGAATATTTGCAACCGCATAGCTATCTTTTTCTTTGCATTGTCCTATTTGATGTAACACATTAGAAACCGTATGTTCACTAAATAAAACATTTAAGCCAGTTCCATGACTAAACATGGGCTGGCTTATTAAGTATGGATCTATTCTTTAAAATCAATTCAAAAAAAAACATTTTCACCCTATTACTTTTCGGCACTGGAATGTAATATTATTAAAAGGTCAAATTTACGGCTATGGAAGACAACAAATATATCAAGCAATTATTTTACAAGTATATAGATGGCGAGACCAATGTGGAAGAACTACAAGAGCTGTATGACTATTTTGGCATTAATGAGAATGAAGAATGGTTATCACGGCTGATTCACGATCACCTGGAATCAGAAACTGAAAACACCAGTAATTCCGAAAATAAACAAGTAGAAAACATTGTCAATAATCGCTGGAATAACATATATGCCCAAACTGGCAACAATAAGAAGGTTAAAAAATTATGGCAGAAATGGACGACTGTAGCAGCACTTTTGATCGGAATAGGACTTGTGTCCATGTATTATTTGATGACCAAACAGGAAATAAGTTCAACAAAATTGAGCAGCATATATGGTTCTGATGTCCTCCCTCCCAGTGCATCAAAAGCCACCCTTACCCTTTCGGATGGGCAACAGATACAATTAGACAGCAGTAGTCTGGGAGTTGAAATTGGAGCGAATGCCATAACGTATAATAATGGAAACCTTATTTCAAAAACTGAGAAAATAAGTTCTGCAACACTAAATGTTCCAAATGGAGGTTTTTATGAACTTAAATTAAGCGATGGCACTAAAGTAATCCTTAACTCTGGTTCAAGTATTACTTATCCGGTTCGTTTTGATGATAGCATACGTCTGGTAAAATTAATTGGAGAGGGATACTTTGAAGTAGCTAAAGATATAAAGCATCCCTTTAAAGTGGAAACAACAGACCGGCAACTGCTTACTGTATTGGGAACGCATTTTAACATAAAGTCTTATACAGGAGAAGTTACTGAAACTACCTTATTGGAGGGTAAAGTAGCGCTATCGTCCAATGGGACTAATGCAAAAGCAATCCTGAATCCGGGCCAGCAGAGTACGTTTTACAAAAACAAATTTGAAACCAGACAAGTTAATGCTGAGGAAGCAATCGCATGGTCAAAGAATCTATTTGTTTTCAATAATATGACGCTCGGTCAAATCTTTAAAAATCTGGAAAGGTGGTATGACGTTGAGATCATTTATCCTTCTAATTTATCGAAAGAACAATTTTTGATGGAGATTCCCAAAGACCGCAAATTATCAGAAATACTGGAAGCTATTTCAACTTTTGAAAACGTAACATTTAAAATCGAAGGAAGGAGGATAACGGTAAAACAACTGTAAATTAAGTATCATATGTTTGCCTGGATACCATAAAAATGCCAGAGTTGCTCTAACAACTCCGGCTGGTATCGGGTTAAAAAAAATAAATCTAACTCTACATTCTAACCCTTGGATACAAAATTAAGCATTGCTGGCATCATTGTCAACAGTGCAGAAGTAATATCCGCTAACCTATTTAAATTATGAATGGTAAAAATCATTCTATGGGAGGCAGGTTTTTCAACCTGCAGCAAAGCAAACAGAAGCTTCCCTCCTATGCGCACTCATTAAGGGTACTCACACTCTGTGTATCTCTTTTTACGGCTAGTACATTAGTACAGGCACAGGATATTAATTTGTCTGCCAAAAACGAATCCCTGGAGCAAGTCATTAAAAAACTACGGGCGCAAACAGATTATGCAATTATGGCCCCTTCGGAAACCTTAGCTAAAGGCAGAGCCATCAACCTCAATTTGAAAAATGTTACGATTGTCCAGGCTTTAAAGGAAATCTTTAAAAATCAGCCTGCTACGATTAACTACGAAATTAAAGGAAAGAGTATTATTATCCGTCAAAATTCAAGTGCAGGACCAGAAGAAAATACAACACCCCAGAAAAAACAACCTGCAAAAAAATCAGGAAGAGTTGTGGATCAGAATGGCAGTCCCTTAGCTGGAGTAACCATAACCTCTTCAAAAGGTAATCTAACAGCCATTAGCAACCAGTCAGGATTTTATGAAATTTCTGTTCAGGAGGGGGAGCAACTGCTTTTTACAATGATAGGCTACGAAACTGTGGAAGTATTGATATCAGAACAAGAGATCGGACAAATTCAACTGAGCCCAGCAAATATTGGCTTAGGAATCGTAGATGCTATTAATACCGGCTACCAAACCATCCCAAAAGAGAGAGCGGTTGGAAGCTATGTTCAGATAGATAATAAATTGCTGAACCGCTCGGTATCCACAAACATCTTAGACAGACTCAATGGCATTGTTCCTGGATTACAATTTCAAACCAATGATCTAATTGGAGATCGCATCCAGACTAATCCAAATCAAAGAAGGTCTCCTATTACTATCCGGGGAGAAAGTACTTTTTATTCCTCGACAAATCCTTTAATCGTATTGGACAATTTTCCATTTGAAGGTGATATTTCGAGTATCAATCCTAATGATATTGAAAGCGTAACAATATTAAAAGACGCTTCATCTGCATCTATATGGGGTGCAAAGTCAGGAAATGGGGTTATTGTTATCACTACAAAAAAGGGGAAAAAGAATGAAAAAATGAAAGTAGATATTACATCCAATATCACTGTCGGTGAAAAACCTAACCTGTTTTATGACAAGTTATTTTTAGACTCCAAGAGCTTTATTGAAGTAGAACAATTTCTATTTGACAAAGGTTATTTCAACTCTGATATCAATAATAAAAGCACCAGACCTGTAGTTAGTCCGTCTGTCCAGATCATGGCTAAAGTACGGTCAGGAGCACTAACCGCCGATCAAGGTCAAGCTCAATTGGAACTCCTTAGAAATTATGACATCCGAGATGATATGAAAAAGTATATCTATCAAAATGCGGTAAAACAGCAACATTCAATGGCCTTTCGGGGAGGAACGGAAAACCTGACCTACAGATTGAGTGTGGGATATGACAAGAATCAGGATGAGTTGGTACGTAATGGATTTAAACGCTTTTCAGTTAATTCATTAAATACATATTCCCCAATTAAAAATCTCGAAATAACAACCGGTATTAATTATGTACAGAGTAAAAGGGACATTAACAATGAATTCAACCAGTATTCGGTAGCAGGGTCCAAGTATAGTGGTAATATTTTTCCTTACAGCAGATTAGTTGACGAACAAGGTAAGCCATTAGACATACTTTACCAATTAGCTGAAAGCTATCTTATGGAAGTAGAAACAAAAGGATACAGAGACTGGAGATTCAGACCTTTGGACGAATTAAGGTTAGCAGATAATACAGCTAAAACAAACAGTATACTTGCGCGTATCAGTGGAAGCTATAAAATAATTCAAGCGCTAACAGCATCCCTTCATTATCAGCTAGAACAGCAGAAGATCAAAGAAAGGAATTACCGGAACCCGGCAACCTATTATGTTAGGGACATGTATAACCGTTTTAGTACTTATGATAATACTACCGGAACTTATGTTAACAACTATCCGGATGGGGGTAATCTCAATCTTGTAAATACGGATTGGACATCAATGAATTTTAGGGCTCAGCTAAACTTTGAAAAGCAGATAAATAAACATAAACTATTTGCACTGGCTGGATACGAAGCGAGGGAATTAAGGACTGAGGGCAATAATACCTACTTAATTGGCTACGATGACCAACTGGGCACATCTTATATGTCCCTTGATTATACTGCATTATTTCCTACAAGTCCGTCGGGAGCTTCCCGGATTCCATTGCCAACCAGTAATATCACCGGTTTCTTAAATAGATTCGTATCCTATTACTCAAATGCATCCTATAGCTATAATGATAAATATACACTTACTACAAGTGTCCGTACAGATGGCGCTAATTTATTTGGTGTGAACGCAAATAATAAATTCTCTCCGCTCTGGTCTATCGGAGCCGGATGGGATTTGAACAAGGAAAATTTCTATTCATCTGAATTGTTTCCATTCGTAAAGTTAAGAGGAAGCTTTGGTTTTAATGGCAATACTTACCAGAATGGAACAGGTTTGCTCACCGGCAGATATTTTGTAAATAATCAAGGGGCACAGATGATTGCTGGTTTGACAGCACCTAATGCCGAACTAAGTTGGGAAAGGGTAAGGATACTAAATCTGGGCATTGATTTTCGGAGTAAAAATGATCTGTTTCATGGAACCATTGAGTACTTTAATAAATCGGGAATTGATCTTGTCCAACCAACAGACCTTCCCCATCAGACAGGGTTCAGCACATACTATGCCAATACAGCAGAAACAAACACAAAAGGTATTGATCTCAATATTACATCTAAGATATTTCGTGGGGATTTTAAATGGGATGCTACTCTGTTATACAGCCTAATTAAGGACAAAGTGGTTAAATATGACCAGCCATATACGAATATATCTATAATGGGCGGGAAAGTTGGAAAACCGCTTAATGCAATCTATTCCTATAAATGGGCAGGACTGAACCCGGAGAACGGTAATCCTGTAGGGTGGCTCAATAATGAAAAGAGTGAAGATTATAATACACTTCGTAATAAGCTAGGCGATGATGATATTGTTTATTCGGGAAGCTTCCTTCCAACGTCATTTGGTTCTTTAAGGAACGATTTTGCTTATAAAGACTTATCCTTATCATTTAATGTTACCTATTTCTTTGATTTTGTTTTCCGGAAGCCATCAACATCCACCAATTATGTAGATCAACTGAAAGCCCAGGGAGCATCAGATTATGAAAAGCGCTGGCAAAAAACCGGTGATGAGGAATTTACAAATGTTCCATCATTAGTTTATCCGGCTAATACTAATCGGGCTAATTTCTATATGTATTCTGAAGCTAGGATTTTAAAAGGAGATCACATCCGTTTAAGAGATGTACGGTTGTCTTATGACTTCGGTGATCTGCTAAAAAATAATCGTATTCAAGTTTCTGCATTTGGTTATGCTCAGAATCTGGCAATTTTATGGAAGAAAAACAAAGAAGGATTAGACCCTCAGATGGTTGCAGGAAGTTATCCGGCAACAAGGACTTACTCATTTGGTATAAACGCAACATTTTAGGTTATGAGAATTAACACAATAATTTTTTATATATTACTCGCAACCGTTTTTTGCAACATCTCCTGTTCAAAGGATTGGTTGAATGAAAAGCCGAGCAAGAATTTAGTTGTGCCAAGCAGTATCAAAGATATGCAGGCTATTTTGGATAATGATATAGTGTTCAATCGAGGCTTTAGCTCCATTCCTATTATCTGTACAGATTACGTGAGATATTCTGACGCAGATTTTGGTTCGCTATTGCAAGAAGACCAGGATGCCTATACATGGAAAAAAACGATCAACTACGAGAGTGATCAATCATCTGACTGGACTTTTTTTTATCGAATGATAGAAAATGCCAATCTTGTTCTTGATGGAGTGAAGGAGATGGAGAGCAACCATGAAGTTAAATTTATACAAGGTCAGGCCCATTTCTTTAGAGCGGTAGGATACTATTATCTCTCCCAGACATTTTGCAAACCATATGTGAAAGGTAGCGCTAATCATGAGCTTGGTTTACCTCTTCGGCTTACATCAAACGTAAACCAGGTTGAAAAGAGATCCAATCTTCAACAAGTTTATGACCTCATCCTGTCTGATCTCAAATTCGCAATTGAAAATTTACCCAATACAGTAATGTACAATACTCGTGCGAGTAAAACATCTGCATTAGCAATGCTGGCGAAAACAAATTTAATCATGCAGGACTATAATGAGGCTATAGATTATGCAAATGCTGTATTGCAGGTAAAAAATGAACTATTAGATTTTAATAATGAGCAATTAGTTTCTAGCAGTAACACATTTGCATTTCCATATCTGGGAATTGACAATCCGGAAATTATCTTTTTTGCTATGGGGTTTACTGGCAACCAATGGAGTGGTAAAGGAGATATTTTACAAGTTGAACCATCATTTTATGAAAGTTATTCTGAGAAAGATAAAAGGAAAGCGTTTTATTTTGATGTAACCGATGATCGAATAAATTTTGTGGGCAGCTATAGCGGAGACCGTTATCTATTTCAAGGAATTTCCACCAATGAAATCTATTTTATACGGTCAGAATGCTATGCAAGATTAAATAATATTCAAGAGGCGCAAGATGATTTAAACCTTATTCTAAAAAATAGATACATAACCGGAGAAGCGCCGGTTATTGAAGAGAACGATAAGATAAAATTGCTTAAAATTATTTTTCTAGAGCGTACAAAAGAGTTTCCCAGATTTTCCAATATATGGTGGGAGGATCTTAGGAGACTGAATTTAGAACCTGAATTTCAAAGAACGATGAAGCGGACTGTAAATGGGAGCGAAATTTCATTAGCACCAAATGATCCTTTGTATATATTTCCAATACCAATTAAAGAAATAAGTTTAAGTGGGATTGAACAAAACAAACGATAAGATGACTACAAAACATATTTACAAGGCAAAGCTAGTATTAATACTCAGTTTCATAACTTTTTTTGGGAATGCATACGCACTTTCTAAGGATTCGCTATATAGTGTCAAAATGGATATATATTATGAAAAAAGTAGACCCGGAGATACTATTTTTATTGAATTTAACCCCGTTATTTTCTATGATGGTTTGAAATTCACAGAAAAAAGTGAAACAATAGTTGATACAAATGGTATTGCACACTTTAATATTTTGCAGAGATATCCATATGGATATATAGATATTGTAAAGACTAGACAAGAGGATCAAGCTGATTATCCTGCGCTGGCTACAAATCTGTTCTGGGAAAGCGGTGATAGCATATCCATCCATATAGATCAGCCTCTGGTTCGAAAAAATAGAGAGTATTATTTCGATACAACGTTTAAAGGTATAAATGCAGCAAAGTACAAAACCATTTATGAGCTAAAGAAAGCATATAGAAATATTCAATGGCAAAGAAGAGAGGAACGTAACGAACAGTATTGGGAAAATGATAAGTTTCAATTAGGTAAACCCAACGATCTTGAGACAATAAATGAGCTTCTGACAATCCTAGAAAGGAATAAACAAAGTATGTCAAATTTGAGTTATGGAGTTATTAAGACTGATATTCAAATGATAGATTTTGAATTTGTGAGAAGACCTTTATTGAATATAGACATAGCGAACTTAAATCAAACATCTAAAGATTCTTTGGATATTGTTTTACGGGCACGATATCTTCCTGTTCCTAGATTTGTGAATAATCAAGATGCCTTAGCCTCATCAGGTAATTTAGTTAATTTCTATACGAACCTTTTTTATATATTAGGAAAGCTACGTAAAGAATATCAGGAAATAGATGTAGCAAAAGATATCGTAAATAATACTGGTGGAAAGTTGAGCGAAGTCCTTCTTGCCACCTATCTAAACCTTTCAGGTTATTCTTCTAAAAATCAAGAACTGTATAACTTTGTTCAAAGTCATTTAAATAGTGACTACTACAAAGTCATGCTAAAACATATAAAAAGTAAGTCAGAAATTAATGTAAGTAGCTATGTTCTTGTGGATACTTTAAAAAGGAACATCTCTTTAGCCAATTTTTCAGGAAAAGTGATTCTATTGGATATCTGGGGAACCGGATGCGGTGCATGTATCCTTTATAGAAATAATGTATTATCTAAAATTGATCAGGAATTTAAAGGCAACAATAAATTTCAGATTATTACTATAAATATTGACAAGAATTTTGAGACATGGCGAAAATCATTGTACTTAAATACTTATGCTGACCCTAAAGGTATAAATCTGTTCACCAATGGTTTGAATAATCATCATCCATTAAATAAAGATTTAGGTCTATATGAAACGCCTTCAACAATTTTAATTAATAAGGATGGAATGGTGATTGACAATAATTCATATAGGCTGGATGATGCAGCTTTACTGTCAGACCTGATTAAAGAGTATCTATAAAATAATAAATGGGACATGAAGAAAAATGTCCCATTTATTATTAAGCTTTAATTGCGCCTTGTGATTGTTTCAGGTAAAGTATTCGAATTAGACTCAATATCCAATGGATCTTGCGGAGATGTCATTGGAACTGACGATTGCCATTCACAAAGCTTTTGGCTTCCATTACATTTTTGCGAAGCAGGACCAGAAGCAAAATTTACAGTTCCATCCAAATTCTCAGAAGTTACATGGTATGTATAAGTTGTTGGGGGTGGTGCATATAGTTCTGTCGATTTCACTTCTCCTTTAGTTTCAGGAGTACCAGCAAAAGAGAAAGTGGTGGCCAGCATTAAAGCGGCAGCGGAAAATATTAATTTGCTCATAATTTTAATTTTTAGATGATTAGAAAATGTACCAGCCAATTACAAGGCAATTGGATCTAAGGAGAGTGAATAAATAATGCCTACTCTTTTCTGCAGGTTTTCGGCTTCGCCTGTGTTTCACTAAATTTCAAACATGAAAAAGAACGTGTATGACTCAGGCTGGCAACAAAGCTGCCCGGATCTTAATATTTATTTTGGACTCCAAAAAGGAGATGTTGAATCACAAGGGTCAACAATCAAAGGGTGGGTATAGTAGTGCCATTTTTCGTAAAAGGGAGCTGTGTCCATTTGTTCACAGGTCAGCTTTTTGCCAAGTAAGCCGGGTAAGACTGTTAGTAAAACTCCAATAGTAAATAAAACAATAATTCTATTCTTTAATATGCGAATTTTTCTATTGCTTGCTTTCCGTCGTTGTTCCGTTTCTTCGATTAATGATTTTAAACGTTGGGATCGTTTCTGGTTATCCGGCATTTTAATCTGCCCCGCATTCGTATTGTTCTCCATTTCATCCCAATTTTAGATAGATGATAGTATCAATAATAGTCCTGGTCTTAGCCAATAAGGTAGGGAATTCCTGTATAGGAAATTTCAATTTATTCACGAACTTTGTAACACACGGAATCAATTGTTTACCTAAATGCCCTAAACCCTTTCGTCATCAACCTCTCAGGCAAAAATTTTACAATAGATTCATAACAAATAGAATACTGTATTTTATTCTTAGAAGTATGCCGAATTGCTCCGGCAATACTTCAATGATCTTTCAAATCAAATTAGCAAGTGAAACTTGAAGTAGTTGGTAAGGATGTTACTGTTCCTGTAGTTGGAACTGATTTTCCACTTTCTTTGTCTGTTGCTTTTTGTGCGGATAAACTGAATACCGACTTAACCTGATACTTTGAGTTTTTACTGTTCATTTTCATAATGTTTCGATTTATATGTTTTTCTTGATAACAAAGCTAATTACCTATGGAACCAATAAAAAATTTAAATGACAAGGCACCCCATAAAAATGACAACACACCCTTTTTTCAGGTTAAGGCGACCATGGATGAAATAAAATTTCTACCATTTTATGGAAAAATCACCTATCATGTCTGTGCATTCTTGATTTATACTTTACTTGAAATTATGGTAATTTATATAAACGGAGAGCCGATTGCAGCAAGATATTATATACCGTATTATACTCTGTTCATTTTCCTATTTTATTTCTATGCTCATAAGGTTTATCCCACAGGCTATTATATTTGGAACAAAAACAAGGTATGGTCCATGATGGTTTTTGGCGGAACTATGTTACTGACGACAATTATGCTTATTGCATTCAATCATATTTCAAGGTATCACCTTACTGGTGAGCTATCTCTTAGGACGCACCACAAGACATTGACAAATTCAATTTGGCGTTCTTTTATGCTGTTCAATTTAAGTGCCATGTACTGGCTCTTTGTACATACCATATTTAAGAAAAAGGAAGAGATCAACATTATAAAAAGACAAAACGATCTGGAAAGGCAAGCCTTCGAATCTCAACTTGCCTATGAACATGCCCGGATCAATCCACACTTCCTGTTCAACAACTTGCAATATGTATACCGAATAGTGGAGCCAATTTCTGCTAAGGCAGAGGTGGTTATTTCTAACCTGGTGGATATGATGCGGCTATTGCTGGCAGAGCTTCCTTCGGACCATAAAATTACCTTGGAACGGGAGCTGTACACTGTTGAATTATTTTTTACGATGTCCCAACAGCTACGGGAGAATAATTGTTATTTTACATTCACCCGGCCGGCAGCCGAACAGACCGAAGCGTTGTGCATCCCGCCACAGATCATACTGACTCTGGCCGAAAATTTGTTCAAACACGGCCTTATGAACGACCCCGAGCATCCTGCCGAGCTTAAAGTCGCCGTAGAAAGCAATACCTTATCCATAAAGCTAACTAACCGAAAGTACACTGATAATAAGATGAGTGAAGGAGGAATAGGAATGCAGAATCTAAAAAGCCGCCTCAATTATTTTTACCCCAACAATTACACCCTCGATATACGAGAAACCAATGAAAATTTTGAACTTAACCTTATAGTACCGTTATGAAAATAGCTTGTTACATAGTAGATGATGAGTCACATGTGGCCTCACTAATGATAGACTACGTTAAACGCAATGAAGAGTTGCGATTGCTGGGTTACGAATCAGACCCAATTGTCGCTTTAGCGAAGATCCAATCCGGTGAAATAAAACCAGATGTCTGCTTCCTGGACGTACAAATGCCGGGTATCGGTGGCATTGAAATAGCCTTGGCCATCAAGCACCTGTGCTGTGTTGTTTTTACGACTGGATATACGGATTATGCTGCCGATGCCTATGAGCTTGATGCTACAGACTACCTACTTAAACCTGTGCGATATATACGCTTCCTGGATAGCATAGAGAAAGTAAAGCGATCTATGGCGCTTTCAAAATCAATTGTAAAAACGGAGGTTAATTCCATCTTTGTGAAAGATGTAAACAGGTGCAATACCATAAAAGTAAATATTAGTGATTTACAGGTGATTCAAGGCTGTGGTAATTTTGTGAAATTGTATAGCCAGGGTATAGACAAATTTATATTGACTAACCTGAGTATGGGTAAGGTTATTGAAACCATACAATCACCTCATTTTGTCCAGGTACATAAAAGCTTTATCATAAACGTGAACCATGTGACCAGCCTGATGGGAAACGAAATTACCTTGACAGGAGGCGCCAAAATACCCGTTAGTAAACACTTCAGAACCCAATTTATCCAAAAATTAAATAGTGTACAGGAGCTTAAATAGCTGCCGGTTCTTTTCGTTTGGAAATGGCTGTTTTTTCCATCTTGTCCAGGTAATAATAAATGACCATTTCATGTGTACGCTGATAGGACGGGAATAGTCTATTGATATGCATGTGGAACAGATCAATCAACAAATTATTCCGTCTCTCTTCTAGTCCTTTATCTAGGATTATGCTAAAAGAGTCTACTAAAGCATCCAATGCTTTGCTATCAATTCTAGAGGTGGCTGCAGTCGAAAAATCTTTATATTCTTTGTTCAACTGTTTAAAGTCTGAAGCGCTGATTTTATGCTCGTTCTGCAAAGACTGCAATATGGTTTGTGTAAAATAGCCGACATTCCCAATTCCCTCGATGCCTAGATCAAGAATTTTCTCAAATAGTAAAACAGACCAGGTATACCGATGTTGTATACTGAAGTCGTTCTCTAATATACCTAATACTATTTTACTGTCGTTCGCGAAGTGGCTTTCGATGTCATCTATTAATTCAGGACCGTATCTTTCGAGTTCACGAACATAAGCACGAAGGCTTATATCGGAAACCGTTCCTTGATCAAAATAAGGTTTTAACAGTGCCATAATCTTATTTAGGAAATGGTTATTGTCAAGAGGACTATCAGGTTTCAGGCGTAAGCGGATATGTGGACCGCCTTCATCGTACCTGATAAAAAACCACTTATTGAGGCTGTCTTCATGCTGGTTAATGAATTGATGTATCGCTCCACATAGTAGGTTATCCATTTGCCCAGGGTGGCAAAATATTTCAAAATACAACCAATCCTGACCAGGAAGGAAACATCGCTGGCTTTCGCACTTTGGATCTTCGGCGATACGATAAGGTTCGTAAATTTGTTCCCGATGATAATAAGTAGCCATATATTGCGCAGCAAATCCATTACCTTTCTTGTCTTTTACCCTGCATCTTTCAGGTATAAAAGCTTCTTCTATCAGTAATTCTTTTTTGGTTTTCACAAAATGTATCAACATTTTTAGATCGTTATCTTCATGAAGGTTAAAATATAGCATCTGGTCATCGACTCCGACGCGGATATCTTTGGCAATTTTATTATTCACCAAGTATTGATTAAAGTTTGATAGATTTTCGGTTGTTATGCGCCACTTCCTTGGTGATAATATAATATTTTTAAATTGTATTCTGGGATATTGGTTGAATTCGGGGAAATGCTGATCCGGCTTGACCAGGAAATTGCATAAGAGACCTTGATCCTGCAGGTCACATAAAATGCGGAAAATTGGAAGGTCAGATCTACTATGATTATAAGCCGAGGAAAGCCGAGGAACCAGTCTTATATTCATCGACTCACTTCTTAAGATTACCTGGTTGTCTTTTATGGACACCATAATATCATTAGCCGTCAGTGGAGTATCTGAGGTATCAAAGTTGAAAAGAGAAAGCTGATAATCATAGATGTGGCTCCTGCGGTTCACATTATCGACTTCCGCTTCCCCAGTATAGGCCAGATCGAAGAAAAGTACTCCAGGATTAGCCAGTTGCTCAATTTTTACGATTTCCTTAGCGAAAGATTGGATAGGTTCGCTGGCTAGCGTGAACCTGCCGGCCAGAGCGGTGGCCGTCACTCCGCCGATATGTTCAACAACGACCAAACCGTCTACTTCAGAAAAGAGGAAATTGAATGTATTGGGAAAGATTATGAGTTTTGCAAACTTATCTGTTAAGGCCAATTTGTCTAAATAAACCGTTCCATTATCTACTGAAAGCGAATTTAATAATTGCTTTTTAATCGTTAAGTGATCATGTTGATTACCGTTTTTATTGGATGAAAGTTTCAAAATAAATTCGTCTGTGTCATCTGATTCTTCCATATTCGCATATCCAATGCCTATTTCGGGATCTAAGGCTACCATTATAGGAATTTCCTGACTTTCATATTTTTGCCTGAACCGTGTGACAAACGCATTCAATCTTTCATTTTCGGTGACGGCAGCATTCCTGGCCAAAAAATGGTACATCTCCTCTACGTGTTGCAATATTTTTTGTGGAAAAACTCCCCCAATGCAGTCCCTTTCAGAAATTATGTATTGAATTTCAGACCCGGAATTTGATAACTCCATTCTTTCAAAATAATCCTGACCAGTAATATTGGCATCTAGGCTGGTAAAAATTAACTGAAGACCGATTAATGCTTCCAATTTTTCCAATAAATCCTCCTCATCTTCACAAAGCGGCAACAACTGTTCTCTTATTTTATAGATTGGAGTGGGCTTTGCACAAATTTTCAAAAGTGCCCACATGAAATCATCAGGTTCAACTTCTGAGATAACAAACTTGCCGTCGTTAAAGCTTATATACCTGATATGATCCAGAAACGGGTAGTAAGTACTATTGGTGAACAATTCTGCGTCCTTAAGCAAAATCGCCTGGAAGTCAAATTCGATATGTTCTTTGCTTTTCCAATCGGCGAACCGGTGCACTTTTAGCTTACGGTCAACATTTACAATCCCTTCCTTATTTGTCTGACCTACAGGGCAGACCGATACCGCAGCAAAGGTTCCAAAAGGAGTTGATCGATGCTTTGCTCTATTAAAATATTTCCATATTGTAAATTGGATATTGAACGGCAAACTTTTCAACTGTTCAACCTTGACATTTTTAACAATACTAAAAAAATAAGGGGAAGATTCTGAAATACTGGACTTCAATTCCTCCCAGCAGTCTTGCAGTTTCTCTTCCAATGAGAATTTTGGAGTACGAAAAATGATCTGTGGATATAAATTCAATTTCATGGTTTATGTCATCATTAAAAGTTCAATATGGTGATTATTCCATATAAGTTTGTAATTTTCTATTTAAGATGACTTCTTATCCATGTAAGAGATCTATTTCTTGATGCAAGATGATTTCGGAAAAGTAACGGCAGTAGTTTAACCAATATGCCGGTCATGATACTCTTCTAAAATGGATTCCACAAATTATCTGGTAAATCATATTCCCTCATTTCCTCTCCCATCCGCTGTGCAATTTTTGAAAAAGTCAAAGTTGGGAATTAACTCCTTTCATAAAATTAATTATTGACATGAAGATAATTGAATATAGCATGAAAAGTGTTAGCAAAACAGAATGAATTTAAATAATCAAAATGCCTTTAAGTCTGAACCATTGGCGGTTATGATATTTGCATTGAAGAAATTCTATAATTTTAAAAAATTTAATCCTTAATTTTATAGTTCACCATGAGGTGAAATAGATCACACTCTATTTATCTCTATTTCAGCTTTTTCATCGAGCTATATTCTTTTTATCCTTTGGCTCAATTGGCATATTTGTCCAAACAAATGACATTTCACCAAAATGCAGATATATGAGAAAGTTTACTAAAGAGCTGTATCAAAAGATGCAATTATCAATTCAAGAGATTTCCAATAGTGGAATTGTAGGCTTTGATTATTACAAAACATGTTACCACGAAACCATTGAAATTAGTAGAAAATTAAAAGCTTTCATTTTAGACTATCAATTTTCTGATGAGAAAGAGGAAATTGAATTCTTTAAGGATATTAAGCCTCGATTCCAATCCAGATTAATGTACTTCAAAGAGCTGATACAGGTCGAAGTTCAAAAACCTTTAGTTTCTGAAAAAAGATTGTTGGCCAAGTATTATAGAAGATCGTCTAACCATTATTCAGTCCTGGCAAGTAGAAATCAAATCTTTTTGCATTATATGCGCTCTAATTTCGATAGTGGAGATCATCTCTTATTTGTTAGATCGAGCGACAGTTTTGATTTTATTCAGACAGATTTAGATCTTGATGAAAATTATTCTACGCCAGCCAGCGCAGAATTAGCTAAACTTATATCCTATGAATTAGTCATTGACCACCTGGGAAAAAAGATTGAAAGGCTTAGCTCAAATAGCAATACAGATCCGTCAACATTGCCACGTCAATTAGTGTGGACAGGACGTAAGGCTGCATTAATAGAATTAGCTTATGGCCTGCAATCCGCTGGCATCATTAACAACGGAAATGCATCTGTAGCACAAATTATTGAAGCGTTGGAATATATTTTTAATGTTAGCACAGGAAAGTATTATCGTGTTTTTCAAAACATTCGAATTCGCCAAGGAAGCCGTACATTGTTTATGGATGAGGTTATAAATGCTTTAAATAAAAGAATGGATGAAACTGATATGAAATAATAGTTTGTAATAGAAAATGGAAAGCCCCAACTATAATTTGTATTAGTTGGGGCTTTCCATCCAAAATTTAAACATGAAAACAATTAGAAGCAGTTAAGGCCAATCTGTAATTTTTAACTTAAAAAAAACAAATTTTTATCTGACAAAGGTTTGAAAATATAACCTAAATATTTGCTATGCGACTAAACCTATCAGCGTTTTATACTCATTAACTAATTTCGACAACTATTTTTAGAAATTTCAATTGATAACTTCTTAACTAAATACATCCAGAGATTGGCATTAATTGGAGTTGATGATGAAAGGTCGTATTTTTTCATGTACATTGGTTGTCAATTAGTTTATAAATTATCTATTCTTTTTAAAACTACATTATTAAGTATTAAAGTATTCTTGTCTTTAATGTTCAATATGAATTTTTGTTGATTCATGTAACCTGAAGAAAGGATTATGCCCAAATCATTTTCTTCATTACACAGCAAAACTAAAATATGGTTTTTAATTTCCCATTTTCCATTACATTCAGGATTGTAGTCATGACCGTTTATTTTAAGATTAAAGGTACTATCGGTCAATTCTAAAACATAATTTGTACTTGTATTAGGGAGACTTCCTTGAGTAATTCCGTTATACTTTCCGACCATATAATTATGATAGTTTTTTTTGCCAATAGAACATGAAAATAACAAAACTGTTATTAAACCAATTAATATTTTAATATTCATAATGTTGCATTTATCTTGTGTGAATTGTAGGGACTATATCTCTAATTGTTGCATCCGCAGGCAACGTTTCTAAAACAGCTTTAATATGTGGATAAGCTCTAATTAATTCATCCCTTACAGAATTTATATTTACAGGAGCAACTCCAGTATTTGCTGAACCTCCAGGACTATATGGCCGATTTCCCGCGGCATCAGTTAGTCCTTGAACCCAAGGTGCAGTAATACTATTGGAGGACCCAAAATCTGCAACAGTTGCGGGATCAACAGCCCATTGAACTTTATATGCTGAAACTTCATCAAAAACATCTTGAGCCAAAGCTGATCCATTTGCTGTATTAAATGCCAAATCACCGGACTCAAACTGCCCCGCATGCGTAGCTTCGTGACTAAATAAAGCTGTTCCCCTGTAATTTATCACTATATCTCCATTAGTTGGATCATAATTTAACAAGTTTGTTGCTGACCCCGGATTCAAGCGATAAACTTGGTTGCTTGTTTCCAAATTACCAAAAGTAGTAATTGCTCTATTTAATAAAGTTACTCTTTCTTGCATATTACCAATTTCCTGAGAAAGCTTTTCCGCAGTCCATCCTTTTTCACTTGCCATAGTATTTAAACCATTAATATTTCCCTGTAACCTATCTCGTTCTGCGGTTACATTTTGAACTTGTGTATTCCATTCGGTTCTACTGGCAAGTGCTATCCTATTTCCATCAGGATCAATAAATTTCACTGGATTATTTGCCACATAAGCAAAAGGACTGATGCCATAATATTTATTTGCTAATTGATCCACTCCGTTCCAGCGCCCGATTTGTGAATTATACTGCCTTGCTCCATATTCATACGTTTGCAAATCGAAAGTTTTCTCCAATTCCTTTCCATTATACTTGTACGGTTGCTCTGTAGTGCTTGCTGCTGTTGAACTAATTGTCAGACCAAACGGATAATAATGGTTCTCTTCCACAACTTTAGTATCAAAGTGCAGCACCTGTACATTATCAAACCATACATCTTTACCAATACTCCGGTTATCTACATACACCAATACATAACCGGGTTCAGTAACCGGTCCTGCCACTACTGATATATTAGTAAACACATCAGGGTTCAGTTCACTCAGCGACAAACTACCGCTGATCGGTTGTATGTTCATTTGCTCATCAAAGAATAAATAATTCAGTCCTGCCCTGGGTGCCGTTCCGATATGGTTTGCATCATCCAGCAATGCTTCCAGCCCAGTTAATGTCTCCGGTTTGGCAAAAAGATGGTGAATGATCTCATTGTTATCTGTCTCCCCGATAGGTTTACCGCCCACGGTACCACCACTTAATGTTGCCAGTAACGAAGATACGATATCTTCTGCAGGACTGTAATCATATTCTTGTCCGTCTATATCTGCCTCGTAGTAAGCATCTGTTGCCAGGGTAAATTTATCACCCGGCATCACCCGCAGCATGATGGCCGTACCGATACGGCGGTCTGCTTCTGCTGCGTTCAGCCTTGCAGCCTTCAGATCATCCATATTGATGCTACCCGGCTTATCATCTCTTACTGCTGCTATATTGTCAAATATCAATTGTTCACTATTTGCGGTCGCAAACTCATGCATGGCATAATATTCGTAGCTTTTAGGTTCTGCAGCCAACGTGGTACGCACATTACCTAAATGGTCTTTAATAAAATAATCATATACAAATTTAGTCGACCCGGACTGGTTACCGCCTGTGACCACCTCCGGCCTGCTTCGGCCTTCTTCATTGAGGATGTACTGCAATACATTATTCTTGTACACGAAGCTGCCCATATAATCCCACACTTCGGTCGTTTGGGCCACATTATCAATGATCGTTTTACGCAGGCGGTTTCCCATAGCATCATATACATAGGTAATACTGCCCTTACCCTGTACGGTGATTACTGAAGGCCGATTCATGTGGTTGTAGCTGATACTGGTAATAGATTTATTTGCATCCGTCAAAAGATTACCGTTATTATCATAGGTATATTCTACGGCGAGGTTGGCATTGTCCTTAAAATCGGGTAATTGCGGTGTTGTTCCTGCGGCTACATTATCACTTACTTTTATGAGTTGATTACTATTGGGTGTATATTGGTAACTTAACTGATCCATATTAACGGGTCCGCTGCTGGTATTTCCACGGTGGTTCATAGTAAGTATATTACCTCTTTCATCATAAGAAATATTAGAGGCTGTATAGTCTTTGTAGTTGTTCACCCAGCTTCCTACCTTCATCCGGTACTCAGCATGCATCAGTCGCCCTTGCTTATCATAGTGATAACCATAG
This sequence comes from Bacteroidetes bacterium 43-16, assembly GCA_001897525.1. Classification (GTDB taxonomy): domain Bacteria; phylum Bacteroidota; class Bacteroidia; order Chitinophagales; family Chitinophagaceae; genus Edaphocola. The sequence goes on along the minus strand of MKTB01000018.1, from coordinate 44,925 downwards.
GCATTCTGCTTGCCATTATTAGCCTGTATCACCCCGTAATTATCCCAGGTGATACCGGCTATATTGCCACTATAAAGTTTACTGGCAAATCCATCATCATAGTACAGGTTTTCGCGAAAATAAGTACTATCTGTGTTCATCGGGTTGCGCGCATGGATCTGGCTCAGCCAGCCCCGGATATTGTATTCCTGTAAGACATTGGCCATAGTGTATTGTTTCAGCACCACCCTGCCCATATGGTCATAATCGTAATAGGCCAGGTTATAAGGGGTACCGTCATTGATCGTCTGTTCCAATTGCCATACCTGGTCATTTCCACCTTGCCCCAGGTTGCGCCTCGTTTTCTTATCCAGCTTAATGTGATTCAATGCAGCACTGGCCCCCGGTATAGCTTCTGCCGTAGGGTTATGGTGATGGGTTACCGACTGAAAGGGCATACCCTGGAAATAATATAGTTCGCTATTGTAATCAACACCTCCCTTTAAATTATTTGTTGCACTCTGTATCTGCCTGCCTTTGGAATCGTAATAAAATACTCTGGTGATCCATTGGTTAGCTGATGGGTTGTTTGGGTCCAGAATTCGCACTTTAACTCCGGTTAACATTCCTTTGGTACTGGTGCTATAAGTGGAAGCTACTATACTGGCATCATTAGCCGGTACTGCCGGTATCTTGGCAACATCAAACAAGCCGGGCAGGAGATTGTAATTATCGTAATAATTATAGGATAATATCTCAGCGCCAAATAATGAAGGTGGATATAATCCATAAATAGGTCCGGGATTATTATAATTTAATGCATAAAAGCGCCAGGAGTCGTGTGGAATAAAACTTATGGGTTCAGTTGCCTGGGTTTGCAGGCTGGCACGACTATCGGTAAGGCTTATCAGCCCGGTTACAGTAGGGCGGTTCAATCCATCATAAAAGCTGAAGGCCCATTTACCGGACTGGCGCAGGTTGCCGTCCTGGCTCAATACCGGCCGGTCGCGGTTGTCATAAACAAAATATTCAATTGATTTTCCCGGGATTTTCTTTTCAATAACCCGCCCCAGTATATCATAGGTATATCGATAGCATAGTTCTGCGATCTGCGCAGCATTAATGCTCCAGTTATAAGTATAGGTATTGGTACTGCCGGAAGTGCTTATTGTTTTGGATACCGTCACTGATCCGGGAGGCAATACGCAACGGAGCCGGTCCAGGTCGTCGTATACATAAAAAGTGTAATTGTAATTATCGGGGAAAGGTGTAGTGGCTACACCAGCACCATATTGCTGAGCAATCAAGGATCTTTTCACCAGCATCCTGCCTTTCTTATCTGATATTTCTTCGGTCACATTTCCATCTTCGTCTTTCACCGTTCTGATGTTCAACATACCTTCTTCATAGTTGCCCGCATATATGGGCAAGTCGTTGACCATACTGAAGCGAGGGTAGCCCCCTATAGCAACATGAAATACAGGATTAATCCCACCGGTACTTGCATTATTATAATTACTGAGGTAGTCCAATTCTACGCCCCTTCCACTGCCTACCCAACTGTGACCCGGGGCCATTTGTTTTACAGGACGGTTCAGGGGAGAATTATCAAAAACGGTTTCTGAATACGGTTGTTGCCCTTCGGGTAAGGGATAAAAAGCGGTAAGTCTTACTGCCGGCAGATTGTCGCGCAAACCATCAGAGGCACCTACTGGTTTTATATAGGGTAAATAAGCGCGGCTTTCTCTTCCCACCTGATCATACACATTGTATTGCACGATATCATGCCCTTCACTATGGCCTTTTTTCAGTACCGTCTGGAACGGACGGCCCAGTCCATCAAAATAACGCATCTCCTGCCGGTGTTTTATCGTCGCACTTTCCTGCGTTGTTGGCTGATCCGGAATCCAGGTACCGATAGCATTTTCTTTTTCAGAACCATTAAAATTATTTAATCCCGGATAAGCATTCGTGATTGGCGGAACACTTACAGGGTTCACCGGTATATTATTTTTTGGATTATCTACCTGTTGTGCAAAGCAGTCCATATTGGCCGCTGATAGCAACAAGGCTGTAAAAATATAAGGATATTGTCGCATCAGCTTAATTATTTTGAAGTTTATAACTGTGGTTTTTCAAGATATTTCCGGCATCATCCCGCACGGTCAGCAATCGGCCCAATCCGTCGTATTCATAAAGCAATACATTGCCATTACCCGTATTTACTGAAGTAATATTTCCAGTACCGGTATTATAGCTGTAAGATTCCATCTGTGCATTCATCGGTAGGAGCATTAATTCATCTATCTGGGCATTAATCGGAATAATACCGGACGATGCATATACCAGCCCGACAGTACCATTGGGTATGAACTCCGCCTCATAATACTGCCAGCCATCTTTACCTGTTTTTTTCAGGCTCAGTACCGTAGCCGAAGTGCCATTAGCCAGGTATAGATTGCCAATAACACTCCTGGCCCAGAACGAGATCTTATAAGGCTTACCTATGATCACATTACCTGTTGTAATAAAGGCATTCGCTGCTGTACCGGAACTTACGGGTACGGCCTGCAGCGATCTCTGACCTGTAAAACTAATACCCGTCTGCACATTGGCCTCATTAAAATTCCAGCCGTTTTTAAAAACTGCGTTATTACCGGAATAGGTACCGTCAAAACCGCTGTAAGCTATTTCTGCGACCGTTACATTTGCGGTCTTACTACTGGCGTAAAATCCGGAATGGTCCCAGGTCAGGGTATAGTTTCCGCCCTGTCGATTGGTCACACTAACAGGTTTAGGTAAGGCTAAAGCATTGCCTGTTGTGAAATCAATGATCTCTTCTTCCAGCACATAACGGCTATCCATTTGAAATGTACCGGAAGTGCTGATCTTTGAACTAAAAAAGCCATTTGTATTCGAAGGAGTACCTTCTATTAAACCGTTTGCTGCTCTTAATAAATATTTTTTTTCAGGCATAGGTCTATTGATATTGACGGTATTCAATTGTGCACTTAGGTAATATGGCGGTTGGTCTACTCCAGATACAGGAGGTTTCTGTGAAGAAAACATGGTCTCAACGGGAAAATTTTTGATCCCGTACTGGTATTTCAGTTTACGGATACCACTGGCGGTATTATTGCTAGTGACCATATCATAATCAGGATGACTATTATACTTAGTGGTTTTTACAATAGTATTACCATCACTATCCTTACTTTTAGTTGAGGCAATATTACCGTATGGGTCATAACCGTATTCAGTTTCTGATACGATATCCGGACCAGATTCGAAGTAATCTGTTTGAATACTTTTGATCAAAGGATTTTTATAGGTATAATTCTTATAGGCCCAGGCCCTATGGTTACCCAATCCTGGTTCAGCCTGTCCAAGACAGTAATAACTACTAATACTACCAAGTGTAAGGATTGAAATTGATTTTATGTAATCACTCACTCTTAAAGGATCATCCTGATAAATATTTTCTGTCTTTTTTACCAATCGGTTATTGGAACTGTATTGCCTGATGGTTTTCATCTTTCCACGATCCAGGTCTTTTGAAGATAACCTGAAATTAAGATTGCTACTGTTTAAAACATTATATGATCCGTAACCGGCAGCAAACTCATCCCGGTATTCCGGATTTTCCGCATTGGTATAATTAAATACGGTATAAGAGCCATCTGCATTACGTTCTGTCACTTCACTGTAATTGATGATCCCACCTTTAAACTGTTTAGTAAACTGGTTCTGATTGAGGGTACTGTAATTGGCTAAGGTACTACTACTATTACCACAATTTCCGGTAATTGCATCTATTGCGATATTATCAAAATTCAGCAGTCCGCTGGAGTTTGTTCCTACAGGATAATTACTGGTATAGAAATACTCTTTGTAGGTATCAGGCGCACCCAGGTAGTCCTTTTGTATAATCTTTTTCACTCTTGCACCAGGCCCTACAGCATTCCCATTAACATTATTAGCCACATTGACGCTACCATTGGTGGTATTTACTTTAATTTGTTTGGAGTAAACATTGGCTTCATATTGAATTTCAGTAATACCACCTAAAGGATTTTTAATAGTATTTAATAAGCCCTTTATAGCAAAATTTCCGGTAGTAGATCGTAGTTCATACAAGATCCCGCAACCTGTTACCGGTTCCGCGTTACCGTCTTGTTCAAATCCCCAATAATCCCGGTTCCAGGCTTCCAGGTTTGGCAAGCCTTCAATATTATTGTAAGTAAATTCATAATTGTCCTGAATTTTACTATCAGTAAAATTGAATTTAAAGATCCGGTCTAAAGTTCGGCGATGGTTTGGATTGGCTCTTTGAACTAATTTAAAGCCATCCACATATTGATTACTTAATTTATCAAACAGGATAACAGAATCCAATTGTTGGTTATAATTGGGCAGATTGCCCTCAAAATTGTTTTGAGAATCCCATAGATAATTATATGCATACTGGCAATGCTGCTGGTCATCGCGCAATACCAAAAAAGAAAAATTATTATTATTTGCTGATGGCCCCAAGGTGGACATATTACAACCACTATCAACAAGTGCCAGATACCATTTTTCTATGGCCTGGGAGCGCTTAAAGATTAATTTCTGCTTTTTAGTTTCAATAACACTCAAATAAACCGGGTAGGTAATTGAGGCATTTACTTCCAGGGATGGTGTCGACCATTGGTTGGTTCCCTGCTTCACCGCATTGATTAATTCTTTACTCCTCTGGAATTGTATTTTATCGCGGCTATATGCAAAATTAACCTCCTCTCCTGAAGGCGCAATGATCTTGCTTAATTTCCAGCTATTAACGGTGTATTGAGCTTCTGTTTTAATTTTCGGATCTGAAGGGTTGGGAAACTTTAAAATACCACGGGATACCTCCAATGCAGTCTCTACACCACCAAAAACATAACGGTAGCCATCCGGAGTGCCAATGATAAATTTTGTAAATAATGTAGGAATTTTACAAGTGGAACCACCGCTCCATTTGTCCAGTTCTATTTCATAAAGGTTATTCGTGTTATACTCAACTACATGCAATTCATGCGTAATCTCCAAAACCAGGTTGGATTTTGACTTCACTTTCCATCCGTTTAAATCATTTGGGTTAGCTCTATGGTCACGGTAAAAAGATCCGGATACTCCATTGGGTAAAGCAAACCTGAATTCATCCGGTTCACTGTCAAATATGAATTTATCCATGGTAGCAACATTACTCAACAAATGGATATCAAAGGATTCAAGTCCTAAAAAACCTGGTGAGGTCCAGTTATTATGGTCCAGTTGTTGCTTTGCTGTATATAAATATCCCTTATCCCGGTAAGCACCGCTCATATAGGATGATGAGGCTGTATTATACCATTCATCGGGTAAATCATTTACGATTCTGCTAATTTGATATTCCCCGTCCAAGGTCCAGGACAAACCTGTCCAGCCCGCAATTTCATTCATTCTTACCCCTCCACCGTAATAACTCAATCCTACATCAAACTGCATCTGCTCACCTGAAAGACGATATAAAGGTAATTTAAGGGTGGAGATTCCATTAAACATGTCCACGCCGGCATCCTCAATGCGTCTGAAAGCACTTACATTAGGAGAAGAACCTTTCGTATTAGGCATACCGGTCCTGAACTCCAGAGGTTCATTACCTTCGTTAGCGTATGAAGCCGCACCTGGAGGTAAATTCTGACTAAAACTTGCCCATGCCAGTTGACTAAAACAAAGAAAAAAGAGAATTTTTTTATACATAAAATGGTAATTGGAGGAAAGAGAGTCCATCCTTTTAATATTGGGGTTATAAATTGATCGTGTTATTCTTTTATCAGGTTGTATATCGGTGGTTTAGTGCCTAGTGGAGAAAGGGTTAAATTTACCTCTGCATCCCGGCCATTATATTTGATGACCGTAAAGGGATCATTGCACTGACATGCATCTTCCCGGCCTTCTTTATTGCCTACATGCTTACTTTCCACATACAAAGTGTCCACATCACCATTGGGAAACTCGAAATACCAATAATTATGGACTACCCCAAAAGGATTAACCGGAACACAGACTCTCACTCCTTGATCATCAAAAAAAGTATTACCGGAATAGTAAGAAGGCTTAAGTAAATGATTAGCCGTAGCGCTATCTACATTTGGGGTTCTGTAGTATTTAGTTCCCCCCTCGATATAATACATCTTTAATTCGTTGAGGATACTGTCCGGTAGCCTGTCGCCATGTTGAACAATGCGGTAAGCGAATAGATTTATATCCAGCAAATAAATGTCAGGATCATCTTTTTGCCTGCAGGAAGGTAAGGCAGGTAAAATAAATAGTAAGACAATCAAATATTTTTGAAACATAAATTAAATTTTAAGGATAAATATTTTTAATGATGGTTCGTTGATATTGGAAGTTTCTATCATTGCCTGGCACCCAATCCGACTCGTAACACCAATTATTAAAGTGCCCATAATAACCCCAGTTCATACTAAACCAAAAACGGGCGTAGCAGCCAAGTTCATTTCTCCGGAACCCGTCAATCAGCCAGGCATGTGCTTCACTATATTTTGCGCTTTTGAAAATGAGGAAGTTTTTATAAGTCACCTTATTGTTCCCTCCGGCATAAACGATCCTGTTATTTAAAATATTATTCCTGATATTCCACCTCTCTGCATTGGTATATAAAATAAAATCACCTCCGGAAGCAAATCCGTATACATTTTTTAAGGTAGGCGAAACTTTAGCGGATAATGCTGAGGTTTCGTTACAACCATAATTAGCATCCAATTGAGAAGTACTGCACAATGCCGCTACTAATAGCTGGGACTGCGTGCTTGCACTTAAATTGTACATGGCTGAATAATCAAAATTCGGGCTCGGTTTGCTCCAATACTTTAAGATCTGAGCTGCGGCAATGGGCACACAACCGGCTAAAGGTTTTTTACCCGAACAGGAAATAGAGCTGTTAATGAGGTAATTGAAATCATTGTTCGGTAAATGGAACTGACTATTTCCTTGTCCCCATCTGGTTTGAGTTAAAGGTCCTACGACTTCATTAATATGATTGTCCCAGTTATTGCAAGGATCATAGGGTGCCGGGGTATATACCTCAGGATGAATACAACAATCTTTTAATTCCATCCGGTCAATAGTATAAGCCCAGGTACTGTTTGCAAGCTGAAATTTTGTGGTATCGTAAAGTTTACCTTCCCGGATCAGGTCAATATTTTCAAGGTTATGCATCATCCATTCGTACATGCCGGCAGGTATAGAATCTCCTTCATTCAAAGTACCTGTTTTCCCGAATGAAAGTATGGGTTCGTAGCGATAGTCAGCAGAGATGATCGTGTATCCTTCCCCACCGGCATAATTAAACACGTAGGCAGAAGGAATTGAGTTTTCATCTGTACTAAGCGGAAAAGCATTTTCTATTTCCCTGCTCTCCCCGGTCATAAAAGGATATTCTTCTCCATCAAAGTGATCTTGTGGTAATCTTTCCGCGATGAGCCGCGCTATTTCGATAGCTACAAAATTGGAATCAGGAATATAATCCGAGTTAATAGCAAATAGTTTAGAATGTTGCTGAGGATCTATTTTCTTAGAGCATGAGCCCAAAAAAATAACTGCAAGAGATAAGCCAAATGCGGCGAACAGCTTTATATTATTTCTAGAATTAAACATTTTCATTTTTTGATTAGTAACATTTAAGGTTCATAAAATTGTATTTATAGTTTCCAGCCCAGCCTGATGATCCAGGGTGAGTTGATCTTTGTTTTATCATTTAAAAAATTGTACCCGACCAGGAAAGTGCCTTGCAGCTTAGGGTTGATGCGGTAACTTTTCATAACTCCCAAATAAGCGGCATCTTGTAACAGTCCCATAGCGGTCTTCACATTGGAAGTATTGCCAAACTGTTCCTGTACCTGTATATAGGCACGGTTCATCGGCCTCAGGCTCTTTTCATAGCCACCCTGCATGCTGATGCCCCAGAGCAGTTTATGGTCCAGGAATACCCTGCCTGCAATGCCTTCATAACTCAGGCGCAGGTGTTGCCAGTTGCTCCCCAGGCCCAGGCTGCCATCCAGCCCTATGCCCAGGCTCAATGCCGGGCTATGCCGGTAGCTCAGGTTCAGCCCGGTCTGCAGCATTACGGGTTTACTCCCGTCTGCAGAGGCCCTTTGGGTCTGGAAATTATACTGGGTCTCCCATCTTTGCCAGAAAGGAATACCTCGCATGGGGTTACGGAAACCGGTTGGTTTTAACTTGTTTAAGCTGTTCTTAGCGGATTGTACACTGTTCCGGCCTTCATCCAGTTTTTGTTTCCCTTCACCAATCGCTTGTTTTGCCTGGTTGATTTGTTTCAGGGGTTTATCTAAGGCTTTGGTGTATTGCTTTAACTGCTCCCCGGTCTGCTGGCTGATACCCGCCAACTGATCGCCGAATTGTTGCTGTAATTGTTCACCTACTTTCGCTTTGGTCTGGTAGCCCATAGCTTCCAGTTCCTGTGCCGATTTACCGGCTATGCCATTGCCTGTTTGTTTGTTGCTGTTCAGTTGCTGTTCAAAGCCTTTGATACCGCGCAGGTAGTCCAGTGCTTTGGTTTCCGCCTCATCGGGTTGGTCGAGGATCTTTTTCCAGTAGCCGGCCTGCTCCCGGTACTGTTTACCGGTATTGTTCATACGTCCGGCATAGCTTTCCAGTTTAGTGCCTTTCAGCAAGCGTTCCAGCGCAGCGGTACGGGCGGCTACTTGTTTTTGCAGGTACTCCTGCAATGCGGCTTTTTGCTCCAGGGCAGTTAAATTAAAAGCTTCAGCTTTGCTGCTTGTACTGAATGCTCCCATAAAGTTTTGCAATTTCTGCAAGCTATCCAGGCCAGTCTTTCCTTTTTGGCGAGCGCCTGCCAGTTTATGCAGGAAAGTAGTATCTTTTGATTGTTTCAGGAGGCTATCCATATCCGGGCTTTTCAGGGCCAGGTATTGTTGGTATTTAAGAGAGTCACTGCTCAGTTTTGCAGCGAGGTGTTTTTCCTGTTGCTGCAATCTTTTCAGAAACAGCTTATTGGTCGCTTCCAGCTTGCGGTAGTAGCGACGGTTCTTTAGGGTCTTCTTTTGAAAAAAGGTCTGAGCGGCATGCTCTATGGCTGTACTGTCAGAGGAGAATACAGGATCAGAAAATATTAATGAAGTGTCCATTGATAACTTAAATGGATCACGTGCATGAACCTGAACACCGACAAAAATGCCGGAAATAAGAATGCACATAAAAAACGTCAAGTTGTTAATTTTCAATACCGGGATTTTTCCAATTTTTTTAAATACAATAAAAGGCTAAAACTATTCAGCGGAATATAAATCAGCTTAATATTATTTCTTTATTGTGTTGACGGTCACTATTCTTTTACTTCTTCCGGTCGGGTGACTCTAAAGTGACGGTAACCTTTAATCATCTATGTTACACTTATGATGTATAATAGCTTCAAAAAGTTGGATTTTTCATGCTTGGGTTGCAAAATAGGATGCTGTAAATACAGCAAATATTCTGTTAAAATTAAATCAAGGCAAAAGTATAAGGTTTAATTCTATTTGCCTATAGGGGAATTCCCGTAATTTTTGATATAAATAAGAATATTTTTATCCATAAGTGACAATTATTGATATAAGAACCATTGAAAAAGCAAAAAAATGAGATTTTTTATTCTCCATTTTGCAGTTTTTAAGCCACTATAACCTTTATAGTGGATTTGCATCATATTCTATTGAATATCATTTACTTATTTAAAAGTATCTATTAGATTCGAAATGTATCATAAGAATATTCCCACTATTCTTGCGCAAAATTGGTTGCTATAACCTTTATACTTCGGTGTCAAAGCACCTCTTTTGTACGTCCCACCTTTGCATTGTAAACGATTAACAAACTAACATCAATGCAATGAACAATTATGTCACTTACAAAGACCTACTGCTGATAGCCGGGGTAATCTTTATTCTTTACGTCATCATAAAATTTATCCGACTTCACTGGGTTGAATTTATGGAAATGCTGAACCGTGAAATGGAGGTTTATGAATTGGATCTATTAGCCGATCAGCATGTTCCGGTTGACAAGAAAGATGACTTTCTAATAGCGCTGGAAAAATTGATCAATGATCTCAGATATAACATATTGGTTAAGGTAGGAAAAACGGCAACGAAAGAGCAGCTTCTGGAAGCTATTTCTGAAAAGGTTGCAAACTATGATGGGCTTCATCATCCTGCCTTCCGATATGCTTTGAACAATTATATTATCCACCATACTCAAAATATTTGCGGGGTTAAGATCGAAGAAGAGGAACTGGAAGCCCTGTGGAAAGGTCTGCCCCGTAAAACTAAAACCCTATAAACAATAATGGAAAAATTATCTACACACAACAGACTATGGGCTATTGTAGCAATAGCCGGTCTCCTGGGGCTAAGCTCCTGCAAAAATGAACCCGTAATGGCTCCAACTACAGAGAAACAGGTTCTTCAAAGCAAAGGAACTTTATCGGAATCCGGATCTATCATTAGCCAAAAGCACGACTGGCTTAGCTTTAAGGATATCAGGGCCTTTGAAAGTACCGTCACCACTTTGGAAAGTTTTAAGGAACCCGAAGAATTGGAACAATGGTTAAGCCAATTCAAAGGATTTAAAACCTGGAAGTCCGGGGAACCTGAGGAAGTTGGAGGAAATAGTGATCAGGAAGTCAGGATCGATATTCCGGATGCCTTGCTCACGACTTTGTTAAGTGCTTCCGGTAGAATACAGATTGCCGATACGATTTACCAATTAGGTCATGACCATAAAGCTCCACTCCTATTTGCAGTGCCGCAAAATAAAGAGGCAGATTTACTCAAAGGAAGAGAGCCCGGATTTATCACAGGTACCATTGCTCATCAGATTGGCTTACATCTTATGCCGTTTTTTCCGAAGTGGGAAGATAACGAGCGTGTCGTCACACCATATCCCGTGTCGGAAATCTGTAATTATCCTAATCAAGTACTATTTCCCTGGTGGGGCCAAAAAGGAGATTACATCTACCAGGATAATAACGGCAATGAACTGACCAAAGATAATGGACGCAACGTCCGAATCGATTACCATCGTTGGCGTGTAGGATTTTTGTTCTATTCTTCTGCAGGAGTACGCGTAAAGATTTACAAAGATACCCGTTTGGGAGGTTGGATGTCTACCGTAAAGATGAACCATGTTTTCTTAGAAGCTTGCAGCAAAGGTATCATCCTTGTACCGGGGTTAATCCCTGTTCCTTACAATGCTCAAATTTCAGCTTCTTCATCCAACACGAACAGCCTGGAAAGAACCGTGAAATGGGTAGCTGCCCCTCTTCACGTCGAAGTATTGCCACACCATTTCAATTTCAATTTTACAGTTAACTACAAAGGTCAATTGATCAGCCGGTTTATCCGGGAATAAATTCTACACAATATTAAAGGGCGGGGGCTTGAATGTCCCGTTGACTCGGTTACAGATGTAAGCATCCTGCCCTTTTTATGCCTCAATGAGTTTGACTCAATTTAATCATACTACTATGAATATTGACAGAATGGAATTCATCTTCTGGATGGAGCGTATCCTGGCACGCATTGATATTTTGAATGATAATATCAATGGCCTTCAGAATGGGAAAGCGAGTATAGATGGAGATGAGCTGTTAGACAATCAGGACCTGCTACAGATGCTGAAAATCAGTAACCGATCTCTTCAACGTTATCGCTCATTAGGCAAGCTGCCTTATTACACCATCAGTGGTAAACTCTACTATAAATTATCGGATGTGCATCAATTTATCCGGGAAAGCTTTAAGCCTCAACAACCCAAATGGGAAGACAATAAAGGTCAAGAACCGCCTACCGATGCCAATTAATGCATACCCGTAAGTGTTCCATTTACATTCGGTATCACATTTAAAACAATATAATTATGAGCCAAGAAACAACAATCAGTCCGAACAAGCCCGAAGAATTGACGGATATATTATTAGTTCTGGATAAAGAGAAGAAGAAAATTCAAGCTGTAAAAGGCGTGGATGAAAAAGGGAACATGAAAACCGTTGGCCCTTATAAAAAGAATATGGGCGATTTTATGAAGGTGGATGGTCATGGTAATTTCCTTTCCAACTTCTTTAAAAACTTTATAAGTGAATTAAAGAATCCGACCAACTTTTCATTCTTCAAAGTTCCTGCGCCAAAAGCCGCAGAAGTTGCAAAAGAAATGCAAAAACAGGTAAAAAATCCGACACCTGAAGGAGAAAAGATGATGCAACAGTATGAAGTTAAACCCGATGTTGCAAAAGAGCAGGATAAGACGGTCTCTGAAACTCCTAATCAACAATCTGCCCCCAAAAAAGATGAATACAAATATAAGGTTGCGGATATTGACTGGGATACGATGAACAGTTTGGGACTCAGTAAAGATTATCTTGAAAAAAAGAAACTACTGGAACCTTTATTGAAAGGATATAAATCCAATGTACTCGTACCTGTTAGCCTAAATCTGGAGGGCGCTGCTTTACGTACCGATGCCCGCATATGGTTACAGCCCGGTGAAAATGGAAAACCAATTGTCGCCTCCCAGGGTGTTCGCAAAGAACCTGAGCTAAAATACCCATTTTTTGGTCACAAGTTTACAGATGAAGACAAGAAAAATCTTATGGCGACCGGAAATATGGGTCGGGTTGTCCATCTTACCAATTCAAAAACAGGTGATTTAATTCCTTCTGTCATCAGTCTTGATAAATTGACGAATCAGCTTGTTGCGCGGAGCACCACGCTCATTAAAGTACCTGATGTTATTAAAGGGATAAAGCTTAATGATCAGCAAAAGCAAACGCTAATGGAAGGAAAGCCGCTTCACATTGAGGGAATGACATCAACTAAGGGCACCCCTTTTGATGGTACCGTTCAATATAATGCTGATAAACGGTATGTAGAATTTCTGTTTGAAAACAATAAGATGCATCAGGGAGTCAAAAATAGTGGTGAAATTAACACCCATGAAGTTCCGTCAAAATTCCGTGGTAAAGAATTAGAACAAGATCAGCGCAAATTGTTAGGCGAAGGACAATCTGTATATATTGATGGATTGAAAGATCGAAAAGATAAACCCTACCAAGGTTACATAACTTTCAATAAAGAGAATGGAAAGTTTGACTTTAAGTTCCCTGAACCATTTAAAGTGGAAATAAAGTCCGTTAAATTTCATGAAACTCCGATTGCTGCAGTACCAGCAGAAGCTCATAAAACCCAGGTAGCCGTTAATTCAGAAGGAAAAACCAATGAAGCCACCAAGAACATTCAGGAGCCACTCAATCCGCAACAAGACAAGCCCAATAACCAAAATCAACAAGATAAACAGGATTTGCAAAACGGTAATAAGCAGCAGGAAACAACAGCAGCACCAAAGAAATCCAGAAGCCCTAAATTATAAGATGCCATGATAACCGTAATAGCAGAAAAGCCCAGCGTGGCACGAGAAATTGCAGCTTTGATCGGAGCTGTAGAAAAGAAAGAAGGTTACCTGGAAGGGAATGGATATTGTGTAACCTGGGCTATAGGACATCTTGTCGGATTGGCCATGCCCGAAGATTATGGATTACGGGGATTTGATCAATCAACGTTGCCGATACTTCCAGATCCTTTTAAGCTTGTCGTTCGACAGGTAAAGCATAACAAAGCGTACCGCCCAGATCCAGGAGCAGTTAAACAATTAAAAGTCATTGAAAGACTATTTAATTCCTGTCAAAGTATTATTGTCGCGACTGATGCCGGTCGTGAAGGAGAATTGATATTCCGATATATCTATAGTTACCTGGAATGCCAGAAACCTTTTCAACGGCTATGGATCAGTTCTTTGACTGAAAAGGCCATAAAGAATGGATTTGGTAACCTTAAGGCAGGTGCTGAATTTAATGGATTATTTCATGCTGCGCAAGGAAGAAGCTGTGCCGACTGGTTGATTGGTATAAATGCCACACAGGCCCTCAGTATTGCAGCAGGAAACGGCATCTATTCTTTAGGCCGTGTTCAAACCCCCACGCTGGGACTCATCTGTAAGCGCTATTTGGACAACACGACATTTAAGGTTGAAACGTATTATCAAATTCAATTGGCCCACAACAAAGAATTCATCGCTTTCAAAAGCCTCTCCATGAATAAATGGAAAGAAAAAAAGCTGGCCGAAGATACCGTAAAGTCAATAGCACGAAATGGGAATACCGTTTCCGTTCTATCTGTTGACACCAAAAGTGTAACAGAGCAAGCGCCCTTGCTGTTTGACCTGACCGGATTACAAAAGGAAGCCAATAAGAAATTGAATTTGTCTGCTGAAGAAACGTTAGGTATTGCGCAGGTCCTCTACGAGAATAAATGTATCACCTATCCTCGAACCGGCAGTAAATATATTCCAGAAGATGTATGGCCTGATATCCCGGACCTGGTACGTGCTTTACAGCATAGGGAAAGTTGTCAGGCTGCTGTGGGTAAAATGAAATGGGGACGGTTCAATAAACGAATCGTGAATGATCTTCGTGTCACTGATCATCATGGGCTTTTGATTACCGGTAAAATCCCTTCTGCTTTAAGTGCTAAAGAAAATGCTATATATGATATGATTGCCCTTAGGCTATTGGAAGCGCTTTCGCAAGCTTGTGTGAAAGAGGTTACCGATGTTGTTTTCCTGGCGTTACATTATGAGTTTTCAATGAAAGGAAGCAAAATCATAGAACCTGGGTGGCGAGGGATCAAAGGTAGTTTCTTAGCGGACGATGCAGAGCCGGAACAGGAAATACCGGAACTTAAAAAAGGTGATGAACTTAAAATAATGCAAGCAACTGTTCTTGAAAAGAATACTAAGCCACCTCTCCTATTTACGGAAGCCGGACTTCTGGCTGCCATGGAAACTGCAGGAAGAGGAATCGCTAGCGAAGAAGAGCGAAAGGCTTTGCAAAATATCGGCATCGGTACGCCAGCTACAAGAGCGGCAATAATCGAAACGCTGTTTACCCGTCTTTACATCCGTAGGGAAAAGAAGGCGCTTATCCCTACGGAAAAGGGTCTGCAGGTATATGATTTTGTTAAGGATCACAAAATTGCTGATGTCGCTATGACTGCAGCGTGGGAACTGGCTCTACAGAAGATTGAGAACAATGAATCGGATGTCCATGCATTTAAAAAGGATATTGAATCATATGCTAGGTCCATCACCAAGGAGTTGCTACAAATTTCTATAGCCCTGCCTGAACAGCCTAAGCTTGTTTGTCCAAAATGTCGAAGTCGTACATTGCTTATACGGGATAGGGTGGTTAAGTGCCCTGATACAACCTGTAGCTGGATTCAGTTTCGAACTGTATGTGGGGTGACGCTGAGCGCTGCTGAACTTCAGCGGTTGGTTAACGACGGACGAACTGGCCTGATTAAAGGCATGAAAAGTAAGTCCGGGAAAAAGTTTGATGCGTTTATTGTGATGGATGTGGGATGTAGGACTGCTTTTGAGTTTGAAGGTAGTCTGAGAAAGAATAAGTAATAAAAAGCTTTTAGAATAAACCTTCTGAAGCAACATTAACTAAACAAGCCCACTGCGGATAGTGCAGAGGGCTTGTTTAGTTTAGCATTTATACTATAATTTTCCTTGTGGTAGTGATCTTCTAAAAAGAATAAATTCAGGTCCGTAGTAGAAAGCCTCCTATGGGCTGTTAGTTGAATTCGTTTACATTGTATTAAAATGCACTGTTCAACGTTTGCTATCTTCGTAGATTACTAAAAAAGTTATAATTCTTATTAATTTACCGGCTAACATTTTTCTCGAGATATTTGATATTCAATTCTATCATAATGTCTTTGTACTCTTTTTTTGCATTGTTGCTTGGATAATAGCAACAGAAGAATATTTCTTTCAAAAGTTGATTAGTTATTGGTTCTAAAACAAGTAACGTTCCAAACAAATTGACATCCTCCTCATCGAAATCAAAGTATTTTTTCACTTCAGCAAACTGAAGGTGACTACCTATATATTCCTTTGCTTCATCATATTCAGTTTCTCCATTTTCTGTATCATTATGAAGCTTTAAAAATAGAATGAGGTCTTTTTTAAGTGTTACACGAAAGGTATCCAGTTCAAATTTTGGAAAAATTGTTCCGATATGTTCTAATGCCTTTATTTTGTATTCTTGTTCAAAGCTATTATAGGAAACAAAACTTTCTAGTTGTTCGAGTGAGTATTCCTTTAGGTTTGTACTACCGTCAACTGTTTCAGGTTTAGTTTGCCAGGCGCTGATTTGTGAGGTCCAATTTTCTAAAGTATTTCTCCATTCGCTCCAATTTTTTGCATCCTTGGTCATTTTTAGAACCTCATTTTCTAAATCTTCCAGTAAGTTTTCTTCGTCGTAATGGTTTTCAAGTTGCTTTATATAATTGGATAAAATAATCGAACCTTTTTTATCGTCCCAATATGAGAATTTATTTCTTGCTATACCTTTTATAAATGCCAGTTTTTGCTTTATTGGGGGTAAACTCTTAACGACAATTATGCCACCAATTTTATTAAAAAACATTTCGATACTTTCTATATCAATTTCACCATTTTCATATTTTAAATATTGTTTTGCAGAAATGTCAATTGCATCAAGAATTTTCTCAGTTTCATACTTTTTTAGCCAATTGGCTACAGAAATTTTTCCGTTAACATTTAATGATCGGGGTGCGATTTTAGAATTAATATAGTCTGAAATCATATTAACAATATCATTTTCAAAATTTGATAGTGATTTTTTCCATTCTAACATCAATTCTATTTGTTCTCTCCGTTCTGCAAGCAATTCTAATTGTTTTCTTTGTTTCTCAACAACTGAACTATCACTTAATTTTCTGTCACTTTTGCCGCTATTGCAAGAAAAACAGCTTGTGATTAAATTTAAAACTTCGTTGGAACCTCCGTGAGCGACCGGTTCTATGTGATCTACGTTCAATACGACATCAGGAGCTTTTCCTCCGCAATATTGACAAGTAAATTTATCTCGTTTAAAGATTTCAAATCTTAATTTTTTGCTTATGGCTTCTCTTTGTGTCATTTCGGGGCGCTAATATTTATACTTCATAAGTACTTCTAAATGATATCAACAAAAAAATCGATTTTCTGATTGTGTTGATATTTCACTTTTATTATTTTCTCTTCAACCTCTTTTTTGTGTTTTATACTTTATCAAAGTAATTTCTAAGTTACATAAAATCTCTTATCAAAGAGCCAAAGTGTAACCTCTTATAGCCAAACCCTTCTGCATTTTTAAAGGCGCTTATTTACTATAATAAATTTAGGATTTAAATATAATTCTAAATAAAATAGTATGAGTCAAGCACAAAATGATCTGTCGTATTTCTCATTACGACTTCAAGAACTATTAAATACCAGTTTCCCCGAAAAAGCAACCGATCAAAAGTTTATTGAGCAGCGGAGCGCCTTGGCCGCCTCTGCTTATGAAGATGCATTTCGATCTGGATTTTCCATACCAGAATGTAATGAAATTGCCAATAAGGCACTATTTGAAAGCTTACATTTTTCCAAATTCGATGCTGTATTCCAGGTTGTCTGCAACGAGTTTGATTCCCAGATGGCAGATGAGGACCTCCGCCCCTTCGCCATAAAAATGTTATCAGTCTGCGCACCTGTTTTTACTGGATATGAATTGACAGATGACTTTGCTTACAGTTATGAATATGATCAGCTCTATACTGAGCTGACCGGAACCATAGCCATTTGGATCGAGCATCATGGGCTTTGACAAGCGTTTTCAGCTCCAACAAAATAGAGATGCATTAGAAATTGCTTTTAACCTGGAAAAAGAAGGCACACAGGCCAACATTGGTCAACGCCTTTTACTGATGCAATATCGTGGATTCGGCGGGCTTAAATTTATCCTGAACCCTATTGAGCAAGATACAGATATCAAGTATTGGAGCAAATCTGAAATAGCCCTATTCCAACCTACACAAGAACTGCATGCGCTTCTAAGGAAAAATTCTGATACTATCCGGCAGTACCGAAGTTATGTAGACAGCATGAAAAGTTCCATCCTGACGGCATTTTATACACCCCCCATCGTAATTGATGCTATTTCGGAAAGTATTCATGCCGCAGGAATACGTATTGATAAATTCCTAGAACCATCAGCAGGGATAGGCAATTTTATTGAATCCTTTAAAAAGGTCAATGGCCCGATCCGCAATGTTGTGGCTTTTGAAAAAGACCATCTCACCGGGAAAATTCTAAAGCAGATCTATCCTGGCGTAAATACACAAATCAGGGGTTTTGAACAGATATCCGAACGGGAATTAAACAGCTATGATCTTGTCGCCAGCAACATTCCGTTTGGTGATATTTCTGTTTTTGATATAACCTATGCTAAAAGTAAGGAACCTGCAAAAATACAAGCTGTCCGAAGTGTACACAATTACTTTTTCTTAAAAGGAGCAGATACCCTTCGTGACGGTGGACTACTGGTTTATATTACCTCTCAGGGTGTATTAAATAGTCCCAGTAATGAGGCTGTACGCAGGAAATTAATGGAAGGAAATAACCTCGTATCCGCTATACGGCTTCCGAACAACCTATTTGTAGCATATGCCGGAACAGAAGTAGGCAGCGATCTGATCATCTTACAAAAGAATAATGCCAAACAAACACTATCGGCAAGAGAAGAAGAATTTTGTACCTCCTACCTAACGTCCGATCAGACGAACAATAATACCCTTTTTGCAAACCTGCAACGCATAGTGCATACAAAAGGCTATCAAGACACCAATATGTATGGTAAACCGGCATGGGTTTTTGAGCATGAGGGCGGCGAGAACGGGATAGCAAAAGACCTGAAGCGAATGCTTACCGACGACGTGAAAAATTATCTGGACTTGAGTTTGTTCAATGGAGTAAAAATTGATAATCCTATTATACCCATTCCATTAGTAGAACCACCTGCTGTCATCGTACCTGAAAGGATGCAACAGGAAATACCAGCTTTACCCACTATACGTATTAAGGATAGTCCACAGCATTCCAAGCAACTCAGCATTTTTGACTTGTTTGAACCTATTGGAGAACCTGTAGCGGCTATTGCGCCAGCAAAAAGAAACTCACGGACAAAAACGCAAAGCCCTAAAAAGGGCCGTTTATTAACAAGTGTCCAACCCGACCTGTTTAGCAGTGTTGGAAAGCAGGACGATAGCCCTCCTCCTATTCCTTCAACCGCTTTGAAAAGCGCAACAACAACAGGCATAAAGCCGGAAATTATCGGTGATTTGTTTTCAAGTAACCAGGATAACAATGAAACTACTAAACCCTCTGTCCCGAAATCCATTCCTGTGCCTGCTGCATATAGCGGGGAATTGCATTCCTACTACCGGAATGATTGCCTCGTTATCGATCAGGATTGTGTTGGATATCTGCAGCATGTCCATCTAGCTGGAGAAACGGCTTTTTTTCAACCCTTGGATTTACCAACCAAACAGCGACAGCGAGCTGAAGCGTATATCAAGATCCGTGATGTTTATCAGACACTTTATAATCAAGAAGCTATACATCATACCGAGTATAAACAAGAACGGGATATGCTAAACCGTCTTTACGATGATTATGTCAAAAAGTATGGCCATCTCAATAGTGCGGAAAATATCAAATTGATCAAAAGCGATAGCGCCGGTAAGGAAGTCCCTTATCTGGAACGGGCTATTGGAGGTGTAATACATAAAGCGGATATTTTTCATAAGCCGGTCAGCTTTTCCACGGTTGAGATTGCCACAGATAATCCTGATGAAGCCTTAGCCGCATCCCTCAATCAATATGGAAGAGTAGATCTTGACTATATGTGCGCGATCAGCGGTATTTCTGTAGACGAACTTAAAGCAGCATTAAGTGAACGTATCTACTATAATCCTATCCAAAAGGAATATGAGATCGCTGAACGTTGGATAGCAGGCAATGTCGTAGAAAAAGCCCATGCTGTTAAAGACTATTTGGACGGTCATCCAGACTTGTTACCTGAAACTGAATTAGAAGTAAATGCGAGCTATGACGCGTTGGTTCGAGCAAGACCTGTTAAAATTGAATTTGAGGAACTTGATTTCAATCTGGGAGAACGTTGGATACCTTCTGGAATATATGTCCGTTTTGCTTCCCATCTTTTCGATACAGAAGTTAAAGTTCATTATTCGGATAGTGCTGATGATTATTCCGTAGCCTGCGGAAGTAAGAATGTACTTATAAGGGAAAAATATGCGGTCAAAGGTCAACGCAGAACTTTCGATGGTATCAACCTATTCCGTAGTGCTTTAGTTAATACCGTACCAGATATCAAAATGACCGTTTCGGATGGGGATCGGGAGATCAAAGTGCGGGATATGGAAGCCATTCAATTGGCAAATACCAAGATTGATGAAATCCGCACCGCCTTTGTTGACTGGTTACATGCGCAAAACGATGAGTTTAAGAAGCGCCTGACAGATCAGTACAACAATACCTTCAACTGTTTTGTCCGGCCTGATTATAATGGAAGCCATCAACAGTTTCCAGGATTGGACCGTAAGGCGCTGGGAATTGAGGATTTATATTCCAGTCAGAAGGATGCCGTCTGGATGATAAAACTCAATAATGGAGCTATCTGTGATCATGAGGTCGGAGCCGGAAAGACCTTGATTATGTGTACTGGTGCCCAGGAGATGAAACGTTTGGGTCTGGCTCATAAACCGATGATCATAGGTTTAAAAAGCAATGTACATGAAATAGCAGAAGCGTATAAAACCGCCTATCCCCATGCACGGATTTTATATCCAGGAAAGGAAGATTTTACACCGAAAAAACGGCAACGCATATTTGGTGATATCAAAAATAACGATTGGGACTGCGTTATCCTCACGCACGATCAATTTGGCATGATTCCCCAATCGCCGGAAATACAACAGGAAATACTGCAACAGGAACTGGATTGTGTATACCATAACCTGGAAGCTTTGAAGGAACAAGGAAAAGACGTGGACAGGGGGATGCTTTCGGGAGCGGAAAAACGGAAAGAGAATCTGGAAGTAAAGTTGAAAACTCTTGAATATGATATAGAAAACAGGAAAGATGATGTAGTTGATTTTAAGATGATGGGCATCGATCATCTTTTCGTTGACGAAAGTCATCAATTCAAAAACCTGATGTTCAATACGCGGCATGACCGGGTAGCCGGATTAGGGAATTCCGCAGGTAGCCAGAAGGCCATGAACCTGCTATTTGCTATCCGTACCATACAAGAGCGTATTGATGCGGATATGGGGGCTACTTTTCTTTCCGGGACTACGATCAGCAACTCATTGACTGAACTATATTTATTATTCAAATACCTTCGTCCGCGTGCCTTAGCCAAGCAGGGTATCAACAGTTTTGATGCCTGGGCTGCCATATACGCCAGGAAATCTACGGATTATGAGTTTTCAGTAGCTAACAATATTGTCGCTAAAGAACGGTTCCGATACTTTATTAAAGTTCCTGAACTGGCGCAGTTCTATGCGGAAATAACCGATTACCGTACTGCTCAGGATATCGGTATTGATCGCCCCGTCAAAAACGAGATACTCTGTAATATAGCCCCGACACCAGATCAGGAAGAGTTTATTAAGAAGTTGATGAAATTCGCGGAGACAGGAAAGGGCGAACTCCTTGGTCGTGCTCCCCTCAGTAAGTCTGAGGAAAAAGCCAAAATGCTTATTGCCACCGATTATGCCCGCAAGATGTCACTGGATATGCGGCTGGTGGACCCGAAGTATGGGGATCACCCTAGTAACAAAGCTTCGCATTGTGCTTCTAATATCGCTAAATACTACCAGAAATATAATGCCCAATTGGGTACACAGTTTGTTTTTTCAGATCTGGGAACCTACAAACCCGGGAAATGGAATGTGTACTCCGAAATCAAGCGTAAGCTGGTGGAAGATCATGGCATTCCTGCACATGAGATTCGCTTTATCCAGGAAGCAAAGAATGATAAGCAACGGAAGGAATTGATAAATGGAATGAACGAGGGCAAGATCCGCGTTCTATTTGGTTCCACCAGTATGTTAGGTACTGGCGTAAATGCCCAGAAAAGGGCTGTTGCTATTCACCACCTGGATACTCCCTGGCGGCCCAGTGATTTAGCACAACGTGATGGCCGCGCTATCCGTAAAGGCAATGAGATTGCTAAGTTCTTTGCAAATAATACTGTTGATGTATTAATTTATGCGGTAGAAAAATCGTTGGACAGTTACAAATTCAACCTATTGTATAATAAACAACTCTTTATAAGTCAGTTAAAATCGAATAGACTTGGTAAGCGGATAATAGACGAAGGAAGCATGGATGAAAATTCGGGAATGAACTATTCAGAATATGTAGCTATACTTTCTGGAAATACTGAACTATTGGAAAAGGCAAAGGTGGAGAAACAGATTGCCGGGCTTGAAAGCGAAAAGCAGGCTTTTAATAGATCAAAATTCAATTCCAAATATAAGCTTGAAGCGGTGAACATTGACATAGAAGAATCATCAGCTCGGTTACAACGTTATAACCAGGATTGGAAATCGCTACAGGAACGTGTACAAAGGCATCCTGACGGTACTATTGCTAATCAGATCGTGTTGAATGATCTGCCGGCCAATGCGGATATAAAACAAATAGGCGCTAAATTAAATCAACTTTCAACTGATACTTTTGCAATTGATGGTTACCGGAAGATTGGTAGTTTATACGGTTTCTTGCTATTGGTACGTACTGAAATTCCCAGAGAAGAAAAGACTATCTTAAGCCACGACAATCGTTTTTTTGTTATGGGCGATAGTGAGATAAAATATTCCTTTAATAATGGTATTATGGCAAAAGATCCTGAAACTGCTGCTGTCAATTTTTTAAGGGCACTGGAAAAAATACCAGGATATATTGAACAAGAAGAGTTGAAATTAGTTGAACTGAAAAAGGATCTTCCAATTTTAGAAGAGGTAGTTAATGGCACCTGGTCGAAAGAAGCAAGACTGAATGAACTTAAAACAGAGCTTGCAAGTATTGACAGAAACTTACAGCTATCCTTATCTGCAAAACCAGAGAAGGATGCGGAAGATCAGGTTAATCAAACAGCATGTAATCCTAAAGATTCGGAAAGTATAGTCCGGCAAAAAGGGATTCATATTCCGAGAGGGATTCTGTAGTCTTTGAAATAAAAAGTGTTGTGCAAAAATGTTATTTCATTTTTGCACAACAATTTTTTATGGGTAACTTCCGTATCTGTTTAAGTTTAAGTAATCTAAAAATGATATTTCAAATTATGGTTGACCTATACACCATAAGGTTTAAGAAATTATTACCAATTCTGGCAACGATCACAAATGCCAAAACCAGCATCTTGACCAAAGTTGAGTTGTTCTTTAACATTTCCCAAGAAGGTGGTACCACAACAACCACATATAAAATGAGCTCGTTCGTTGCCTGATGGCCTTCCAACGATTAATTGTGCATTCTCATTCATGATAAAATCTGAAGACTCAGATTCTTCCAGATACTTACCAAGATTAACTGGATCATCAATCCAACCATTTGTAATGGATTCAACCTGTTGATAAGGAGCATCGACAAGCAGGATTTCTTGACGTAAAATTGCCAATTCCAAAAGCATATTATCAATATGCCCATCAGGGACTGCATACATATTGTACATTCTATCCTTACTCGTCCATTTCATAACTTGATAAGTTTGGATTTTACCACTCTTAATTCTAATAGCTGCTTCAATAGCGCTTGTAACTTCTACAATCTCGTGTGTTCTCGCTTCGTAATACATAATTAAAGTTTTTGAGGTTAAACATTATTTTGATGTCTACGGAATTCGGGCTTTCTCCTGACAATGGTGTGCAGCGTGGCTCAGGTGCGAGATGCCAAAAGGAACACTGAATAAAGGATGGGGATGTGCGGAAGCAGAAGTGCCATGCCTACAAGTTATAGGCAAAACATGGCACGCGTTTATGCGGTAGTCTTTTGGCAATAGTCAGGTGACAAGCCCGAACTTTGCATGGAAATAATGTGTGATAAAATTTAGGATAATCACCTTATGGAGCATGTCAATCTGTCAATTGTTTTTTTGCGCTAAATGTTGAAGATTTGGATCATTATTGATTCGCTCTGTTTCCTTTGCTATGATCATGCTAATATCTAGTTTTATTTGTCGGTAATTTGCATCAATTACCATCTTCATATTATCCTCTCCTTCTTCATCCTGGAATTTCAAAATCTGCGGAATCTTTTTATAAGCTTTGGTTTCTGTTGCTACTTTTTCATTATCTACAACAATTTCCGCATGGAAGATTTTTTGTTCAATTCGCTCATCATAATTATCGGCCACTGCACCAACAAATATGCCCTGGGTTAATGTTGAAATTTTGGAAGCAGGTATCAGGCTATCTAATTGCGTTGAAATTGAAGTGGATTTATCATTTCGGTTTATCGTCAGACTTTGTCGCTTCTGTAATACTTTCCCAAATCGCTCACTCAGGTTCTTTGCCGTTTCGCCCACGACCTGTCCTGAGAAAATATTCCCCACAGTATTTTGGATGACTTTGCTTTCTTTATCGCCGTAATCCCGTGTTAGCTGCGAAAAATCCTGAAAACCCAAGCATACAGATACTTTATTAGATCTGGCAGTTGCAATTAAATTATCTAGTCCCCTAAAATAGATCGTTGGCAACTCATCTATGATTACCGAACTCTTCAATTGTCCTTTTTTGTTGATGAGCTTTACAATTCGGGAATTATATAATCCGAGCGCAGCGGAGTAAATATTCTGCCGATCCGGATTATTGCCCACGCATAAGATCTTGGGTTCTTTTGGATTATTGATATCCAATGAAAAATCGTCCCCCGTCATTACCCAATATAGCTGTGGAGAAATCATTCTTGATAATGGGATTTTAGCTGAGGCAATCTGTCCCTGCAACTGGTCTTGTGCTCCCCCCATCCAGGCATCCATAAAGGGAGATAAATAATTTTCTAATTCGGGATAAGATGTAAGTATGGTAAATACGTCTGAATATTTTTTGTTTAAAAGTTCAATGGCATGCGGAAAGGTGCAATATTTCCCATTATCATAGATTTTCAGGTACCAGATAATTGCCGCCAACAAAATTATTGGAGACTCGACAAAAAAATCACCTTGCTTGGTTATCCAGGACTTGTTTAGGTTTAACATTATGGTGTATGCTGCTTCATAAGCATCGGAGATATCAGTCATAAATTCAGCATTTAATGGGTTGCATCTGTGGCTACGTCTAGGGTCATCAAAGTTGATCACGTAAAACTTAGGCTTTACTTTATACTTGTCGGTATGCTTTAACAGGTGATTATAGGCAATGGTAGAAAGGTCATCGAATTTAAAGTCGTAAATGTACATAGCGAACCCTTTTTCTATCTGTTGTTTGATAAAGTTGTTTACAATAGCATATGATTTACCGGAACCTGGTGTGCCTAAAACAATAGATGCCCTAAAAGGATTGACGATGTTTATCCAGCCATTATTCCACTTGCCTTTATAATAAAATTTTGTTGGAAGGTTGACGGAATATTCATTTTCCATCACCTGGGTTTCTTGCTGAAAGCTTTCGTTTTCATTATTGAAAACATCTGACATAAGGTTCGTACGGAGTAACCGGCTCACCCAGAGTCCGGCCATCAAAAGAGCGATATATCCTAATGAGATGGTAAGGATGTATAAGAATATGCCAATTTCAGGTGATAGTTTAAGGAACGGGGTATTTAGAAAAAAAAGGATAAGGCCAATGCCTAATGCTGTATATATTTTAGTCCAGGTTATTTTTTCGGTCTTCACTCCTTTTGTGCCCAAGCAGCTTAAAGCCAATAATACCAGTGCAAATACTTTTGTATAAAGGGTATGTTCAAATAGACTTGCTGTTCGGTTAAAATTGAATAGTATTTTATTGATCACTTCCAATGTCCAACCCCGGTCATAAAAAAAACTATGGCAAAACCAATAAAGGTGCATCAGTATCAACAGGATACTTACTGCACGCATAAAAGCCATGATCTTGGCCAGTCCTCTTAAATCGTCCTCTCCCTGCATTTTCAGTTATTTAAAATGTTCGGGAGTCAATTTAGGAGCTATGGGGAGCATTTGTGTTTATGTGGTAGCGTATGGCAGTGGGGGGCTGTGTTTGGCTGATAAATTGATGTATCTGCAATACAGAGATTTTGTTACATTTTTCCTTAATAGAGTTACATCAACCTTAATTTCATTTCAGAACTTTGAATTGTAAAAACAGCAATATGGATATTTTGAAAATATTAATCATTGTAACCAACATTAATGCCTATTCAAGCGGCAAAGAAACAGGCTTGTGGTTGAGTGAGCTGACGCATCTTTACCACGCAGCAATTAAAAAGGGATATGAAATTACCATTGCAAGTCCGAACGGAGGTATTGTGCCGATAGACCCCGAAAGTCTTAAATGGTTTGTCCTTGACAAAATTTCCAAGCAATATTGGAATGATACTTCTTTTCGGGAGCTACTGAAAACCAGCAAAAGTTTATCCGAACTTTCCCATGAAGATTTTGATATGGTATATCTGGCAGGTGGACACGGCACTATGTACGACTTTCCTAATGATACAACAATGCAATCCGTTATCCAAAATCAATATGAAAGCGACAAACTCGTTGCCGCCATCTGTCACGGTGTTGGCGGTTTGCTGAATGTAAAATTATCCAATGGCGAATACCTGATTAAAGGCAAGACGATTACAGGTTTTAATTGGTTTGAGGAAAGCCTTGCCAGAAGAAGAAAAGAAGTACCCTTTAATCTCGAAGCGGGATTGAAAGAAAGGGGTGCTGATTACAGGAAAGCCTTTATCCCAATGACTTCAAAAGTAGTGGTAGACGGCAACCTGATTACAGGGCAGAACCCGTTCAGTTCAAAGGAAATGACAAAAGTGGTAATGCAAGAATTAGAAAAACAAACGCAAAATAAATAGTTATGCAAACCATATTAGGAGCCAACGGACAGATAGGCGAAGAACTCGCCAGAGAACTCAAAAAAAACTTTACTTCTGACATCAGGATTGTAAGCCGGAATGCCAAGAAAGTGAACGATACCGACATGGTCTTCTCTGCAGATTTATCCGTCAAGGAACAAGCCATAGAAGCAGTAAAAGGAAGCGAAATAGCCTATTTCACATTAGGACTTCCGATAAGTTCAGATTTGTGGGAGCAACAATTCCCTTTAATTCTGAGCCATGTGATTGATGCCTGTAAAATCAATGGAGTAAAGCTGGTATTTTTTGACAATACCTATATGTACCCACAAGATGACCGTATTCTTACTGAACAAACGCCTTTTGAACCTTTTGGCAGGAAAGGTAAAGTAAGAAAAGCAATGACGGAAATGGTATTAAAAGAAATGCAGACAGGGGAACTGGAAGCTGTGATTTGCCGTGCGCCAGAGTTTTACGGTCCCGGCAAAACGCAAAGTATTACCAACACCTTAATTTTTGAGAATATCAAAGCGGGTAAAAAATTGAAACTACCGTTAAGCAATACTAAAAAAAGAAGTTTGATTTGGACACCCGATGCAAGCAGGGCTACTGCTTTAATCGGGAATACACCCGATGCTTTCGGACAAACCTGGCATCTGCCCGTTGATGAAAGCCATCCTACTTACAAGGAATTTATTGCTTTGGCTTCCGTTATTTACGGCAGAGAACTGAGATATTCTGTTATGCCGAAGTTTCTTTTTAAGATAGGCTCACTGTTTAATAGAAGGGTAAAAGAACTGCTGGAGTTGTTGCCTAGATATGAACACGACAATGTGTTTGATGATACTAAATTCAGAAAGCGTTTCCCTGATTTTGAAATTACAACTTACAGTCAAGGTATCGAACGGATAAGACAAGAACAATTTTGGGTATAAAAATAAAAGTGATAATTTAGTGATGTATAAATCCATAAATCAGCAAATGAAAGCTCCGGCAAAAGTTTCATCAATAAGTGCATTGCATCAGTTTTTGGGATTGGCCAAGCCGTCCAATCCCCTGGTTAGTGTTTTTAATTTTGATGATGTAAAACTGAAACCCGAAACCATTTTAAGTGCAGTTACTACTGATTTTTATGTGGTTGCCTTAAAAAAGGACTGTGCAGGCGGTAAATGTAGGTACGGTCAGCAATATTATGATTTTGATGAGGGCATAATGTATTTTATTGCTCCGCATCAGGTATTGCAATTTGAAGATGTGCTTCTCAATGCAGTAAAGGGATTTGTTTTGGTGATGCATCCCGACTTACTTCACGGTTATCCCTTAGCTTCAGAAATTAAGAACTATGGCTATTTTTCCTACTCTGCCAATGAAGCACTGCACCTTTCTGAAAAAGAAGAGAAAGCCATAATGCACATCATAGAAAATATGGATAGGGAGATAGCAGACAATATGGATGGCTTTACACAGGACTTGCTCATATCCAATATGGATTTGTTGCTAAAGTATTGCGACCGTTTTTACAACCGTCAGTTTTTGACCAGGAAGAAAGCCAATACTGATTTGCTCACGAAGTTGGAAGCCTTTCTGGATGAGAATTTTAAAAGTGAAATACTGGCTGAAAAAGGCATTCCTACCGTTCAGTTTACGGCAAGCGTACTGCATTTAAGCCCCAATTATTTAAGCGATATGCTTCGGGTGCAAACCGGACAGACTACACAACAACACATTCAGAACAGAGTAATTGAAAAAGCAAAAGAATTATTATCTACAACATCAATGTCCGTATCGGAAATAGCTTATCAGTTGGGATTTGAGCATTCACAGTCTTTTCATCGTTTATTTAAAAACCGTACCTCTGTTTCTCCATTGGAGTTTAGGCAGTCTTTTAATTAATATGTATTAAAAGGGAAAAGATAGCAAATTGCTACCTTTTCAACCTTATTGTAAAATTGACTTTGTCCTTAATCTTTCTCAAAAGTAACCGTGACATTTCCAGCACCCAATGCGGTTGTCAAATCCGTTATATTATCTACCGAACCTAATTTAGTATAGTTGTACGATGTTGAAAAGGTCTTGTAAAATAGCACCAGAGTTTTTGAACCGTATAACATTAAATCCCCATTTTTGATGGTTCCGGGATTGGATGAGTAGGTCGGCAGGCTGCTGGGCAAATCATAGTATTTCTCATTATTGTTCAACTCAACCATATTGATGGTTAAGGGCAGCATTTCTTTAAATGCTTTTGCTGAATTGTTGTCCAGTAACGTAGCTGTAAAGGTTTGTAACCCTATCTTTATTTTGATTTTACCTTTTGCCATAGGGGTAGTATTTTCAGGAGTATTATTTGTGTTGCTATTATCATCATTCTTATCGCAGGACGAAGAACTGCATACAATCATTATCATAATAGCCACAACCGTTAAAAAAGAATGTTTCATAATTGCCATTTTACTTCAAATTATCTTTAAAGAATGTTTCTAACTTTGCAAAAGGAATAACATCAATCTTATCATACAAATCGACGTGTACACCATTAGGGATAATCATCAGTTCCTTTGGTTCGGAAGCATTCTTATAGGCATCTTCGCTGAAATAACGGGAGTGCGCTTTTTCTCCTGCAATCAACAACATTGGTCTCGGCGAAATTTCCTTGATGTAGGTTAAAAGTGGCATATTCATAAAAGACAAGCTGTTGGTTGTTGTCCACGCTGCATTAGAGTTTAAAGATCGTTCATGAAAACCTCTGTCGGTCTTGTAATAATCATAATATTCTTTTACAAATTGTGGCGATTGTTCGTTCGTTTGTGCCAATCCGTTTTCTGGGTATTTTGGAGTTCCGTTTTTCGCATCTTCCCAACGCTGTAAGCTCATTTCTTCTAACATCTTGGTACGCTGCTCTGGCGTGGTAGAGCCAAAATATCCTTCAGCATTTACTCTCGACAAATCGTACATACTCGTGGTGGCAACAGCTTTTACACGTTTATCAACGGCTGTGGCATTTAATGCAAATCCACCATAACCACAAATTCCGATGATACCGATTTTGTTACGGTCAATGTTGCCTTGTAAACCAATATAATCTACTGCGGCACTGAAATCCTCGGTATTGATGTCAGGCGATGCTACGTTGCGGGGTTCGCCACCGCTTTCGCCTGTGTAAGATGGGTCAAAAGCAAGCACGGCAAATCCACGCTCTGCCATTTGGTTGGCATACAGTCCTGAAGACTGCTCTTTTACCGCCCCGAATGGTCCACTGATAACCAATGCAGACAAATTGTTCCCGCTATTTTTCGGAATGTACAAATCACCTGAAAGCGTAATGCCGTAGCGGTTCTTAAAAGTTACTTTTTGGCGTGTTACTTTATCGCTCAACTCGAATGTATAATGGTCTTTTGCTGTTGTCTGTTTCATTTCTTCTTTCTGTTTATTTTGTTGGCAGGCTCCAAGTATGAACAAGGGAATTGCCATTAATATGATTAACTTTTTCATGTATTATAAATTTTAATCTGTTGTTTTATTAGCTGCTGTAAACTCTTCGTCGGTTACAGCTTGCAGCCAGGTTACCTGCATTTCCTCTTTATAATTGGTAATGGCGATATGAACCATTTTGGTAGTTGCCGTCGCTCCATGCCAATGCTCTGTGTTTTCGGGGATATTAATCACATCGCCTTTTTTGATAGGCTGTGCAGGCTTGCCTTTTTCCTGATAGAGTCCGTTACCCTCGATAACAAGCAGTACTTGTCCTTTAGGGTGCGTATGCCAGTTTGTTCTCGCCTCTGGCTCAAATGTTACGCTTCCTGCTGAGAACTCATTGTTCTTATCTTTTGCTACTAATGGTGTTAAAAATGCGTTTCCGCTAAACCAATCGTTTGATAGTTTATCGCCTTTGGGATAAAGTACATTATTATTTTTGTCGGTCATGTTTTCCTGATTAATATTGTTTTTACAAGCGATAAAGCATATTATCGCGATTACACTAAGGATAGATCCTATTTTCTTCATTATTCTATTTCTTTAATAATTTTTGCAGGAATGCCACCAACGATGACGTTATCCGGTACATCTTTTGAAACCACCGCACCTGCAGCTACTATGGCATTTTCACCAATGGTTACCCCTTGCATTATGATAGCACCTGTGCCGATCCAGGCATTCTTCTTTATATGGATACGCCCGGTTGTTAGTGTCGCTCTGGTTCCCGGTGTTATGGGGTGTCCCTCTGATAGCAGGCTGACCTTGGGGGCTATCAGTACATTATCTTCAATGGTAATGCCACCTAGATCAAGAAACACACAATCGAAGTTTATAAATACGTTTTTGCCTATTGTAGTATGTCGGCCGTAATTGATATTAAGTGGTGTAAATACGGTTGTGGTTTCGTCAATATTGCAACCTGTAATCTGGTTTAATATGTTTCTTACCTCATCGGGGTCTGATGTACTGTTCAACCGGAGCAGTAATTTTTTTGTATCGTTACAGGCTTGTCCTATTTTAGCATACTGGGGGTCGCTAAATGGTACACTGTTCCCAATTCGCAACCTTTCAAATATATCAGTCGTTTCTAATTCCATTGCCTTACGTTTTATGATACAAAGTTAAAAACAAAGCCTTACAACGGTTTTGTTGTAAGGCTCAAATTACTTTGCTGTAAGGATCAATTTAAAATAATTATATCCTTTATTTTACTTTTAACTTCATCATAATATCCGTCTGTTCGTCATTGCCTAATTTGAAAATATGCTTATCAAATTCAACAAAACCATTTTTCTTATAAAAGCTGATTGCTCTTTGGTTTTCTTCCCAGACACCTAACCAAATGTAGTGTGTATCTTTCTGTTTGGCAATTTCAATGGCTTTTTCATACAGCACTTGCCCAACTTGTTTACCATGAAATTCTTTTATTACATAAATGCGTTCAATTTCAAGGGCTGTATCGTCATGCAATTCTGTTTGTGATTTCCCGAAATTGATTTTTAAATAACCAATTACTTTTTTGTTAGCTAAGGCAAAATAAAACTCGGAACTTTCATTATACAATTCATCTGTAAGCTTTTTTGTGGAAAATCCCTCCGCTAAATATGTTGTCATATTCTCTTCTGAATTACTTGAAGTAAAAGTTTCTGAAAATGTTTGTCTGCCTATTTGTTGTAATTCCTCTATATCTTGTAATGTTACTTTTTGTAAGTCAATTCTGTTCATAATTACTTTATTTCTGTTGGAGAAACGCCATATTGCTTTTTAAATGCCGTAGAAAAATGTGAAAGGTTTTTAAAGCCTACCTCCGAATAAACTTCCTGTACTTTTTTATTTTCTTCTTTGAGTTTGATGTAAGCCATTTCCAGGCGCTTATTGATGAGCCACTTTTGAGGAGTCAAGCTGCTAATTTTATTAAAATCTCTTTTGAAAGTTGCTAGACTGCGCCCTGTGAAGGAAGCAATTTGTTCCATTGAAAGCTCTTGCATATAATTTTCGTTCAGGAATTCCAACAGATCAATTTTCCAGGGTTCAGCAAAATCGAATAATATGGGATAAAATTGCTCTGAACTATTGAGCAACGCGTAAATACCTTCCAGTAGTTTCAAATGTGTTACACTCTCAGTCGGCTTTATATTGCTGTCAAAATATGGGTTTAGCGATTGGAATAAACTTTCAATTGCAGGGCTGGGCTTTAATTTGAATACTTTTTTGTCCGATATAGGGACTTCTTTTGGCACCTCCGATTTATTCATTTTGCTAAAAAACTCCCGCAATACATGGCGTTGAAAAGTCAATGAAATGCCTTTGTATGCTTGGTTGCCTTTACTATTTTTGAACATTTGTAGTCGGTTGTCCCTCCTTATGAATGCACATTCTCCTGCCTTAATAATGGTCTTTTTATTTCGATCAACAATTACCTGTTCTCCTGAATAAATATAAACCAAAACGTGTTCCGGTTTAGCGTGCACACAGTGGGTGCCGTAATCGGAAAAACACGAGAGGAAAATTCCTGAATAGCTTAACGTGTCGTATTTATTTTCTTGTTGTACATCCATAATGTTTTACCATAGTTGCCGAGCAAATTTACTCCTTTAGAAGTAAATATTTTTTGCTATGCAGCTCAAATTACATTGCTCACAAGCTCATAATGTTACAAAAAAAATGTCATGAATTAAGTATTGCCGAAAAATATAGGTATATGCTCCAATTTTTTTGGGAAGTTTTTTCTTTCTACAATCTACTGACTTAATTTTTTAAAAATTTGAGGCATCGTTTGTCCATCTATAGCAGTCATATCAATTAACTTCAATGATTTGATCATGTTTTCTGTTGCTGTTTTATAGCGCTTAAAATGAAGTGTTTGTAGATGGCTATTGTAAGCTTGTTCATTCGCATAGATTTCTAATATTCTTATCTGTGTTGGGTTTTTAATGTCAAACATGGGGTAGATTGAAATAACTCCAGGCTCCAGTCTAACAGAGGCTTCTGCTTCTTCTTTAAGTATCGAAATATATTCATCAATGTTGCCTGGTTCAATTTCAAGTTCCGCAATCCTTACCATCATTTTATCTGTTGTGAAGTTGCTCTGATTTTGCTGATTGTTACCGCAAGAGGTAAAAATCATCATTATAAGTACTATTAAATATAATCCTCTATTATTTTCCATCTACTATGCAATTTAAATCTTGTTACTAATTTACATAAAATGCCAACCTTATCGCGAAATTGACTTTCTAAATTTTATGTTGCCGATTTTTATGTTTTGTTTTGTCCTAAATTAAATGCGGTAAGAGGTGTTTTCTTCTTGCTGACATTCTTTGGTAAGAGTTCACATTTTAAGTGAAATGGAAATTTAACCAAACCTGATAAATTATCTGATTTTTATAAATTTACACTAACTAAGAGAGGTGATACATTTATGGATACAATAAATACCGACAATTTTCCAGCGCTGTCCTCCAGGCATTCCCGTGGTCTCACTTTTTTTATCAAAGGGTTTGGTTGGTTTTTTAGCGTATTTATATTCGTTTGCGCTATTGTAACAGCTATAATGGTATTTTCAAAGAAGTCCTTTACACCTGGAGTCGAAATATTACAAATTGGAATCTGCCTACTGCTGCTGCTATTATTTGGATGGTTAATACTATTTTCACTCCGAAAAAGTCAGAAAAACAATTTTACCCGTTTAGTAGTTGATATTAATGGTATTTGTTATTATAACGATACTGGATGTATCAAAAAAATGCTTTTTGTGGATTTAAAGAGCGGGCCTGATACTGATTACTATGATGTGTTTTTAAACGATCCTGGTGAGGACGGACCTTATTACTTGTTATTTTACTTAATAGATTCTACAACTGGTAAACTTAAAATAGGAAGCGTTGATTTTAATACCCAAACCGTTATCATTAACAGCAATAAAATTCATCGACATTTTATAAAAGGCATTCAGCTTTTTCGTCCCGATTTGAGAATTGCCCCCGGAGTCCTGGATCTTTATCGAATAGAAAAAAATTAGCTGTTATTAATTAATAGCGAGGTTTTCTTTTCTTTTTCTTCTTTCTTTTCATACTATTGTCGAAGGCTTGTTCTTCGTAATCTTCACCAAAGGCTTCAGGGAGTAAGCTTCCTAATGCTCCGATCAAACTGTCCTGATTGGTGTCCGAATTTAAGAAGCCAAAAAATTGGTGTAGCTCTTCACTTGGAAGATCGGCATCCTTTGTATTTGACAGTTGGCTTTGCGACAGTTCTGGTACTTTGGAATCCGGTCTGATATTATTGTTCCAATACTCATTAAAGGTATTTGCCGAAAGCTCCTTAGCCAACCTCGAACCGTTCCATACGGTTCTGGAATTGTGATCAATAAATGTCATACCATAAATACGCCCTGCGTCATTCCTACGTACAACCGTATTAATGCCCTGCTCGGCTATCTGTTTTTTAAAGCTTAACTCATTACTGGTGGAGTGCATGGCAATGGTAATTGCTGATTTTAAAGTTAGTTTGGTTGGATGATCCTTTAATAGCTCTTTACTCTTTGCAAAATGCAATTGCAAGGCTGGAATCCCCGCATTCTTTCCAAATAAGGAAGCCTTGATCGGATGCCCGGCTCTTTCTCCCTTTTCATTTAATGGAATATATAACAATCCTTGTTGCATCTTCCCCTGTAATTCGCCTTCTATTTTTTCTGTGGTAATATTAAACAGAGAAAGCAAAGCATTGTATTCGCCCATTGATTGGTATTGGTAATAATTTGGTAAGTGGCGTAAGACCGAAGCCATCTGACTCTTGATATTGCCTGCCCGAAAATCTACCGGATTGAAAATTTTGTCATTCTGATTCCTTTCCTTATCCGTTGCGGATATCAGTCCGTGCTTCGTTTCTAACTCACGACAAATCTTCATGGATTGCCTTTTCTCAAACTTATCCGATATTTTCCTACCGTTTTCGTCCACACAAACCGATACTATATGAATATGACTGCGGTCTAAATCTGTATGTTTAAATATGACAAATGGTTGATTACCGTAGCCCATATCCTGCAGATATTGTTTAGCCATCTCTTTATACTGCTCATCGCTGACCCTATCTTTTGGATCAGGATTAAGGGAAATGTGTAAGGTATGCTTCTCGGTATTGCGATTTGCAATCAGATAAGGAGCGAAAGATTGCGCCAATTGAGCTACAGAATAATGCCCGTTTATGGATTCAATCATTTTGTTGGTGAGTAAAATCTGGCCCTTCTCTTTTTCCACCTTTAGCTGATTGTATGCTAATGCACCATATAGATTCGAGCTTCTACCGATTTTTGCTATCATATTATGGTTTGTTTTTCAGGTATTTGGTTTCAAATTCTGCGGTCAATTCCATGATCTCTTTAAATAAATTGAACATTTCCAGCGTTTGTTTTTCCAGTTTATATAAGTAAGCTGCGGCTTTTTTCTCCGACAAATTGCTGTAAAGCAGCTTCACTACCTGGTTATAATTTACCCCTACCGAGCGGAACTGACTATAAAAAGATGTTAGTCGCATATAGAAATCTATGGTCCCTTTGTCCATCTTTACCGTTTTAATGGTCTTATCAAAAATGCAGGAAGTAATAAAATGCGCCTTGACCAAAAGACCGGACTGCTCAAAAAGGGCAAGAAAACGGTTGTGTTCTTCCTCATTAAAGGAAATGGTATAACGGAACTTCGCCGGGTCCTGGATTGGTTTGCGGCCTGTTTTTTTTGGTAATTTCTTATTATTCTCCATCATCAATTTCGAATTTTAAAATCAATAAATACCTGACTTCGGAAGGGATTTTCAGCCCCAGCCAGGGCAAGTCGTTTTGCGCATCTGAAATCGTTTCGAGATGCTCAAAACACAACTTGCCGTGTTCGGGTGAACACAAGAATCCGCCCTTTGGGACGGATTAAATGTAACAGGGAAAAACGGCTTGATGCCGTTCCTCTTACACTTTGTTTTGTTTTAAGACTCCAGTATAAATCCTTTATTAAATCCATTTTACAAAGTAAAATACTATCTACCAGAGTATTGTTGGGTGATACCCGGCCAAGAAATGCCACTGAGTGCCAATTCCTACGACTGGATGAAATGCATCTATTTATATCCATTTCTTTGAATCTACAAACATGCATAGCGTTGAAGATGCATATACAAGTTGCATTGTAGTTACGCTTTTATTTACGCAGGAAAGTGTAATGCTACTGGTATAGGAAGTTAGCTATAGATAAAGGTAATTATGGAATAGTGTATATAAAGTTTCAGGCAAATAGCTAACCGGTTGCAATTATATGGAGTTGCATGAATCGCTTCGTAATTAATGATATGCAGCTGCTGATTTGTACTAAGTCATTTAGATACATCTATAAGGGTAGAGTTATGTGAATCGATCAGTAATTAGTGAGTTGTGGATACTGCATAGTACTAAGCGATGTGGGTACAGCTATCAGGACATAGATAATTGGAGATATAAATAATCAAAAAACAGCAAATATGAACAAGCAGCACAAAACGAAATTTATTTCCTTTTCGTCTCAAAAGGGTGGAGTCGGAAAAAGCACCTTTACAACACTTGTCGCCAGTACCCTGCATTACAGGTTGGGTTATAATGTAGCGGTATTTGACGCTGACTTTCCACAGCATAGCCTTGTGAAAATGAAAGCCAGGGATCTGGCTAAGGTCATAGAAAATGAGCATTTGAAAAAGTTGGCGTATAAGCAATTTACCACGATCAACAAAAAAGCCTATCCCATTATGCAGCACAAAGCGGATAGTGTACTTGATGCGGCTCAGGAATTTGTAAACACTTCTCCCGTTCCGATAGATGTACTATTCTTCGACCTTCCCGGAACAGTGAACACGCCTGGCATCTTGAAGGCACTAGCAGGTATGCACCACATTTTTACACCCATTACTGCAGATCGTTTGGTGATGGAAAGTACACTCATCTTCACACAACTTTTACAGGACGTGATTATGAAAAAGGGTGAAACTTCCATAAAAACCATTAACCTGTTTTGGAATCAGGTGGACGGAAGGGAAAGCACGCCCTTGTATGATTTATATGATCAGCTAATCGGGCAATTAGGATTAAGCCTTATGCAAAGCCAAATCAAAAACAGCAGCAGATTTCGGAAGGAAAGCGAAGTAGATACCAAAACGGTTTTCCGATCTACGGTGATGCCACCGGATGAACGTTTGATGAAAGCTTGCAGGTTTGACCTATTTATCAATGAGTTTTTAAACATTATTCAATTGTAGCACTATGGAAAAAGATAATAAGCGTAAAGTCACCCCAGACATCAACGAAGAACTGATGATGAACCTAATGGTAGACGGCGTTAAAAAGGAAGGGTTACAAGTTCCGGAAGAATCATCCACAAAGGAGGTTCAAAAGAAGGAAAATACAGCAAAAGTGCCGGCACAGGGAAAAACTGTTGTCAAAGAAAGAAGTCGCACTAAAAGATTATCTGAAGCGGATTATGAAAGCATTTTTTTCAAAAAGACCGATACTAATGCACGCGACGGTAAAACGGTGTATATCCGGCCGGGATTTCATGATAAATTATCCCGTATTGTACAGATAATAGGCGAAGATAAGATCACAATTTATGCTTACCTGGACAATTTGTTGGATTATCACTTCCAGGAATTTGGGGAGCAGATCACCCAAAGTTATAATGATAAATACAAACCAATTTTATAAATATTATGGCAAAGACAAATCAAACAACCCCAACAAGGAAGGTAGGTAAAACCTATACTTCTAAATTCCTCAAATACAACTCTTTGAAGAAAAGAGGTGATAAAAGCATTTACGTCCGCAAGGAATATCACGAACGGCTTAACTATATAGTACATATTCTCGGAGGTGGAGACATTCCATTGTACGCCTATCTGGACAATATTCTGGAGCATCACTTTTCCTTGTTTGAAAAAGCTATTAAGGAAGATATCAATCTAAATTACAAACCTCTTTTTTAAAGCATTGGAATATGGAACTACTCATTCTAATATGCCTGCTGTTAATCATTTTTCTGCTTTTGCAGGAAAAGATTGTCATTAAGAAAAGGTCAGACCAGAATCCAATAAGGGAAAAAGTAAATCCGCACCTGCCTGATATCATGGGGCAACCCAAATCAATTCCAAGACTTCAGGTGCCAAACACTGCCAATGAAAGCCAAGTTGAGGAACCGGAGATAGATCCTGATACTTTAGATATTGAATATGACGAAAATGAAATTGTTGGTATTCAAATTCCGGAGGATGAACTGGATGAAGTATTTAGCAATATGCCTGACTTTGAGAATGAGGAAGAAGATTGGGAACTGTCTGCTGATCCTGATGATGATTTCGGGTTTGCACAAGGTGTAACATTTGACGAATTGGCAAATGTGAAAAATTTACTCCGAAAGGAAAAGCTGGAACAATCCCAAAAATTGGAGGCTATAGAAATAGTTCAAAAGATTCAGGGAACTGAACTATTTTATTTGTTGGAAAATTCTATTGAAGGTGCTTCCCGAAAAATCGCACAACTCTTGGATAGTACCCTTGATGGTAGTGCGGATTCCGGTATTACTCCTATGCAGAAAGATGATCTTTCCGATTTTGATATTGGAGCTTTTGTGTAGCAATACCGGAGTTTAAATTAAGTCTTTGTATTTATTCAGTTATCATTAAATAAGCATTGTTATGAATTTAGAAAACAATCCGGATGGTTTTTATGAAGAATATAGAGGTTATATTATTGCGAGCACAGATAATAATGGTCCTGATAATTCCAATAGAAATAGTCTTACTGTTTATTATAATTCTAAGTCTCCAGAATATGCCTTTATTGAACGTTCAGAAGAATCCAAAGGTTTGGAAAATGATGAAGCCTTTAAACAAATGGTTAATGAAGCCCGTTCCTATATTGATTCGTGCTGTTGCAAAGACTTGAATCAAGGCACAGAGAAGCCTGGTACTTCTTTACAGGTTGTTGATATAGAAGGAACAAATTTCTATGTTGATGTATCTAGGTTTCAGCTTATAGAAATGTTTGATAGCAAAAATATAATTCCATTTCATAAAATGGAAGATTATGGCGATTGTTACCGTTTTGATTATAATAAAACGATTAAGAATATTCCGGAATATCCCAATAGAAGAGATACGGAAATTGAGATTCCAGAATTTGTGGTATTAGATCCTGGAGGGATGGCAAAGAAATACAAACTTTCAATAGAGGAAGTAAAAAATAAAACTGACTTTGATTTTATGGTCGATCAAAAGGAATTTGATTTACGGGTAAATCAAGGAAGATTGCCTACAATTGATATTGCCGGCCACATATTTTATGTGGATATGCGAATGGATAAACTGCGTCCAAAGGATGATTTTCTATCCAACGGTATTGGATTTGAAGAAATTGATCCTTATTTTTCAGATGAAAGAAATACTTACCTGATCCCTTATGATCCAAAAAAGCATGAGTTTAGAGAATTGGATTACGACAATCTTCTAAAAATACCAAAAGACCTTATTGCTGTTGAATTTCCCTTTCAGCAAGTATTGGACCCTGTTGGTTGGAACAGGCAGAATGGCTGGGATCTTAAGCAGGACTTAAAACACATTGGAGTTAAAGGACATTTTACCGCTCAAGTGGTTGATTGGAAACAAACCTATATTGTTGCTATTATCAATACTAATTTAGAGCGACGAAAAGAAGAAAAGAAAGAAATTAAGATTGAACCCAAAAAAGGTAAGGGTAGAAAAATGTAAACAGAAATTCGTGGAATATTAAGTCCATTCACTTCCTAGATTATTTAAAATTTTATTACTTTTAGTAAAACTTTTATTATGGGAAAATTTGTAATTAAAACTGCCAAGAACGGACAGTATTATTTTAATCTTAAAGCGGGTAATGGTCAAACTATTTTATCCAGTGAAATGTACACTACCAAAACAGCTTGTACAAATGGGATTGAATCTGTAAAGACTAATGCACCTAAAGATGAGCGTTATGATAAAAAGACGTCATCGAATGGTAAGCAATATTTTAATTTGATAGCCGGTAACGGTCAGGTAATCGGAACAAGTGAGCAGTATGAATCTTCGGCAGGTATGAATACTGGTATTGCTTCTGTGAAGGCAAATGCACCAGATGCTTCAGTAACTGAAGAATAAGTTATCATATCATCCTTAATATTTATAGGATTATAAGTAAGCAGTAAAGGCAATTGAGCTTTTACTGCTTTTTTTATTTTTTAAGGGCAATTTTTAGTATTTCCTGAAGTTGATTTTTAAAATGCCAAACTATAAAAGTTGGCATTTTTTATTTGTTTAGAAAGCCACTCACTGCCAAATAATTCCTTGCAATTCCACTTTGTTATTGCGCTTTGAAATCTGAAACACATTTGCCTAAGAAGCCCGTAAGGTTCGGGTTTCGTGTAACAAATTAATGTGTTTCAATTATGAAAAAACTCAAGAAAAAACTTTTGCTGGCAAGCTTGTCTGTATTGTCAGGAGTTGGTGCATTTGCACAAGGAAACGGTTCTGCAGGCATCAATGAGGCCACACAAATGGTCACCTCTTATTTCGATCCTGCAACGCAGTTAATTTATGCGATTGGTGCCGTCGTCGGCCTAATTGGTGGTGTTAAGGTGTACAACAAATTCAGTTCCGGTGATCCTGACACCTCGAAAACAGCCGCGTCCTGGTTCGGTGCCTGTATATTCCTGATCGTTGCCGCAACGATTCTTCGTTCATTCTTCCTGTAATCTTAATTGGCAAATCATGGCAAAAAGAAATAGAATGAAGACACCCCTGACCTATTATGGAGGAAAACAAGGATTGGTTAATGTAATACTTCCATTTATTCCAGAACATATTACCTATGTTGAACCCTTTGTTGGTGGTGGAGCAATATTTTGGTCAAAGGCCCCTTCCAAGGTGGAAGTCATCAATGACTACAACCGAGAGCTTATCAATTTCTACGAGATCTGCAAGAATGAATTTGTGGAATTAGAAAAGCTGGTAAGGATCAGTTTGCACAGTCGGTCCCTACATAGTGATGCGCAGGTAATCTACAAACATCCACATTTGTTCACGAGGCTACAAAGGGCATGGGCCGTCTGGGTCTTATGCAATCAATCTTTTAGTGCAAAAATAGATGATGCCTGGGGATATGAAAAGACAGGTAATTCTACCACTACAAAAATCCAGAATAAACGTCAATCCTTTACAGAGGATTATGCCATCCGGTTACAGAATGTTCAGATCGAAAATACCGATGCTTTACGCATAATAAACTCGCGTGATTACGAGCAAGCATTCCATTATTGTGATCCCCCCTATTATAATTCTGATTGCGGTCATTATGACGGCTATTCCGTTGATGATTATTTGGCCTTGCTCACATGTCTTTCCCAAGTAAGCGGAAAGTTTCTTTTGAGTAGTTACCCCAATAGTGAACTAAGCGAATTTACAAAAACGCATAATTGGAGCACTTTAAATCTTCAACGTGATGTTGTGGTAGACAACAAGGGTGGTAAGCAAAGGAAAAAAAAGACCGAAGTACTTACCGCCAATTATGAACTAAATAAGCAACTACATTATGAGCAGTTATAATATCAACAAAGGCATTGGTCGAACTGTGGAGTTCAAGGGCCTAAAAGCCCAGTACCTATTCATCTTTGCAGGTGGATTGTTAGGCGTACTGATCCTTGTTATGGTGATGTACATGACCGGTGTACATTCCTACATCTGCCTGTTTGTTGGCGCTGCAGGTGCCTCCCTCCTTATATGGCAAACATTTTCCCTGAATAGGAAATATGGAGAGCATGGCCTAATGAAAATTGGTGCCCGGAAGTGCCATCCTCAATATATCATTTGCCGTAAATCTATTCGCCGGTACATTCAGTTCACTTCTAAATCCGGGGTTGTATGAGAAATGTTTCAAAAGTGACCACACTGGAAAGTAAGTTTCCTTTATTGGCCGTGGAGCATAACTGCATCCTTTCCAAAGAAGCAGATATTACGGCCTGCTTTGAAGTGCATCTGCCGGAACTGTTTACTGTAGCATCTGTTGAATATGAAGCCATTCATGCGGCATGGCATAAGGCTATAAAGACATTGCCGGATTATACAATTATTCACAAGCAGGATTGGTATTTAAAAGAAAACTACACTCCTGACCTGGGGAAGGAAGATCAGAGCTTTTTGGCGAAGTCGTATCAACGACATTTCAATGAGCGTCCTTTTCTAAATCATTATTGCTATTTGTTCTTAACCAAGACAACGAAAGAACGTTTGCGGATGCAAAGCAATTTCAGTTCACTCTGTAAAGGCACACTTATACCCAAAGAGATCAGGAATAAAGAGACCGTCAACCAATTTATGGAATCGGTGGCGCAGTTTGAGCGCATCGTCAACGATAGCGGATTAATTAGCATTAAACGCCTTAGCGAAGATGATATCGTCGGAACCGGGGAAAAACAGGGATTGCTGGAACAATACCTTACGCTTTCAAAAGATGCTGGAATGTCGATGCAGGATATCGCACTTGGTGCAGAAGAAGTCCGTATCGGTAATAATCGGTTATGCATGCACACCCTTTCGGATACAGATGATTTACCAGGATCGGTTTCTGCAAACACCCGTTTTGAAAAACTATCTACAGATCGCAGCGACTGCCGATTATCCTTTGCTGCACCAGTTGGATTGCTATTAAGTTGCAATCATATTTACAATCAATACCTGTTTTTAGATAACAGTGAAGGGAATCTACAAAAGTTTGAGAAATCTGCAAGGAATATGCATTCGTTAGCAAGGTATAGCAGAGCAAACCAAATCAATAAAGAGTGGATTGAAAAATATTTGAATGAAGCGCACAGCTTTGGGCAATCGTCCATTCGGGCACACTTCAACATTATGGCCTGGTCGGATGATCCGGTGGAACTCAAACAGATCAAGAACGATTGCGGTAGTGCATTGGCTTTGATGGAATGTAAACCCCGCCACAACACTACAGATGTTGCTACACTGTATTGGGCAGGTATGCCGGGTAATGCCGGGGATTTTCCTTCGGAAGAGAGCTTCTACACCTTTATCGAACCGGCACTGTGTTTCTTCTCCGAAGAAACCAACTACCAAAATTCCCCGTCGCATTTTGGTATTAAATTATCAGATCGTTTAACGGGCAGGCCCATTCATGTAGACATTTCTGATCTGCCTATGAAAAAAGGGATAATTACTAACAGAAATAAATTTCTGATTGGCCCCAGCGGATCTGGAAAATCTTTTGTAAGTAACCATCTCCAGCGACAGTACTATGAACAAGATGCTCATATTTTGCTTGTT
Source organism: Bacteroidetes bacterium 43-16 (assembly GCA_001897525.1). Classification (GTDB taxonomy): domain Bacteria; phylum Bacteroidota; class Bacteroidia; order Chitinophagales; family Chitinophagaceae; genus Edaphocola. The sequence goes on along the minus strand of MKTB01000018.1, from coordinate 1,053 downwards.
GATACCGGAAACTCCTACCAGGGATTGTGCAACCTGATCAACAGTAAAACCAAAGGAGAAGATGGTATTTACTTTACTTATACAGAAGAAAATCCAATTGCTTTCAATCCATTCTATACCGATGATCTGGTTTTTGATATTGAGAAAAAAGAGAGTATAAAAACGCTGATCATGACCCTTTGGAAACGGGATGACGAACCGCCTACCCGTGCAGAAGAAGTGGCATTATCCAATGCCGTTTCCGGCTATATAGAAATAATAAAGCAGTCGGATGTCGTGCCTTCCTTCAATGGATTCTATGAATATGTGCGTAGCGATTACCGCCAGGTCTTAGCATTAAAACAGGTACGGGAAAAAGACTTTGATATTGCCAATTTTCTCAATGTCCTTGAACCTTATTACAAAGGTGGAGAGTATGATTATTTGCTCAACTCAGATAAAGCTTTAGACCTCCTTTCCAAGCGTTTTATTGTTTTTGAAATTGACGCGATTAAAGACCACAAAACCCTGTTTCCTGTAGTTACGATCATTATTATGGAGGTGTTTATCAATAAGATGCGCAGATTGAAAGGAATCCGCAAGGTAATCCTGATCGAAGAAGCCTGGAAAGCAATTGCAAAAGCGGGAATGGCAGAATATATCAAGTACTTGTATAAGACCGTTCGCAAATTTTTCGGAGAAGCCATAGTGGTGACACAAGAGGTGGATGATATCATCCAATCTGAGATCGTCAAAGAAAGCATCATCAATAATTCCGATTGTAAAATACTTCTTGACCAGCGAAAATACATGAACAAATTCGATGATATCCAGAAGATGTTAGGACTGACAGATAAAGAAAAAGCACAGGTACTCTCCATTAATATGAACAATGATCGCTCCCGTCTTTATAAAGAAGTATGGATCGGATTGGGAGGAACACATTCAGCGGTTTATGCTACAGAAGTGAGTACAGAAGAATACTTAGTGCGCCCATAAGGGCATATAGTGAATGTGGTTTGGCAACCACTGGGCAAGTGTTTATAACGCCCATCAACAGCCGACTTATCCGAA
>MKTB01000017.1:523360-533693 GCA_001897525.1 Bacteroidetes bacterium 43-16 | reverse complement strand
TTGAAACCTTATAGGTTTTGTTGTTCCCTCCTTGCTTCGACAGGAGCAGCAGGGCTGTTCCTGATGTCAGCCTGAGCCCCTTCGATGGCTGAGCTGTAGCTCGTCCTTTCGAGCGCAATGAAATGTAGTCGGGAAATCTTATTTTAATAGTGAATAGTTAATGGTGAATGACTATTATAAATCAACAATTACAGGAGATGCCTCCGCTCCGGTCGGCAGGACGGTCCTTACGATGTCAGCCTGAGCCTGTCCAAGGGTAGGTGAGTAAAGGAAACACCGGATCCTGTAAAACAGCCTTAGATTCCCCTGCAATAACACAAAAGAATAAACGCCGTAGTTTTTTAAAACTACGGCGTTTACATTACAGGAATCAACCTTAGTTTATCCCATTTCAGGATACAGGTCAAAACCGCTCATATATTCATTGATCTCACCTCTTACGGTAGCGATCACGCTGTCATTATCCGTATTCATCAGCACCTGGTCCAGCCAGTGTACCACTTGCTTCATCTCTTTCTCTTTAAATCCGCGCGTGGTCAATGCAGGCACACCTACACGGATACCTGAAGTGATAAACGGTGATTTATCATCAAAAGGCACCATATTCTTATTGATCGTAATATCTGCTTTTACTAAAGTATTTTCTGCTTTTTTACCGGAAATACCCTTGTTCCTCAAGTCAATCAATAATAAATGGTTATCTGTACCACCAGAAACGAGGTCATAACCTTTTTCCAGGAAAGCATTTGACATAGCCTGCGCATTGCTTTGCATCTGGCGGGCATACACTTTATAGTCATCCTGCAGGATCTCGAAGAAAGACACCGCTTTGGCAGCAATCACATGCTCCAATGGTCCGCCCTGGATACCCGGGAATACAGACAGATCGATCAGTTGGCTCACCGTTCTTACCTCTCCTTTAGGTGTAGTGATACCCCATGGATTTTCAAAATCATTTTTCATCATGATGATACCGCCACGAGGACCACGTAAAGTCTTATGCGTGGTAGAGGTTACAAAATGACAATGATCAAAAGGAGAATTCAGCAAACCGGCAGCAATCAGACCCGCAGGGTGGGCGATATCTGCCATTACCAAAGCACCTACTTTATCTGCAATAGCACGCACACGGGCATAATCCCAGTCACGGCTATAAGCAGAAGCACCACAGATGATCAGTTTAGGCTTCACCTCAACCGCTTTCTTTTCCATATCATCATAGTCCACCAGGCCGTCTTCTTTACGCACGCCATAATGATGTGCCTGGTAAGTCTTACCGGAAAAGGCTACCGGGGAACCATGTGTCAGGTGTCCGCCCATGCTCAGGTCAAGGCCCAGGATAGCATCACCAGGCTGCAATACCACTGCCTGCACCGCCATATTGGCCTGTGCACCACTATGTGGTTGTACATTGGCATATTCAATATTAAAGATATCTTTCAGGCGGTCAATAGCCAGTTGCTCGCTCTTATCCACTACTTCACATCCGCCATAATATCTTTTACCCGGATAACCTTCTGCATATTTATTGGTCATCACATTACCCATTGCCTGCATCACCTGCAAGCTGGTAAAGTTTTCTGAAGCGATCAACTCCAGTCCTCTTCTTTGTCTTTGAAGTTCTTCCTGAATTAAATCAAAAATGGCCGTGTCTCTTGTCATGATTTAAAAATATTTAATAATTTTTTTATTTACTTTTTAGGGCAAGACTTGCAGCGCTTACCGCGTTTATATTTTTTACAACATTTTTTGGCTTCGCAAAACACAGCGCACCGGAATGCACCTTTGCAGCCATCATATTTTTGTTCCTGTTCCTTTTGCACCGTTTCTAATCCCTTCATGATAAACTATTTTAATTATTGTTGGCTAACAATACCTGCCAGGCCATTTCAATATTGCCGGAATCGATTAATTCCTTGGCATATTGATGCAGCGCCTGCTGCTGTTCCTGCTCATTATTGCTGTATTCTTTCAAGATATGGATCAATCTTTCATCCTCCAACATATTGGTCAGTACAGGTATTTCAGAACTGTTGGCCAATATACCCAGGTCATTACCGGTTAATATGCTCGAACGCAAAACAGATTGGGGTAAATGGTCGAAACCAATGCCTAACTGCAAGTTGGGCTTAGGCACTTCAAAAACGCTGTCCCCGGAAGCACGGCAATAATAATCCATGCCCATCCTGGCGACCAGGTCAATTTTATGCGGATCGATCTGCTGGTTTTCATCCAGTATCGCATCGTCAATGTGCATTTTGATCACCTCACAAATGATGAGGTTGGCCGCGCCACCCCCTTCACCGATCGGCTTCACTTCCATCACGCGACACTCCAGGCTCACCGGTGCTTCTTTCACCCGGAAAGGTTTCACCAGGTCAGAAGCCACAGGTGTAAATCCTGACTTTATAAATTCATCCGTACCTTTAGGGTATTCGCAACTGGCCAGGCTCATCTGCTGTACCATTGCATAAGACACCACATTGATCACCACCTCTTGTGTCTCCTGCACATTTTCTAAAGTATGCTTGATCGTATTATCTCTTACCCTGCGTGCAGGGGAGAATACCACTATCGGCGGATTACTGCCGAATACATTAAAAAAACTAAAGGGAGATAAGTTGGCATTGCCTTCATTATCAATGGTGCTGGCAAAACAAATAGGTCTTGGCGCAACACTTCCCAATAAGTAGGCATGGAGTTGTTTGGTACTGATTTCTTTAGGTAAAACTTTCATATCTTTCTGCTAAGCCCGGCAAATTTAAACAAATACTTATAGTAAAGCTCAATTGGTCTTTAAAAAACAAAAAGAGCTATTATGAACAATAGCTCCGGTATTTTTAAAATTTTAAGCATCTTTATTCTCGATGTTCCAGGTATCAAACAAAAGATTCAGGTAATAATTCTCTTTTGAAGTGATCACATCATCTGCCTTACATAATTTAAGGGCAAACTGGATAAAGTTGAGGCGTTCTTCTTCGGTGGCATCTTCATAAAAATCATCCATATATTTTAAGAAATGAGCTTCCCAGTCTTCCTGTCTCAGGCTGCTAATGATATCCATTTCTTTATCCAGATTTATATGAAAAGGAAATTCCTGTACCAGGAATTCGCGCACAATCATATCCCCATCCACAGAAAACTTAAAGTCGACTGCTGATAAGATCATTAATAAATGATACCCGGCAATGGTTTTATTGGTTCTTTTGTGCATACGGTTTTTGTTAGTTGCTTTCTTTTAGTTTATAGTTTATGTCTTTAAATGAAATTGGTCATGATCAGGTTGAGATCAGTATATTTCATATCAAATCGTTTTGCGATGTGCTGGTTGGTGATCAGTCCTTTATAGAGATAGACTCCATTACGGATACCTTGCTTGGTTTTCAATACATAATCCACACCACCTTTCTCTGCAATGTCCATAACAATAGGCATCAGTACATTGCTGATCGCTTTGGAAGCCGTTCTGGCCACCCCTGAAGCTATATTAGGCACACAATAGTGAATGACATCAAATTTTGAAAATACCGGGTTATCATGGGTCGTAGGTCTTGAGGTCTCAATACAACCACCCCTGTCGATGCTCACATCAATGATCACAGAACCCGCCTTCATCAAGGCCACCATTTCTTCGGTAACCACCATAGGCGTTACCCCGTTGATTGGTTTCAGGGCACCTATGACCACATCAGTTTTGGCCAGGGATTTCTTCAATTCATGCGGATCGATGACGGAAGTATATAAACGACGGCCCACATTATTCTGCAGGCGCATCAAGCGATAAATAGAATTGTCAAACACTTTCACATCTGCACCCAGGCCTAATGCAGTCCTGGTAGCCGACTCGCCTACAACGCCTGCTCCTAAAATAACCACCTGTGCAGGAGGGATACCCGAAATGCCTCCCAGTAAGACACCCACACCATTGTGAGAATTGCTCAGGTATTTCGCCGCCTGTATGATGGCAGAACTGCCTGCGATCTCACTCATGGTACGCACGATAGGGTAGGAACCGTTATCGTCTTTTATAGAATCAAAAGCAATAGCTACAATCTGCTTCTTCACCAGTTTCTGGATCATTTCTGCCTTCAGGAAGGGAAGATGAACCGGAGAGATCACTACTTTACCGGCCTGGAGTATATTGATCTCTTCATCAGAGATGGGTGCCGATTTGATAATAATGTCCGCACGGAATACTTCTGCCTTGTCGTACACTATTTTGGCCCCTGCTTCACTGAAATCATTGTCTTTATAAAATGCATGTTCCCCGGCGCGGTGCTCGACCACTACCTCATGACCATTCTGGATGAGTACAGACACGGCTTCGGGGGTCAGGGGAATACGATTTTCAGAAAAAGTATCTTCTTTCGGAATACCTATAAATAACTGCTTCCGTCTCGGAATAATTTCAATAGTTTCTTCTAAAGGTATGTATGAAAATGAGGAAGATATTTTTACTTTGCTGGACATAATTTTGAACTGTGAATATCGAAAGCTAAAAGTAAAGCCAATTTACAAATCTGGCAACTATTTCGACTTAATTTTATCATATTTTCAACAAAAGATCTTAGCTTTATTTTTATCTTCGCCCTAATAAACACGACTTTACATTGCTCAAGATAACTCAAAGCCAACGACTACTACAGAAACTTTCTCCGCAACAAATCCAATTCATCAAGCTATTGCAGGTACCTACCGCAAATCTTGAAGAGGCTATCGAACATGAACTGGAGGTCAATCCGGCACTGGAAATCGATCCGCAAACCAACGAAGCTGAAGATCCTTACGAATTTTCTAACGATGCGGACCATGATACGCCCGGTGAAGAAGGAGAGCATACTGATGATCTTTCTGAGTATTTAAGAGATGAAAATGAAAGTATGTCCGACTATCACCTCAACGAAAACGGGGATGATGATGAAGATGAGCGCGAATCGCCCGTAAGACAGGAATCGACCTTTCATGATTACCTATTGAGCCAGGTAGGACTCTGGGACCTGAACGAGCAGGACACCCGTATAGCAGAGCAACTTATCGGCAGTATCGATGATGACGGCTACCTGAGGAGAGATGTGATGAGCATTGTGGATGACCTTGCCTTTAATGCCAATGTGTACGTTTCCGAGGCAGAGATCAGCAATATTTTACTGAAAGTGCAGGAACTGGACCCGGCAGGAGTGGGGGCAGCAGACTTGCAGGAATGCCTGATGCTGCAACTAAAAAGACTGGACCAGTCTAAGCAGGTGATGGATGCACGCCAGATACTGCAAAAGTATTTTGATGAGTTTACCAAGAAACAATATGACCGGATCAAATCTCAATTAAGTTTAGATGATGATTCCTTTAAAGCTGCTATACAAGTAATTATAAAATTAACGCCTAAGCCCGGCATGGCTTTTCATGACGGCTCTAAGGAGAACGGTTATATCATTCCCGACTTTTTTGTGTACAACAATAATGGTGTACTGGAACTTACCTTAAACTCCCGCAATGCACCGCCTTTAAGGATCTCTGATGAATACCGGGATATGCTCAAAGCTTATGACAAGGGAAGTATTAAAGACAAGCAGCAGAAAGAAGCGGTTACCTTCATCAAACAAAAGCTGGATGCCGCCAAGTGGTTTATTGATGCCATCAAACAAAGACAACATACTTTGCTGTACACCATGAAATCTATTATGGACTACCAAAGTGAGTTCTTTTTCACCGGTAATGAATCTTCCTTAAAGCCGATGATCTTAAAAGATATCGCGGATAAGATCAATATGGACATCTCTACCGTGAGCAGGGTAGCCAACAGCAAATATGTGCAAACGGAGTACGGTACATTCCTCCTTAAGTACTTTTTCTCGGAATCTATCACTAACGATTCCGGGGAAGAGGTCTCTACCTACGAGGTGAAGAACCTGCTGCAGGACCTGGTGGACCATGAAGATAAAAACAATCCATTATCCGATGAGCAATTGATGGAGCAGCTTTCTGAGAAAGGATTTAAAGTAGCCCGCAGAACGATCGCCAAGTACCGGGAACAGTTACAGATCCCCGTGGCCAGGCTGCGTAAACTGGCTTAATAAGCATAAACCTATAAGGTTTTTGAAACCTTATAGGTTTTGGTGTTCCTTTCCTGCTTAGAGGAAATGCACCCCATGTTTCGAGAGGCTCAACATGACATGCTCGTCATCCCGAGCGCAATGAAATGGAGCCGAGAAATCTTATTTAATGATTAATGGTGAATGGTTAATTACTATTATAAATTAACCATCAATAATTAACCCCTAATAATTGGAGGAGATGTCTCCACTCGCTGTCGCCCGGTCGACAGGACCCGGTCTCTTTCGGGCGCAATAGAATCGGGAAATAACTGATCATTATAAAAGAGTCCCTTTCGAGGCTTATAAAAGAACAGGAGCGGCTATGAGCCGCTCCTGTTCTTTTATAAATAATAACCGTTTTCATTAATATAATCAATCACCTCATCCGGCAAGAGGTAGCGGATGCTTTTATGCTCTTTGATCATCTTACGGATCATAGTGGCAGAGATTTCTATTAAAGGGGCATCCAACAAATAGGTTTGCTCTGAAAGCTTCTCAGAGACCTCATGCCCGGGCCTTTGGTAGACGATCACCGGGTAGTGTTTCAGCAGTTGCTCATAGTTTTTCCACCGGCCCAGGTTCTGGTAGCTATCACTGCCCATAATGACAGAAAACTTTTCATGCGGGAACTTCTCCTGTAAATAGGTTAAGGTATCAATCGTGTAAGAAGGCTTAGGCAAGCCGAATTCAACATTACTGGCCCTGAATTTATTATTGCCCTTGATGGCTATTTCCACCAGGTGCAGCCGGTTGTATTCATTCAGCAGGGAGCTGGTCTGCTTCAAAGGATTATGCGGAGAGACCACAAACCAGATCTTATCCAGGTGGCTGTGCTCAATGATGTAATTTGCTATAATTAAATGACCTAAATGTACCGGGTTAAAACTTCCAAAATACAGTCCTATATTCACTTTTAAACGCTTAAATTTTTTAATTAAAAATACCTCGACAAATCTTTTCCTGCCTATAGTTCTACCCAGACATGGGCCGCATCGGCCTTACGGATACTTAAAACATATCCTGCGATCTGCACGGCAATAGGATCTCCGAAAGGAGCGATATGATCTACCTGGACCGGCTTATCTATGATAAAGCCCATTTCCATGAGCTGGACGGCAAAAGGGCCGTCTTCTATTTTCCTGATCATTCCTTTTTGTCCCTGTATTAACTCTGATAAACGTAACATCTCCGCTATATTTGTTGGCAAATTTACCCGTATTTATTCGCTCTGCCAATCCAAGTAACAAATTTGTCAGCGATTTTTTTTAATTTCGCGGCACGAAGCAAATACTGTAAAATATATAAATGAGTATTCAGAATAATTATGTGGCCATTATGGCCGGCGGTATTGGAAGCAGATTCTGGCCTGAAAGCCGCCAGAATTTACCCAAGCAATTTTTAGATATCTTGGGAACAGGTCGTACCTTCATCCAGGATACCTATGCGCGCTTCAAAGATATTTGTCCGAAAGAGAATATCTATGTGGTGACCCACCATTCCTACGAACATTTGGTAAAAGAGCAATTGCCGGAATTACCGGAAGCCAATATTATCAAAGAACCTTTCAGAAAAAACACAGCTCCTGCAGCAGCCTATGTCACTTATAAAATTGAAGCTTTAAACCCTAAAGCGAATATTATACTGGCACCGGCAGATCACCTGATCCTGGACCAGAGAAATTTTGAAATAAAAGCTTTCCAGGGCCTGGACTATGCCTCAAGAAACGATGCCATCCTGACCTTTGGTATCCAGCCGACCCGCCCGGATACCGGCTATGGCTATATACAATATGCCAAAGACCAGCTGGAAGAAGGGATTGCAAAAGTGATCGTATTTACCGAGAAGCCCAACCTGGACCTGGCAAGGGTATTTTTATCCTCCGGAGATTTTGTGTGGAATTCCGGTATTTTTGTGTGGAATGTAGCTACTTTTACAAAAGCGTTTAAAGAATACCAGCCGGAAATGGCTGAAGTATTTGAGCAAGGCAGGAATTCCTACAATACACCTAAAGAGTATGCCACCATGGAGCGGCTGTATACGCAGACCACCAACCTGTCCATAGATTATGGATTGATGGAAAAAGCAAAAAATGTTTTTGTCATTCCTTCAAATTTCGGTTGGAGCGACCTGGGTACCTGGGAGTCGGCCTACGAGCATTCAGAAAAAGATTACCTGGGCAATGCAAGCAACCAGAAAAGTGTCTTTGTTGTAGATGCGGCTAACTGTATGATAAAATCAAGCATTAACAAGCTGGTGGTACTACAAGGCTTACAGGACTATATTGTGGTGGACACGAATGATGTATTGCTGATCTGTGAAAGAAGCCAGGAGCAACAAATCAAAGAATATGTTGCCGAAATAAAACGCAACCTCGGCGAAAAATATTTGTAAGAAAGAAAGAAAAACAATTAAAAATAAAAAATGCTTCCAAAATTTAAGAGAGTATTAGTAAAGCTTTCCGGCGAATCACTAATGGGTGACAAAAACTATGGTTTAGACTCTAAAATGCTAGGTGCTTATGCCCAGGACATTAAAGAGGTGGTAGAACTGGGTGTTGAAGTTGCGGTAGTGATAGGAGGCGGTAATATTTACCGGGGTATGAATGAAAGCGAAACAGGTATCGAACGTGCTCATGGCGACTACATGGGTATGCTGGCTACCGTTATCAATGGTATGGCGCTTCAGGCTTCCTTAGAAAAAATCGGTGTCAAGACCCGTTTACAGTCTGCACTGGTGATGGACCAGGTAGCAGAACCTTACATCCGTCGCAGGGCCATCCGCCACCTGGAAAAGGGCAGGGTAGTGATCTTTGGTGCCGGTACGGGAAATCCGTATTTCACCACAGATACTGCAGGTTCATTAAGAGCCATCGAGATCAATGCAGACGTTATCCTTAAAGGTACCCGTGTGGATGGTATCTACACAGAAGATCCGGAGAAGAACCCGGATGCAATACGTTATGAAAAAATAACTTTTGATGAAGTAATTGCTAAAGGATTGGCCGTTATGGACCTTACTGCATTCACTTTGTGTAAGGAGAATGACCTGCCGATCATTGTTTTTGACATGAACAAAAAAGGTAACCTTTCTGAAGTTGTTTCCGGCAAGAATGTAGGCACCATCGTTAAGAGCAAATAGTAAAATGATAAGCTAAAACAGCTTATTTTTAATAGAAAAATGACTAAAAAAGACCGCTACCAGTTTGTAATTGATTATTTTTCAGAGCATGCTCCCGATGCGGAGACCGAATTGCTCTATGATAATCCATACCAACTACTGGTAGCGGTTATTTTGTCGGCACAGTGCACGGACAAAAGGGTGAACCTCACTACGCCCGCCATTTTTGAACAATACCCTGATGCTGAAAGCCTGTCGCAAGCCAGCTTTGAAGCGCTTTTTCCCCTCATAAGAAGCATCAGTTACCCCAATAATAAGACCAAACACCTGATCGGCATGGCCAATATGCTGGTCCATGATTTCAACAGCGAAGTGCCCCTCACAGTTCCAGAACTGATCAGGCTCCCCGGTGTAGGCCGTAAAACAGCCAATGTTATTACTTCTGTGATCGACAACCAACCCAATATGGCGGTAGATACACACGTATTCAGGGTATCTGCCCGGATCGGTCTGACCACCAATGCCAAAACGCCTTTACAGGCGGAACTGCAACTCATCAAACATTTCCCCAAGGCTTTGATCCATAAAGCCCATCACTGGCTCATCCTGCATGGCCGCTATATCTGCCTGGCCCGCACGCCAAAATGTGAGCAATGCGGCATTACACAAGCTTGTAAATATTACGCACAACATTTCGGCAAAAACTAAAAGCAAGTCCTCTAACACTTACTGTGCTCTAGCGAATAATTCATATATTCTTTTGCCTTGATGCAAAAGAATCAAAAGATCAAGGCTGTGAAAAAATTGGCTAAAAATTGCGCAGGAAACCTAAACCCGCCGAAACTCGCCATAAAAGTGGGATATAAATTATAGACTAATAGGAGGCTCAAACAGCGGCGGCTTTTCCGTGCCAAGGCATGGACGGCTTCCTGCACAATTTTCTTAACGCCATTTTTTCAAAGGCCAATCTTCAAAAGCCATTACTATTCAATAATTAAACAATAGTCTGCTTAAACGACCATTCAAAAGCTAACCCGGCCAAGCACACAGTTCAATAGATATTCCAACCGGAAATCGCCTCTGCAACCGATTTCCGGGGTCTTTTTTGCTCCACTTTTTGGACA
>MKTB01000017.1:390868-523158 GCA_001897525.1 Bacteroidetes bacterium 43-16 | reverse complement strand
CTCCACTTTTTGGACAAGCAAAAAGTGGAAAAGAAATATCATTCTATACACTCTGCTGTTCAACCTATTAACAAAGCGTATGTCGAAAAAAGATAGTAAAGGATATGAAATCCTGTTTTATTCACCTGTTCGGGATGCCCTGGCGGAGCATCCCGAACAGCGAAAAAAGAAAAAGCAGCACAAGGAGTGCTGCTTTCGTATATAATTTTAGATTCCCTAACTTTCAATTCTCCTAATATCCGCTCCCAATGCCTGCAGTCGGCCATCAATATTCTGGTAGCCCCTGTCGATCTGGTCGATGTGCTCGATAACGCTCTTGCCTTCAGCAGAGAGTGCCGCAATGAGCAAGGCTACACCTGCACGTATGTCCGGGGACACCATACGGATCCCCCTTAAAGCAGTCTGCCTGTTCAGCCCGATCACTACAGCCCTGTGCGGATCGCATAATACGATCTGCGCCCCCATATCGATCAATTTGTCCACGAAGAACAAACGGCTTTCAAACATTTTCTGGTAAATAAGTACCGTACCTTTAGCCTGAGTCGCCATTACCAGGATCACCGAGATGAGGTCGGGCGACAATCCCGGCCAGGGATGGTCATAAATATTTAGGATAGAACCATCAATAAACTTATGGATCGTATAGTTTTCCTGTGCAGGAATAAAAATATCATTACCCTGTATCTCGAACTGTACGCCGAACTTGGCAAAAGTTTCTGGTAAGATGCCCAGGTGCTCCACATCTGCATCTTTGATCAGGATCTCGCTGCGCGTCATCGCTGCCATAGCAATGAAAGAACCCACTTCGATCATATCTGCCAGCAGGCGGTGCTCACAGCCACCCAGTTTTTTTACGCCGTTTATGGTCAATAGGTTAGAACCCACACCTTGTATATCTGCACCCATTGCATTCAGCATTTTGCAAAGCTGTTGCACATAAGGTTCACAGGCGGCATTATAAATAGTCGTTGTCCCTTCGGCCAACACAGCAGCCATTACAATATTAGCTGTACCGGTCACAGAAGGCTCCTCGAGCAGGAGCTTGGCCCCTTTAAGCTGCGAACCGTCTAATATAAATTCTTTAAGCTCCGCATCATAATTGAACTGAACGCCCATCTTCTCAAATCCTAAAATATGGGTATCCAGCCTGCGGCGGCCGATCTTATCTCCCCCCGGCTGTGGCAGGTAGGTCTTGCCAAACCTGGCCAGCAAAGGCCCTGCTAGCATTACCGCACCACGCAGTTTGCCTGACTTCTTTTTATACACGTCACTTTGAAGGAATTCGATATTTACCGTCTTCGCTTCAAAAGTAAAACTGTTATCACCGATCTTATGAACGATAACCCCAAGGTCACCCAGCAATTCAATCAGCATATTAACATCCAGGATATCCGGGACATTATTTATAGTCACCTTTTCTTCTGTAAGCAATACGGCACATAAAACCTGAAGCGCCTCATTTTTTGCACCTTGTGGCGTTATACTACCTTTTAATGGCTTTCCACCTCTGATTTCAAATACTGACATTATCTATTTTGAGTAAAAAATCACGAATATTATTAGAGCCGCAAAGTAAGTTTTTTTTCGCATTAAGCCGGGCGATGTGTATAAATATAAGCAGCCTCCCGTTTAAATAAAACCTACAGTTCCAATATTTTTTCCGAAAAAATGGGGCTTTCCTGCTGTCCGAAAGAAGGCATTTCTTTTACCGCATTATCCACCGTTTTGAGGTACAATTTGACCGCTTCTGTATATTCATTAGGGTACAATTGTACGCTATGCTTATAGGGAAAGATCAATACTTCATAAAAAGCCACTTTACCTTCTGTATCTATTACATAATTGGTGAAATGGATACGCACTTCTTTTTCATTGAACAAAGGCCTTTCCACTCTCTTCGACCGCACTGCGCTTTTGATCTTTTTCTCAATGTCACGCTCCATAGAACGGGGCACCTCATAGATCACCTGTTTACCGTCGTAGGTCAACAATTTACCCCGGTCCAGCACTTCCTTCGTGCTCGATTTCCCTGTTTTGGGGTCCAGCACTGCCGCCATTACAGGTTTAGTGGCCCAGGTCATCTTTTTACCATGATGTAAGGTAGACGTTTGCTTTTTCTGTGCAAGACCCGTAAGTGCCATCCCGGAAAACGCCAGGATCAATAAAGACTTTAAAAAGGATGTTTTCATAAAAAAGAATGATTGAACAGGCATAAAAAAGGCTACCGTTAACAAGAAGAGGTAGCCTTTAGTATAAAGTAATTTATGGTTTAAAATTCAACTTTTGGTGCAGATTGGGCTGCTGCATCAGCTTGGAATTCAGGCCTTTCTTTAAAGCCCATCCAACCGGCAAAAACACTGGTAGGGAAGTTGGTAACAGCAGTATTATAGCTTTGTACAGAAGTATTAAAATTACCTCTTGCTACAGATATCCGGTTCTCTGTACCTTCTAATTGAACTTGTAAATCAGCAAAATTCTGGGTGGCTTTCAGATTAGGATATGCTTCTACGGCAACATTTATCATCATTCTGGTCGCTTGAACAGCTTGTTGGCTCGCCTTTTCTATTTCAGCCATTTTAGCCGGTGTTAATTGATCAGCAGAAGTTTGGGTTGCTTGCTTTAACTGTCCGGCTCTTGCCAATGCAGTTTCTGTATATGTTTCTTTTTCAAATTTAGCGGCACCCTTTACCGTTGCTACTAAATTACCGATCAGATCTGCCCTTCTCTGGTATTGGTTTTGAACCTCTGCCCACTTAGCCTTCACATCTTTTTCTCCTGCATTCAATCTATTTTGTGTAGATTTATACATATTACAACCGCCGATCAAAACAATTGCAATAATTGCTAAAAAAATCAGTAATCCTTTTTTCATTCTATTTGCTTTTTGGTTTTTATAAGTGATCAAAAATACACTATTCTCTGATGGATAAAAATTAATTTACCTAATTTCTGCTGTCCGCACCCCAATACAATTTATGACGCAGGGTCTGCAGGAAGTCATGCTCATCTAAACGGATCAGCTTAAGGCTGAAATTTTCTTTCTTAATGGCCAGTTGCACCTTGTCCGTAATGGTCGCCACCCTGGAGTCCAGCGTGCATAAAAACTGGTCGGTACGGCCTTCTACTTCAAAAGAAATAATAGAACTGTCTGAAACAATGATCGGGCGTATATTCAGGTTATGTGGTGCTACCGGGGTAATGATAAAGTTCTCCGCGGTAGGGAAAACGATAGGCCCGTTACAGCTTAAAGAATAACCCGTAGAGCCGGTAGGCGTAGCTACGATGAGCCCGTCTGCCCAGTAAGTATTCAGGAAATCGCCATTGATAAAGGTATGGATCTTGATCATAGAAGAAGAATCTTTCCTATGGATTGTAAACTCGTTTAAGGCAAAAGGAAAGGGACCAAACAGGTCTACATTGGAATCCAGGTGCACCAGGCTACGCTCCTCTACAGAATAGGAACCCAGCTTTAAGGCACGGATCGCAAACTCAATCTCTTCCTTGCTCACATCTGCCAGGAAACCTAAACGGCCCAGGTTGACACCCAGGGTAGGGATATTGGAATTATAGACAAAGCAAACAGTATCCAGCATAGTACCGTCACCACCCAGGCTCAGCATGATATCTACGTCCTTACTCAGATCCTTATGGTCGGTAAATAATTCAAGAGATTCAGGCAGCTTAATGTGCGGTGCGAGCTGCTCCTTAAACTCTTTAAATAAAACAATATTCACCTGCTGTTCTTCCAGGATCTTAAACAGATATTCAAAAAAAGGAATATCTATCTCTTCAAACACCCTGTTGTATAAAGCTATTTTCACTAAATTATATTTTTACTGCTATTCTCCTGATTTATGTAAGTATAGTCCTTTCAATCCACTGTCATTAATGGTATACTCTAAGCGTATGCGAATATCGTATAAAGTTACAATATCTAATCCGATTCCATAACTATAAAGTAATTTGTTGTTTAAGGTATTGCTACCTGGCTGCTCTGCAAAAGTATAACCCAGGTCGCTGTACCCCTTGGCAAACACCCTTATGGGGATATACCTGAAATACCTTACCGGTAGTTTTACCTGCCGGTCTATTAATTTATACTTGAGGTTGCCCCTGAGGATATTGAAGAAAGTGCCGTCGTGTACAAAATATTCATACCCCCTCATCTCATCAAAATCATAGCCCATATTCTTTTGCATATAATAGGGCAGGTCTTTGCCAAAAGCCTTTCTGCCACGCAGGATAAAGTTGTAATACCATTTAGGCGCTATTTGCTGGTACCAGTCTGCCTGCCAGTGTACCGATGGTAAAAAGGTAGCACCAAACTGGTAGTCTGCACTTAAAGAGCCGATGGCCCGGAAGCCCTCGAGGGGATAGTTCCAGTTGTCCACGCCATTGTAGTCCATGCGATAGCTGAGTCCCAGTATAGTCGCCTTAGTCCTTCCTTTCCCTAAATAACCGGGGTTGTACCAGGAAGCAATACTATCATGCACCGAGAGATGCCGCAGGCTCAACTGTATATTATGCGTTGTTGCAAAAGCCGGCCGGTAAGTGTACCAGAAAGATAGAACAGTCTGCTGAAAAGCGGCTTTATCTTCAAAGCGTTTAAAGAGCAACTTGTTTTTATCGGTCTTGTAAGCGGCTTCCATATTATGCAATACTGCTATAGAAGCGCCTATTCCATGCTTCTGCTGCCGGTCCAGGAAGGGCATAGTATAGCTTAAGGCAAACTTACGGGTATAGCCGATCTGGGCTTCAATACCCAATTGCTCTCTGCGCCCCCTCACGTTCTGGTGCATGAGCCCCAGCCCGAGGTTGAGCCGGTTGAGCTTTGCGCCCTGCTCCTGCCACCATACATTAAAGTTACGGTCGGCAAATTCAAGATTGGGTTTGGGAAATATGGGAAAACGTTCATCAAGATAAAAGCGCACCGCTTGTTTACCTTCCAGCATCAAGGTATCGGCCTTTACTTTGTTGAACAATTGCGTATTAAAGAGCCGTTTTTCAGCCAGTTGCAGGGATTGCTGCAGGGAATCAAGGGGAATACAGTCTTTTTCTTTAAAATTCAATTCACGGGTCAATAAAGAGCGCCTGGTCCTGAAATCGCCCTCGAAGATGATGCTGTCAATGCAATAATGCTCCCGGGCTTTTGCAGCCAAAGCACACATCAGGAATAAAAGGAAAAAAAATTGCCGGCACACGGCTGCAAAGGTAGGGGTAAAGGAAATATCTTGTAAATTAAATTGCTCTTTAAGCCATTCATCGCATTAAAGCCGGGTTTATAAAGGCCAATAACACATTTATCATGCACTTTTCACAAATGTTATTGCTTTTTATGCCCCCTTATTAAATTGATCTTTTGACATTTTGGCAAATAAAGTAGCTTTGGCAATTATTTTGAACTATAGATTAAATAAACACTTGATTAAATACACTTTAGATATGAATACACAGGAAAGCAACTTAAATAATGAGCAGGAGCAGCCTTTAGATGATCAGAATACACAAGAAGCGGCTCAGCCCGGTGAGGAGCAACTGTCAGAATTAGAGCAATGTCAAGCCGAATTGGCAGAGATGAAGGATAAATATTTAAGACAAGTTGCAGAATTTGACAATTTCAGAAAGCGTAATGCCAAAGAACGCATAGAATTGATCCAGACAGCCGGTAAAGACATCATTACAGAGCTGCTGGAAGTACTGGACGATATGGACAGGGCTGCAGAGCAAATGGACAAAACGGATGACGTAGCACAGATAAAAGGTGGTACTCAACTGGTATTCAATAAGTTGAAAAGAACATTAGAAAGTAAAGGCCTGAAAGCCATGGATACAAAAAATGCGGATTTTGATGTTGAATTCCATGAAGCGATCACGGAAATACCTTCACCTACTCCGGATATGGAAGGTAAAGTAATTGACGAATTACAAAAAGGTTATTTCTTAAATGACAAACTGATTCGCCATGCTAAGGTGGTGGTTGGAAAATAATCATCTTAAACTATTAATTGCGCAAAATGACAAAAAGAGATTATTACGAGGTATTAAGCGTTAGCAAAAGTGCGTCGGGCGATGAGATCAAAAAAGCTTACCGTAAACTGGCTTTGCAATACCACCCGGACAGGAACCCGGGCGATACGGAAGCGGAAGAAATGTTTAAAGAAGCTGCAGAAGCTTATGATGTATTAAGCAACGAGGAGAAGAAAGCACGTTATGACCGTTTTGGTCATGCAGGTATGACCGGTGCTGCCGGTGGCGGTGGGTTTAATGGTGGTGGCGGTATGAATATGGATGACATATTCAGTCACTTCGGCGACATCTTTGGCGGTGGCGGAGGCGGTGGCTTCAGCGACTTCTTCGGAGGTGGCGGTGGCGGTAGCCGCGGACGCAATAACCGGGGCTCTAACCTGCGCGTTAAACTGAAGCTGACCTATGCAGAAATGGCCAATGGGGTCAATAAGAAAATAAAAGTAAAAAAGCATGTAGGATGTACCACTTGTGGTAATTCCGGTGCTAAAGATAAAAATTCGGTACAGACCTGCCAGACCTGTGGCGGTAGCGGACAGGTGCGCAGGGTGACGAATACCTTTATGGGCCAGATGCAGACGGTATCTCCGTGCCCGACCTGTGAAGGACAAGGTACTACCATTACCAATAAATGTACTTCCTGTAAAGGTGAGGGCAGGGTATATGGAGAAGAAACGATCTCTATAGATGTGCCGGCAGGTGTTCAGGACGGTATGCAACTGAGCATGGGCGGCAGGGGTAATGCAGGTGAACGCGGCGGTCCCGCAGGCGACCTGATCATCCTTATAGAGGAAGAAAAACACGCTGAACTGACCAGGGATGGCAATGATGTGCAATATGTACTGTCTATTTCTTTCCCGGATGCAGTGTTCGGTACTCAAATAGAGGTGCCTACCATTGATGGCCGTGCCAAGATTAAAATTCCACCGGGTACACAAAGTGGCAAAATTTTCCGCTTAAAAGGAAAAGGATTCCCGGATATTAACGGTTATGGCAAGGGAGATCAGCTGGTACTGGTAAAAATATGGACCCCTACAGAATTGACAGAAGAGGAAAGAGCGGCCATAGAAACCTTAAGAGGATCACAATCAAAAAACATAGAGCCGGGAGAAGAAGCTCGCAAGGAGAAAAGTTTTTTCGATAAAATAAGCGACTTCTTCAACTAGTCTTGCTGTAAAGAAAAGCAGCACTGCCTTAGGGTAGTGCTGCTTTTTTATGTAACAAAGGAAAGGATTACTTTTTCACCTGGAATTTAAAATCCAAAGCATCAAAGTCTTTGAGTGTATCCATCACCTTTGCAGTAAGTCCCTCCTGGAAGGTTTTCATTTTTTTGGAGATTGCCGGGTCTGCAGCACCAAGGATCTTGGCGGCTAAGATACCAGCATTCTTTGACCCGTTCAGGGCTACTGTAGCCACGGGAATACCGCTTGGCATCTGCAGGATAGACAGGATAGAATCCCAGCCGTCTATTGAATTGCTGGATTTTACCGGCACACCTATCACCGGGAGCGTGGTCATAGAAGCTACCATACCGGGAAGGTGGGCGGCACCACCGGCACCTGCAATGATCACCTGTATACCACGGATCGGGGCTTCTTTGGCATAGTCAAACATCCTTTCGGGGGTTCTGTGGGCAGAAACCACGGTGATCTCGAAGGGAATTTCCATTTCTTCCAGGAAATCTGCCGCTTCTTTCATTACCGGTAAGTCACTCTTACTCCCCATTATTATTCCTACTCTTGGTATCATTATTTAAAATTTTGAATTTTAAGTTTTGAATTTTGAATAAAAAATTGAAGTTTCAATCAGGTATCCAGGTAAAACCCTATTTTCCAAATGAAGCCCTATCCACTATTCACCATTCACTTTTCACTATACACTATTCACTTTTCACTATTTACTATTCACTTCTCACCATTATCTGAGACTTCTCGACTTCATTACATTTCGCTCGAAGTGACGTATGTTTTATAAAAAATTGACAATAAATAACTTATAGCCAACTATTCACTTCTTACTCTTCACTATTTACTTCTTACTTTTCACTATTCTCTTTTCACTATTCACTTTTCACTTTTCACTATTCCCTATCTAAGCCTTCACCTTAATAGTAGCTAGTATCTTATTGGCATCAGCTTTTACTTTTTCCGCATCTTTTCCCACCACGGTAACATGGCCCATTTTACGGAAAGATTTTGTTTTGGACTTGCCGTACAGGTGCACAAATACGCCTTCCATACCCAGGATATCTGCTATCCCTTCATATATGGGCGTACCTTCAAATCCTTTTTCACCCACCAGGTTGACCATAGCTCCGTATTGCTGGGCCTCGGTATTTCCGGGTGCCAGGTTTAAGATCGCTCTTAAATGTTGCTCATACTGAGAACACCAGCCGGCTTCTATAGTATGATGACCACTGTTATGCGGCCTTGGAGCCACCTCGTTCACCCAGATGCTGCCATCTTTATTGTAAAACATCTCTACGGCCAGGATGCCTACCATGTCCAGCTTTTCGATCACTGTTAAAGCAAGGGCTTTTGCACGTTCTGCTATTGTAGTATCGATCTGTGCCGGGGCAAACAGGTATTGCACCATATTGCTCTCGGGATTGAATTCCATTTCTACAGCAGGGAAAGCATTGGTCTCACCTTGCTCGTTCCGGGAAACAATCACGGAAAGTTCTTTGTCCAGGTCGGCCATAGCTTCTATAACGGAGGGTGCTTTAAAGCTATCGTTTAAATCCTCATCGCTGTTCACTTTTCTTACGCCATAACCATCATAACCCGAGGTGCGCAGTTTCTGGAAGAAAGGGTAGGGAATACCGCTCTGGGCGATCTCTACGGTATTTTCTATCAAAGCAAACGGGGCAGTAGGGATATTATGCTGCTGGTAAAAGAGTTTTTGTAAGCCTTTATCCTGTATAATCTTTAAGACACGGGGCTGTGGAAATACTTTTACGCCTTCCTGCTCGAGTTGCATTAAAGCATCGCTGTTGACATCTTCAAATTCGATGGTCAGCAGGTCTTTGTCTTTACCGAAGTTATAAACGGTAGTATAATCTTTGAAATCGCCTACCTGGAAATCAGCCGTAAGGTGTGCACAAGGCGCATCTGCCGAAGGGTCCAGTATCGAGATCTGTAAATTCCAGTCAATTGCTTTCTGCATCAGCATCCTGCCCAGTTGACCACCACCCAGTAATCCTATTTTTAAGTCTGTAATTTGTTTGTTCATTAATTTAAAAGTAAAAAGTAAAAAGTGAAAAGTGAATAGTAAAACGCTATTTAGCATCACACTTTATTGGTTTAAAATAATTATTATAAGAATAATGACTATCATTAAACCTCCGATACCGACAGCTGTGTTATATCCGGGCTCATCTTTAAGAATAGTCTTAAATGGCTTCCGGCCTAAATGATATAACCACCGGATAGCGGCACCAGGCATCTGTAATAAATACTCGAAAAAAATCCATATAATAGCTTCTACTATAAATTCCATTTTCAACTATTCTAAAAGTAAAAATTCAAAAGCCAAAACCGGGATTTCCAAATTTTGACTTTTGAATTTTGCATTTTCATTTATTTGCCAAACAGGTTCGGCATACCGCCCGGAGGCATAGGAGGCATTCCGCCGCCTTTACCACCACCAAACGGATTCATTCCACCCATTCCCGGCATACCTTTAAACTTGTTCATCTGCTTCATCATCTGGCGCATCTGGTCAAACTGTTTCATGAATGCATTCATTTCTGAAACGTCTTTCCCTGCCCCTTTGGCAATACGATTGCGGCGTGCCGGAGTAATGAGATCAGGATTAGCGCGCTCTGCCGGTGTCATAGAGTCGATCATGGCTTCGATACCTTTAAAGGCATCATCACTGATATCAATATCTTTAATGGCTTTTCCCACACCCGGGATCATGGCCAGCAGGTCTTTAATACTACCCATTTTCTTGATCTGCATCAGCTGGGTTTTGAAATCATCAAAATCAAATTTATTGGCCCTGATCTTCTTTTCAATCTTTTTGGCCTGCTCTTCATCAAACTGGTCCTGTGCTTTCTCTACCAGGGAGATGATATCACCCATACCAAGGATACGCTGTGCCATACGCTCGGGATAGAAAACATCCAGAGTGTCCAGCTTCTCACCCATACTTACAAATTTGATGGGCTTATCAACAGTATATTTAATGGTCAAAGCAGCACCACCGCGGGTATCACCATCCAGTTTGGTCAATACTACACCAGTGAAGTTCAGGCGGTCGTTGAAGGCCTTGGCAGTGTTCACGGCATCTTGCCCGGTCATGGAATCCACGACAAACAGGATCTCGCTGGGCTGCACAGCCTCTTTGATATTGGCTACCTCGGTCATCATCGCCTCATCAACGGCTAAACGACCTGCGGTATCTATGATCACGACCTGGTTGCCATCTTGCTTTGCTTTGGCTACTGCGGCTTTGGCAATGCTTACGGCATCTTTATTTTCAGGATCGGAGTACACGGGTACCTTGATCTGCTCTCCAAGAACATGGAGTTGATTGATCGCCGCCGGACGATAAATATCGGCAGCTACCAAAAGCGGTTTCTTATGTTTCTTGCTGTTTAAATAATTGGCCAGTTTACCGGAGAAAGTAGTCTTACCGGAACCTTGCAGACCAGCGATCAGGATCACGGTTGGTTTACCGGTGAGTTCCAGCTCTGCAGCTTCTCCGCCCATCAGGTCGGCAAGCTCATCTTTAACGATCTTGACCATTAACTGGCCCGGAGATACGGAAGTAAGCACTTTATCACCTAAAGCTTTTTCTTTTACTCTATCGGTAAATTCTTTGGCAATTTTATAGTTTACGTCGGCATCAACCAATGCACGGCGAATTTCTTTTATGGTAGCGGCTACGTTGATTTCGGTAATCCTGCCCTCACCCTTAAGCTGCTTAAAGGCGGAGTCTAACCGTTCACTGAGACTTTCAAACATTTCTTAATATAAAATTTGAGGAGCAAAGTTAACTAATTTTAAGCGAATATTTAAAGGAATAAAAAGCAAAAAGCTGCCATTACTGACAGCTTATATTAAAACTTAAAATCAACAAATAATTCCGTGTTTTTTTAGAAAGTTTTGGCCACGAAAACCGGGTTTTCTTTCTCGGTGATGTCAAAGATGACCATGCCGCCTTCTACCATACAGATCAATACATCATTGTAAGGGATCACATCAAAATAATTGTACTCTCCTACAGACTTGATCAGTCGCGGGTTTGTGGCATTATTCACATCAAATACTTTAAGGCCTTTCTGCCCGTCACATACATAAAGTGTATTTTCTGCAATACCTAAACCATGCGGATTGGACATATTTACGGTCGTGATCGCAGTCGGGTATTGTATATTGGAAATATCATAAACGATCAGCGCGTCCAGGTTACCGCCGCAAGGGCTGCCATTAGTGGTGCTGCGTACGGTAACATAAGCCAGGTTATCTTTGGCCACTACAGGATCACAAGCCCGCACATGGCTGGCCATACCTTCCTGTTGCGGCTGCTCCGGATTGCGTAAAGAATAGATGTACATGGCGGTGGCAGAGCCGATAAACAAGTTTCCGTTATAAGGATAGATGGTCTCGATACCGGAACCTATCTCCATCACAGAAACCTGTACCATATTTTTGGGATTGCTGATGTTGAAGGTTTTCAGGGAAGTGCCGTCCACGACATAGAGGTAATTACCATAAATGGTGAACCTGGCCAGGCTTCCGCCGGTACCAGAGCCTCCGATACCCGGAGCGGCCGAGTTGTCAGATTTGGAGCAGGCGCTAAAGGTGAAAATAACACCGGCAGCTAATAAGAGTGTATAGATGATTTTTTTCATTGATCGTTTAATTTTTTAGTAAATACAAGCAGCTTCAACATTATCCTGTTTTTCCCATCCTATCAGCATTCCCTTAGTCGTATCTATACATTGGAAATACCCTTTGGAAGGAGGCAGCAATTCAAAGGTATTCATATCAAATGCACCTGGAATACGGCTTTCTACAGCGACTTCCTGGGGATTACTGGCATTCAATACGACGATATCTTTAAAATTATTGGTATAGATCAGGTTATCTTTAATAGCGATCTCCTGTGCGCCATATACCTGTATGAACTTCACCGGAACGGGTTTCTTATCATCCAGCCGGTAAACATGGATGCCCTGGTTCTGCTCCAGTTGAAAGATGTAATTCCCATAGGCATAGATCTTGCCGCCGGATCTTACCTGCTGGGCAGGCAGGTTAAGGATAACCCTGGCCTCGGTCTTGTCTTTATAGACAGGCACCCATACAGCATCTCTTTTCAGATTTGCCTGGTTGCAGGAGGAAAAAGCAATCGCCAATCCCGCTAAAACTAAGATGTAGTTCTTTTTCATAAATATTATACTTTCTGATGTGATGGGTCTAAAGGGCTGTTTGTTTGTCTACGGATCAAAAAACACTGAAGTTATAGGGTGTATTCATGGCAATGTAGCATAGCTAACATAACTTCAGCATTTTCCTACCGGTTTTGTTTGTTTGTTTAAAGAAGGTAGTTTATTTATTATCTTCCCGTACAATAATCAAGACGCAGCATTTATTGTAAACCTTAGTAAAAAATAAAAAAAGCTGAGTGGCTCAGCTTTTCTTATTTTCTTATAAAGTGTTATTATTTCTTTACGAGTGCTATCCGGAGGACTTCACCCATTTCTTTTACATAATGGAATTTTAAGCCTTTGATAAAGGCAGGATTAATTTCCTCTACATCTGAACGGTTCTGGGCACAAAGAATAATGTCTTTAGCACCAGAACGCTTGGCTGCCAGTATTTTTTCCTTGATACCACCCACCGGTAATACCTGGCCTCTCAGGGTGATCTCCCCAGTCATGGCAATACGGCTTTTTACTTTTTTATTGGTATAAGCAGAAGCAATGGCAGTGAGCATGGTGATACCGGCACTAGGCCCGTCTTTAGGCTGTGCCCCTTCCGGCACATGGATGTGAATATTGGTTTCCTCGAATTTTTCAACGGGGATATCATACTCCGCAGCATTTGATTTCAGGTAAGATAAAGCAGCATAAGCGCTCTCTTTCATCACGTTACCCAGGTTACCGGTTAAGGTGAGCACACCTTTACCTTTGCTGAGGCTGGCCTCTATAAATAATACATCACCCCCTACATAAGTCCAGGCAAGGCCCATGACCACCCCCGGGATGTTGATGCTTTCAAATTCATCATTCTGGTAAACGGGTTTGCCCAATGCACTTTCCAGGTAGTCCGGGGTGACAGTGCTTACGGGCTTAAGCTCCAGCGCTACGTCCATAGCAATATGGCGCATCACACCGGCAAGTTTACGGTCCAGCTCGCGCACGCCCGACTCGCGGGTATAATTTTCAATCAGCTTTTGAAGCGCAGGCTTGCCAAAGGTAAACTTAACGTCTTTCAGGCCATGTGCTTCTTTCTGCTTGTTGATGAGGTGCTTCTGAGCTATTTCTATCTTCTCTTCAATCGCATAGCCACTCAGGTGAATGATCTCCAGGCGGTCTCTCAGGGCCGGCTGTATCGTATTCAGGTTATTGGCTGTAGCGATGAACAATACTTTTGAAAGATCGTATTCCAGCTCCAGGTAGTTGTCATAGAAACCGGAATTTTGTTCCGGGTCCAGGATCTCAAGCATGGCAGAGCTCGGGTCTCCTTTGAAGTCTTTACCCAATTTATCGATCTCATCGAGGATCATCACCGGGTTGGAGGTCTTTGCTTTTTTGATGGACTGGATGATCCTGCCCGGCATGGCACCGATATAGGTCTTCCTATGTCCCCTCAATTCGCTTTCGTCACTCATACCACCCAGGCTTAAACGCACAAAATTCCGGTTCACTGCCTTGGCAATAGAGTGGGCCAGTGAAGTTTTACCGATACCCGGAGGGCCTACAAAGCATAAGATCGGGGACTTCATGTCTCCTTTCAGCTTCAGTACAGCCAGGTATTCCAGGATGCGCTCTTTGATCTTTTCCATACCGAAATGGTCCTCATCCAGCACTTTTCTCACCTTCTTCAGATCGTAATCATCTGTGGTATATTCATTCCAGGGCAATTCCAGCATCAGTTCAGCATGGTTATAGGAAACAGAATATTCGGGTGTGCTGGGATGCATACGCTCCAGCTTTTCGATATCTTTTCCAAATGCTTCTGCTACTTTATCGTCCCATTTCTTGGCTTCTGCTCTTTTCCTTAAATCACTGATTTCCTTTTCATTACCCTCATTCAACTCATCTTTGATGGACTTAAGCTGCTGTTGCAAAAAGTATTCTCTCTGCTGCTTGTCCATCTCGCCCCTTGCCTTATTGGTGATCTCGTTTTTCAGCTCAGCCATTTGCAGGTCTGATTGTAAAAGGCCCAGTAATTTTGAAGTACGCTCTTTAAGATCATTGATTTCCAGCAGGTTTTGCTTCTCCCTCAGTTGTGTGTCCAGGTTGGTGGCAATATAATGGATCAGGAAAGAGTGGCTTTCAATGTTCTTCAACATCATGCCGGTCTCCACCTGTATATTGGGCGACAACTGGATGATCCGCTCTGCGATGTCCTTAATAGAGCCTATCATGGCATCGAACTCTTTATCCCCTTCCGGGAACTTATCTTCCAGGTATTTCACCTCAGCTTTTAAATACGGATCTTCCTGTGTATATTTTTTGATCTGGAAGCGGGTCCTGCCCATAATGAAGAGGGTAGTATTGCCATCCGGTAATTTTAATTGCTTGATGATCTTGGCTACCGTACCCATTTTATAGATCTCATCGGTCAAGGGATCATCGTCGTTAGCATCTTTCTGGGCCAGTACACCGATCAATCCATCGCCTTTCTGGGCGATCTCAATGGCTTGCAAAGATTTATCTCTTGCCACGGTTATAGGTAAGACCACATTGGGAAACAATACGGTGTTCCTTAATGCGATAATCGGCAATTCTTTAGGAAGTTTTTTAATATCCTCATCCTGCATTTCAGCTTCTCCAAGCGGGACGATGGGTAAAAACTCAACATCACTTCCCTGGTTACTTTGTACCAACAACTCTTTTATATTCATCTATAATTTTTTTAAAACAAAGATCTCCCTACTGACAGATTGTCAAATAAAGGAACAAGCTGTCCTTAAAAAGGACTACACCTATAATGGTTCAAACAATATGCCAAAAAAAATAGCTGATAAAATTTCAGTTTTGGGGCTTTGCAGGTTAACTTTGTGGCAGTCATTTGAAAACTAACAAATTAGATCGTATATGAAGCAATTTTTTACACTGGCACTGGCCTCACTTCTCTCTCAGGCAGTTATCGCACAGGATGCGCCAAAAAGCATCGAAAAAACCAGGAAAGCAGGCAAGGTGGGTAAAGTATATTTTGGTATTAACATGGACAGTTATTTACTGTCTTCTTCCTTACTCGAAAAATCGGGTGAAGATTTCGTAACCGTACCGAGATTTACTTTGTTTCCTCATATCGGTACGACGGCTCATTACAATTTTTCCAAAGGTTTTGGTATTTACAGTGGTTTAGGTGTAAAAAACCTGGGTTTTATTGAAAAATACAATAACCCGGACAGTACGGTGATCCGCAGAAACTATACCATCGGTATTCCTTTGGGATTGAAATTCGGTAATATGTTCGGTACCTATGCCATGATCGGTGGTGGTATTGATATCCCGTTCTGGTTTAAAGAAAAAGGATTTGTAAAGCGCAATGATAAAGTAAAAACCAATGAATGGTTTTCTCAGAGATCGGCCACTGTTTTGCCTTATGTATTTGTAGGCGCAAGATTCAACCCTGGCGTGTATGTGAAAGCAACTTACTATCCTACCAACTTCCTGAACCCTGATTTCAAGGAAACGGTAAATGGCCTTACGGTACAGCCGTATAAAGATTATAATGTAAATCTTTTGTTGGTAAGTGTAGGTATTGATCTGCCGTACAGACCTAAATATGATTAATTTAATCAGAACATATTGACAGCATAATGAAGCCGGCAAAAGCCGGCTTTTTTTATTAATCTATATACCGGGAATAATTGTCACCGGATGTTCCTATTTTTGCTCCATGCCCAAGATATTACTCACGACCCTTAATGCAAAATATATTCACCTTAACCTGGCTATTCGTATTTTATATGATCTGAACCGGGAGAAAGGGGACCTGGATTTTTGTGAGTTTACCATTAAGAATGATCCGCTGGATGTAGCGAAAGCATGCATTGCCTATGATGTTGTGTGCTTTAGCTGCTATATCTGGAACATTACCCAGACTTTAGCGGTAGCAAAAGCCATCAAATCGCTGAACCCGGCCACTAAAGTATTGCTGGGCGGCCCGGAAGTAAGCTATGAATGGGAGCCGGTGATTGCCAATGATCATGTAGACTACCTCATTATCGGGGAGGGAGAAATACCTTTTGAACAATTTATCAGCAATTACCCGGATGTGAGCCATGTGGCCAACCTGGTATCCAAATCAGAAGGGCAGATCCATTACAACAAACAGCAGGTACAATTTGACGTGGCCCTGCTGGCAGATAGAAATCCTTATCAATACGACCCTGTAGAAGAATTGCACAACAAAGTTTGCTATATTGAGACCAGCAGGGGTTGTCCTTATAAATGTGAGTTTTGCCTGGCCAGCCTGGACAATAAGGTGCGTTACCTGCCCATGGACACTATCAAAACCAATTTACATTACCTGATGCAACATGGCCGGACCATTAAATTCCTGGACCGGACCTTTAATATCAAAAAGGATTTCACCATTGATCTTTTTGGCTTCATCCTGGAACACTACCGCAAAGAAAATGTTTTCCAGTTTGAGATAACCGCTGATATCGTCCACCCGGATATTATCAAGTTTGTCAACGAAAAAGTACCTAAAAACCTGTTCCGCTTCGAGATCGGTATACAGACGGTGAATAAGGAAAGTAACCTGGCCGTGAGCAGGAAGCAGAACTTTGACAAAACGGCCTCTGTGATCAAACAGCTGGATGATAAGATAGAGATGCACCTCGACCTGATCGTAGGCTTGCCGCTTGAATATTTAGAAGACCTGAAATATAGCTTTGAGCAAACCTTCAAATTGCATCCGCCGGAACTGCAACTGGGCTTCCTCAAGTTCCTGAAAGGTACACCGGTAAGGGAAAAATATGAACAATATGATTATGTATTTGATCCCGAACCGCCTTACCAGATCATCAGGAGCAAATTCCTAAGCGAAGAGGACCTGTACCATATTACGCTTGCAGAGCATGCTCTGGAGATCTACTGGAATAAAAAACGTGCTTTTCATGCTTTAAAATACCTGAGCGAAAATTACAGCATATTCGATGCCCTTATGGGACTTGGTAAAAGCTTCGGTGCGCTGTATCCTTTCCATAAATACACGCTGAAGCAGGTTTATGAAGTGGCCTTTGCCTATTTTAAAGACCATTTCGACGACCCGGTTTTACTGGAATTACTGGCCCTGGACTATTATACTTTTTACAAGGTAAAACCACAGGACCTCTTCCTGCTTGAAATAGATAAAGTGGCCCGTTTTGAAAAGATTGAACAACTGGGCCTCAACCACCATAAATACCGTTATGCCATCTACCCGGTGCATTTCAATGTGATACAGTATCTCGATTTAGGCATCATTACACCGGAGGAAGACCTCATGATCGTGCAGTTTGACGGGGTACATGCCGGCAGGGTATTGCAGGAATATGAAGCACTGCTTTAGTGGATCAAACCTATAAGGTTTTTGAAACCTTATAGGTTTTGGAGTTATTAATGGTTGATGGTAAATTATAGGTGATTAGTGATGGGGTGATTAATCATGTTGCACATTAACAATCAATAATTGATAATTAACCATTAAAAAAGGCTATCAAACTTCAGGATTATTGAATAAATTGCAATAACTAAATCGTTCTGTAACATGAAAGTAACCGTAGTGGGTGCAGGGGCAGTAGGTGCTACCTGTGCAGATAATATTGTGCGGAAAGAGATCTGTGATGAACTGGTAATTGTTGATATTGTCGAAGGGGTAGCAGAAGGCAAAGCCTTAGACCTCTTACAATGCTCTTCTCTGTTGGGTTTTGACGTGAATATCTCCGGCACTACCGGGGACTACCAGGCGACAGAGCATTCCGACATTGTTGTGATCACTGCGGGCATTCCCCGTAAACCCGGCATGACCCGGGAAGACCTCATCGGTACTAATGCAGGTATTGTGAAAACAGTAGCCGATAATATCCTGAAATACTCTCCCGATACCATTTTAGTCGTCGTGGCCAATCCTATGGATACCATGACCTATCATGTATTGAAATCTACCGGGCTGCCCAAGAAGCGCGTCATAGGTATGGGCGGAGCTTTGGACTCTGCAAGGTTTAAAACGAACCTGCAAAAACTGCTGAAATGCTCTCAGAATGACCTGCAGGCCACAGTGATCGGCGGACATGGGGATACGACCATGATCCCACTCACACGCCTGACGACCTTAAACAATCTTCCTATTACAGATGTACTTACCCGTGAAGAACTGGACAAAGTGATCCAGGAAACTATGGTAGGCGGAGCCACTTTAACCAAGTTGCTGGGCACCTCTGCTTGGTATGCCCCCGGGGCTGCAGCCACTATGGTGCTGGAATCTATTGTCCGGAATAAGAAAAAGATCTTTCCCTGCTCGGTGTACCTGGAAGGAGAATACGGACAAGGGGATATTTGTATCGGCGTGCCCGTAGTACTGGGCCGCTACGGCTGGGAAGAGATCATTGACCTTAAGCTGAATGCCGAGGAGCAGCGCATGTTTAATGAAAGTGCTGCCGCAGTGCGTAAAATGAATGAGGTATTAAAAACGGTTTAAAGTCATCAAAATACATAAAATAAGCTCCGGATATATCCGGAGCTTATTTTTTATATGATTACGGGCTTTTTATTATCTCAATAAGGTCACATTACCCGATTGTTTAAAGGCCTTACCTTCTGTGGTAGTCGCTTTTATCTGGTACACGTATACTCCGGTTGGCTGAGGCGTACCTTTTAAGGTACCATTCCAGCCCTGGCGGATATCTTTTGTTTCAAATACCTTTTGCCCCCAGCGGTTATAGATCTCAAATGACTCTAAAGTCGCAATGCCTCTTATACTCACTTTATATTCCTCATAATTGGGATTAAAAGCATTAGGCATATCCAGCACCGTCTCTTTTACACGAATGTCAAATGAATCACTGATGGCACAACCGAAATCTGTTTTTGCCGTCACGAAGTAGCGCGTATCTACAGCAGGATTAAAGCGCGGATTACTGATTGCCACATCATTGATCCCCGAATTAGGGAACCAATGGAAGAACACGGCATTGGTACCGGGCTCCAGGTAGTAAACCTCTCCGGGATACAGGTTCACGACTTCCGGCAATTGCAGCACCGCAGCAGGATGCACGGTAATATTGACCAGCTGCGTATCGGTACAACCTTTTACACTGGTACCCACCAGTTCATAAGTCGTAGTCACTTCTGGCCTGGCCACAGGATTAGCGATTACCGGGCTGCTTAAGCCCCTGGCTGGTGTCCACAGGTAAGTATTGGCACCGCTTACCGACAATTGAACGGAATCTCCGGGACAGATCGCAAAATCATTTTGCGGCACTTCGAGGAAATCACCGGGGTTAACGATCACATCTACTGTATCGGTTAAGCTACAAGGCACATTATTCACCGTATTGGTCACCCGCAGCACGTACCTGCGCGAAGCATCTGCAAAGAACCATACATTCGGGTCCGTATCTGCATTCAGATTGGTGGACGGGGTCCATTGATAAGTATAACTGTTATTGGGTGGTAAAGTATTGGACTGCAGCGGAACAGAGTCGTACTGGCAGGCAATGAGCGAGTCCGGCATCATAATCTGTTGTGGGGTAGGCACCACTACCAGTTCCATCCGGAACATAGAATCACAGCGCATACCTGAGGAAGGAATGATGGTATCATATATACCGGATTCGGTAAGTGTCCTGCCAAAAAAAGGAATCGATTGACCGGAGCAAATGGTTTCAAACATTTCTATAAGCGGGATAGAATCTACCACCACCCTGGAGGTATCACTGGTGGAAGTACAGTTAATATTCCCCGTAGTACCGGCAGAGCCGGTAATATAACGGATCAGGTATTCACCCAGGGGCAGACCCGTAGTGCTAAACGAATAGTTAGGACTGGCAGAAGGCAATCCCTGGTTTTGCCAAGTAGCGCCACCATCTGTACTGTACTGCCATTGGTATTCTGCAGGACTGTAAGGGCTGTTGATCACATTTGCCACAAAATCCAGGGTAGTATTTGAACAGGTCAAGGTATCCAGTTTAGGTAATACCTGTGACACGGGGATACAGGCCTGAACAGTAATATCATCTAATGCAAGGTCATTACCACAACCGGAGCCTACAGAATTATTAACCACCTGGAGTTTTACAGAAGTATTGTTAGCATTATTGAAGGTTACAAAGAACTGGTGCCAGCTGGTATCAATAGGTACATTACCGGTATTGGCCAGGGCGAGTACTGCATTGGTAACAGGGTCAACTACTCTTAATGTCAGGTTGGGGTATTGTGTATTGACACCACAGGCATTGGTAATTACATTGGCAGAGTTTACATTAAGTACCCAAACACCCAGCCTCAATGTTGTATTGGGGCAAAGATTATCCATTGTATATTCAAAAAATACCGTAGCCGCTGTAGAAGGAGCATTAACCAGGAGCATCAGCCCATTGGCATCCCCGGTATGGTCAGTAGCGCTCACCCAGTTGATCCCCTGGCCGGTACCCGGCGCTGAGCTGTTTTTTACCAGTCCGGACAGTCCGTCAGACATCATGCCACCCGGAGGGCCTGCAGTGCCCACAAAAGTCGTGGAGGTACTGGCTCCCGGTGCATAGGTGGCCAGCGGGCCATACCAGTTGTCCGTCGCATTACCCTGCCCGAAGGTCTGGTTCACGAGGAAGGGGCCCCAATAACCATTACAGGTAAGCTGAGCAGAGGAATGTAAAGAATATAAAAATAATAGGGTGCAAAAAAAGAATCTCTTCATACTGCGAAATGATAACAAACATTTAAAGATGGTAAAAATATTCTATAAAATTCATAAAATATAACAACTGTTACCCAAAAATGTATTTTTTTTAGGCCTCAGCACCAAATAGTTGTTATCAGGCAGTAGATAAATCCATTATAAACCCTCATAATCCAATGATTAATAAGCCATAAAAGGCGGGGCAGGGCTATCATCATACTTAAGAAAAAACACCCTTAGTTTTTCTTCATCAATACGCCCATCCCTGCTGATCACCTGGTCGCGGACAATCATGTTCAATAGCCTGGCATAAGACAAATCCTTAAGCCGGTAAGAGATTAGGCTTACCTGTGATCCAGGAAACACGATCTGGATAAAATCATCCTCCCAATAATGATCAGTGCCATTATCGTTCCGGATGATGCTTAACAGCTCATCACCCTCCTGTAAAGTCCGCAATACAAATTCACTGTTGAATAACCTCCGCTCAAACTGGAAACGTTCCTGCTTGTCGACGATCACTTTGCCTTTTTTAAGTTCAACTTTCTGGGCCAGGGCAGGAAAGCTCATCATCAATAAACAAGCTGCCCATAAAAATAAAATGCTCTTCATAAATAATGCTATAGTAAGATGAAATGCAATAAGCGCATCGTGCAGGCTGCGCTCATCTGCTTAAGCCATAGATATGATTTTTAAGGGCTGGTTTAATACACTACAGATTTTTTTTCCGGGATATAATCCAAATAGCATCAACTATTTACCATGAAGAATGCCGTTCTGGGAAAACGGTCGAAAAGTTCATCCTTTAAAGCTTCTGTAATCGGCAGCTCTTTAATGGCCCCGGCCATACATTCCAGCCAGCCCATGGCATCTTCCTGGCTGATCTGGTGCGGCATATGCCGAGCGCGCATTCTCGGATGCCCGTATGCTTCGGTGTAGGCAGCAGGCCCACCCAGGAACTGGGTCAGGAAAAGCTGCTGCTTATGCTTGATCAGTTCCTTATCACCGGTAAACAGTCGCCTGATCCGCTCATGCGCATACACTAAATCGTAAAACCTGTCTAATAAAGCGGTTAAAGCTGTTGCGCCGCCGATTCTCTCATAAAGTGACTGTTCTTCTATTTGCTGTTCCATAAAGCCGATCCTGGAAATATTGTTCTTAAGACTGCAAAGTTACAGCATTGCTTTATCTACCGGGACATGCTTTTATTTTTCTGCTCAAATGGGAAAAACCCTCAAATTAAAACACCCTGAACCAGGAGTAAAATATAGCAGGCAAAATAAACAC
Source organism: Bacteroidetes bacterium 43-16 (assembly GCA_001897525.1). Taxonomy (GTDB): domain Bacteria; phylum Bacteroidota; class Bacteroidia; order Chitinophagales; family Chitinophagaceae; genus Edaphocola. The sequence continues at coordinate 500,776 of MKTB01000017.1, read as the reverse complement.
AAAACAATAATAACCAATATATTACAAAATATAACTAAAGACAAAACAACAACATAATTGTTGCTACAGAAAGCCATATCACACTCCAATCAGGGAAAATAAAGAAAGAACTTGCAGGTAATTAACAGGCAATTACCCCCCACCAATATAAGCCTTATCCATTCCCAGTTCAGCACATCGTGTCCGGCCCGATCTTGTAATTATTCCTCCACGCAACCTTTCACGCTCCAGGTCACCTACTCAGACACTATAAATTGCTCCAGAATAAATTATTCCATTCATCTCTCAAAATAATAAAATATGCCCATTCTTTTAAAATCATTAAAATATCTGGAAGGTGCTTTGCCGTTCCCCCTGCCTTTAACCTTCAACGGGCCGGTATTTGAATACAAGAAACACGAGATCCGTTCTGACAAGGAAAAGGCCTCAAAACTAATAGAACGCGTAAAGGTAGACGAGTTCAATATCACCACAGAAGTATCAGGTGCCACTTACCAGGTCAGCCTGCCCGGCAGCAAGGATAAGCTGATACAGATAGAGTACCTCTCAGAGCTCATGGACAAGGCCGGTCAACTGATACCCGGTATGCCGGCCGTCAATATTGATGATCTATCTTACAAGATAAAAGTTCTTTTGGCAGGTGAGGTCATCCGGGAATTTGAAGTTGTCGATTTTTTCTACCTGCAAAAAAGAGGGCAGATGAACGAAGCCAATTACATTCCCGGCTACGAAGCACTCTACCTGAACAAAGCCGTTTACTCAGAATTGGTCGACACCCTTAACCTGGGCATCCTGGGCAATTGGATCTTCATTATCTTACTGTATGCTATTCGTGTAAAAGATGATACCTATTTCATAGACAGCTCTGTGTATCACGAACAGATGATGACCATGATCAATACCGTCTATACCAAAGCCTATGCGCAATATGGCGACAAAAGCAAGGAAATGCTGGATGCAGTAGTAAAAAGAGTAAAAGCAAGCCTGAAAACATTTGATATGGGCCGCTTGCTGGACTTCCCGATAGAGATCCCCGAACAGTTCAAAGGCCTGGAAGCAGGCGGGACTTTTACCATCAATACAGATAAGGAACTGCCTGTGTCCACCCTGGATTTTTACACACTCAACATCAGTTATGCGACCGGCCAGGACACCAAAACAAAAACATTTGACTGGAGCACGCTGAGCACAGAGGCCGATATAGCCAACCTGCCTTTACCCTTTAGCTTTAATATACAGGAAAATGCCATTAATCCCATCACCGTAACTGTAAAAGGATATGATGGCTCTGTACTGTGGTTAAAGAACTTCAGCCCTTCAGATGAAGCGCTGAACGATATCCATATAAGGGTACAATTGCTCAGCCCGGGAACGATCAACAACAATAATAATAACGGCACTAACACCGCCCAGAAAAAATTAAGGGGCCAGGTCATCAGCACAGTGTCTTCAGCCAGTGTAAAAGACCTGACCGTACTGATCCAGGCTAAAAAACAGGGAGACACCATTTACCGTATCGTAGGTTCGGCTCAAACAGACAATGGCGGCTACTTTTCCCTGCCTTACCCTTACGGGCAATATACAGAGTCCCAGGCCATCATCTCTACGCTGCCCAATGATGCCACCAATATTCCCATAGAACAAAACGAAAACACCGAAGAGCGCATCGCCGATGATTTCCTGTACCTGCTCATCAGCGATAACCCCATAGAAGCGCATGATCATGAAGGGGATGAAGACTGCAGCTGTCACAGTACACCTAAAACCCATCGCTTACCGGACCAGGCAGACCTGATCAATTCCGATGAATATACCCAGGACATAGGTAGCTCCTGCATGAGCCTCACCACACCCAACAGGACCCTGAGGGAATACAACTACCATGCCATTGTAAGGATCTCTGATCCTGATGTGGCCAACTATGTATTGGAAAAAAACAGTACCGGAAATGGTAATTTTGAGTTTAAACTAAGCGGGGGCAATTCCCTGGTCCAGCGCCAGCCCATAGGACTGGAAAACCCTATCATGTGGCAGGATGCCCCGGATGCCAAAGAGAACCTCTCCTTTTATCAATCCGTAAGCATAGCCACCGGGCATATCCTGCATTATAAATCCAAGTTTAAAGCAGACGGGTATTCTTTAGGCGAATTATTATACTCCTTACCCTTAGCACCGGGCCAGAAGAAGCAGATCGTTGTTTTTGACAGCAACAGGAGCCTCTTGGGTGCAGAAACGCAGGGCATCACACAATCGGAACGTTTATCTGCCGACCTGCTCAATGATCGTTCCATTACCGACCAGATCAGCGGCCTGGTCAACGAGTCCATGTCGGGAAGAAGCTCTGCTGAAACATCGGGCGTGAGCGCGGGCCTGGGAGCCAGTGCCTCCTATGGTCCTTTCGGGGCATCCCTGGGCGTTGCAGGAGGCTACTCCAATGCCACCTCCAGCGCCTCACAAAACAGCGGCCGCAACATTTCCCAGTTCTTTGGCGAACGGCTGCGCCAGACCATCATGCAGAATGCGGAAAGTTACAGGGGCATGAATGCATCTGTAGTGACCACGGTAAAAGAGAACCAAAACTACTCGGCCAGCACAGAGGTCATCTCCAACCATAACCACTGTCACGGGCTGACGATGATGTACTTTGAAGTATTGCGCCATTATGCCATCTACCAGGAACTGGTAGGCGCAGAGGAATGTGTTTTCGTTCCTTTCCTGATGACCAATTTCACCAGGGAAAATATCTATAAATGGAAAGACGTACTGGCGGCCAACTTAAAACCGATACATTCCAATACTTACCTCCAGCCTTTCCGTTTATTATTCAGGGGAAGACAGCATCCGCTCCTTAAAGCTTTTGATGCCAATGACCGCATCCGCACCAATTATGCCCAGGTAGATTACCCCAATGGTATGTATGCCGATGAGCGCATCACCGAGATCAAAGGGCAGATGCAGGTACGCATCCACATCCCCAGGCCCAAAACACGTTTTGACCGCATCCTGTCTTTCCCGGTCATCAAGAAAACCGTGACCACGCAGGGTGGCGTAGATATTGCCGGAACTATACGCACCAATATTGAGGACTCTATTGTGGGGGCTGTGGTACCTTGTGCCGCAAAAGGTCCCAGCATCAAATACCAGACCAATAGCACAGAGGTGCTTACCCGGAAAGCTATTTTTGATATGTTCATGACCCTGGATGCCAATTTTGAAACCGTGCCTCCGGCACAATGTATCCGGGTCAATTTTAACGGGCCTATAGATCTCTTCTCCAATTTCTTACCCATCGTTTTCCATGGAGATGCTACCGGCACACCAATGGATTTCTTTGCCGGTATGGAGACGGAAAGATCGTTATGGACGGCTTATGCCAAAATACTGGGCATGTCGCTGAAAGAATTGTTCCAGTATTTCAATGGTAATGTAGTGTCCGACTGGGACCGCATCTTCCAGGAAAATATAGCCCCGCTGATCGCAGATAAGCTCATCCGCGACAACTGCTTCAGCTTCCAGCCCCTGGGCCAGCTCGACCTCACGCCCCAGGGCAGGTATTACGGTGGCGAAAGGCTCATGACAGTTCAGCTGATGGGCAGTACTTCACTGAGAAGGAGTGACATCCAGGACCTGAAGATCAATTACAGCCTGCCCGGCGGACTTTCCCTGAATGAAAGGGAAGCTTTCTTCAACTTAATTACCCTGAACCTCGAAACCATAGATATCCAATACAGTACCAATTTCAGCAGCAATGTGATCTTACGCAAAACATTGCGTAATGACCTGCGCGACAATGTGCCACAGATCCCGACTCCTTTAAATAGCGATGAAAAACGTAATCCAAGGAAAGAGGACATCTACCTGGTGCGCCAGTTGATCGAGCACCTCAACAGCAATATGGAGCATTACAATAAAGTGCTCTGGAAAAACCTGGACGAAGACCGTCGCTATATGCTCCTGGACGGCTTTACCATCCAGATCTTCAATGAATATGGCAACCCGGTAGCCTACAGGAGCCTGGCCTCTGTGGTTAAAAACCAGATGATGGGTATTGCCGGTAATGCACTGGTATTCCCGGTAGCCGCCGGCTACCGCATCAGCCAGTCCTATATTATAGAACCTGGTGCTGACGAAGCGAATATGCTGAAAGGGGACGAATTGCTGAAACAATATGAACCCATTACCCCGATGGAACCTTTCCGCATCAGCGTGCCTACAAAAGGGGTCTACCTGGAAACAGTACAGAGTGCCTGCAATGCCTGCGAGAAAGTCTACCCGAACTCATCGCAGGACTGGGATAAATTCAAAGCAGATGAACCTACCGGCTTTATGCCAATCACTGCGCCCACCCCAACGGTTACAGACTGGAAAGCAGCCTTTAAAGACTTTGCCTCCCCGATGATCAATATCCAGAATGCCCCTGCCACACCGGAACCCGCTGCAGGATTATCCGGGCTTTCAGAATTGCTGGGAAAATCAGGCATCTTCACCGACATCACGGGCCTGCAGGGCAACCAGCAAAATGCGATCAGGACCTACCTCTCCAATAATGAGAATGCAAAAGCATTTGCAGAAATGGCAAAAGGCCTCGCCATGCAGCAGCACAATACACAAAATGCCAATTCCATTGCACAAAGCCTGGACAATGCAAGGGAAAGCGGTGCTATCACACCAGACCAGCACCGCAGCTTAACCCAGCAGCACCTGGAGCAGCAAATTGATGGCGGAGAAACCCGCAGGACACAATCTGCTGCAGAACGCGAGCAAAGCAGGCCTTCTTTATCAGAAGCGGCAGTAGAAGCAGCAGCAGAAGGTAAGAATGTAAGTGCACAACGCATCGATCCTGATGGCAGTACAGAATCTTTGGTCATCGGCAACGCTTTAGAAGACAGTACAGCCGCCCGTATCTCCTTGCTGAATAACGGCGCAGACCTGAGGGCCTTTGAACCGGCCTCAGATGCTAAAACCGGGGTGATCAATATGGGGGTCAATGTAGTGGGTATCTCTAACCCGACTATTTTATGGGAAAACATTTCCGGTACCAATGTAAGCTTCGGCACAGCCAATGCCGCTACGACCAACATCAGCGGTATCATACCGGGCATTCACCAGGTAAAGGTGAGCGCGACCAGCAATGGCGTAAGCCCTACCGTAAGCAGGCACATTAACTTTACCATTTCTGTACCACAGTTTGTAAGGATCACAGAAGACAGCGCTGCCTTCGATGCCGCACTGAACACTTACCATGTCGTGCATCTGAAAAATGCTATTGTCGCCGAAATGCGGGATACCTGTAATACGATCCTGCGCCGGGTTAATGTACGTACCATATGGCAACTGGCCGGGCTTAACGAAACGATGCCAACACACCTGCCTGCCAATATGATCACATCTCTGGTGGTGAAAAACATAGATGCATCCAGGCCGAGCTTATTGGGTGCTACTGGTCTGAGTAGTGCAGGAGCCGGACCTACGGTCTTTAATGACCTTATAGAGGTCTACCCGGGTGCCTATGCCACCAATAATCCCGGCAGTACCCTGGAACTGGATACACAAACCATTGCCCTGATCAATGAACTCACCAATGCGACCACAAGCAACCCGGCCATGGAAGCACTGGCCGTCAAAATGCTGGGCAGGCTGATCGGTGAAACCACGGCCCATGAGATACTGCACTCTCTGCTGGGCAGCACCATCTCTCCTGATGGACACAACAGTCCATCCATAAGCGGCGATATCCTGAACCACGGTAGAGAACGGACCTTTACGCAAAGAACGGGTATGGTAAATACCGTGATGACCAGTCCTATGGACCCGGCTGATTTTACTGACAATGGCCTCAATACCATTAACCGTTTACAAACAGCCAACCAGAACAGGATCAATACACTGTTCCCCGTTAACCCGGCTTAGCCTGGTAAAATAGCGTTCATTAAAAAAACCTCCCGGCCTATGCCGGGAGGTTTTTTTGTAAAATAAGGACTGTCCTGCAGCAATCAAGCAGTAATAGATATATCGAGGAGCAGGATACAGCAAGGGGACATCAAAACCTATAAGGTTTTTGAAACCTTATAGGTTTTAACAGGCGCTACAACTTATAGCTTATCAAAATACTTAAAAGAGTGCCCTTTTTTAATATTCAACAACGTATTGTATATCAATAGTATTACATGGGCTACATCATCTTTGTGCACCATCTCTACGGTAGTATGCATATACCTTAAGGGTAGGGAGATCAATGCAGAAGGAGTACCGTCATTACTGTAAGCAAATGCATCCGTATCGGTACCGGTAGAGCGGGAACAGGCATTTTTTTGCAATGGAATTTTCTCTTGTTCAGCCGTATCGGTCAACAGCTTCAGGAGATTCATCTGCACCGCAGGGCCATAAGCGATCACCGGGCCATTACCACATTGCACATCTCCCTGTGTGATCTTATTGATCATAGGCGTATGCGTATCATGCGTTACATCGGTACAGATAGCGACATCAGGTTTCAGGCGGCGCGCGATCATTTCGGCACCCCTCAGCCCAATCTCTTCCTGTACGGCATTGACGATATATAAAGTATAAGGTAACTTTTTCTTGTTTTCTTTTAACAGGCGTGCCACCTCTGCGATCATAAAGCCACCGATGCGGTTGTCCAGCGCACGGCCCATATAATAGCGGTCGTTCAGTACCTCAAACGTATCTTCATAGGTGATCACCGAGCCGATATCTATCCCCAAAGCCAGCACTTCTTCTTTGGAAGTGCAGCCACAGTCAATAAAGATATTTTTTAAAGTCGGCGCTTCTTCCTTCTCACCATTACGGGTATGAATGGCCGGCCAGCCGAAAACGCCACGCACAGTACCTTTATCACCGTGGATCAATACTTTCTTGGAAGGAGCGATCTGGTGATCGGAGCCGCCATTGCGGATCACATAGATCAGTCCATCGCTGGTGATGTAATTCACATACCAGGAGATCTCATCAGCATGCGCTTCTATCACTACTTTATATTCCTTACCCGGGTTGATCACCCCTACAGCGGTACCATAGTTATCAATAAACCATTCATCAATATAAGGCTCCAGGTATTGCAACCATAGTTTTTGCCCTGCAGCTTCAAAAGAAGTAGGCGAGGGATTATTGATATAGGAAGCTAAAAAGGAAAGGGACTGTTTATTCAAAACTTTTTTCATGCTATAATTTATTGCTGCTATTTAAATGTTCTATTGTCGCAAATATCGGGAAAAGGGGGAGCATGACACCAGCTTAGGTAAATAATTCTCCCCGGAACAGGGTATCGTTAACGCCCGAAGCTAAAATACTTACTCAGCGGATGCTTTTTACCCTGCAACATAGCGGCCACCATATCCATACCGATCACAGAAAAGGTGATGCCATTGCCCCCGAAACCAAGCACGAAATAAGCGCCCGGAAAATCTTTATGGGTGCCTATATAGGGCAAGCCGTCTTTGGTCTCCCCGAAGGTACCTGCCCAGACAAAATCGGTACGAAAATCATAAGCGGGAAACATACGTTCTACCTGCTTTTCCAGCTTCCTGCTCTTTGCCGTCAGCAACTGGTCTCTTTTCTTTGCATTGACAAAATCTTCATCTTCACCACCGATGAGCAAACGATTATCATCAGTCGTGCGCATATACATATAAGGACTGGCGGTATTCCAGAACAAGGTATTGTTCAGTTGTTTAAAATCGTTTTCGGCGACTTCGCTTACGGCTGCATAGGTAGACAAAAGACTTACAAATTTTTCTTTGATCAGCTCCGTACTTTCAAAACCATTACAATAAATGATTTTTTTGGCTTTAATGGTATTACCATAATCGGTGGTGACGATCACCCCATTTCTTTGATAGCGGACGGCTTCAATATCTGTTTTATCATAAATCTCCAGTCCTTTTTTATAATTATAGGCCAGGATATCATGAGCCAGGCAAAAGGCATCTATACTGCCGCCTTGCGCAGAGAGGATGCCGCCATGAGCATTTTCAAGCCCGAATTTCTCTTGAATATCTGCTGCTTCCAGCCACTTTACGGGAAAACCATGTTTTTTACGCGCTTCAAATTCCTGTTTCAGCCAGTCCAAATCCTTTTTGTAGGCAGCAAAGTAGAGGGAGTCTTTCTTTTTGAATCCGCATCCCGACCTGATTTGTTTGACCACTTTAGCCAGGTCATCAATAGAATCGAAGCAGGCTTTATAAGCTGCTACTGCACCTTCTTCGCCAATCTGTTCTATGAGTTTGTATAAAGGCACGTCGATCTCATACTGCAACATAGAAGTCGTGGCCGAGGTACTGCCATTGGCCACTTCGCGCCGGTCGATGAGTACCGTTTTATGCCCCGCTTCCATACAGCGGTGTGCGATGAGGCTTCCGGTAATGCCACTGCCCACGATCAGAACATCGGTACTGATATCTTTGTCCAGGGAAGGATAGGAGTGCTTGAGGCCGTTTTTTACCAGCCAGAAGGGTTCATTGGATTTTAATTTCATCATAAAGTTTGCCTGTTAAGACATTTGCTGCCCGAATATACTTTATTTGACATACAATTGCGGCAAATTAAGGTCTTTAACATTTTTGCCCTTATCATGCAACTCGCTCAGGGCCAATAAACAAAAAGCGGCAACAGGCGATCATTTACCTTTTTTGGTCAAAACTTTACGCCTGAATTTCAACACAACCCTGTCTACCCGTTTATCATTAAAGTAGAAGTTCAGCTTTTTCTTGTAGATCGAAAAAAAGGGAGTAGGGATGTCGTAGCTGACCAGGTGCCAATGCGCTTCATCCCTGCCATTGCCGAAAATACTGATCAACTCTTCTTTAGACAGGTTAATGGCCATATCACTCTCTATAATATGGTTCACCATGCGCATTCTGAAATTAGGACGTTGATGCCAAAGTACAGGATCAAACTTAAAAAGGAAATTAAATGGAAATTTCCAATTGTATAAAGCTGGTGTTTTAAAAAACATACGTTAACATTTTTTCTGTTATGTCCTATTAGCTGCAGGAAGCCTGGTAACAGGTTAGACAACACGTTTAAGGCTTAGCGTATTGCTTATCATCTGGTGATCAAAGCAATAAGCGATATTTTGCAGCTTACTGATAATAACAATTCATTTCTGGTAATACCTCCATCAGCCGGGTAGCTATGATGCAGGGCCTCGGTTTTTAAATAAATTGAGGACTTAGGTTATATCCTATAATGCAAAATTTTAATGATACGTTACTTTCATTCCTAAATTTACTGCTCTTTATACATAAAGATTATACAATACCATATTTAACTACTCTTTAGCTATATATAAAATATACTTGTAGCATATAGTAAGCTTTGCAAGACAAGATAAAGATGATGCTCTGGGATGAAGGCGGAGCACAGCGCTGCTAAACAGAAAAGGAAGCCGGTCCGGTTTCTTAGCATTTGATGGATGCGCTACCGGCTTTAAATATCTGAAGCAGAGATACTTTATCTTTGTTAGCGATTATAGCATAAACCCCATTATTCCATCAGGCACTCCATGCAACGCAAGATCATTCATATAGATATGGACGCTTTCTACGCCTCTGTAGAGCAGCGGGATTTCCCGGAATACAGGGGCCTGCCCCTGGTGGTGGGTGGCAGCCCCGAGGGCCGGGGCGGGGTGGTGGCTACGGCCAGCTACGAGGCCCGGAAGTTTGGGATCCGCTCTGCCATGTCTTCGAAAACGGCACAAAGGCTCTGCCCGGAAGCCCTGTTTGTCTTCCCGAGGTTTGATGCTTACAAGGCTGTTTCCCGGCATATCCGGGAGATCTTCCACCGCTATACCGATATCATAGAACCCCTTTCCCTGGATGAAGCTTTCCTGGATGTAACGGAAGACAAACTGGGTATCGGTTCAGCCATAGAGATCGCAGCGCAGATCAAGAAAGCGATCCGGGAAGAGCTGCAGTTGACGGCCTCTGCCGGTGTTTCGGTCAATAAGTTTGTGGCCAAGATCGCATCTGATATGAACAAGCCGGATGGGCTTACTTTTATAGGGCCTTCAAAAATAGAAGCTTTTATGGAAGCCTTACCTGTAGAGAAATTTTTCGGGGTAGGGAAGGTCACCGCCCGGAAGATGAAGGCCATGGGCCTGTTTACCGGCAAAGACCTGAAACAGCTCCCTGAACAGGTGCTGGTACAGAAGTTTGGTAAAACAGGCAAGTTCTATTACCAGATCGTAAGGGGTATAGATGACCGCGAGGTGCAGGCCCATCGTGCCACAAAATCTGTAAGCGTGGAAGATACTTACCAGGAGGACCTCCGCAGTAAGGCAGAGATGTTGCCGGAGCTGGAAATACTTGCAGCACGCCTGATGAGCAGGCTGCAGCGTTCCGGTTTAAAGGGAAGAACGGTGACCCTTAAATTTAAATTCCATGATTTCACCCTCATTACCCGTAGTCTGTCCGGTACAGCGCCTGTCCGGGAGCTGGGGGAACTATTGATTATGGTACAGGCCATCCTCGAGAAAGCACCGCTGGAGGAGAAGCGGGTGCGGCTTTTAGGCATCGGCATCGCTAATTTTGAGTCCCCGGACAGCAAAGAAAATACACCAGGCACCCAGTTAAAATTATTCTGACCGGGCATATGCTCGCGCTCGTTTCTTGCCTTAGGGCAAGTAATCTCTCCGCATAAGTGCCTAACTTTAATCACTCAATCTTACCGGGCTTCCGGTTTTTTAGTTCATTAAAAACAACAAGACATGAAAACACTGCATTATAACATCGACATTAATGCTCCTGCTGCAAAAGTAGCGGCAACCATGCTGGATAAGGCTACTTATAAGCAATGGACCGAGGCATTTAACCCTACTTCAGACTTTGAAGGCAGCTGGGCAAAGGGCGAAAACATCAAGTTTACGGGTATCAGCAAGGAAGGTAAAAAAGAAGGTATGGTGGCCGAGGTAATGGAGCATATACCCAATGAGTTTGTCTCCCTGCGCCATTATGGCGTGCTGGATGGGGAAGAGATCATTACAGAAGGTCCGGCTACAGAAGGCTGGGCAGGCGCTTTGGAAAATTACACATTCGAGGAAAAGAACGGCAAGACTAAGGTTACCGTAGATGTAGATTGCAATGAGCAACACCTCGATTATTTTGACAAGACCTGGCCGCTGGCCCTGGACAAGTTAAAAGCATTGGCAGAGCGATAGCTTTGTTTTACTATAATAGTATAATATATTTATAACAGAAACAGGGTTTTGTTTCAGGATCAATAAAAACTAAATAGCTTTTTATGAAAATTGTAAAAACCATATTGTTCTCGCTGTTTGGACTGATGATGCTCAATGGCGGCCTGGATAAATTTTTGCACTATATGCCTATGCCGGAAAAGGTTCCCGAAGGGATGGCCAAAGACGGTGCTGCATTTGCAGAGATTGCCTGGCTCATGCCACTCGTGGGTTTTGCTGAGGTGCTTGGCGGGCTGTTGATCCTTATACCCCGTACAAGGGCGCTGGGTGCATTAGTGATCTTCCCTTTGATGGTGGGTATCCTGCTCACGCACATTACGGTAGCTCCGGAAGGCCTTCCCATTGCACTGGTGCTTTGGGCGATCCTGCTCTGGATCATTATAGATAACCGGCATAAGTATCTGCCTGTCATTAATAAATAAAAAAGTAAGGAATGATGAATGATGCGGTAACGCAATATATTTCTGGCTTTGGGCCAGAGATACAAGCGCGTCTAAATGCCCTGAGAGCACTTTTCCATGAAGAGCTCCCGGGAACGGAAGAGAGTATCCGCTACCAGATACCGGCCTTCAGGATAGGAAAACGGCATCTTTATTTTGCGGCCTATAAGAAGCACATCGGTTTTTACCCGGTATATGGATTGAAAGAGTTATTGCCGGAGATTGATGATTATAAAGCCCCCAAAACGAAAGATACATTGCATTTCCTGCATGATCAGCCTTTGCCCCTGGAACTGGTCCGCAAGATCATCAGGCTGAAAAAAGAAAAATAATACCAGGAGTAAAGTGAGCTTTTCAACAGAATAAGCAGCGCTTACCACAATAAAAAAAACCTTACAGGAACCGAAATCCTGCAAGGTTTCAAAATCAAAACACCACAAAAAGTCTTTTAGTGTTTCATACAGTTTGGCAAAGCCTACCTGTTCACAGTCACTTATGGCATTAATACACCATCGATCACATGGATCACACCATTAGACTGATTGACATCAGCGATGGTTACTTTGGCACTACTACCATGAGCATCTTTTACATACACATCTTTCCCTTTCATCCAAAAGGTAAGCTTGCCACCCTGTACTGTTTTTGTTTCATACATACCCTTACCATCTTTAATCGCTTTCATGATCTGTGCGGCGCTCCATTTTCCCGGAATCACATGGTAAGTCAATATTTTTGTCAGTTGTGCTTTGTTCTCCGGCATCATCAGGCTGTTCAGCGCATCCTTAGGTACTTTAGCAAAAGCACTATTTGTAGGTGCCAATACGGTGAATGGTCCGGCACTCTGTAAAGTTTCTACCAATCCTGCAGCTTTCACCGCAGCTACCAGTGTAGTGTGGTCTTTAGAGTTCACTGCATTTTCAACAATGTTTTTGGAAGGGTACATCGGCGCACCGCCTACCATAACTGTTTTCTCTTTAGTCTGGGCCTGGCTCATATAAGTGCTTCCCATTAATGTGGCGGCTGTAGCTGCAAGCAATACAATTGATCTGAATTTCATAATCTTAGTTTTTTATTTATGGATTGAAAAGTTTTGTACTATTATTTACGAGGTATGCTGGTGTTTGGATTTAAATGCCGGAAAAATTTAAAAAAATATTTTTTTCACGCTTCCGTTTATTGACTCTATATTCTTTTTTTTGTTCCCCGGTAAAAGAAAGCGAAGCATCCAGCTTATTTCTTTTTAAAAGGTTCAAAGTCCAGCGATACAGAATTCATGCAATACCTTTTACCCGTAGGTGCAGGCCCGTCATCAAACACATGGCCCAGGTGGGCATCGCATCTGCCGCACTTGACTTCTGTACGCACCATATTATAGGAGCGATCGGTCTGATAGCTCACTGCATTGGCGCGCAGCGGCTCAAAGAAAGAGGGCCAGCCACAGGTAGTAGCAAATTTTGAGGTCGCATGGAACAAGGCATTGCCACATACGGCACAGTAATAAGTTCCTTTCTCATCGAACTCATAATATTTACCGGTAAAGGCGGTCTCTGTAGCCCCTTCCCGTGCCACCAGGTATAGCTCTTTGGGCAATATCGTTTTCCAGACCTTGTTGGATACCTGCAATTTTGTAGTATCGGTGCGGGAATAGTAAGGATTCTTCGGCTGCTGCTGTGCCGGTGCAATATGTGCCAGTACAGACAGCGCAACTATCAACAAGCCTTTTTTCATAATTAAGACGTTTTGAAATATATACGACAGCCGGAAGCGTATAGATTGCCTTAAGGTATTTTTTTTGTTTATTTATAGCATATCTCATTCATTTCCTTTACATTTGTGCCGTATCTAAATCATTTTTTTGACTTCCATTATCAATCAGGCAGCACTGGCGGACATGCTCCGCAGACGGGAACGAAAGGGCTTCGACCTGTTGTATGATGCCTATTCGGCAGCATTGCTCGGGGTCATCATGCAAATGATCACGCCTAAGGAAAGCGCCGAGGATATCCTGCAGGAAACTTTTGTGAAGATATGGAAGTATATAGACCGCTTTGATGAACAAAAGGGCACTCTATATACCTGGATGTTGAATATTGCCAGGAATACCGCGCTGGATGCCCTGAAATCTAAAGGACATAAAAAACAACTGCAAAACCAAACCATCGATAATATCGTATATAATGAAAGTGGTTCCTCAGAACTCTCTCAACCGGCGGCTTCGGCCAGGCTGGACCTGAAAGATCTGATGGGGGTGCTGGACCAGGAAAATACCCTCCTGATCTCCAAAGCTTATTTCGAAGGATATACGCAGGCAGAGATCGCGGAAGAAACGGGCATGCCCCTGGGCACGGTTAAGACACGCATGCGCAGTGCCTTAAAGAAGTTGAGAACATTTTTTAATGATTAATAAAAGTATAATACATTTTTAGTTTTGAACACTCAGGATATCATATCATCCGGCATTATTGAAAGCTACGTACTGGGCACTGCAAGCCCGGAGGAAGCTGCTATGCTGGACTGTATGCAACAATCTTTTCCCGAGATAAAAGCGGCCATCACCGAAGCGCAACAATCGCTGGAACTGATGGCAGGCCACCTGGCAGTAAGTCCTTCTGCCGGCTTAAAGGAAAAAATATGGAGCAGGCTGGAAGCGGAAGTTTCCGGCGGAGGCGGTGTACCTGTTGAAGAACCTGTAATGCCCCGTATGGAAGCACGTAAAAGCACGGCCTGGAAGGGCTGGGCAATGGCGGCTTCTGTATTACTGGTATTGAGTGTTGCTGCTAATATCTATTATAACCAGGAGAATACACAAAAAGAACGCGAACTGGCTACAATCATCAGTCGCCAGCAGCAGCAGGACCTGGAAATTGCCGCTGCCGAAAGCCGGATTGCCATGCTGGCTAAACCGGAAATGAAAGTGGTGCGCCTTAAAGGTGTTGAAACTCACCCTTCTGAACATGCATTGGTCTTCTGGAATGAGCAGACCAAACAAGTATATCTCGATGCCGCAGCGCTGCCCAAAGCGCCGGAAGGCAGGCAATACCAGCTCTGGGCCATGGTGAACGGTCAGCCTGTAGATGCGGGCTTGTACACACCCGGCCAGGACCTTGGTAAAGCATTGTCTACTATACCTAATGCGGAGGCTTTTGCCATCACGCTTGAAAAGGCCGGAGGTAGTCCCTCGCCTGACCTGACTCAATTGTACGTGATGGGGCCGGTATCTTAATTTATAATTGTTAATTATTTATGGGTGATTGGTGATGGGTGATCACTGCCTGTTTTGTTCCCTAAAGTAAACTAACCATAAACTACCGCGCTTTGGGTGGCACCGGGAAGCTGTCCTGTTGCGCCTGTAGAAACGTGTGCCGTCATGTCGACCGAGCGATAGCGAGTGGAGACATCTCCTGATCTTATGAGGAAACGCCCTGAAAGCATATTTTACCCGGCAAAAGGAATAATTTATCCCCTTACAAAATCTATCAGCGATTAATAATTTAATTATTTTTGATCACCTTACACTTCCTACAATTTTAAAACTGCTCCTATGATCAACCCATAATCATATGAGTAGTATACATGAAGGTCGCAATGTAAAACGTTTCCGGGAAAGCCTGGGCCTGCCACAAACCATACTGGCCGAGGTGCTGGGCATGGACTGGAATACGGAAGCCGTAGAATTACTTGAATCAAGTGCTATGATAGAGATACCCATACTCCAAAAAATATCTGTCGCATTAAATATACCTGTGGCAGCTTTTCAAAACTTCAACGAGGAACAAAGCATGAACATTGTATCTAATACTTTTAATGAAGGCTCCATTGCCTATGCCCGTGCCGAAAATATTCAATGCACCTCCGATCCTGCAGATAAACTCATAGAACTTTATGAACGGATGCTTCAAGAAAAGGAAGCTGTCATCAGGAAACTGGAACAGAGAATGAAGCGCCCCTGATCTGGTCTGTGCCGGCAAACCTGTATTTATCGCAGCAGGCTGCCTGCCTTCACTATTTTGCGGATCTCCTGTTCAAAATAATAGGCGATCTCAAAGTTTTCGCTGGCTATATTTTCCAAAACAATAATGCTCGTTTGGGTTCCGGGATAGTATAGATTAACGGCCGTAAAGCCCTCGCCCGGGTGAAAACCCGTATGTCCGAGCTCCGGGATGCTGTCCCGGTCATTGATGCGCAGGCCATAGCCATAGCCAATGGCCTGGTCGCCAAAAAGGGGATGGGCATTGGTCTTCTCATAACTGCACATTAATTTATAAGTAGCGGGTTTTAATAATTTTCCGCCATGCAGGTAGTCATTCCATGTTGCCAGGTCGGGAACGGTAACCACCAGGTGGCTGCCAAAACAATGGCTCGCATCGAAACGGACAGTTTCATGTTGCACCACTGTTCCGTCTTTTTGGATCGTATGTCCTTTACTTAAGTGTTTACTATTGGGGACAGAAGGGTAGCAGCTGTGTACCATCTGGCATTGCTTGAATAAAGCGCTGACCAATGCTTCAAATGACTGACCACTTTGCTGTTCGAGGACCAGGCCGGCTACAGCATAGCCCACATTGGAATAGCTGAACGCACTGCCGGGTTTGAATTTCAGGGGTTTGTCCATATCATCGCTTTGCAGACCGGAAGTATGGTTCAGCAATTGATGCAGGGTAATGGAATCTGCCCAGGCATACTTAAAACCGGGTAAGTATTTGCGGATGGGCACTTGCAAATCAATACTACCTTTTTCCACTTGCTGCAAAATCAAAGCAGCGGTAAATTGCTTGGCGATGGACATGGTAGAGAATTGATCTGCCACCTTCAAGGCTGTTTTTTGATTAACATCTGCAAAGCCCTGTGCCCTGGCATATTTGGTTTCCCCCTTTTGCCGGATCAGGATTACTCCATTAAAACTCCGGGGTTCTGTAGTCTTGATTAAACTGTCGATCTTTGTGGTATAGTCATCCTTGACCCGGGCAGTCCCCTGGCAGCTGGTCCACAAAAGGGCCATTGCACATATGGTAAGTGTAAAAAGGTATTTCATGATTGTTTCAGTCGTTTTTATACTGTCTTAAGCGGCCCATAAATCTATAGGGTACAGCGCCGCGCACTTAACCGGTCTAAATTAGCGCATTATTTCATTTCTGCTCGATTCCGGCTACGCTTCTTTTTGTACACATTTCACTTTCTTTTAAAACATTTCTGTGTAGATTTATGTTCGAAAGATAACTTAATCAATTACTTAAGCGAATAATTTATGATCTGTCAGCGCATCAGAAAAGGGAAAGGCTTTAGTTATACCGACAATTCGGGTCAGCCTATATCAGATCCTCAATTGAAGGAGTTTTTCAAATCTCTCGTTATCCCCCCGGCCTGGGAGCAGGTCAGCATCAATACCTCGCCGAGGGCCAAGGTACAAGCCACGGGCTATGATGCCAAAGGCCGTAAACAATATATCTACAATCCTAAATACCGCAAGCAGCAGGATGAGCTGAAGTTTGACCGCATCATCCGCTTTGCAAAGCAGCTCGAGCATATGCGCCGGGTGACGGGTCAGCATTTACGCAAACGTAAATTGAGCCGCGATAAGGTACTGGCTACCATGGTGCGCCTGCTGGATGCAGCCTTCTTCAGACCCGGCAATGAATCCTACCGAAAGGCCAATCAAAGCTACGGGCTCACCACACTACGCAGCAAGCACCTGGAGATCAGGGGCAATGAAATGATCTTTAGCTTCCGGGGCAAGTCGGGACAAGACCAGGAAAAGCATATAATGGATGCACGCCTGACTAAGATCGTACAGGAGCTGGACGAACTGCCGGGCTATGAGATCTTTAAATACCTGGATGAGGAAGATAATTTACATGATATCCGGAGCAATGACCTGAACGAGTATATCCGCGAGACGATGGGCGAGGAGTTCTCCGCCAAAGATTTCCGTACCTGGGCCGGTACCGTGATCGCTGCTATGGCCCTGGACGAGATCGGTGCCGTGGAGGCCGAAGACCAGAAGCGATTGAAGAAAAATATCCGCGATGCCGTGGTGACGGTAAGCGAAAAGCTGGGCAATACCCCGGCCATCGCGCGCAGTTCCTACATCGACCCCCGGGTGATCACGCATTACACCCAGGGCCGCACCTTAGCCAATATGAACCGTTCGGTAAAAAGACTACTCAAAAACAATGAGCAGCTCTCTGTGGAGGAACTGGGGGTTTTGTGTTTGTTAAGGAAGAGGTTGGGGGAGGGGTAATATGAACAGTTAGGTAACGATTATTAATTATATACCTCAAAAATGGAGAAATTACATTAACTTCTTTAACTTTTATAAGAAATAAAATAATAATCCTATTTCAACTTACATTATTCACTACTATATTTAAAAATTATTATTAATAGTCAAATGTCTCATCATCGTTATTGTACTTTGAATTTAGTTCGTTAGCAATCATTATCAGATCAGCTCTTTTATAAATATCATTTAAAGCCTTTTTAGGATAGTGTTTACTCTTATTTTTATCTAAACATTCTCTCAACGTTCTGATTGAATTAGCTTTATCATTTTTAACATAATAAAGATATTCTCCTTGCATAACAGATGCTATTTCTTTAGCTCTAAAATCAGAACTACGCTCTATATTTTTAAGAAGTTCTTCTATCATTAATTTGTCTTCTTTTGATAGGAATTTTTTTCTTGTTAATGAAATAAAATATGCTTGAATATGAAATGCATTTAACTTTTGATTCTCATAATTTGACTTTGCCATACTTAATGCTTCGCTAAAATTTGATTTTAATAGCAAAACATTTACTAATTCTCTTTTTGCTCTTTGAAAACCTGGATTTTTTAAAAGGGCTCCTTTTAAATAAGTTTCTGCATTATCTAATTGTTTGTTAATTCTAAAATAAAAACCAAAAAGATAGTTATAATCTGCACCTTCAATATTTTTCACTTCAGATTCAAACCTTGGCTCTTTTTTTCTGGCCAGTGATAGGCAAAGCCAATATTTAAATTCTCTAACAAGATCTTTATCAATTCGACTGGAATTTTCAAGAACTTTATCTATAAGGGCTATAACGCTTGAATAATTTTCCAAGTAATAAAGTTCTACAATTGTCTTCAAAACAAATGAAGGAATATAGTATTTGTCCGGCAAATCATAATTGGCAATTATTGCACCTTTAATGTTATGTAATAGTTCAGAAACATCCTGAAAATCCTTAATTTTTCCCTCATCATTTATAAAACTATTTATTTTCTGCTTTAATGTAAGCTTAAATGAAGAGTCAATCTTAGCTTTCGATCGGGTTAAATAATCTGCAATTGGATAATGGACTTTAATATACTCTTTATTAGCTCCGACTAAATCAAAAACACCAGTAATGAAAAAGTCTTCCAGTAAATTATCAACCTCTTCTGTTTTACCAACAATGGAATAAACAAAATCATAACTTATAAAATCAAAGTTTGAGATTAAAACTAGTAGATCAAAAGCGAATTTCCCTTTAGACCTAATATTATCAACCATATAATAAACTTGTGTTTCTCCATAATCAACTATCTCCTCTTTTTTCTTTAATGTTTCAATGATACCGAAATCCTTAATTCTTTCAACAGCATAGTGGACTTGAGATGGAATACCATTAAGAACATTTAGAATTTCTTGTGCCTGATCTGTTTTTAGATCAAGTTTAAGAAATGAATAATATTTAACAAATAATTTTTCCGTATCTTTTTCAGATAAATTCGAAACATTAAAATGAATTATACCTTTATTACCTCTAATTAACTCATTTGAGGGTCTAAATCTTGAAATAATATTTAGTGTAAAAAGATTGTCGAATTCTTCGCTGTCAATTATTTGTAAAAACCAATCTGCTAATTGCTTATTAGGCTTTACGATACATCCAGAGTCGATAATAAATACATATTCATTCGAATTCTTTACTGCTATTAGGAGCTTTTTTGCTTCCAAAACCTTTTCCTCAAACTCTACTTGAGAAAGCTGATCTAGGTATTCGGCTGTATTCCCTCCTTTGTAATCCTGTAATTTAAGAATAAAATCTTCTATGCTATCCTTTGTATCAAGAGTAATGTATATTGGTGAATAAAAATCTTTTATTCGTTTTTCTCTTAAAAAAGCTTCTTTAAGAAATGTTCTTCTACCAATACCCTCAAATCCAGAAACAATAATTGATCTAGGCTTCATTTCAGATAAAGAATAAATTTTTGCCTCTAATTGATCAAATAAATCTTGCCTCCCTACAAATAAACTAGCCTTAGCTTTAAAAATCGGATTGGTGTCCAATCTCAATTCAAGGAGTCTTTGCCTTATTTTCTTTGTAATTAGAAAATGCTCAGAGATTGGTTTTAATAAAAATTTTTTTATCCAGTTTGGAATTCGTTCATCATTTGAAACATCCAAAGATTTGTCTATCAAAATTGGAAAGAACTGTTTATCTAATCCATTATCTATTAAATTCTTAATTTCAGTAATCTCTAATTTAACCCATTCAGAATTTAATGCATCATCTGATAAAAATAAAACAAAGACATCACTTTGTCCAATACTTTTTTTTATCTCATCAAAAAGTGGCATTCCTGATTCAAACTCAAATTCGTCAAAAACACAGTTTGCTTTACCTAAATTATTTGCAATTTGCTGTACCAGCTGCTTTTGTTTGCTACTGTGTGATAAAAAAGCTCTATTCATATTTATAGGTTAATCAGTAAATAATAATCATTTCATTTGTAATTTCTAAACCAATCCCTTGATTTAATGCAACAAATATCTTCTACTCTTTATAAATATCCTATACTGGAATTCCCGTATTTTTTCTATTAAACATATAAATAGTTAAGCAAAAAGCTGGTTTTCCGGACCTTACAAAAGATATTCCTGACCCTACAAGCGGTTTTCCGAACCTTACAAACGATATTCCGAGCCTTACAAGTCATGTTCCCGACCTTACAAACGATGTTCCGAACCTTACAAACGGTTTTCCGAACCTTACAAGTCATGTTCCCAACCTTACAAGCGATATTCCCGACCTTACAAACGGTTTTCCCGACCTTACAAACGGTTTTCCGAACCTTACAAGTAATGTTCCCAACCTTACAAGCGATATTCCGGACCTTACAAGCGATATTCCGGAGCTTACAAGTCATGTTCCCGACCTTACAAACGGTTTTCCTGACCTTACAAGCGATGTTCCGAACCTTACAAACTGTATTCCGGACCTTACAACGAATGTTCCGGACTTCACAAGGAGTGTTCCTGAACTGCTAGCAATTGCTGGCTTTTATTCCGATCCTTTCCTACCAATACTACATAAGAACTCATGTATTGCAAATTACCCTTATAGATTCCCATAAGCAACAAACCTATAGCATACATTAAAAAATGTAGTACTTAGAAGTATTTTTATGGGTATGTATAAATGCTTATGCCAAAATTGGATTCTTTTACAACATCTTTACTATCTTTAAAATCCATGGATAACCCTTTTCAGCCATACATCAATGCATTTTGCCATTTAAAACGAGGTGTTACCAGGTATGGCCCGGCACCACATAAACCAGTACTATTATTAACCCTGATTGAGTTGATAGACAGAGGTATTGTTTTAAAAAACCGGTTTGAGGTCAACGTTGATCTTGTAGGTTTATTCCAGGAGAACTGGCGGCTATTGGTACCTACAGCCCACCAGCCCGATTTTACCCAACCCTTCTACTATCTGCAGTCCGAGAAAGTATCCGGGCAGTCCTTCTGGACTTTATATCCACATCCAGGCTTGCAGATCAATGCACCTATTAAAAGCGTACAAGCATTATCCCATACTGTAGCATTTGGCGCTTTTCGTGATGAACTGTTTTTACACTTAGCAGAAGTCGAAAACAGAACGATAGCAAGAGCTGCTATACTATCCACATATTTTGAGAAAGAACAAGCTGGTTATTACCAACACAAGCAAATCAATGACGGCTTTTATCAAGAGGTACAATCATTGGTACTCAACGATCCACAGGTAAGATATAAGCATTTGTCATTCGTTACCGAAGAAGATGTATTTGTACGCTCCGGCCTGTTTAAACGATATATCCCCCGGTTGTACAAGGACACCTGCGCTATGACCGGAATGCGTATGCGCACTACCTTTAGATACAATTTCATTGATGCCTGCCATATTATACCCTTTGCGGTCACTCACGATGATAAGGTAAGTAATGGCATTGCATTATGTCCCAACCTGCACCGTGCCTTTGACCGGGGACTGGTCAGTATTGATGAACATTACCGGGTACTCGTTTCCTCGCATATTAACGAAGATAAAGCACATCCCTACAGCTTGAATAACCTGCAAGGCCGGCCTATTTTTTTACCTACAGAATCCCAATATCAACCTGCACAGGAAAACCTGGAATGGCATAGAAAAGAAGTATTCAAACAATAGGGCTAAATATATAGATGATCAATTATAGGTGATTAATTCATTTCGTATAATACCCTTTCTTTTTGGATGAGTAAAAAAAACTCCTAAAAACCAAGGCCCAGCTTTATACAGAAGAGTTGGGGAAGTTCAAAACCTATAAGGTTTTTGAAACCTTATAGGTTTAACCGTTCAGATGGCTTTTTTCATATTTTTCAGAAGCCGGTGCTACCGGGAGTATTAAATGGAAAGGCAGGGCTAAGCAGCAGGGCAACACAAAACCTATAAGGTTTTTGAAACCTTATAGGTTTATTTTCGGATCAACATCCTGTTGATGGAATTTAATAAATTCTTCCCTTCCACCAAACCAACGGATCACTTCATCCCTTAGCAATGACGTAGGTGCCTCGCTCAACAAAGAACGGTAACTATCATATTTCCAATCACCTACCGACTTAACTAATTGATGATGCACCGCATTTTTATGTATGTACCAGACAAAATTAGTAAAGTCAGCCTCCTTACTCACTAAGCTCCGCTTCATATAGTCCATAAACAGAGCACCTTTACGTCCATTTACTTTATTAAACGATTTGGTATAACTATTCAAACAATTACTGAATCGCTCCATGATAAAGTCAGGAAGATTATCTTTCATTACATCAAATGCTCTTTTCTTTATTTCTTTAAAATGCTGAACAATGACCTCATTTTCTTTTATGCTAACCAGTAAATGGAAATGGTTCGGTAATAAAGCATAACAGTATAAATCACAAACCGCTGAAGTATGCTGCTTTATTTTTCTAAGAAAAAAATGATAATGCTCTTCCGATAAAAACAGTCGTTCTCCACCAATAGCCCTTGAAAACAAATGATAAGTCTCTCCAGGTAACAATGCCAGATGATAATTATTCATATTTTAAAATTACAAATAATTCATTATGAAAATACCTATCTAAAAACAAACACCCTGCAAAAATAATCTTGCAGGGTGCTCTTATCAAACCTATAAGGTTTTTTGAAACCTTATAGGTTTATTTTGATTTACTTTCCGTTTTCCACACACCAGTTTCTTGCATTCACAAAGCCTTCGATCCAAGGGCTCACCTCATCGCGACGATCCACAAAACCTATAAGGTTTTTTGAAACCTTATAGGTTTATTTCGATTTACTTTCCGTTTTCCACACACCAGTTCCTTGCATTCACAAAGCCTTCGATCCACGGGCTCACCTCGTCACGACGATCTGCAGGGTAGTGCGCCCAGTTCCACTGGAAGATAGAACGCTCAATATGCGGCATCGTCACCAGGTGGCGACCCGTTGTATCACACAACATCGCCGTGTTATAATCAGAACCATTCGGGTTATGCGGGTAACCCTCATAAGCATACTTGGCTACGATATCATACTGGTTTTCTGCAGCAGGCAGGTTGAACTTACCCTCACCATGCGAGATCCATACGCCCAAAGTACTACCAGCAAGGGTTTTGAGCATAATGGAGTTATTCTCCTGCACCTTCACCGAAACAAAATTCGATTCATGCTTACCAGAAATATTATGGTGCATCTTTCCATGCTCTGTATGATCCGGGTTGATCAGTTCCAGTTCCATAAACAACTGGCAACCGTTACAGATACCCACCGACATCGTGTCCGGACGGGCAAAAAAGTTATCCAAAGCCTTTTTCGCCTTTTCATTATACAGGAAAGCACCGGCCCAACCTTTGGCCGAACCCAATACATCAGAGTTGGAGAATCCACCCACCGCACCGATGAACTGGATATCCTCCAAAGTCTCCCGACCCGAAATCAGGTCCGTCATATGCACATCCTTCACATCAAAACCAGCCAGGTACATAGCATTCGCCATTTCACGCTCCGAGTTAGAACCCTTTTCGCGAATGATGGCCGCTTTAGGACGAGGAGATGTCTCGACTCCGCTCGACATGACGGGACGCTTCCCATCAAAATGTGCCGGGAAAGTATAGTGTAATGGTTGATGTTTATAATTATTAAAACGTTCCTGCGCCATACCATTTTTAGACTGCCTCTGGTCCAGAAGGAAAGAAGTCTTATACCAGGTATCACGCGTATCCGCAACATTAAAGCTAAAGCTGTCCCCATTATTCTTAACACTTACAGCAGCCCCTTCTGTCACCGTACCAATCTTCACAATATCAATACCGGCATTCGTAAACAGGCTTTCAAAATCCTTATCTTCCTTAGCCTGTAATACCACCGCGATATTCTCATTGAACAATGCCTTTACCGTATCCACTTCATCCAAAGCACTCAGGTCATAATCAGCCGCCAGGTTCACATCCGCAAAACACAATTCCAGAAGCGTAGTGATCAAACCTCCGGAACCCACATCATGACCCGCAGCAATCTGCTGTTGGTTGATCGCCTCCTGGATCGTATTGAAAGCTGTAGCAAAATAGTCCGCATCCTTCACCGTTGGCACCTCATCACCGATCTTATTCTGGATCTGCGCAAAAGAAGAACCACCCAGCTTAAAAGCATCCTTAGACAAATTAATATAATATACCGAACCGGCATTCTTCTGCAATACAGGCTCTACCACTTTATTAATATCAATACAGTTACCACCTGCAGAGATGATCACCGTACCCGGAGCGATCACATTTTCCCCATTCGGGTACTTCTGCTTCATCGACAGAGAATCTTTACCCGTAGGGATATTGATGCCCAAAGCAATCGCAAAGTCAGAACAAGCCTGTACCGCTTCATACAAACGCGCATCCTCACCCTCATTATTACAAGCCCACATCCAGTTGGCAGAAAGAGAAATCCCTTTCAAACCATCCTTGATCGGTGCAAACACTATATTAGACAAAGCCTCACCCATCGCATTCCTTGAACCCGCAGCCGGGTCTACCAGCGCAATCAATGGAGCATGACCTACCGTAGTAGCAATACCTTGACCCGATTTATAATCCAAAGCCATCACACCCACATTATTCAAAGGCAGTTGCAAAGGTCCGGCACATTGCTGCTTAGCCACGCGGCCACCCACACAACGGTCCACCTTATTCGTCAGCCAGTCCTTACAAGCCACCGCTTCCAGTTGCAATAATTGCTCTAAATAAGTCGGGATATTATTCACCTCATAAGAAAGCCCTGCATAATTATAAGCCACTTTCTTATCATTCATAATCGTTTTAGGAGAAGAACCGAAGAAATCTTCCAGCGCATAATCCATCGGCTTTTCCTTCGTCGTCTGCGACTCAAAAGTAAAGCGATGATCGCCCGTCACATCACCCACCGTATACATAGGCGCACGCTCACGGTCCGCTACACGCTTCAGCGTTTCAATATCTTTTTCACCGATCACCAGGCCCATTCTTTCCTGGGATTCATTACCAATAATTTCTTTGGCAGAAAGAGTAGGGTCACCCACCGGCAATTTATCCAGGTCGATCAGTCCGCCCGTATCCTCCACCAGTTCCGACAGACAGTTCAAGTGTCCGCCCGCACCATGGTCATGGATCGACACGATCGGGTTATGGTCCGACTCTACCAGACCACGAATCGCATTAGCCGCACGCTTCTGCATCTCCGGGTTAGAACGCTGAATCGCGTTCAACTCAATACCCGAACCAAAAGCACCGGTGTCTGCAGAAGATACCGCAGCACCACCCATACCAATCCTATAATTCTCACCACCCAGGATCACGATCTTATCGCCCACCTGCGGTGTATGTTTTTTAGCTTGCTCCAGTTTGCCATAACCGACACCACCGGCCTGCATGATCACCTTATCATAACCCAGCTTACGGCCATTTTCTTCATGTTCAAAGGTCAATACCGAACCAGTGATCAAAGGCTGCCCGAATTTATTACCAAAATCAGAAGCACCATTAGAAGCCTTGATCAGGATATCCATCGGAGTCTGGTACAGCCATTGACGGGCCTCCATACCTTTTTCCCAGGGACGGTCTTCCAGCAAGCGCGAATAAGCCGTCATATAAATTGCCGTTCCAGCCAGGGGCAAAGCACCTTGTCCGCCAGCCAGGCGGTCGCGGATCTCACCACCCGAACCCGTTGCAGCGCCCGAAAAAGGCTCTACCGTAGTCGGGAAATTATGCGTTTCCGCTTTAAGCGACAATACCGATTCAAACTCCTTTTCCTCGTAAAAATCCGGTTTATCCGGAGACTTAGGCGCAAATTGCGTCACTTTCGGTCCTTTCACGAAAGCCACATTATCCTTATAAGCCGAAACGATATCATTAGGATGCGTTTCAGAAGTTTTCTTGATCAGTTTAAATAAAGAAGTCGGCATCGTTTCCCCATCGATCACAAAAGTACCATTGAAGATCTTGTGGCGACAGTGCTCCGAGTTAGCCTGCGAAAAAGCGAATACCTCCGCATCCGTCAGCTTACGGCCAATCTTTACCGCCAGCTGGTCCAGGTAAGCCACTTCCTCGCCACTCAGGGCCAGGCCTTCCTGTTTGTTATAAGCAGCAATATCATCAATCTCCAGCACCGGCTCCGGGCTGATGTTGATCGTGTACATTTCCTGTGTCAGCGCAGCATACTTCTGCGAGATCATCGGGTCAAAATCATTAAAATCAGCCGGTACAGGCTCAAACTCCTCAATACGGATAATACCTTCAATACCCATATTCTGCGTGATCTCTACCGCATTGGTACTCCAGGGAGTGATCATTGCCGCACGAGGTCCCACATAATAATGGTTGAGCGTGGTATCATCGAGTTTTTGAGCTTTGCCAAACAGCCAGTTCAGCTTTTGAGAGTCTTCTGTAGAAAGGTTTTGTGCAGTTTGAACACCATAAACGATGTTCTTTGGGTTCACGAAGAAATGAATCATTATGTGTTGTTATTGAAGCTTATAATAACTAAGGTGCAAAATTAAGGAATTATTACCGATAAATTAAACAGTAAAGTCGCCCATATTACCCCAAAAGAAAGATAATTTAATTTAAGACAAACCTGTCCGAAATAAAAATACACCTAACTTTCTTACCCCATCACCCATCACTCATCACCTATCACCCATAGATAATTAACCATCAACAATTAGGAAGAGATGTCTCCGCTCGCTATCGCCCGGTCGACAGGACGGCACATGTTTCGACAGGCTCAACAGGACAGCTTACTGGTGTCACCCAGAGCGCGGTAGTTTATGGTTAGTTTACTTTAGAGAACAAAACAGGCAGTGATCACCCATCACCAACCACCAATCATTAACCATCAATAATTAACCATTAATAATTGGGAAGAGATGTCTCCGCTCGCTATCGCCCGTCGACAGGACGGCATATGTTTCGACAGGACGGCACATGTTTCGACAGGCGCAACAGGACAGCTTCCTGGTGTCACCCAGAGCGCGGTAGTTTATGGTTAGTTTACTTTAAGTAACAAAACAGGTAGTGGTCACCCATCACCAATCACCAATCACCAATAATTAACCATTAACCATTAAAAAAAGACTACTTGTAATCAATCAGGCTAATCGTCTGCAAAGCACCGGGATATTCCCTTTCATCATTAGAAGCCACTACGACCAGGCGGTCTTTACCCAGTTGCTGCAGCCAGTCCTGGTACATCGCCACACCCTTAAGATCGAGGTTGCTGCAGGGTTCATCCAGCAATAAAAAAGGAGTATCCGAAAAGAAAGCCTGGGCCAGCTTAGCCCTTTGCTTCATCCCGGAAGAGAAATCATGGATAAACTTATGGCGTACCGCTTCCATTTCCAGGGCAGTAATGATCTTATCTACCGTCCAGCCGGGTAATATTTTTTTAAAACTAAAATGAAAATGCAGGAATTCAGAAAGTGTCATCTCTTCGATCACGTCCATGGCGGGCGCACAAAAGCCGACACATTGATACAAGGTATCGGCTTCAATTTTTTTCCCTTCAATTTCATATACGATCTGCCCGCTGCTGATCTGTTGCATACCGGCTATGAGCCGCAACAGCGTGGATTTACCAGAACCATTAGATCCCAGTAAGGCATAGACACCAGCCCCATCAAATGTTGCACCAACATTTTTAAAGACCCAGTCCCTGATATATCTTTTGCTAACCTGTTGTAGCTCAATCTTCATTTGCAGTACCTGTAGTAAGCCCGCGCATAATGCCGTGCTTAGACTCTCTGATGAACTTTAGAATTTGTTCCCTTTCTTCTGAGAACGGGATCTCTGCCTCGATAATACTCAATGCATTGGCAATATTATAGCCCTTTACATAAAGTATACGGTAGATATCCATAACATGATTAATGGTCTCCGAAGAATAACCTTTACGCTTTAAACCTACAGAGTTGACCCCAACATAGGAAAGCGGCTCACGCGCTGCTTTAACAAACGGGGGTACATCTTTTCTCACCAGAGACCCCCCGGTAACGAAGGCATGAGAACCGATGTTGACAAACTGCTGTACCGCTACCAGGCCCGCCAGTACGACATTGCTGCCTACGGTGATGTGCCCTGCCAGGGTAGTACTGTTGGAAAACACACAATTATCCCCGATGATGCAATCATGCGCCACGTGACAGTAAGCCATGATCAGGCAATTGTTCCCGATCTGCGTCATACCGCGGTCACTGGTCCCTTTATTGATGGTCACACACTCCCGGATGGTAGTATTATCCCCGATAATGGTAACCGTTTCTTCCCCCTGGTACTTAAGGTCCTGCGGGATAGCCGAGATCACTGCCCCGGGAAATATCCTGCAGTTTTTACCGATACGGGCCCCCTCCATAATGGTCACATTGGAAGCGATCCAGGTGCCATCACCGATCTCTACATTTTTATGAATAGTAGAGAAGGGGTCTATTTTTACGTTTTTCCCGATCTTAGCCTCAGGATGGATATAGGTTAACGGATGAATCATTGTTCCTTTGTAATGTAATTTTTATCTATTCGCACTGGGCGTTACCTGAGCCATTAATTCAGCCTCTGCGGCTACTTTATTGCCTACATAAGCAGTTGCTTTCATTTCGCATAAACCTCTGCGGATCGGTGCCATCAATTCCATTTTCAGGATCAGCGTGTCACCGGGCATTACTTTATGCTTGAACCTTACCTTATCTATTTTGACAAAATAGGTATCATAACCACCCGGTACTTCCGGCATAATGCTTAAAGCCAGCAAACCACCGCATTGCGCCAGCGATTCTACTATTAAGACGCCGGGCATTACCGGATTCTTAGGGAAGTGCCCCTGGAAAAACGGTTCGTTCATGGTCACATTCTTGATCCCTACCACATAATTTTCAGTGAGTTCAATGATCTTGTCTACCAAAAGGAAAGGGTAACGGTGCGGCAATTTAGACTCGATCTCGTTAATATTGAAGACCGGTTCTTTATTAGGGTCATAAACCGGGGCTTCCAGCGCCGCTTTATTCTTCTTAATATAATCTTTGATCACCTTGGCAAAGGCCACATTCCCGGCATGACCAGGTCTCTGGGCTATGATTTTAGCATTGATGCTGTAACCGCTCAAAGCCAGGTCACCCACGATATCCAATAACTTATGGCGGGCAGGTTCATTAGAATAACGCAGGTCCAGGTTATTCAAAATACCCCCGTCCTTAACGTCGATATTCTCTTTATTGAAGGCCTTTTTCAGCTTAGTCAGCGTATCATCAGAGATAGGCTTGTCTACCACTACAATAGCATTGTTCAGGTCTCCGCCCTTGATCAGGTTATTGTCCAGCAGGTATTCCAGTTCATGTAAGAAAGAGAAAGTCCTGCAGGAAGCGATCTCTGCTTTATACTCAGAAAGATCACTGATAGAAATATGCTGTGTGCCTAATACCTGGGAATTAAAATCAATCATAGAGGTAAAAGAATAATGCGCTGCCGGTACAGCCAGCATATCCACATTCTTCACCGGATCATAATAATGGAGGTTCTCGGGCAGGGTATATACGTTCTTTTTTGCTTCCAGTTCTTTTACCCCGATTTCTTCGATCAGCTCAACGAAAGGCATCGCACTACCGTCCATAATCGGCACTTCAGGTCCGTCAATCTCTATCAATACATTATCTACACCCATACCCACAAAAGCAGACAGTAAATGCTCAATAGTGCTCACTTTAGCTTCTTTATGCTCAATGGTCGTTCCCCTTGAAGTATCGGTAACGAAGTCCACATCTGCTTTCACCATAGGCTCCCCTTCGAGGTCGGTACGTTTAAAACGATAGCCGAAATTAGCATCGGCAGGGTGCAGGGTGATGGTAGTTTTTGCCCCGGTATGTAATCCTATACCCGAAAGGCTTCCTGTATTTTGTAATGTAGTCTGATTAACCTGTTGAATCATTTATTGTAATGATTAGTATTATTTATATAATGAATGATGCTGATGAGGATAATGTTGTATCCATAAAACAGGTATTCCTGTTCAAAAGCACGGCAAACTTAGCTATTTTTTTCTATCAAGGCTTTCAATTCAGCCTCCAATTTGTTTATTCTATCCAGCATTTCGGGCAGTTGACGGAAAACGATCTGGCTTTTCACCTCACTTTTATAATCAAAGGCCGGGCTGCCACTGATGGCCGTACCTTCCTGCTTAATGGTTTTGGAAACACCACTTTGCGCATTGATCTTAGTACCATTGGCCAGGGTGATGTGCCCTACAATACCTGCCTGGCCACCAATCACACAATTGGCACCCAGCTTGGTAGAACCAGAGATCCCGGTCTGTGCCGCAATCACCGTATTAGACCCAATCTCCACATTATGAGCTATTTGCAACAGGTTATCTAATTTAACTCCGGCTTTTATAACCGTAGCGCCCATAGTCGCCCGGTCGATACAGGTATTGGCCCCGATCTCCACATGATCTTCAATGATCACGTTGCCGATCTGTGGCACTTTATCATAAGTACCATCTGCTTTTGGCGCGAAGCCAAAACCATCTGAACCGATCACCGTGCCGCTGTGAATGATCACATTGGCTCCCACCTTACAATCTTTATAAATACTCACCATCGGATGAATCACCGTATTATCTGCGATCACTACCTGCTCCCCGATAAAGACATTAGGACTGATCTGGACATTTTTCCCGATCACCGCCCCGGCAGAGATATAGCTAAAAGCACCTATATATGCGGTTTCATCCACCTTTGCCGTATCTGCTACAAAAGACTGGGTTTCTATGCCCTTCTTCTTCTTTGCGCCCGTGATGGTCTCATACATCTGTAACAGCTGTGCAAAGGCCGCATAAGCGTCTTCCACGCGGATCAGGGTAGTAGTAAATGCTTTTTCTGCCACAAAATCCTTAGCCACTACAACAACGGCTGCAGGAGAGCTATATAAATAAGGTATATATTTAGGATTGGCAATAAAACATAAAGATTGGGGGCCAGCTTCTTCAATTTTTGAAAAGGTATTGATGATTGCTTCCGGGTTTCCCTCTATGGTACCGTTTAAGAGCTGTGCGATCTGCGCTGCTGTAACCTGCATAATGACTTGATATATTTCAAATTATTTATCTAACGATAGAATTCTTAGTTCTGGTATCGCACATATGTAGTGCTTTTTGATTTCTCCCGAAACACCATTCCCGATCAAGCTGTTGTTGACCCCTGAAATGTCGACCACTCTACCGCTTTTCATATAGATATTGATATTGTCATCAGTGGCATGATAAGCATTATTGCTCGTGCTGCCCCTGAATAAAAAATATTCCTGGTTTTCCTCGTTCAAAAGACCTTTTTCACGGCCCAGTGCCAGGTAGCGCTCATAAAGTTCCGTATTTTCCTCAGAAGACAGTTTTACTTTATACAAATTCCTGTTGGTAAACATGCGGCAAAGGCGAGACAGGATCTCATCCGGGTGATTGCTCCATTCTTTTATGCTGCAGATCACATCTGAATCATCTATAGCACAGAATTTTTCAAGAATATGAATATCACTTTCAAAATCTTCTTTTTTCAGTTTTTCATACAGGAAAAATCCTAATGAAGGCGTGGCAAACAACTGCTGGCCCTGTTCGGCCAGTTCTTTGGCCCTTTTCAGGATCTTGATCACCAGTTTTTCGGCACCCAGCACAGTTTTATGCAGATAGACCTGCCAGTACATGATCCTCCTGGCAACAATAAATTTCTCTACCGAATAAATGCCCTTTTCCTCCACCATCAGGCGACCATTCACAACAGTAAGCATTTGAAGGATGCGGTCATAACCAATCGTTCCTTCTGCCACACCAGAGAAGAAGCTATCCCTGTTCAGGTAGTCCATCCGGTCCATATCGAGCTGGCTGCTCACCAACTGGTGCAAAAATGGAGTAGGGTAATCATTCTTAAAGATCTCCATCGCTCCGGAAAGGGTACCCCCAAACTGGGTATTCAGGGTCTCCATGATCTTTAAAGAAATAGATTCATGGGAAACGGGAATAAGGGTATGCTCCAGGGCATGGGAAAAAGGACCGTGTCCTATATCATGCAATAAAATGGCCGAACGTGCAGCGAGGGTCTCCTCAGGAGAGATGCTCACCCCTTTTCTTTGCAGTCCTTCCAGGGCAATGCCCATCAAATGACAGGCACCCAGGGAGTGGTGAAAACGCGTATGCACCGCCCCGGGATAAACAAGCTGGGCCATGCCCATTTGCTTAATTCTTCTGAGCCTCTGGAACCAGGGGTGCTCGATCACCTGCATGAGTTCTCTTTCAGTAAACTGAACAAAACCGTAAACAGGATCATTAATTATTTTGCCGTACAATTGAATCTGCAATTATGTAATTGGCAAAATTAAAGAATTATCAAGCGCCACAAAGAAATTGTTTTTAAATTAAGGGTATAAATCGCAGCATTATTGCCTGCTTTCTGATACTTTTGCGTTTTAAACAGCCTATTCATGTTCTTTATCGCATTATTTCCCATAGCAGCAGCCCTCCTTTCATGGATTGTATTCAAGATATTCACTGTAATCCTGTTACAAGGTTTTTATAAAAAGAAAACGGAATTTTCCCATATTGCGGCCGAAATGATCGCGGAGCAAGACCTGTCCAAAGGCCTGCAAGGCATGATCGCGGCAGAAAAGATCAAAACTTATGAGCCGATGATCTCGGAGAAGATAAGCGCTTTCCTGGATAATAAATTGCAAAAGAAAATGCCGGTACTGGCGATGTTTTCGGGAGATAAATTAATGGTCCAGGCCAAAGAAGTAGTGATGGAAGAGATCATGGAGTCACTGCCTGCTTTAATACAAGAGGTAGCGCAGCAGGAGTTCAATAATGAAAAGATCGCAGAGAAAGTCCGGTCCAGCATAAGCGCCTTACCTGGTGCAGAGTGGGAACAGAAAGTAAACAGGTTATTAAACCCGTTATTGTCAAAAATACAAATAGCCGGAGCTATATTAGGATTTATACTAGGTATCCTCTTTATCCTGTGCCTGGCACTCTATTATTATATTTTCCTGCAGGGAGTTAAGTGAGGGGAATAGGGAATTAGTGAATAGTGAATAGTGAATAGTGAATAGTGGTGAGTGGTGGGTGATGGGTGATGGGTGCGAAATAAAATACAGCAGCGGCTTATTGTTTCAATCGCTTCCAGTCCCTGTCAAAGAGTATTTTTAAATTGTTCTTAAACTCCTCTGAGAATATTTCTTGGGCTTCGTTTTCTTTATCCAACGCTATCTCAAAGGTGGTGATTTCGTCTGCCTCGTCAAATTTATTGTTCTTGTCGCTGTCTTTTACCACGGTCATGATGATCCTATTACTACTTTTTATAAACTCCCAGTTGCTTAAATGATACCCGGCAGGTGATAATTGTTTAAAATTGTTACCCATTTTGTCCGAGACAAAAAGATACTGAGGATCTTGATTGTTTAGTTTTTTGTCTTTGTTGAGATCATCTGTGCGAATGGTATAAAAAATATAATTGCTCTTCTGCGCGATACTTGCATTTTCTGCATTACCATATTTGTAGCCATAGCTTTCAATGAGCATTTTTCTATCGTTCAGTAAGTGATAAGCCTGTGTCTGGGTATTATAAAAGATAATATTCCAGCAGGTATTGTCCGGCATTTCTTTGTAAGAGCGACTTTTGCCTTCTCTTTCGGTTTCGCCCATAGATAAAGGGAACATCAAAATACCAGAACTGTCAATTTCTGTAAAGGTGTTCATCTGTATATTCAGGTTATTCTTAGGGTTATTTACGATACCAAGAGTATCTGTAGCAGCGCTTTCCTGCCCCGGATTTTCTTGTTGCTCATTATTCCTTTGACAGGAAACGAATAAAATTAAGGTCAGCAGGTAGACTATTTGTCGGCTCATAATGGTATTTAAGTGCTATAAAACGTGAACAAAACGAGGAAGCCCCCGTTTTGCTGTTCAAAGTTAAATAAAATATACCTGATTGTTTTGAATGATATGTTTCCTAGTTTTAAAATGTTTCAGATGCAGGGATGCTTTTATGTGCAATATTAGAATGTTACCGTTAATCCTAGTCCATATTGATCTCCTTCGTTAAAGTTTGGCGCACCAGAACCTTTTTGATATTTGAAGTCAAAATATTTATCCTTATTATTTGTAAGATAGCATCTTAATTTTCCTTGAATCGTATAATAAACCTGGCTGTTTAAGAAATCGTACCAAAGGTCTCCATTACCTAATAATGCGATGCCAACTCCACTTAATTCAAAAAGAGAATTTGTATTAAAACCGAAACTCGATTTTGCTCTAAAAATTGCTTTGTCCACGTCTTCTTTACTCTCATCTTTTGCGCCACCGATAGCTGTAAAATTGGTTGTATCAATACCAAATTTATAGCCTCCCTGTAAGAAGATGCCAAACTTTGTATTTTTTAGCCATTTAGGCGTTCTTTTATTACCTTGAGTTTGGTACCAGGGAACCCAACCTGCTTCAACAATCCCATTAATAATATTGAATTTGTTATTTGTTTCAATTCCTATAGAAATGGGAAATGTTTGAAACCCTCTGGCAGTATTGGGCGTTTTTTGTTCAGCAATAGTAGTATCCCTGAAGGTCATAAACAAGCCGGTTACTTTTGCATTAATAGACGAAAAAGCGTCACTAGTGCCTGTTTGCACATTAAATTGCGGTGTTACCTGGAATAATGAATTTTTATTTGCCACTAATATGTCCTGAAGTTGAAAAAGACTATCAAGTGATTTTATGTAGTTGATACCTACACTAATGGCATTTTGTTTCAGTTCAGTTTTAATGGTACTTAAATCAATCGCAATAGGCTTATCTTGCCCGGATACCTTTAAGTTTGCGAAGAATATGATTACAAAGAATATTTTTTTCATTGTATTTACATTTAAAGAATTTTGGAAGAAAGGTATTCAACGCTTTTATCGAACCAATCTGTGGGCCAGGGTTTATCCTGATGCGCA
The DNA here is from genome assembly GCA_001897525.1 of Bacteroidetes bacterium 43-16. Lineage (GTDB taxonomy): Bacteria > Bacteroidota > Bacteroidia > Chitinophagales > Chitinophagaceae > Edaphocola. Next base: position 465,347 of record MKTB01000017.1, on the reverse strand, counting down.
TTTTTTTTCATTGTCCATCTGATCGAAGCTCTATAAATAGCTTTAGAATTGGCAGCTCCGTAACCATCAGAGTCACTCAAGACTGTATTATGAATGGTTTCATCATTAATTTCTACCTCCTCATCATTGAAATTGGAAAGATGAAATTTCATTACTTCTTTTAATTGTTTTTGTGTCATAGTTATTTTGCTTTTTGTATCATAGTATACTTCAATTTTTTACATCTGTGCCTTTTTATAAGCATTTATCATTAATACAGTAAAGTTGATAAAACACTACTACTCGCACAAGCGTGTTTTCACGGTATTTTTAATATAAGAAAACCCCAATTTAAGGCAGGGTTTCTGAAAAAAACAGAAAACGAGGAAGTCCTCGTTTCACTATAGTTATTTGTTATTAATCAGCTTCTCCAACCTCGCCATCATTTCATCCTTCTCCTTCAACATCCTTTCATATAGGGTAATCTTATCTTCATTTAGCTTTTTTATCTCTTCTAAAGCCTCAACCCATTTTTCAATAGGATTAATATTGAAAGTAGAATTGTAATTTACATTACCATTTGAGCAAGAGTTATCATTAAATGTGTTGGTTATAATGTTTAGTGCCTGTTCCTCATCAAAATTTTGGATCGCCTCCACCGGTATTTTCAATAGGGCAGAAATCTGCTGGAGTAGGGGAGTATCAATGGTTTCTTTTTGTTCCAGCAAAGAGATCTTTTGCTGGTTCCAGTCATCGCCCAGATCTGCAGCAAGGGCATCTTGTTTTATACCCAGCATTTCGCGGAAGCGTTTAATGTTGCGGCCTTCGTGTACTTTGTGGTTCGGCATAGCAGTATGTGTTGTCATAGGAGCAAATTTAGTTTTTTCAAATTAGATTTAGCAAACCTAAAGATACATAAAATACAAGCGTTTTGGTGTAACACACAATCAATTTTTGTAGGAAACAATACATGGCGGCCGTTGCTTTGTACCAACAAAAAAGCTAAGCTATGCAAACAGTAAAGCCTTGCAAGAGCGGTTTCAAAGAGAAAAGATCGAGATTGTGTAGGCGCCTTACATTATGTTAAGTAGAGATTGTTGGAATGCACAAAAAAGTGGAACTTTAGCATAATGACTGGGGAAGAACATATACAAACGGAAGCTAAAGCCACATTAACCCATAAATTAAACCAGTTGGGCTACAAACCGCTACCAGAGCAGGTTTCAAAAGATCGTATCAGATTTATAGCTAACAATGGCGATACGCGCGAAGTCATTTTATGCTTCCTGAATTTAGACGAATCCCGCAGCGTTTACATCAACCAACGCGATTTCGATTATACACCGCACCCGGATTTGTTGATACTGCTCACCGTGTATATGAACGATATAAAACCCGTGCATTACCTGGTACCCAGCATGGTTTTTACCACGCCCGACAATATATTTCTGGCTAACGAACAGCCCGGAGCATTGCGCCATTTTTCAACCTGGCAGATCAAAGTATTTACCAAAGCCATCGAAACGCTTAGCCATTACATGCTGGATGCCGTTATTGAGCTGTGAAACCGCCTGCGTCCGTCAGGCAATTATATTCCACAGTTGATTTGCCAAGCACACCGCTCAATAGATATTCCCTCCGGAAATCGCCCCGGCAACCGATTTCCGGGGTCTTTTTTGCTCCACTTTTTGGACAAGCAAAAAGTGGATAATAAACCAACTCCGCGAGCGTCCGACTGGAAAAATGCAATTAAAGACCTACAAGCATATTGCATTTTTACAGGCCAGCGAGCGACCATAAAAAAAGAGAAAAAAGAAGCGTTGGCAAAAAGGCAAAAATTTTAAAGACACTATAAATACGGCGTGAACATGGGTGCAGTAAAAACTTCCTGTGTAAGTTTTCAGTTCGACACAGGAATTTTTACCAGCCCATGAAGCGCCTGCCTTTACGGCTATTTACCCGCAAGGGCAAGGCTCCGCCTTAAAGCGGAGCCGCAGACATAACGACTAATTATAGGACAAACCGAAAAGCCGAACTGATCGAAAATCAAAAGCTCAATAGCAGTACAAAAGCTGATACATTATTTAACATAATATTGTTATAGGACAAACGGCACTGGGCTGCATTAACTGTCCGGCCAAAACGCAGCCACCGATTTGTCCTATAATTTATATTATGTTAAGTAATAAAAATGAAAACACACTACACCTAAATATAAACGCCATAAGTAATCAACCCTAATAGTCCAGTTAACTCATACCAAAACCTGATACAATCCGTAAACATACTCGTGCACAGCCATATCCTTTTGATACCAGCCACAAGCCGCTTAAAATTTTATTTGCGACAAACTACCAATAATTATTACTTTTGCAAACATCTGATGATATGATGTAACAAAATTCTATGCAACCGATTCAAAGAAAATCCCTGGCCCAGGATGTGGCCGACACCTTAAAGCACCGCATTAAAAGCGGTGTACTGGCCCTTGACAGCAAACTGCCTACGGAGCCTGAATTAATGGAGAAATTTGGTGTAGGTCGCTCTACCATCCGTGAGGCCATTAAAAACCTGGCCCAATCTGGTTTTGTACATGTACAGCAAGGCCTGGGCACTTTTGTGATCAGCCTTACCGGGCATACCGCCCTGGATGAAAAAATCAGCGATGCCGATTTTGCGGAGGTATTTGAAGTACGCCAGATCCTGGAATTACAGATTATTGAAAAAGCCTGCCAGCACCGTACTACCAAGCACCTGCGGGCTATGACCAAAAACCTGAAAGAAAGATGGAAACAGGCTCAAGCCGGTCAGTTGAATGCCTGTATTGAAGCGGACATCGCCTTCCATACCAATATTGCTGAAAGCTGTGGCAATACCATCCTGGCTGAACTGTATAAAACCCTGTCCATCCACGTAACCCGTTTTTTTTCGCAGGCCTATACAGGCACCATACCCTTTACCCAATCGCAAGCCATACATGAGGACCTGCTGAAACATATTGAAGCTGGCAATCCGGGTCTGGCATTGCAGGCCGCTAAAAAGATTATCGGCACCTTATAATTTTTTTTAATTCATTTAAACATCAGATGACCTGATGAATGTAATCATATGAAAGCAACAACCACTACTCTCAACAGCCGGCAAACAGTTTACCCTATTTTGTTTGCTATAAGTTTCTCCCATTTGCTTAACGACCTGATACAATCTGTGATACCGGCCGTATATCCCTTGTTAAAAGAAAATTATGCACTCTCCTTTACTCAAATCGGAATTATTACCCTGGTATTCCAGTTAACGGCATCTATACTGCAGCCTTTTGTCGGTTTATATACGGATAAAAAGCCCAATCCACGGTCGCTGGCTATAGGTATGGTATTCTCCTTTACGGGTTTACTTTGTATCGCCTTTGCATCTAACTTTTACTATATACTGGCTTCGGTAAGCCTCATTGGTATGGGTTCTTCCATCTTTCACCCGGAAGCTTCACGTGTGGCACACCTGGCATCGGGCGGTAAAAAAGGACTGGCACAATCCATCTTCCAGGTGGGCGGTAATGCAGGCAGCTCAACAGGACCTCTGCTTGCAGCGCTTGTCGTCATCCCTTTCGGGCAACATTTTATCAGCTGGTTTGGCCTGCTGGCTATTGGCGGTATGCTGCTATTAACATGGGTAGGTAAATGGTACCAATACAATTTGCCCCTCAGCACACCCAAAAAAGAAATCAAAACTCATCCGGAAGTAATCACGACAGACCTTGCCACTCCCCTTATTCCTAAAAGAAAAGTGATTATCTCCATCATCATTTTATTGGTCCTTATTTTCTCGAAGTACTTCTACATGGCCTCTATGACCAGCTATTTTACTTTTTACCTTATCGATAAATTTCATGTAACGGTACAGCAGTCACAGATATATTTATTCACCTTCCTGGCTGCTGTCGCCATAGGCACTATCTTAGGCGGACCATTGGGGGATCGTTATGGTCGTAAACTCATTATTTGGGTATCTATTTTGGGAGCAGCGCCCTTTACCTTGTTGTTACCGCATATGAACTTATTTGGTACCGTCGTACTGGCGGTTGTCATCGGGGTAATTATTGCCTCGGCATTTTCGGCCATATTGGTGTATGCTACGGATCTTATTCCCGGTAAAGTGGGACTGGTCGCAGGTTTGTTCTTTGGTTTTGCCTTTGGAATGGGCGGTATTGGTTCGGCCGTATTGGGTTGGATAGCCGATAAGACAAGCATCGAATATGTATTTTCTATTTGTGCTTACTTACCCCTCATTGGCATCATCACCGGATTTTTGCCCAATATAGAAGGTAGCAGGAAAAGAAATAAATCATAAGAATGATATCCCTATTGAAAATTCCCGGCACAGGTCTTGTACCGGGAATTGTTACCTTTTTAGTTATCTTATCAATGCATCTTCACATCAGCTCATCAACTTAAGCAAGCTTCTGTGGCGGCTCCATTACGGTACCACACTTTTCACAGGTTCGCTTGGCCTCATCTGCATAAAAAGCATTCATCACCGGTGGTAACTGGGACACTATATCTGCTACGGGCAGGAACTCTTCATATAATTTATGGGAGCAGTTTTCGCAATACCAGGCAAAGGAATCCATCATCGTACTGGGACGCACACGCTCAATTACCAGGCCTACGGTATTAGGTCCGCGTTGTGGCGAGTGCGGCACTCTTGCCGGCAACAGGAACATATCTCCTGCTTTGATTTCTATAGGCACTATTTTGCCTTCTTCAATAATGCGCACGACAACATCTCCCTCCAGTTGGAAAAACAATTCTTCCGTCTCATTATAATGAAAGTCTTTACGGCTGTTGGGCCCACCTACGACCATTACAATGAAATCATCCACTTCATGATACACCTGCTGATTGCCCACAGGTGGCTTTAATAAATGTCGGTTTTCATCTATCCATTTGTTTAAATTAAACGGCCTGCGAATGCTCATATCTTAATTTTATTTTTAAATTCAAAATCAGCCTTAAAGGTAAGCGTTTATTTGTAAAATATCCATTTGTTAATATCTGTTATCTGTCCTTAGTCTTATATCAATTCCAGACTTTTAATCGTTTAATATTGTAATTTTAAATAGCTTTGCCGCTGGTGCTAAAGCCTTGTTTACACGTATTTTTGATGCTCAGAAGATTATTGACACATATATTATTTTGCTTACTACCGGTTTGCCTGCTGGCGCTTAATGCCCGGGCACAATTGGGCAACAGGCCTAATACCCAAGGCAATTCTAACCTGGATCAGCGAGATCCTTTTGCGGATAATAAAGACCAGAGCGATACTACGCAAAAGAAAAAGCCCTCGGATTGGGATGAAGAGCCTGCCGTTATCTCATATAAATATTTAAAATCTGAGGTTCCTCACTTTTACGACAGCAGTCTCCTGTTTTTTCATAGAAATCAATACCGTCAGCCGGCATGGTACACAAGCCTTGGCAACCTCGGCTCCCCGGCAAGGGAAACGATCTTCAACCTGAATAATACGCCGGGCCTGAGACTCGGCTACGACACCTGGAATGTCTACAAGTACACCATAGATAGCATTCATTTTATCAACACTACAAGACCTTATACCTCCTTCTCTTTCATGCTTGGCCCCAAGCAGATGCAGTGGGTGGATATGATGCATACGCAGAACATTAACCCGAGATGGAACTTCACGTTCAGAATAGCCAACAATGTTTCTGATGGTTATTTTAAAATGCAAAAATCCAATGGTCTGAACGCCTATGTGAGCTCTAATTACAAAAGTGAAGATGAAAGGCTGGAAACTAAATTTGCCTTTATCTATAATAATTTCAAGAATGATGAGAATGGCGGTATCCTGGCGGATAGCCTGCTCAGTAATCCGAATTTCTCTAACCGTGCTTCTATACCGGTTAATATTCAACCCGGATTAAGGGCCTCCACCTCCCCGGTACACAACAGGCAAAGTGAGCTCCAGTTTTTTGTGCAGAACAATTATGCCTGGGGTCAAAAGGACTCTTTATACAATGAAGATTCCACGAATGTACAATACAGGTTTACGCCCAGGTTTTCCATCAAGCATGTCCTGGATATAAGGAGAGTGCTGCATAAATACCAGGATGCACTCCCCGACCCTGCTTATTACAGCTTCTACGACAGCATGTCTTTTGCCGGTAATGATACAGTACGCTCCTATCAAATGAATACGGTTATAGACAATCGTTTTTCCTTAAATACCTTTTTAGGGAAGGATAGTCAACTGGTACATATAGAAGCCGGGATCGGGTTCAGGTATGACCGTTTTAGCACTAAGGATTTTGTGCATGAAAGATTGATGGATGACTATGGCAGCAGTTATGTATTCGGGCAGTTGAGAAAGGATGCCTTGAAAGATAATCAATGGTCTTACCTGGCTGACCTGGTCTTCTTTTATTTCGGGCCGGCTGCAGGCAATCTTAAAATGGACGGCCAGTTCTCCAAAAGTTTTCCGAAGCTAGGGCAGTTCACGCTGGGAGCTTCACAAAGTATTGTAGCGCCAACGTACCAACAAGGTATTTTTAAAAGCAATGTATTTGAAATTAACAACAGCTTTTCCAATACCACGAATACGCAGCTTTACGCCAATCTGTGGATCAAAGCCCTTAAGATAAATATGGGCTTTAAAAACCAGTTGATCGGTAATTATATTTACCTGGATGAATCCTTGAAATTCCAACAGTATAGTACTGTATTTTCCGTACTTCAGTTTACGGGAAGAAAGCTGTTCACCTTTGGTGCATTCTCCCTGGACAATGAAGTGGTATGGCAGCAGAAAGCAGGCAATGCCCCTATCAATTTACCGGCATTCCTCCTGCGTCACCAGCTGGCTTATAAAGCACCGATGTTCAAAGACAGGCTGGATGCCTACCTGGGTGTTGAAGTACGCTATCATACGCCTTATAAAGCTGATGGCTATAATGCTGTTTTTAACCAGTATTACTACCAGGACAATATCACACTGGATAATGTCCCGGCTTTATCGGCCTTCTTTAATTTTAAAGTAAAAAGACTGAGGGCATTTGTGATCGGCGACCAGTTGCAGCAAATGTTATGGGTGAAAAATGTAATTAATACACCCGGTTACCCGGCAGCAAATGCACATATAAGATTTGGTTTTAACTGGATCATGATGAACTAAGAAGCATAAAATTCCTGCTCATATCCTACATCCGTAATCAGGTTTTGGCCATCTGCAGCCCCTGTTGCCAGTTCATCACAACGGTTGTTGAACGGGTTATTGGCATGGCCTTTCACCCAATGAAATTTAACCCTGTGTTTACGGTAAGATTTCAGGAAACGCATCCACAGGTCGGGGTTTTTCTTGCCGGTAAAGCCTTTCTTTTCCCAGCCGAAGACCCAGCCTTTCTCTACAGAATCTATGACGTATTTAGAATCGGAGTACACCATGATCTCTATACCTTCGCGTGTAAGGGACTCGAGCGCCACAATAACCGCCAGGAGCTCCATCCGGTTATTCGTCGTTAACTTAAATCCCTGTGCTATTTCTTTTCTTACGGAACCCCACTGTAGTATTATGCCGTAGCCTCCCCTGCCCGGGTTTCCTCTGGAGGCACCGTCTGTGTAAATGATTAAGGACAATTTGTATTTTCTTTTGAAGATTTATACGGTACTTTTGCCAACAAATTTACAATTACATTTTGAATCATAAGGTAAAAGTTAGCGCGGTAAGTTATTTAAATACAAAACCACTCTTGTATGGTATAGAAAGGCACCCGGTAATACAACAGATAGTGCTCAATTTAGAATATCCGTCCCTCATCGCGAAGCATCTTACGGACGGCTCTACAGACCTCGGGCTGGTATCTACTGCGGCTTTATTAAATATCCCCAATCCCCAGATCATCTCCGATTACGGTATTGCAGCATCCGGCAAAGTGGCTTCTGTATGCATTTTCAGCCAGGTACCCTTAGACCAGGTGGAAAAGATATACCTCGATTATCAATCCAGGACATCGGTGCGGCTGGCAGAAATATTATTGAAAAAACACTGGAACCTGGATATTCCCTTAGAAGATGCACCGGAGCAGTATATTGACCAGATACAGGGAAAAGTTGCCGGTGTGATCATTGGCGATAGAGCATTGCAATCCCTGGATAAATTTGAATACATATATGACCTGGCCGAACACTGGAAATCCTTAACCGGCCTGGACTTTATCTTTGCTGCCTGGATTGCCAACAAAGCATTACCAGAGCAGTTTATACACGATTTCAACCAGGCTAATGAAGCAGGGCTACATCATATAGACGAGGTGGTGGCTGCTCATCCCTACCCTTTCTATGACCTTAATGTTTACTATCGCCAAAATATTCAGTATAAATTTGACGACAGTAAACGCGAAGGATTAAACTTGTTCCTGGACTATATCCGGCAATTATCTTGATGCGATCAGGTCTATGAGCTGGGCCAGTGAAGACCTGTTTTTATTCTGAAAGCTCAGCTCGATCTTGTACGTGTCGCCGGTATCGTGGTTGATACTCAGTTGATCAAATACACTTAAATAAGATTTAAGCTCTGCCAGTGAAGACATATTGCTCAGCTTTTGAAAATCGATCCAGGCCACAAGGTCGGCATCTGTTTCTAATTGTACGGGCTGTGCAATAGCTGTATCAAGGTCCTGGCTGGCATACATGAATAAGGTCCTTCCCGACTTGAGGAAATACTTCATGTTCCATAAAGGTAGTATGGCATTGTTGACACTATCGGCACCTATCAGCACCTGGGCCGAGAGCAAAGAATTCATTGCCGTATGCTCATTGCTTAATGGTATCTTCAGGTTCAGGTTAGGTACAGTCACCGGCTCTGTTTTCTTTACCGCTACTTTTTCAAAATTATCATCATACTCATAGGTAACTACCGATTTGACTTGCTCTGTTTCTCCATTTATATAGAGGGCAAATCCCTGGTGGGCATAGGCATTCAGTTCTTGTGTAGACACATTGGGTGTAAGCTCCTTAATGCCCAGCTTATTTAATAAAGAGAAAAAGTTTTCTTTGGAGATCACTGCCAGGGCCGATTCTTTAGGCACTTTCAGGCTGATGGGGCTCTCCTGCTGTACGTTGCTGACAAAGCTTCCGGAGATCTTCCCTTGTTCAAAGTTGATGGCAAAATTATACATATTGCCCAATGAAGACAGGTCTGCATCTATCTCTTTGACCTCATAAAGCTGGCTCTTACTGAATTCGACTACATTTTTATTATTCAGGAAATCGCTGGATTGGCTAAACACGCGCAAAGTGGTGTCTTTACCCCAGATCACCACAGCATGCTCACTATTGAACATAATGCTCATCGTATTGGTGGCATTATGTCTTAAGCTGTCCTGGCCATTTGGGAAAACTTTCCCGATCAATTCATTGAAAGCCTCTTTATCGGCAATTTTCACTTTAGTGAAATAGACACTGGTCGATAAACTCTTAATGCCAAAAGCAAAAAGATTAAAAGGCAAGTCAAAAGATTTGTTGACTAAAGGCACCAATTCATTCTGCTGCATCTTCGATTTATCGGCTGTTTTTAAGATCTTTTTACCGATCTGCTCCAGGTTGATCCTCACCACCCTGTCGGCCTGTGCCGGTATATTTACCTGGTAAGAGCTCCATCTTTGATAATATAAAAAAGCCCAGAAACCCGCTGCCAGGAGTAATAATATACCGACTACGTATAAAATAATTTTTCTGATCATCTATAAATGTTTCAAGTCATCAATTAAATACATTAAATATTCAAAGGAATTGGCTCTACTATTTGGTGTCATTAAATTAAAATCAGCTTTAACCTTATTGTTTTTCACTTTCCCGCTATGGAACTGCATCACGCCAAGGCTGTTCAGCATATTATTCACCCGGATCATTTTCAGATTATCATCGTCAGATTGGGCAAACTTACCGACCAGTCTTTTTGGATGAAACCAGCCAAAGACAGCATTGTTTTTCATCAGCTTTTTATCTGCTCCGGACACACTGCCCCTGTGGATGCCTTTTTGTATATTTTCTATTTCCTGCAATTCAGTACCGATGAACACGATACCATCTTTAACGGTACAGAAATATTCAAAGGGATCATACCTGCCGGAAAGTTTCTTGGCAACATAAATATTGTTGTTTACCTGGTAGGCATTCTTTTTCACCCCAAAATCAAGTATCTTTTTAATGATCGCCTCATCTTTGGTGTCGAACATAAGCAGGAAATTGGGCAGCATTTCTTTCTCGGTCACTTCTTCTTCAGAAGATTCATAGCTTTCCTCATCCCACTTATACTTGATCGATTGATATTCCTTCTCTTTGACATTGGTCATCACAAAAGCACCATCGCCCCAAATGACCTTTCCTATTGCTTTTTCATCGATCACAATACCAAACAGGTCGGCAATAAGCGCACTTTCGTCTGCCCACGCCCCAAAAGTACTCATCACCTCTTTTACTATCACCGGCGTTTCCTCCAGGTAGTTTTTCGTGTTCATGGCCATGCCCATTACACCGATATCCGTCTGGCTATTGATGTATTTATTGAACTTTTTGTTGAACTTTCTTTTATAAATGCGGTTGCTGCTTTTGGACATCTGATCGGTGAGCCTGGAAGTAGCATTCAACTGGATAGCATCAGTTGCAAAATTCAACTGGATCATGCTCCAGTTATCGTTTAACTTTACGGCTTCCTGGTTTTTATTGTACCTGTTCATCCCGAAAAAACCATACATGCCGTACAGATCTCTTACATTAAAGCCCATGCTGTTCATGTAAAATGTTGCAGCGGAGTTTTTCTGAGGGGCTTCAAAATCTTTGAGCTGCTGCAGCCTGCTGTAGCTGTCCTTATTTTCATTAACGAAGCCGGTAACAAAATCTTTCATCCAGATATTAAAAATGGAATCCTTTTTAGATTGGTACGCTTCATATTCCGAATCATTATAGGTGTATTCTACCGCACTGGCAGCACTATCCACCGCATCATCATCTTCATCGTAACCCTCTGTATAAACAACCGTATCTGCCACTGCAGCAGCTGCCTCGGCCGCCGCCTCAGCTGCTTCTGATGCAGCCCTGGCGGCTTCCCTCGCTGCATCGCGCGCACTTACCACAGGTGGTGGCGGTGGGGCTATCTCAACTTCAACGGGCACAGCCTCGGCAGCATCTGCGACTGCATAAGCCTCCGTTGTTGTGTCCCACTCTTCCGGCGGAGCAATCTCCGTTGTAGTCGCTCCGTCCCAGCCATATCCTTTGTCATACTCAATACCCCACCTTTCGGCACGGGCAGAATCATCAAAAGCTTTGTAAGTACTGGAAGACGAAACCAGGACCGCGTAATCTCCGGCATTGGGTATAAAAGCAAGATCCCTGTATTTCAGGTTGTAAAAAGTGCCTTTGTCCACCTTTGACTGCTCCGTTTTTGCATTGATCTCTATGGATTGCTTAAATAAGTCCATATTTTTCACAGGAAGTAAGCGCACGGTATATTCAATACTATCTGTGCTCACAATGTGCATATAAGCTTTACGCGAATGGTCTATACCAGACTTATTGATGTCGGGTTCAGATTCATAATTTTTATTTTTCACCAGGAGCGCTTCATACATTTGGCTTCCGATCTCAGATAAGTTCAGTCGTTCCGGGGAGGTCTGTGTAAATATAAACGGGAGGTTATATTCTAAAACGAATTTTGCATCCCGGGGTGCCGGTATGGCAGATTGTTGCGCTTTTGCTGCAACAGGAACCATTATTCCGCACAGCAAAATATAGTAGAGCTTTTTCATCAGCTGGATAGATATTTATTGTAATTGAATAGAATTATTGACAGATGCCCCTGAGTTTACGATATTTAAGATCGGGGTTTTATGCATCACTGCTTTCTTAGAAGCAGAGACACTGGCTTTTGCATTGGCAACAGATTTCACCAAAGACTGGAAGCGATACACGCTGGTATATTGTGCACTTTTAAACACGTCTTTATCTTCCTGCTTCAGCTCATTGTATTGCTTTTTAGTTGCCGGATTGAGCTGGTATGTTTTAGTGAAGGTTTTTGTACTCTTATTGTACACATACGTAGCTGCGTTATAGGTAGGGATCTTGTAGGCTGTAAGCATTTTACTGAATGCCTGATTGATCTGTGACACTTCTTTAAAATCAAAGCTTACGGATATAATATAATTTTGGAAATCGGCATTGGTCTTTACATTACTGATGCCCGGGATGGCCTTTAGCTGGGCTGCCGTCTGGGCCAATTCACTGTTAATTTCGGGGATGGAAGGTACTCTGTGCCCGTTTACTGACTTTAGTTTCATGATGGAAGCCAGCTTGGCTTTACTCTGAGAACCATTAAAGGTCAGCACCATACGACCCGAACCGTCATTATTCAAATTGATCTCTTCAATAGTCTCAAAACAAGAGCTCAGGGAGAGTAAAGAAATCAGTAATAAAATGGATAATAAAATACTTTTTATTTTCATTTGATAGCGGATTTAACAAGCGGAACAAAGATAAGGTTTCTGGAAAAGAAAAAAGCTACAAACCTTAAGTTCATAGCTTTTTGTGATTTCTTTGTTATTGAAAAACAAATTAGTTTTTCGCGTATTTTTTCTTGAATTTATCGATACGACCTGCGGTATCAACGAACATTGATTTACCAGTGTAGAAAGGGTGTGAAGTATTAGAGATCTCTACTTTGATCAATGGATACTCGTTACCATCTTCCCATTTGATTGTTTCGTTAGAAGCAGTTGTAGATTTAGTCAAAAAAGTAGTCTCGTTAGACATATCTTTGAATACTACAAGACGATAATTCTCCGGATGTGTTCCTTTTTTCATTATTTTATTGTTTTATGCATGGTACTAAGCATGCTTTGTTTAAAAATTGGATGGCAAAGGTAAAATTATATATTAATTTCCCCAAATTTAATTTTTGGATATTACAGTACTGATTTACTGCTAATAAGCCAGCAATTCCGCTATTTTAGCCGCCACCTTTTTCGGGTTGGGCAACATCGCCTCTTCCAGTACCAGGTTGATGGGTACACAAGGCAGGTTTAAAGCGCCAATGGTCTGCACCGGTGCATCCAAATAACGGAAACATTCCTGGGCGATCTTGCCGCTTAAGGCTTGTGCAAAGGAATTATTCAACTGTTCTTCCGTAAGTACGATCACTTTACCGTGCTTTTTCACCGTTTCATAGATCAGCTCTTCATCCAATGGGAATAAAGTCCTGATATCGATCACCTCTACCTGGCCCGGGAACTGCTCAGCAGCCGCCTGTGCCCAGTACACGCCCATACCATAGGTAATGATACATACCGACTCACCGTTATCAACCGCTTCCTGGCTGGATGCCAATACGACATTACCGATACCGAAAGGCAGGATATAATCTGCTGCAGGCTCGATTGTTTTTGCCCCTAAAGTTCCGGGAACTTTAGACCAATATAAACCTTTATGCTCCAGCATTACCACAGGATTATTGTCATAATAAGCTGCTTTTATCAATCCTTTCAGGTCTGCGGCATTAGAAGGATAAGCGATCTTGATCCCTTTAATAGTCGCCAGTGTGCTTTCCACACTACCACTATGATAAGGACCGCCACCGCCATAAGCACCTATAGGCACCCGGATGATATTGCTCACCGGGAACTTACCACAGCTCAGGTAATTGGATTTTGAGATCTCTGTCACCAATTGGTTCAGGCCGGGATAAATATAATCTGCAAACTGAACTTCTACGATCGGCTTCAGGCCTACCGCGCTCATGCCTACCGTAGAACCAATGATATATGCTTCCTGGATAGCGGTATTAAACACACGCCTGTCCCCGAATTTCTGTGCCAGGGTGGCAGCCTCGCGGAACACGCCCCCTATCCTGCCACCCACATCCTGGCCGTAAAACAGGCATTCAGGATGCTTGCGCATCAATTCTTCAATGGCGTGTAAAGCCGCGTCCACCATCACCACCTTCTCTCCATCAGCCGGTACACGGGTACCTTCTTCTTTAGTGATCGGGTTAGGGGCAAAAATATGGTCCATCACCGTTGAAGGATCAGGATCAGCAGCTTCTGTAGCTTTCTGAAAATCCTGTGCGATCAGCGCTGCTTCTTCTTTTTCGATCTGTGCCAGGTCTGCTTCGCTCATTCCTAAATCCAGCAATCTTTGCTTCAATTTAGGTCCCGGATCGTCCTGCATATGTTTGGCAAGGTCCTCTTCTCCACGATACCACTCCCTGCGTACACCGGAAGTATGGTGACCGATCAAAGGTACTTTTGCATGTACCAGTATAGGTTTGCGCTCTTTTCTCACGAATTCAAATGCTTCTTGCATCGTAGCATAAGCCTCTTCAAAAACACTTCCGTCACACCTTAAACGCTCAATTCCTTTAAAGCCCTCTATGAACTCGTAGGCATCCATGGTACGCGCCTCTGCGCTTGTCACAGAAATACCCCAGTCATTGTCCTGGACCAAAAATATAATAGGTAGCTGATGTAAAGCTGCAAACTGGAATGCTTCACTCACCTCACCCTCCGTCACACTACCATCACCCAAAGAGCAGACGGTAACCGGGGGTACTGAATACGTTTTTAATTGTTGGTTTTCAATATAAGCAATACCCTGTGCCACACCGGTGGTAGGGATCGCCTGCATACCTGTAGCACTGCTCTGGTGGATAATGCGCGCCATATTGTCCCGGGCAATGTTCGGATGCCCGTAATAAGCACGACCTCCGGTAAACGGATCATCGGCTTTGGCCAGTAATTGCAGCATCATCTCATAAGGACTGAAACCCATACCCAGCAAAATGCTCTCATCTCTATAATAAGGACTTACATAATCCTCCGGCTGCAGCAAGAAACCTGTAGCCAATTGAATGGCCTCATGTCCACGGGAAGTACTGTGCACATATTTGGCAACCGGCCTGTTCTGTTCATAAACATCAGCCATCGCCTTTGCAGTCATCATAAGCCTGTATGCCTTCAGTAGTAAATCTTTATCTGTCATGAGCACCTTTTTAATTCAATGAGTCGCAAATTTAAGGTAATAATTTTTGTATTAAAATGTATTTTTTCTTAATAAGTTTCATTTTCTGAATACTACACATAATTAAATAAAATAAATTGTAGATAAATTATCTACCGTCATGGTTTTAACAGCGCGCTATACATTACTGTAAAAGCAATCCATACCCTGCTGATAGTTGCTATCACTAAATTTATTAAAAAATACCTGTACATATGATTATCAATAAGATATATTTCTTTTATTAATCCCGGGATAATCATTTTAGGATTATTATTTATCTTAGCCCTGCTCAAAAAAATAGGGAAACCATGGACACCACTGTACTGGCAAAACATATCAGGCTGAAAGTAGACTTAAGTGATGCGGAAATAGAGATAGTGGCTGCTTACTTTATAGAAAAGGACTTACCCAAGAAAACGATCCTGTTCAAAGAGGGCATCATTGTGGATGCCATTGCTTTTGTGGTGGAAGGCTGCCTGCGCTCCTACTCTGTCGATGAAAACGGCTTTGAACATATTTTACAGTTTGCCCCCGAGGGCTGGTGGATCACCGATATGCTCTCTGTGATCAAGCGGCAGCAAAGCGTTTTGAATGTAGAAAGCATTGTAGACAGTAAGGTGTTTTTATTGAAAAGGGCTTCACAGGATGAACTCTTTGATAAAGTGCCTAAAATGGAACGCTTTTTCAGGATACTGACCGAGAATGCATTGTGTGCTACCCGCCAACGTGTCATTGAAGGTATGAGCCTTACGGCCAAAGACCGCTACATTAATTTCTGCGAGACCTACCCTGATACGGTGGTGAATAATATTCCCCAGAAATATGTGGCTGCCTATATCGGTGTCACCCCCGAGTTCCTGAGCAAAATGCGCAGTCAATTGTACCGGAGTTGATTTCTTAACCTATGTTATTTTCCACCTTTGTATCCTGTTCGATATTTGCATTATAAATAAAAAGCAATAAAAATGGACAGAAAAGATTTTCTCAAAAAAGGGTTTATAGGTACCGGCATCTTTGCGGCTACTGTCTCCGGCTTAAGATCGATCGCCAATGGCATTGAAGAGTTGCAGCCCCTGGAAGGAATGTCTTTGAACGACATTGTAGGCTTTAATCATATCAAGAATACAAAATCAAGAATTATGGAAAATACAGTTTTTCACCCTGCCGATAGCAGAGGAGATGCCAACCACGGATGGCTGCACAGTAAACACAGCTTTAGTTTTGCCAACTATTACAACCCGGAACGTATGCACTTTGGCGTACTGCGGGTGTTGAATGATGACCAGGTAGCACCCGGTATGGGCTTTGGTGCGCATCCGCATGACAATATGGAGATCATATCCATCCCTTTGAGTGGCGACCTGGAGCACAAAGACAGTATGGGCAATACTACCGTGATCAAAAACGGGGACATACAGGTGATGAGCGCCGGTACGGGTATACAGCATAGCGAGTACAATGCCAGCAAGGATAAAGAAGTGAAGTTTTTGCAGATATGGGTCTTCCCGAATCAGCAAAACGTGACTCCCCGTTATGACCAGATCACATTAAACCCTGCGGACAGGAAAAATAAGCTCCAGCAGATCTTATCGCCCGATGCAGCAGATGCAGGCGTATGGATCCATCAGAATGCCTGGTTCCACCTGGCCGATTTTGATAAAGACCACCAGGAGACTTATCAAATGAAGGCTGCAGGCAATGGCTTATATGTATTCAACCTGAAGGGAAATATTAAGGTGGGTGACACACAACTTTCCACCAGGGATGGCCTGGGTATCTGGGATACAAAGGAGATCCTGATAACTGCGGAAAGCGATGCGGAATTCCTCTTAATGGAAGTACCGATGCAGGTTTCCTAAATAAGATTAAGATAAAGTACAGTGAAAAATAAGATGAGGCATTAAGTCTCATCTTATTTTTTGCGCTAAGGCCTTTGGCCAACTTTGTGCGGATTGACTTAGCTTTGCAGGCACAAAATGCAGAGGTAAAAGAGATGGATCATTCAGAATTCAAGAAAAAATCGATGGCTGAGCTGCAGCGCTTAAGCACCAAT
This sequence comes from Bacteroidetes bacterium 43-16, assembly GCA_001897525.1. Taxonomy (GTDB): domain Bacteria; phylum Bacteroidota; class Bacteroidia; order Chitinophagales; family Chitinophagaceae; genus Edaphocola. The sequence continues at coordinate 448,259 of MKTB01000017.1, read as the reverse complement.
GAAGCCCAGGAACAGTATACCTTCCCGGTAGTCATCGTACTGGATCATGTAAGAAGTATGCATAATGTAGGTTCTGTGTTCAGAACGGCAGACAGCTTCGGCCTGCAGGAGATCGTCCTTTGTGGCTTCACGCCGGTACCTCCGCACCGCGAGATCCACAAAACGGCACTGGGCGCTACGGAAACGGTCAAGTGGAGCTATACACCAGATGTAGCCACCTCTTTGATGGAACTCAAAGCTCAGGGCTATAAAATAATTGCCGCAGAACAGGTACATAACAGCATTTCCCTGGAAGCGCTCCATATGGACTGCAAAGAAAAGGTCGCCATCATCTTTGGCAACGAAGTGGAAGGCGTAAGCGAGCAGGCTTTGTCTTTTTGTGATGCTGTAGTAGAGATTCCCCAGTTTGGTGCCAAACACTCTTTAAATATATCTGTATCGGTCGGTATTATATGCTGGGAACTCATCAGGACCTATTCCGGCAAGCAGGAAATATAAAGTTCCGGAAGAGCATTTAGCCAGACTTTACTATCTTTAAAACTGATCAACCTGAAGTATTCCGGAAAATGAATAAAAAGTGGATAAAGTTTAAATACCGTTTCATCAATTTCCCGGTCCGGCCCAACTTAATATTGGTGGCCGGCCTGGTTGCGCTGGTCTACTTCCTGTTTTTTCGCCCGTCTGCCGATAAAGAAACCGATGCGCTCAACAGTTTTTTACCCTTAGTTATTTTACTGGCCAAAGTAGCCCTGATCATCATTGCGGTGATTATTGCCTGTTCACTAATAAGCACCATTGTTGCTTTCCTTATCTTTAAGTCCAGGAGTAAAGCGCAGCGCGCCTTGTTCCGCTTAAACTTATCCGGTGATACAGAGCAAAACAATGCCATCCATATTCAACCCTCCATTACCCATACCTACAGGCCGCTCTTAGGCTATATATCCGGCAGGCTGATCTTAAAAGATCAACGCTTAAGTGATCCCTTTGTGCTGGCATCCACACAGTTCAAAAAAAACAGTTTGTGGGTAGATGCCGTTTACGGGAATAATACCATGAGCTTCCCCGACATTAAAGAATACCAGGTAGCGGGCGTGATGCTTTATTTTGAAGATATGCTGCGCCTGATCAAGCTCCCGGTGAAGCAGGCACATACCGGTAGCTTCTTCAATCCGCCCCAGGCCAATACCGGGCAGGAACCTGCGGTACAGCCACAGGCCACCCGGGAACAGGATATCCGGATTGAGCAGATGAGAAATGTCCAGGGCGAGTACCTTAACTACAAACAGTTTGAATTTGGTGATGACGTACGGAGGATTGTATGGAAAGTCTATGCCAAGAACCGGGAATTGATTGTCCGCAACCCCGAGATCCGCAATCCCTATGCCTCCAGGATTGAAATGTATGCAAGCTTTCATAATAGCCTGCTTACCTTAATACCCGATTCAGCTATCTTCAATACCCTGCTGAATACCTATAAGAATGCTGTATGGTCCCTGTATCAATCCCTTTCTTTACAGCAGGACTATGAATTGATCTATATGCCAGAACAGGCTTTCCCGAGGCATTTTGATGATGAGGCAGAAAGGACGGCCTATTGTATTGCCCAGTCCGAATGGCAGAACGATCAGCCTATTGAGCAGTATTTTGACCTGAAGAAAGGAACTGTTTATTGCATCCATTCCCTCACCGATGCCGCAGCGCTGGAGCAATTCCTGGGTAATGGTGGTGCCGATAAATTTGTTTACATGGCCTATCTTTCAGATGCCTTTAAGCAAAGCAGTAAGTCTTTATTGAAAAAAATATTCTTCTACGAGGAAGAGGAAAATAGTCAACAGCCGGCTTCCTGGCTGGTTTCCCCTTTAAGGTCACGTATCCTGAAAAATGAAGCTACCCTGAGCCGGATCCTTAAATCCTATGGGTTTTAAATAAATCGGTCCCTTCATTCTTTGATGACTAAACTATAAGAGTAACTATGCTGAATGTATGCCTGGATGTACAATATTATGATACCTATGCCGTCACCGCTTATGTATTGTTTAAAGATTACGGAGATGCAGAGCCGGTCAGTACAGGGCAGGTGATCACCCGTGAGATTCATGCTTATGAACCCGGGGCATTTTACAAGAGAGAGCTGCCTTGCCTCCTGAACGCCCTCCGGGCCATCAGCGAACCGCTGCGACTCATTATTATAGATGCCAATGTCTGGCTCAGCGATGAGAAAACTGGCCTGGGTGGTATATTATATGAGTCGATACAACATAGCATCCCGGTGATCGGGGTATGTAAATCGAAATATGCCGGTGAAACTTCTAAAATAGTTCCTGTATATCGGGGTGCATCAGAGAACCCGCTTTATGTTTCAGCCATAGGTATCGCCACAGAAGAGGCCGTAGCTATCGTTAAAGAAATGTCCGGGCCATACCGGCTACCTACATTGATCAAACTGGCCGATACGGTTTGCCGCCGTGTATAGCATTTTAAACCTATAAGGTTTTAAAAACCTTATAGGTTTACGTGTTCTTTATAAAGGAGACGACCTTAATTTGGCATAAATTTGCAGGAAATCTGGCCTTGCCGGGCAAAGCTTTTTAAAAAATATTTCAATTTTAATGCTGATTATCAATTGATTACAGAAGCATGTTTAATTTTATCAATTAAATTGTTGGCAAATCGAAACCAAGCGCGTACCTTTGCCGTCCGTTTGTGACAAGAGGTGGTAAACATCTGTCACTTAAGTATTAACAATTTAATAAAAAAATCAGAACAAATGGCTTTAAATCAATTGAGCTACAGAACACAGTCTGCTAACGAGAAAATCGTAAAACGTGATTGGTTCGTTGCTGATGCAACAAATCAAACATTAGGTCGTTTTTGCTCTAAAGTAGCTGCGGTATTACGCGGAAAGAACAAGGCGTATTTTACCCCACACTTTGATTGTGGTGATTATGTAATCGTTATCAACTCTGCAAAAATTGCATTCACTGGTAACAAGTTAGATCAAAAAGAGTACCAAACCTATTCAGGCTACCCGAATGGTCAAAAGCAGGAAGTTGCTAAAAACTTGTTGGCTCGTCGTCCAAATGCAGTTATTGAGCGCGGTGTAAAAGGTATGTTACCTAAAAACAAATTAGGTCGTGCTATGATTAAGAAATTATTCGTTTACGATGGCGCACAACATCCGCATGCAGCACAACAACCTAAAGAATTCAAATACTAATTTAATCTCTCTGTAGAGAACAAAATATTTCAAAAGTAAATGGAAAAGCAAATTAATGCAATTGGTCGTCGTAAAGAAGCAGTAGCCCGCGTTTATATGAGCAAAGGTTCTGGTGCTATCAAAGTGAACGGCAAAGAATACAAAAATTATTTCCCATTGGTTTACTTACAAAACCAAGTAGAGGCTCCTTTCAAAACAATTGAAGCTGCAGATGCATTTGATGTTGTTATTAACGTAAAAGGTGGTGGTCCTAAAGGTCAGGCTGAGGCAATCAAATTGGCTATTGCGCGCGTTTTATGTGAAGTAAATGCAGAATATCGTCCTTCATTGAAGAAAGCAGGATTATTACATCGTGACCCACGTGCTGTTGAACGTAAGAAATTCGGTAAAGCAGGTGCCCGTCGTAGCTTCCAGTTCTCTAAACGTTAATGGATTCATTACACGATTAAGTGTAGCGTAAAAATAATTTTCAAAAACAATATTAATACATTCCAAAAATGGAAGAAAATAAATCATTACATCAGCAGTTATTGGAGGCAGGCGTTCACTTCGGTCACCAAAGAAAAAAATGGAATCCTAAAATGTTACCTTATATCTTCACTGAGAAGAATGGTATTCACATCATCGATCTGAACAGAACGATCGAAGGATTGCAAGAAGCTGCTGCAGGATTGAAACAAATTGCCAAAAGCGGTAAAAAAATCATGTTCGTTGCTACTAAGAAACAAGCTAAAGAAATCGTTTCTGAAGCAGCAGCTAAAGTAAATATGCCTTTCGTTACAGAAAGATGGTTAGGTGGTATGTTGACCAACTTCCAAACTATCCGTAAGAGCGTTAAGAAAATGCAATCTATCGACAAAATGTTGACTGATGGTACTTTGGACAGCGTTACTAAGAAAGAGCGTTTGACTTTAACCCGTAGCCGTGATAAAATGGACAAAGTATTAGGTGGTATCGCTCAGATGGGCCGCACTCCTGCTGCATTGTTTATCGTAGACATCAGCCACGAACACATCGCTTTAGCTGAATCTAAGCGTTTAGGTATCACTACTTTCGCTATGGTAGATACTAACTCTGATCCTACTAAAGTTGATTTCGCTGTACCATCTAATGATGATGCAACTAAATCTATCGCTATCATCACCAACTACCTGACTGCAGCTATTATGGAAGGTCTTGAAGAAAGAGCTCAAAATAAAGAAGCTGAAGCAGAAGAAACGGAGATCGAAATCGAAGAAAGAGATACTTTACACATCAACGAAGAAGATGATAAAGTTGAAGGAAATAAAAAGGCTACAACCGGTAACCGTCGTGGTGGAAACACTGCAGGTGGTGGCGCAGGTGCCCGCAAACCGGGTAGTGGTGCTCCAAGAAAATAATATTTTCAAAAAGCCTTTTAATAAAATGCCTTGCTTAGTACTAAGCAAGGCATTTTTTATTGCCCGGATTTTTTGTAAATTTGAAGATAACCCATTAAACCCCATTGCATGAGAACATTAAATTTTATTCTATTTACACTCATCCTTTCCTTATTTCATACCCATACAAAAGCAAACCTGTCTAAAAACTGGACCAGCTATTTCGGCTATGGCAATACCAAGATCTGCAGTATTGAATTTGATACCGTATCTAAACATTTCTATATGGTGGGCACCAGCGCAGAACCGGACCTGGGCACCTCAGGGGTACATCAGCCCAGTTTAAATAATTCAAGCAGCGATCCTATAGAGCACCTGGATATTTTCCTGGCAAAGTTTACTACAGCAGGTGAACTGGTATGGTTTACCTATTACGGTGGCAATAAAAGAGAAACCAATCCCGGCCTGGCTTTGGACAAAACAGGTAATATCTATGTCTCCGGCTATACCAATAGTGCATCCGGCATAGCCACCCCCGGGGCCTTTAAAACCAGTTTGCTTACCGATGGTGCAGACTTCCTGGTGAAGTTCAACCCCCAGGGACAAAGATTATGGGGCTCCTACTACAATGAGCGCATCAACATCACCCCCTATGGCAGTCTGCTTGCAATAGACGAAAATAATGATGTGTGTATGTTTGGGCTTACCTATAATACCACAGATATTGCCACCGCGGGCACCTATCAACCAAATTTTTATCCTATCCCCAATACCAATACCGGTAAAAATGCCTATTTAGTGAAATTTAATGCATCAGGTCAAAGGATCTGGGGCACTTATTTTGGCGGAGGAGGTGAAGGATGGAGCAAAGATATCAGGATAGATAAGCAAAATAATATATACATCGTGGGTAGCACAGTAAGTGTAACCAATATTGCCAGCCCCGGTGCTATGGTGAGCACGGCCAATCTATCTCAGGTGCCCACTTCTTTCCTGGCCAAATTCAATACTAATGGCCAAAGGGTCTGGAGCACCTACATACATCCAAAGGAGGGCAGCATCATCAGTTCCCTGGCTGTAGATGCAGCAGCCAATGTGTACCTTTTCGGTATGACGGGTATTGATTCAGGAATAGCTACCCCCGGCACGCATCAACCCGATAAAGCGCTGCTCACAGACTTCTTTTTGATGAAGCTGAATAGTGCCGGACAAAAAGTATGGGGCACTTACTATGGAGGTGAGGAAGTGGAGGATGAACAGATTGCTGTTAATATGGCCTTCGATATCAATTTCTCAAAGAACCGGATAAGGCTGAAAAACGGTCCTAACCCGGACATTTATGTAAGCGGCTTCTCCTTCAGCACTACAGGCATACAAAAAGGGTGTACCATACCTATTGATACTAATATAGGAGGTGTACTCTCCAAATTCAGCAATAACGGGCAACTCATCTGGGGAAGCAATTACGATGCACCCGTTTTTGATTTTGCACTAGGGCTGAATGATAGCTTATTTTTGATCAGTAATACAAGCAAAGATAACCTGGGCAGTTCAAATGCCTACCAGCCGTCCAAACCTTTGCAGGTAGAAACAGGTTTATTTGGAAAATTAGTGGAGCAGTTCATCTGCCCGGCCTCCTTCACCTTGCCCTTCCACCGCTCTAATGATAGCCTGATCGCACAAACCGGTTATTTAAGCTATCAATGGTACCGGAACGACACATTGCTGCAAAACGGCCCGCAAAACTATTATAAACTTACCGGCAACTACCAGGGTGTGTATAAGCTCAAAGTACTGGATCGCTGTAATTGTACCTTCAACTCCGATACTCTGTTTATAGAACAATCCAGCGCTTTACACAACGCGGCAAAAAATACCCTGAATTTAAGCATCAGTCCTAATCCTGTGATGAATGAACTAAATCTTCACCTGGACCAGACGGGACAAGATCAATTTCAGGTCAGTATTTATAATATGCTGGGCCAGAAAGTGTTCCGGTCCACAGCGATACTTGGCGCATCCAATAAAAAAGTAATTGACGTAAGCAACTATTCACCGGGATTATACATTATTAGCGTGGAAAGTAAAACCGGAAAAGCAAACAGGAAGTTTATCAAACAGTAAACATAGTAAAACACTTGATCTTCATTATATTAAACCTATAAACATAATAGCTGCTCATGAGGAGTGGCTGTTATTAAAAAATAGCGTGAAGTATAGCAAATAAGCATTTGCAATTGCTATATCCATCACGCTTTTTTTATTTTTATACATTAAAAATCATCCTACATAAACCAGGTTAAATGTTCAAAAAACTATTAGTGGCCAATCGCGGAGAAATCGCAGTGAGAGTACTTCGCGCAGCATCTGAGTTAAGAATTACAACAGTAGCGGTCTACACCTACGAAGACCGCTTTTCCCTGCACCGGTTCAAAGCTGATGAAGCTTACCAGATAGGTGCAGATGACCAGCCATTAAAACCTTACCTGGATATTGAAGCCATCATACATGTGGCTAAAGAAAACGAAGTAGATGCGATACATCCCGGCTATGGGTTCTTAAGCGAGAACGTACAATTTGCCCGCCGCTGCCGGGAAGAAGGTATTGTCTTTGTTGGCCCGCAACCCGAGGTGATGGAGCAGTTGGGCGATAAGATCGCTGCCAAGAAAATTGCCCGTTCCGTTCAGGTGCCCGTTATCGAAGATGCCATACTCTCAGCAGAAGCCATAGATAAAGTAGATGATATTGCCGAGCAGATCGGTTTTCCAGTCATCTTTAAAGCAGCAGCAGGCGGTGGTGGCCGTGGTATGCGTGTGGTAAGAGAAAAAGCAGAGGCCAAAGCTTCCTTTGCAGAAGCTTCCAGTGAAGCATTAAAAGCTTTTGGCGATGGTACTATTTTTATCGAAAAATTTATTGATAACCCCAAGCATATAGAAGTACAACTCCTGGCCGATAACTTCGGCAATATCGTTCACCTCTTTGAGCGGGATTGCTCTGTGCAAAGACGCTTCCAGAAAGTGGTGGAAATAGCGCCTGCACCTAACCTGCCCGAGCAGGCACGCCAGAACGTTTATGACTACGCGATCAAGATCGCCAAAGCCGTTAATTACAATAATGCAGGGACTGTGGAGTTCCTCGTAGACCAGCAGGGCGAAGTATTCTTCATCGAGGTAAATCCGAGGATACAGGTAGAGCACACCGTTACCGAAGAAATTACCGGTATCGATATCGTACGCAGCCAGATCCTGATTGCTTCCGGGGTAAAACTAGCCGATCCCCAGATCTACATCACCTCCCAGGAAAGCTTAAAGATAAATGGCTTTGCCATACAATGCCGGATCACTACAGAAGATCCCGAAAGCAATTTCAAGCCCGACTACGGTACCCTCATCGCTTACCGCAATGCCGCAGGCTTCGGTATCCGCCTGGACGAGGGTTCTGCCTACCAGGGCATGAAGATCTCGCCCTTCTTCGATTCCATGATCGTGAAGGTCACTGCCAGCGGCCGCACCCTTTCCGGTACGGCCAACAGGATGTTACGCGCCTTGTCCGAGTTCCGGGTGCGCGGTGTTACCACCAATATCCTGTTCCTGGAGAATGTAATCAGCCATGAACTCTTCCGTAAAGGGGCCTGTACCGTAAACTTCATCGGTGAACACCCCGAACTGTTCAAGCTGAGAAAACTGAAAGATACTTCTACCAAACTATTAAGCTACCTGGCAGACGTTAAGGTCAACGGCCATCCCGACATCAAACACTACGATGCTTCCAGGACCTTCCGGAAACCATTAGTGCCGGCATTCGATGCCAAAGCCAGCTTTCCCAAAGGCTATAAAGACCAGTTAAATGAACTGGGCAGAGATGCCCTGATGCAAAAAATAAGGGCTGAAAAACAGATCCTGTTTACCGACACCACCTACAGAGATGCCCACCAGTCCCTGGTGGCCACCCGGGTCCGCTCCAAGGATATGCTGGCCGTTGCGGCCAGTTTCGCGCAACAAAACAGCGGCATCTTCTCTACCGAAGTATGGGGCGGTGCTACCTTTGATGTGGCCCTCAGGTTCCTGCATGAGTGCCCCTGGGAGCGCCTGCAGCAACTCAGCAAGGCCATGCCCAATACCCTGCTGCAAATGTTGTTCCGCGGCAGCAATGCCGTAGGCTATTCCGCATACCCTAAAAATGTCATCCGTAAATTTGTAGAAGAAGCCGCACACAAGGGTATTGATATTTTCCGCGTATTCGATTCCCTGAATAACCTGGAGTCCATGTTGCCGACCATTGAATATGTCAACAAATACACCACTTCCATCGCCCAGGCCTCGGTCTGCTATACCGGAGATGTGCTTAAAAAAGACAACAATAAATACAGCCTTCAATACTATGTAGACCTGGCCCGCAGGCTGGAAGATGCCGGGGCACATATGATCGCCATAAAAGATATGGCCGGACTCCTGAAGCCACAGGCAGCAGAAGTGCTCATCCCTGCTATAAGAGAAGCCATACACATCCCATTGGCCTTACATACCCATGATACGGCAGGTACACAGATCACGACCTACATGAAAGCGATAGAAGCAGGTGTGGATAGTATCGATTGTGCCATAGCCTCCTGGAGTGGCACTACCTCCCAGCCCAATATGAACTCCGTGATTGCACTGTTGCAGGGACAGGAAAGAGAAAACACCGGCATGAACCTGCGTTCCCTGAACGAGCACAGCGATTACTGGGATGCCGTACGCGACTACTACTACCCTTTCGAGTCCGACCTCAAATCGTCTACAGCAGAAGTGTACGAGAATGAGATCCCGGGCGGCCAGTACTCCAACCTGCGCCAGCAGGCCGAAGGAGTAGGACTGGGCGACAAACTACCGCAGATAAAAGCAAACTACGCCATCGTTAACCAGCTTTTCGGAGACATCATTAAAGTAACCCCGAGCAGTAAGGTCGTAGGCGACATGGCCCTGTTTATGACGGCCAACAACCTGAGCGCTGAAGAGGTGCTGGATGAGAGTAAGCATCATTCCTTCCCGGCTTCTGTAGTAGGATTTTTCAGGGGCGATCTTGGTGTGCCTTATGGAGGCTTCCCCGAGCACTTAAGGAAAATAATGCTGCGCAATGAACCGGCTCAAAGTGCCCAATCACAGTCCTTGCCGGACATTGACCTGGACCAGGCATTTGAAAGTTTCCGGGAAACCTATTCTAAAGCCAATTTCCTGGACTTCTTGTCCTACCAGATGTTCCCGAAAGTGTTTGACGAATACTATAAACATGTAGAAAAGTATGGAAAAGTAGAGCAGATGCCTACACCGGCCTTCTACTATCCCTTAGCCGACGGGGAAGAGATCGAGATCAAGATCGGGCCGGGAAAAGTCATTCATATCACCCTGTTATACGTTTCCCCGCCAGATGAAGCAGGCATCAGGAAAGTAGCCTTCGGACTCAATGGCGGCCAGAGAACAGTACTGGTAAAGGATAATGCCATTAAATCCAATAAAGCAGTCCATCAGAAAGTAAGCAACCCGGATACCGAGACCGGAGCTCCGCTGCAGGGTAGCTTATCGGCTATACTGGTTAAGGCCGGAGATACAGTAGCAGCAGGCACACCGCTCTTCGTTATCGAGGCCATGAAAATGGAGAGCACCGTGAGCGCGGCCAAAGCCGGCACCATAAAGTCAATCGCTTTAGCGCCTGGTGTTATGGTCGACCAAAATGATCTTGTGATTACTTTTGAATAGATCCGGGCATAAAATATTAAACCTATAAGGTTTCAAAAACCTTATAGGTTTTCCCTATCCGGCGAAGTTCTGTATAAGGACTAAAGCCCTAATGCTTTTTTCACTTCAGGCACTACTTTGCTGCCAAACAATTCAATTGATCGCATCATTTTTAAATGATCCGGTCCGCCTACATCAATCTGGCCCACAAAACGGGTGTACTGAAACAGTTCATGATTATACAGTAATTTATCGATCACTTCATTGGGACTGCCAAATAAATAAGCACCTCCGGGCGCTGCCGTAGCTTCATATACCTCTTTCCTAAACGGTGGCCATCCCCTGTCTCTGCCTATCTGGTCCATCTGGCGCGCATACACCGGGTAGTGCCAATCCCTGATAGAAGCATCATCACCTACAAACAAATGTGCATTTACCGAAAACTGGTAATCCTCTTCTTTATGGCCAAAAGCTTTCCATTGCTCCCGGTACATAGCTACCAAAGGCACAAACTGCTTAGGCATACCCCCTATAATAGCTATTGTTAAAGGCAGGCCCAGCCTTGCCGCCCTTAAGACAGATTCCGGCGTACCCCCTGCAGCTATCCAGAGCGGCAATTTACCGTTCATGGGCTTAGGAAACACTTCCTGGTCGATCAAAGGAGCTCTTAAAGTACCGCGCCAGTTGATACGGCCGCCTTTATTCAAAGCCAGTAACAGGTCCAGCTTCTCTTCAAATAATTTTTCATAATCGTCCAGGTTAAAGCCGAACAAAGGAAACGATTCTATAAAGCTGCCCCGGCCTACCATCAGCTCTGCCCTGCCCTTAGAGATCAGGTCCAGCATACTGAAGGACTCATACACCCTTACCGGGTCTGCAGAACTTAATACCGTAACGGCAGAACCCAGTTTAATATTTTTCGTGATACTTGCCGCCGCTGCCAGCAAGATCTCCGGCTCCGATACCAGGTAGTCGGCACGATGATGCTCCCCCATACCAAAAACATCTAATCCCACTTCATCGGCCAGTTTTATTTCTTCCAGTATTTCGGCCATTCTTTCAGCAGGATCTTTCCTGCTCTTTGTTTGCGGATCTAAGGCTAAATCGCCAAACATTGATATTCCAAATTCCATAGCGCTCTAATTGAACTACAAAACTCTTTAATTAAAATCACAAAAGCATTGATCTAGGTTAATAAACAGCTTTCATAGGGGTAGCGGCTCCATTGACTGTCCTATATACAGAAGAAAGGCAAACGGGTGCTTTACCTATTTTTTAATTCCCCAAAAACTTTACCTTTATGCAACAAGCTGCGCTTGCCGGTGCCGGCAAACCTAAATTCGATCTTTTATTGTTCCTGTGCATGACTGTAGCAGCACTGCTGTTGTCTTATTTCGGCCAGGCGCAGAACAGGGCCGTGGATCAATTTCCCATCCCTTCATTCACAAAACAGACACAGTTCTACCTGCAAAGAACTACTGATGCTAATACGATCATGTATGACCTCAACTTTCAGAATGGCGTGCTCAATGAGAAAGAACCCATCAAACCTTACTGGATCAGGTATACCGAGAAAGGAGCAAAAAAGAACCTCAGCAGTATCCAGAACCACTATGCATTCGGGATTAAAAGCACGAAGATCAGGGACGGGCAGTTTAAGCTCCGCTTTGCCGGGTATGAAAAAGTGCCCCTCTACCTGAAACAATTGTCCAACGGCACTTACCAGACCAGCGTCCAACTGGACGGAGAAGAAATGGTATTGCAGCGCTTATACATCCATATAGAGCCGGGAGGCACCTTCTGGTCGCCCAATATCGGCTATATCGAATTCAAAGGCAAAGAGACGGCAAGCGGCAAGCTTGTACAAAAAAGAATACATCCGAAGTCCTAGCTGACAAATCTGCAAAAATCCGGTTGCAAAGAATGACAAAAAGGGATATGCGCTTTTATCTGGAAAGTGCATGTCCCTTTTCAGTATATTTGGAACAGTTTTTGAACGCCTTTCTTATAAAAATAATGATCCATGTCTGATATACTCACCACAACCTTTAATACCCCCTTTCAATCTGCTCCTTTTGAACAGATCAAAGCAGCGGATTACCTTCCGGCTTTTAAGGCCATGATCCTGCAGGCAGAAAAAGAAATAGATGCTATCGTAGCCGACACGGCTGCACCCGATTTTAAAAATGTCATTGAAGCTTTGGCCTACTCCGGGCAGGGCCTGGAAGTACTTTCCAATATTTTCTTCAATATCAATTCGGCAGAGACCACTGATGAAATTCAGCAAATAGCCCAGGAGGTGTCTCCCCTACTCTCGGCACATTCCTCGAAGATTGCGCAAAACATCCCTTTATTTGAAAAGATAAAAACTGTTTTTGATCAGCAAGCGCAATATGAGCTGGACGAAGAGCAAAAAACATTGCTGCATGATACCTATAAAGGATTTGAGCGTAGTGGTGCCTTGCTGAACGATGCCGATAAGAAAACACTGGAATCGATCAACAAAGAACTTTCCCTGAAATCATTGCAGTTCGGACAAAATGCCCTCGCGGCCACCAATGCTTATACCAAACACATTACTGACAAAGCACTTTTGTCGGGTATACCCGAAGCTATTTTAGCGCAATATGCAGAAGAAGCGCAGGAACGCGGACTGGAAGGTTGGGTGATCACCCTGCAATACCCGAGCTTTGTGCCCCTGATGACCTATACCGACAACAGGGAACTGCGGCAGGAGATCGCATTGGCCAATGGAAAGAAATCTTTTGATGGCGGGGACTTTGACAATCAAAACCTGATCCGCGAGATCATTGCCTTAAGAGACCAGAAGGCAAAACTTTTAGGCTACGCAAACTATGCAGACTATGTGTTGGAAGAAAGAATGGCTAAAACTCCCGAGAAAGTGACCGGCTTCCTGGAGGAACTGCTGGTAAAGGCTACGCCCTATGCCCAAAAGGAAATCGAGGTATTGAAGGCAATGGCCCGGGAAGATGGCATAGAAGAGATGCAGAGCTACGACCATGCCTACTATGCCGAAAAATTAAGAAAACAAAAATTTGACCTGAGCGATGAGGAACTTAAACCTTATTTCCCCTTAGAGCAGGTACAGGAAGCAGTCTTTGGATTGGCTAAAACACTTTTTGGACTTGAGTTTACAGAGTTGAAGGACATCCAGAAATACCATCCGGATGTCAAAACCTATAAGATTACAGAAAACGGCGAATATAAATCCCTGCTGTATGTAGACTACCACCCGAGGAAGGGAAAACGTTCCGGGGCCTGGATGACATCTTATAAAAACCAATACATCCAGGACGGTGAAAACTACAGGCCACATATTTCGGTAGTATGTAATTTCTCCAAACCTACAGCCGATACGCCCAGTCTGCTGAGCTTCCAGGAAGTGACCACTTTGTTCCATGAATTTGGCCATGCCTTACATGGTGTGCTGGCCAATACCCAATACCCTGGTCTGTCCGGTACTTCTGTGAAATGGGATTTTGTAGAACTTCCTTCACAGTTCCTGGAAAACTATTGCTACGAGCCGGAATTCCTGAAAACCTTTGCCCGCCACTATAAGACCGGTGAAGTATTACCGGATGATAAAATCGCGCGCATCTCTGATAGTAAAAACTTCATGGAAGGCTACCAGACCTTACGCCAGCTGGGCTTTGGCCTCCTGGACATGGCTTATCATACACAGGCAGAAAAAGTAGCCGATATCAAATCCTTTGAGACGGAAGCGACTCAGGCCACCAGCTTATACCCTTTAAACCCGGAAACTGCAGCCAGTCCCGGCTTCTCTCATATCTTTGGAGGAGGCTACGCGGCTGGTTATTATTCCTACAAATGGGCGGAAGTGTTGGATGCAGATGCTTTTCAATATTTTAAAGAAAACGGGATATTCAACCCCGAAGTAGCCGCTAAGTACAAAGTATTATTATCTTCCGGCGGCACTAAAGACCCGATGGAATTGTTCAAGGCCTTCAGAGGCAGTGAGCCTAAAGTAGAAAGTCTCCTGAAAAGAGCTTTCGGTGAATAAAGACGAAAAAGCAGCTCAGGATTACTGAGCTGCTTTTTGCTTTATATTAATAGGCCGTGTACCGTTCAAAGGTCTGCCAGTACTTATCTTTAAAGATCTGGTAATCTATGTCCAGCTTACCCTTGAAATGGTGAATCAGGTGTTGACTGGTCAGGGAAGGTATCCTGAATCCTTTACAGGCAAAATAGATCTCCCTGATCCCCTCTCCCGTTTCCCTGCCGAGGTTGATAAAGCCGTCCTGCTCCGGGAAATGCTCCAGCAACAAATCATCAAATTGATTGATCAGCAAGAGGCTTGCGGCATCCGGGAAGCCTTCATTTAAAGTGCCGTCATAGGTGATGGCGATCTTTAAGATCCAGGGATGAGATCCTTTATACTCCCAGCTAAGCGCAGCCGTATTCATCGTGGCAATGAGCTTACTGCCGCTTTTCAACTGAGCTTCGAAGCCGGTATAATTATCTTCGGTGGAATCGTAATAGTAATCCCCGTATTTTTCTACAAATTCTTTTTCCCGCCAGACCAGGTAAGGCTTTAGCTTGGCAATAGGGATCAGCTCTGCAGTTGCATCGGCCTGCGCGGCGATCTTAATACTGTCGATTAAAGTAACGGCATTGATCTCACCCAATAAATGATCAATAAATATGAAAGCCCCGCTGTAGGCACTGCTTTTCTGCTCTTCTGTAAAATGGCTCAGTACGATGACCAGTTCTATCTCATCCGGGTACTTTTCATGCTGCACCGGGTAGAAGCAAATGCTTTTCTCCTCAAACTTTAAACCGGAAAGCTCTACATTGATCTCGCTGGCCAGGTGTTCCGGCTTAAGGGCTGTGAATTTCCAGTTCTTTACTTCTGGAGCAGCAGCCACAAGCTCTTCCACAAAGACAATATTTTTGATGACCCCGTCCGCGGTAAAGATCAGCTCTGCGGTATCGTCATCACGCATCCCTACCAGGAAAAAGACCCGGTCTTTTAATTCGCCCAGCCTGGGCGACAATAATTCAAAAAAACTATCTTCAGCCTCATTGACGCTCTTTAGCCGGTCAAACAGCATAGTGGCATTACGGGCAAACCAGCTCCAGAATTGCTGGTAGTGCTCAAAGTAAGGCGATTGGTTGGTATCTAATTTTAGTAACTCCATTTAACTAATTAAAAATAGAAAAAATTGGGTAGAAACCAAGTAATTATAAAAATATACTCCTTGAATGCACCAAAAAAGACCGGGGAGCTGTAAACAGCTCCCCGGTCTTTTCAATCATTTTTTATTTATTCAGCTCCGGCTACAAACTTGAACCGGGCCAAAGGGGCCATTCTTGCTTTATTTAAAGAGAGTACGCCATTATTAACCGTATAGTTATCGGCTGTTCTTAAGGCTTCCGTAAATTGGTTTTCGATGTCCATCATACCCAGGCAGGCCATCATGGTCTGCATAGCAGGGCCAAATTCGATCTTGAAATCATCCATTTTTTTGATGCTTCCGCTAAAGCCATTACAGCCTGAATGTCCGTAAAAAGTACCGTCAGTTTCTTTAAAAGCTAAAAACGGCTCTTTATTCATTTTATCTGATTTGGAGATCGCCTTGCCTCTTAATTCAATTAACATCCATCTGCCACCCAGCAAACGGCTATTGATTTTCGCCTGGCCGCCCGGTGCCACTTCTACCGCATGGTCGCCCGATTTTACAAATTCAGTACCATTGAATTCATTTTTCAGTTTTCCTTCGATTACCCTGTATTTTTCCTGGGTTTCTGATAAAGTTATGATGTTCTTATTAGCTCCCCATATTACCTTACCGGAGTTAAAGATATTGCCGTTCTGGTACAGGTAGCTGTTATCTGCAAACAAGTTTAATTTTACCAGGCCATTGGAGTAAGCTCCCTGCCAGTCCAGGCTGTTCTTGGAATGATGTGTTCCGGCTTTCTTATGCTTTGATTGTGCCTGTACATTTACAGCATACATATTACCTGCTAATGCTGCAAATAAAAAAGCCATTTTAAGGGGGGTAGCAATTTTTTTCATATAAATAAATTTTTAAATCTTAAAAACATGAGGTCATTTTTTACTTAAAAATTACCTTGTTAACGAAAATAATGAAAATAAAGAGAAATAGTTACCAGTGTACTTGTTAATTTATCAACATTTAAAGATACATACATTTGTTCGCTCTTTAAATAAAACCGGGAATTTACAATTAAACGCAGGAATGCTTCGTTATTTTTTCAGGAACTTAAAGCAAAAATTATAGTGTATTTTTGAAGCGAGGCTCATCCCAATATAGAAAATAAGCAATGAATACAAATAGCTACATACTAAAGAAGTCCTTCAGCGCAGTACTTTTGTCTGCCCTGTCTTTTCTTTTAAGCCCGGCAGAGGCAATGGCACAAACAGAGCGGCCCTATGTGGGTGGCTGGAATACCTACCTCCCTTACGCTAATGCCATCGACTTTGATACAGAAGATAATGATATGTATTATTGTATTTCCAGGTCCTCCTTTTTTACCTTTAAACATAGTGAAGGTGTCCTGGAAAGATACAGTAAAGCGAATGGCATGAGCGATGTGGAAATGGCCTTCCTGGAAGCAGATGAATATACCGGGAAAGTGGCATTGGTCTATTTAAACGGTAATATAGACCTGTTCAAAGACGGTAAATTTGAAAACATTCCCGATCTTAAAGTTTCCACAGTGCCCGGTGACAAAACGCTGTATGCCGCACATGCGGAGCAAGGTAAGCTTTACCTCAGTTCCGGTATCGGGCTGATCATAGTAGACCTGGAAAAGAAAGTAGTAGCGCAGCAGATTCCTTTTTACAGTAATAATATGCAGGCATTGGTCAAATCGGTGACCACCAAAGACAATAATATATATGTGGCTACAGATATCGGCTTATTCATGTCTCCGCTGAGCAACCCGCAATTATTCAACTCTGCTACCTGGCAAAAGATAAGTAGCCTTAATTTAAACTTCTTAAGCAGCAATGCCCAAAATGCCTTTGTGGCTACCGACAGCCTGGTGTACCTCATCAATGGCAGTAACCTCGTAAACATAAACACTCCGGTCAACCCGGTCCAGAAAATTGATGCCAGCAGCGATGGCAATTTATGGATCATGACCAGAGAAAGTACCAACGCACGTCCATATGCAGTAAAGATAAGCAGTAATGGTACCCGTGTAGATTCCATTCCGGCCTTCTTTGCAGCAAGGTTTAAAGATGAAGGGGACGGCTATTACTGGGCAGTTGACGGCTATGCCGGGCTGCGCAGGAGAAGCAGTACCAACAGCACAGAAGACTGGGCCAACATCTACCCTGCAGGCCCGACCAATGCCGGTGCGCAAAAAACATGGGCCAAAAACGGCGAAATATGGCTGGCACATGGTAGTAAAGATTATACCTCATGGATACCTGGTCTGAACCAGGAAGCCTTCTCCCGCTACAAGGAGGACAAATGGAGAAACTGGAAATGGGATATCCTGAGCCACCTGTCTCCGGCACAACAATACCTGCAAACAGATGCGATCGCCATTCAAAAAGATGAATCTACCGGAAATGCCTATGCCGGGCTTTTAAACGGCGGCGTGGTTAAAATAGATGCCAACGAGCAGTTGACCACTTACAAATCGGGGTATTTAGGGGTAAATATACAGGGAGATACCGGCAGTTACCGGGTCACCGACATTAAACTGGATGCAGAAAATAACCTTTGGGTCACCCAGAGCCTGGTGCAAAATCCTTTAAGGGTCAAAACTTATGATGATCAGTGGTACAACTTTAATATATCCGGCATTAACCACCTGGCTGCTATTGCCATAGATGACCTGGGACAAAAGTGGATGGCTGCCGGGGTATCCGGTTCGGGTATTGCTGTCTTTAACGACAATAATACCATTGGTAATCCTAATGATGATTATGTAAGGATCCTCGGCACCGGGGAAAACAATGGTAACCTGCCCAATGCACAGGTCCATACCATCGCAAAAGATAAAAACGGGGAAATGTGGGCCGGGACCGAAAGTGGTATTGCCATTTTCAGTTGTGGTGCCGACATCCGCCAGGGGGTATGTAATGCCATCTTGAGACCTTTGGTGACTAAAGGGTTCAATTTTGCCAACTATATGTTTGAAGGCATCCCGGTAAAGTCTATAGCAGTAGATGGTGGTAACCGCAAATGGGTGGGTACCAGTGTAGGTTTATTCCTGCTTACCGAGGATGGAGAAGAGATCATAGAACAGTTTACCGCAGAAAACAGCCCTTTGCTGTCTAACACGATCATCAGTGTGGATATTGACCCGGTTACCGGGGTCGTGTACATTGCCACCGACAAAGGCTTATGTTCTTTTGGTGGTGCAGCCATAGAAGCCGGGGAGAACATCAGCAAACCCTTGTTTGTATTCCCCAACCCGGTACCCTCCGGCTATAATGGCCAGATCTCTATCAAAGGCATGACCGAAGTATCCAATGTGAAGATCACTGATATTAACGGCCAGTTGGTCTACCAGGGCACTTCTAATGGCGCTATGATGGCCTGGAACGGCCGTGACTATAATGGCAGGAAAGTACAGTCCGGCGTTTACCTGATCTTTGTGGTGAGCAAAGACGGTACACAAAAAGCCAATGGCAAGTTTATTATTCACGAATAGTAAGCCATGATTATTACCACAAAAGGAATCGTTTTAAAGATCATAAAATATGGAGACACCAGCATCATCTGTAATATATTTACAGAGCTGCTGGGGCTGCAGACCTACCTGGTAAAAGGGGTCAGGAGCGAAAAAAAACAAAGCCGGAAAGGGAACATACTCCGGCCCGGAAATATCCTGGACCTGCAGGTGTACCATCAAAACGATAAAAATCTTCAATACATCAAAGAGTACCGGCTCGACTATTTCTTTGAAACCATTGGTGAAAATGTTATCAAAAACACTTTATTGCTTTTTGCGGTAGAAGTATTGAGCAGCTTGGTACAAACGGCCGATGCGCAGGAAGACCTGTTTGAATTTGCTACCGGTTTTCTTCATAAAATAGATAAGGCAAGCTCAGACAGCCTGACCAATATGCCCGTCTTCTTCCTGAAAGAGGCGGCAAAAAAGATGGGCTATGCCATTGATGATAATTACAGTGCTACCAACTGTTACCTGAATACCTATGAAGGTTGTTTCCAGTCCAGGCCCGGGGAATCCTTACCCGTATTTGACCGGGAGCTTTCTCATCAATGCTATTTACTGATCAGGGAGACGGCTTTTGAAAATATTGCCGCCATAAAAGTGCCTGCCCTGGACAGGACTGCTATACTGGAAGGTTATCTTCACTTTGTACAGTGGCATGATAAAAGCTTCAAGCCCCTTAAATCTTTACCCGTGCTGCAGGCTATTTTACATTAGCCTTATTGAGCTTACTGTTTTTGTACCCGAACAGGAAATAGACGATCAGGCCCGCACCCATCCAGCATAGGAATACCATCCAGCTATTGGCAGGGATCTCTATCATCAGGTACATACAACACAATAGACCCAATACCGGGATCAAAGTATATTGACGATAAGCGGAATAAGCCACTATGGCCGTAGCGGCGATCACATACAATACAAATAAGATCTCGTCAAACTTTATTTCATATAAATGCTGGTAATTATAAGTAAACTTATCCCAGGTGAAAAACAAGAAAACAGCCAATAATGCAGGGGCAATATACCTGGAATTGATATAAGGCAATTTAAACTTCTGATCAGGACCGGCTTTGGGCAAACGCAACACACCGGCACAGACCAGCACAAAGGCAAACAAGGTACCTATACTGGTAAGATCAGTAACGATATTGGCATCTATAAACAATGCCGGTAGGGCAACGATCAAACCGGTAATAATGGTAGCAAAACCAGGTGTTTTAAACTTAGGATGAATTTTTGAAAACTTCTTCGGCAGCAGTCCATCTCGGCTCATGCTCATCCATATCCTGGGCTGCCCGATCTGGAAGATCAGCATCACACTGGTGGCCGCTACTACAGCACTAAAAGAAATGATCTTTCCTACAATAGGCTGGTTGATCTGCTCAAAAACAAAAGCCAAAGGATCGGTCACATGCTCAAACTTACTGAAATGTACCATCCCCGTAATCACCAAGGCTGTCAATACATAAATGCCGGTACAGATGAGTAAAGAATAGATCATACCGCGCGGCATATCCCTCTGCGGATTTTCACACTCTTCAGCCGTAGTTGAGATCGCATCAAAGCCTATGTAGGCATAAAACACCGCTGATACCCCCATCAATACGCCTTTAAAGCCATTCGGCATAAAGGGTACATAGTTATCCGAATTAATATAAAAGAAGCCCAGTGCGATCACCACCACTAATATAGCCAGTTTCACCACGACCATAGCATTGGCGCTCTTTTTACTCTCTTTAATGCCGATATAAGCCAGCCAGGTCACCAGGATCACCACGACGAAAGCCGGTAGGTTCATGATCAGCTTAGTGTTGCCTATACCCGGTGCAGTGGCCCAGGCCCTTGCATGAATATTATTAGCTCCTTTGAGGAAGGCATCTTGTGCCGTCTTCACATCAGAGATCAGCCAGGCAGGCAGATGAATATTGACAGCCTCCAGCATATTATTAAAATAACTGCTCCAGCTGATGGCGACCACAATATTACCAATGGCATACTCCAGGATCAGCGACCAGCCGATAACCCAGGCTATGATCTCCCCGAAAGCCACATAAGAATAAGTGTATGCACTCCCCGATACCGGGATACGCGCGGCAAACTCTGCATAACATAAGGCCGTAAAGCCGCAAGTGACCGCAGTAATAAGAAACAGGAAAATTACACCCGGCCCGCCCTGGAAGGCAGCCTGGCCAATGGTACTGAAAATACCTGCACCGATCACCGCGGCAATGCCCATCATCACCAGGTCTTTTACTTTAAGCGTACGCTTCATCGTATGCTCACCAACCTTTTGCGGAATATTTTCATCTATTCCCAACAATTCCGGGGTTACATCGGTGTGGGAATGTTGTACTTGCGCTATTGTTTTTTTCCTTGTTAGTTTATCGAACATATTAAATAGTTAAACTGAAAACCCTAAGCTGCCGGCAACTCCTCATATTCATGTAGGTCTCGTTTCCAGATATATAATTTACAAATTATAGTATTTCAGTTTCAAATATAATCACAAAGATCGTTCTGGCCCTGTTTTTATTGTTTTTGTCTGCTCTGTAAAACAAGCTGGATAAAAGCAGCTGCGTTAACATCATGATTGTAAACCATATTTATGCAATCCCAACCCTTTTTTCATCTTACTTTTGTCAAACATCGTTTTAAACAAAAGCTCGATTATATGAGGTCATTTTATTATTTAATGTGGACGGCGCTTATCTGCCTAAATATTAATGTTCAGGCTCAAAACAGAACAAACAGGATGGAAAAAGGAACACCTTGGGCCAAAGTTGACTCACTCGTCAACATTGGCAAACCGGAATCAGCAAAAATTATCGTAGCCGATATACTGAAATCGGCAGAGCAAAAAAAGCAGGCCGATGAGGTCATCAAGGCAAAAGCCTGGCTGCTGGCACTGGACCAGCAACAGGAAGATGCAGCAGCTAAGACCATCCTTCAAATGGAGGCAGAAATAGCCAAAGCAAAAAATACGGTGGAAAAAGCCATCTGGCAAAACATAACCGCCAAGGCTTATTTATCTTATTTTGAAAACAACCGCTACCAGGTCTACGAGCAAACAACCGTAGAAAACAATACCAGCACAGATATTGCTACCTGGGATGCTACCAAGTTCCATAAAAAGATCACTGCATTATTCCTGGCATCTATAGAACATCGGCAGGAGCTGGTTAATGTGCCTACCACTAAGTATAAAGCAATTATTAACCCGGGAGAGAACACTTCCAAACTACGTCCCAGTCTATACGATCTTTTAGTGTTCGATGCCCTGGATTATTTTAAATCAGAGGAAAGAGATGTGATCAACCCGGCTTACAAATTCAGCATAGATGAGCTGAAATATTTTGCTGCTGCAACTGATTTTGTAAAACTGAACATCCAGTCTAAGGACAGCAGCTCCCTGCAAATGCAGGCACTGAAGCTATACCAGGAAGTCCTTAATAAAAATATACAAAGCGACAATATAGAAGGCCTGATCGATGCAGATATTTCCCGTCTTGCATTCGTTCATCAATATGCCACCTTCCCCAATAAAGAGGAACACTACAGGAATGCCCTATATACATTAGCTAAAAAATATAGCAAACATGCAGGTGCCGCACAGGTTTATTTCTTAGCTGCCCAGACTAAGCTGAATACCACAGGTAATAACAGGGGCAGATATATGGAAATAGAAGCCCCGGCAGAAAACAAAGCAGATCTTATTGCCTTAAGAAAAGAGTTGCAGCAGATCATACAGCAATATCCTAATGAGGAAGGAGCCATAAACGCTTCCAACCTGATCGGTTCAATGGAGTCCCATTCATTAAGGGTTGAACTGGAAGATGCCTACATCCCTAATGAAAATATCAAATGGCTCTTATCTTATAAGAATGTAAAAGAAGTCGAGATCAGTATTTACACCACGACCTTGTCCCAGGCCAGGAACGAAGAATACCAGGGTAAGCTGGTCAAAAGCTGGAAACAGGTCCTGGTGAATAGCGAAGACCTTAAAGACCACAGCGTAGAACTGAAAGCGGATGCTTTAGCCGCAGGCTTGTACCTGATCGTGATCAAAGACAGTAAAGCAGACCTGGTGGTTAAAAAACTATTACAGGTAAGCCATCTATCCGGTATCAGGCTCCAGGGCGATAAAGAAGACAATAAACTGTATGTACTGGACCGTAAAACCGGTCAATATGTAGCCAATGCCAATCTTGCCCTGATTAATTTTCAATACCAGAACAAAAGCGGGAAATACCTGGGAAGCATTAAGAACGTATTAAATGGAACGAAAGAAGGCACCATTGCCCTGCCGGGAGATAATATTGATTACAATACTTCTTTTGCCATTGTAAAAGATAAAGATACTTTCCTGGTAGACCAGAACGAGAGCTACAGCTTACGTAGAACACCTTACTACCGCGACCAGAACCAGGCACGCAAAACCAATTTCATCTTCACCGACCGCAGCATCTACAGGCCGGGACAAACGATTTATTTCAAAGGTATTTTACTGAATACAAAAAATCCCAAAGACCATACAGTAGCCGCTAAGGAGACCGTAAAGGTGATCTTCCGTGATGCGAATTACCAGGCTATAAAAGAACTGTCTTTCACGACCAATGAATTCGGCTCTTTCTCCGGGAGCTTTGAAGCGCCTGCAAGCGGACTGACCGGAGGCATGAGCATCAGCTCTCAATACGGTAGTGTGTACTTCAATGTAGAGGAGTACAAGCGCCCGAAATTCTATGTTGAGTTGGATACCTTAAAGACCAATTACAAACTGGAAGAAAATATTAAGATCTCCGGTAAAGCATTGGCTTATGCAGGTAATAACATCGACCAGGCTACCGTGAACTATCGTGTGGTGCGTAATGTACGTTACCCCTACCCTTGGCTCTACCGTTCCTATGTGCCGAACACCCCACAGACGGAGATCGTTAACGGCACTGTAAAAACAGATGAGAACGGCAACTTCAACTTTGACTTTACGGCTATTCCCGATAAAAGCGCCGATGCGGCTAACTTACCCGTTTTTACCTATACCGTTACCGTAGATATCACCGATATTAATGGTGAAACCCGGAGCAATACCCAATTTGTTTCCGTAGGTTACCGCAGTCTTGATATACAGCTCAATGCCCCTGCACAAGCGCTTTCAAGCAACCTGGCTAACATTGCTGTGTTGACCAGGAACCTGAACGGCATCTTTACACCGGCTGCTGTGCAGGTGCAGATCAGCCCTTTACAAGGCCCCGATAAATTCTATCGTGAGCGTTTATGGGCCATGCCAAGCGATTTCATTTATACAGAAAGTGAATTTAAACAACTCTTCCCGGCCGATCAATATAAAGAAGAATGGAAGCCCGAAAACAGGAAAAAGCTGGCTGCTGCCTGGAGCAATACCTTCACCAGTACCAAAGATGGCAAACTCGAGCTGCCGAAAAATATATGGAAACAATCCGGCTATTACGAGATTGAAGTAAAAGCAAAAGATAAAGAAGGTAAAGAAGTCGTACAAAAACAATATATCTACGTTTTTCTCCCCGACACCAAAGTACAGTTCGATGTACCACTGTTTACCGCCAGCGACAAAAGCAGCTATCAACCGGGCGACAACATAAAACTCTTCGTAGCACCGGCATTGGAGCAGGCTAATCTTTTACAGCGCAACAGTTGGAATAAGCCATTGGACTGGAAAAAAAGTCCGCTGAACATTGCAGTTACAGAAGCAGACCGGGGCAACCAAAGCACCAACTGGTTATATGTATACAATAACCGTGTGTACCAGGCCACACAAGGCATCAATATTCCATGGAGCAATAAAGACCTGTCGATTAGCTGGGCTACCCATCGCGATAAATTATTGCCGGGTGCAGCAGAAGAATGGACCCTGACCATTAAAGGCCATCAAAAAGAAAAAGTAGCGGCAGAATTAGTGGCCGGCCTGTATGATGCTTCTTTAGATGCATTAAAACCACATAGCTGGAACTGGGACAAACTGTTTGGCAGTAATCCTCAATATATGTACTGGAATAACTTCGGCTTCAAAAGCAGGAGTGGCAATGCTGTAGAGATGGAATCAGAACAGGCGCAATTACTTAAAGAATATCCCTCCTGGAACTTACCACTTGGATTTGAAGTATATAGAAGTTATTCTGCTAATGGTGGCAGAATGTACAAAAGCAGTGCATTAAGAGCGAATTATGCAGCAGCAGAAGTTGCGGCGGCAGCTCCATCAGCTGATGAGAAAAGTGCAGGCTACACCACTCCTGAGGTAAAAAAAGACAGCGAGGTTCAACAAGAAAATGCCCCAAGGCATATGATCCTGCCTGACCCTCAATCAACTGTTTCTAATAAAAATGCAGCTATCCGTACCAATTTAAACGAGACGGCCTTCTTTATCCCGCAATTGCAAACCGATGCCGATGGCAATGTCAAAATAAAATTCACCATACCGGAAGCATTGACCGAATGGAACTTTATGGCCTTCGCGCATACCAAAGACTGGCAAACCGGCTACCTGAGCGGTTCTGTAAAAACGCAGAAAGACCTGATGGTAACCCCTAACCTGCCGCGCTTCTTCCGCCAGGGCGACCAGATCACCGTTGCCGCTAAGATCAGCAACCTGTCTGATAAAGCCTTAAACGGCAAAGCACGTATCGAGATCGTAGATGCACAGACCTTACAAACCCTGAACCTGCCTTTTGGCTTTAAGGACAACCAGCAAAGCTTTACCGTGGCCGCACAACAAAGCGGCGTGGTGAACTTTAACCTCAATGTGCCACAAGCCCGCTATGAACCCGTACTGGTACGTATTGTAGCCGAAGCCGGTGATTTCAGCGATGGTGAAGAGCACCTGGTGCCTGTTGTGACCAATAGAATGCTGGTCACCGAAACACAACCATTACCCGTTCGCGGTAATACCACGGAGACTTTTTCTTTAGAAAAACTTTTACAATCTGCCGGCAGCAATACCTTATTGCATAAAGGACTGACGGTAGAGTTTACCGGAAACCCGGCATGGTATGCCGTACAGGCCCTGCCCTACCTGATGGAGTTCCCTTATGAATGTGCCGAGCAGACCTTTAACCGTTTTTATGCCAATGCACTGGCCGGTCATATCGTCGCCCAAAGCCCTAAAGTAGCGGCCATCTTTGATAAATGGCGCACTACAGATACCGCTGCATTGCTCTCTAACCTGCAAAAGAACCAGGAATTAAAAACAGCCCTGCTGGAAGAAACTCCCTGGGTACTGGAAGCAAAATCAGAAGCACAGCAAAAACAAAATATAGCACGCTTATTTGAGACCCATCAACTATCCAAAGGCCTGAACAGCGCTATTGATAAGCTGTCTAAAATGCAGAACAATGATGGTTCATTCGGTTGGTTCCCGGGTATGGGCAGCAATCGCTACATCACCCAGTATATCCTTACGGGTATGGCAAAGTTGCAATCCATGAATGTAAAAGCCGCCCAGGACAAAGAGGTACAAAACATCCTGCGCAAAGGCCTTTCCTTTCTGGATACCGAAGTATTGAAAGACTACCGCAATATCAAAAAAGAACAACTGAAACAAAATAACCTGTCTCAATCCCAGGTTCAATACCTGTACCTGAGAAGCTTTATGAACAGTACAGTACCCCAGGAGGCTAAAATTGCTTATGACTATTACATGAGCCAGGAAAAGCAATTCTGGATGGACCAGAATAATTATATGCAGGGCATGATCGCTTTAACGCAATTCCGTAAAGCAGATAAACCGACTGCTAATACGATTATGGAATCCTTATCGGAAAGAGCACTGCGCAGTAAAGAAATGGGTATGTACTGGAACAATGCCCGTAGTTACTGGTGGTACGATCTTCCGGTGGAGTCACATGCTTTGCTGATCACCGCATTTGAAGAGATCAAAAAAGATGAGAAAACCGTAGATGACCTGAAAGTATGGTTACTGAAACAGAAACAAACCCAGAACTGGCAAACTACTACAGCCACAGCCGATGCCGTTTATGCCCTCTTGCGCAGCGGTACAGACTGGTTGCAATATGAACCGGAAGTAGTCATCTCCCTGGGTAATATGACCATCAATTCCGCGCAGGAAAAGACAGAGGCCGGAACGGGTTATTTCAAAAAGCAAATTGAAGGTAAAGACGTAAAACCGGAAATGGGTAATATCAAAGTGACCGTAGACAATAAAACCGGCAAAAATACAGGTACTTCCTGGGGAGCGGTTTATTGGCAGTATTTTGAGAACATGGACAAGATCACTTCTTCAGCAGGTGCCAGCCCATTGAACATTACCAAGCAATTGTATATTGAAACCAATACCGATCGCGGTCCCGTATTAAAAGAGATCACCACCAATCAGCCATTGAAAATAGGCGATAAAGTAAAAGTGCGCATCGTATTGAAAGTAGACCGCGATATGGAATACGTACACATGAAAGATATGCGTGCAGCAGGCTTCGAGCCGGTAAACGTATTAAGCGGTTATAAATGGAACAGTGGCCTGGGTTATTATGAATCCACCAAAGACATTGCTACCCATTTCTTCTTTGACCGCCTGCCTAAAGGCACATTTGTATTCGAATATCCTTTGGTCGTAGCGCAAAAAGGTACTTTTTCCAACGGCATTACCACTGCACAATGTATGTATGCACCTGAGTTCAGCTCACATACAGAAGGCATTCGCGTAGAAGTGAAGTAGTATCTATTGTAAGTATCAATATTAATAAGGTGGCCATGAAAATTTCATGGCCACCTTATTATAAAAGGAACGGTCTCCTAAAGGCTAAAATGCTTGTCGCATTCAGCTTATCGCCCCTGCGATAAATTCAGGGTGATAAGAATTAAGCATTAAATTACAGAGGACAATTCATTACAAAAACGTTAGGTGGTCCTGAAATCGTAATGGTATTACGGGCGCCGTCTATTTCATAATAAGAGCTCCAGGTAGTAGTAGAACTTCCGGATGGATACACTCGTTTACTCAGGAATGCGGTCCTGCAGGCTGCAGTTGAAAAAGCCAGCCAGCCCTCGTAGTTAGCCGGTGAATATAAACTGGTCAGGTTATAAGTCGTATAGGAATTGGATATATAACTGGCAATATGAGCACTTGTTGCGGCAGTTAGCGCCGTATTTGGCGGAAGTGGTTTCCATCTGACCAGGTAATAAGTGTTGATCTCCGGAGGCGGAGCACTGGGCGCATCATTCGGGTTTGTCACCACAACTTCAGAAACTTTTCCGCTCCCGGCATAGCTCATGCCTGATAAGGTTAAAACAGCCGCAGCTGCTGTAAAAATGAGTAGTTTTTTCATAAAAAAAATAAATTTATATTACAACATTAATTAAACTAAAAATTATTGAATTTGTTTAAACTTTTATGAGCAAGATCAGAAGAAGTCAGCGCACGATCTGTTTTCATGGAGTACAATATAAATATCAGTTCATTGTTTATTTTCCGCAAGGACCAGTTCATCATTGGCCATTCCAGGTTCATACTTTCTTACTCTGAGTTCATAACTTATAGTTACACTTACAAAATATATTAAGAAGCAATGTCATAATGATGCTATAGGATCTGCGATCTAAAATCCGGATTTTTATCATTCAGCACCCGTCCATGGTAACCTACAAGAGAAAGCACAAGAAATGGATTTTATTACCCGGAATAATTCCTGAATTTTGCTACAGACAATTACCCCTTTATGGAAACACAAACCACGCTTAATTTCAACAGGATCGCACAGGCTATTGAATACATTCAAGAGCACTATAAAGAGCATCCCGACCTGGAAACAATTGCTGCAAGTGTACACCTCAGCCCGCATCATTTCCAGAAACTATTTACAGACTGGGCCGGCACCAGCCCCAAGAAATTCCTGCAATACATCAGCCTGGCCCATGCTAAAAAGCTATTGAAAGAAGACAATCATACCTTACTGGATGCCAGCCTGGCCACCGGTTTTTCCAGTACCAGCCGCCTGCACGACCTGTTTATAAAAATAGAGGGTATGACCCCTGCGGAATATAAAAACGGGGGCAAAGACCTGCACATCAATTACAGTTATGCATCCAGTATTTTCGGGGAGATATTAATCGCTTCCACAGCAAAAGGAATTTGCCATATGGCCTTTGACGCAGATCCGGTAAAGGCGTTCGATAATTTAAGCGCCCGGTTTCCCAATGCAACATTTACAGCGCAAAGTGATGCGCGGCAGGAAAATGCACTACATATATTCCGCGATGACTGGAGTAAGCTGGGTGAAATAAAACTGCACCTGAAAGGCACAGAATTCCAGGTCAAAGTTTGGGAAAGCCTGTTAAAGATCCCTATGGGCAGCCTGAGTACTTATGGCAAGATCGCTGATGAGATCGGCAAGCCTAAGGCTTCAAGGGCAGTAGGCACGGCCATCGGCAGCAATCCCGTTGCTTTTCTTATTCCCTGCCACCGGGTCATCCAGAACTCAGGGCTTATTGGTGGTTATATGTGGGGACCAACCCGGAAAACAGCCCTTATAGGCTGGGAAAGCGCACAAAGATTTGAAGAATAAACCTACTATTATGCTACTATTTGAAGAACATTTAGACAAAGAAAAAAATTATCTGCCCCAGGATGGTATCGTCAATTACCTGGGCATCATTATAGACCGGGCAACTGCAGATCATTATTTTGAGCAGCTGCTGAGCGGTATTGACTGGGAGCATGATAAGGCAATTATTTTTGGTAAAGAGATCATTACAAAAAGAAAAGTAGCCTGGTATGGCGATGAGCCTTTTGCCTACACTTACTCCAATACCACCAAATATGCCCTACCCTGGACAGCAGCCTTGCTGGCCTTAAAAACTATAGTAGAGCAAGAAACCGGGGAGACCTTTAACTCCTGCCTCTTGAACTTGTATCATACCGGGGAAGAAGGTATGGCCTGGCACAGCGATGATGAAAAAGACCTGAAGAAAGACGGTGCTATCGCTTCCCTTAGCCTGGGAGCAGAACGGAAATTTGCCTTCAAACATAAATTCAATAAAGAAAAAGTGGAGCTGCAACTACCTCATGGCAGCCTGCTGGTGATGAAAGGCAGCACACAAAGCTTTTGGCTGCATCGCTTGCCCCCTACCAAAAAAGTGCATACCGCCAGGATCAATCTCACTTTTAGAAATATTGAGCGCTGATATCATATTGAGCAGGTTAAGACAGCCAGGCTGCACCAAAACCTATAAGGTTTTTGAAACCTTATAGGTTTTATCACTGATATAGCTAGCCTTTCCCGGTAACTTCTTTTGTCTGTCGTGTGTAATACATACTGCCGGTCTTGTATTTTGCACAATAAGAAAACTTATCTTTGCGCGTCTAAAAAACGTTGACGTTTGATAAAATGGAATTAATCACAAAGAAAATTGTAATGACCAAGGATATCGGTATTCATGGTAATTTGTTTGGCGGCATCCTGATGGCCTGGATCGATGAAGCAGCAGGCTCATTTGCCACGGAATATTGCCAGACCCAGAATATGGTGACCTTGCGTGTAGGAGAATTGTTGTTCAAGAAGCCATTAAAAGCCGGTAACCATATCCGCCTGTACGGAGAAGTGACCAAGGTGGGCAATACTTCCGTTACCTTAACGGTGGAAGCCCGTAAATATAGTGTGTACAATGCAGAGGAAACCGTTGCCTGTACCACCTCTGCTACCTTTGTACGCATTGATGACGATGGCAATCCCCGTGCTTTGGACGAAAAAGTAAAAGAGAAATTTAAAAATGGTATCTTAGCATAATTCTTAAAATAGTTTCAAATGCCACATTATTACAGTCTGGGTAACATACCACCTAAGAGACATACGCAATTCAGACAAGAGAACGGGGAATTATATGCAGAGCAACTGTTCAGCACAGAAGGTTTTTCTTCGCACTATTCCTTATTATATCATATCCATCCACCTACCGTTATCGTAAAGACCAAAGAGCCTTACGATGTTTCCCCTAAAGCAGCTTCAGACAACATTTTGAAGCCAAGATGCTTCGAAGGGTTTTCGGTGAAGCCGGATACCGACTATTTAAGGTCCAGGAAAGTCGTTTTGTTCAACAATGATGTGCAGATCGCCCTCGCAGCGCCCATGAAAGGCCTGGACGGCAATACATTTTTCAAGAATGCAGATGCCGACGAGGTGATCTTCGTACACGTAGGCGAAGGCGTTTTGAAAACACAGTACGGCAATATCCCTTTTGGCTACGGCGACTACCTGGTGATCCCGCGCGGTTGTATTTACCAGATTGAATTCAAAACAGAAGAGAACCGCTTATTCATCGTAGATTCCTTCAGCCCCATTACTTTCCCTAAAAGATACCTGAGCCGTTACGGACAATTACTGGAGCACTCCCCATTCTGTGAGCGCGATATCCGCAAGCCGGAATATGTAGCCCCCATCAATGAAAAAGGAGAATTCCTGATCAATACCAAGAAGAAAGGCATGATGTACCCGATCTGGTACGGCTATCATCCTTTTGATGTGGTAGGCTGGGATGGCTGCGAGTATCCTTATGCCATCAGCATACATGATTTTGAACCCATCACCGGGCGTGTACACCAGCCGCCACCGGTGCACCAGCATTTCGATGCGCATAATTTCGTGATCTGTTCCTTTGTGCCGCGTTTATTCGATTACCATCCGAAGTCTATACCGGCCCCTTACCACCATAGCAATATTGATAGCGATGAGGTACTGTATTATGTAGATGGTGATTTCATGAGCCGTAAGCATGTTACCAAAGGTATGATCACCCTGCACCCTGCCGGTATCCCGCATGGTCCGCACCCGGGTACCGTGGAGAAAAGCATTGGCGCTAAAGAAACCCTGGAACTGGCCGTAATGGTGGATACCTTCCACCCGCTGATCATGACCGCAGATGCTTTAGGCGTAGAAAATGAAGACTATGCTTTAAGCTGGATTGACGGGTAATGTGATGATTAGCTGATGTGATGATTAGCTGATTTGGAGATTAGCTGATGTGATGATTTGGAGATGTGCTGATGAGATAAATGAGCCAGTGGCTTATGAAAATTTAATTAAACGTATTTAAATATTCAATAAATATTCAACAAAAAATGCAAAAAGAGATTATCAATTCACCGGCAGCACCGGCACCGATCGGGCCTTATAACCATGCGGTGAAATTTGGCAATATGTTATTCGTTTCCGGTCAGATCCCTTTCAACCAGGAAAGAAATGAACTGATCACTTCCGGCATACAGGATGAAACCCGCCAGTGCCTGGAGAATGTAAAAGCCATTTTAAGCACGGCAGGATACGGTTTTGGAAACGTATTGAAAGCAACTATTTTTATTACCGATATGGGCCAGTTTTCCCAGATCAATGAAGTATATGCAACTTATTTTACTGAAAACGAGCCTGCCCGCGAATGCGTACAGGTAGCGGCTTTACCTCGTGGGGTAAACGTAGAGATCTCCGTGATCGCTGCAAAATAATGATGCTTAATATATCAGCAAGGCTCTTTATTGTCTAAGAACAATAAAGAGCCTTATTTTTTGAAAAACCGTGGAAAACTATTCCTGCTTCCCTCCTCAAATTTTCCGAAATTTGTAACCTGCATATTCAAGGCTTTGGGCCATTGAATCTTTATTGTTGAATGTACCATGAAACTTTGTATTGCCGAAAAGCCAAGCGTTGCCAGAGATATTGCCAAAGTGCTGGGCGCTACCCAAATGCGCTCCGGTTACCTGGAGGGCAATGACTATTGTGTCACCTGGACCTTCGGACATCTCTGCACGCTGAAAGAACCCCACGACTATCACCCCAGCTATAAGTACTGGGACCTGGGCTATCTGCCCATTATCCCGGAACGCTTCGGCCTTAAACTCATCCCTAATAAAGGAGTAGAACAGCAGTTTAAAGTCATCGAAAAACTGGTACAGTCCTGTGAAGAGGTCATCAACTGCGGGGATGCCGGGCAGGAAGGAGAATTGATACAACGCTGGGTACTACAAAAAGCCAATTGTGATAAACCCGTCAGGCGACTTTGGATATCTTCGCTTACAGAAGAAGCCATTAAAGAAGGATTTGATAATTTAAAACCCGGGGAAGATTATAAAAATCTATACCTGGCCGGAAATGCCCGCGCCATTGGCGACTGGCTGCTGGGCATCAATGCCACACGCCTGTTTACCAAAAAATTTGGTCAGAACAAGGCCGTGTTATCTATAGGCAGGGTGCAGACTCCAACCCTTGCCATGCTGGTGCAAAGGCAGAAAGAGATCAATGCCTTCCAGTCGGCAGACTATTGGGAATTAAAAACCGTTTACCGGGAAGTGCTGTTTAGTGCCGCCATCGATCGCCTGGTGCAGAAAGAACGTGCGGAAAAAGGCCTTGAGTATTTAAAACAGCATCCTTTCGAGATCGTTTCTTTTGAGAAAAAAGAAGGTAAAGAAAAGAACCCGCGCCTGTTTGACCTCACCGGGTTACAGGTAGAGGCCAACCGGAAATTCGGTTTTTCGGCCGAGAATACCCTGAAACATGTACAGAGTTTATATGAGAAAAAGCACGTTACCTACCCGCGCGTAGATACCACTTACCTCTCAGAAAGCCTCTATCCCAAAATACCCGGCATTCTGCAAAACCTGTATTATTACCAGGAATTTACCGCCCCGCTATTGCAGGCACCCATTCCCAAATCCAAAGCGGTCTTTGACGATACCAAAGTGACCGATCACCATGCCATCATCCCCACCGAGATCTGCCCGCCGGGCTCGCTGTACCGGGAAGAGAAGATGATCTATGACCTGATCGCCAGGCGCTTTATCGCCGTTTTTTACCCCGAGTGTAAAATCTCCAATACCCTGGTAGAAGGCAAAGTAGCTGAAATTCCCTTTAAGGCTACAGGAAAACAGATACTGGAGCCGGGCTGGAAGATCATTTATGCCAAAGATGTGAAGACTGAAGAGGAAGAAAAAGAGAAAAATAAAGAAGAAGAGCAAAACATACCTGAATTTAAAGCCGGAGAGTCAGGGCCGCATGAGCCGCTGATCCACCAGGGAAAGACCACGGCCCCCAAACCCTATACAGAAGCCACCATCCTGCGCGCTATGGAAACTGCCGGTAAGCAGGTGGAAGATGAGGAGCTGCGCGAACTTATGAAGAGCAATGGCATCGGCCGTCCTTCCACACGTGCCAATATCATTGAGACCTTATTCAAGCGTAAATACATTGAGAAAAAGCGCAAAAACCTGATCGCTACGCAGACCGGCATCGACCTCATCGATACCATAGAAGATGAATTGCTGAAAAGCCCGGAGCTTACCGGGGAATGGGAATTTAAATTGCGTAAGATTGAAAAGGGGGAATATGAAGCGCAACAGTTCAAACAGGAACTGATAGATATGGTCGTGGCGCTGACCCACAAAGTGATCTACAGCCAGAATAAAGTAATTGCCATCCAGGAGGAAAAACCTGCTGCAACAGAAAAACCTAAAAAGGAAAAAGCCCCTAAAGACAATACCCCTTTGGACTGGAACAGCCTGGACTGCCCTAAGTGTAAACAGCGCAAACTGATGAAAGGAAACACCGCTGTAGGTTGCAGCGATTACCAGAATTGTGGCTTCAAAGTGCCCTTTGTGGTCTTCGGTAAAAAACTGAATGAGAAGCAACTGCAGACCTTAATTCAGAAAGGAAAGACCGCCAGGATCAAAGGATTTAAAGAGCATCCGCAAAATATAGAAGAAGGAGTGATCAGCTTAGATGATAAATTTCAACTTATAATAGATTGATTGTTAATTGTTTTTGACATAAAAAAAACATTACTTTGCAGTCAGATTATAAACTTTAAAAACATGAAATTAAAATTAAGTATTATTCCTGCATTGCTTTTATGCCTTTCCAGCATCTTTATGGTATCCTGTAAAGATAAAGCCGATTCAAAATGTGCCAGCGTTCCCTGTGCTGCGGGATATTGTGAAAAAGGGAACTGTGTGTGTCCTGCCGGCTATTCCGGACAGCATTGTACTGATCTTTGGATGGTAAAGTTTAGCGGTGGCTGGAATCTTACAGAATATGAGATGAATGGCAGTCGCTTAGACGGACCTTATTTTACCACCTTAGGACCTGTTCAGGGTTCTTTCACAGACCTTGAATTGACTAACTTTTGGAATGAAGGTAGCCAGGTTATCTTAGTGATGAATTCCGCTACACAATTTAGCTTGAAAGAGCAACAGACTGTAGGTAACGGATTTATGCTATTGTCTATGGAAGGAACGCTTAATGGAAATCAGATCATGGGTACCTATAAAATAGAATACCAGGGAGAACAACATAATTTAAAATTTATTATGGTTAAGATGTAAATCTATTTGAGCACGCAAAATTAAAGGCCCGGTATTTTTACCGGGCCTTTAATTTTATAATGTTTTATTTATCAACTACTTCATTCTTAAAACGTTCTTTCAGATAATTGGTGTTGAACAAAGAACTCAGTTTGGGGTAATTCTCTGCATCGACCACTTTCGCTTTTAATACCCGGGTCACTTCATAACGGGAAGACTGAGAGTCAAAATTCATTGCAATGGTCCTCACCTGGTCGGTGCTGAAACAATATTTAGGTGCATTTTTCCGCACGATGACCAGCTTTTGCTCTTCATCCTCTGTTGCATTCAATAAGCTTGCAAAATTGTCAAACTGGCTTTCTGTAGCCGCTTCCGTGCATTTCCCGTTATGGTTAGCCGAAGTATTTTTGGCACTTTTACTATTACCCGTATTGCCTTCTTTCTTGTCCATTTCAAAGTCCAGGAAACGTTCTTGCTCTGTCTTCGCTTCTTTTTCCTGCTCCCTGTCTGCACGCTTTCTTTTTGCCGGTTTTGGCGTATCATTATTTTCCGGCACTGCTTGCGCCACCTCAAGTGCTTCGCTTTTCTTCTTCTTTTCTTCCTTTACTTTAGCTGCTGTAAACTCAGGAATTGATTCTTCCGTGTTTTTTTCCTTTTTTGTTTTTTGTGCTACTACCTTTTCCTTCTTCGGTTGCGCTGCAGCTGTTTCTTTTGGCGGTTGTGCTTCCTCTGTCCTGTTATTAGCCGCTAAAACGGTATTCTGGTAATCATTATCACTGCCGGAAATGTCTTCCTCAAGCCGGTTGCCATTGTTTAAATAAATACCATAGTTCAGGTCATACAAGGCAAACTTGTTCTGGTCCAGCTTTTTCAATACCAGGGAGCGCTGGCTGGAGGGAGGTATGTTCAGTATAAATTTCTGATTCGGGTATTTGTTTTGCTGAAACAAGATCTCCAGGTTGAGCGGTCCTGAGGCCAGGTTGCCCAATACCACATAGTTTTTACTGTAACGCTCCATCATACGCCCTTCTACTTTTACGTAGATCGGGGTTTCTTTATCACTCTGGATATAGACCACTGCATCATTCAGGTCCTGGCTGAGAGCACAAAACCCGGCCAGGATCAGACAAAACCATACCAGTATCGTTTTTTTTATCATTTTTGTAAGTAATAGGCCATTACTAGGCAAGTTCAATCAAAATCTCTCCTTTCTCTACCGCCTGCCCTTCAGCTATCTTAATGGCTTTGACCGTAGCATCAGCAGATGCTTTAAACACATTTTCCATTTTCATGGCTTCCAGGATCAGTACAGGATCTCCTTTCTTGATCACCTGGCCTTCTGTCACCATTACTTTTAATACAAGGCCCGGCATAGGTGCTTTCACCGGCTCTACCTTCTGTGTTTTGGAAATATCCAGTCCCATTTGCTCCAGTAAGAGGTCTATAGGTTCCTGGATCTTTATAGCATACAGGCTGTTCTCAATCCTCAGGTTCATGGTTTTTCTTACACGGTCCACATTTTCGAGAAAAGCAACATAACTTTTATTATTGGCAATGATACTGAAACTCTTATTGGGTAAAGCCTGGATATCCCATTGTAAATCTTTACCACCCACATTGATCTGTCCTGCTTCCAAAGCTAAAGAAAGCTCGTCCTGTCCGTTTATTTTTATATTGTACATCCTAGATTATTTGCAAGTGACAAATTTACATTAAAAATCAATATTCATTTGCGCGCGCTACTTTTTAATTTTATAGATAAACATTACTTTTGGGCACGGGAACAGATGCTATTCATCCTTCATTTAAATAATTACCCTAAAAACACAGCAAACTTTATGTTTGAAAAAGATACTTTAAAAGCCCTTGAGGCCATGGATAGAGCGCACCTGATCGCTTTTGCACCATACGTTTGGGAGGCTTCTAAACTGTTAATTGAAAAAGATATATTACCACAGATCGATAAGAGCGGTACCAAGGGCATCAGCATGAACGAGCTGCGGCCCAATACACCAATGTCTGAATATGCATTAAGAGTATTGCTGGAAGCAGGATTGGGCATTGGCCTGGTCTACCGCAAAGAAGATAAATATTTCCTGGCCAAAACAGGTTATTTTATCCTTAAAAACGAAATGACCCGGGTGAACTATGAGTTTATGAGAGATGTATGTGAGCCAGGAGCCGATACTATGGAGGACTGCCTCAGAGACGGCAAACCTTATGGCCTTAAGACCCTGGGAGACTGGAGTACTTTATATGAAGGACTCTCCGTAATGCCCGAACCGGCAAAAACTAGCTGGTTGAATTTCGATCATTTTTATTCCGACAATACCTTTGAGACCGCACTGAAAATAGTATTTGAGTCCGGTCCCAAAAAGATCCTTGATATCGGTGGCAACACCGGCAAATGGTCCTTACAGGCTTTGCAATACAATCCTGAAGTGCACATGGGTATTGTAGACCTGCCGGGACAACTGGCTATGGCAGAAAAAAACATTGATGCTGCAGGCTTCAAAGGCAGAGTGTCTTACTACAATCACAACGTACTGGACAATAGCCTCAAGCTGCCGGAAGGCTATGACATCATCTGGATGAGCCAGTTCCTGGATTGCTTTGCCGATGCTGAAATTGTAAGCATTTTGAAAAAATGCCATGCCGTAGCTACAGCAGACACCAAAATTTTCATCAATGAAACCTTCTGGGACCGCCAGAAGTTTGAAACATCGGCCTTTGCCCTGCAAATGACCTCTTTATATTTCACGACCATGGCCAACGGCAATAGCCAGATGTATGACAGTGCTGTGTTCTATAAACTCATTGATGAGGCAGGGTTCAAAATCATAAAAGAATACGACAATATAGGATTAAGCCATACCATTTTAGAGATTCAGAAAAAATAAGAGGTTTCCAGTTAATAATAAAGATTAAGAGGTAGACATGAAGCATACAGATGTTTTGGTAATCGGAGCCGGCCCGGCAGGAACTGTAGCGGCCGCTATTATAAAAAAAGCAGGATTTAATGTGGAGATAGTGGAAAAAACACAATTTCCAAGATTCGTAATCGGGGAAAGCCTCCTGCCGCGCTGCCTGGAAGGTATGGAAGAAGCCGGATTCCTGCCCGCCTTGCAGGCACAGGGCTTCCAGGAAAAATGGGGCGCAAAATTTGTACTGGGCGATAAGGTCTGCGACTTCACCTTTGCCGATCAGCATGCGAAAGGCTACAACTATGCCTGGCAAATGCCGCGTGCAGACTTTGATATGACCCTGGCCAATGAATGTGAACGCATGGGCATTCCCGTTCATTACCTGAGTGAGCTGACGGCTATTGAAATGAATGAAGACGGCAGCAGCATCTCTACGATCCAAAAAGAAAACGGTGAAACCTGGCAGGTACACGCAAAATTTATCGTGGACGGCAGTGGTTATGGACGTGTCATCCCAAGGCTGTTTAACCTGGAAATGCCTCCTGGACTACCTACCCGTAAAACCATTTTCTGCCATATGGAAGACCCTAAACGCATGGAAATGGTGGAGCCTAACCGCATCGTGGTCTATGCACAGGATACCGATTGCTGGATCTGGACCATTCCTTTCTCTACCGGCATTACCTCTGTAGGTTTTGTGGCAGATCCTTCCTACTTTGAACCCTTTGGCAGCGATGAAGACATCCGGGCAAAATACCTGAGACTTTTAGAAAACGATCCTAATACGGCCTATCGCTTCAAAGATGCCGCGATGAAATTTGAGCCCCGGATCTTGCAGGGCTGGAGCGCTACTTCCAGCAGCTTCTATGGTAAAGGTTATGTGCTCACCGGGAATGTGACAGAGTTTTTAGATCCTATTTTCTCCTCCGGCGTTACCCTGGCAACGGTATCTTCCCAGAAAGCAGCCCACCTTGTGGTCAAACACTTACAGGGAGAACAGGTAGACTGGGAAAACGATTATATGAAATTTATGGAACAGGGTGTTGATGTCTTCCGCACCTACGTAAAGGCCTGGTACACCGGCGATCTGTACAAGATCTTTTTTGCCGAGTATAAAGATCCTTTGATCAAATCCCAGATCTGTTCCGTATTGGCCGGTTATGTATGGGACGATAGCAATCCTTTTGTCAAAAACCATCAGAAAGCCATTACTTCCCTGATCAAATTTTTAGAACGCGAGCAATCCTGATGACAACCCTGCTGAAAAAACATAGCATACAAATAAGTGCTGCCGGAGTTGTGAGAGACGGGCAGCACTTATACGATTTTAGTGCCCTGCCTGCAGCCGAGATCCCGGCACAGCTCTACCGAAACCTGGGGCTCAGCTATCCCAAATTTTTCAAGATGGACCGCATCTCCAAGCTGGGATTTATAGCTACCGAACTACTGATGCAGGTGGTGGGCGAACCTGTAAATAAAAACAAGGTAGCCCTCTTACTGACCACAGCAGATGGTTGTCGCGAGATCGATGAAAAGTTTGAAGCATCCATGAAGGATATCCCTTCTCCTGCCCTGTTTGTATACACCCTGCCCAATATTGTTGCCGGGGAGATCTGCATCCGGAATGGCTTTAAAGGCGAGCAAATGGTCTGGGTAGCCGAAGCGCAGGATGAAAAAATGACCGAAGCTTACCTCCACAGCCTTTTCGCTAAAGGCAATACAGAGGCCTGTATCACAGGTTTTGTGAATGCCTACCAAGAGGATATACGGGCAGAATTGAGCTGGGTGGAAGCAGGCACATAGGCCACAGACCATTATAAAAAATAAAGTTATTTTTCCCTTTATGTGGCGTGCAATAATTGAAGCTATATTGGATAGCGCCAGTATACAGATAGATCCCGGGAAGCGCAACAATAAGCGCCGGAGTCGTTGGGCAGAATATTTATTGATCTCCAGCTTGCTGCTGCTGGTGCTGGTGATCAATCTTGCCCCGGCACTGTATAGCCTCAAAAACAAAGGATTGCTCCTGGCGCTGCTGACCCTCAGTTCCCTGTTGCTCAGCAGCATTACCCTCATCTTCCTCGTTTTGATAAAAGTCATTAGAAGTATCTACCCCCAAAACTTCCTCTTGCTTTATCTATCCCTTGCCATTATTTATTCCATGCTGCTCTCTTTACTTAATCTTAAATTTGAAATTATTCTATAAGCATAAAAGTTCATTGCATGGATACACTTCCCCAATACCTGGCCATTTTTGAGATCGTCCTGCTTATTCCCGAGGGCCGGGTATGCAGCTATGGCGTTATTGCCCGGTATTCCGGCCCGGGAATTACCGCCAGGATAGTAGGCAGAGCCATGTCCGCCTCTCATAACATTAAAGATCTTCCGGCCCATCGCGTGGTCAACAGCCAGGGCCGTCTCACCGGAAAAATGCATTTTGAAACCCCTACCCGGATGCAGGAATTGCTACTGGCAGAAGGTGTGCTGGTCAAAAATGATAAAATCGTCAATTTTGAGCAACATTTTTGGTCCCCGGAAGAATTGATTTAGCTTTTTTATAATAATTTATACATTTTAATATTATTTATTATTAATTAAAATAATGAATAATAGATTTTAAAATCCCTCTATAGCTTTTACAGTAAAGGATATTAATAAATGACCGATATTTTTTCATTTTTAAATATAAATATGGTACATTTGTAATAACCTTTGAAAGACCGACTTATACTCCTGCCTATTTAATTGTTTGAATAGACGGTTGGAGCATTCCTTGTTCCTGTTCCGTTTTGTGATGTACTTAAAAACCTATAACAATTAAACAAAGTCTCGGTATACACTTAGGGGGTATTTGTCTCTGCCTGCTTACCTGCTTTAATGTGCAGGCACAAAGGATTTATGCTTCTATGCAGCAAAGTAGCGGGAGTGTTACCAACCCGGGCAATGCACTGACCAGCGATCCGGCTACCTATTCTACCTTAACCTCCGTTTTGTTTGGCTCCGTTACACAAAATTTACAATTTCCCAGTACCAATAAACCGACCAGTACCACGCCCATTATACTCCGTATGACCACTTCAACAGGAGTTGTATTGGGTACGGGACTCTTGTCTAATCTTGAAGTGGCCAAAACCCTCGGCGGCATAACGCCTACGGTAGGTACGGTGTACACAAGCACTACGCTTGCTTCTCTCTTAGGACTCAGTGGCGGTGCCGTAGGAGAAATGATGATCCCGGCAGAGGGGGTAACCTTTGATGGCGTGCGGGCCTACTTTTATGGCCTGGCCAATTCTATACGGGTCTATTATGCCTTTTTTGTTCAATCACCTACTGCAAATAACCTGACTACCTGCTCGGGACAAAGCACTTCACTCCCGATCACCAATTTCCACAGTGGCTATACCTATAAATTGTATGAAGGTACCACACAGGTAAGCACCACAACCACGGCCAATATGCCCTTGCCTGTAATTACCACATCGAGTACTGTGGTTAAAAATTACAGCCTCGAAGCGGTAGATGCCGGTATTTACCCATCCGGGCGAACGGCCGTGCAGGTAACGATACGCCCTAATCCCAGCGTGCCCAGCAGTGCAACCATTAATTAAAATAAATTTTCTTTTCAACCTAAAAAATCAAGTATTATGAAGACCAAATTTTTCAAATCCATTTTTATCGCAGCAGCTTTAAGCCTGATGACGATCGTCAATGCAATAGCAGGAACTTTCTATGTATGTTCCGGTACTGCTTTTACCTTAACCCCGAGTGTGTCCACTTTCTCTGTTTATGAATGGAGTGATGGTGCTACCGTCGTACAGACAGGTAGTAGCCCCAACCTGGTGCAAACCGTCACGCTCAGCCCGGCAACCACAGCAATAGCCAAAACCTATACCCTCAGGGTGCAGGATGGCAATGGTTGTTGGTCGGCACAGGCCACTCATACCGTTTATGTGCTGCCTGCATTGACCGCATCTATTGCCGGTGCTACAGCTATCTGTTCTAATGTTACATTGAACGAAACCCTGACGGCTTCCACTAACTATGGTGCGCTTAACCTTACTGCAGCACCGGGTCTCAGTTATAACTTTACCTGGACAGGTGGTGGTACGGTTTCCGGAACAAACAATCATTTAAACCAGGTAACTACAAGTGGTACTTATGGGGTATCTGTAGCTTATGTATTGCCTACCAACGATGGTTCTAAAATGACCGGATGTACTGGTACGGCTTCCCATACTATCATTACCAATACCGCACCAACCACGCCGAGCGTTACGATACAATAATTTTAATCAGTGCTTAAGGATAGAATTTGTGCAGATGAAGTATAAAAATTTGGTTTGTTTACTGTTTGCTGTCATGTCTCAGTTTGAGGTACATGCACAGCAAACAGTTTATATCTGTAACGGAGAGACACATTTACTTACGGCCAGCTCTACCGGGGCAGCCAGCTACCAGTGGTACAAAAACGGTGCACCGCTGAGCGGTGCTGTTACCGATACCCTGAC
Organism: Bacteroidetes bacterium 43-16; assembly: GCA_001897525.1. Classification (GTDB taxonomy): domain Bacteria; phylum Bacteroidota; class Bacteroidia; order Chitinophagales; family Chitinophagaceae; genus Edaphocola. The sequence continues at coordinate 405,511 of MKTB01000017.1, read as the reverse complement.
CGTGGAGGAAGAAGCCACATTTACGGTAAAAGGTATCTCTGCTGTAGGCTGTACTTCAGACTTCTCTGATGATATATTTGTACGCATCAAACATCCGAACGTTTTAAATGACTCTGTGACCGTTGACTCTACCACCCAGATAGCCGTACTCTTAAATGATACCAGCTATTGCAGCCCCTTTGCTCTGAATACCTTAAGTATCGTGCAACAGCCCTTGAAAGGCACCGTAACGATCCAGGCAAACGGTATTTTTCTTTATACCCCCGACCCTAATGCCCAGGGCACAGATAGCTTCACCTATACCATCAGTGACCAGAACGGCAATGTGGCCAATGTGGCTACAGTCTATATCACCCTGGAGACACTGCCGCTTTTTATTAACCTGCATAACTTTACCGCTGAGCTGGTCATCAGGAACGTGCAGTTAAAATGGACCTGTGAAAAAAGTGAATTACTCTCCAGGATAGAAATCGAAAGAAGCAGCAATGGCGCGCAATGGTCGATTATAGGTATCCGGAAACCCAACAATACCGGAGATTATGCCTACCTGGACTACCTGCCTCCTTTCGGGAACAATTATTACCGGCTCAAGCTCCGGAGTGTAGATGGAGAGTTTGTCTATAGCGACATCAGGCAGGTATTCATTCCCGGTGATAAAGAGGACATCCGCATCTATCCTAATCCTGCAGAACATGAGGTCACCATTGAGATCCCTTATAATACGGGCCGGTTCATACAATTAATAGATGAATCCGGTAAAGTGCTCAAGTCAATCAGTACACAAGAGCAATATGTAAAATTTGACCTGGGAGCTTTTGCTTCCGGCGCTTATTTTATCAAATTGATTGACCAGAATGGAAACAGTAAATCCTATAAGATCAATAAAATTTAATGAACCGGAACATACTATTAGGTAGATATCTCCAACCGCTAATGTTAGGCTTGAAAGTATGAGCGCATATTGTTGATATACCTGTAAATGCGGTACTTTATATCCACTAACCTGAGGAAACGTTATTGTTTTTATAAGGATTATTGGAGATTGTGCTAAGTTCTGTATATTTGCGTATTATGTTTTGGAAGATCGTTATATTTTTATTTATTGCTTCAATAGTTTTGAGATTTGTCTTGAAATACGTGCTGCCTATAGCCCGTTTTACAAAAGGCATGCGACAGCAGATGAATGATATCCAGAATCAGGTAAACCAGCAAGCTGCGCAGCAAAAACAGAAAAAAAGAGTGGACGGCGATTTTATTGACTACGAAGAAGTCAAATAATTAGCCCCAACTTATTATATATTTGCCCGCCAGCTTCCTGGCGGGCATATTTTTTATAAATCATCACCTAATGCCGTATAGATTAAACGCATTAGGTATATTTGCACAAATTTTTATTCCAGATTTTTATGAGCGAAGAACGTTCCCTCAACTTTATAGAAGAGATCATTGAAAAAGACCTGGCCAATGGTGCCCATAAGGGACGTGTACACACACGCTTCCCCCCGGAGCCTAATGGCTATTTGCATATTGGTCATGCCAAATCCATTTGTTTGAATTTTGGCCTGGCTAAAAAATATAAGGGTAAATGTAATTTACGTTTTGACGATACGAATCCCGTAACCGAAGACACTGAATATGTAGACAGCATCATGAATGATGTGCGCTGGCTGGGCTTCGAATGGGATGAGCTACATTATACCTCCGACTATTTCCAACAATTACACGACTTTGCCGTTAAGCTGATCGAGAAAGGTCTGGCTTACGTGGACGATTCTACTGCCGAAGAGATCGCTGCCCTGAAAGGCAATATTGATAAACCGGGTAGCAATAGTCCTTACAGGGACAGGAGCGTTGAAGAAAACCTGGAACTGTTTGCCGCTATGCGTGACGGTAAATATGCCGATGGCGAAAAAGTATTACGTGCAAAAATAGATATGGGCCACCCTAACTTATTGTTGCGCGACCCGATCATTTACCGCATCAAACATGCCCATCACCACCGTACCGGCGATACCTGGTGCATCTACCCGATGTACGATTTCGCACACGGGCAAAGTGATAGTATAGAAGAGATCACCCACTCTATTTGTACCCTGGAATTTATTCATCACAGGCCATTATACGATTGGTGTATCGAGAAATTAGAAATTTTCCCTTCTCATCAATATGAATTTGCGCGCCTCAACCTGAACTATACGGTGATGAGCAAACGTAAATTGCTGCAACTGGTGAATGAGAAGCACGTGAGTGGCTGGGACGATCCGCGTATGCCTACCATTAGCGGTATGCGTCGTCGTGGTTATACACCGGAGTCGATCCGCAAATTTGCAGAAACCATCGGTGTGGCCAAGCGCGAAAACCTGATCGACATAGGCTTATTGGAATTCTGCGTGCGCGAGCACCTGAACAAAGTTGCTTTGCGCAGGATGGCCGTGCTGGACCCGATCAAACTGATCATTACCAATTATCCTGAAGGGCAAACGGAGCTCCTGAATGCAGAGAATAATCCTGAAGATGAAAATGGCGGACACCGCGAGATCAGCTTCAGCAATACCTTATGGATCGAGCGCGAAGACTTTATGGAAAATCCACCGGCTAAATACTTCCGCCTGGGTAAAGGATTGAAAGTACGCCTGAAACATGCCTTTATCGTAGAATGCGAGGATTACAAAACAGATGAGAACGGTAAAGTTACCGAGGTGTACTGTAAATACTTCCCGGAAAGCAGGAGCGGTAGCGATACCAGCGGTATTAAGGTAAAAGGTACTATGCACTGGCTGGATGTCAATACGGCAAAAGAAGCAGAGATCAGGTTATATGATCGCCTGTTCAAAGTAGAAAATCCTGCGGCTGAAGAAGGAGACTTTAAAGATTATATCAATACAGACAGCCTGACGATTATTCCGAAAGCTTATATAGAACCGGCTTTGGCAGAGACTGCAGAAACAGACCGCTTCCAGTTTTTAAGGATTGGTTATTTTGCTTTGGATAAAGACAGCACTGCCGATAAAATTGTGTTCAATAAAACCGTTGGCCTGAAAGACAGCTGGGCAAAGGAACAGAAGAAAGGCTAATTCAAGCGAATAATGAATAGTGAAAAATGAATAGTTAATAGATATTCTACAAATTCACAAATTCACAAATTTGCTCATTCACAATTAACAATTATATGAAATACGCATTAGTAACGGGGGGATCAAGAGGTATAGGCCGCGCCATATGTGTGGCTTTGGCTCAATCGGGTTATCCCGTTTTAATCAACTATAAAGGCAATGCAGCCGCAGCAGCGGAAACAGCCGACCTGGTAAGAGCGGAAGGGCAAACGGCAGAACTGCTGCCTTTTGATGTGGCAAAAAAAGAAGAAGTACAAGCGGCGCTGCAGGCCTGGATGGAAAATAACAAAGGCGCTACCATTGAAGTGTTGGTGAATAATGCCGGGATAAGGAATGATGTGCTGATGACTTTCATGGAAGATGAACAATGGCGCAGCGTGGTAGATACCAACCTGGAGGGTATGTATAACGTTACCCGTACCATTATGCAGCCTTTATTGATGAACCGCTATGGCCGCATCATTAATATCGTGTCCCTGAGCGGTCTGAAAGGAATGCCTGGACAGGTCAATTATTCTGCCGCGAAAGCAGGCGTGATAGGCGCTACAAAAGCTTTGGCACAGGAGATCGCGAAACGTAATATTACCGTAAATGCGATTGCACCGGGCTTTATCGCTTCTGATATGACCCAGGACCTGGACCAGAAAGAGCTCTCGGCCATGATCCCGATGAACCGTTTCGGTAAACCAGAAGAGGTAGCTGCTTTGGTGAAATTCCTGGCTTCAAAGGATGCCGGTTATATTACCGGGCAGGTGATCTCGATCAATGGCGGACTGTATACTTAAATTCGTGAATGAACTAATTCGTGAATTTGTAAATGTTAATTCATGAATAATATAAGTGTCTCATAGCCTAAATACAAGTAACAATATTATAAAGTAGATGAAGTAAAATTGCACATTTACAAATTTACAAATCTTCAAATTCACAAATTTACAAATCAAATAAAAATGTTCCGTACACACAATTGTGGTCAATTAAGAATAAATAATGTAGGCGAAACTGTTACGTTGAGCGGATGGGTGCAGATCACCCGGAAATTTGGCAGCATTACCTTTGTAGATCTGAGAGACCGTTATGGTATCACTCAATTGTTTTTCAATGAAGCGATGACGGAGCAATTGAATGAAAACTCATTAGGCCGTGAGTTCGTAGTACAGGCTACGGGTAAAGTTATCGAACGTAGCAGCAAGAACCCTAAAATGCCGACAGGTGATATCGAGATCGAAGTAACGGAATATACTATACTCAACAAATCACTTACTCCTCCATTTACCATCGAGGATGAAACGGATGGTGGTGAAGAGTTAAGGATGAAATACCGCTACCTGGACCTGCGTCGTAATCCTTTGCGCCGCAACCTGGAGCTGCGTTACCAGGTAGGTCGCGTTGCGCGCAACTACTTGCATGAGCAAGGCTTTCTGGATATAGAAACGCCTTTCCTGATCCGCTCTACTCCGGAAGGAGCAAGGGATTTCGTAGTGCCTTCCCGTATGAACGAAGGTCAGTTCTATGCCCTGCCCCAGTCTCCGCAAACTTTCAAGCAATTATTGATGGTGAGTGGCTACGACCGTTATTACCAGATCGTGAAATGCTTCCGTGATGAGGACCTGAGAGCAGACCGTCAGCCGGAATTTACCCAGATCGACTGTGAAATGAGTTTTGTAGAGCAGGAAGATATTTTAAATACATTTGAAGGCATGTTCAAGCATATCTTCAAAGAGATAAAAGGCATTGATATCGCTGATGCATTCCCCAGGATGACCTATAAAGATGCCATGTGGCATTATGGTAATGACAAGCCGGATATCCGCTTTGAGATGAAGATCAATAACCTCAAAGTGAACAATGAGGTTTTCTGTGAAGCTTTGAATGGTGTTGACTTTAAAGTGACCGATGAAGCAGCCTCGATCCTGGCGATCGCTGTGCCGAACGGTTCGGAATATACCCGTAAGCAAACCGATGAGATCACCGAATGGGTGAAACGTCCGCAGATTGGTATGACCGGAATGCTGTTCATCAAATGCAATACTGACGGTACGTTTAAAAGCAGTGTAGACAAATTCTTTGATGAAGCGCGTCAAAAGCAAATAGCAGAGCAATGTGGCGCTAAAGCTGGTGATATTATTTTGATCCTTGCCGGAGGCGAAGACAAGACCCGCTCGGCGATGGCTACTTTGCGCCTTGAAATGGCAGAGCGCCTGGGTTGGAGAAACCCGGAAACCTTTGCCCCGCTTTGGGTAATCGACTTCCCATTGTTTGAACACAATGAAGAAGATGGGCGCTACTATGCCAAGCACCATCCCTTCACGGCTCCTAAGCCGGAGCAGGCAGAGCTGATGGACCAGCCGGAGCGTTTCGGAGAGATCAACGCCAATGCTTATGATATCGTGCTGAACGGTACGGAGATCGGTGGTGGTTCTATCCGGATCTATCAAAAAGAAATGCAACAAAAAATGTTTGCCGCGTTAGGATTGAGCGAGGAAGAAGCAAAAGAGCAATTCGGTTTTTTACTGGGTGCCTTTGAATACGGTGCGCCACCACATGGCGGACTAGCCTTCGGGTTTGACCGTCTTTGTGCCCTACTAGGCGGTGATGAAAGCATCAGGGAGTATATTGCCTTCCCTAAAAACAACTCGGGCAGAGATGTGATGCTGGATGCACCTGCTAGTCTTGACCTTAAGCAACTGGATGAACTGAAACTAAGTATAAAAGCATAAGATCAGTCTGAATCATTTAAGGCTGTCTGGAAAAGCTGACAAATTTCTCTTATTGAGCACCGTCGATACTTCGATGAACTCAGGATGACAAATTTCCAGGCTTCCCGGACAGCCCTTTTTATGCCCGGGCAGTATGCCGGGCTTCAGCTCTTTTAAGAATATTTTATAGATTAGCTTTTGACCTTCAGATGCTTGTCCAGCCTGGCTTTCATACAGGTTATTCCAAAATTATAAGATTTACTTGAGCCGCATAAGCCATTTAATCTTTACATTTGCAATCGTTATGGAATTAAGCTTTAAGAAGACATTGCCATTGGCGATTGGTTCAGATCATGCAGGTTTTGCTTACAAGGAACAATTGAAAGCAGTATTGACAGAATTAGGTTGGGAGTTTGTAGATAAAGGCACCCACTCTACCGACAGTACTGATTATCCTGATTATGCCCACCCGGTGGCTACTATGGTAGAAAACGGTGAAGCAGCAGCAGGTATATTGATCTGCGGTAGCGGCAACGGTGTGTGTATGACCGCTAATAAACACCAGGGCGTGCGCGCTGCACTTTGCTGGACTAAGGAACTGGCCGAGCTGGCCCGTCAGCATAATAATGCAAATGTATTATGTATGCCCGAGCGTTTCGTTGACTTTGATACCGCAAAAGCAATGACTACAGCCTTTTTGACGACCGACTTCGAAGGTGGCCGCCACGAAAGAAGAGCGGAGAAGATCAGTTTGTAATCTTTTATTTTTTGTTTAAAAAGAGGCAGCCTTGAGTATTATAGATAAGTTTTTAGCAAAGAGAGCGGCCGGAAATCCGGGTGCCGAGATGGCTTTTGTAGATCATATTGAAGCCTTACGCTGGCACATCGTCCGGGCACTGGCTGCGATCATTGTCTGTTCCATCCTCGTATTCATCAACATTGAATGGATATTCGATAAAATTATCCTCGGGCCTGCCTCAGCCGATTTTATCGCGTATAAGTGGTTTTGCGCATTAGGTAACGTACTGCATATCGATGCCCTGTGTATGGATGCCATCAATGTACAATTCCAGAATACCCAATTGAGCGGACAGTTCATGATGAGCTTCTCTTCCTCTTTCATGATCGGTTTTATTGTTGCCTTTCCTTATGTATTCTGGGAGTTCTGGCGATTTATGAAACCGGCCTTAAAAGAGAATGAGCTGAAACATACAAGAGGTATCGTTTTCTGGGCAACCCTCCTGTTTTTTGTAGGAGTATTGTTCTCTTACTTTATCATTGCACCGTTCACCATTAACTTTTTTGCCAACTATACCCTCAGTCCGCAGTTCGATAATATCATTACCATTGCCAACTATTACGATACCATGAGTGACCTGATCTTTGGTATGGGTATTGTATTTGAATTGCCGATCCTGGTCTACATCCTGGCTAAAGCAGGTATCCTTACCCCGGCCTTTATGAGAGATAAACGCCGCTATGCCATTGTATTCATTATGCTCCTGGCAGCCGTGATCACTCCGCCGGACTGGTTCAGTATCTTCCTGGTGGCCATTCCACTGGTAGGACTCTATGAGGCCAGTATCTTGGTAACTGCACGTATGAACCGGAAACAAAGAAAAGAAGAAAAAGAAAATGAGACCTTACCCTGGTAAGCGATCATAAGCAACAAATATTTTAAAAGGCTATCCTATTGTCACCTTGAGCTTGTCGAAATGTGATCATAAGATAGCCTTTAATCTTCAGGCGATCTGTATTATTGTTGGCCGTTTATTACAGGCTCATACTTCTGTAAAAGTGCGGTATCAAAATGGAAATAGCTGATCCGCTTGATGGCTTTTTCCTTTTGGGCTAATAGCTTAATTGTTGTTTGCAGTTCTTTTTGCGAAGGCCATTCAGAGCGCAGGATGTCTCCGGTGCGTACATATTGCCCGGCTATAACCGTATCTTTAAGCGCCATATATCTATTACTATTCGCTTTTTTACTGAAATGAGCCGCATCCAGTTGTTCGTCGGAAAGATATAAGATATGTTTGTATTCCCCGTTCCTGAACCAGACCATCCAGCCAAAGCAGGGTAAAGCAATATTCAAAGGCTTGGGATAGCTGCGCTTATCATTGAGATAAGCTTTGAGCTCCTTAGTGTCAAGAATAGAATTGTAGGTGTCTAACTCCTTTATTTTTCCCAGGTTATAGCACATCAGGCTCAGCTCATCTACCGGTGGCACGCCCATCTGTTCAAAATATTTATAAGGATACATGCGTAGCGTAGCAGATAGCCTGATCCGTGGATTGAGCGCCTTTAGTTCCTTTAAAAAATAAAAATACTGGTCTTTAGTAGATTTCGTCCAGTCACAATCGATCTGTAGTGTACTGTAATCTGCCACCTTATCCTGATAAAGTATATTCAATTGCTGATAAAAACTTTGGACATACTTGTCTACATCTCTTGCCAGTTGTAGCGATGCAGCCGAATCAATCTTTAGCAGGCAATTATTGTTGATAAAGATAACCGGTGTATGCAGTCTGCCCCAGGCATTTTCGAGGGCTTTCCAGTTGGTTAAACTTGCTTTGGGTCCGGCTTTTTGTGATGCCGGGTCGATATCAACATCCATCAACTTTACATAGAAATGTTGAAAGCCATACCTGTTTAATACTTGTGTGTCCAGGTCATTTTGAGAGCCGTTCAGCTTCCAGTAATACACACTTTTTCCAGGTATTGACTGCCGTTCCTGCTTACAGGAGATGAGGGCAGATAGTAAACTCATCCCCAAGATCAATGGCTTCCTCATAGATCTATATCAGCGCAATAGGAAGCCGCTGCCTCATAAGCTTTCGTGTGGGCATAGTATTTCCTCAGCATAGTTACATTTTGAGTCCTGGTCCTTTTTTCATCATAATTGTTGCTGAATGCATAGTCAGAAAGGACCAATGCCAATTCTTTATACAAATATAGAGCGGCCAATTGTTCCTTGTTTTTAGTCAATTTAAGTGCTTTGTCATAAGCTGCCTGTGCTGATTTTGCGCCATAATAATTGTCTCCGTAGGCAATCGTATTCGGGTAAAAAGAATAGGTGTGAAAATTGCCAGGATTTCCCCGGTTTTCCTGGCCAAAGTTGCCATAGCTCAGCATCATCCAGAACAGACCGTTCTTGGTCATATTCAGTTTACAATTGCCCAGCTTCTTATAATATTCTGCGCGCTGCTCATTACTGATGCCGGGCGCATTCAGTTTATCTGTAATGGCCACGATATCCGCTACAATATCTGTTTTGGAGGTGCTTTTATACTGCTTGGTCTTGCTTTGTTCCCAGGGAGCATAAGTGACCAGGTCCGATATCCCGGTGTAAGGAAGGTATTCCGAGAAGAAATAATTATCATTCCAGAACTCCTGGTCCATGGACTGAAACACTTTCAGCGCATCATGATAACGCTCCATACGCATAAATTTAGTTCCTATAAGGTCTTTATACACCTGATCGTCCGGCCAGGACTCCGGGCTGAAGTACTGTTCAAAAGGTGTTTTGTGTTTTTTGTCTTTAAATTGGATCAGCTCTTTTAGATCTTCGGTGCTGGAATGCCGGTCCCAGAAGGCGATCTGTTTGTAATTCATTTTCGGGGAAACCGTATGAGGGCTTTTTTCTTTAGACTTAAATACATCATCCCAGGTAGACTCCCAGCCATCATATACATTTCTCAGGTGATTAGATTTGTTGTAGATCAGGCCCGCCATATTGATCGCTCCCCTATCCATGAACTGTTGGCTGATGACCAAAAATAATTCTGAGAGATCATCTTCGTTTTCTGCAATAGGTTCTTCTTTTTTCAGGTTAAGCGGCTCCGGAGCCTTGTCAAATGCCTGGAGCAATTGCAGGAGTTTGGCTTGCACTTTATCTTCCCGTACATCTTCTGTATGGGTATAGATGATAATCGATTCGATCAGCCATTGTTTGAAATAGACAGAACTTTCAGGAATCACGACACCTGTCATTAACCGGGCAGCTGTAGTATAATTTCCTTTGACATTATAGAGATGAGCCTGTGCCAGCTTGAGGAAATCCCGGTCGATGAAAGCCGTACCGGACATTTGCTCCATTAAACGGCAAAGCCCGTCTGCGTAAGCAAGATCATTTTTACGATTCGTGCTCATCATATCTTTCATTGCCGGTTCGTCTTCCGTATACCCTTTATTCCAATAAGAAAAACTGGGCGTGCCCTGATCATCCATTGCCAGGTTGGAAAATCCGAGGAAGGTATAAGACCATACCCAATCCTCGATCTTATTGATCTCCCTGGATAAGAGCAGGGGAAGGTATTTGCTGCCGGGATTTACCGTAAACAAGGCCCGGATGATGTCTTCGGCCCTGCCCATTGTGTAAATACCCTGCATGGCGAGTGCAATTTCTTTCAGGTAAGGGTCCTTTTCTTTCTGGATTAACTCCACTAAAAAATCGGATTCTATTTTATTAAAAGCGGCTATTTTCTTCTCTTCTGATAAGTCGAAAGCCCGCAGCAGGCATAGGTTTCGTTTATACTGATCTTTTTGCAGCAAACCGTAGAAGTAGTACCCCCAGCCCTTCACAATGGTCTCCCGGGGTTCTATATAAGTTTCAAAAGCTTTTAAATAGGGGCTGAAGTCATCCGTTGTGGGGACATAATAAACTGACTTGATTGCCTGAAAAGCATACCTGGTTTTCAGGAAATCATTTTTTGTTTTATGAGAACGCTCCAGTGCCGTTTTGGCCAGGGCTTGCAGCGATATGGTATTTGTATCCAGGAGGTTTGCCGTCCAGGGATCGCCATGATGAAACTGTTCCGATTCCATCTGTTTGGCCAATACAAAATAATCCAGGTAAGCCCTGTTTTTCTTTTTGGAGAGCCATTGCACAAAACTGTTGCCCCTGAATGCAGCCCAGTTCCTGCTTTCATAAGCCCTCAGGAAAGAATCGGGAGCGCAGGTATATTGTATCGAATAGAGGTCTTCCAGTTGTACCCCTTTCCCGGTGATCGCTTGCCATTCCCGGCAATTGCGCTCATAATCTCTGCCCTGTGGGTCGGGTGCATTGCTGTTGAGGAAATATTCCGAATAATAAAAGGGTTCGAAGCCTTCCTGGCCGTTGATCCCGTTCCGGAACAGGGCAAAGCGGGCCTCATCCGGGTAGATAGAAGGGCCGCAGGCCCAGAGGAGACCTGGTATAAAGCAAAATAAAATCAGGCAAAGGCTTTTGGATAGATGCTTCATAAGAAAATATCAATAGCTACAAATCTAAAAATTAAAAACCGATTTAGCGTTTTTAGCAGGCTTTAACTTTGTACTTTTACCCTTTAACAAGCTTTGCTGTATCATGAGAGAATTTAAGAAATACTTTATTATCCCCGCTCCCCCGGAAGAGGTGTACCTGGCACTGACCAATGAACCTACTGTGATGCTCTGGACCGGCGCTCCGGCATCGGTGGATGCACAGCCTGATGGAGAATTCTCGCTCTGGGACGATTCCATTGCAGGGCGATTTATAGAATTAGAGCCTAATAAAAAGATCGTACAGGAATGGTATTTTGGTGAGCAGGAAGAAGCTTCAATTGTCACGATGAAATTGCATGAAGATAAGAAAGGCACTTCGCTGGAAGTGCGCCATATCAATATTCCCGAAGAAGCCTATGAAGACATCATGGAAGGATGGGAAGATCCCTATATGGCATCGCTGATCGATTTTTACACCGATGACGGCCAGGATTAAAACCGGGAAAGACCCCATTATTTTTTGGAAAACCTGGGTATGCCGCGCATCCTGAATGAAAAAGAATAGGATCGGCTTGCTCTGCCACGCGGAGATACCCCAGCGTGCTAACCGTATACTGGCGGTGCCTTCAGATTATATCTTCCATCAAAAAGCCAATTTGCCCGCTGCTTTCGAAGCGACAAATTGGCTTTAATTAAAAATATAATAATCTGCTTATAGTTTGGCCGTCTGGATACGCAATACCTTGCGGTCCGATTTTTGCACCTTCATTTTTTCCGGGATCAGGTTTAATATCTCATCCATTAAAGTCTGCAGTATAGATAGTTTTACAAAGTGACTATTGGTGACCAATGATATTTCACGTTCCGGTTGCGGATCTTTGAAATAACGGATATTGTCCTGGTAGTCTTCTTTGAACTCGAAAGTCGCTAATTCCGGTAACACAGTTACACCGCCATTGGTATCTACCATTTTTCGGAGCATGTCTACACTACCCGATTCATAACGGTAAGGCTTCTCGTCCTGGATCTGGTTGATGTTATCGGCACAAAGATTTAAGACCTGGTTGCGCAAGCAATTCCCTTCATTCAAGAGCCATAAATTGTTCAGGTCAATATCAGCAGGTTCAATGGTGCGCTTTGATAAAGCGGCATCTCCTTCTGCAAAATAGCCCACTAAGGGTTCAAAGAACAAAGGATATTCTTTAATATGCTGCATTTCCAAAGGCGTACTTAAAAGACCCGCATCCAGTTCATCTTTACGGAGTGCCGCGACTATATCTTCGGTTTGCATTTCGGTTACGATCAGCTTTACTTTAGGGAATTTGTCTACGTAGGCGGCTAAAAATTTAGGCAGGATATAAGGGGCAATGGTAGGAATGATGCCTAATTTAAAAGTACCCCAGATGTCTTCTTTGCTTTGCTGGATGATTTCTTCGATCTTTCCGGCTTCTGATAAGATGATTTTTGCCTGCGCTACGATGCGCTGACCTATATCGGTAGGGCTGATGGGATGTTTGTTCCTGTCAAAAATCTTAACGCCCAGCTCGTCTTCCAGTTTTTGAATTTGCATACTTAATGTAGGCTGCGTCACATAGCTTTTTTCTGCTGCAGCTACAAAACTTTTATAAGTGGCCACAGAGACCACGTATTCTAATTGCGTTAGCGTCATAATGATTGAAGTAAGAGATACAAACTTAGCAGAAAAAACTCAACTCAGGGTCAATTTTAACTACTTTTGTACCCTCAATTGATAATTTAGATTATGGCACAAGGTTTGGAATTGCTGCAAGAGCGGCTGGGTACGGTTTTAAATGATACATTATCTCCTGCCGGCAGTTGGCTGGGCTTTACTTTAGTCTCGGTAAGTAAAGGAAAAGCGACCGCTACCCTCACTGTGCGTCCAGAAATGTGCAATCCTTATGGTAATATCCATGGTGGTATGATGTCCCTGGTGATCGATGAGATCATTGGCTTTGCAGTTATATCCTTAAATGCAGATCATCATTATACCAGTGTAAACCTGAATGTTGATTTTTTATATGCCATAAAAAGAGGAGAAACTTTACGGGCCGAAGGTGAAGTGATCCGTTACGGGAAGAAGATCATGAATGTGGACGTGCGCGTATATCACCAGGAGACCAATGTACTTTTGGCCAAAGCAAGCAGCAATCTCACATCCACCAATATGCCCATCTTACAGGAACAGTAAAGTGAGCTGTACGCTAAATAGTATTTACAGGACTCAAGAGCAATATGGGATTTGGTTTTAATTTGTTTTTTGCTTTTTTCTTTGTTCCATTACTGGTTATTTTCCTGATCCTATCCCTGATCTTTGGACAGATATTCAGTTGGAAGCAACTAAGGTATATCGGGCTGGGGATAACAGGACTTGTTTGTTGTCTGCTTACTTTGAACTGGCTAAGATCAGCAACTGTATTAAGTAAGCAGGACTATTACGGATCTTATGTTATCAACCGGGAATATTTTAGGGGCAAACAAACGGACTGGCAGTACAACACTTTTCGTTTTGAAATCAAAGACAACGATTCCATCTATTTTTACTATACCGATAAAGAACGGATACTACAGACTTTCAAGGGGGTAATCACCACGACAGATGCGTATAAATCAGCAAGGCTGGCGATCAGAATGGAGCAGCCCGGGCATCATATATTCAGCACCGATCCGACTATTTACAGAAGTTCATGGAGTTTTTACCTGGTATTCAATTCACCAAAATTCAATAATGTATTTTTCAAAAAAGGGAAATGGAAACCTATTGATTAAAATCTTAGTTGATTTACTGAATTGTCGCAGAAATGCCCCTGTCTAATAAAGCTTCACATTTTGGCCTCAGGTCATCGAAACTGCCTTTCTTTACGGCATATTTACCACTGAAATGAATGATTAGCGCACATTGCTCGGCACTTTCCAGGGTATGGTCACAGACCTCTACTAATGATTCAATCACCCAGTCAAAAGTATTTACATCATCATTCCAGACCACAATACTATTGTTAAACAACAGGTCTTCGTCGACGAGGACATCAGTATCCTCTTCCTGGAAAGGCTTGGATTGGTTGTTTTGAGGAAGGTAAACCGCTGCTATTTCTTTTTCACTGATCGAAAACATTACAAGATTTTTATTTAAAGTACTAAGGTACGAATTTTATAAGAATTCCTAAAATGCAGGGTGCTAAAATAGCTTAAATTCGCTGTTCGGGATGTTTCGCAAGGCATCCCGAACAGGTAATTAAATAGGATTTCAAATCCTTCATTATCCATTGTTCGACATGCGCTTCGCTAATAGGTCGAATAGCATTCATTAAAAATGTGCTGTTCGGGATGTTCCGTAGGGCATCCCGAATAGGTGATAAAATAGGATTTTAAATCCTTCATTATCTTTTGTTCGATATGCACTTCGCTAATAGGTCGAACAGCATTCATTAGAGATGTTCCTGTTGTTATTCGGGATGTTCCGTAGGGCATCCCGAATAGGTGATAAAATTAGGATTTCAAATCCTTCATTATCCATTGTTCGACATGCGCTTCGCTAACAAGTCGAACGGCAATAAGCTTACAATTAAAAA
>MKTB01000017.1:0-390749 GCA_001897525.1 Bacteroidetes bacterium 43-16 | reverse complement strand
ACAATTAAAAACAGTAGCAACTCAATGGCTGCTACTGTTTAATCTATAAACTGATGATTACTTTATTTATCTTGCTGTTCGGGATGTTCCGAAGGGCATCCCGAACAAGCAATAAAATAGGATTTCAAATCCTTCATTATCCATTGTTCGACATGCGCTTCGCTAACGAGTCGAACGGCAATAAGCTTACAATAAAAAACAGTAGCAACTCAATGGCTGCTACTGTTTAATCTATAAACTGATGATTACTTTATTTATTCCCTATTTTACTGTTCTTCTTACTATAAGCAAAGTAGATGATCAGTCCCAATCCCAGCCAGATCGCTAAGCGTTCCCAGCTCTCTTTAGGTAAGCCAAGCATTAATACTACACAAACAAGCACCCCTAAAATAGGTAATACCGGAACAAAAGGCGTTCTGAAGCCGCGTACCGCATCCGGGTTGGTCTTACGCATCACGATCACCCCGATACATACCAGCGCGAAAGCAAATAAAGTACCGATACTTACCATATGCCCCAGGTCGGCAACCGGCACAAAACCGGCAAACAAGCTTACAAAAACCATGAAAATAAGATTGGTTTTATAAGGCGTTCTGTTCTTTTTATGCAGATCAGAGAACATTTTTGGCAACAAGCCATCCACGCTCATACTGTAAAATACACGACTTTGTCCCATCAACATAACCAACATCACAGAAGTATAACCCGCTATAATGGCCATGGTGAGGAATGAATTCAGGAAGGTATAGCCTGTATGTGCAAATGCCGTAGTTACCGGGCTTGCATTACCCTTGAAGTTGATGTAATTTTCCAGGCCCGTAAGCACATAGGCAAACAATACATACAATATAGTACATACTACAAGCGATCCTATAATACCGATCGGCATACCTTTTTGAGGATTTTTAGCTTCCTGGGCCGCTGTGCTCACCGCATCAAAACCGATAAAGGCAAAGAAAACAACACCCGCACCCCTTAAGATACCACTAATCCCATAACTACCGAAAGATTCACTGGTGAAGAAACTCCAGAAAGACATCGTGCCCGATTTCACCATTTCCTCTCCTGCATTTACAGGAATAAAAGGCTCATGATTAGCAGGATTAATGAAAGACCAGCCAATACAAATGAAAACAAGTACCACAACCACCTTAAGAATAACCAATATATTATTCAATAATGCAGATTCTTTGGTACCACGGATCAATAATAAAGACAATAAACAAACAATAATAATGGCCGGAAGATTGATGATCCCGTTCATGGCTACGCCATTCACCTCATCCCAGGGGCCATGCAGCAAATACTGGGGGAGATCAATCCCGACCGAATGGAGAAACTTGTTGACATACTGCGACCAGCTTACCGCCACCGTAGCAGCGCCGAGTGCATATTCCAGCACCAGGTCCCAGCCTATGATCCAGGCGATCAGTTCGCCCATTGTGGCATAAGAATAAGTATAAGCACTACCCGCTACCGGGATCATAGAAGCAAATTCTGCATAGCACAAACCCGCAAAACCACAACCCACTGCCGCCAGTATAAACGAAAACACAACAGCAGGGCCGGCATTATCTGCAGCCGCCATACCGGTCAATGAAAATAAACCTGCGCCGATAATCGCACCGATTCCTAAAGAAACTAAAGCACCGGCACTTAAAGTCTTTTTTAATCCTTTCTCTGACTCACTGGCTTCGGCAATAAGTTGGTTCAATTGCTTCTTCGCAAATATTCCCATAATTGTATATGTTTATTTTTAAGCATCAAACCTAGATTATTTTTTTGAGAAACACAACAATTAAGCCTAATTAAAAATCCTACATTTGCAGGAATGAAAATCAATTTCTTTAAATACCAGGGTGCTGGAAATGATTTTGTGATCATAGATAACCGCAGTCAATCCATACAACTGACCACGGAACAGGTGAATTTCCTATGCGACCGGAGATTTGGCATCGGTGCTGATGGCCTTATGCTCGTAGAGCAGGCAGAAGGCTACGATTACAGGATGGTTTACTTCAATGCAGATGGTCATGAAAGCACTATGTGTGGGAACGGAGGCCGTTGTATTGCCGCCTTTACCCATCATACCGGTGTTTCCGGAAAAGAACAACTGTTTATCGCCATAGATGGTCCTCATAAAGCGAATATTTTATCCCCGGATTTGGTTTCACTGCAGATGCAGGATGTTGACCAGGTTGAGCAGAGTGAAGAAGCCACTATTTTAAATACAGGATCTCCACACTTCGTAAAGTTTGTACAAGATGTAGCTACCGTTGATGTCTATAGCGAAGGTAAGACGATCCGGAACAGAGATCAATTTCAGCCTAAAGGCATCAATGTCAACTTTGCTATGTTTACAGACAGTGGGCTCAAAGTACGTACCTATGAAAGAGGTGTAGAAGATGAAACCCTGGCCTGTGGCACAGGCGTAACGGCAGCCGCCATAGCCTCAGCTACGGATAAGACCGGGCATATTACCGTACCCGTAGCTACACTCGGTGGTATGCTCGAAGTGAGTTTCGATAAAACAGATGATCAGCATATAAATAACATTTGGCTCAAAGGACCGGCACAATTGGTCTTTTCTGGCACCATTGACATTTAATGCAGAAGTTTTACTAAAAAACTTAAAATATTATACTTTACTTTATTCTTTTAAATCCATGACCGCTACCATGAATTATTGGTTAGTAAAATCAGAACCTTTTAAATACAGTTGGGATCAATTTGTGAAAGATGGCAGTACTTTCTGGGATGGCGTGCGCAATTACCAGGCCCGCAATAACCTGAAAGCCATGAAAAAAGGCGACAAAGTATTGTTCTACCACAGTAATGAAGGCATGGCCATAGTAGGTCTGGCCAGCGTTTTGAAAGAAGCCTACCCCGATCCGACCATTGATGATGAAAGATGGGTAGCCGTGGACCTGAAAGCAGGCAAACCTTTTAAGACCCCTGTTACCTTAAAAGAAATGAAAGAACAACCCGGTTTGCAAAACCTTTCTTTGATCAGGCAGGGCCGCTTATCCGTCTGCGATGTCTCAAAAGAAGAATTTGATCTTATCGTAAACCTGGGAAAATAGTATATTCGCAAGCTTCCCCTAATAAAAAATGCCAGGTATCAAGGAAGCACCTGGTCCATAAAAGAATACAATGCTGAGCATAGATCATATATTTCAGGCCTTAGAAAGCCCCAAAAAAATATTTATTACCACCCATCAGAAACCTGATGCAGATGCCATAGGCTCCAGCCTGGGGCTTTACCATTACCTAAAACTAAAGGGACACGAGCCTACTGTTGTGATCCCTAATGAACTGCCCGATTTCCTGCACTGGATGCCGGGTATAGAGACTGTTTTGAATTTTGAATCAGAATCTAAAACCTGTCTGGGCGTTTTGAAAGAAGCCGAACTGATCTTCTGCCTCGATTTCAACCACCTCAGCAGGGTAAAACAACTGGAAACACCCATCAGGAATGCCGTGCAGCCACGCATATTGATCGATCATCACCTGCAACCGGAGCCGGAAGTGTTCTATGCCGGCACCAGCGACCCGGATAAAAGCAGTACCTGTGAGATGATCTATGACTTTATCATCCAGACCGGAGATAAAGAACTGATCAATGATGATATCGCCCGTTGCCTCTACACCGGCACCATGACCGATACCGGATCCTTCCGCTTCCCGGCTACGAATGCCAATGTACATGAAATGATTGCTTTCTTTAAATCCAGGGGACTGCAACACAGCCGGATTCATGAAGACGTATACGATTCCTGGACAGAAAACAGGATGCGCTTTATCGGCTATGCCATGTACCAGAAGATGGAAGTAGTGCATCAGGGCAAACTATCGATCATCGCACTTACAGAAGAAGAGATCAAGCCTTTTAACCTGCTGGCCGGAGATACCGAAGGACTGGTGAATATGCCACTGGGCATCCAAAGTGTTAAAGTATCAGTTTTACTTACCCAGAAGAACGGTATCATTAAACTATCCTTCAGAAGTAAAGGTCAGATAGATGTGAGCACCTTCTCCCGGCAACATTTTAATGGCGGCGGGCATTTTAATGCAGCAGGAGGCTCTTCCGAAGAAAGTATGGAAGCCACTTTAACCAAATTAAAAACACTTATTACTAACATTATACCCTAATTAATACAATAGATTTACAACATGAAGTTCAGTAATTTAATTTTCGGTGCAGCGCTAACGCTGGCCAGTGCAGCAACACTTAATGCACAGCAGTATCAAAAATATCCAAGCGGACTTGAATACAAGGTAGTCACTAAAGGAACCGGCAATTATGAAGCTAAGCCCGGCGACATCGCCAGCCTGCACATCAGCTTTGCCGTGAGTGACAGTACCCTGATCGATTCACGCAAGATGAATAACAATATGCCGATCGAACAGCCGATCAACAAACCCGGCTTTGAAGGCGATGTGTTTGAAGGCATCCTCAAAATGAAAAAAGGTGAGCATACCGAATTCCGTTTAGGCGCTAAAGAACTGTTTGAAAAGACCAACCAGCCTATGCCGGAATGGATCAAGCCAGGAGCATATGCAGTATGGCATGTAGAAATGGTAGACCTGAAGAGCAAAGAACAGATGGAAAAAGAAGCTACAGAAAAGTCTGCCAAGCAAATGGCTACCGATGAAGCCCTTATCTTAAGCCATCTTAAATCAAAAGGTATTGCCGTGAAAGCCCTGCCTAAAAGTGGTGTGGTAAAAGCCAATCCTAAAGTAGCTTACAAAGATGCTTCCGGTTTATACTATATCGTAACTAAGGTTGGCACCGGTGCTATGGGTGCTGATGATAAATCAGTATCCGTTAACTATACCGGTTCTTTACTGGATGGTACCGTTTTTGATTCCAATGTAGATCCTAAATTCAACCACGTACAACCAATTGAGTTTACAGTAGGTAAAGGCCAGATGATCAAAGGTTGGGATAAAATGCTGCCTAAAATGAAGACAGGTGATAAAGTAATCGCTATATTACCTTCTCCATTGGCTTATGGTCCACAGGCAAGACCTCCTCATATTCCTGCAAACGGCATCCTGCAATTTGAAATGGAATTGTTGAGCGTTAAATAAAACTACAGTGCCTCAAAATATATCAGCGTTCCTGATCAACTATAAATAATAAAGCCGGCAGTGCATACTGCCGGCTTTATTATTTATCCTATAATTCCTTAACTTCGGTGCTTCTTCAAATCCGTACATGAAAAGCATTATTTATACTTTACTCCTCTTTATAGCAGCAATACCTGCTGCAACTGCCCAGACAAGAGATTGTGTCAATACCCCAATCCGGGAAAATTTCAACGTCCTGCATTACGACCTGGACATAAGTTTTGATACCCTGAACAATACCCTGAGCGGGATCGTGAAGATTAAGGCGGACCTGGTCAAGGACCCGGCAGTGCCTTTCCAGATCGATCTGCAGGAACCTTTAGTGATCAATAAAGTGGTCTATGGTAATTTAGAGCTGGAACTTAA
The DNA here is from genome assembly GCA_001897525.1 of Bacteroidetes bacterium 43-16. GTDB lineage: Bacteria > Bacteroidota > Bacteroidia > Chitinophagales > Chitinophagaceae > Edaphocola. The sequence goes on along the minus strand of MKTB01000017.1, from coordinate 385,250 downwards.
AAAGGAAAAAGACAAATACTTTGTACAAGTACCCGACCTGGTGGAAGGAGAAACCTTTGTCCTGGCCGTTCATTATTCCGGTGTGCCCAAAGCAGCAGCCAATGCGCCCTGGGATGGCGGTATGGTAAGAACCAAAGATAAACGTGGCAAAGTATGGTGGGCTGCAGCCTGCCAGGGAGCCGGGGCCAGTGTCTGGTTTCCCTGTAAAGATATCAATGCCGATGAACCCGAAATGGGCGTAGACCTGCACTATACCGTGCCATCCGGCCTCACGGCTATAGGCAATGGCAGGTTTGCCAGTGTGACCAATGCTGCAGGCAACCAGAATACATGGCACTGGAAAGTCATTTCCCCCATCAATATCTACAACATCACTTTTTACATCGGTAACTACCTGAGGATACAGGATGTATTTAATGGCATCAATGGTAAAATGGACCTGGACTACTTCGTGATGAATGAAAATTACCAGGTCGCCAAAGAGCATCTGAAAGCTGTACCTCCCATGCTCACCGTATTTGAAGACTGGATGGGTGCCTACCCTTTCCATAATGACGGCTTCAAGATTGTAGAAGCTCCCTACCTGGGCATGGAGCACCAGAGCGCAATAGCTTATGGCAATAATTACCAGATGGGCTACCTGGGCAAAGACAGGAGCAAAACCGGTGTAGGTATGCTTTTTGATTTCATCCTCGTGCACGAGACCGGGCATGAGTGGTTCGGCAACGGCATCTCCATCCTGGACCCTGCTTACTTCTGGATCAATGAAGGCTTTACCAGCTATACCGAGATCATGTACATCGAGTCCGTGTTCGGGAAAGAGAAAGCCATCGACTACCTGATCGGTACCCGGAGCCTGATCAAGAATAAAGCACCGATGCAAGGCGCATTAGGACAATGCCAGAATACCAATACCGATTGCTATCCCAAAGCAGCCAACCTGGTGCATATGGTCCGCAAGCTGATGAAAGATGACGAAGCCTTCAAAGGCATGATCCGTAAAATGAATAATGACTTTGCCCGGAAAGTAATTACAGGCCCCGAGATGGAATCCTTTATTGCCAAAGAAACCGCATTAGACCTGCAAAAAGTATTTGAGCAATACCTGAGACATAAAGAACTGCCTACCCTCAGGGTGAAAAGGTCCAAGAAAGGCTTTAGCTATAAATGGGAAAAATGCGTGCCCGGCTTTAATATGCCCGTCTTGGCTGTGATCAACGGAGAAGAAAAATGGCTTTACCCTACCACAAAAGAGCAAAGCCATCTACAGGCAGAGGTAGCCTCATTCGCTGTTCAGAAAGAGTTTTATTGCGCCCTGACCTTAGAATAAAAGGTGCTTGACCGTATGGCCGTTATTGATCAGTTGCTTCAGCGATTCAATACCGATCCTTAAATGTTCCGATACATATTCACGGGTCACAGAAGTATCACTTTTAGAGGTCTTGACCCCGTCCGGTGTCATCGGCTGGTCCGATACCAGGAGCAGGGCCCCTGTAGGTATAGAGTTGGCAAAACCTACAGAGAAGATCGTAGCCGTTTCCATATCTACCGCCATCACGCGTATCGCCCTTAAGTAATCTTTGAATTTGTCATCATGTTCCCATACCCTCCTGTTGGTGGTGTAGCAGGTACCCGTCCAGTAATCTTTATCATGATCGCGGATGGTGGTGGAGATCGCCTTTTGCAAAGCAAAGGCCGGTAGTGCAGGCACTTCCGGTGGGAAATAGTCATTGCTCGTACCCTCTCCCCTGATCGCAGCGATCGGTAAGATGAGGTCACCCACTTTCGTCTTATCCTTTATGCCGCCACATTTACCCAGGAACAAAACCGCTTTGGGTTCTATAGCCGTAAGCAGGTCCATAATAGTGGCTGCGGTAGGGCTGCCCATACCGAAGTTGATAATCGTGATGCCTGCAGCAGTAGCACAGGTCATAGGCTTGCTGTAACCGATTACAGAAACACCATGCATCTGCGCAAACATATCTACATAATTCTGGAAATTACACAATAAGATATACTCTCCAAAATCCTCCAAAGACTGCCCCGTATACCTGGGTAACCAATCTTTTACTATTTCTTGTTTCGTTTTCATGCTATTCCGTTTTATATGCGCTCCTGATCTGCTTCAAGAATAACAAAATAAAACATTTTTTGTAAGGAATAAGTTGATTGAAAAAATATTTATTTAGAATTAATAAAAGCAGGAATTCCTCCGGGAAAGCAGCACCGGATCTCAGCAAAAAAATGCATATTTGCAGGCAGCATGAGTTTAATCATTCCATTTCCAGAGCCAGACTTTAAATACCGGGATACCGATGGTCTTCGTTATATTTTTGACGGGTTGCGTAAAAAATATATCCGCCTGAGTCCCGAAGAGTGGGTGCGCCAAAACCTGCTGGCTGCCCTGGTCCGGGTCTTTGACTACCCTGCCGGTCTCATTGCCGTGGAAAAGGAATTAAAGATTAATCAACTGAAGCGGAGATATGATGCCGTAGTGTACGACCGGGAAAGAAATCCCTGGATGCTGATTGAATGTAAAGCGCCCCATATTGTGCTCAACGAGGCTACCCTGATGCAAACGCTGAATTATTACCGCCAGTTGCAATGCCCCTATGTATTGATCAGCAACGGGCAAAGCAATTACCTCGCGGCTATTGACTCACAATCCTTCCGCTGGCTTGATGCTGTTCCCGCCTATAATTTTTGAGTATTCATCTGTGCTGATCACCTCATAGGCCCGCTTCAATACCTTATCAGAGCGGTTCATTACATTATAAAAGCCATCATTGTTGAACATGATCCTGGCCAGGGTCGCTTTCACATAGTTTTGCAACAACCTTAATTCCGCAGGCCTTGTTTTCACGATAGAACGATACATCGGGCTGATGCTGTTACACACCGCATCCAGTTGTTTGCCGAAATCTCCTTTGAAGTCCAGGGTGGCATCAAAGTCCTGGAAAGAGCCGAAGCTTTTAAATATTTTAGGATTATGGGCAAAATAACTATAAATAAAATCGTCCAGTTTAGGATCAGTAATGATCTGGCTGAGGACAGAAGAGTAAGCTTCTTCAAACTTGGACACGATCACATCGGGCCTGATGCCACCACCGCCATATACCGGGCGGTTGTTCTCACTGGTAAAGAATTTGGTCGTTTTGTCCACCGCATTCGTATCACTCAATTGCTGTGCCTTGTCCCAGAAATATTTTTCACGTCCTTCATTATATGATTTCTGTATAGACCTGCCCACAGGAGTGTAATACCGGGCAATGGTGATCCGCATCGCTGCGCCATCCCCCATCTCAAACTGCTCCTGTACCAGGCCTTTTCCATAAGTATCCCTGCCTATGATCACGCCCCTGTCCCAGTCCTGCACGGCACCGGCCAGGATCTCGCTCGCCGAGGCACTGCCTTCATCCACAAGGATGATCAGCCTGCCGTTCTCAAAGATACCCGTACGGTAAGCATTATAATTTTCACGGCCTATTTTTGAACCGTAAGTATAGACCAGCAATTTATTACCCGAGATAAACTCATCAGCTATTTCCGTAGCCGCTTCCAGGAATCCGCCTCCATTGCCACGAAGGTCTAAGATCAGGCGCTTCATGCCCGACTCTTTTAATTCTTTCAGTTGCTTGATAAATTCGTCGTAAGTATTAGCCGCAAAACGCTTCACACGGATATAACCCGTTTCCTTATCCAGCATAAAGGCCGCATCGATACTGGAGATCTCCACATCTGCACGGGTAAGTTTTATCGTTAAACTTTTCTGCTCTATAGGCCTGTAGATACTCAGCATGACCTGGTTGCCGCCCCATTTCCGAACCCGGGTCACTAATTCTCTTTTAGACATCTGTACACCCGCAACCGTAGTGTCATTCACTTTTAAGATCATATCACCCGTTTCAATACCTCCGAAGAAAGAAGGACTGTTAGGGCTGATCAGGGAAACCATAGGCGTATCATTCACAAACTGGTATTCCATACCCAGGCCGGTGAAATTGCCGCCCAGAGCTGCGTTTACCGCATCCAGGTCTTTTGCGGGAATGTATGAGGTATGGGGGTCGAGGTGGCTTAGAATGCCGTTAATAGCATCATTATACAGGGAATCTGAACTGATAGAGTCCACATATTTTTCAGAAATGATATCGATCATCTCTTCCAGGCGGTCATTCCTGTCGAGGATCGTAGCAAAGTCCCTTTTATTTCCCGTCAGTTTATTCAGATAAAAACCTCCCACCAGGCCGATGATCATTACAAGGGCCAGCAATAAGGGTGTCCAGATATTTTTGGAACGGTTTTTAGGTGTTTTATCAGACATGGGTTATAAAAAGCACACAAAATTAATCTAATATTTAATCGAAAAATCATTAAAATGTACACAAAGTGTGATTAAGTTATCAATAATCTTTATGGACAGAGTAATTTAATACTTTTTTCGCTCATTTCGATGCTAATCGTTGAGGCACAATCGATCGCCTCGCCATCCATTTGCATCACCCGGTTACTTTCACTGGAGATCTTGACCGATTTTGCTTTGTAATGGTTCACATAGCGGTTATTCAAAAGCGTATCCGTAAAAGCCTGCAGTCCTATGATACCGGAAAGTATTTTCGGGTGCTTCCTGATGACCACCACATCAAAATACCCGTCATTCATCAGGGCCACCGGGGCGATCTGGAAATTATACCCCAGCTGGGTAGCATTGGCCACTGTGATCATGAAAGCTTTTTCCCTGATCACCTTCCCATCCAGCTCAATGGTCCATTTTTTAGGGGAGTAAGACCAAATCTTTTTGTTGATGATGCCCACATAAGACCAGAACCCACGCTTTTTGCTGTGTACAAACTCTTCAGTCACCACCGCATCAAAGCCTACCCCAGCATTGCTGATAAAAAGCCGCTTGTTGTCCACCATGCCCGAGTCAATGGCATGAACATTGTTTTTGTTCAACACTTTTATGGCCGCCTCAAGTTTTAAAGGAATGCCTGCAGAGCGTGCCAGCCCGTTACCGGAACCCATGGGAATAACCCCAAGCACAGTGTCTGTATTATGTATGCCCTGTATGATGTCATTCAGCGAGCCATCACCACCTACGGCTACCACTACGTCAATCCCCGATGCTACAGCATCTTTGGCGATTGCTGTCCCATGCTTAGGATACTGGGTCTCGGCAATCTCATATTGGTATTGCTGATGGTCTAAATGTTGTTGCAATGCCGTTTCTATCGCTTTGGATCGGTCTACCCCGGCACGCGGATTTATAATAAATAAGATTTTCTTCACTTGCCCCCGGGGTTCTTAAATTTCTGCTTTCAAACTGATGTCCAGGCTGACCGCATGATGCGTCAGCGCGCCAATGGAAATATAATCTACTCCTGTAGCAGCATAGGATTCTATATTTTCAAAATGAATCCCGCCAGAAGCTTCTGTTTCCACACGGCCATCGATCAGGGCCAGTGCTTTGACGATCTCTTCCGGTTTATAATTATCCAGCATGATGCGGTCCACACCTCCTGTAGCCAATACACGCGCCACATCATCAATATTGCGGGTCTCCACTTCTATTTTCAGGTCAAGGTGGTTATTTTTAAGGTAATTCTGTGTGGTCAGGATGGCCTTCTCAATGCCACCGCAGAAGTCAATATGATTGTCTTTGAGCATGACCATATCATAAAGACCATGACGGTGATTGTGCCCGCCGCCGGTCACCACGGCCTGCTTCTCCTGTAAACGGAACAGGGGCGTGGTTTTACGGGTATCCAGTATCTTAGTTTTATAACCTTTGATCTTATCTACATACTGATGCGTTAAAGTAGCAATGCCACTCATGCGCTGCATCGTATTTAAAACCAGGCGTTCTGCCTGCAGGATCGTATGCACTTTAGCTTCTACTTCAAAGCCTACATCCCCGTACTTGATTGCCGCTCCGTCTTTCAGGAAAATATTAAAATGCGCTTCCGGTTCCAGGTAATGAAAAATATCCTGCGCCCATTGCATACCGGCCAGTATGCCATCTTCCTTTAATTTGAGGATGGCCTTACCCCGGGCTTCAGGAGGAATGCTCGCTAAGGTAGAATAATCTCCGGAGCGTATATCCTCTTCCAGGGCCAGTTGAATAAATTCTTGAGCAGTCATTGTAGCTTAGTTTGTGCAAATATAAGCATTAGGCAAAAGCATTTTGATAAACAATTATAAAAGCCTTATTGAAACGGGAATAAAAAAGCAAGGCACTACTGGCCTTGCTTTTGAATAACTCTATTAAAAGGCTCCCTTACCGGGAACTCAATGGCTTATTTGAAAGCGCTTAATCCCGTTACATCCTGTCCGGTGATCAACAAGTGGATATCATGTGTACCCTCATAAGTGATCACAGATTCCAGGTTCATAGAGTGACGCATAATGCTGTACTCCCCGGTAATACCCATACCACCCAGGATCTGGCGTGCTTCACGGGCAATATTGATCGCTACTTCACAGCTGTTACGCTTCGCCATAGAGATCTGTGCCGGAGTGGCACGGCCTTCATTCCTCAGCTGACCTAAGCGCCATACCAGTAACTGGCCTTTAGTGATCTCGGTGATCATTTCTGCCAGTTTCTTTTGTTGCAACTGGAAAGCACCGATCGGCTTGTCAAACTGGATACGCTCCTGCGCATAACGCAGCGCCGTATCATAACAGTCCATACCTGCGCCCAAAGCACCCCAGGCAATACCGAAACGGGCACTGGACAAGCAGCCCAATGGTCCTTTCAGGCCTTGTACATTAGGTAAAATATTTTCTTTAGGTACTTTTACATTATCAAACACCAGTTCCCCGGTTGCAGAGGCACGTAAGCTCCATTTATTGTGCGTTTCAGGAGTTGTAAAGCCTTCCATGCCGCGCTCTACGATCAGGCCCTGGATCTTGCCCTGCGGGTTTCTTGCCCATACCACAGCGATATCTGCAAAAGGAGCATTAGATATCCACATTTTAGCACCGTTCAGGATAACATGGCTGCCTGCATCCGTAAAGTTAGTGATCATCCCGGCAGGATTAGAACCAAAATCAGGCTCAGTAAGACCGAAACAACCCATCATTTCACCGGAAGCCAATTTAGGTAAGTATTTTTTCTTTTGCTCCTCAGAACCATAAGTAAGGATAGGATACATTACCAGGGAACCTTGTACAGATGCTGTAGAACGAACACCGGAATCACCACGCTCCAGTTCCTGCATCATGATACCATAGGTCATATAGTCCAGGCCCGGTCCACCATATTCTTCAGGCACGAAAGGACCAAAACATCCTTGCTCTCCTAATCCTTTAATGATTTGTTCAGGAAAAGCTGCACGCTGTGCATAATCTTCAATAATAGGAGAAATATCTTTTTTTACAAATGCCCTTACCGAATCGCGGATTACCTTTTGTTCATCAGTAAGAAACTCATCTAATAAATAATAATCCGGATGTTGATACAGATCCTGTGCCATATAATATTTTATATTTTTTAAAACTCGGACAAATTTAGGACAATAAAACTTATTTTACTCACTCTCATTGATTTCCCGGAAACTTTGCCGGGTTATACCTTCATAATGCTATAATATGATTTATCTGTTATGGAATGAAAATATAATTATAAATCATTTGTAATGAGTATTTAGCAATTATGCTCACTTTTATCCCCGGCAATATAAGATTGATTTTATCTGTAAAATAATGCACTTAAACCTATAAGGTTTTAAAAACCTTATAGGTTTCTAAATGAAGAAGGTTTATTGCCTTTGATAAAGCGCAATAAACCTTCCTGAATCAATATTTTTCCGGTGCTATAGTATGAAATGCCGGAAATAAAGCCTGCTTATAATTTCATAAACTTAGCCGCAGACAATCCCGATTTAAGGATATAAATACCCTGTGGTAAAGCATTCAGTTCAAAAGTGAAAACAGAGCTGTTCTTAGGGATCAATTGTTCCGCTACTACTTTTCCTGTGATATCGCTAATGCTTACCTGCCTGTCCTGCGCGGTAGCCGTACCAAAATCAATCATTAATTTATCCTGCACCGGGTTAGGATATAAGTTAAATGCATTGGGCTTGGAAATATCTTTGGTACTCACCGCTTGATGATTGGTGAATTGCAGCTGTACCGCAATCTCCCTGATCTGCACGCCCCATCCTATCGCATCGATCAGGTACAGGTTGCCGCTTTGGTCAATAGTGTACAGCGAATCGTTCAGGCCGGTATTGCTGTTGGCCGCAAAGTAGCCTTTGTTTACCGAAGCAACAGAATCGTAATAGAAATCCATACCTGTGGACCGGTCTGTACTGTTAAACATGAGTAAGGAACTCATGATCGTATTCAGCGCGCCCTGGTTGGGCGGTGCTATAGATACAAACGCATTGTTCACCTCATCCACACCATACAGCATAGTAGTGGTTGCATTTTTATAACTATTGATGTAAGCAATAGCACCTACATGAGGATCTGTACCTGCATGGACATCCCCGGCAACATAAGCCAGGGCCGTATCTGTAGCTGCCAGGCCGCCCGTTTCCGGATTCAGGCGATAGTTGGCCGCATTGGTGGCCGTTACCCTGATCCTGTCCACAGTAGGGTTAAAGTCAAAGCCTATTCTTTCGCCCATGCCCAGGTCTATAGTGCCGCCTTCACCGATTTTTGTAGCAGCGCCCGTAGCCGTATCGATCCGGTACACGGCAAAGTTTTTGCTCGTATCATTATAGCCCAATGCATAAAGCTTCAGGTCTGCCGGGCGCACGTCCATACCGGCTATCCGGTGATTGTTCACCAGGCCGGAGATGGCTTTAAGGCTGCGGATCGTAGTAGGATCATCACTGGAAAAAGTAACCAGGTTACTGTTCACTTTGGTGAGTCCATAGACCAGCTCGCCGCTGAACGTAGCAGGTACCGTCCTGTTGATGACTGCGGCAATATCTCTTACCGGCACTCCTATGTTGCCTAAATTGCTCGTCTGGCCCGAGCTTAAGTTCACACTGTATAAGTTATCATTGCCAGCCGTACCTACATTCGCATTGATAAATGCCATATTGGTTTTTGTCACCGGGTTAAAATAGATGTCCATTCCCGTGGTCGGGTTGGACATATTTACCGCTAAGCCCGAAGTGCCGATGGTATTGAGGGTTCCGTTATTAGGCGGCACCTGGCTTACCAGTACATCCAGGCCCTTATCGTAATTGTATAAAGTAGTGGCCTCTGAGCCTATATAACTGTTGGTATAGCCGCAAGCCACAATATGCGGTGTCGTACCTGTATGAATATCCCCTACCGCATAAGCCAGGTTGCCGTCTGTAGCCACCAGCGCCCCGGTTACCGGGTGCAGGCGATAGTTCATCCCGTTTTCTGCCACGATCCTGATGCGGTCCACTGCCGGGTTGAAGTCAAAACCAATGCCACCGCTGCCCAGGTTCAAAGATACCGGGCTGCCTATAGCATTGGCCATACCCGTTGTCGTATTGATCACGACAAGCTGTGCATTATTAGTAAGGGCAGCGCTGTTATAAGCCAGGCCATAAAGCTCACCCGTATTGGGCCGGTAGTCAATACCTGCGATCATCATGCCAGCGGGAACACCACTGATCGCCATATTTTGGCTGAGGGTTGAGGGACTGGCTATATCCTGCATCAGGGCTATCTGACCATTGTCGGTCAGTACCATTAGCTGCTGTGCGATTAAATTACTGTTTAATAAAGCCGAAAAGGAGAAAAATAGAAAAAATTTCTTCATAAAATAATGTTTTTAAAATTAAATGAATGTGTATTGGTATTATATACGATATAATTTTCCTTTTGGATGTACTTACACGATCATTTTAAAAAATACATTATTTATAGGGTGTAGATAATCATTCTTGTAAACAGCCGGAAGAGCAGGCGACAAAGCTACCTCTTGTGTCAGTATAAGAGGTGTAATCGGCTTAATTGTTGTCCTGAGCAGGCCTAAAATACTGTCAGCATTAAGTACCTGGCAGTTAAAACCTTATTATCTTATTTTTAAGGAATCGTGTATCTTATGATCTGCGAAAAATACGTTTAACTAGTGTTATACTACAGCAGCAGGCTGCTTTCGGGAAGAATTTTCTAAAAGTAAACCTAAGGGATAAAATGCCGGGAGTTAATTTGGCAGCAGAAGCCTTTAATGGTACGGTTTTTGTGGATAATATATAGTTGTCTATCCTGTCAGTTTTAACAGATAAATTAAATGCATTTGCTTTGAAATGAAAAAAATGCATTATACTTTTACACCCAATTAGGGGAAAGGACAGTTTGAGACATCAAATATAGACTTTTTTCGAGATAAAAAAACAGTTTTTTTAGATATGAGACAGCTCAAGATAGCTACCCAGATTACCAATCGCGATTCCCAGGCAGTAGAGAAGTATTTGCAGGAGATTAGCCGTATTTCGATGATTACGCCTGAAGAAGAAACCATTTTAGCACAAAAGATCCACATGGGTGATCAGCGTGCTTTGGAAAAATTGGTTAAAGCTAACTTGCGTTTCGTGGTTTCTGTAGCTAAGCAATATCAGCACCAAGGTTTATCATTGAGTGATTTGATTAATGAAGGGAATTTAGGATTGATTAAGGCTGCACAAAGATTTGATGAAACTAAAGGGTTTAAATTCATTTCTTATGCCGTTTGGTGGATTCGTCAAAGTATTTTGCAGGCATTGGCCGAGCAAGGCCGCCTGGTGCGTTTGCCTCAGAATAAGATCGGTACTTATAACAAGGCCAATAAAGCATATATCGCATTTGAACAAGAGCATGAGCGCGAGCCAAGCACAGAAGAGCTGGCCTCTATTCTTGAAATGAGCGAAACAGAGATTGCCAACATTTTCAGCAGCAACAGCCGTCATACCTCTTTGGATGCACCGGTGCATGAAGCAGAAGATGTAGCTATGGGCGATTTACTGGAAGGCAGCAGCGATACAGATGATGATGTGATGAAAGACTCTTTGAAAGCAGAGATTCAACGCATCCTTAAATCTTTAAGCGTTCGTGAAGCGGAGATCATCTCTTCTTACTTCGGCCTGGAAGGCGATAATGGTCCTACCATCGAAGAGATCGGTAAAAAGTATGACCTTACCAAAGAGCGTATCCGCCAGATCAAAGAGAGAGCCATCAAACGCCTGCAGAAAGCGCGTTACAGCGGTTCCCTGAAATCTTATCTGGGTTAATCAACAGAAAAAAATAATACGCATAAAAAAAGCACTTCTTACGAAGTGCTTTTTTTATGTCAGAACCGGGATAAGCTTAATAGCCTCTGCCCGATTTCTTTTCCATATAATTTAAAAAGGCCCTGTTGGCTACACGGTTACCCCCTTTGGTCGGGTAGTTCCCGGTAAAGTACCAATCCCCGGTATTATTCGGGCAGGATTTATGTAAGCCTTCAATAGACTGGTAAATGATCTCCACTTCAGATTCAATGAAATCCTGCTTCAGCATAGCAGCGATCTTGGCACTGATCTCAACCGGTGTAAACGGCTCATAGATACGTTTTACATAGTTCTCTTTCAGCAGGTCCTCGTCAGAAGCATTTTTGATCAATTCATATACCTCTTCCATTAAAGCCTCTTTACCCTGGTCTTTGATCAAAGCAACAGCGGCCTGGAAGGCAATGAAATCGCCCATGCGGCTCATATCGATACCATAACAGTCCGGGTAGCGGATCTGTGGTGCAGAAGACACGATCACGATCTTTTTAGGCTTCAGACGGTCCAGCATGGTAATGATGCTTTCTCTTAATGTCGTTCCCCTTACAATACTGTCATCGATCACCACTAAAGTGTCTACATGAGGACGAACGGTACCGTAGGTAATATCATAGACGTGCTGCACCATCTCATCCCGGCTGCTGTCTTCCGTAATGAAGGTCCTTAGCTTAACGTCTTTAATGGCGATCTTCTCGATCTTAACCCTGCGGTGGATGAGCTCGCTCATCTCTTCTTCCGTAAGGGTATCTTTATTCTTGATGATCTTATCCACCAGTACATCTTTCAGGTAAGTCTCCAGGCCTTTGATGAGGCCATAGAACGCGATCTCTGCAGTGTTCGGAATAAAGGATACTATAGTATTTTTAAGGTCGTAATTGATAGATTTCAATACATCATGTGCCAGTTGCTCACCTAATGCAATACGCTCTTTATAAATGTCTGCATCTGAACCACGGCTGAAGTAGATTCTTTCAAAGCTACAGGCCGTTTTAGGCGCTTCGTCCAGGATGCGTTCATATTGGAAAGCACCATCCGGGTCTACGATCACAGCATGACCGGCTTCCAGTTCCTTCACATCATCGATGCCCAGGTTAAAGGTAGTCTGTATAGCAGGACGCTCAGAAGCAACAACGATGATCTCATCGTCTACATAATAATAGGCAGGGCGTATGCCGTGCTTGTCTCTCAGCACAAAGCTGGAACCGTTACCCACCAGTCCGCCGCAAACAAATCCGCCGTCAAAGGTAGAGGCAGCCTGCTTCAGCACTTTCACCATATCCGGGTTTTCAGGGCTTAAGGTCTCTTCTTTACACAAGAAATGATGCACCGTCTCTATCATTGCGCCCAGGTCACTGTCGCGCATTTGCGGAGAAGGAGTAGCGCCTACTCTTGAAAATAATTCATCCGTATTCACCAGGTTGAAATTCCCGGCCATAGTCAGGTTACGCGCAGGATTAATGTCCGGCATCACGAAAGGATGGCAGAAGGCCTCTTCGTTTTTGCCCTGGGTACCGTATCTCAGGTGGCCCAGCATGATCTCACCCATGAAGCGCAGGTAGCCTTTCAGCAGGCCCGGGTGGGTTTTCAGATCAGGGTAGAGCTTTTCCAGCTCTTCCACTTCCTGGTTTACGTTTTTGAAGATTTCTTTAATGGCCCCGGATCCGGGGATGCGTAAACGATGAACATAAGGGTGTCCCGGCTCAACGTTTAATTTCAGTGTAGCGATACCTGCACCATCCTGGCCCCTGTTGTGCTGCTTTTCCATCAGCAAGTACAATTTGTTCAGGCCATAAAAGGCGGTACCATACTTTCTGTAATAATAAGAGATTGGCTTGCGTAATCTTACATAAGCAAGACCACATTCGTGGAGAATAGCATCTGACATAAGGCTGCAAAGTTACAATAATTTACTATCCGCAAAAAATCATAAATACTTAATTTATGTATTGTTTATTGCCCTATAATCATTAGCTATTTTTGTTACATATGGGGAATAGTAGTGGAAGTGTGGAATTTTGTGGTATATAATTAAAAAAGGCAGGAATCATACGAAAACGACCCCTACCCTCTTTAAACTAAAAACAAAACAAAAAAATATAAATGCAATTTAGGACAAAATATTAATCTGGCCAACACCTTTATTCCACACATTGAGGAAAACCTCTACAACACACACGGGGATTGGATAAAGAAAATGTTAATAAATAAATCTTATTTAAAATCCTGGTATTTTTTCAGATAAAATTCCATCTCCTGGTGTACTTTTTCTTTTAATGCTTTCACATTTCCATCATAAGCTGCCGGGTCTATCTCCGGTAAAAAGACCACCCTGTTCTTCCCGGGCTTAAAAGACCAGAAGCTCATATTATTCCATCTTTCGTTGGTGTCCAGGAATAATAAGGGTAAAATGGGCGTATGGGTCTGTATCGCGATCTTAAAAGCACCGTCATAGAATTCATTGAGCATCTTGCCTGTCTTGTTGAACCTGCCTTCGGGGAAGATAAAGATGCTGCTGCCTTCATTCAGGGTCTGGCGCAGGATCTTTACCCCATCCGACTTACTCTGCATATTGCCCCGGTCGATAATGACTGCAAGATGCTTATACAGGTAGCCAAACAAGGGTATTTTAGAATATTCATAAGTAGCCAGGGGGCGCACAAAGAAAGAAATGGCACGGAAGATGACCGGGGTGTCCAGGTAGGAGTAATGATTGGCCACTACAATATAGTTCCTGCCGCGCTGCGGCTGTGCTTCATAAATATTCCTGTTAAAGATACCTACCAGGGCAAACCAGATATAGGCCCAGATGCGAACGGCAAACCAGCTGGCCCTTCTGCCACGGTTGCCAAACAGGCTGAATACTAAAACGAAAGGTAAAACAATCAAAAAGAGGGCAACAAAAATCAGGAGGGCATAGATTACATAGATATATTTCATCGCTCGGACCGGGTTTATTTGGGCGTAAAAATATTGATTTGGACTAAAAAATAAGGTATAAAGATGTGTAAATCTTTATACCTTATTGTATGTTTAACTAATGTTGTTGTCAACTTACATACCCGGGAACCAGGTTCTGCCTGCGCCCACTTCACGGAAAGGCCATGGAATGCTGGCAATGATCACCACTAATGCGATCAGGTATAGCCAGAATGATTTTTTGAATTTTTTCTGGTCCGTTACCTCAGCTTTCTTGGTAGTGGCATAACCGATGTGTACCAGTACTAAAGCAATCAGCATACCGATAAGGTGCTCAATGGCGAAGAAGCGCGTAATGCTGTTTTTCATGGTTTCACCCATACCTAATTCCTTAATACTGTTGAGGCCGAATCCACCGCTGAAATATAAGATCAATCCTACCAGGAGCTGCACATCCATACTGATCATAAAAAATAATCCCGGTCTCTGGTCTGCTTTGGTGAAAGCTTTATTGCCGCCCATTCCGGACATGGATTTGAAAATGGCCCAAAGGGCAAAGAACAATACCAGATAGCGTAAAACGCTATGTAGATGAAGCATTCCTGTTGTCATGATTGTGTAATTTTTTGGGCAAAGATAAGGCAAAAGCAGCAAGCTTTGTGATCTAAAAATCGGCCCCGAAACTAAAGCGGATCCCCCAGGGCGCAGCCAGGGGAAGATCGTTATAGGTAAAGCGTTTGACAAAATCTATACGCAGGATCTTAAATACATTTTCTACCCCTACAGATGCTTCTATATAGGGTTCGCGGCCAAAAGTGTTCACAATACTCTCTCCTTTGTCATTGACCGGGAATTGCAATAAGTCCATATTGTTTTGCGGCAGGTTATTCTTACGGATATCGCCATACAAGACTTTAAAGCTGGCCACTTCCCTGAGGTACATTTTTTTGACCAGGGGAATGCGGTTCAGCAGGAATCCTTTCATATGGTAATCGATGGTAAGCCCCACATAACGGTCTGAGGCAAATTCCATGAAATTCATCAGGTTGTAGGAGCCTATGCTGTAGCGATAGCTCTGGTTGGCCTGCGGGATGAACAGGTAAGGATAAGGCACCTCGCCCAGCAGGTAACCACCCGTCATGAATACATAAGCCTGTCCAAAGGGAGGGAAGAAAAATCGTTTTTCGATCTTAGCTTCCAGCTTCTGGTAGTTCACAATATGGTCGGCATAGCCATCATTAAAGCCTGCTGTAAGCTTCATGTTGAAGACCCAGGCCTGGTTTTCCATATAAGACCTTTGCCGCCTGTTCTGTATAAACTTTTCTCCCGGAGAGAAGCGCCAGTTGACACTGAATTCGTTTGTCGTCAGGTTACGGACAGTATCGCCGTTGGGCCGTTCAAAATACAGGCTGCCCGCAGCTTCCTGCTGCCAGTTGTTAAAGCCGAAGTTGAGGGTCATCCTGTTCTGGAATTCTTTCGTGTACAGTAAGGTAAATAGGCGATTGTACAGGTAGCGGTTATTGTCTCCCCTGCGGATCAGGTCTACGGGTTTCTCGGCGGTCACAAACCCGAGTTGCTGCCCCGGAGAGCGCACATCGTACTGGTAGCTCAGGCTTACATTATGCCTGGGGAAGCCGAATGCGTATTTGCCATTTAAGGCAATCGTGGCACCGGCATAATATTTCAGGCGCTTATCCCTTAATCCATAGCTGGCATAGCCCTGGAGGAAGAGGTTGGGGATAGTAGTAATATTGGACCTGGCCCCTGCCCTGAACTTTACACCCTCTATAGGGTTATAGGAAACCACATCATAGATACTGCCGAATTCAATATATTTAGTAGGCACATGACCTGTTGCGACAATGAACATGGTTTTCATCATGTTTTTGTACATACGGGTATTCCTCAGTGAATCTATATTCCGGTAAGCCTTGAGTTCCGGGAAGCTCAGCGGGAAAGGTCTTTCTGCCTCCCAGAAGGCATCTGGCTGCTCGTGTAAAGTATCTGCGGCATCAATGGTTTGCTGCTTTACGGCAAATACGGTATCGGGAATGACCGGGTTGGCCTGGTAGTTCGATTTATTCACATACCGGAGCCCTACTACCCCTCTTTTGGAATTAAACAGCCCGAAGTTTACCAGGTAATTACTGCTGGTTTGCCAGTACTTCCCGTTTTCCTGCTTGGTAAAGCCCAGGTTGATGTCCAGGCCGCTGGTCCAGTTCAAAGGAGTCTTTTTAGGCACTTTCATGTTCACTTTGGTAACGGCATAGTCGGGGCCCAGGGTCACAAAGATCCTGCCTTCAAACAGGAAGTCATTGGTATTCCTGGGTTCAAACCTTAACTGCACGATCTGCTGTCCGTCTGTAACTGTAGTGTCTACAATAAAGAATTTATAAAAGGAAGGTGCAGCCGGTGCTATAGGACTCAGGAAAAAGTTGTTCAGCACCCTGATCTTATCATCATAAATATCGATCTGGTCATACAGGCGGTCCAGGAAGGAGCTGATATTGCGGCTCTCGACCAGCCTGCTGTCAAAACGGATACGCTTTTCTGCAGTCAGCTGGCTGCCTGTTTTTTGTTTTGATTTGCTGTAATAGTGATCTGCAATGGTCTCGTTGACATACATGGGCACCAGCTTGCGCTTGGCGATCAGGGTGGTATCTTCATTTTCAAAGATCACGCGCACTTTTCTTAAGAAGAAGTTACGTGTGATGAACCTGGGGATATTGCTGATGTAGAGCACCATTTTATCATAGACCTCATATTTTGCATCTTCATCAGAGACCATTTTATTCTGGGGCTTGCGGTCAATCACTTTCCGCATCAGGGCCACCGCCGGGTTGTTCTTGTTGCGGTAACGCTTTTTCCTGCCATAGACCACCACGCCATCCAGCTCGCCGGGGAGCGGCTCCAGGTAGATGGTGACCGGTGCTTCCTGGCCTATGCTATAGATAAGGGTGTCTTTTACATAATAGCCGAGGGCATCCAGAGTGATCGTCTGCTGATTGCCTTCAAACAGGAGCTCAAAGTAGCCGGTGCTGTCACTTGCGGTACCGTCTTCAGACTCTTTCATATAGACGGTGGTAATGTCCAGGGGTTCTTTGGTCTGTGCATTGAGCACATAAGCCGCAAAGCGGCCCTGCGTACCCGTAAAGTGGCTGGTATCGTTACTTTGCTGGCTGAGGCGGTCTGCATGGGCAATATCTTTCCCTTTCAGGTCTTTGTCTTTGACATATTTCTGAATTTCCTGCGACAATAAAATCGTTAAGGCATATTCATTACTGTCAGAAAGGGCAACAGTCTGTGGGGCATAGTCATTGGTCAGGATGAGTAATTGCTTCGACTTTTCTTTGTTCACAGCAATAAAGGCACCGAGGCTGTCGGTGTAGGCGGTGTCTTTGCCTATCACTATGATGGCCCTTTCTACCGGTGTCTGGTCCGTTTCATCCAATACCTTGCCCATTACTACGGTTTGGGCCAGCAGTACCTGTCGTCCTGATAAGCAGAGCAACGACAGCAATAATATTTTGAGTACTAATTTATAATTCAATTTAATGCGCTAAGGTGTTAAGTTTCCGGACTTGCGGCATCCCGATTTTTTTCAAAAATATTTTTGCAAACAAATATCCGAACAGGCATCCTGTGATCGCCCCTGCGGTAATATCTACCGGAAAGTGAACGCCGACATATACCTGTCCGTAAGCTATTGAAAAAGCCCAGAACCAGAGCATATAGACCATTTTTCCCCAATAGGGTTTAAGTGTGAAAATTAAAAAGGTGGCAATACAGAAGTGGTTCACCGCATGGGAAGACATAAAACTGTAGCTGTCCCGGCAGTAGCCCAAAAGGCTCCGGACCTGTAATGCGATCTCGGGATCGTTGCAGGGCCGCGGACGGGCCACCCAGGGCTTGATGAGGCTGCTGCTGAACTGGTCGCTCAGCACCATCATTACCCCTATGGTCAGCAACCAGGGCCATATGCGCCAGCCGAATTTGTAAACTGCCCAGCCTACAATAAGTACATAGAGGAAAATCCATGTTTTGGCATCACGCCAGACAGGCATTATCTGATCCAAAAACGGAGCGGTCCATTCTGTATTGATCTTTAAAAAAAGAGCTTTATCAAAAGCAATGATCGTTTCTAACATGACTACACAGGTTCTATGCAGGACAAAAAAACGAAAAAATACTGATAATTAGTAAGGTATCGGGTTTTGAGATTCCGGGTTATTGTAATCCTCATTCCCGGCCGGCCTTTGTGCCTGCGAAACTTCTGCCTTGTCTACAATATATTGACCCGGTTCCTGGTTTTTAGCATTATAGTTTTCTCCTCTCCAGGGCAGGCTTTTCTTG
The DNA here is from genome assembly GCA_001897525.1 of Bacteroidetes bacterium 43-16. GTDB lineage: Bacteria > Bacteroidota > Bacteroidia > Chitinophagales > Chitinophagaceae > Edaphocola. The sequence continues at coordinate 366,747 of MKTB01000017.1, read as the reverse complement.
TATTTGATAAAATGAAGGGTCAGATTTTTTCCTGCATTTTGTTCTATAAAACCGGCTACCTGAGGGTCTTCCACGCTAAAATAAAAGTATTGCGCCTGGAAACCGGCACCCACGCGGCCAAAACCGCCGCCCAGCAATTCTCCTTCATAGGTCTTGAACACATCTCCTTTCCTGGAAAATTTCTGAACAACACCCTCTCTTACGCCATCGTCATATACTCTCATATAATTCCAATAAGTATATAAACCGATGCTGACAATCAGCAATAATGCAACAAGACCTATTATTTTTCTCATTTTGTTAGAATAAATGTGTTTAGTGTACCGATCTGCCTTTCCACTTGTAAGTGCCAAACTTACCTAAAAAACCGGCCGAAATAATGTACAATATATGCAAAGGTTGTAAAATTATCAAAAATAATAATTCATTACGCTTGTTAAAAAAAATTGACAGAGGCGTAACAAAGATGATTTCGGCAATTATTTTTGAAAGGAATATATATTGTAAGGATTTGCATGCAATGGGATTAAAACAGGCCGCAATAGCCAGGAACAGCATATTCAGGTTGAAGAGATAGACCAGGAGCAGGACCAGGGTCAATTTGCGCTGCGGATAGCTGTCTGCTTTTGAGGCCCAGCGGATCCTTTGGTTTAAAAAGGAGGCCCAGTCTGGCTGTACCGGGGTGTCCACAATGGCTTTTGGGTCAAATAAATAGTCAATGCCGCCGGGAAACCTGTTTTGTATCTTTTGCATGAGCATCATATCATCGCCCGAGGCTTTTTGGTCGATGCCTTTATAGCCGTCCACGGTTTCAAAGGCCATTTTGGAAAAAAGAAAATTGGCCCCGTTGCTCATGTTCCCCAGCCCGAGCCGGTTAGAAGCGATGGTAATGCCCTGCATGGTCATGAAGTCGATACTCTGGAAATAATACAACCAGTTTTTCCGGCCCTGGTAAGGGATGAAATTAACCGGGGCGGCCAGGCATTGGATCTCATCTGATGTATTGAGTTGTCTGGCATAGGAGCGCAACCAGTTTTTACCCACGATACAGTCTGCATCAGTGGTAATGATAAAAGTACCTTTTGCCTTACTGATCCCTATTTCCAGTGCTTTCTTTTTGAAGGCATTCAACCTTTCTTCGGGGTTAATATGCTCAGACAGTCTTATGATCCGGAGATTAGGCCCGGAAAACTTTGAAGCGATGGCTACGGTATTATCTTCCGAAAAATCATCGATCAGTATTAGTTCAAAGCGGTCTGCAGGGTAATCATTGTCAAGGATGCTACCCAGGCATTGTGCTATATTTTCGGCTTCGTTTCTTGCAGGTATGATAATGGAAAAAAACGGGTCTTCCTTAGGGGCTAAGGCATGGACCTTTGGCTTTGGCTTGAAGTAGCCATAGCTATAAGCCAGCATTAAGAGCACATAGGCTGCGGCCAGGGCATAGGAAAGCCAGCTATATAATTCCATTTATTGTCTCGGATTAAAAATGGCTTCTGACAGGTTTAACAAGCCCGGTATGTTTTCAAAATCGGCCTCGGGAAGCAGGTTTACTACAGTAAAATCCTGTTTTTTGGCGAATTTTAAAGCATCCTTTTTCAGCACCAGGGCATGCTCGGGACAATACATATGTAATTCTATCTTGTTCTTTTTTACATTCCAGCGCACTTTCTGGATCTCGGGCACGAGTTTGTAATGAAGCGGGTACACCTGATTCCAGCTACTTCTTACCGTATCGTTTTTAATATAATCGTCCAGAGGCGCGGTCCATTCTTTTTTCAGGATGCCCCAGTTGCGGATGCCTTTTAGTTTTTGCGCGGCTTTCTCCGGTTGTGCAATAGCTGCTTTGATCCTGCCTTTAGCATAAAAATGCCGGGTAGCCAGGGATTGCCAGGAGCTTCTTCTCAAACCGTCGGGGGCAAAAAGCACTACTTTTTCGATCCATTCGCTTCTTTGTTCCATCAGGCTTAAGGCATAAAGGGCACCGAAGCCCAACGCCAGCAGGTCAAATTTTTCTACTTTGAACTCCAGTTTGAAGCGTTCTATTATGGTGACCAGGGCCAGCTTATCCACCTGTTTTTGCTGCCATATGGAATGTCCCAGGCCGGGAATTTCGATGGCTATAATGGTGTAACGGTGACCCAGCGCGCGTTCCAGCGGAGCAAACACCTCAGCATGCTGGCCGAAATCATGAAAAGCAAAGAGTAATTGCTTCCCCTGCCCCAGCCTGTTTACCTGTAATGTATTGTTTTCGTACTTTAAAACGCCTGTTTGCATGACCGATCCGGAAATATGATTGCGGGCAAAGATAAATATATCTCAGCATAAGCTTTAGCGAATTGATACTTTTGCGTTTAATTAGGAGCGTAAATAGTATTATATTTGCACAAATTTTTTAAAACATGGCTTTACAGGCAGGCATTGTCGGATTACCAAATGTGGGTAAATCAACTTTATTTAACGCAGTAAGCAACAGTGCTAAGGCACAGGCTTCTAACTATAGATTCTGTACTATTGAACCTAATGTGGGATTGGTAGATGTACCCGATGAGCGCCTGGATGCCCTGGCCAAGATCGTGCAACCGGAGCGTATTTTGCCTACTGCCATTGAGTTTGTGGATATCGCAGGATTGGTAAAGGGAGCTTCTAAAGGAGAAGGTTTAGGTAATAAGTTTTTGGGCAACATCCGTGAAGTGGATGCGATCATTCACGTGGTACGTTGCTTTGAAGATGAAAATATATTAAGAGAAGAAGGTGCCATCAACCCGGTGAGTGATAAAGAGATCATTGATACGGAACTGCAACTGGCCGACCTTGCCAGCGTTGAGAAGAAGATTGCCAGGGTAGAAAAAATGGCAAAAAGCGATCCTAAAATGAAAGCGGCGCTGGATGTTTTAGTAAAATGTAAGGCGCACCTGGAGCAAGGTAAGAATGTACGTGGCCTGGGCCTGGAAGGAGAAGATAAAGAAGCGATAGCGGATATCTTTTTGCTGACTGCCAAGCCGGTTTTATATGTTGCGAATGTAGCAGAAGCGGCTATGCATACGGGTAATGAATACTCAGAAGCTTTGAAAAAAGTGGCGGATGAAGAAGGGGCACAGATTATCATCATGTGCAACAATATCGAGGCACAGATCTCTGAAATGGAAGACCCGGATGATAAAGCTTTGTTCCTGGAAGAGTATAAACTGGCTGAGCCGGGCCTGAACCGCTTGATCAGGGCAGCTTATAACTTACTCGACCTGATCACTTACTTCACTGCAGGGGTGCAGGAGGTGCGTGCCTGGACGATCAATAAAGGCTGGAAAGCCCCACAGGCTGCCGGTGTGATCCACACGGATTTTGAAAAAGGATTCATCAAAGCCGAGGTGATCGGTTATAGTGACTATATAGAACTGGGCGGTGAGCCGGGTGCTAAAGAGAAAGGTAAATTACGTATTGAAGGAAAAGAATATACGGTAGCGGATGGTGATGTAATGCACTTCCGTTTTAATGTGTAAGGAATAATATATTCATCAATGATATTGCCCGGTACTTAATTCAGTTTAAGGCCGGGCTTTTCTTTTGTAAATCCCATCAGGGAACATAATGGTAAGCAGCGCAAAGATGAGTAATATATTGAACTCAATACCGTTTGTTCCGCCGCCCACTACAAACCAGCCATTGGGCAAGTGCACCATGAAAATACCTGCAATTAAAACGACAATAGTGATCAGGCCAGCCAGCTTAATGTATTTTTCGGTTAAAAGACAAATAGCGGCTATTACATGAGATATTTTAATCGCCCAGGCAAGCGGTACGCCTATGGGAGCAAATCCCTTGTTGTCCAAAAAGAATTTACCAAATTCATACACGCCATTATTGAACATACCTCCGGCTCCATGTATGATTAAAATAATAGCAACAATCAATCGTAGTAATAAGGTGTTGGGATGTTTCATGTGTATCTTTTTTTTAATAGGTATGCAGCTTATGGTTTAAAACAATGTATCAAATACCCGTTTTATAAAAGTAGTTCTGTTTTCCGTAGAAATGAACTTATGGATATTTGTTTTATGTTTATTTGCGCTCATCTGTATGCATTCCGGGGCAATGTAACAAAGCGGTTTTGCTCCGGCTAAAGTAGATAGTTAAATCATATTCAATTATAGTTAAATCTTATGACAAAAACATGACTATTTGGCTCGAATATTTTTTTAAATCTTCTTTATTGACTAAATTTGCAAGCCTTGGGAGCAAGGTTGTGATACCTTTGAATAAAGGAATTGCAGCTGAAGCCCAAAATAAACTTATTGCATAAAATATTATTTTAATTTATACAGTTTAATAAAGAAAAAATGGCAGTTTGGTCTGCCGACCCATATTTCAAATTATATGAACATTTACCAGGATTATCTTAAAGAGATAGAAGAACGTAAAGAACAAGGACTTCATCCAAAACCGATTGACAGTGCCGAATTGTTAAGCGAAATTATCGCGCAAATTAAAGATACTGCTAACGAGCATCGCGAAGGTTCGCTTCAGTTTTTTATTTATAACACATTGCCGGGTACAACGAGCGCTGCCGGAGTGAAAGCCAAGTTCTTAAAAGAAATCATCCTGGGTGAATCGGTATTGGCAGAAATTACCCCTGCTTTTGCTTTTGAATTATTGTCTCATATGAAAGGTGGTCCTTCTATAGAAGTATTACTGGACCTGGCTTTGGGAGCAGATATAACTATTGCTAAAGCTGCTGCTGAAGTATTGAAAACACAGGTTTATCTTTATGATGCCGATACGGACCGTCTTAGAGAAGCCTTCAAAAATGAAAACCCGATTGCAAGAGATATCCTGGAAAGCTACGCAAAAGCAGAGTTTTTCACGAAATTGCCAGAGGTGCCTGAGGAAATTCAAATCGTGACTTTTATTGCCGGTGAAGGTGATATCTCTACCGATTTATTGTCTCCGGGTAACCAGGCACACTCACGCTCTGACCGTGAGCTGCATGGCTTATGTATGATCACGCCACAAGCGCAATTAGAGATCAAAGGTCTTCAGGAGCATCACCCGGATAAAAGCGTGATGCTGATCGCGGAGAAAGGTACTATGGGCGTGGGTTCTTCCCGTATGTCGGGCGTGAATAACGTGGCCTTATGGACCGGTAAGCAAGCCAGCAAATATGTGCCGTTTGTAAATATCGCTCCTATTGTGGGTGGTACTAATGGTATTTCCCCGATCTTTTTAACTACAGTTGATGTAACGGGTGGTATCGGTATCGACCTGAAGAACTGGGTGAAGAAAACAGATGCTGAAGGAAATGTGGTACGTAATGAAAACGGCGATCCTGTATTGGAAGAAGTTTATTCTGTTGCTACGGGTACCGTACTTACGATCAATACAAAGACTAAGAAATTATATAACGGTGAGCAGGAACTGATCGATATTTCCAAGGCTTTAACACCTCAGAAAAAAGAATTTATCCGTGCGGGAGGTTCTTATGCCATCGTGTTTGGTAAAAAGATCCAGACGATTGCGGCCAAAATTTTAGGAATCGAACCTACCCCGGTTTTTGCACCTTCCAAAGAAATCTCTAATGAAGGACAAGGCCTGACTGCTGTTGAAAAAATATTCAATAGAAATGCAGTAGGTATCACTCCGGGTACGGTATTACATGCCGGTTCTGATGTACGTGTAGAAGTAAACATCGTAGGTTCCCAGGATACTACCGGTCTGATGACGGCCCAGGAACTGGAATCTATGGCGGCTACCGTTATCTCCCCGATCGTGGACGGCGCTTACCAATCCGGTTGTCATACCGCTTCTGTATGGGATAAAAAAGCACAGGCTAATATTCCTAAGCTGATGAAGTTTATGAACGACTTTGGTGTGATCACTGCCCGTGACCCTAAAGGCGAGTATCACTCTATGACGGATGTGATCCATAAAGTATTGAATGATATCACTATTGACGAATGGGCCATCATTATCGGTGGTGACTCTCATACCAGGATGTCTAAAGGGGTAGCTTTCGGAGCAGATTCCGGAACGGTTGCCTTGGCATTGGCTACCGGTGAGGCTTCTATGCCGATCCCTGAGTCGGTAAAAGTAACCTTCAAAGGTGAAATGAAAGAGCACATGGACTTCCGTGATGTGGTACATGCTACGCAATTACAAATGTTGCAGCAGTTTGACGGGGAGAATGTATTCCAGGGCAGGATCATTGAAGTACACATAGGTACTTTACTGGCTGACCAGGCCTTTACCTTCACCGACTGGACGGCAGAGATGAAAGCAAAAGCTTCTATCTGTATCTCCCAGGATGATACCCTGATCGAATCGCTTGACATTGCTAAAGGACGTATCCAGATCATGATCGATAAGGGTATGGACAACAGCAGACAAGTATTACAAGGATTGATCAATAAAGCAGATAAGCGCATTGCAGAGATCAAATCGGGTGAGAAACCTGCTTTGATGCCGGATGCAAATGCTAAATACTATGCTGAAGTTGTAGTCGATTTAGATGTGATCGATCAACCGATGATCGCGGATCCTGATGTGAATAATGTAGACGTTTCTAAAAGATATACGCACGATACCATTCGTGAACTGTCTTTCTACGAAGGCGATAAAAAAGTGGATCTTGGTTTTGTAGGATCTTGCATGGTGCATAAAGGCGATTTGAAGATCGTGGCTCAAATGTTGAAAAACCTGGAGCAGCAGCAGGGCGAGGTTAAGTTCAATGCACCTTTGGTGGTAGCAGCACCTACTTACAATATCATTGATGAATTGAAAGAAGAAGGTGATTGGGATATGTTGCAAAAATATTCCGGCTTCGAGTTCAGCGACCTGTTGCCAAAAAATACAGCCCGTACAGAATATGAAAATATTATGTATTTAGAGCGTCCGGGTTGTAACCTGTGTATGGGTAACCAGGAGAAAGCAGCAAAAGGAGATACCGTACTGGCTACTTCTACGCGCTTGTTCCAGGGCCGTGTAGTAGAAGATTCTGATCGCAAAAAAGGAGAGTCATTACTGGCTTCTACCCCGGTGGTTGTACTTTCCGCTATTTTGGGCCGCATTCCTAATATTGAGGAGTATAAAGCAGCGGTGCAGGGCATCAACTTAACTAAGTTTGCTCCGGTTACTACTAACTAATATTTCTTTTTAATAATAAACGAGGCTACCTGCTTGCAGGTAGCCTCGTTTTATGTTTTTGGTAATGCCTTGAAAAATAGCAGGTGAATCTTTTTTAGCGCAATACTAATTTTTTTATACCTGATTCATCCTTATTCCTGATTTTTACTATATAAGTTCCTCTGGCCAGCTTATTTAAATCAATATTGCTTGCATGGTTGGCCGAAGCCACCTGTTCTTCTGAATGAAATACAACACGGCCTTGCAGGTCAATAATAGTGATATCCAGGTTTCCGGGAGTCAATTTATGGAATAAAATGGTCACCAGATCCTTAGCAGGACTCGGGAAAATACTGATCGCCTTTTCCCAATCGGTTTCTTTTATGCTTGTCGGACTCAGATTGATGCAATCCGAAGTATCGGAACAGCCATTTAAGGAAAGGGCAACTTTATAAGTGCCGGCCGTTGTGGCGGTAAAGCTTTGATGGGTAGCACCGGATATGGCTTGGTTGGTAGCACAATTGATCCATTGATAACCTGCTCCTGCCTGGGAAGCCGTAGCGGTATGTCCGTCGTTCGTGACTAAGGTTTCAGGTGAGGTGTTTATCGTTAAATTCAAGGTGACTACGCTATCACAGCCCGAAGCATTGATCAGGGTATCGGTAGCCGTATTATTACTGCTTGTATAAGTAATTCCGTTTATCCAGGTATAGCTGCCACAGGCAGTAATGATATCTGTACCTGTTGTAAGGCTACATAATTCATAAGCGCCCATATCTATTGTTGTTCCTGTAAGTCTTGGACGATTACCCAGATCTTTATCTGTACTGATATTGCCTACCATACTGTATGCAGCATTACTGCCCTGATCAATAGCAGGACTAAGCGCCTGTAAAGTATAATCTCCTGCTGCAGTATTCACAAATAAAGGATCAGAACTGCTGTTGCCCGTACCGGAAAAACCGTTCTCTACCAGGCTATAGGTAACTGCGATCGAAGTACCGGCATTCGTTATGCTACTGGAATTACCCCAAATAATAGAGTTGCGCACTGTTGTTACATTTGAACCACTGTTCATGTTATAAATGCCACCACTATGCCCGCTTACGGTATTGCCTGCAATGGTACAATTGGTGATAACCGGAGCAGAAGCATACCAATTATAAATACCGCCTCCATAAGTTGCTGTATTGTTTATCAGCTTACAATTAGTTATTTTCGGGTAAGCACTGCAACAGTTATAAATACCTCCACCTGATCCTGCAGCTGTATTCCCGGCAATGACACAGTTTTTAATAATGGATGAAGAGTCTGCATTATAGATACCACCACCATCGCCGCCTGTATTATTGGTAATCGTGGAGTTGTAGATCAATGAAGCAGCACCATCATTACAAATACCGCCTCCTTTGCCCGAATAGGTCACATTGTCTTTTATAATACAGTTCTTGATAACAGGATATGAAGTCCAGTTATAAATGCCGCCACCTGCTGCCAATGCGGAATCGTTTGAAATGGTACAATTGGCTATAATGGGAGCAGAAGAAGGCCCGTCCCCTACAGTGTATATACCAGCGCCTGCATTATGATCAATATAGAGCCCGTTTACTACTGAGCTAAAACTATTTTGATTAGCGCGGCCATCCCGAACGGTAAAGCCGTCTAATGTTGCCGTATCGCTTCCCGAAACAGCATTTCCGGCACTTACGACCACGTGATAAGACTTGTTAATAATATTATTTGAAGTGCCCAGGTAGCCACTTAATATGCTCAGGTTGGAAGACCAGTTGCGACTAGCCAGGGAGGATTCAGTACCGGCAAATCCTCCATATAATTTCACGCCTGCTTTTAATACAAAAGCATTATAAGGATTATCCGGAGTGATAAGATTGGTCTCATGTACTTTACGGTTAGGCTTATAAGTACCGGCTGCGATCCAGATCTGGTCGCCTGCAACCGAAGTATTGATCATATTCTGGATATCTCCGGAGGCATTTGCCCAGGATGCTCCTGTTCCCGTTGCTCCGGGCTTTACATAACGAATCGTCTGAGCAATACTTAGCTGAGAACAGAGTAAGAATAATACAAGTAGCTTTTTTTTAATTTTCATAATAGCGTATTATTGATTTTTATACTTGGTTTTGTTTGCAGAATATTTTTTCAAATCATTGATTATCAACTAATTAAATAGATTTTGAAATATCATTCAAAATTACAAAATTATTTCAGAACTATTGACAGAACTTGTAGTTATTCTATTAATGAGTAATGTAAACTTTGATGTTTATTTTTATGCATTCAGATTGATTGGTAACAAACATTCATAAAGCTTATTGTACGTATGAAGCAAAGCCTGTTAAAACTCGTAATAACGATCAGCTTGTTTTTAGTAGTAAATATTGTATTCGCACAGCAACCGCGCGAATACCGGCAGTTTATAAAAGCTAATTTCCCGGAGTTTGTCCAGCATTTTAAACATTTAGACTTTGAAAAATTTGATGCCGGATATAAAACAGAGCTGGACTTAGAGGTAACTAATAATGTACCGGAAGACTGGTCCGCATATATTAAGCAATACAAAGATTTTCTAATTCACAATCCGGGTAAATCATTTGCTGTAGACCTGCTGAGCGCCTACATCGATATAGAATTTAGGCATGGAGCTTATTATGGTGTTTCAGATGTTGACCAGGCCGTATTATTAGTGGATATGAAGCATAAAAGATTTGTTCAAATTGCTTTTTGTGGCCCTTCCTGTGAATATGAAGACGTAAAATGGCTCAATGACGACCAATTTATAATTGTCGGCTATTTTCAGACGGATGAGCAGCAATACATTCCAACTATTACTTTTGTGGACCTTGTTTCCAAAACCAGGCTAGCTTATATGAATGAGACCAATACTGCGAAAGCGGTTTATAAAGGAAAATTATTCAAGAAGATCAGGTTTGAATAGTATTGCTAACTGAAAAAAATGGGATTAAGTTCTTTCCTTTTTTAACACAGGACTAGTTCTTGTGAATCTATTCATGCATCATCAAGGGGCTTTTTTGACTGAGCTTGTTCCAGGATGAAAATCAAGCTATTTAAACTTACCAAAATTTAACAGAAAATCAAAGGTAATACTGCAACTTAATTCGTAAATTGTCATCTGATTTTGACAAATAAGAATAAACAATAGATATATGGCTTTCGATTTAGATTTAATCAAAAAAGTGTACGCTGAAATGCCTGCTAAGATAGAAGCAGCACGTCAGCTGATCAATCGTCCTTTGACTTTAACGGAGAAAATACTGTATGCCCACCTGGATAAGCCGGCTACGACACCGCTTAAAAGAGGTGAAGACTACGTGGATTTCCGGCCGGACAGGGTTGCTATGCAGGATGCTACGGCCCAGATGGCCCTCTTGCAGTTCATGACTTGCGGACGTGACCAGGTGGCGGTGCCCTCAACAGTACACTGTGATCACCTGATCCAGGCTAAAAACGAATCAGTATCTGATCTGCAGGTTGCTGTAGATACCAATAAAGAAGTGTACGATTTCCTGTCTTCCGTATCTGACCGTTATGGTCTTGGGTTCTGGAAAGCAGGAGCCGGTATCATTCACCAGGTAGTCCTGGAAAACTATGCCTTCCCGGGTGGTATGATGATCGGTACCGATTCTCATACGCCCAATGCAGGTGGCCTGGGTATGATCGCGATCGGTGTCGGCGGTGCCGATGCCTGTGATGTGATGGCCGGTCTGCCCTGGGAATTAAAAATGCCTAAGCTCATCGGGGTGCACCTGAAAGGCAGCCTGAATGGCTGGGCTACTCCAAAAGATATCATCCTCTGGGTAGCAGGTAAGCTGACTGTAAAAGGCGGTACGGGTTGTATCGTGGAGTACTTTGGTGAAGGGGCTAAAAATATCTCTTGTACCGGTAAAGGTACTATTGGTAATATGGGTGCCGAGATCGGGGCCACGACTTCTACTTTCGGTTATGATGACTCTATGGAGCGCTATTTAAGAGCGACCGGCCGTGCTGAAATTGCTGATGAAGCCAATAAAGTAAGAGAACATTTGACTGGTGATGATGAGGTATATGCTAATCCTGAAGCTTATTTCGACCAGGTGATCGAATTAGATCTGTCCACCTTAGAACCTTATATTAACGGACCTTTCTCCCCGGACCTGGCAACGCCGATCTCAAAAATGAAAGAAGCGGCTGCTGCCAACGGTTGGCCGACCAACCTGGAAGTAGGACTGATCGGGTCTTGTACCAACTCTTCTTATGAAGACATCAGCCGTGCTGCCAACCTTGCAGAGCAGGCGGTGACCAAAAATTTAAAAACCAAAGCTAAATATACCATTACTCCGGGCTCAGAACTGGTGCGTTTCACTATTGAGCGCGACGGGTTTATCAATACTTTTGAAAAGATCGGCGGTACGGTATTTGCCAATGCCTGCGGACCTTGTATTGGTATGTGGGCACGTGAAGGAGCTGAGAAGAAAGAAAAAAATACCATTATCCACTCCTTTAACAGGAACTTTGCCGCGCGCCAGGATGGTAACCCGAATACCTACGCTTTCGTAGGTTCCCCGGAGATCGTTACGGCCTTGGCCATTGCCGGTGACCTGACTTTTAACCCACTGACCGATACTTTAATGAATGAAGACGGACAGCAGGTGAAGCTGGACCCGCCAACAGGATGGGAATTGCCGGTTAAAGGTTTTGAAGTGGCCGATGCCGGTTACCAGGCCCCTGCCGAAGATGGCAGCCAGGTTGAGGTGATCGTATCTCCTACTTCATCCCGCCTGCAGTTATTGGAAGTGTTCCCGGCCTGGGAAGGTGTAGACCTGAGGGGCCTTAAATTACTGATCAAAGCGAAAGGTAAATGTACTACCGACCATATCTCTATGGCTGGCCCCTGGTTGAAGTTCCGTGGACACCTGGACAATATTTCCAACAATATGCTCATCGGTGCTACCAATTTCTATAATGAACAAACGAATACGGTTAAAAATCAGCTGACCGGTGAATATGGCGCTGTGCCTGATGTACAGAGAGCTTATAAAGCAGCCGGTATCGGGTCTATAGTGATCGGGGATGAAAACTATGGTGAAGGTTCTTCCCGTGAGCATGCGGCCATGGAGCCCCGTCACCTGGGTGTAAGGGCGGTACTGGTGAAATCTTTTGCCCGTATCCATGAGACCAACCTGAAAAAACAAGGTATGTTGGGATTAACCTTTGCAGACAAAGCAGATTATGATAAGATCCGCGAAGATGATACAATCGATATCGTAGGACTGACAGAGTTTGCCCCGGGTAAACAACTGACGATCATCTTACATCATGCAGATGGTTCGCTGGAAGAGTTTCCGGTAAATCATACTTATAATGCACAACAGATCGAATGGTTTAAAGCAGGTTCTGCTTTGAATATCATCCGTAAAGAATTTGGTGTGGCATAATTATATTAAATAAATAGCCATTGCGCAAAGTTTTAAAAAAACTACTGTCTTATCCGGCAGTAGTTTTTTGTATATACATATATTGTATTCAGCACTTTCCTTACGTAGCTCATTTTATGTGCCAGGCAAGCAAAAGGATAGTCGCTTACATAAAGTATAGTTGCTTGCCGGAAACGAATGGTCGATTTTGACTATGTTTGTTCTGGTGTATTTATCTTCTATTGGGTTATATTTAGCATTAAATTTCTTTTAAATTGAAATTAATTTAATGATAATTCTTTTATTGTGACTGGTATGATCATTTTTGCCGGGATATACTAATGACCAAATAATGTTGAAATGTTTGCTTTTTCGGCTTTTAATTTAGAGTTTAATTCATTAACTTTGTCCCGCTCGCAGAAAAAGCGCAGCAGTATTTTTCATTTAAAATTCAGAAAACTTTTATGGGAATTGTAAAGGATAGGTTTAAAGCGAAAGCTGATTCAGTAGCTGCCGATATCAAACAAATAATTGCAGAACACGGAAATACTAAATTAGGAGACATTACTATTGCGCAGGTATACCAGGGTATGAGAGGTATGGTTGGTCTGATCACAGAAACGTCACTTTTAGATGCAGAAGTTGGTATCCGCTTTAGAGGTTATTCTATTCCCGAATTAAGAGAAAAACTACCTAAAGCCCCGGGTGGTACAGAACCATTACCAGAGGGTTTATTTTACCTGATGCTGGTAGGTGAATTGCCAACCGAGGAGGATGTTGAGCATCTGTCTGCAACTTTCGCCCGCAAATCTCATGTGCCTAACTATGTATTTGATGTAATTGAAAAATTACCGGTAAATACACACCCGATGACTCAATTCTCAATCGCGGTAACCGCTTTACAAAGAGAGTCGATCTTCGCTAAAGAATATGCAAACGGTATCAGCAAGAAAGATTACTGGTCTTACATTTTTGACGATTGTATGAACCTGATCGCTAAATTACCACGTGTAGCTGCTTATATCTATCGCCGTAAATATAAAGGTGGCGATCATATCCAGCCGGATGGTATGCTGGACTGGGCGGGTAACTTTGCTCATATGCTTGGCTACAACTCTAAAGGTTTTTACGCTTTAATGCGTTTATATTTAACGATCCATGCAGATCATGAAGGCGGTAATGTGTCTGCACATGCCACACACCTGGTAGGCTCTGCATTGTCTGATCCTTACCTGGCTTTTGCTTCCGGTATGAATGGTCTTGCAGGTCCTTTACACGGACTGGCTAACCAGGAAGTGATCAAATGGATCGAAGAGATGAATAATGAATTAGGCACTAATGCTCCAAGTAAAGAGCAGATCGCTGATTATATCAAAAAGACATTGAGCGAAGGTAAAGTTGTTCCGGGATACGGACACGCAGTATTGCGCCAGACCGATCCGCGCTTCACAGCGCAGGCTGAGTTTGCTAAAACACACTGCCCTGATGATCCGATGGTACAAACGGTTTGGAACATTTATGAAGTAGCTCCGGATATCTTAGGTGCTACCGGTAAGATCAAAAACCCGTTCCCTAATGTGGATGCGCACAGTGGTGCTTTGCTGAAACACTTCGGTTTAGTAGAAGAAGAGTTCTACACGGTGATCTTCGGTGTGAGCCGTGCCCTGGGTGTATTGGCCGGTTTATGTTGGGACAGAGCTTTGGGCTTCCCGATCGAAAGACCTAAATCTGTGGATACGCACTGGATCAAGCAATTCATTGCAGGTGATGTAAAAGAGGATTAATATCTGATTATATTGTGTATCAATGAGCTGGCCCTTTTGGGTCAGCTCATTTTTTATTGCGGTCATTTGATCAGGGTATACGGGTTGGTAGATTGCTCCGCTCCAGAAATTGCTCGTTCCCCGAAACTTATTGCGGTCGGATGACGGTCCGCGGAGCAACTGTTTTTATAAAATTAATAGGAGGAGCATTTAATACCGGGCAAATATTACAAGATAAGACCTGTAAAGGCTTGTCAATAAAGCATCCTGGCGTTTGTTTATGAAAGAATTACGAAGGTTGAAAATAGTAATTTATTAATGCTGAAATCTTAATAGCTGCCTTTATTTGGAGGAAATTTGGGGGTCCTTTTGAATACATAAACCCCATTTAATCACCATTTAATTTTAATTGATGAACCTCAGTTTCGGCCATTCGGTTTTCCTGTTCTTTTTAATTTTATGTTCCGGGCTTAAAGCACAAGCTCAGTTCCCTTTTACCAATACCACGCCCACTTATACGCAAAACTTCAATAGCTTTAACGGCACATTTGCCGGTCTGCCACAATACTGGACTATACTCACGCAGGCAAGTATTGCCCAGAGAGGCGAAGGCTGCGGATCGGACAATGCCGGCGGCTTATGGTCTTATTACAGCAGTTCCAGTGAAAGAGCTTTGGGCTATCTGCCTTCGGCTACCAGTGATACTTTCCTGGCGCAGGTTACTTTTGTCAATAATACCAGTAATGTCATTACGAGTTTACGGGTATCCTATAATTTTGAAACCTGGAGAAGATTATCTTCCGGTCGTACCAATGGCTTTACCGTGAGCACAAATATTCCCGGTGCTAATGTGAGCAGCTTAAGTCATAGCCAGGCTCCCAGCGGTATGTCTACCTGTACTCAGCTTTCTACTTTGAAATCTTTAGTGCTCAACAACCTTAGTGTTCTTCCCGGCCAGACCTTCTATTTCCGCTGGGGCGGTGGCAGGGGCACTTCCAGCGGAGCTTCCAATGGGATTGGCATAGATAATGTAACGATTGAAATACTTTGTCCGCCTCAAACCATCAATAAGGATACATCGATCTGTTTCGGCAGTTCTTTTATAGATTCTAAATTGAATACCTATACAAGTTCCCAAACATTTTTTGACACGTTGCAGACTGCTGCAGGATGCGATAGTATTGTGCATTACAACTTAACCATATTGCCACTGATTACACAAACCGTAGATACCGCCATCTGCTCCGGGCAATCCCTGGTGTTTAACAACCAGACTTATACCACCAGCCAGACTGGCTTAAAAGATACCTTTACCAATGCAAACGGCTGTGATTCTGTAGTTACTTTAAACCTGACCGTAAACCCCGTTTACCAGCATACCTTGAATGAATCTATCTGCCAGGGGCAATCTTATACCTTTAACGGTAATGTCTATACGGCTACGCAGCATGGTATCGTCGGCAATTTCCAGACCATTAAAGGTTGTGACAGTATCGTAACCCTGAA
The DNA here is from genome assembly GCA_001897525.1 of Bacteroidetes bacterium 43-16. Classification (GTDB taxonomy): domain Bacteria; phylum Bacteroidota; class Bacteroidia; order Chitinophagales; family Chitinophagaceae; genus Edaphocola. Next base: position 350,930 of record MKTB01000017.1, on the reverse strand, counting down.
CCTTACAGTGCAGCCACTCCCCACTCTGGTCCTGAACAAAACCATTTGTGAGGGCGAAAGCTTTACGCATAACGGGATTACTTATACAACTTCGCAGACGGGCATTACCACCTTTTACCCGGTTCCGGGGTCTTGTGACAGCCAGGTTGTTTTTAACCTGAATGTATTGCCGGTCAACCCGCTTACGCAGACTGAAATGATCAGGGCCTGCTTTGAGGTGCAATACCGGGGCATGACTTTTTACCGGGATACAGTGATCCGGGATACGCTTTATAATCAATCCGGTTGTGACAGTATCTATCATATTGCTACCATTGAAGTCTTCAACCGGCCGCCTTCGGTAATGTATACGGATACTACTGCTTGTGGGGAGCTATGGTTTAATGGTAATCTTTATACGCAAAATACCACGGTAATAGATACCCTGAAAAACAGTACCGGTTGCGATAGCGCTATTGTGCATACGGCCATCTATATTGAGCATATAGATATGTTCCTGAGTATTGAAGACCCACATGATCCTTATGAAGGAGAATCGTTCTTGTTGCGTGCAGATAACCGCGAAAACCAGGGTTTCTATGTGACCCAATGGTTGCCGGAGCATATATTTGACCAGGATAAGCGCCTAAATTACCAGAGGCTAAGCCTTAACGGCCCGGAAACCTTGATGGTTATTGCTACTACACCAGCAGGATGTATGGATACTGCTGTACTCCTGGTGGAGCCAAGGGAATACAATAAAAATATGGTCATTCCGAATGCCTTTACGCCTAACGGGGATGGCAAAAATGATGTATTCCGGCCTTTCATTAACCTGGACAGGGCTTATTCTATTATTGATTTCAAAGTGTATAACCGCTATGGGCAGGTGATCCATGCCTCTGCTCATAGCAGCCAGGGCTGGGATGGTAGCTTTAATGGCAAGGTACAGGATAATGGCGTGTATCAATACATCATCCGGATACGCTTTATTGATGGTACAGAGAAACAATTCAAAGGAGATGTTACCTTGATCAGGTAGTTGATTGCAGTTATATTAATGGTTCATTTAAAAAGTGTTATTTCGTCATTTTGACTGTAGCGTAGCAAAATGGAGCAATCTAAACATCAAGTATTTATATTGGTAAGATTTCTCGGCTGCACTACGTTGCGCTCGAAATGACGACCTTTTGGGGCAGCGCGTTTTCGATAAATCAAATGTTGATTTATCGTGCCATTTCTTTTTTAGTACTTAATACCTCTTCTACCCATTTGAGGGCCAGGTTCAACTGTTGCTCCTGGCTCATGTCACTATTGTTCAGCACACGCGCATCTTCTGCCTGTCTTAAAGGGCTTTCTTCGCGGTTGCTGTCAATGTAATCTCTCATCTGCAGGTTGCTGATCACATCTTCGATATTTACGTTCTGGTTTTGCTCCTGCATTTCGAGGAACCTGCGCTTCACACGTATCTCAATATCAGCCGTCATAAAGATCTTCAGTTCGGCATTGGGGAAAACCACAGTACCTATATCCCTTCCATCCATGACAACGCCTTTCTTTTTGCCCATAAGCTGCTGCTGTTTTACGGCAGATACGCGCACCGCTTTTATAGCAGCTACTTCGCTCACTTTCTGGGCTATGGTCATTTCCCGGATATATTGCTCTACATTTTCATCATTCAGGAACATATCCGATTTGCCTTTCTCTTCATTGAACTCAAAATGCAGGTTCACATTTTTCAATGCTTCCGTTACACTTTCCGGCTCATCCAGTCTTACATTGTTGCGGATAAAGTATAGCGTAATGGCACGGTACATAGCGCCGGTATCGATAAAATTGTAATTGAGTTTCCGGGCCAAAGCCTTTGCCAGGGTGCTTTTACCACATGAAGAATATCCATCGATCGCTATGATTATCTTTTTACTCATTTTTACAATTTCTCCAACAAAGGTAGCAAGATATTAATGATTAACTTTGCTTTTTTAAGATAGAATATGGAACATTTAACGCTTGGTTTTAGTCCTTGTCCCAATGATACTTTTATATTTGACCAGATGGTGCATGAAAGCCCGGACAAGCATGGCATCCGTTATGATTATGTGCTGGCTGATGTGGAGCAACTGAACCAGTGGGCCTTTGAAGGTAAATTTGACGTGACGAAACTGAGCTATAGTGCATTCCTGCACCTTGCAGATCAATATGAGCTCCTGGATTGCGGCAGTGCCCTGGGTTTTGGCGTAGGGCCATTGCTCATCACGACCCGGGAAAAATATGCGGCCATTAAAGCGGATCCGGCTGCTTTCCTGGCCCGTGCAAAGATCGCCATCCCCGGTAAATTCACTACGGCTAACCTCCTTTTATCGCTGGCCTATCCCGAAGCAAAAAATAAGACCGAAGTACTGTTTAGTGATATAGAACAGGAAGTGCTGTCGGGCAATTATGATGCGGGGTTGATCATACATGAGAACCGCTTTACTTATGCTGATAAAGGATTGGAAAAAATAATCGATTGCGGTGAATGGTGGGAGCAGCATTTTAATGCAGCCATTCCTTTGGGGGGCATCGTGATCCGGAAAAGCATGGACCCGGACCTGAAGTTAAAGGTTCAGGGGCAGATCAAAGCTAGTATTGAAAACAGTTGGGACCAGTACCCCACTCTTTCTGATTTTATCACCCGCAATGCCCAGGAGATGAGCGAAGAAGTGATGAGAAAGCACATCAATTTATACGTGAACGAGTACAGTTCCAGCCTGCAAGGCCTGGGGGATAAAGCTATTAATACTTTGTTTGAACAGGCATATGCCTCAGGTATGATCGCTGCAATGCCGGAAAAATATAAGGTGTAGTCTGTGACTTGAACTTAAACCTATAAGGTTTCTAAAACCTTATAGGTTTTTTCATGCTTCTGCGGGAAACGAAGATGGTTACCTGCTTCGGCGAAGCTCAGCTCGACACCCATTTTTTTCCAGGAGGATGTTGAAGGATGACATATCTTGACCAAAACAATAAAGCCTTATAGATGAACTATAAGGCTTTATTATTTTAAAGAGTTTGATTAGAATACTAAGGCTAAGTTGACAAAGTAGTTCGCACCATAACCATAGAAATATTTAGGCGGGAAACGCTCCGGGTTTTTCATTTGTGTATCGAAACGTAATTGCTCAAATCCACCGGTGATGATGTTCCTGTTGTTCAAAACATTGTTCACACCAGCATTTAATCTTAAGTAAACATTACCTCCGGCACTCTTGATATGATTTTTTACCCTGATCGATGTTCCGGCAAAGATATCTACCGTATAGAAAGAAGGCAATTTAGTCTGGCCCAGGATGGATTTCCATTGCTCAGAACCTTTTTCTATAAATTCAACCGCATCAGATGTTTTGCTGGCCGGGTTAACTTCCATATAGTTCCTGTCGAAATAGTTGAAGTTAACGGTAGCAAACCAGTACTTAGGAGAGTTATAGCTCAAGCCAACGGTGTAAGCAGATTGCGGACCGGAAGCTACATAATAGTCTTTCAGGTAAACCGTATTTTTAGCTACACGTGTAGTGGTATCATTATCCAGGTAAACACTTACATCTGGTCTGCTGGTATAAAACACCTGTGTCCAGGTAGCAACGGCGTTTGCAGTCAAGGTATTGGTCAGCTTTGCTTTAACCGCCATCTCTGCACCCAGGTTGCGGATGTTTACATTTTGCATCACGTAGTTTACAAAGGTTCTGTAATCTTCATGATAAAAACGTTTCACATCGGTTAAGTTCTTGGATTCTGTTACGAAACCGCTCAACCTGCCGCTGATCTTCGGAGAACGCAATAAATAACCTCCCTCTACAGTAGCGTATTGCTCCAGCTGAACATTATCAATGGTCTTGTTTCTTGTTCTCGGAGATACAAATGTATTGTCAAAAGTAGGTGCAGCGGTCATATAGCTTGCGCTGGCGTAAAGGTAGTTACGGCCATCGATCTTGTAAGTAGCACCACCTTTTACGGCATAAGTCAGGAAGTTGAAGTTTTCTGATTTTCCTTCAGAATCGTTCGGGAAAATACCGATCTTATACATACCGTTTCTCTGGAAACCTTCTGTACCTAATCTACCGGTTAAAAAGAAGTCCATTTTGTTATAAGTGAACTCTCCCTGTGCCCAGGCATACGCTTTGTAGAAATTAGATTTGTAGTAATAACCGTATTTATCCCCTTTCCTTACGATACCGTTCGGGTTATTTAAATCATTTTGGTTCAGGTCTGTGTTACCGATATAAGTACGCTCTGCAAACTGGTTCAGGTTTACATAATAGTCACCACCTAAAAGATCATACACTTTCCTGTAGCTTTCCATTTGCTGATACACACCGGCTACGCCTGCTGTTATTTTAGTGTGCGGGTTCAATACTTTCTGAAGCGTAGAGCTCAGCATATATTTGTTGATATCGTCTCTGTCTTCACCGATGATGTACACAGAACGTGCCCCGGTAACACCGTTTACCGTTCTTTGGTTCATCCTGTTGGCATCATAAAGACGTTGCCAGTTCACCTGCATTAATTCAGGATTGTCCTGCAAATATTGTCTTTGAGCATCAGCAGCATCCTGGTCTGCACCCTGGGGGTTGAACAGGAAGAAGCTGGGCAGGTTCCTGTAATAGTCCGGGCGCGGATCCATTGCATTGTACCAGTCTAAAGAAGTATTACCATTGTAACCGGTCTGGAAACCAAAAGAAGTGTTCCAGCGTGTATTTACATCAGGATTATGCTTGAAAGTTAAGATCGCTGCAGGCTGGAATGAATTGTTGATCCTTGCATTTTTCTTTTCCCCGTTAACATAGCCCCAGTTAGGATTGTAGAAATTGCTACCCACGATATCCATTGCTTCCTGTGTAGATGGCATGGCTTTACCGCGGCTGGTAGGTGCACCGAAAACGGTTAAGTGAATAGAGTTGCTTTCATTTAATTTTTTACTTACTGCAGCGTAGAAGGAATGCCCGTCATAAAAAGTACCCGGGATATAACCTTCCTGTGCCCAGCGCTTAGAACCGGCAAAGGAATAAGCCCAGCCGTTTTTATTCATGCCTGAATTATGGGTCAGCATTAACCTGTTCCTGTAGGTACGGTTAGAGGCTGCATAGGAGATGACTGTTTGTTTGCGTTGATCAGCAGCCGTTGCGTCGATCTGGGAAGTACCGGTAAGGCCACCGAAACCTACTTCAGAAGGGTTAAGGCCAAAAGTAACCGTTTGGTTCCTGAAGGCATCATTAAGACCGCCCCACTGTCCGAAGAATGCAGCACCGGATTCGGCATCATTCATCGGTAAACCATTCATATATACTTCCAGCTGATCTCTTTTGTAGCCACGGATCTGGTAACGCATAGGCCCGAAAGTGAAAGAGGCTGCCTGCATATAAGGATCTCTTGATGCCGTCAACACGCCCGATACATTCTGACCGCTTACGCCATCTTCATCGCTTTCAGAGAAATTATCTTCCAATGCGATGGTAGGAGTCTGGCCGGTAGTGAAACTTACCGCAGCAAGGTCTACCGAAAAAGTGTAGACACCCAGGTCCACAACTTCCTCGTTCACATTGATCATTACAGTGTCTCTCTTAGCGGCAGAGGTAGTCACCACTAATTTGTAAGAACCGAAAGGCACCTGGCTAAAGGCAAAGCGACCATCGGCATCTGTAACTTTCATTAATTTTAATTCGGGGAGCGTAACGTCCGTTTCTGAAAGCGGAGCATTATTTTCTTTGTTTTGTATCACGCCTCTTACTAATGCAGTTTGAGCCTGTGCAATTACAGAAAAAGAAGAAATTACCGATAGCAGTAAAATATGCTTCATAAAGAAATATGTAAATTGAACTATTGATTTTTTGTTCAGACTGCGAAATTACAATTCTTTTAAAACAAAAAATGGAGAGAATAATAAATTATTGTTACCTAATTCGGCTTTAGGCCTGATCTTCGAGAGAAAAGAGGGTATCTACAAATTCATATTTATTGAAAACCTGCAGATCCTCCATTCTTTCTCCTACGCCTATGTACTTAACCGGGATCTTGAATTGGTTGGCAATGGCCAATACAACACCACCTTTTGCGGTACCGTCCAGCTTGGTAATGGTAAGTGAGGTGACTTCTGTAGCAGCCGTAAAGTGCTTGGCCTGCTCCAGGGCATTCTGCCCGGTGCTGCCATCCAATACCAGCATTACTTCGTGGGGTGCATTTTCCAGGTTTTTAGAAATAGATCTTTTAATTTTACTCAACTCCTCCATCAGGTGCGCTTTATTGTGCAGCCTGCCTGCTGTGTCAATAATAATGACATCTACATCTTTGGCTACTCCGCTTACGATGGTATCATAAGCTACAGAGCTGGGATCACTGCCCATTTCTTTTTTTACAATAGGTACGCCCACCCTTTCACTCCAGATCGTCAACTGGTCTACGGCCGCAGCCCTGAAGGTATCTGCTGCGCCCAGCAATACAGATTTGCCGCTTTTCTTGAAATTATAAGCCAGTTTACCGATCGTTGTGGTCTTACCCACTCCGTTCACACCAACTACCAATATGACATAAGGCTTTTTATCTAAAGGAGTATTATACGTTTTGTATTCAGAAGAACCCGAATCGGTTAATACATTCGCGATCTCTTCCTGCAGGATATTGTTCAGCTCAGCGGTACTTACATATTTATCTTTGCCTACACGGGCCTCAATATTTTTGATGATCGTAACGGTAGTATCCAGGCCTACATCTGCTGTGATCAGGGCTTCCTCCAGGCTATCTAAAACCTCCTCATCCACTTCACTTTTACCGGCTATGGCTTTTGATATTTTGGTAAAGAAGTTTTGCTTGGTTTGTTTAAGTCCCTCATCAAGCACTTCTTTTTGCTCTTCTTGTTCTTTATTGCGCTTAAATAGCTTGTCGAAAAAACCCATACTGATAAAATAATATTTGGCTGTAAAATTAGAGCATTATATACGGATACAAAAGTTTAATTTTAGCGCAAATTAATTATTTAAATGGACCATACTATTCCTATCACGATATGGCTGGCAGAGCGGAGTTACCGGATCAGGGTAAAGCCCGAAGAGGAGCAGGCGATCCGGCAGGCTATGAAAGTGGCCGACCAGCGACTGGCAAAATTAAGAAATGAAATTCCGGGAAAAGATGAGCAGGACTTCCTCGCGATGTGCCTGATGATGTATGCTACTGACCAGGTGACGGATCATAGTGGTCTCAACCCTGTGCAGCAAGATACCGTACAGCAGATGATAGATACTATTGACAACTGTCTCGGACAGGATTAAAAAGACTGTAGCATACTGGATAAAATAAGCGCTCAGTATAGCCTTAAAAAAGACTATATGGTTTTTAGGAACAAAATGCTTGCCCGACAAAGATGGCTATCCGAAAATTAAGGTGTAAGTTTTAGTACGTATAGGTTTTAGTGTACTTCTCGAATAGCTAGGTTTTAGTAGATCTATCGTCTGGTAGTTGTTTTCCTGTGTATTAATATTAAAATGCAGTACAGGCAGGAAGTGTTGCCTGAGATTTAACATTTATTTATTTTTAAATTGTTTTCAGGTTATTATTTATCCCTGGTTGCATAGAGCGCAGCGAGGGTTTGGAACAAAAAAAGGTTGCGCAATCCTGCGCAACCTTTTTTATATCGGAGTCTTTGATTATAAATTAGCTCCGTGACATTGTTTGTATTTTTTTCCGCTTCCGCAAGGACAAGGATCGTTTCTTCCGATCTTAGGTTCTACAGAAACCGGGCTTTGTTTGGGCGCTTCATAGATATGATCTTCTGAATAGTAATCCGATTCATCAGCGGCATAATCTTCTCCCCTGCGCTCAATATCCGCACTGTTGTCATACAGTTCCTCGAAATCCGTATATTCCTGAGGGATCTGTTGTACGTGCTGCTGCTGTTCTTCCTGTACAGGAATACCGGCGCGCAACAGGAAGGAAACAATATTTTTATTGGTTTCCATCATCATCTTTTTAAACAATTCGAAAGCTTCGAATTTGTAGATCAATAATGGGTCTTTTTGCTCATAAGAAGCCATTTGTACCGATGTTCTCAGGTCATCCATAGCTCTCAGGTGATCTTTCCAGGACTCATCGATCAGGGCCAGGGTAATGGATTTCTCCAATGCCTCAGGAACCGGTTTGATCTCTTTCTCGATCGCTTCATCCAGTCCCACCTGGACCTGGATACCTTTTACGCCATCAGAGAACGGGATCATGATGTACTCAATACGTCCTTCAGATTGTGCTTTGATATTCTGGAACTGAGGTAACATAGCCTCACGCATACCGGCGATCTTGGTTTGGTAGAAGGATTTCACTTCCTGGTAGAAGTCTTCTACACCCGTATTGGATTTGGCTTGCTCTTCTGTGATCTGAGGTTCAAAGGCCAGGTGTTTCATCACTTCCAGTTTGAAGTCTGCATAAGACTGCCCGTTCTGGAATTGAGCGATGAAGTCATCTGCTACATCATACATCGCATTATCGATATCAATCGCTACGCGATCGCCGAATAAGGCATTGTGACGACGTTTGTAGATTTGATTCCTTTGTGCATTCATCACATCATCATATTCCAGCAAACGCTTACGGATACCAAAGTTATTCTCTTCTACTTTCTTCTGTGCACGCTCAATAGATTTAGAGATCATGCCATGTTGCAGTACCTCGCCTTCTTTGTGCCCCATCCTGTCCATTAAAGCAGCAATACGCTCTGAACCGAATAAACGCATCAATTCATCTTCTAATGAAACGAAGAACTGGGAACTACCCGGATCTCCCTGGCGACCCGCACGACCACGCAACTGGCGGTCTACACGACGGGATTCATGGCGTTCTGTACCGATGATGGCCAGACCACCCGCTTCTTTCACCCCTTCGCCCAGTTTGATATCGGTACCACGACCGGCCATATTGGTAGCAATGGTAACTGCTCCCGGCAAACCTGCTTCGGCAACTACTTGAGCTTCTTTGGCGTGTTGCTTGGCATTCAATACGTTATGTGGAAGTTTTCTTTGCTGCATCATACGGCTCAGCAACTCCGAAACCTCAACAGAGGTAGTACCCACCAGTACCGGACGGCCGATAGAGCGCATGGCTTCTACCTCGTCAATAACGGCTTTGTACTTTTCACGTTTGGTTTTATATACTAAGTCTTGCTGGTCTTTACGCTGGATACCACGATTAGTAGGTATCGTCACTACGTCCAGTTTATAGATTTCCCAGAATTCACCTGCTTCCGTTTCTGCCGTACCGGTCATACCGGCCAGCTTGTGGTACATACGGAAATAGTTCTGTAAAGTAACGGTCGCAAAAGTTTGCGTGGCCGCCTCGATGTGTACATTTTCTTTTGCTTCAATCGCCTGGTGCAATCCGTCAGAATAGCGGCGACCTTCCATGATACGGCCGGTCTGCTCATCTACGATCTTAACCTTATCATCTACTACGATGTACTCAACGTCTTTTTCAAACATTGTGTAGGCTTTCAGCAATTGCTGTACGGAGTGGATACGGTCTGTTTTGGCCGCATACTCCTGTAGTAAATTATCTTTGCGTTGTGCCCTTTCCTCATCGGTAACATCTTTGGCATTTTCTATAGCAGCCAGAGCTGTACTGATATCCGGGAGTACAAAGAAGCTTGGATCTTCACCCGCACCGGTGATCAATGCAATACCTTTTTCGGTAAGGTCAACACTTTTTTGCTTTTCGTCTATGTAGAAATATAATTCTTCATATACTTTAGGCATATTCTTCTGATGCTCGGCAATGTAATAGTTCTCTGCCTTCTGCATGATCTGGCGATTGCCCTCTTCACTCAGGTATTTGATGATCGCAGAGTTCTTAGGCATACCTCTGAAGGCACGGTACAGTTGTAAACCACCCGTATCTTTATCGGCTTTACCTTCTTTGATCAGTTTTTTAGCTTCATTAAGCGCCTGGTTAACCACTCTTTTCTGCGCTTCAACGATATTTTCAATCCTTGGTTTCAGGAAATGGAATTGTTGGTCATCTCCTTTAGGTACCGGACCGGAAATGATCAATGGCGTACGTGCATCATCGATCAATACGCTATCCACCTCATCCACAATAGCGAAATGGTGTTTGCGTTGTACCATTTCTTCCGGGCGGTGTACCATGTTATCACGCAGGTAGTCAAAACCGAACTCATTATTCGTTCCGTAAGTGATATCTGCATTATACGCATGTCTGCGTGAATTAGAGTTAGGTTGGTGCTTGTCGATACAGTCTACCCTTAAGCCCAGCCATTCATATAAAGGACCGTTCCACTCAGAGTCACGACGGGCCAGGTAATCATTCACCGTTACTACGTGAACGCCCAGTCCGGCCAATGCATTCAGGTAAACCGGTAAAGTAGACACGAGCGTTTTACCTTCACCCGTTGCCATTTCCGATATTTTACCCTGGTGCAATACCGTACCGCCAATCAGCTGTACATCGTAGTGTACCATATTCCAGGAAACCTCAACACCGGCTGCTAGCCAGGTGGTGTTTTGAGTCATCTGGTCACCATCGATGATGATATGCTGACGGCCATTGGCAGCTAATTCTCTATCCAGGTCTGTAGCCATAGATACTACCTGGTCTGCTTCCGCAAAACGACGGGCAGCCTCCTTAATAGTAGCAAAAGCTTCAGGTAATATCTCTTCCAATATTTCCTCAAGCTTTTCATCACGGCCTTTGACCAATTTATCTACTTCGTTCAACACAGCTTCACGGGTATGCAGTTCTTCTATACCGCCGGCCTCTTCTTTTTTCGCAGCAATTTGTGCATCAATATCAGAAAGATATTCAGCAATTCTTTGTTTAAATTCTCCTGTTTTTGCTCTTAATTCGTCATTACTTAATGAGCTGTAGCGCTCGAAATATTCATTAATTGACTTAACTATAGGCTGAATTTTTTTTACGTCTTTTTCAGACTTGCTGCCACCTAATAGTTTTGATAGAAATCCTAGCATCGTTTCTGTGTTTGATAATATGACCGTTTACAATATGACGTTACACTTATATGGTCTAAAGTATAAAAGTGTTGCGAAGTTAAATATATTATTCTTTATCTCAAATCCCGTGCAAAAAAATAATAAATGCCAAAAAGTCTGTTAAAAATACTCAATGCGACAAATTGGATGAAAATATCTTTTTGAAATAAGCCGCGGAAGCCAGTAACCTACTGCCATACCAGCTGAAAAGTTCGCCATCTACCAGTAAAACAGTGGCATTTGGCAGTTTATCTTTAAACTCCAGGAGGTGTTTTTCTTTAAATGGAAAAGGTTCTGAACTTAAAAGGATATAATCGGGCGCTGCCGCCTGCAATTCCTGCCACTGTGTCTCAGGATAGCGCGGATGTGTTGCATATACATTAATAAATCCTATCCTTGACAAAATATCATGCAGGAAAGTTTGACTTCCGGCTGACATGAGTGGCTGATACCAAATGAAATAAGCAACACGCTTATCTTCTATAAGACGGATATTTTCCGGGCTGAAGTCTTTGCGGATATTTGCCACAATCTCCTGCGCCCTTCCTTCCGTTGAGGTGATCGCTCCCAATTGAGCAATCATCTCCAGGCTGTCCTCCAGGTTTAAAATATCACTCGTCCAGACCGGAGCTATGGCCCTGAGTTGTTCAATATCTGCTTTCGTATTTTCTTCTTTATTGGCGATGATGAGGTCGGGCTGCAATGCCGCCACCTTGTCGATATGGACGGTTTTGGTACCGCCTATCCTTTCTTTACTGCGGAACCAGCTTTCCGGGTGAATGCAGAATTTAGTAATGCCCACCACCCGCTCTTCCAGTCCCAGGTCATACAGCAACTCTGTTTGTGAAGGTACCAGCGATACGATGCGTTGAGGGCTTTGTGTAAGCGCTATATCATAACCGATCATATCTGTGTACTGCATAAAAAAGCGCTGTTCCGGTTTAATTCATTCTTCGGTAGAAGAACAAGGCAATAAAAGAAAAAATAGCACTTAAAGGTATCGGCACCGATTTGCCTTCCATAACGGGGACATGAAGCATGAGTATATTGCCGAATAAGGCTTTGAGCTCTAAAGAATCGGAATAAAAGTAGACCATTAAAGACACAATGGTCAGGATGACGAAGCCTAAAGCCCCCCATTTCTGGAAGAAGGTAGCTCCCGTCCAGAATATGGCCATCAGGATCATTAATATGGGCCTGATCTTATAAATCCCTTCTACCTGGTCTGAAAAAAGCGATTGAGAGGCTTCATAGATACCCAGGAATATTAAAAAGCAAGCCACCAAAGGGAAAATGACTGGTGGCTTAACAAAGAAGTTTTGGATGAAAGATTTCATACCTTAAAAATATTATTTATTTTGGATAAATCATTCTATAGCCCATACTCACCTTTCCTTTAGAGATATCATCCAGTTTTTTCTTGATCAGGCGCTTCTTGATAGGTGCTAAATAATCGATGAACAGCTTGCCTTCAATATGGTCATATTCATGTAAGATCACCCTGGCGGTGATGCCGTTAAAGGTCTTTTCCTGCGCTTCAAAGTTTTCATCCAGGTAAGCAATCGTTATTTGCTCCTCGCGCCATACATCTTCACGCACCTTGGGAATGCTCAGGCAGCCTTCATTATAAGGCCAGGCTTCACCTTCCTTATTCAGGATCTGCGCATTGATGAATACACTTTTGATTGGCTTTTCATTCGGGAATTCCTTTTTATCTTCCTCATCAAAGTTCTCCACGATCTGCTCGGTATCCACCACGAACAGGCGAATAGCTTTATTGATCTGCGGAGCTGCAATACCTACACCATTACTGTGGTACATCGTTTCCCACATATCAGCGATCAGTTTCTTTAAATCCGGGTAATTTTCATCTATAGGAGCACCCACTTTTCTTAATACAGGATGCCCGTAGGCCACAATCGGTAATACCATTTCTATGAATATCTTATTAAAAATCAGCTATAATTGATGCCACACCTGCGTGTAAGCATAATAAGGACGCGAAATTACAAAAAATCACCCAACATTTACTTCAAATATTGGCCTACTTTATTACCACTACTGATCAAGGGCCGGCAGCAAGCTACATTTTAGCTATATTAAATGAGCAAGGATATAGCTTTAAGTTTAGGTGCTTTACTTTTCTTTTTTGTAAATTGTGTGTTCAAAAATTAAACGAATTAAATACATATCGAATTTCATACAGAAATCATCAGGACAATGAAAAATTATCAGATAGAGTCGCTTCCGGACTACTTTAAACAGTATAAAAAATCGATCAAGAACCCTAAGAAATTCTGGGACAAAATAGCCGATGACAACTTTGTCTGGTACCAGAAGTGGGAGAAGGTAGTGAAGTATGATATGCGTGAGGCAAAGATCGAATGGTTTATCAATGCCAAACTGAATATGACGAAAAACTGTATTGATCGTCATTTGCTGAACCGGAGCAACAAGAATGCCATTATATTTGAACCCAATGATCCCAATGAAGCTGTGCAATATATTACCTACCAGGAATTGCACGAGCGCGTATGTAAGTTTGCCAATGTATTAAGAGACCAGGGGATACAAAAAGGTGACCGGGTATGTATTTACCTGCCCATGGTTCCTGAATTGGCTATATCCATGCTGGCCTGTGCCCGTATCGGGGCCATACACTCGGTAGTGTTTGCCGGTTTTTCCTCTTCCGCCATTGCGGCCCGGATCAATGACTGTGAATCCAAAATGGTGATCACCTCCAATGGCAGTTTCCGCGGCGATAAGACCATTAACCTTAAAGCTTTGGTAGATGAGGCCCTGGAGAAAACCCATACGGTTGAAAAAGTGTTACTGGTTAAGCGTACTGATATTGAAGTGCCGGTAAAAGAAGGCCGTGATCAATGGATCGCACCATTGCTGGAAAAAGCTTCTGCAGATTGTGTGCCCGAGATCATGGATGCTGAAGATCCTCTATTCATTCTATACACCTCCGGCTCCACCGGGAAGCCCAAAGGTATGTTGCATACCACGGCCGGCTATATGGTCTATACCGCTTATACTTTTAAAAATGTATTCAACTACCAGGAGAATGACATCTTCTGGTGTACCGCAGACATCGGCTGGATCACCGGCCACTCTTATATATTATATGGTCCGCTGCTGAACGGTGCTACCACGGTCATCTTTGAAGGCGTACCCTCTTATCCGCAACCCGACAGGTTCTGGGAAGTGATCGACAAGCATAAAGTGACCCAGTTCTATACCGCGCCTACGGCCATTCGTGCCCTGGCCAAAGAAGATACCAAATGGGTAGATGAGCATGACCTCTCCAGCCTTAAAGTGATCGGCTCCGTAGGAGAACCCATCAATGATGAGGCCTGGCACTGGTACAACGATCATGTGGGCCGGAAAAAATGTCCGATCGTAGATACCTGGTGGCAGACCGAGACAGGGGGTATCCTGATTTCTCCCATTCCTTTTGTGACCCCTACAAAGCCTACTTATGCTACCCTGCCCTTGCCGGGCATACAGCCCGTGCTGCTGAATGATAAGCGTATAGAGATCATCGGCAACCAGACCACCGGTAATTTATGTATCCGTTACCCCTGGCCGGGTATAGCCCGGAGCATCTGGGGCGATCACCAGCGCTATATCGAAACCTACTTCTCTGCCTACCCGGGCAAGTACTTTACCGGAGATGGTGCCTTGAGGGATGAAGTGGGTTATTACCGCATTACCGGTCGTGTAGATGATGTGATCATCGTTTCGGGGCATAACCTGGGTACAGCGCCTATTGAAGATTCCATCAATGAGCACCCTGCCGTTGCAGAATCTGCCATTGTAGGTTATCCTCATGATATCAAAGGTAATGCCCTGTATGGATTTGTGATGCTGAAAGATATTGGCGAAAGCCGTGATAAGGACAACCTGAGAAAAGAAATTAACCAGATCATTACCGAGCAGATCGGGCCTATAGCTAAGCTGGATAAGATCCAGTTTGTCAGCGGATTGCCTAAAACCCGTTCCGGTAAGATCATGCGGCGCATCTTGCGCAAGATCGCCGAAGGTGCTTTTGACCAGTTCGGCGATACCTCAACTTTACTCAACCCCGAAGTAGTAGAAGAGATCAAGGAAGGTAAGCTCTAAGCTCATAAAATAGTAGCCTTAAGGCTGATCAAGGGATTCTGTTTGTCATATTAAGCTCTGTCGAAATATGGACAAGGAATCCTTACTTTTTTGTATTTGCTTTATTGCATTCCGCCCTGCAATAAATGCCGGGCAAGCCTTTCTTTTTTTGTTAATTTTCCGCCCATTCCGGCGAATCCGGATTTGATGATTTATAAGTATTGTTATATTTGCTACTTGCAATGCTTTTGCTATTATGTTTAGATTTGAATCAGGTTACTTTTTCTGGCTGCTTTTATTAATACCCTTGCTTGTTTTCTGCTATACACGCTATCTTTCCTGGCGCAGGAAAAGTGTGCGACTGCTGGGCAGTGAAGCAATGGTCGAGAAGCTTTTGCCGGGAAGTGCTTCGGGCAGAAGAACAACGAAATTTGTATTAAGCATCCTGGCCATAATATTTGCCATCTTCGGGCTGGCAAATTTCCAGGTGGGCGACCAGTCGAGCACCGTCATGCGCAGAGGTGTGGATGTGGTCTTTGCCATAGATGTGAGTAAAAGTATGCTGGCTAAAGACATTAGTCCAGATCGCCTGAGCCGGGCAAAATTACTTGTGCAGTCTATGCTCAATAAAATGAGTAATGATAAAGTAGGACTTGTATTGTTTGCCGGGAGGGCTTACCTGCAGTCCCCCCTTACCATGGATTATGGGACGATTAAAATGTTGTTGAATACTACGAATACCAGTTCTGCGCCTACGCAGGGAACAGTGCTGAGTGATGCCATACAGATGTCGCAGGAAGCATTTGATAAAAGAGACCGCAAGTTTAAGACGGTAGTGCTCATCTCCGATGGAGAAGATCATGATGAAAAAGCAGTAGAATTGGCTAAGCAGGCAGCAGAAGAGGGCATTATTATCCATACCATTGGTATAGGTTCGCCAAACGGAGCACCTATTTTTGACCCGGAAACGGGTGCCAATAAACTGGATGAAAATGGCAAGGAAGTAATTACCAAACTAAACGAATCGGTACTTAAAGAAATAGCTACATCAGGTGGCGGCACTTACCATTTGCTTGCCAATAATAACCAGACCGTAAATGCCCTTCAGGCTGAGATCTCTAAAATGGAAAGCCGGAATATGGGTGCCAGTATGTTCCTGCATTATAAAAGCTATTACCAGTACTTTTTAGTCTTATCTTTTGTGCTGATGTTGATTAATCTGTTTATTCCCAATGCGAGAAAGGCACAATTGAAGATTGCATAATTTTAGTATAAAAAATGATTTACAGATATTTTATAGTTATTATCTCATGTTTTTTGTCGATTGCCTCTTTTGCCCAGGAGCAGAAAAAGCAAGCTAATATAAACTCGATACTATATGAAGGGAATGACCTCTATCACCAGCATAAATATGCCGAGTCGGATAAGTTATATGAAAAAGCACAAGGCAAAAATAACCAGGACCCGGTAGCTTTTTACAACCGTGGTAATGCCTTGATGCAAACCAAAAAGTATGAACCAGCCCGGAAACAATTTGAAAAGGCCCTCACCCTTACCGCAGACAAAAACCTCAGGGCCAAGGCCTATCATAATATCGGAAATAGCTTTTCAGAAGAGAAGAACTGGAAGAGTGCCGTGGATGCTTATAAAAATGCACTAAAGAGCAATCCTGCTGACCGGGAATCGAAATACAACCTGGCTTATGCCCAGGAGATGCTGAAAAAGCAGGATCAGAAAAAAGACGATCAGCAAAAGGATAAAGACAAAAAAGACAATAAAGACGAGAACAAAGAAGATAAGAAGGACGATAAAAAACCGGAGGATAAGAACGATAAAGATAAAGACAAAAAGGACAAAGACAAGCAACAATCCGAGGAAGAAAAGAAAAAAGAAGAAGAGCAGAAGCAACAGCAGTCCCAGTCTGAGGCACAGAAAATGACCGAGCAAAGAGCTGCGGAAATGTTGAATGCCGTGCAGCAAAGCGAGAAAAAAGTACAGGAACGCAAAGGCGAAGCAGGTAAAACAAGCCCGAAAAAGCTGGACAAAGACTGGTAGGGTAATTGTTAGTTGTTAATGGTTAATGGTGAGTGGTTAATTATGAACTATCTCATTAAGTGTGTAAATTTTTAACCGGGGAGCTTGGTTTTTACAACGTTATTCTGTTGCCAAAAATAGTTAAAAATTGATTCAGGATCATGCCCCAGTTCCTAATGGGCATGGTCCTTTTTTTTGATCCTTCACGTAATACCAGGTAAACAGACTTCGTGATTGCATCATCAGTTGGGAATGACAACTTGTTTCTGGCTGCCATTTTTAAAAACTGGTTTGTTTATATTGAAAATTGTTGGCTACTATGATCTACTTTAAAAGGATAGACAGGTCTTGAAAAACCTGCATATTTTTTGATATTTCAAAATTAGTAACGTGCATTAACCTGTTATAACAAAACTATATTTGCTTATATTCCTAAACAATACTGAGAAACCCTACTTTTTTTTAAATAAGATAAGCATTATCCGGCAACCAGGAGGTAAAGAAGTCCAGCAACTGCCCCCTTTGGTAGACCTCTTTATACTTTCCGTAAAGTTCATGTGAGGTAATAGACTTATTTTTGAAGTCTCTCCCGGTCAGAAAAAATGCCGTGAGCCTGCTGTAGGCAGGCGATAACTGATGATCGGAGAAAAGCTGAATAGCTGCTTTAATCTCTGCTTCACTAATTTCAATACCTGCCTGGCTTGTGGGTTTGTCTTTTTTGAGGTGTTCAATCGCAATCTGCAATGCCCGGATTACAGAGCGTTCATTAAGCACACTTTCTCCGCTAATCAGCTCTCCTGTTACAGGTGAGCAACCCGAAGCAAGGGCTTCTAAGGAGGCTATTGTTTGATGTAGTTCCATAGGAGTATAATTTAAAAAGTCCTCAATAATTATCTATTCATATAGGTAGTCGTTGTTATGGTTTCAGTTCACTAAAATTAAATAATTTATATAAATATGTTGCACTGCTTATTTTGCATACACCTTACAGCTTTGCTCCTTATTACTTTATGGACACAGTTCTAAATAGCACCTGCTATTAACTATGACTGGTTTATACAAAATCGCAGGTATTTAAGTACCTTTCAGCTTATGATAAAAAGTACTGGTCGGCCAGGAATAAATCAATTAAATGAACCAGGAGGCCATAAAAAAATACTAGCCAGAATACCCTATGCAAAGCAATGCCGCTATTGCAGCTATAACGGGCATAATTTATAATACTCCGCAAGACCCACATATTGAAACGATGAACCACAAACTTACAAAGGGGCTGTTATCCATACTTCTCCTGCTTATGTCTACATTTAGTTTTGCTCAAAGCACACAAAAAACTAAATTATACCTCATTGGCACCGTTCATGAGGCTTCCGCGATTTTAAATCCTCAAATGTTGTTTGAAATATTGGATAGTATTCAACCCAATGTATTATTGCAGGAAAATGATAGCGAACAGATAGCCACTTACTTTGATGATATAAGGCCCACTTCTAATGAACAAAATGCTTCGCTGATGTATATAAAAAAATACCCGGCGACCTTAAACCTGCCCTTTGAGTTTGAAGGCAGAAACCGGTATAGGAAAAACAATGGCATGACCCCTACTGATCGCCTGGCGATACAGCTTATGGACAGCTTGTACGAAAACAAGCTGCTCAGCAAGACCAATCGAAAGCGATACAAGTCCTATAAAGATGCCAATAAAGCCCTGATTGATTTTTCTAAGAAAGGTATTGCTGCCATGAATTCTATGGAGTTTGAACAACTAAACAGGCATCGTCAGGAGATACAACATCATCAACTGCCTAAGATCGTTCATTCAGAAGCAATCTTTGCAGAGCAATTTGTGACCAAACCTGACGGTGAAAAGATCTCCTACCGGGATGGCTATCAACTTTGGTGCAATTTCTGGGACCTGAGAAATAATGCCATGGCCCTGAATATTATAAAGCAGGCAAACCTGCATAAAGGGAAAACTATTGTTGTCCTCACCGGCGTGCAACACAAGTATTATCTCAAAGAATTATTGACCAAATATTACGATGGCAACTATACAATCATCGAATACTTCCAATGAAACGGAAAATGATAACAACATTATTTTTCGCATATAGATATCAAATGGAGATGGCTACCTGCTATCATGCTCTTTAAACAGATGAATTAGATACAGGTTTTAAACAGAGCAGCAAATAAAATTTGATAGTTCCGCTTATTGATCGTAATATTGCGATACAATTAAAAACAATGGGAGTCACCAGGTCAGATATCTTTACGGCAAAACAAAATCATTTGGCATCAGTGTTTAAAGCACTCGCCCACCCTGCCCGTATTGCCATCCTGCAATACATCATCAGGCAAAATGCCTGTATCTGTAACGATCTCGTACAGGAATTAGGACTGGCACAGGCTACCATTTCCCAACACTTAAAAGAGCTTAAAAACATAGGCATCATTAAAGGAAATATTGAAGGTACCAGCGTATGCTACTGTATTGATGAAAAAGTATGGCTGAAATTCAAAAAAGAACTGGACCTCTTTTTTACGGAAAATATAGCCGCAAACAAATGTTGCTAAAATTTTCTATGCTTCAATATATCGCAATATTGCATTATAACAATTAAATAAATCAATACGATGAAACTTTCTGAATTAAAAGCACTATTACCCGGCCTCGATAATGTGGCCTTTCAACTGCCTGACGGTGCATGGGTGCCGGAACACTTTCATGTAACGGAAGTAGGCCTGGTAAGCAGGCATTTTATAGATTGTGGCGGCACCGTTCGTAAAGAGCAGGTGGTCAATTTCCAGCTTTGGAATGCAGATGATTATGAGCATCGCCTGAAGCCTGAAAAACTATTACATATCATCCGGCTTTCAGAAGAGCAACTGGGCATTACCGACCTGGAAATAGAAGTGGAATACCAAAGCGGCACCATCGGCAAATACGGTCTGGCATTTAATAACCGGCATTTTATCCTGGAAAATAAAACTACGGCTTGCCTGGCCCAGGATGCCTGCGGCATCCCCCAACAAAAAAAGCCCCTGCAGCTGGCCGAACTCAAAAAATCTTCTTGTTGTGGTGAGGGGCAGTGTTAAATTAAAACAACTATACCTGCGCTATAAAAAGCCGGTCATTATTACAGCATCAGTGATCCTGCTGCAAGTCATTTTCGGCTTCGACCCTAAGTTTTGCATCATCAATATCATCTGGTTATTCGTATAAAAATCATCATGGAAACAAAGAAAATATTAGTGCTGTGTACCGGCAACAGTTGCCGCAGTCAAATGGCAGAAGCTTATTTAAGGCATTTTGCGGCAGGAAAGGCCGACATTTACAGTGCCGGAGTGGAAACACATGGCCTGAACCCAATGGCCATCACAACAATGCTGGAAGATGGCCTGGATATATCCGGCCACACCTCCAATCATGTTTTAGAATATGCCGGTATCGACTTTGACTTTGTGATCACGGTCTGTGATCATGCTCGGGAGCGTTGTCCCCTGTTTCCCGGCAAAGCAAAAAAATCACACCACAATTTCCCCGATCCTGCAAGGGCTTCAGGCACAGCAGATGAAATCGCGCAGCAGTTTAGGGCTACACGTGCCCTCATTAAAGATTATTGCAGAGACTTTGTACAGCAGCATCTATAAAATGGATTTAAATAGCCCTATGAGCATAGCCGGACAGGCATAGGCCCCTTCCTGCTCTGCAAAACGGATACCATAACAAAGCCCGCTTTATGATAAAGCGGGCTTTGTTATGGTAAAATTGAGTTCAGGACTATTGCTTCACTAGCTTCTTCATACCTATAAGCCGGCCATCAGCATCGCGGAATTCCAACAAATAAATGCCCGGACTTAAAAAGTGCACATCAATACTTTCCGTTTTCGGGCTTTCCAGGTGTACTCTGCCATCAATACCTAACAGTCTTAAACGGAAATCGGCATCAGACCGGAGGTAAACTTTATCCATAGCAGGATTCGGGAATACCTTGATCTGCGCAGCAATCTTAACCGGGTCATCAAAGCCTACACCACCGCTAAACAATACCGCATCAGAGGTGTCGTTACAATAAGGATTAGCCACAGCAACAGTATATAGCCCGTCCTGTGTTACGGTATACGTCGCATTGGTCGCCCCGGCAATAGCCACACCATCCCTGATCCATTGATAAGCGCTGTGCGTATTAAGGGTACTCAAGACCATATTGTTGACCACGATCTGGGCCGGGATCTCCGGAACCACATGCACCTGTAGCGATTGTGTCGCACTGGTATCGCAGCGCACAACGCTTACCGATACTGTGCCTCCCGTGCCATTAGTCTGTACGGTAATGCTCGAAGTATTTGAACTGCCGCTCCAGCCCGAAGGGATATCCCAGATATAAGCACTGGCTCCTTGTAAAGGTGTGGCAAAAAAGGTAGCTGTAGTATTCGCGCAAAGTGTATCCGGACCGCCGATTTGTGTCGCTGCTACCGAAGTACAGAACTTAGCAAGATATACCGCAATACCACCACCGAAAACCGTGGAGAAGCTACCCGGAGTGGCTATATTATTAGAACTGTTGGTACCGCCGGAAATATAAGCATTACCTATATAGTCAAAACCTACGGCATAACCTTCATCCGTTTCAGAACCACCGTAGTAAGTTCCGTATTCTAATACGCCAGCACCGCTAAACCGGGAAAGGAAGGCATCATTAGGGCCACCGCCAAAATTCACCTGCTGCGCATCTGCCGTAATAATGCCCGAGGTGCTGGTGGTAATGCCCGACCAGAAGATCTTATCCGAGAAATCAATAGCAATAGCACCCCCGTTTTCATCACCGGCCCCGCCATAATAAGTACCCCAGGCGCGCTGACCCGAAGTATTGAACTTGACCAGGTAAGCATCATAGCCCCCCGCAAGTGCCGGTTGATGGCTCCCTGCAGTAGCAATACCCGAAGCACTTTGAGAATGTCCGCAGGTGTACACATTGCCTGCTTTATCACAAGCAACCATTCTCATATACCCGTTGAACTCATTGCCCGTACCTCCGTAATAAGTTGCCCATTGCCTCTGTCCGTTCGGGTCAAACTTGACCAGGAAGTTATCATATAAGCCCCCCAATACAGGCTGGTGACTACCGGCAGTAGCAATATTGTTGGGGCTGTTGGTATTACCACCCAGGTACACATTACCCATTAAATCGCAGGCGATGCCATCCGCTTCATCACTTCCCGATCCCCCGTAGTAAGTGCTCCATATCCTCAATCCCGAAGTATCAAATTTAGCGAGGTAAGCATCATTGATCCCACCGCCATTACTGCTCTGGTGCCCGTTACTGGCAATATTATTACTACCGGCCGTATAGCCCGCCAGGTATACATGTCCGGTTTCATCTACCGTGCAAATGCCATTGTACTCGCTGCCACTGCTGCCATAATAAGTCGCCCATAAAAGCACACCTGCACTGTCAAACCGGGCCAGGTAGTTATCTGTAGATCCCGCATAAGTTGCCTGGTGGCTGCCCGCAGTGGCAATACCACTCAGGCTCTGCGTAGTGCCCGATATAAACACCCTGTTGTTCTGGTCACAGGCAAGCCCGAAGCTGTAGTCAACACTGCTTCCCCCATAATAAGTAGCCCAGATGCGGTTACCATTCGCATCAAACTTGGCCAGGAATGCATCAAAATCCCCGGCACTCGTGCTTTGGTGGCTGCCCGAGGTAGCGATATTAGTGCCCATCCAGGAAGCCCCCGTCAGATAGATATTCCCGGCAAAATCACAGGCCAATACCGTACCCAGGTCAAAGCCTGCTCCTCCATAGTAAGTGCCCCATTCCAGTGACGGGTCGATCACCAGGGTACCGGAGTAGGCATCCGTTTTAAAACTCAGCACATTATCCTTGAGCTCATAACGGGAAGAGACCATTTGCCCTTGCCCGGTTTTATTGCCCTGCATCACATAAGTATAAGGCGCTGCTTCTGTGATCGTGCCCATGGGCGTACTGGCAGAAAGGCTGCCGTCTTTATTGAGCACGACACTACCTGCACCCTTATACTTCAGCCGGATCTTTGCCGGGTCTGCACCCGGATGTACTATAAAATCATATTTAAGCTGTTCCTTACCTACTTTATCTTTACTCACATACAAGACCCAGTCGATGCCGGGGTAAATATCTTTATAGGTCACCTGTTCAAAAGCCCTTGCCGTTTGCCCTTTTAAACCTAAATGCTCCAGGTAATAACGCTCATAGTAAGAGGCCTGTTGCCCGCTGATGATCTCCGCTTTAGGATTAGCCCCGATCAATTCCACATCCATGCGGTAATGATTCACCTGGAAAGCCGTATGGTTACGCAGGTTTTGCGGGTCAATGCCTTCAGCCTTATTCCATTGATAATGGATACCTTTATCGCTGAGCAATACCGTAAAATTTTCCTGTTGCAGCTTAAAGCGAACATCTTTCCTCTGCTTATGGTGCTGATCGGTTATCTGCCCTACGTTTTCAATAAAGACTAAGGCATCCCTTTTGGGTGCCGCTGGTAAAGGCGCGCTACGGGCATCAGCACCACATACCCCGATGAGTAAAAGTGCCAGTAATAAGATCTTTTTCATTTTCCTTGATTTTTTGGTTTAAAAAACATACAAATTGCATCAATCACAGGGAGATACTATTTGTTTATTGCTGAGGTAAAGATAATCTACCGCCACTGCCGCCACAATAAGTGATAATACGCTATTTTTAGAACTCCGTATTTTCCCGTATATTTTAAACACAAGTTTTTACTTACATTTAACCATGCATTTGCTTTCCTGTGTTGTTTTCCTGTTACTATCCATCTGCTGCACCACTACCTTGTCCGGTCAGCAGAACAGGCAGGTTGCACCACATCGGAGCAGTATAGCCCTTCATCCCGAACGGTCGGTTACCACCCCACCCCGCTATGCAGATACCGCCAGGATAGACAGCCTGCTCAACTATGCCAGTGTACTCACCCTGCATAAGCCGGACAGTGCACAGGAACTACTTGGCGAGATCCTGTACTACAGCGAGTCCCTGGCCTATAACCGGGGTATAGCCGCTGCATTATCCAATATGGGGCGCATCAGTAATGTAAGAGGAGAACATGCCCGTTCTGTTGCTTACTACAGGCAGGCCAGCCCCTATGCAGAAAAGGCTTTTACCAACAAAGCACTGCTGGCCATGTTTTATAATTGTGTCAGCGCTCCCTATTACAACCTCTCCCGCTTTGACTCCATGTATTTTTACATATCCAAAGCAGAGCAACTGATCCGTAACTATACACCCGTGACATTAAGTGATGTACTCAACATGGGGGGTGTGTACAATAATATCGGCCTGCTCTGGGCTGGTGTAGGTAATTATGATAAAACCCTTTACTATCTCCATAAATCATTACAGGTTAATATTGCCTTCCGGGAAAACAGGAGCCGTCTGGACCCGGATGCCGGCATGATCTATTCCAATATCGGCATGATCTATATTGAGCAAAAAAAGTTCGACTCCGCCGCTCTCTACCTTAAAAAGGCCGAAGAACTGATGCCGCAGAATTCGATCACCCAGATGGGGCTCGGACAGTTGAAAGCAGCAGCAGGGCAAGCGGCCGCGGCAGAGACTTACTTCAGAACAGCCATTAAGATAGCCCGGCAAAGCCAGAACTATGCCAATCTCATCAGCAGCAGTACACGTTTAGGTATTTTATTATTTGACCAGAAAGATTATCGCCAGGCACAATCTGTATTGGAAGAGGTCGTGCGCACCTCAAAGAACCAGGGTAATATAGACATGGAAAATACGGCAGCAGCCTACCGCACTTTGGCTAATATTGCCTCTGCCTCCGGTAATTATAAGCAAGCTTACACCTGGGAACAGGAGAGCCTGAAACTACTCGATTCCATGAAGCTGAAAGACAAACGCCTGGCCCTTTATGCCCTGGAATCAGAATTAAAAGCCAAAGAAAATGAGCAAGCCAGCGCCGGCCAGCGCTTACAACTGGACCGCTCCAGGTATCGCTTCAACCTCCTGCTGATACTTTCCTGCGCCGGGATCATGGTAGCCTTGGTTGTATTCTGGAATATCTATACCAATGTGCGCAATAAGCAGCGCATCCATAAAAATGAACTGGACAAGCTCAAGCAGGAAGAAGAGATCAAAGCCCTGCAGGCAATGATCAAGGGGGAAGAAAAAGAACGCAGCCGCCTGGCCAGGGAGATCCATGATGGCATCATGGTACAGTTTGCCACCATTAAAATGAAGATGAAAAGTATGCCCGGGATCTACGAGACCGCAGATGCCGCTACTTTTTTTCATTCCGATTACTACCGGCAGATCGTAGACCAGATGGAAGATGCAACCCGGGACCTCCGGCATACAGCCCACAACCTTATGCCCGATATGCTCCTGCAGGGCGGGCTCGATGCTGCGATCACTTACTTTTGCACCATCGTCAGGAAAAACACGGATATTGCAGTAGAATTTCAAAAAGTAGGCAACATCAACCTGCTCAGCAAAGAATTTGAACTACATGTTTACCGCATCGTACAAGAGCTGTTGCAGAACGCCATCAAGCACAGCGGGGCTACCGAAATACTGGTACAGCTTGCCTTGCTGTCAGATACACAATTTTCGCTTACAGTAGAAGATAATGGTACCGGTTTTGACACCAGGGCACCTTCCGGGGGGCTGGGCATGTACAGTATTGCAAACAGGCTGCAGGTACTGAACGGTAACATGGACGTTTATAGTGAAAAAGGTAAGGGCACTTCTGTTTCCATTGAATTTGAAGGTAATTTTAAGCAAGCACATCATGATACAAATAGCTATAGTCGATGATCATCCGATTGCCCTGAACGGCCTGATGATGATGCTCTCCGACCAGGAAAATATACATATCTCTGCTACCTATGCCAGTGGCAAAGCACTATTGGAAGGCCTGCACAGCCATCAGCCGGATGTATTGCTCATGGACATCATGCTGCCCGATATCATGGGCAATGAATTGGCCCTTGCTGTGCTGAAACAATATCCTGCGATAAAGATCATTGCGCTCAGCAGCCTGGATGCGCCCGCTGTCGTCAAAAGTATGCTCCACAATGGCTGCATCGGTTACCTGCTCAAAGGTGCAGATAAAGCCACCATCATCACCGCGATAGAGCATGCCATAGCCAACCGGGAGTTTCTCGAACCGCAACTGAAGGAGCATTTACTGCAAAGTATGCTTAAACCACAAAAGAGCACACCTCAAAAGCCTTATGCACTTACCAAGCGTGAAGATGAGGTCCTACAACTGATTGTACAGGGCTCTACCACACAGGAGATCGGCGATCAGCTGTCCATCAGCACACGCACAGCCGAAACGCATCGCCTGGCCCTGATCAAAAAACTCTATGCCCGTAATACGGCAGAGTTGGTCGCGATAGCACTAAGGCTGGGTCTGGCGGAATGAATGGATTGACTTAATGTAAAAATCCCTGTAACACGTACTGTTTTACAGGGATTCCTTTTAGGAGCGATTGAAGTTTAGCTATACGGCTCTTCTGCTACGGGAGTATTGCTAAGTAATAGCTTGAACGCAGCTAAAAACTGCTCCAGCCTGGTATTTGTTACAGCATCGGTAATCTGTCCCTGCTCATTGATCTTTCCTTTTATACCGGGGATCAATAAGGTAGTAGCCGCATTGAAATCAGCCATAAGTGTCTGCATTATAAGTTGCAGCTCCTCGTGTCCTTTTGCACCATTGGCCGAAGCTGTAATGATACCCAGGACTTTGCCTGAAAAGATAGGTGCAGCCACACACCATTCAAGCGCGTTCTTCAGTCCGGCCGGGATACTGAATATATATTCCGGAGTGCAGATGATAACACCATCGGCCTCCTGGATCTGTTGCCTGAATTGCACTATAGATCCAGGCGTACCGGCAATAGAAAGCTCAGGGTTAAAATGAGGCAGGTTGCTTAAGGCATCACAAAAGGTAAGCGTAAAAAGACCGCTTGTCCATTCCCCAAGTTGATCGATCAGCTTTTGAGTAGAAGAATGCTCACTAGCACTGCCATTGATGATCAATACTTTCTTTTTGTCTGCCTTCATTGCTGTCATATACCACTCAAAAATACAGCAATTACAGCATATCTGTAATCTGCACACATCATATTAAGGCAGTATAAACATATAATTTATGTTGTAAATATTTAAATTTGCTGAGGCTATTTTTAAAAAAGAACTTAATTTTAATGACTAAAAATACAATACTATGGAATCAAGGGTACATGAAGGGCATAATGTAAAACGTTTCAGAGAAATGTTAGGCATAAAGCAAGATGCCTTAGCCTATGAATTGGGAGAAAACTGGACACAAAAGAAGATCTCTTTACTGGAACAGAAAGAGGTATTAGAGCCTGAAGTATTATATATGGTTGCCAAAGCACTCAAAATACCGGAAACGGCGATCAAGAATTTTGACGAAGAACAGGCGGTCAATATTATTGCCAATACATTTGAAGTCGGTTCAATTGGCTATCAGCAGAATCATAACCCGATCTTTAACCCGGTAGAAGCTATTCTACGCTTGCACCAGGAAAAAATTGATTTATATGAGCGTATGTTGAAAGAAAAAGACGAGATCCTGATAGAGTTAAGAAAGCTGGTCAACACCAATAAACTATAAGGTTTTCCACTTTGACTTCTGGTGAGACATTTACATACACGTCGCTAAAAACAAGCCCATTAAAGTTCCTGTTCATCATTACAGTTTGACCGATCAATTGAATAACACATGGCTAAATCAAAAAAGATAGATGTGGCAGCCACCGAGGCACTATTGGAGCTATTGAAAAAACGCTTTGCCGCTCATGCTGCGCGCCATAAAGGCATTGCCTGGGAAGCTATTGAAGAAAAACTGAGAAAAACCCCGGCAACCTTATGGTCGGTAAATGAAATGGAACTGTCTGGTGGAGAACCCGATGTGGTAATACTACAGGATGCAACTGTTTTTTGCGACTGCTCGGCAGAAAGCCCTAAAGGCAGGAGAAGTACCTGTTATGACCAGGATGCCCT
The DNA here is from genome assembly GCA_001897525.1 of Bacteroidetes bacterium 43-16. Classification (GTDB taxonomy): domain Bacteria; phylum Bacteroidota; class Bacteroidia; order Chitinophagales; family Chitinophagaceae; genus Edaphocola. Next base: position 322,732 of record MKTB01000017.1, on the reverse strand, counting down.
CGACGCACGCAAAGAACATAAACCTGCAGACAGTGCTTTAGGCATGGCCAGAGTGATGGGCGTAGACATTTTAGATGAGGCCCAGTATAGAGCACTACAGGAATTGGGAAAATTTGATCTGAAAACATCCAGCTGGATAAAGACACCGGCAAAGATTCGCGACCTGGACGGAGCTTTATTCTGCGACCGGAGGTATGATACCGTTTTCCTGTACCATAACGGGGCCTCCTCTTATTATGCTGCACGGGGCTTCAGGGCATTCATTAAACTTTGATCCTGGCACAATTTAATAGCTTAATATAAAACGAAGCCGGTAAACATTGTTTGCCGGCTTCGTTTTATATTAAGTGATGCTATTATTTTAAAAACGTGTAATAAATACCTACATTAAACCTTTGCCCTAAAGTACCGGCATTACTAAAGCCAAAAGACTCCTGTATGGATTTCACCGCTGAGCCCTCTTCCTGGGAAGTACTTTTTGAATAACCTACGGCCCCGAAAGAGCCTACTGCCGTCACCCTGGAGCTTAAGGCCAATGCAAAACCAGCGTTCAGGTTAGCACCAAGATCCATTGTTTTGATTTTAGTTATTACAGTATTCGAGGAATCAGACTGGGTACCTAAACCAGGTAATACGGTCACATTGATGCCCACAAAAGGGCGGAATATACCCTCACCGAAAAAATAACGGCCATAGATCGTACCACCGGTCATATTTGATTTGTTCACATAACTTCCGGCATTCTGTGTTTCATATTTTGTGCCGGCAAAGGTGAGCGCGGCACCCAACTGGAAGTTGTCGCTTAAGAAAGTACCCAACTCCGGCGAAAAGGACCAGGATGAAGTTTTAGGACCTCTTGAAATGATCCCATTATTACCAGTCTTTTGCTCCATGACGGAATAACCGGCATTGCCGCCGACATACCATGATCCCTGCTGTGCATGGGTAGACAGTACCAATAGTCCTGCACTTAAAGTCAATATTAATTTTTTCATCTTTCTTGATCAATTTTAAAGTTCAATATATCAGATATAATACAAGACTTCTATGTAGCATTGAATCTTAGCAGAATTTATGGTTTAGCCGGAGATTAACATATCTCAGGAATCAGAAACTATTCATTGTTGACAAACATTACTACGCTACCTGCAAGTTTTCAGAAACCAAAGACCGATGCTGCATTCCAGGCATTTTTTAGCCGTACAGTATTGACGGAACAGGTGCAGCAAAGCTTGTGTGTCCCATGCACTGCCTGGCTTGATGCCCGATTGCCGCCAAGTCTTTATCACCGAATTATCTTCCTGTGCTGTCTGTTGCAATTTTGTGATAGTATCCTGTAACTTGTTAAGGCCTTCCTGGTTTAAGCCATAAAAATACTGCATAGGAACGATGGTATTGATCCAGATAAGGGCTTGCATAGCATGCCCCAGGTGTTTTTGGGACTTTACTTTAGACTCTTTTTGAAACGTATAGTGTGTTTCCCAATACTGACTGACTCCCAGTTCGAATAAATGCCTGATGTCATCCGGTTGCTGCACGTTTAAGAGGCTTGCAAAAAGCTGTTCACTTTTATAAAGGATCATGGCCAGTTGTGCTATCCGGATACTTGGGAAACCGGCAGGCCTCATCCTCAGGAATTTCCATTGCCTTGCCTGCATGGCTTGCAGCCCGTATTTCTGCTTAAAGAATGCATAATGAATACTCAGTTCTATCTCATAGGGATTTTGTGGTTGTTGAGGGATCATTCCTGCCTGCCCGAATAATAAGGCTTCTATATGGGTCAGGTTATCCTTATGCTTGGCAAGTACAGCAAGCGGGCTTACTTTGGCCAGCTCTTCAAAAGCATCATCATTTACTTTACTACCGAAATTCCGGGTGAAGACCTGGTAAAACAATTGAGACCAGTTACCCTGTGCCTGCCGGAGTATTTCCTGCCAGCGGGTAAATTTCAATTCCCATTTTTCTAAAAGCATTCTTTGCAGCCAGCTCTGCCAGACCAGGTCTGGAATATTTTGTAAATGTGGCGCACAGGGAATACTTACCGGAGACTGCATTAAGGTCGTGTAATAGTCCATCAATGCTACACTTATATAAGGCTTGAGCTCCAGTACCGGGAAATTACCGGCATCCTCGCTGAGGTCTGAGGTATAAACTACATGGAGAATGATATTTTGATAGGCAGGCTCCTCGTGGTGCTTATGCTTTTTCCAATCAGACTCTTTGACGTGTAATTCAATATTACCTGCCCAGATCGTATTTTGTATACGAATCTTTGCATTGCTGAAATCGGGCCCGGCATTCCTGTTTAATGTTCCACGGTTGATTATAGTAAGCCCCCTGCCGTCTTTAAGTTGGAGACCGACGGCTTGAAAAAGCGCAAATTGCCAGATGAACTGTAGGAGTTTCTCGTTCAATATAAATTCAATGGGTGTGTTTAGCACCCTAATATTAAACAAAAAACATTATTTTACAAAAATAAATAAAGCCCGGTACGGATAGTACGGGCTCCAAAAATATTCAGATTGAATGAGAATTAAGCGATTGTGCTTATCTTTCTGCTCAATTTAGATTTTAAATTGTTAGCTTTGTTTTTGTGAATAACGTTACGTTTCGCTAACTTATCGATCATAGAAATAACTTTAGGAAGTTTTTCTGTAGCCACTTCTTTTTCAGAAGTTGCTAATAAGTTACGAATGGCGTTACGTGTAGTTTTGCCATAGTATCTGTTACGGTCACGACGCTTCGCTGCTTGTCTTACGTCTTTACGGGTTGCTTTATGATTTGCCATTAGAAAATGTAATTATAAATTTGGAGTGCAAAGATATGAGTTCTTTTTTTAAAATCAAAATATTTTTAAGAAATTAAAAAACAAATCTCGATTGTCGGGGCGAAGTTAATCGAAATCCACTTAAATTGCTGTAAAATTTTATTGAACCGGTGTTTGATTTTAGTAAGATCAGGGCATTTATCTTGGAGCGCAAAGCACTGAAATTCTTATTTTTCGGTAACTATTTCTATGGTTTTTGTGCTGTGGGCATGGCATTGGAGACCTATAGTACATTAGATGTAGGGATAGATTATGCCCTGCTGTTACTCTTGCTGATTTCAGTGATCACTTTTTATACCCATGCCTACCGCTTTGCCCACCTTGGCTTTGATGGCAGCCTGTCTAAGCAGCAATTTTACTACCAGCGGAATTTATGGTATTATATAAATTATAAAAAACTAAAATGGCTGCAACTCTTCAATGCTGTTGCTCTCTGTTTTTTAAGCTATGAACTCTTTATCCATCCTGTCCCCATAAGCTGGTCGGCAAGGGACTATACCCTGCTCATCATTACCCTCCTGGCCGGATTGTGCTATATAGGTGCCGGAAAATTTTCCGGCAGGAATGTGCGTGCCGGGAAAAATGTGATCATCGCCTGGGTATGGGCGGGTATGACCACAGCTCTGCCCATTGCAGGTCACGAGCTCGATGCGGATAAGTGGCTGCCTTTCCTTTTGCTTTTTGTCGAGAATTTTCTTTTTGTACTTGTCCTGAGTATCGTTTTTGACATTAAAGATTATGTACTGGACGCGACTAATGGATTAGCCACCATCCCTACCAAGCTGGGCTTCAAAAAAACCTTAAAAAGAACGATCATACCCTTATGTGTTGTATTATTTTTTGTGCACCTGGCCGACCTGTTCATCGTAGATGATCTGAATATCGGGTGGAAAGCATTATCATTTATACCTTTTTTATTTTTATTGGCACTTCCCCGGCTTTTAAAGAGAAGGCAATCCTTATTGTTTTATTTATTCATCATTGATGGTATGATGTTATTCAAGGGTTTGCTCGGTTTTATTGTACATACTTATTGATTTAGTTGCAGGTATGTTAACAAAAACTCTTTTTTCAACAGAGATTAAACTTTTTCTCTGAAAAAGCTTCTATATTTACATTCAATAAACAAAATTAATGATCATGAAAAAAATACTTTTGATTTCAGCAGTAGGTTTAGCATTAACGAGCACTATGGTAGTGGCGCAGCAAAAGCAAGACAAAGGCGAACGCATTACACGTGCAGATGCCAAAAATAATGCCGAGTCTCGTGCAGACAGACTTGCAGATAAAATGAACACTGAATTGGGTTTATCTAAAGATCAAAAAGCTCAAATACACAGCGTGGCATTAAAACATTTCTCCAGTAAAGAAACATCTATAGAATCAAGAAAGCAATTCAATGCTGAAATTGAACAACTATTGACTGCAGAGCAAAGAGTAAAGAAAACACAGCTTGAAAAACAGAAAATGGATGATATGATGAACGAAAAGCCGCAAAGAAGTGAGCCGGTAAAAGCTCCCGGAAAAGCAATGAGAATAGACTAAAATTCATTAATATATTTATCATTACCCCGTTAAAATTTCTATTACAAAAACCGGATTTTTTAACGGGTATTTTTATGTCAAATCATAGCATATACAGGATTGGAATTTTGTTAACAATTTCATCACCCAACCTTTGGAGGCAACATTCCGTCTTTTTATACATTAATATGTTCTGAAGGAAGAACTATTATTTTAAAAAACATAAAGCATTTAATATGCAACTAAATAAAATTAATGTATGGTGGCTGCGGTTGGCACTCTTCCTGAGTGTTGCAGTATCTGCTCAAAGGGTAAATGCACAGGATTATCATCCTCGTGATGACAAACAGGTTGAGCGTAAAATTATGATCCCCACAGCATTCACACCGAATAATGACGGGCATAATGATGTATTCAAAATGGTGAACATCACCGATGAGACCTTATTGGAAATGCGGGTGTTTAATCGCTGGGGCACTGTGGTTTTCGCTACCAATGACATCAGGAAAGGCTGGGATGGCATGTACAAAGGCCAGGAACAACCTATGGCAGTATATGGCTATGCAATAAAAATAAGATACAGTGACGGCACTGAAGAGATCTATAAAGGCACCGTTACCTTAATCCGATAAATATTAATTTTTAAGCAAAAAGCTTCCCGGGAATACGGGAAGCTTTTTTGGTTTATTCTTCGAAATTCTTCTTTTTTCTGGTCAGTTGTTTTTGTTTGACGGGTTTTACAAAATGCATATGTCCCAAAAAATCCATCCATTGCTCTACGGTCCTTGCTTCTGTTACATTAAATGCACCGATCTTCGTTCTCCGCAGGGCGCTTAAATAGCCACCTACTCCCAGCGCTGCCCCGAAATCATGGGCCAGGGACCTGATATAAGTACCTGTACTGCAGTTGATCCGGAAATGAACTTCCGGCAGTGCTATGTGGGTGATCTCAAATTCATTAACGGTGACTTTTCTCGGGTCAAGCTTTACTTCTTTCCCGGCACGTGCCAGTTCATACAAGCGCTTACCATCCTTTTTAATCGCAGAATGCGCCGGAGGCAATTGTTCTATAGCCCCTACAAACTGCGCTACCGCATTGCGCACGGTTGCTTCATCAAGATGGCTATAGTCTTTATTGTTTTCCGGACTGGATTCCAGGTCGTAGGTAGGCGTGGTTGCTCCCAGGGTGATGACACCGGTATATTCTTTATCCTGTTTTTGAAATTGTTCAATTTGTTTGGTCATTTTACCCGTACAGCAAATGAGCAAACCGGTGGCCAGGGGGTCCAGTGTACCGCAATGGCCTATTTTGGCATGGGTGGTATGTTTTATCTTATTGATGGCATCAAAAGAGGTCCACCGGAACGCTTTATCGATCAGTATTACCGCACCTTCTTTGATTTCTGCTTCTGTAGGGTTGAAATTCATTTTGCAAAAATCCCGTTTTCTTGCAAAATTGCCAAAATCCATTCACTATTAATTAATTGAGACTATGCACGATTTATAGGGATTTATTTGTACGTTTGCAGCTAGTTTTAAAAGCATTTTATCACAATTCTATTTTTCGTATCGTAAATGAATAATACGTATCGTGGTCTTGTCGATCAAACATTTGATTTTCCCCAGGAGGGATTTGAAGTTGACGACAACTACTTAAAGTTTAATGGTGTAGACATTAAAAGGTTAATTGATAAGTATGGGACACCTTTTAAACTTACCTTTCTTCCTAAAATAGGATCTCAGATTAATAAGGCTAAAGAGTATTTTAACAATGCGATCAAAAAGCATCGTTATCCCGGAACTTACAATTACTGCTATTGTACCAAAAGTTCTCACTTTTCCTTTATTATGGAAGAGGCACTTAAAAATGATATTCATGTAGAGACTTCCTCTGCCTATGATATGGATATCATCAGGGCGCTTCATGCAAAAAAGAAACTGGATAAGGACCGTTTTATCGTTTGTAATGGCTATAAAACGAAACAGTACACTAAAGCGATCTCCAGGCTGATCAATGAAGGCTGGACAAATGTGATACCGGTACTGGACAATAAAGAAGAGATTGAAGATTATCAAAAGGCGGTAAGGGGAAAAGGCCCGGTAAAACTGGGGATCAGGATTGCAGCTGAGGAAGAACCTACTTTTGACTTCTATACCTCAAGACTGGGTATCCGTAAGGAAGAGATCCTGGAATTTTACGTAGATAAGATTAAAGGCAACAGCAAATTCCAATTGAAAATGCTGCACTTCTTTATGAATAAGGGGATCAAGGATGATATCTATTACTGGAGTTCCTTAAGTAAAGTGATCAACTTGTATTGCCAGCTGAAGAAGATCTGCCCGGAACTGGACAGTATCAATATCGGTGGTGGCTTCCCGATCAAGCATAGTCTTGGTTTTGACTATGATTATCAATACATGGCCAACGAGATCGTATCTACGATAAAGAACGTGTGTAAGAAGAACAAGGTGGATATGCCCAATATCTTTACAGAATTCGGTTCGTTCACTGTAGGTGAAGCCGGGGCGGTTATCTATAGTGTTTTGGGAGAGAAAAAGCAGAATGACCGGGAGATCTGGTATATGATCGACAGCTCCTTTATCACTACCCTGCCGGATACCTGGGGGATTGGGGAGAAGTTCTTAATGTTGCCGATCAACCAATGGGAAAATGAATACCAGGAAGTGCACTTGGGTGGGCTGACCTGTGACGGACATGACTTTTATACTTCTGAGGAGCACATCAATGCGGTGTTCCTGCCGAAGCTGGATGATGAAACGGTGGAGACCAAAGAACCTTTATACATTGGCTTCTTCCATACGGGTGCTTACCAGGACCAGCTTTCGGGTTATGGCGGTATCAAGCACTGTATGATCCCTTCTCCTAAGCATGTGATCGTGAATGTGAAGAAAAACGGTGAAATGGAGGACTGGCAATATGCTAAGGAGCAAACTCCTTTGAGCATGCTCAAGATCCTGGGTTATGTAAAATAATAGTATCCTGGTTATAGGAAAACAAAAAGGGTAAACTTGTATAAAGTTTACCCTTTTTAATATTTTAATAAGAATAGGAAGTAATCCTGTCATCATTCATCATTGCCCTGATGACCTGGTTATGGGCTTTCTGCTTCCCGGTCACATGCCAGGTGCCCATATAGCCTGTACTCATTTTCAGCTGTTTGGTCAGTTTGTATTTAAGATGATGCTGGTGAAACAGGTGGTCGCAATAGTCAAAATCGCTGAGTGCAGCAAAGCTTACGGTATATTCATGGATCTTATGCAGGTGATCAATTTTCCGTTCCAGGCTTACCAGCAGCTGGAGCACGACCAGCATCAGTAAGGCACCGATAATGGCGAGCACTGCATAGCCCGAGCCTACAGCCATACCCAATGAGGCGGTAGCCCATACGGAAGTGGCCGTGGTAATGCCGCCAATGCGGTTGGCATCTTTAAATATGATACCGGCTCCCAGGAAACCGATCCCGGTAACAATATTTGCGGCCAGCCGGTCGGGGTTGCCGATACCTATCTTGAGGGATAGAATGGTGAACAGGCAGGAGCCAAAGGCCACGAGAATAAAAGTCCTTAAACCTGCAGACTTGTTCCTGTATTCTCTTTCCAGCCCTATAAGGCCCCCGGCAATGATGGAGATACAGAGTAGTAAAAACTGGTAGCCCAATTCCGGGTAGTCTAAGTGAAAGTAGTTATCCATGAGTTCCTGTTCTTTTTTAAAAGCTTTTAATAGTGCCTTACAAATGTATTGAATTCCTTATTTAATGTATTGTATTAAGGAGATAAAGGGCAACATTTTTTGAGGTTTAAGTTTTTAATTATTACTTTGTTGCCATGAAAATATTCATCGCCGGAGCCTCCGGACTGGTAGGAGGAAATTGTCTGAAACATTTTACAGAGCAGGGTCACGAGGTTGTGGGTACACACCTTTCTTTCGGCACTGCAGATACGGTATTCTATAATACTTTAGAGCCGGCACACCCGGATAATTTTGATGTAAAGGCTTTCGGGCCGGACGTGATCGTGCATTGCGGCGCGCTGACTCATGTGGACTATTGTGAAGATCATATTGAAGAAAGTTATGAGAAAACGGTAGCCAGTACCCAGGCTTTGGTGACATTAGCACAGGCTTGTAATGCCCGCATGGTCTATATCTCTACTGATTATGTTTTTGATGGTACGGAAGGGCCTTATAAAGAGGATGGCAAGATCAATCCTTTGAGCATTTATGGCAAACATAAGCTGGAAGCAGAGCAATTGGTGCTTAGGGAAATAGCCAATGGCTTAGTCTTAAGGGTGACCAATGTGTACGGGGATGAAATCAGAGGGAAAAACTTTATTGCCCGTATCGTGAGCCAATGTAAGGAGGGACAAAAGTTAACGCTGAACCTGCCCAAAGATCAATATGCTTCTCCCACTAATGCCTGGGATATTGCCAGGGCCATGCTGGTACTACTGACGGACGATCAGTCAGGGGTATTTCACATCGGCAGTACGGATTATATGAACCGGGTGGAATTGGCCCTTCGTGTCTTAAAGTATTTCCCGGATGCGGCCTATGAATTAAACGCCATTGACACCGCCAGCCTCAAGCAACCGGCCAAGAGGCCTTTATTGGGAGGCTTTATCAAAGAGAAATTCTCGAATCTATATCCGGAGTTTTTATTTGGTACGGTGGATGAGTATGTGAGCAGTAAGGTGTAATTGTGATAAGTGATAAGTGATAAGTGATAAGTGATAAGTGATAAGTGAGAAGTGAGAAGTGAGAAGTGAGAAGTGAGAAGTGAGAAGTGAGAAGGAGCTGTGAAAAATTATTGTCATGCTCATCAACAATCAACAATTCACCATCACCCACCACCCATCACTCACCACTCATCAACCATCACTCATCACCCACCACTCATCACCTATCACTTTTTACTTCTCACTCATCCCCCACCACCTATCACTATCCAAACACATCAGGGTCTGGCCCTACTCTTTGTGCTTTATCTAAATGGTCGATCAACTGCAGGTCTGCTGCTTCTATTTCAAAGTTCCAGATGTCGAAGTTTTCTTTAATGCGTTCGGGGTGGATGCTTTTAGGTATACTGATGATGCTGTTTTGAATATTCCATCTTAATACGAGCTGGGCTATGGTTTTGTTGTATTTCAACGATAATTCTTGTAACAGGGGAATGGTAAATACGCCGCCCTGCATTAATGGGCTCCAGGCTTCGAAGCGGATCTCTTGTCGGCGGCAGAAGTCCTGCAAGTCTTTTTGCACCAGGTAGGGATGATGTTCCAGTTGGTTGATCATGGGTTTGATCTCACAATAAGGCAGGAGGGCTTCCAGGTGATGTTGCAGGAAATTGCTTACTCCTATTGCTTTCACTTTACCCTCCCGGTACAGGAATTCAAGGGCTTTCCAGGTATCGCGTTCTTTACCTTTTACGGGCCAGTGAATTAAGTATAAATCAATGTAAGGGCTGTCCAGCAGGGCCAGGCTGCGCTCAAAGGCTTTGAGGGTCTGTGCATAGCCCTGGTCTTCATTCCATACTTTGGTGGTTATAAAAAACTGAGCACGGTCTATCCCGGAGTGTTTCATAGCCTGCCCCACCCCGGCTTCATTATGGTAAAAAGCAGCGGTATCTATATGACGGTACCCGGTTTCAAAAGCTACGGCAAGGGCTTCCTGCAGCAGTTCTCCATTGCCGGACTGCCACACTCCCAAACCTAATTGGGGGACTTGCAATCCGTTGTTTAAGGTGATTGTTTGCATCTCTGTAATTGATCTTCCCGGTATATTTCAGCCGTAGGTATTTATTTTTTGTTCTTTTTAAACAATTACTTTTTCGATCAGGTTCTCGCCATAGGCATAAGGCAGGTAGGCCAGGGAAGGTACTGGTTTGGTAATGATGAGGCTGGCTTTTTTTCCTACGGTAATACTGCCCATGCTTTCTTCCAGTTCCATAGCGGCTGCCGCATTTATGGTTTGTGCATTTACGGCTTCTTCGGGGGTCATTTTTAATTGGGTACAGGCGATGGTCAGTAAGAGGTTCATATTGCCTGAAGGGCAGGTCCCGGGATTGAGGTCTGAGGCCAGGCACACGGGCAGGTCTGCATCTATCATCATCCTGGCGGGCTGGTAATGCATACCCAGGAAGAAGGCTGCTCCCGGCAGTAATGTGGGTATGGTATGGCTCTCTCTCAGGCAGTCCAGCTCTTCTTGTCCCATGCTTTCCAGGTGGTCTACGCTTACGGCATCATGTTTAACGCCTACCTGTACGCCACCGGAACGATGCAGTTGGTTGGCATGAATTTTTGGCTTTAAGCCGTATTTCCAGCCTGCTTCCAGTAATTGCTCGGTCTCTGCTACGGAGAAAAAACCTTCTTCGCAGAAGGCATCCATATAATCTGCCAGGCCTTCTCCGGCTACCTGTGGCAGCATCTCGTTAATGATGAGGTCGATATATCCCTGGTGATTTTCTCTATATTCCAGGGGGAAGGCATGCGCGGCTAAGAAGCTTGCCTTAATGGGTATGCGCGGATAGTTTTCTTTCAGGCTGCGAATAACGCGAAGCATCTTCAGCTCTGCTGCGGTACTTAGGCCGTAGCCGCTTTTTATCTCAATCGCACCGGTACCCAATGCTATTAATTGTTCCAGGCGGGCAGCAGCGGCTTCGTAGAGTTGTTGCTCATCGGCATCGGCCATTTTGCGTGCGGAATTCAATATACCCCCGCCTTTTGCTGCGATCTCTGCATAGCTTAAGCCATTGATGCGATCTACAAATTCCTGTTCCCGGGATGCGGCATATACCAGGTGGGTATGTGAATCGATCCAGGTAGGTAGGATCAGGCGGTCAGAGGCATCAAATGTTTCTGCAAATTGCAACATCGGCAGTTCACTCATTTTACCAAAAGAATGAATCAGCCCATTTTCCACAATCAGGTAAGCATCATCTATTTGTGGCAGATATTTCATGTTCAGACCATTTACTCTGAGTACATTTTCGCTCCTGGTTTGGATTAAAGATTTGATGTTGGAAATGAGGGTCAGCATGTTTATTTTAATTTTGGCAAAGTAAATTATTATTTTATTATCAAATTCACCAACTTTTGGTATTTTTAGCCTGTCTTACCACTTAGTAACCCATTGTATCAAAGTGCTTTTTATAAAATTATGAAAAAGAGAATTATTTTTAGCTGTTTAAGTTTGGCATTTTTTGCGAGTGCAGATCTGAACGCTCAACAGTTCAACAATACGGTGCTTGCCTCAAAGGCGGGTCCGTTTACGATGGAAGTTGAGGGTGGATGCTGGACACCGCCTGCTACATATATCCAAACGAATGCACAACTTTTGTCCCGTGTTGAGATCAAAAGTCAGCCAATTGTTCCCAATGAAGGATTGCCTGTTTTATCTAATGCAATATTAGCGAATAAGTGTAATCCTGCCTTGCAGCGGGATGAGGCTAACTTTAACCCGGATACTTTTAATCCTTTAAAGTATTTTTTAAATTTCACTCCGGGAACGAGTACTACTTACCGGGTAGATAATAGCAGCTATATTATTGTTATTCACCCTTAGGGCTTCAAATGTATTGAGCATTTTAATTATTCCAAAATTAGTCTTTAAAAAATGATAACCGATTTGAAAAATATAATCTCAACAATTAAGGCCAGTTGTTTTGCGCTTGTTTCCCTGTTTGGAACCCTGGCGACTACCGAAGCTTTTGCTCAGCCGACTCCTACGGGTACCAGTTGTGCAGATGCTATTCCCTTCTGTACGGGAACAACTTATAACTTCCCTAATATTACCAACGGAGCTGCGGCTCCTCCGGGACTAGGCTATGCATGCTTGTCTACGCAGCCTAATGCGGTATGGTATTATATGAAAATAGCTAACCCGGGAACGATGCAGATCAGCCTGAACCAATATAACGGAGCTGGTGGCGGCACGGATGTGGATTTTGCCTTCTGGGGACCTTTTAACAGTCTTGCGGCCGGCTGTTCTGCTATCAGTGGCGGACAGATGGCGATACAAAGCTCTTATGCAGGCGGTGGTGTGCAGGAGATCATTGGTATCGGACTTCCCGGCGGTACCGGAACTGGTACGGGTTGTGCAACTACTCCTCCTCCGGCCCAAACGGGTGAGTACTACATATTGCTCATGACGAACTTCAGTAACCAGGCGGGTAATATCGTGTTCTCTCAGACGGCAGGTACGGCAACTACGGACTGTTCTATCATTACTTGCGGGGTAACGCTGACCAGCAATTCCCCGGTGTGTGATAATGATACGCTGAAAATTAACCTGGCTAACTCTAACGATACTTCTTATGTATATAATTATGTATGGACCGGACCTGCAGGATTTACTTCTACTCAGAAGAACCTGGTGATTACAGGACTCACTCAGGGTACTTACACTTATTCTGTAGATGCGATCGCTACTTTGGCGAATGGTAATTTTGATACTTGTACAGAACAGATAGAGGTGGTTATTAACCCGACTTATCATACTGAACTGACTGAATATATCTGTGAAGGTGATTCTATAGATATATATGGTACTTACCGCAAAATTGCCGGTGACTATGATTCTATGTATACGACCATAAACGGGTGTGACAGCTTGATCACGACAACATTGCATGTGGTAACCAGGCCGGTAAAAATTGAAATGCTGGATTCTCTGATTGTCTGCCAATATGATTCGGTAGCATTGGAATCAAATACTTTGCCTTATAATGCCGGGTATACGTATAGCTGGAATCCTTCTACAAACCTGAATACTACAGATCAGCCTAATGTATGGTTTTTTGCAGATCAGAGCAGAAGGTATACTTTAACGGTGACTAAGACGGATGTGATCCCATGTAGTCTCAGGGATACGATAGATATTATTGTTAACCCGGGAGATTTCCTGGAAGTACCTATCACGCAGTTTGCCATTTGCTCGGGAGATTCTGTTCAGCTGAATGCAAGCGGGGCTAATACTTACAAATGGTCTCCTGCTTTATACCTGAACAATCCTAATATCGCTAATCCTATAGCGAAAGTGGAAACGACTACTGAATATACTTTGATCGGTACCAGCCTTAAAAACTGTACGGATACGCAGAAAGTACTGGTTACGGTGCACCCGAATGCGGTATTGCAACTGCCGGATTATGTGAATATTTATCCTGGTGAATCGTACTTTATGCAACCGGGTACTAATGCGGTTTATTTTAACTGGTTCCCTGTTGCCGGCTTGAACAATCACCTGATCGCTAATCCGATTATGAACCCGACTGTAAACACCCGTTATTTTGTAACGGCGAAAACGGAATTCGGTTGTTCGGTTACTGACTCTGTAGATGTTTATGTAAAAGAAACTGTACTGGATATGCCGAATGCTTTTAATCCTAATTATGAGCAATTTAAAGTAAGCATCAGGGGCCTGGCATCTATCGAATCGTTCGAAATATACAACAGATGGGGTCAACTGGTTTATGAAACGAAAGCGCTGAACCAGGGATGGGATGGTCTCTTCAAAGGCACGGCTCAACCTGCAGGTGTATATGTGTATAAAATAAATGCTACTACGGTTGAAGGTAAACCTTTCCAAAAAACGGGGAATGTGACCTTGATCAGGTAATAAAAATTTATCGAATAGAAAGCTGCCGGAATATTAAATATTCCGGCAGCTTTTTTTATACTTGATAATATGATTGTTTATTTAAATATCTCAACAGGCTTTATATTGTTGGCCATGCTGCGTTCAGCACCAACTAAAAGCACTATTTATACTGTCTATTCTTCATGTGAACCTTGATCTGATGTAATCCCTTTTTTTATCCTGAATATAAATCAAATGATAAAAGCAATCAAACTTACAGCCTGCCTTGCTGCTCTTGTCCTCTTTTTACCTTTTGGTAAAGCAATGGCACAAAATCTTATCCAGAACGGGGACTTTAGTGTCCAGCCGGCTAATCAATGGACTTTTGTAGCACCGGCTACTTCTATTGAGGCCAACTACCCGGAAAGTACTTATGGCGGCACTTCCACGACTAATATTGTAGCGGAGATCGATGCGGCTTCCAACTTAAGGCAAACTAATATCGCGGTAGCTCCGGGTGTGAAGTATTATTTTTCTTATTTAAGGAGCAGGAGGACGGGCAATGGTGCTGCGCCTAATCCTAATTATATCAATGTGAAAATTTATGACGGGGCTACGGTATATGTGAACCGGACGGATACTTCTGCCAATGCTGCCTTTACCTGGCTCTGTGCGCTGGACTCTTTCACTGCTACGGGCAATACGGTAACTATAGAATTTACCAATACTAATACGAGCAGTACCCTGGGCACGCTGGTGGATAATATTACGATTGTTCCGGAATATGTGCCGGTACATATCAATGGTGTGGTATGCCAGGGTAATAATTTCAGGATGAGTCTTCCTTTGCAGAACCCGAATAATACTTTTTTTAATTTCCAGTGGACGCATCCTAATACGCTGGTGACGACGGATAGTTTTGTGGATATTGTGAATGCAAACCCGGCTAATCATAATGGTACTTATACTTGTGAGTTTAACATGAATACTCCTTGCCTGAGGGTGAAGGCAACCTTTAACCTGGTGGTGAACCCGACCAGTGATTCTTCTTTCCATTATATCTGTGACGGGGATTCTATCCCTTATTTTGATACTTTTATTAAGGTGGCGGGTATCTATGATACTACGCTTAAATCTATCAACGGGTGTGACAGTATACTCACTACTGTGGTTACGGTAGTACCGAAGCCGGTAAAAATCATGATGCCGGATTCGCTGATCGTATGCCAGTATGATTCTGTGGCTTTTGAATCTTATACTTTGCCTCATAATAATAGTTATACGTATAGCTGGTCTCCTTCTAATAACCTGAATGCGACGGATCAGCCTAATGTATGGTTCTCGGCAGATGAGAGCCGCAGGTATACGCTTACGGTAACTTATACTGGTGTGATCCCCTGTAGCCTGAGGGATACGCTGGATGTGATCGTGAACCCGGGCAATTTCCTGCAGCTGGCAAAGACGGATTTCAGCATTTGTCCCGGTGATTCTATACCTTTAATGGCATCGGGTGCCCAGGCTTATAAATGGACGAGCGGGCTGTATCTCAGTAGTACTACGATTGGTAACCCGGTGGCTAAACCGGAAACGAGCATTGATTATGTACTGGTGGGTACGAGTGATAAAAACTGTACGGATACGCAAATGGTGCATGTTACGGTTCATCCGAATGCGGTACTGGAGCTGCCGGACTATGTGCATCTTTATGCGGGTGAAACTTATTTTATGCAACCGGCTACGAATGCGGTTTATTTCAGCTGGTTTCCAGATGCGGGCCTGAATGACACGAAAATTGCTAATCCTAAAATGAACCCCACGGTTAATACGCGGTATTTTGTAAGTGCTCAAACGGAGTATGGCTGTACGGTTTCTGACTCTGTGGATGTGTATGTGAAGGAAACGGTTTTGGGTATGCCTAATGCGTTTAACCCGAACAGTGAGCGTTTTAAAGCTAGTATCAGGGGGGTGGCTTCTTTGGAGTCTTTTGCGATCTATAACCGTTGGGGCCAGAAGATCTATGAGACTAAGGAATTGAATGATGGCTGGGATGGTAACTTTAAGGGTACGCCGCAGCCGGTGGGTGTTTATGTCTATTCTATACAGGCGACTACGATTGAAGGGAAGCCGTTTAAGCAATCGGGCAATGTAACTTTACTTAGGTAATACAATATAGGTGTAATAAAAAATCCGGTAGTCGCTGACTACCGGATTTTTTATGTGTCTGAAGCTTATTTCTTAAACTTGCTTTTCAGGAAGCTCAGGGCATCGTTGATATTGGTATGCTCTGGCTCTGCCTGTTGACGTTTTTGTTGTGCCGGGCGTTTGCCACCACCGGTATTCCCGGGATTGGGTAATGCCTGCTTGATGGACAGGGCAATGCGCTTCCTGCCCAGGTCTACCTCGGTCACCACGACTTTCACTTTATCGTTCAGCTTCAGGGCTTCGGAGGGATCGCTGATATAGGTATGTGATATTTCTGAAACGTGGACGAGGCCGTCTTGTTTTACACCGATATCTACAAATGCACCGAAGCGGGTGAGGTTGGTCACGATGCCGGGCACTTCCATGCCTACTTGTACGTCTTCTATGGAATAGATATTGGCGTATTCAAATTGCTCGAGTTCGCTACGGGGATCTAATCCTGGTTTTCTTAATTCTTTCAGGATATCTTCCAGGGTGTGCTTACCGATGGTATCGCTCACGTAGCTGGAGATCTTTATGGTTTTGATGGCTTCTTCATTACCTACCAGCTCTTTTACGGAAATGTTGACATCTTTGGCCATTTGCTCTACTACGGCATAGGCTTCGGGGTGTACGCCGGAGGCATCGAGGGGATGGCTGGCTTCTTTGATCCTCAGGAAGCCGGCGCATTGTTCAAATGCTTTATTGCCCAGGCGCGGCACTTTCAATAATTGTTTACGATCGGTGAACTGTCCGTTCTCTGAGCGGTATTTCACAATATTATCGGCTACGCTGGCCCCGATACCGGAAACGTAGGATAAGAGGTGTTTCCCGGCTGTATTCAGGTTGACTCCTACGGCATTTACGCAGCTCTCTACGGTCTGGTCCAGTTTTTCTTTTAAGCGGGTCTGGTTGACATCATGCTGGTATTGCCCCACCCCAATGCTTTTGGGATCGATCTTCACCAGCTCTGCCAGGGGGTCCATCAGGCGACGGCCAATGCTTACGGCACCACGAACGGTGACATCGTAATCGGGGAACTCTTCACGGGCGGTGGTGGAGGCGGAGTAGACGGAAGCGCCATCTTCGTTGACCAGGAAGATGGGTAATTCCAGTTTCAGTTTTTTGATAAATTGCTCGGTCTCGCGGCCTGCAGTGCCATCGCCGATGGCGAAGGCCTGCACGTCATATTGTTTCACTAATGAGCGCACTTTATGTTCTGCATCGTTTAGCTTGAAATTGTTTTCGTGCACGTAGATGAGGTCGTTGTGCTTGAGGTCGCCTTTTTCATCGATCACCACTACTTTACAGCCTGTACGGTAACCCGGGTCGATGGCCAGTATCCTTTTGGAGCCAAGTGGTGAGGACAGTAAAAGCTGTCTTAAGTTCTCGGCAAAAACGGTGATGGCTTCTTCATCTGATTTTATTTTTAATTCCATACGGAATTCAGATTCCAGGCTCGGCTGGAGTAACCTGCGGTAGGCATCGCGTACGGCTTTCTTCACCTGCTCGCCGGCCTCATTGCCGGCTTTGATGAAGTTTTCGCCCACCATTTCCAGGGCTACTTCTTCTTCGGGGGAAATGGTCATTCTTAAAATGCCTTCCATGAAGCCGCGCATGATGGCCAGCATCCTGTGGGAAGGGATCTTGCTTACGGGTTCTGAGAACTCGAAATAGTCTTTATATTTTGCCCCGGCTTCTTCCTGCCCGGTGAGTACTTTGCTTTGTACGGTGGCTTGTGATTCAAATAGTTTACGCATCTGTGCTCTTACGCCGGCATCTTCGTTGATGGTCTCTGCTATGATGTCGCGCGCGCCTTGTAATGCGGCTGTGGTATCTGCTACATTTTCTGTGATGAAGGCTGCTGCCTCGCTCTCGGGGCTGCCTTCGTTTTGTGCCAGCAGCCATAGGGCCAGGGGTTCGAGGCCGTTTTCACGGGCTGTCTGGGCCTTGGTTTTACGCTTGGGCTTGTAGGGCAGGTAAATGTCTTCCAGCTCGTTAAGGGTGATGGCTTTGTCGAGGCTCGCCTGCAGCTCTTCCGTCATCTTACCCTGCTCGGCAATGGTTTTTTCTATAAAGGTTTTCCGGTCAGAGAATTCCTGGCGGAATTTAGCTTCTTCTTGTATCTGTTGGATCTGCACCTCATCCATGGCCCCGGTCACGTCTTTACGGTAACGGGCTATGAAGGGAATGGTAGCGCCTTCGGCTAATAAATCCAAAACTGAATTGATGCTCTTTTCTGCAATATTCAATTTTTGAGCAATCGTACTTGCAAACACATTTGCCATAATCTAATCTCCATTTTTAAGGAGGGCAAATATACTCATATCTGCACGGAATGTCTTTGAGAAAATGAACAGGTTATCCACAATGAGGTATGGATGATTTAATGTATAGGAGAAAGTTCTTTTGTATGGTTAGGAAAACGCTTTGTAGAGTCCGGAACATCGCTTGTAAGGTCCGGAACATCACTTGTAAGGTCAGGAAAACCCTTTGTAAGGTCCGGAACATCACTTGTAAGGCCAGGAAAATCCTTTGTAAGGCCCGGAACATCACTTGTAAGGCCAGGAAAACCCTTTGTAAGGCCCGGAACATCGCTTGTAAGGTCAGGAAAACCCTTTGTAAGGTCCGGAACATCACTTGTAAGGTCAGGAAAACCATTTGTAAGGTCCGGAACATCGCTTGTAAGGTCAGGAAAACCCTTTGTAAGGCCCGGAACATCACTTGTAAGGTCAGGAAAACCCTTTGTAAGGCCCGGAACATCACTTGTAAGGTCAGGAAAACCCTTTGTAAGGCCCGGAACATCGCCTGAAGACCAGGGAAGATTAATAGAAAACCGGGACAAAACATTGAATATCAAGCATATTATATTTTTTAATAAAACATTAGAAACAAATAATATATTTGAACTGAAAACTAATTCTTTAACACTTAAAATTTAATTGAAAAAATGAGACAGTCTGAAAACAACTTCATTGCTATGTGCAAGACGGTACAAAGGGTATTGACCAGGCATAATTCCACATGGAATAGCCAGGTAGCTTACAGTCAACTGGCGGCAAGCTTTCTGGGCATAATGGATAGTCTCTCTGAGGCTACAGAGGGTGCCGAGCTGGTGTCTACGGGTGCAACGGTGGATAAAGCTACTGCTGAATCAGATGCGGTGACAATGGCGGTAAATTTGGCGAAACGAGCCAGTATCTATGCCCTGGAGGTCAACAATATGGAACTGCACAACCAGCTACGTGTGAGTAAAAGTGCGCTGCTGCGCCGACCGGATGAATTAACGCTTGCCAAACTCAGGAATATTATTGCTACTTTGTCTACTGTGGTGGCAGATCTGGGTGATTATGGTGTGTCTACGGCAGACATTAATCAACTGGTAAGTGCAACGGACGACTTTGATCGTTTGATAGTGCGGCCCAGAACGGTTATCGTAGAACGTAAAGGGTTTAACCAGGAGGCTATACCTGGCCTGCTGGCCCAGTTAAGAACTGTGCTATACAAGCTGGACAGCTTAATGAATATATTTAACGACAGGGAATTCAGGCGGGAGTATAAGGATGCGCGGATCATTGTGGATCTGGGAAAAAGGGGTGAAGAGGAGCAAAGTGTACCGGTAGTGTAAGTGGAACCGGCTCTCGCGGAAAGGTCATTAGTTCAAGGCAAGACAAGCATGGCTTGAATTAATGACCTTCCTGCTTTTTTATTGATGCATTATTTATTGTTGAAGTTATAGGTAAGATAAGACACGGTATCTATGAAAAATAGAATACCGTCTTTTGACAACACATTTTCATCATGCAGGTCTTCAAAAATAAGCCCGTTCTCATGGTTTATGTAGTCGTTATTGCGGGTGTTGACAAAGCCGTTGTAGGCCAAAAAGTCTTTTACAAGGGCAAGGTTAGTGGGTTCGGTAGCTATAATAAAGTCTTGCTTTACCACGGCATGTAAATCTTCCTTTATGATTTTGAACCCTAAAAAATCATAGGCGGTAGCAGGGAAAAAATAATTATGAATAAGCAGGCTGTTAAAATAATCGAGCCAGAAAGCGTAGAAAATGCTGTCGTTGGGTTTTGAGTACCCTATAATCGTCATACCGGAAGACCCGCTGCTCAGCCCCCGCAGCTATAAAGTTTTCCTCAAAAATATCGCCCGGGTAAAAAAGGGATTCGGTATGGGCAAAGGCTACGAGTGCTGCTGCTTCTTCACTTTTGAGCTGCTGCTGTTTTTGAGCGCCTGAACCTGTTTACGCATATCTTCTAAGGAAATTTTGGACTTTTTTGAGTTGGCTTTTTGTGCCAGAAGGTTCATCTGTGTAAATGATATTTTGTAGTTCATGTTTAATGTGTTTCATTTCCTAATCACTGCTGTAAAGGTACGGATTATATGCAATTACCAAAAACGGCAAAAAACCTCCTGCCGGATAAGCCGGCTATACAATCCTTATCTTTTTTCTTTGAAACAGCTCTTGCAAGGCCCCGGTTTTGTTTACTATAGAATCTGGTTGTTGTTTACCGCAATAAGCCGGTTTTTTCCTTAACTTTATGCCACTAAAATATATAAATTTGCACCTATGACAACAGAAGCAACTCATCCAAACAAGAAGGTACATCAAGGCCGCAACGTAAAGCGCTTCCGCGAAATGCTGGGTATAAAGCAAGACTCGCTGGCCTTTGAGCTGGGCGACGACTGGAGCCAAAAGAAAATCTCCATCCTGGAACAGAAGGAAACGATTGACACTCCCTTGCTGCAACAAATTTCTGCTGTATTGAAAATACCGGTAGAGGCTTTTCAGAATTTTGATGAGCAGCAGGCAATAAATAATATTGCGTGCAATTTTTCAGATTACGCCATGCTCAATAATTATCCTACGTTTCATCCTGTCGAACAATTAATCAAAGTTCATGAAGAAAAGATTGCCCTGTATGAGCGTATGCTGAAGGAGAAGGATGAGATGATTGCGAAGTTGGAAAAGCTGATGTAGGGGAAGTAAAATGCCGTAACACTAACCTTACACCAAAACCTATGGCAAAAAATAAGAAGATACAGGTTGAAGGACTTGAGATTGTTTTGTATGAAGACAATCAGCAGGACTTTATTTCCCTGACGGATATAGCAAGGTTTAAAAATCCTGCCGAACCTAAAGATGTGGTCAAAAATTGGATGCGCTCCCGAACTACTATTGAATTTCTCGGTTTATGGGAGCAACTCAACAATCCCGATTTTAAAGGGGTCGAATTCGACTCCTTTTTGTACGAGGCAGGTAGTAACTCTTTCACATTATCTCCTTCAAAATGGATTGAAGCTACCAACGCCAAAGGAGTGGTATCGCGGCAGGGGAAAAATGGAGGAACCTTTGCTCATAAAGATATTGCTTTTGAATTTGCATCGTGGGTTTCTGCAAGTTTCAAATTATACCTGATTAAAGAGTTCCAACGCTTAAAAGACGATGAAAACAATCGCCTGAAGCTCGATTGGAGCCTGCAACGCACACTTTCAAAGATCAATTACCACATACACACTGATGCTATTAAAGAAAACCTGGTGCCCAAGGCCATTACCAGCCAGCAAGCCGGTTATGTATATGCCAATGAGGCTGATCTGCTGAACGTTGCTCTTTTCGGCATTACAGCCAAGGAGTGGCGCGATGCCAATCCGGACAAAGCCGGAAATATCAGGGATCATGCTACCCTGGAGCAGCTGGTGGTATTGAGCAATGTAGAGAGCATCAATGCCTTGTTGATCAAACAAGGATTGCCCCAAAGCGAAAGGCTGCTGCAACTTAACCAGGTGGCGATCACACAAATGAAATCGCTCCTACAAAACAAAGCCATCAAAAGGCTGAAGTAATAAGTAATTATTGAAAAACGAGGGTCTCCTCGTTTTTTGTTTTTATAAGAACCCTGCTTTTTATCCTAAAAAAGTAGGGTTTTCCAGTATTGTGGGATTATGTGAGAGATATTATTTTTGTTGCGACAGCTGTAATAAGATTTCAACAAATACTTGTAACCAATTACAAGATTTAAATAATAATAACTTGCGTCAAGAAAGACGTTAGTGGCAATTTTAAAACCAAACAAATTCAAAAAACACAAGATTATGTTTGAACACTATTCAATTGACGGAAGTATCTCTGAACTTTCAAAAGAAGAAGCTTTTAAAAAAATGAACGAAATTTCACAACAATGGGAAGATGAACTTACCAATTTTGGAAGATTATATATGGGAGTGTATGATTGGGCATATAAAGAAAATCCATTTGAATTATTGATACCAAATCTAAGAACTGGAGGAGCTATTCCTAAAAACGAAAAAGCATCGCAAAAATTTGGATTTGATATTTATGGTGATTGTTTTTTAAAATTATAAAATTATGATAGATACAAAAAATAATTTTTCCGATGACAATGCAATGAGTTATGAATATTTAATAAGACGTGCTCATCAATGTGGAAGATATGGCGTTGCTGGCGCTGACGCCGATACATATAGACGTTTAATACGAAATGCTGGTACATATTATTATGAAACAGAGGCTATAAAAAATAAAAAACAGCGAATATCATTGAAAAGTGAACAAGATATGTTAGCCGATTATATGCTTTCTTGTGGAGAAGTTAATGGATATATCAAAACAGCTATTGACAAAGTAAAAAAAGATTATGGAAGCAAATTAACTGATGAACAATACAAAGAACTAGAAGACGTTGAAGTTTTACTAATTTCTCCAAACCTCTCTAAAATTACGGAAGCACTAATTAGAACTGAAAAGATTTTCTTAGAACTACAGCTATTTCCTAAATAAAAAAATACCTATAACATGGTATTATTAAAAGCGGGCAGAAAGTCCAATTTCAACTTTTTTGCTTCTAATCCGCAAAAACCATTTTTTATTTGCTTTGAAAAATGTTAATTAGCAAACAAAAGAATGGCTTTGCTAACTGTGGTGCTGAAACGAACTTTTGTGCTTCCTTCTCCCCGCCTTTGGCAATACCTGAACCGTTAGCGGCAATACGCTCGAAAAAACGAACACAATTTTTGACGAATGACAAACTTTACAAAAGGAGAAATTGATAGATTAGGAAAAAATATAAGAGATGAGGTTTTTGAAATTTCAGATAATACAATTAATTCATTACAGGATTACAGAACTTCCCATCAAGTCCCCCTAGCAAATGTTTTCAAGCTCATTTGTAAAATAGCAAAAAACATTCACCATTCTTCGATAGCTACATATAGAATTAAAAGATTTGAATCTATAATAAATAAACTAGATAGGTATCCTGAAATGCGTTTCAGTAGAATGTGGGATATAGCAGGATGTAGAATCATTTTAAAAAATGAAAAAGAGGTCTATAAAACAATATCTAAAATAGAATCAAACCCTGATATTGAAATTATAAAAACTAATGATTATATCATTGCACCACAGCAAGATGGTTATAAATCAATTCATTTATATCTAAAACACAGCTCAAGTAATATTATTGTTGAAGTTCAACTCAGAACTTTAAGTAACCACAATTGGGCTACTTTGGTAGAGATTACAGACCTTTTATATAATACTCGATTAAAGGAAATAGGTGATGACAAAACCTTACTTGAATTCCATAAACTCTTATCAGATACATCAAACTTATCAATAGAAAATAAATACAAGATTTTTCAGATACTACGAGAAAGAAATTATTTTGAAAATTTAAGTGAAGTCTTTTCAAAAAACTACCTTATTGTTAGAAAACAATGGCTAAAACTAGAAACTAAAACAAATCATAGATACTTTTTAATTGAAGTTGACAACAATACACCTAATATTAAATCCTTTTCAACATTCAACGATGCAGAAAAAGAATATTATGAACTGTATAGAAACAAAGCGAGTACTAATATCGTATTAACGTATTTACAAAATCACAATTATGAATTATTAGCAACCGCTTATGCGAATTACATATTAACTTTTCATAGTTTCTTATATGAATGTTTGGAAATTATCGAAGCCCTCATAACTGATTGCTTAGATGAAAAGAAATATTTCAAACTACAGAAAGTCTATAATTTTTATAACGAATTAATTTTTAGATTCAACAAAAACATTATACAAGAATTAGACGATTCTTTTGCAACTCAGTTCAATAACTTAAGTGAAAAGGAAAAAGCTTTATTAAATAAAAAAAGAGAACTTTGGATTGATGATATTCATAAACAAATTAGAAGAATATCAGATAATCAAAAAAAGGTAGAAATCAACGTTCAAAAAAGACTGAAAGTCAGTGGTTTTAAAATCATAATTCTTAAAAATATAATCAGACTTAGTAATAGGCGTTATCGCAAGCTAAATCAAAGGGTTTTTGAGAAGTCAATCGTTTTAGGACCAATAATAAAGAAAGCTAAACAAAAAAGATAAAGTACTGCAGGTAACAGGTTATTACCAAAAGAGGGGCTGATTGATTCGATTGAGCATTTGTGCTAAAAATTCCCACCTTCGGCAAGCCCCGAAAAGTTGGCTGCAACTTTAAAAACACCGTATTATGACTCAAAACATCAAAATTTCAAGTCCCGAAAATTGTACGAAAGAAGAACTTGATTCATTTAAAGAACTTGTACTCTTAGGAGGACAAGTAGATTCAAATGGGTTAGAAAATAGGATATTGAATTGCAACCTTTTGGCATTTTGCTATTCTGAAAATGAAGAACTCATAGGAGTTTCTGCAGTAAAGAATAAGAACATTAATTCTGTCAAGTTAGTAAGAAAAAAAGCAAATTTCTCAGATAAAGAAATTCCAACACAAGAGTTAGGCTATTCAGTTACAAAAGCAGAACATCGAGTCAAAGGAATTAATCGTTTACTTAACAATCAACTACTTGACAATTTAGGCGGTGAAAAAATATTTGCCACAACTGATAATGATACAATGAGAAAATATTTATTGTCAAAAGGTTTTTCAAAAAAAGGACAATCATTTAAAGGAAAGTACAATACTAATTTAGAATATTACGAAAAATAAGAATAAGATTATGGTAATTGTTATTGTAAGGTGGTACATAAAAGCAGGATATGAAGAAGTTTTTAAAGAAACTTGGATTAAAACAATGGAGCCAAAAATTAAAGATGGGTTATTCCGTGAATTTTTTAGCAAACCTATTGATAATGTTGTAGAGAAACATCATACACTTGATATTGAAAGCAAGCATTATAATACGTTCATCAATGTTGGAATTTGGAAAGATGTTGAAGAGTTTGAAAACTCAATTGGAAATTTCATTCTAGGACGTACAGCCCACAATAAAGATCCGCAAAAAGAATTGATGGAAATATTTAATTTTGAATATAAACTTAGAGAAAGAATTGTAATGTCAGTTGAAGAAAATAGAACAGGGCTTTGGGAACTGCCATTGCCAAGTTTGACAAACCAATTCTAAAAAAGCTGCCGCCAACAAGGTATTGCCAAAACGTTATCTGCAACCCTAAAAAGACCGATCAAAATAAACTATAAGTATGGAGAATGAAACTTCAACATTAAAAGTAACAGCTGAAAGGCTTGGAACAATCAAAGAAATTAAGGAGTTACTGACAGACTTTGAAAATGCTTATAACAGTATTTATGCTTTTGAATTTCTTGTAGACACTCTTTCAGAAGACAGAGAAAGAAGACGTAAATTAATAAAGGAAGAATTTCGCTACATAGAAAAAAAATTGGAAAGACCAGAACCTTATTGGTTTGATTTTTTAGACAACAGATATCTATTTAGAAATTATGAAAATTCAACTAATCTTTTAGAAATTCTAAACAAAATTGACATTGAAAAAATTATCTTACCAACTGAAAGACTATCAATATCAAGAGTGAATATTCAATCACCCGGATTTTGGGAGTTTTTAGGTTCGTTAAATCCACTTCAACAAATTAGAGAATATATTAAAGACAGACACGAACGAAAAAAGGATAATAGGTATAGAAGCAGACAAGAGGAAGAGTTGGGGGACTTAAACATAATGAAAGAAAAGAATAATGTTTTAAGTCAGAGAATTGAAATACTTCGTGGATTAGGTTATAGTGAAGTACAAATTCGAGAATTAGTAATAAAAATGGTAATTGAACCACTTAACAAACTTGGAGAACATCAGGACAAAGGACAAATTGAAGGTCTTGAAAATTGAAAACAAAAGGGCATGCAGGTAACGAAGGTTTGCCAAAAGCATGGCTTCGATTGAATGTTTGTGCTAAAGGTCCCCGCCTTCGGCAATACTTTTTCCGTTAGCGGTAATTTTACAGCACCATTCTCCAAACAAAAAAATTGACTATTAATAACTAAAACAAGTATAAATAACAAACCGCAATGACTATAAAAACACAGTGCCTTTTAATTGTATTTTTCTTTTTTGCCACGACTGTATTTGGGCAAACAGACCCGCCACCAATGGCAATGCCTACGGACAGTAATGTGATTCTAGTTGACAAAATAATTGAAGTGACAAAACACGAAGAGTATTTTATTGACTACTGCACGAAAAAAGTAAAAAAATACTCCATAGAAAATAATTGGTCACCAGAAAGGACAAATCTGATTTTGGAAAGTATTAAGTTTAAATATTACAACTCGACAATTTACAATTCATATGCTTTTTATTCAATCGACCAACTCAAATCATTGCTAGACGCATTAACTTTAATAAATAAGGACTCAAAAAATCACATGACAATGGTTTTGACAAATTCTATGATGCAAAGTAATTTGGACTTATTTGTTGAAGGAGTTATTCAAGGCAGGTATGTAACATCGAAATAGACAAAACTGCATACAACAAGGTATTACCAAAATCGGGGCTGATTGCTTCTATTGAGCTTTTGTGCTAAAATTCCGCCCTTCGGCAAGCAGTGAAACATTAACTGAAAAACTCCCAAACCAGTTAAAAGATCAAGCTGTGCTTAAGCATCACCATTAATAGATAGGGCTGTTTAAAATGGTCGTCATGTCGAGCGAAAACTAGTGTAGTCGAGAAATCTAACAAATATAAACACTTGATATTTAGATTTCTCCATTTCGCTACGCTACAGTCGAAATGACGAAATAGTACTTTTAGATATCTCCTTAAGCTTATTTAAAAATCAAGATTCTTGTCACAGTGAGCTTGCCGCCCCTTCGATAAACTCAAGGGCGGCAAGAATGGAGCCTCAAATGTGTCATCCTGAGCATGTCGAAGGATCGACGGAACTCAATATTACAAATTTGGTTGCCGTTTTAGACACTCGTCTTTGTTTCAATTTGTCCATATTTCGACGGAGCTCAATAGGACAAATTCCAAGCTCAATAGGACAAATTTGAGGCGCTTAATCAGGCTTCGCCTGCCCCACTTTAGCCGATTTGATCAGGTAATGCAATACTTCTGTAGACAGTCCGTGTAAAGTAAGCCGGAATCCCGCCCCGTATGTAGGTAAAGGTATCATGGGATGCTTATTGTTCAAAGCCACCAGCTTCTCGGGGCAATCCATGATCGTGGCGGCGTATACGCCGATTACCTCATCCAGTTGCAAAGAATTGGAGGCGCGCCAGAAATCATTATCGGTTAGGAAAAACTGGTACACGGGCGTAAAGATCTCTATGGCGCTGGACAGGTCCAGGAAATTGGTCCATCGGTTGGGAAACTCCTCGAAGGGAATCTTACCCGTACCTATCGCATCAAAGTTCGGCTGTTCGGCTTTCTCTATCTTCAGTCCCTGGTCCTGTATCGCCTTGTTCAGGTTAATGATAAAATTGTACAGGTTAAGGTCATGCTCCAGGAACATATTGTCTTTGATATCTTTCAGCGACAAGGGTTTCAATGGATTCATGGGGATATGCTCCGCCCCTTTTACATTGTCTTTGATAAAGCGCAATACTTCTGATCCCAGGTAGAAATGCCGGAGAATCAAAAAATTGGCTTCGGGCGACACCCAGTATTTCATACCCCAGTACAGGCATTTATGCAGGGTCCTGGGTGCATTGATCACATTGGGAATAATGAATTTCAACAACTGGAACAGGATGATGGAGAAGCGCCCCAATACCCGCACTACGGGCAACAGGTATTGCTTTGACTTCCTCCCGGAATCGTACAGGAAGGCGGCTTTGGCATCGGGGTCGAAGGGCACACTGTTGTCCCAGAACAGGGCATGCCAGTGGCTGGGATCGCGGGGATTGTTCTCTAATTGTTCAAAATAGGCTTTATCGTGCAACATGATGTTTTTGGTTTAATAATTCCCGATTTCTGCTAACTGCATCCGGTACAGGCTGGCCACTACTTTTGCGGTCTTGGCAATGCGCCTGGCCATATTCATGTCCAGCAGGTCTGAATTTAAGGCATTTTCAAATCTTTCGAAATGATTGTCGTTGCTGTCGCTGGTCTCGTGATAGGTAAAGAAGGATACCTGGTCATTGTCCAGGTTGAGCAGTCCTTGTATGGCCCTGCCCCAGTTACCTGCAATGCGGTTGCCCAGCCCTTCGATGATGAACATACCGCCCAGGAGGTCAAAAGGATTGGGCTGGCTGGCTCTTTGAAACATAAAGGCGCTCAAGGCCTCACTGCCTATATTTTTCTCCCCGGTATACAGGTCTTCTTTATTACCCCCACAATTGATATAGTTCTTTTCCAGGATCTGGTAGTCGCGGTGCTCATCCCTGGAATGAGAGATGAAGGAGGAACGAATGTCGAAATACTCCATGCTCACATTAGAGGCCGCACGGGCGATCCATTGCGAGCCGTCGATCACCTGCTGGCGTAAGTTCAGTAAGAGTAATTTATAATCTTCCAGGGTGATGGTGCCCTTATAGATCTTTTGTATAATAGGCACTTTTCTTAAATGGGTTTCAAAATCTACCCAGGTGTCTACGAGCTGGCGCACGAGCCACTCCTGTGTAGGATTGCCCTCAATGCGGATATCCGGTGCCAGGATCTCGTCTGACTCATCAATGGAGGCTTGTCTTTTTTCTGCCGTAGGGGCGATAACTTTCAGTTTCATGAATGTGGTGATGAAGCGCCCGCTTTCGGGCACCATGCAGAGGATCTCCTGCCCGGCTACCAGTTCTTTCTCGTTCAGCAGCTCTTCCAGCATAATGAATATGGAAGCGGCCCCTGTATTGCCTTTGGTATGGAGGTTGGTAAACCATTTTTCTTCCGGGATCACCAGGCCGCCTTTTTCCAGCAGGGAGACAATGGGATTTTTGAAATACTCGGAGGAGTAGTGTGCGACCAGCCAGTCCATACGCTTGGGATCGATCTTCCCGGCATCTACCAGGTTGAAGAAATGCTGTACGCCCAGGGCAATGATGTTGTTGACCAGGCGGATGTCCTGGCGCAGGTTGAGGGCCGCATCGGCATCTGCATCGGTAAAGCTGTCGTAGTCGATCCAACTGGTGCCCATGCTGCCATCAGCATTTTTGCGCATACCGGTGTACATACAGGGCTCAAAGAGGTGGGCATGAGAACGTATATCGATCCATTCTACCTCAAAGCTGAAGCGCTCAGCATTGGGCTGATGGCTCATGTAGAAGGCCCCGGCACCATCGGAGAGCATCCAGCGCAGGAAGTCGGTTTCCAGGTCCAGGCCATGGGCCACTACGGCTTGCTGGTGGGCAAATCTTTTGGCTTTAAACAGGCGGCTGGGAAAATCTGCGGCACAGGCAACGGCCTTTTGCACCTCCCCGTTTTTGATGGTCTGGAACACATGGTTCACGGCCATCATACCGGCAGCACATACGGACTGGAAGCTGGAGATCGCACAAACGGGGATCTCCGTCCCGGCATGCACCATACTGGCAAAGCCGGGTATGGGCAGATCGTTCTGGGTAGTGCCTGCGGCCAGTAGTTCAATATGCTTTGCGGCCACATTGGCTTTTGCCAGAGTGTCTTTGATGGCTTTGGCGGCCATGCCCGCAACGGAGTCGGTAGAGGCCTGCTCTTTATTGATGGCATAGTACCGGGAAGTGATCCCGTTTTGCTGCAGCATCCTGGATTTGGTTCTGGAGGGCTGACCGTTGATCAGGCCCAGGTAATCTTCCATGGCTTCGTTGGGCACCGGCTCGCCGGGTAAGTGTTTGCCGATGGCATTGATATATACTTTATGGCTCATTAATGTTTGTTTTTAGGTAGTTTGGTGTTGAATAAGCGGTCCAGGTAAGGCAGCATGAACCCGTAATTGCCATTGCTCCATTTGTGGTGCATACTGTGCCGGAAGATAAAGCGGCTGATGTGCTCCGGGTCTTTAGCGGAAGGGCCTTCATGATTGGAATGCCCCATTAAGTTCAATACAATGCTCAGCACGGGCAGGCTCAGGATCGCAAAAATGTGAAAGGAATACAGGGTTATGGGCAGGAAAATGACCGTGCCCAGGAGGAAGGCCTCAAACCAATGAAAACTGTACACCGAAAACAGGGTCGGCTCTTTGGAACGATGGTGCAGGAAGTGTACGCGCTTCATCAGCCATTTGCGGTGCAGCAGTGCATGGACGAGGTAAAAATGTATCTCATTCCAGAGGAACAGAAGGGGGATTTGCCAGAGCAAGACCCAGGCATTGCTAAAACTGACGGCTGCATAGCCCTGCGCTACCAGGTATTGCAAAGGAATGGCCTGCAGGCTGAATACCAGGATCGATAGCAGTGAATGCCGGATCTCGAAAGCGACCTGTCCTTTTCTTAGGTTGTGCTGGATGGCATGGAAGCCATAATATTGCTTCAAAAAGTAAAGCGCTGCCCGGTAAAGGGCAATGCCGCCAAAGTATAACAGGAGGAAGAAAATGAAAAACGTGATCGCTGCATTCAGCCCCGTATCAAAAGCCAGGTAGTAGAGCGATGCGATGCGATTCATTCAGGAAAGATATTGGTTCAGGATTAAAAATAATGTTTTAAAACATCAATCGCTCAGCTCATCTGTTAGGATTTCATCAAAATCTACCGTTTCGCTGAAGATAGGGCTAAGGGTATAGCCTTCTTTACGCAAGAGATTGATGAGGCCTGTCTCCCCGGCCAGGTGCCCGGCACCTACGGCATAGAACACGCTTTTGTCTTTAGAATAGGTATTGAATTTGGGGATCCAGTTCTTGTTCCGGAAATCGAGGATCATTTCCTTTTTGTCGAACAGGACTGTTGTGTCCAGGCTGATGATGTCGTAGAGTTCCCGTATATCCTGTTTTTTATACAAAGACGTGATCCGGGCATAGATCATCAAATGCGATTTGTCCCTTAAATATTTACCATTGACAATGTTCATCACATAGGACACTACTTCTTTGTCAGTAGCATCGGCCACCGCGGCAAACTGCTCTTCTACGGTCTCTAAACCTGATATGGGTTTATGGAACTTACGGGCTTCTTTTTTGATCTCTTCTTCATAGGATTTGAAAGTGGCGCAGTTGACATAATCGGTTTCCAGTAAAAGCATGAGTACAGAGGGCTTCACTTCATTGAACAGCATGATGTCCAAACCATTGGCGCGCTTAAAATAACGGGCAAGCTTGGTGAAGTCCTGCGGGGTAAAGAGATCTTTGAGGGTGCGACCATTACTGCTCCTGATGCCTTTTATGGTGCTGAACAGCAGGAAGGGATTATCCAGGTCTATTTCAAAGCATACCTGCTCTGAGCGGTGGAAATACTTCTTCATGGTATCGGTCCAGAAATAATCTTTTTCACAGATCTTGTGCATGGTGCCGAAGAGGTAGGAATCTTTACTTAAGCCATTACCCGATATGCGCCAGAGCAAGGTCTTTTCCTGGGCATGAAGGGCATAGGCAAATAAAAACAGTAATAAGAAAAGCAAAATTTTTTTGCCCGTAATCATAGTCTTTAGGATTTAGACCTAAAGGTAAAATAGTTTTGGGCAAAATAACTCACTACGGCCAGGATTATGGTGGTAAGCGCCTGTGAAGGGGTGGCCCAGAAACCACAGAATCCGGCAAAGAAGTGGAGTAAAAGGTAGTTGAAGAGAATATTTAAAGCAGCGATGAGGGCATAGCGAAACAGTTGTACCCTACCCTTCAGATGAGAGGATTGGAAAACAACAAATTTGTTCATGACAAAACCCAATGGAAAAGTGATGGCCAGGGAAAATACAAAGGCCGCGATATAACGGTTCATGGTAATGCCGCCCAGGTGAATGATCTCCTCTGTAAACATATAATTGTAACTGAGGTAAAACAAGACCAGGTTGAGTAAGGCGTTACCGCCCCCGCAAGCTGCATACCGGAACGTTTGCACGGGTATGAGTTTGTGGAAGACCGGGAAATAAAAAAAATCAATAAGCTGAATGATTAGATTCTTTGACCTGCCTAGCATTAAAAAACAAAAAAATTGTTCGCAAAGGTAATATTTTTAATGATTAATGGTGAATTGTTTATGGGTGATGAGTGATTGTTGATGAGTGATGGGTGATGGGTGATGGTGAATTGTTGATTGTTAATTGTTAATTGTTAATTGGTGATTAGTGATGGGCGATGGGCATGGCAATAATTTTTCATAGCTCCTTCTCACTTCTCACTTATCACTTATCACCTACCACTTATCACTTATCACTTATCACCTACCACTCATCACTCATCACCTACCACCCACCACTCATCACTTATCACCTACTGGCTCACATTCCGCGACCGGAGCACTTCTTCCACATCTGATAGTGCATAACCCTTAGCTTTGAGCAACACCAGGTAGTGGTACAGCAGGTCGGCTGCTTCGCCCAGGAACAATGATTCGTTATTGTCTTTGGCCTCTATGACCAGCTCTACGGCTTCCTCGCCTACTTTCTGGGCCACTTTATTGATGCCTTTCCGGTAAAGTGCATTGGTATAAGAGCCTACCTCATTACTATCGATCTTTTCAGCGATGGTTTGGCCCAGCCGGTAGATAAAGCCATCGGCATTATCCATGCCAAAGCAGGAATCGGTCCCGGTATGGCAGGTAGGCCCTTGAGGCAGGGCTTGTATCAGCAGGGTGTCGCGGTCACAGTCCAGGTGTATCTTTTTCCAGTACAGGAAATGGCCCGAGCTTTCGCCTTTCATCCAGAGCCTTTGCCTGCTCCTACTGTAAAAGACGACTTTATCGCCTGCCAGGGTTAGCGCCAAGGCTTCCCGGTTCATATAGCCCAGCATCAGTACCCGGAGGCTTACGGCATCCTGCACGATGACCGGTACCAGCCCGTCTGATGGTTGAAAATTGAGGTCTTCTATCCTGAAATTTATGGGGTTCATCTTATGGAAATGTTTTTTGATTTGAGGTATTGTTTGAGATCGGGTATAGCTATGCTGCCAAAGTGAAAGACCGATGCGGCTAAAGCGCCCGTAGCCCGGGTTTGTGTAAAAACCTGTGCAAAGTCTTCGGGGCGGCCTGCGCCACCTGATGCTATGACGGGGATATTGATGGCTGCGGCTACTGCCTCGGTAATCTCCAGGGAGAAACCGAAGCGGGTGCCATCGCCCTGCATGGAGGTGAGCAGGATCTCCCCTGCCCCGCATTGCTCGGCTGCCTTTGCCCAGTCTACTGCGCTCCATTTGGTGGCTTTCCTGCCGCCATGGCTAAAGACTTTCCATGTTCCGTCTATATAATCGGTATCTATGGCCACGGTGACACATTGTGTGCCGAACTGCGCGGCAATATTGCTGATCAAATCAGGGTTTGCTAAGGCTGCGGAATTAATGCTGAGCTTGTCTGCACCGGCCTCAATCACCCGGGCTGCGGTAGCCAGGGAGTGAATGCCGCCGCCAACGGTAAAGGGGATATTGATGGCAGCGGCTACCAGGCTTACCCATTCTGTAAGGGTTGTCCTGCGCTCGTGGGTAGCGGTAATATCCAGGAAGACCAGTTCATCGGCTCCTTCTTCCATATACCTTTTGGCCAGGGCAACGGGGTCGCCTGCATCCACCAGGTTTTCAAACCTGATCCCTTTCACGGTCCTGCCATTGTTGATGTCCAGGCAGGGAATGATCCTTTTCTTAAGCATAGCTTTCCAGTTGTTTTAAGGTGATGCGCTGTTCATAGATGGCTTTCCCGATAATGGCAGCTTCGCATCCTGTTCTTTGCAATTGATCCAGGTCACTCATCTTGCTGATGCCACCGCTGGCGATAAGGCGAAGCGGCACCTGGTCGAGTATGTCATTGTATAATGTATCATCAGGACCTTGCAGCATACCATCCCTGGAGATCTCGGTGACGATGGCGTACAGTACGCCTTGGGTCACTTTCTCCTTCATAAAGCTGATAATGTCTATATCCTCTATCCGGTCCCAGGCATTGGTGGCTATTTTCCGGTTCAGGCAGTCGGCACCCAGTATGATCTTATCTGTACCGAAGGTCTGGAGACAATCATACAGTATGACGGGTTTACGGACGGCTATACTGCCCAGTGTGACTTGACCGGCACCGGCATCCAGGAGGGTCTTTACATCAGCTTTGGTCTGTACTCCACCGCCAAAGTCAATGTTCAGCCCGGTTTTGGCGGCAATACGTTCCAGTATATTGACATGAGTGAGTACTTTTGTTTTTGCCGCATCCAGGTCTACAAGGTGCAGGTACCTGATGCCTGCTGCTTCAAAAGCTTTAGCGACTTCCAGGGGATCTTCATTGTATATTTTTTTAGTGTTATAGTCACCTTTGGACAAGCGCACACATTTACCTTCGATGAGGTCGATTGCAGGAATAATTCTCATAGGTCTAAAAAGTTTTCAAGTAAGGTAAGCCCGGTTTGGGCAGACTTTTCCGGGTGAAATTGTACGGCATAAAAATTGTCTTTTTGCAGTGCCGCGCTAAAGGGTAGTATATAATCTGTGGTCGCTACCGTTGCCACACCTTGGGTAGCATAATATGTATGTACAAAGTAGAAGTCGGCCGATTGCCCGAGGTCTTTGAATAATGCACCGCTTGTATTTTCCAGGTTGTTCCAGCCCATATGAGGCACTAATAGTCCCGGTGGAAATCTTTTCACCTGGTTGTCGAAAATGCCGATGCCTGCCGTATCTCCTTCTTCTGAGTGCGCGCACAATAATTGCATCCCCAGGCAAATGCCGAGTACGGGCTGCTTTAATGCCCTTATCACCTGGTCGAGCTGGCGGGCTTTTAAGTAAGCCATAGCAGTACCTGCCTCGCCCACCCCGGGAAAGATGACTTTATCGGCCGCTTGCAGCTGCACCGGGTCATCGCTGATGCAGGCCTCATAGCCCAAGCTATTGAGGGCATTAAGGACGGAGCGGGTATTGCCTGCATTGTATTTTAAGATCGCTATCATAATATACCTTTTGTGCTGGGAATGCTGTATTGCCCGTTGGGGCTGCAGGCCATCTGCAGTGCCCGGGCAAAGGCTTTAAATACGGATTCTATTTTATGGTGCTCGTTGCTGCCCTCTGCCTTTATGTTCAGGTTGCATTGTGCGGCATCGCTAAAGGATTTAAAAAAGTGTACAAACATTTCCGTAGGCACTGCTCCGATCTTTTCTCTTTGGAAAGTCAGGTCCCATACCAGCCAGGGACGGCCGCCGAAATCTATAGCGACCTGCGCCAGGCAATCGTCCATGGGCAAGAGGAAGCCATAGCGGGCAATGCCTTTTTTAGCTCCTAAAGCCTGGGCAAAGGCGCTACCCAAAGCCAGGGCGGTATCTTCGATGGTATGGTGCTCATCTACCTGCAGGTCGCCTTTCACGGAGATGTTTAAGCCAAAATTTCCATGTTTTGCTACCTGGTGCAGCATATGATCGAAGAAGGCTAAGCCGGTATCTATATAGGTTTCATCCGGCTGGTCTAAGTTTAAGCGGATGCTGATCTGTGTCTCTGCAGTAGCTCTTTCTATATAGGCTGTTCTATCCTGCCCTTTCAGGAAACGGTAAATAGCGTCCCAGCTTGTTGTCGTGAAACCGGCAGCAGGACTGGGCCGGCTACTGATCAGGATAGACTGCGCGCCCAGGTTTTGGGCCAATTGTACATCGGTCATGCGGTCACCGATCACGAAAGATCCCTGCAGGTCATAGTCGCCGTAAATGTATTTGGAAAGCATACCTGTTCCGGGTTTGCGGGTGGCTGCCTGCTCTTCCTCAAAGCTGCGGTCGATATAAATATCTTTGAATACCACGCCTTCTTCTTTTAAGGTATTGAGGATAAAATCCTGGACGGGCCAGAAGGTGGGTTCAGGGAAGGATGCGGTGCCCAGACCATCCTGGTTGCTCACCATCACCAGGTCGAAATCCAGCTCCCGGACAATCCTGGCCAGGCTGCTGATGGCCCGGGGCAGGAACTTCAATTTCTCAAAGGCATCGATCTGGAAGTCTTCGGGCTCTGCTATAATGGTGCCGTCACGGTCTATGAATAAAACTTTTTTAGGCATGGAAAATGGTTTTAAGGGTTTGTATCAATTGTTTATTTTGCCCGGGGCTGCCCACGGTGATGCGGAGGGTATTGGGGATGATGCCATGCCGGTTGCGGACCACTATTTTGTGTGCGCTCAACTGATCATACAAGGCAGGGGCATCTTCCACCTCCAGCAGGATGAAATTGGCCGAAGAGGGATACACCTTTTTGATCTGTGTAATAGCGCTCAGTTCCCGGCTCAGCCAGGCCTGCTCTGTTTTAAGCAGCTTTATTTCTTGTTCAAAATTGCCCTGCTCCAGTATGGATAAGGCGAGCTGCTGGTTGGCCGCGCTAATGTTGTAGGGTGGCTTCACTTTATTGTAATACTGCAGGAGCTCAGGGCTCATCCAGGCCAGGCCGATCCTTAATGCGGCCATACCCCAGGCCTTGGACAGGGTTTGCACTACCACCAGCTTGGGATAGTTGCCTATCTGTGTAGCCCGGGAAAGTGTGCCGGAGAAATCGATATAGGCTTCGTCAATGATGACAATACCTTTAAAACGGTCCAGTATAGTGCTGATGCGCTCTTCGCTCAATATATTCCCGCTGGGGTTGTTTGGGGAGCAAAGGAACATCAGTTTGATATCGGTCCTTTCCCAATACTCTTCCAAGGCAGGCAGGTCAATATCAAATGCGGCATCAAGGGGCACCTGGATGAGGGTGACATTATTGATCTGTGCCGCCACTTCATACATGCCATAGGTGGGTCCCAGGCAAATGGCTTTATCCTTTCCCGGTTCGCAAAATATCCGGTAGCTGAGGTCTATGATCTCATCACTGCCATTGCCTAAAAACAAGGCATTTGCATCCAGGTTTTTTAAAGCGGCTATTTTTTGCTTTAGTTGTTTTTGATAAGGATCCGGGTAGCGGTTCCATTGGCCAAAGGGATTTTCGTTGGCATCGAGGAAGAGTGCTTCTGCTCCTGTGTATTCGTCTCGCGCACTGGAATAGGGCTTCAGCGCGAGGATATTGGGCCGGATGAGTGCTGTTATATTCATGCTTGTAGTTTTTTTAAGCGGATGCTTACTGCGTTTTTATGTGCATATAATGCTTCGGCTTCGGCCATTGTTTCTATGACCGGGCCTATGTTTTGAATGCCTTTTTCGCTGATGCTCTGAAAGGTTATTTTTTTATAAAAGCTATCTAAGGATACGCCGCTGTAGCTTTTGGCAAATCCATTGGTAGGTAGTGTATGATTGGTACCACTGGCATAGTCTCCGGCTGATTCGCAGGCATATTTTCCTAAAAAGACAGAGCCTGCATTTATGATCTGCCCGGTATAGAATTCCGGTTTTTCCAGTGCAAGGATCAGGTGCTCGGGGGCATACTCATTGCTGAAATCAAAACAGGCCGCAATGGAGTCCAATTGTATGGCCATACTGTTGGCCAGGGCAGCAATTGCAATGTCTTTCCGGGGAAGATTTTCCAGTTGCTGTACCAGGGCTTCCAGGGTTTTATGGATCAGCTGGCTGCTATTGCTCAAGAGCACGACCTGGCTGTCTGCTCCGTGCTCGGCCTGTGATAGAAGATCGGCGGCTACAAAATCGGGATCGGCATATTGATCGGCAATGATCAGCAGCTCGCTGGGGCCTGCAGGCATATCTATGGCCATGCCTTCTATTTGTAAAAGGGTTTTGGCTTTGGTGACATATTGATTGCCGGGACCGAATATTTTATACACCTTAGGGATGGTCTCGGTGCCATAGGCCATAGCGGCTATAGCTTGCGCACCGCCTGCTTTATAGATGTTTTTAATGCCTAAAAGATGAGCGGTGTACAGGATCGCCGGGTCTATATTGCCCTGTTTATCGGGCGGTGTACATAAAATGATCGTGTTGCATCCTGCCAGTTGTGCCGGGATGCCCAGCATGAGTATGGTAGAGAATAAGGGGGCTGATCCGCCGGGGATATAGATCCCTACTTTTTCTACCGGTACAGACTTGCGCCAGCAGAAAACTCCGGGGCTGGTCTCTATACGCGCTTCTGTTACTATCTGGCTACGGTGAAATTTTTCAATGTTTGCCGCAGCTACCTGTATGGCATAGGCCAGTGCCGGTACCACCTGCACCAATGCGGCAGCTATTTCTGCTTCTTTAACTTCCAGGTCCTTAATATCTGCCTGGTCCAATTCGAGGGTTAATGCGTTCAGGGCTTTGTCGCCTCCGGACTTTACCCGGTCCATGATCTTCCGGACGGCCTGTTCCAGGTCTTCGGTTTTGATCGCGGGCCTTTGACAGAGTCTTTTCAAGGTTGCCCGATCGGGGGAGTTGTATGTTTTCATAGTTTTTATTGGATCATTTTTTCAATAGGGACGACTAAAATGCCTTCTGCACCTGCTTTTTTCAATTCATCAATATGTTCCCAAAACTGGTCTTCATCGATCACGGAATGCAGGCTGCTCCAGCCTTTTGCGGCAAGGGGGAGTATGGTGGGGCTTTTCATCCCGGGCAGTATCCGGACGATGGCATCGATCTTATCATTAGGTGCATTGAGCAGGATGTATTTCTTCCCTTTTGAGGACAGGACTGCATCGATGCGGAAGAGCAATTGTTGCAGCAGTAATGCTTTCTCCCCTTCCAGGTGTTCGCTACCGATCAATACGGCCTCGCTTTTCATGACCAGTTCTACTTCTTTAAGTCCATTGGAGAAGAGGGTGGAACCGCTGCTGACGATATCGCAAATGCCTGCTGCAAGACCCAGGCCGGGAACGATCTCCACACTCCCGGAGATCTCTTCGATCTGTGCCCGGATCGCTTGCCGGTCCAGGTAGGATTGCAGCAATTGAGGATAGGAGGTGGCGATCGTTTTATCCTGAAAAAAGCGGATGCCTTCATAGGGAATGTCTTTGGGAATGGCTAAGCTGAGCCTGCATTTGGCGATGCCCAGTTTTTTAAGCATAGACACTTTTTTGCGCGATTCGATGAGCACGTTTTCGCCCACTATGCCCAGGTCCGCTACTTTCTGATGTACATATTGAGGGATATCATCGTCGCGCAGGAACAGGATATCGATCGGGAAGTTGGATGATTCTGCAATCAGCTTCCCTGCCCCGTTAGGGATCTCAATACCGCATTCTCTGAGTATGGAAAGGGAGGATTCGTTTAGCCGGCCTTTTTTCTGGATGGCGATCTTTAGTCTGCTCATAAGTTGTGTTTGGGGTCTGAGCAAACCGAAGACGGTAAAGGAATTCCCGGAAGAAAAAGAAAAAACCCCGTTCGATTTACTCAAACGGGGTTGTAGATATATTGTGTATCAATTTACATAATCATCTCATCTCGCTTGAGCGAAAATATGATGATGATGATGTAATTGATTTGTGAACATGATTTTTTTTTCTTTTACCCGACAAAGATATAGATGAAAAATTTTATTATCCAAATTTTTTTTGAAGCAATAAAAAAACCTGTGGGAATCGAATGCTGTCGTGTGAAAATCAGAATTGTTAAAATCATTTAAGGGGTCTCTTAAGCTCAGTCAATTATGGTTACATTTGCAGAAATTCAGCCCTAAAATTATGTCAGCTAAAGAAATTGCTTGTCAGGTTTCTTATGTTCCGGTGCAGGAAACAGGTTATTTTTCCAAACTTGTAAATGATTATGTCCGGGAAGACCGGGACTTAAGTTCTTTTTATGCGTTTGAGATCAATGATGCTGGTCTGAAAAAGGCAATTGCTGCAAGAAAGGAATTTAAGACTGACCGCGATTTACTGCATAGCGTAATCAAGGAACAGTATGAAGGGCTGGAGCTGAGTGAGGCAGTTACAGAAAACCTGGAACGCTTACGTACCGCAAATACCTTTACGGTATGTTCGGCACATCAGCCTAACCTGATGACGGGTTACCTGTATTTTATCTACAAAATTATTCATTCGGTAAAGCTGGCAAAGCACTTAAAAGCTTTGGATACTGCTTCCGATTTTGTACCTGTTTTTTATATTGGTTCAGAGGACAATGACTTTGATGAATTGGGGCATTTCCGCTTTGCAGGAAAAGTTTTTGACTGGAAGACGGACCAAAGGGGCGCGGTAGGCATGATGACTGTAGATGAGCCACTGGCGCGGCTGATCAAAGAATTGTCGGCTTTACTAGGCCCTTCCGGAGTGTCTGAAAAACAGCTCAGAAGTACTATTGCAAAGGCTTACCAGGCCGGGAATAGTATTGCCAGGGCTACCCGGATCCTGATCAATGATCTGCTGGGCTTCCTGGGTGTACTTGTACTGGATGCTAATGATGCACGGCTGAAGCGGCAATTTCTCCCGGTGATCAGGGAAGAGGTGTTGCGCCCAAAGGCTTTTGAAATTGTAAAGCAAGACTCGGATCGATTGAACGAGGTCTATAAGGCACAGGCATTTTTCAGGCCGATCAACTTTTTCTATCTTAAGGATGGCCTGCGTGAAAGGATCGAACTGGTGCATGATGAATATGTTGTTCTGAATTCGGAGATCCGGTTTTCGCCTGCGGAAATGGCTGCGGAGATTGAAGATCATCCGGAACGTTTTAGTCCTAATGTGATTTTAAGGGGACTATACCAGGAAAGTATTTTACCAGATATTGCTTTTATAGGTGGTGGCAGTGAGGTGGCTTACTGGATGCAGCTAAAAGGCTTGTTTCAGCATTACCAGGTGTTTTACCCTGCGGTAGTATTGCGGCAGTCTGCTGTAGTGCTGGACCAGAAGACGATAGAGACACAGGAGAAGGCGGGCCTGGATGACCGTACTATGTTTACGCATACGGCTGAGCTGGTGCAGGAACTGGTAAGCGCCGAAAAGGATGCAGCATGGAGTCTTTCGGACTATTTTGCGACCCTGGAAAACTGGAAGTCGGAGCTTGCTGATAAGTATGCTAAATTGGATAAAAATTTACAGGGAAGTGTTTTGTCTGCTTTAGCTAAGGCGGAAGCGCAATTCAACATCTTGGATAAAAAGATCAACAGGTCTATTAAAAAGGGTTTGGAGCTGCGGGTAGACCGCATCCAGAATTTTAAAGATCATGCTTTCCCTAATGACAGCCTGCAGGAGCGTTACGAAACGTTTCTACCGCATTACTTAAACTACGGCCAAAGTTTCTTTGAGGATTTATACCAACATACGGATCCTTTCGGGAAGCAATTCCTGGTGCTGAAGTATCAGAATAATGATGAGTGATAAGTGATAAGTGATAAGTGATAAGTGATGGGTGATGGGTGATTTTTACTTTTCACGGGAATCTAAAACTATGGTTACGGGTCCGTCATTGATTAAGGCTACTTCCATATCTGCGCCAAAGACTCCGGTAGCAACGGCTTTGCCGGAAAGCACGGTAACCAGCTGGCAGAACTGTTCGTACAGGGGAATAG
This sequence comes from Bacteroidetes bacterium 43-16, assembly GCA_001897525.1. GTDB lineage: Bacteria > Bacteroidota > Bacteroidia > Chitinophagales > Chitinophagaceae > Edaphocola. The sequence goes on along the minus strand of MKTB01000017.1, from coordinate 280,908 downwards.
CTACTTCTGGTCTTGCGGCTGCTATATAAGAAGGCCGGTTGCCTTTCCTGGTCTGGGCCAGTAAAGTAAACTGGCTCACTACCAGAATAGCCCCGTCTACATCTTTTACTGATCGGTTCATTACACCATTTTCATCTGCACATATACGCAGCTGCACCAGTTTATTGGCGGCATATTCCAGGTCCCGGCTGGTATCATCATGGCTGATGCCGGCCAATACCAGCAAACCTTGTTCTATGGAGGAATGTACTTTCCCGCCTATACTGACGGATGCTTTTTTTACTCGTTGAATGACTAATTTCATGGGACAAAAATAGCTTGAAAAATAATAATGGCCCGTAGTAGACACTACAGGCCAATTTATATTAAATATAGGGCTGAAAAACTAGATATGGCCAAAGCGGATACCGAAACTGATAGGTTGTTGTTTCAGGTTGGAACCTTTATACATATTGGTTAACTGGTAGCTGGCAAAGAACCTTAAGCTATTGATACCGATCTCTCCGATTACATTAACGTTGAACTCGTTGAAGTTGTAGAGATCATGATTTTTTTGTGTACCAAAGTCGGCTGATTGCTGTTTGGTCCAGGTGTTCAGGTTGTAACCTGCGCTGGCACCAAAGCCATAGGTCAGCCAGTTCTTTTTATCAATTTTATGGTTGAAATTGACCATTAAAGGAACGGTTAAAAAGTTCTGGGACAATTTATTCTTGGTAAACTTAACACCGGGATCATTGCTCAGCCTGTCTTTAGGGTCTGAATGGTGGGTCAGGTTTGTTTTATAACGGAAGTTATAGATCTGCAAGCCGATACCGGTGTATAGGTTCATGCGGAATTTTTTCTGGCGTATTAATTTGTAATTGACCATTACCGGGTAGATGTTCACATTCCAGGAGCGGCCATTGCGCAGGTCAAACCAATCTTCCTGTACGCCATACTGGTTGCTTAAAGGATTTCCTGCACCATATACCGATTGATCGTGTATAAAATTCAGTCCCAGGTCTACTAATCCCCAATAAGTTTGTATCCTTGGAGATTTATCGCCATATACGTCTTTCTTGTTGCTTACTTTTACGCCATGGGTACTTACGTTTAAACTATAACCACCGTTTTCTCCGTCTTTTCCATTGACTGTGGTATCTGTGGCCGGAGCTGCTTTATCTTGTGCATTCATATTTAAAGCACAGCTCATGGTGAGGGCAAAAATGACACTTTTGGTTAATTGAATACTTTTCATCTTTATCTGTTTTTATCTGTTGTTATAATTTGAATTTTATACTTCTTTTTTCGTTGTTACCGATTGCTATTTCTACTGTAGTGGTATTTTTCCTTTCTCCGAAGATCCATTGTCCGGCTTTGATCATATCGGGCAGCAAACCGCCTGATTCCTTCAGGTCCAGTTCCTCCGAGGCTTTCAGGGGTTGCGGTAAACTGGCATAATAGTCGCTGTTCCTGCCGGGAACCTCCTGTAGAGCCCCACTCTGAACTTGGGCTATTCCAGAGACTTGATCCTTATAGATACTGGATATAGCGACTCTTTGACTTGGTGTACTTGCATTGTCCTGTAAGGCCAGCCTTAGTTCCGCATCTTTATACCTTTTAGGTGCCTGCTTTGATTTATTCATCTGTGGCGCTTTTTTAAGGTCGAGTTTCCGCTCCAGGGAGTCTATGGCCAGTTGCTGTATGGGGCCTTGTACGGTCTGGTGAATTTTATCAGACTTAGCCAGGCCATGATCTGTTGCGGCTATTTCAGTATTGTTCATCCTGATCAATATACCGGTAGTTAAGACCAGGGCCAGTCCGGCTGCTATCCCCCATACGGGTTTCAAGGATCTTTTGACTTTCATGGGAGGCAGCTCTGCAGCACTGCCTTTTTCGAGATAGGAAAAATCAATGTTTGGTATTGCCTCTTCTTGTTCGAAGTATACAGAAGCGTATTCTTCGTATAATGCTTTATATTCCGGGAAGGCCTCGATCTGTGCCCAGACCTGATCGGCTTGCTCCGTGTTTAATTCCCCATCCAGCAAGAGTAAGATCTGCTCTTCCATATATGCTTGCTCAAACTGCTCCATCACAACAATTGCTTTTTTTGGATTAAATAATTTTTTAATAGTTTCCTCGCTCTGTGCAGGTATACTTTTACCTGGCTTTCGTTGAGTCCGGTGATCTGCCCGATTTCGTTGTAGTTATATCCTTCATAGTCTTTTAATAGAATTAACTGTTTGCTTTGCTGGTCCAATATTTTTAAGGCTTCTTGTAAATACGCTTTCCATTCGTTTTTGCTTTGTTCGTTGCTGGTGATCACTTCCGGGATATGTTCCATTTCTTTTGGTTTATCTCTCCGGTAGTAGTCCATACATCGTCGGTGTGCAATCGTGAACAGGTAGCTTTTTCCTTTTTCGAAGGCTATGGACTCATGCCTGGTCCATAAGACTTCGAATGCCTGCTGTACCACATCTTTCGCTTCTTCCGCATCATTGATGGTCTTTAAAGCAAACCGAAAGACATTATTAGCCCACTCTTTTACGATATTGTTATATTCAGCCCTGGTCATTTAATAGTTAATCGTACAACAAAAGAAAAAGTTACAAAATGAATGAATATTTTTTTATTTAATAATTTGCTTACTACTTTTCCTGCCTCCTATTATTAGTATTGTCTTGCCGGAAGCTTAGAGGAAATTATATTGATGAAAGGACACTACGGGTTTAGGAAATGCATCAGAAAGCAGCCTGGTCGGGCTTATGAGCAATGCTTCAGCGCTGCCTGCCGGGACAAATGTCCTTTTTTCAAAAGTCTCCTTACTGCATTTTTGTCGTCAAAATTACAAAAGGGAAACAATGAAAAAGGAGATAAAAACAATAGCCTTTGATGCAGATGATACTTTATGGATCAACGAGCCTTATTTCCAGGAAGCGGAACAACGGTTCTGTCTATTGCTGGACAACTACCTGAGTGCAGACCTGGTGTCACAGGAATTGTTTAAAACTGAAATGAACAACCTGCCTCTTTACGGTTACGGGGTAAAAGGTTTTGTATTGTGTATGATAGAAACGGCGGGCAGGATTTGCGGACCTGCAGCATCTCTTGATTTAACGGATAAGATCATAGCGCTTGGTCATGATCTATTACAAAAGCCTGTGGAATTATTAGAGGGTGTAACGGAAACTTTGGAGCAACTGAAAGGTAATTATAAATTGATCCTTGCCACGAAGGGAGATTTGTTGGACCAGGAACGTAAATTGAAAAAATCGGGATTGGAAAGTTATTTTCATCATATCGAAATAATGAGTGATAAAAGAGCGGGTGATTATCAAAAGCTATTGCAACACCTGGACTGTGTGCCCGGGCAATTCCTGATGTTAGGTAATTCCATTAAATCGGATATCTTGCCTGTCCTGGAGCTGGGCGGTTTTGGCGGTCATATTCCTTACCACATCACATGGACACACGAGCAGCATGAGCAAGAGTTTAAACACCCTAATTTTGTAGCATTAAAACAGATCAATGAAATTTTAAATTATTTATAGCCTATGTCTATTCATATCCGGCAGGAAAGGCCATCTGATTACCCGCAGGTCTTCCATTTAATTGAAGCTGCCTTTCGCCAAGAGAAGTATAGTGATAAAAAAGAGCAGTTCCTGGTAGAGCGCTTAAGAAGCACGGATGGATTTATTCCGGACTTATCACTGCTTGCTGAAATGGACCGGCAGGTAGTAGGTTACGTGTTGCTCACAGAGGTTAAAATAGCTACTGCCCGGGATGAAGTTACGGCACTGGCATTGGCCCCGGTGGCTGTTTTACCTGCATTTCAAGGGAAAGGAATCGGTGCTGCTTTGATCGAAAAAGCACATACTGTGGCCAGAGATTTGGGCTACCAATCGGTTATTTTATTGGGACACGAACGGTATTATCCCAGATTCGGATACCGGCCCCTGTATGAATTCGGCATTTCGCTTCCTTTTGAGGCTCCTCCGGAAAACTGTATGGCGCTCGAACTTGTACCGGATGCTTTGAAGAACAAGGCAGGTAAAGTCATATACCCGGCTGCATTCTTTGAATAAATTGTGATCTTAACTGAACCCTTCAGGACTGCTCAATATATCCAGGGATGAAGTATCTATATAAATTAGTAAGCCCCTGCAGTGTATGCAGGGGCTTACTATTCATTTAAAATTTATAGTTATAGCCCAGCCTGATGACCTGTGTTTCGTAATAGTCATCGCTGGTATAGTTAAAGCCTGTTCCATTTATCTTCCTTCTGATGACCATGGTATTCAGCAAGTCGGTGGCATTAAAGAAGAGTTCTCCTTTGCCTTTCTGTACAGATTTTTTGAGTCCGGCATCGATAGAGAAGCGGGAAAGGATCTGCCCTTGCGGTATAATATCGGGGGCGAGGTACACGGCTGCTACCTGCGCATTCCATCCTGCTGCAAAGCGGAAGATATTGTTCAGCTTCAGGTTGCCCGATATTGCCGATTGACGGTCTGCGGAGAAGGTGTTGGGCACCGGGTACAGGTTCTGTACGGTAAACGCATTTATCTGGTTGCGGTAAATATTCCCGTTAAGGTTGATGGAGTAAGCACCGGAAATCTTCTGATCTAAAATAGCCTCCAGGCCTGTGTTGTAGCTTTTACCTGCATTCTGAAATATGGCGTAGATCAGGTTACTGCCGGGAGCTGTGCTCGAAATTCTTGTAATGGTCCCATCAGCAAAACGGTGGTACAAAGCGGTATAGAAATAGCCCTTATCCCAGGTGTTTTTATAGCCCAGTTCTATGGAATTGGTAAACTGCGGCCGTAAAGCAGGGTTGCCGACTTTAATGATTTCTGCATCATCATACTTGGGGAAGATACGAATATCTACTTCATTAGGCCGGTCTACCCTGCGGTTATAGAATAGGCTAAGTTTATTGTTGTCATCCAGTTTATAGCCTAATCTCAGGTTGGGGAAAGGTTGCGTATAGTTGTAGCCGTCGCTTTTGTAGGTGCTGTGGCCGGGATTTACATCATATTGTATATTGACATACTCTACACGCAGGCCCAGCTCGGCTTCCCATTTTTTATTTTCAAAAACATAGTTACCATAAACTGCGGGTATCAGTTCTTTATAGGTAGCCCAGCCACCGGCATTTGTATCCAGCACGGAGTTGTTGCCCGGCCTGAAGTCCATATTGGTGGGAATGCTGCGGTTACGGAATTTGATCCCGGTTTCGATACGCCCATATTTTAAGGGTTTGATGTAGTCTATATTGAAGTCATAGACCTGCTCGTCCGACAATAATTTAAATGCATCTGTTCCGGTGGAAGATGGCAGGTAGTTATCGTAAAAATATTGTTCGTTTTCCCGGTGAAAGGTGTAGTTAAAACCAATGTTCAGCAAGTGCCCGGCTTCTTTGAATTTGTGCTGATAGGCTGCAGTGCCCATTGCTGTTGTTTTCAGCTCATCTTCCAGGAACTGCCAGAGGCGCAAACGCTGTGATTGGTCGCTGTTGAAAAAGGGCTGGTCGCCGCGGTCAATGATCTTTTCACTGCCGTACATTCCCGAAACTGTAAGCGTATTGCGTTCATCTATATTCCAGTCCATCCCTGCCCTGGTCGTCAGGAAATTGGTATTCCTGTTGCGTTTCAGTTGTGAATGGATCACAGTCCCGTCCTCATAATTACGGGTTACAAATTCATTTTTGTTGAGGGTTTCTGTGTAGAGGTTATCTGCCTGTAAAAAGAGGTTTACCTTATTCTTCCGGTAATTCAGCGATACAGACGGATTGATCTTTGGTGTAAAGGTATATTGAGGTCTTATGCCCGGAAGGTTCTCTTTGCACACCCATAGTGAACCCATACCAGAAGTGAGGCCCAGCTTGCCGTTAAAGCCGTTCTGCTTGTTTTTCTTCATGATGATGTTGATGATACCTGCATTACCATTGGCATCATACTTTGAAGAGGGATTGTTGATGATCTCTATTTTCTCAATGGCAGATGCCGGGATGTTGTCTAAGCCGGTCTGGCTGCCGAAACCAGTCAAAGCAGTCTGCTTGCCATCAATTAAAACCGTCACTTTCTCATTACCACGCAACTGTACTTTACCGTCCTGCACCGTAATCCCGGGAAGGTTTTGCATACTTTGCAGCACCGATCCTCCGGTCTGGCTGATGTTATCAGCGAGGGAATAGGTCTTTTTGTCCAGCCTGCTGCTGAGCTCATCTGCTTTTCCCATAACGGTTATACCTTCCAGGGCAGTGGACTGCTCCTCCAGATCGATCACCGGGATATCCAGGAAAGCAGAAAGGCTGCCTATAAATAAAGTTTGTTCTTTGGCTTCAAATCCTGCAGAAGAAGTTTCCATTATATAGTTACCAGGCTTAATCCCGGCAAGGGAAAACCGGCCTTCCTCATCGGTCAGTGTACCGGAGACAAAAGCACTGTCTTTTTCATTTTTGATAACAATATTTGCATAAGGTACGGTCGACTTATCTGCCTTGCTTTTTACGATACCGGAAATAGTGACTGCATTGGTCTGTGCGACAACCACCGTGTGCAAGAACAAGAAGAGCAAACTGGTCCATACTTTTTTACTTAAACTCATAGCCTTGATATTTTATATTTACAAGAGCAAAGTTCAGTAGCGATTTAGAAGAAATTTAGCAGGATCAAAGCTGCACAGAGAAAATGTGTTGCTTATTTTCAAATTTATATTTAATGCTCCAATGGTGCAGGCGGCATATTTCCCAAACGATTGATAAGCCTAAGCCACTACCGCTATTGTCGGCAGACATCCTGGAAAATCTTTTAAACAGCAGATCTGGATCAAGCGCCTTTTGCCCGGAATTGCTGAGTTCAAAACCGGTTGCTGATAAGACGATGGTACAATCGCATCCCGGTGCAGTATGCCGGATGGCGTTCACGATCAGGTTATTGATCAGCACTTCTGCCAGGCCGGCATTTGCTTTCACTTCCACCTCCTGTTGAATATCTGTATGGAGACTTATGTTTTTTTCTTTGAAATGTGCCTGCAGCGCATCAACACTATGCAGCACTAAGTTGTCAAACCGGATAAGGGTTGAATGATCAAACTGGCTGTTTTCAATCTTGGCCAGCAGGAGCAGGTTTTTGTTGATCCTTGAACTCCTGATCAGGGCTTTGTTCATGGCCTCTGCAATATGGTATTGCTTTTCGGTGAGGTCAGCACTTTGCAGCAGCAGGTCGAGTTGGTTTTTGAGTACCGCCAGGGGTGTCTGCAGTTCGTGCGAAGCGTTTTCGGTAAACTCTTTCTGGCTTTGATAGGTGGCAATATTATGTTGCAGCAGCTTGTCGAGCGTTGCATTCAGTTCCGTAAACTCTATGATATCGGTCTCCTGGAAACGGATTTTTTCCTGGCTGTGCAATTGGAAGGATTTTAATTGCTGTAAAGTATCCCGGAAGGGTCGCCATAATTTTTGAGAAAGCCTCCTGTTCAGTATCCAGAATCCAATAACAAGGATCAGGAAAAAGCCCAGTGTCACCAGCGCAATATAGGCAACCGTTTCCTCGGTCTCTTCTACGTTAGTTTCTACTACCAATACATAGTTCCGGTTATTGATCCTGATATTGGTCTTTAAGCCGCGAAAGCGGTCTATCGCTTCTTTTTTGGCATAAGTATTTTGCCGCCTGATGGTGTACAGGCTATCCTGCGATAAGGGTTGCCGGGCGGATTCTATTTTGCTTACCGGCTGTATTTCATTCCAGAAAGTAATGCTTTCCGCTAATTTTTCTTCGCTGATATGTTGTTCATTAAATTCATTTTCTATACGCTCAGCGGTAAGGTGATTGTTTTCGTCCAGTTCTTTCAGCCAGATCCAGTCCACCAGCAGGAAATAGGATGGAATGCTCAATGCAAATACAATAAATGCAAAGACCGTAAGCTGTTTCAGCGATTTTTGTAATAAGTTTTTTTTCAATTGTATATTATTATAGCGCTTATAATTGACTGATATATCACTAATCACCCATCACTCACCACCCACCATTCACAATTAACCCTTCCCCTTCCATATATACCCCGTACCATAAATAGTTTTTATATATGGAGCGCAGCCAGCATCACTTAGTTTTTTCTTCAGGTTTTTCACATGAGCATATACGAAATCGTGGTTGTCGAGCATATCAGCAAAATCGCCGGAAAGATGCTCCGCCAGCGTGCTTTTGGAAAGTACCCGGTTTTTATTCCCGATAAAGTAGATCAACAGATCAAATTCCTTTTTAGTCAGATTAAGGACTGCATTATTCACAGTAACGGTTTTTGCCAGCAGGTCAATTTCCAGTTCTTCCTGCTTTATAATGTTAGCATTATTGAATTGCTTCCTGCGGATAATGGAATAGATACGGGCGGTAAGCTCCGATAAGTGAAAGGGTTTGGTCAGGTAATCATCGGCCCCCAGCTGCAGGCCTTTTATCTTATCATCGAGCGCATGCTTCGCTGAGATGATGATCACCCCATCTTGTTTATTATCGTTCTTCAGTTCTTCTAATATTTTCAGTCCATTCCCGTCGGGAAGCGTTATATCTAATAGGATACAGTCATAATTGAATATATCTATTTTATCCATCGCTTCCCTGAAAGTGGCCGCCACCTCACATAAGTATTGCTCTTCAGCAAGATATTCGACGATGCTTTTTGCCAGCTCTTTTTCGTCTTCTATGACCAGGATCTTCATTGTTCAGATAGCTTAATGTTTACAAATTTACCGTTGAATTTTGAAGAAATTTAGCATTCACAGATAGTTTACGCAAACTATATAAAAGAATAATTAATACTAAAAACGGCAGTTGCGGATAATATAAGTCCTTACAGCATTCTACTCATTGGAGCTTAATTCCGGGAAAACTTCTAAATAAAAAAAGCGGGAATGATTCCCGCTTTTAATTATTTGTTGCCCACTCCTGTTTTTGTTTTGATCAGGTAAACCTGCAAAACCATACTAAACATCAGGAACATGGCGATCATCTGGTGACTTAGCGCGATCGTTTCGAAGGTCAGCCATTTATTGGCTTGTATCGTATTGCTGGACAATAAGGTGAAAATGCCCAGTGTCACCTGAACCAGCACCAGTATTATTGGTGTGTATTTAAATTTATTGAAGACACCGGATACCTTTATTTTAGCCGCTTTTACCGTAAATAAGATGGTCAGCAGTAATATCAGGTAAGCCAGGCCGCGGTGCATAAAATGAATCGTGATCTTATTTTCCAGCATATAATGCCCGGAGGGAGACTGGTCCATATTTTCCGGGATCCACATCCCGTTAATAGTTGGCCAGGTAGCAGCCACCGTAGCCGCCTTATGTCCGGCCATTAAGGCACCATAAATAAATTGAATACCTATAGCCACCAGGATAATAAGGGCAAGTCTATGCAAAGAAGCGGAAACGATCTTCTTATTATTGGGAATTAATAATTTTATGGCAAACCAGAATACATAGGCCCCTAAGACCATGGCCAATACAAAGTGCATCGCCAGCCTGGTCGGCCGCACATAAATGGCATCGCCTACAAGCCCGCTGGCTACCATGATCCAGCCTATAGCACCTTGTAAAGCGCCGAGGACAAACATCCCTACAATCGGCGTAACCATATCCTTAGTGAAGTATTTCTTCACCAGGAAGTATATAAAAGGAAGGGCAAATACAAGGCCGATCAACCTGGCCCATAAGCGGTGAAACCATTCCCAGAAGAAAATAAATTTGAAATCGGAAACGGTGAAATCACTATTCAGGTATTTAAACTGCGGAGATGCCTGATATTTTGCAAACTCTTCTGCCCATTGCTGCTCATTTAAAGGCGGCAGCGTACCGGTTACAATATTCCATTCTGTAATGGATAATCCGGAGCCGGAAAGCCGGGTGATACCTCCCAGTAAGGTCTGCACGATTACCATACCGACACCGATCAACAGCCAAATGGCTACCGTACGGTTTTTGCGTGCCTGATCGTTAAAATCCTGAATCATTTTGTACAAAAAAATTTGCCAAAGTTAAGCCTCAAATCCCGCCCTTTCGCTATTTACTGCACAATTATTTAATTTTTGTAAAGAATTTTCGCTTGTATTACGTCTTAATAATAGATTTCCGGCTTAAACCGACCGGTAGAGATCCGGCAGAAGCATAATTCTAATAAATTTGAATCATATTTTAAATGACGATATCTATGAAAAAAATTGTCCTGGCTTTAAGTTTAGGTGCTTTAGCGCTTATTAAAAATAATCCTGCAAACGCTCAATCCGGTCACTGGATCGTGGGCGGCCAAAATGTTATTGAAGGGCAATTTCCATGGCTCGGGGATATTCGGATCACATACGATTCCGTTCGCTACCATTTATGCGGCTCTGCTTTGATCCATCCTTATTGGGTACTTACGGCGGCACATTGTGTGATGACCGAAGATATGGGCATAGATGCTCCTACCCATGTCCGTTTTAATACAGTAAGCACCAATACACAGACTACAAACCCTAATGGAGGTATAGAAGCTGAAATAGATACTTTTTTCAGGCACAGGTCTTTTGATCTTTCCGTAAACCTGGGGAACGGGTATGATATAGGCCTGATCAAATTAAAACAGCCGGTTTACACAATCGCTCCGATTGCCATGCCTCAGCGCGCGGATACCGCTCTTTATTATAACCATAACCAGGCGGTTAAGACAGCTGGATGGGGCATCATGGATACCTTCAGTATGCAATCTGCAGATATTATGAAATGGACCAATTCGAAGATCATTGGCAGGACAAAGTGTAATACTTTTTATCAAAATGACCCTTCCATATCGCCAATTACCGAAAGAGTGGCCTGTGTGGGTTATGAAGGTAATGAAGACCAGTCCGGTGCGGCGGCCGGGGACAGTGGCGGGCCATTATGGGTAGAAGATAACGGGACAAAATATATAATAGGTGTGGTCAGCGGAGGCGGTAATGCCACAACCCTTTTTGAGCAACCGGGCATTTATACCAATGTCGCTTACTTCAGGCCCTGGATCGATTCTGTAATGAACGCGAACCCCACTTCTATTCCGGGCAACAATGGTTTTAACGATGAAAATGTGAAGATCGGTACCGGTCAGCAAAACATTAAATTGACAATCGGGAATATACCTTCCTCCAGGATCTTTGTGCAATTAAGCAATGTAGAGGGAAAAATATTATTTAAGCAAAGCTTTGACCGTCCACAATTTCAAACGTATACCATCAACACTGCCGCCTTTGCACAGGGCATGTACGTGATCAGGGTTTATGATAATGCCGGGAATCATATTTACAGGAAACTGCAGCACCTGAGTTGGTAAAATGATCAGAAACCTATAAGGTTTTTGAAACCTTATAGGTTTTATCAGAGTCCTCTCGGCAAATAATAAACTATCTTATCTCGGATCATCAGCAGAAGGGCCATAAAGGCCGGGCACCGGGATATCATTCAGGCGCAGGTAAACGCTCAGCTGGCCGCGGTGATGGATCAGGTGATTCTGCACAATATAGCGGATCGCTGCTTTCCTGGGCATACTGGCAATGGTATGCGCACCAGCCTTCAAAGACCAGGTCTGCTCCCATTCTTCCTCATTCACTTCCTGTAAACGCGCAATATTATGCTCATAACCCACCTTTAAAGCTTCCAATAGCTCACTGACCGTAGCAGGTCTCAAGGGTGTATAACCACTATGAAAATCTAATGCATCTTTACTCAATATCTCCCCTACCCAACTATGCAATTCAACAATATGCCTGGCCAGCGCCAGCATACTCATAGATTTTTCATGTGGCTTGAATGCCAGATGACCATCCTCGATCCTGCTGATCATCTTTCTCGTGTTTTCCGTTTCGCGCTCAACTTCTATCAGTAAAGCCTGTTTAAGTCCCATTGAATTTGCTTATTTAAGTGAAACATTGAAGGTAGGAAAAATGCTTCAACCATAGCCTTGTATTTCAAGCGCGATAAAATGAAGCCGGGAAATCTACAGCCAACCTGTACCCCCGAGTCCCGTCGAAAAATACTCGCTTGCTGCTTTGATATGAGTACATCTTATAACCTTTCTTAACCTAAATCAATGGCAGGATTGGAATAACTGCCTAACTTTGTCTGTAAATAAAAAAATTATGAAAACATTAAACACATACGTCGTTTACGATACTCATACTTCAACAGATATCTTTCAAAAAGTAAGCAAAGAATTTGACCACATCAGCACAACTTTTGAAACCGATATAGAAAAAGCGATTGATGCCATCAATACCCACAGTTTCGATATGCTGGTGATGGATAAAATGCTGGACAAAACCGCACAGACAAAATTGAATAAACTCGTCGACCTTATTGATCCTGGCATCGCAACGGTAGAATTGCATATGAATGATGAAGATTTTATCCGCTTTAAAATGGGCGATATGAGCCGGAAATGGTCAGAAGCGCAATCTCACAGTATTGTAAAATTTATAGACAATCCGAAATTTTAAAAAAATATCCTGCAGAGAATCCCTAGATTTGCGCCCTTATTGAGCAATATACAATATGGCAGAGATCAGAGACACCAAAACCTTTATGCGCGTAGTACACCGCTATTTAGGCTATTTCCTTGCCGGCATCATGGCTATTTATTCCCTGAGCGGCATTGTACTCATCTTCCGGGATAAAGATGCATTGAAACAAGAAAAGCATATCACTAAAACCCTCGAGCCAGGGCTCTCTGATAAAGCTTTAGGTAAAGAGATCAGCATCCGCAACCTGGAATTTACTAAAGAGTCCAATGATACAGCCTATTTTAAAGAAGGCTGGTATGCGGTAAAAAACGGTGCGGTGGATTATAAAAAGAAAGAATACCCTTTTGTGCTGAACAAGCTGGTGTCCTTACATAAATCCAAATCTGCCGAGCCATTATCTGCCTTGAATGTATTCTTCGGCACATCACTGCTGTTCTATGTCATCTCCAGCTTCTGGATGTTCCAGCCCAAATCAAAGATCTTCAAAAAAGGCATGGTCTATACCCTGGTAGGCGCGGTACTCACCATCATATTACTCTTTGTATAGTCCTTCATAAATACTCAAAGGTGCGGTTATAATTAATCGCACCTTTTTATATGTATTTTACTGCCATAATTATATATTTGCGCTTTAACTTAACATTACAACAAGCATTCATAAAATGAAAATCACAAAACTTTCTTTATTAGCGCTCGGTATGAGCTCCTTAATCGCTTGCCAGCAAGGCCCTAAAGTAGATGCTAAAGTGGCACAAAACGCTGAGAAAAAATCAAGCTATGCTATTGGCCTCGCTATGGCGCAGGACATCAAGCGCAATGTATCTTCTGTAGCTACACAGGATAAAGACCTGGATACCCAATTGATCTATGCTACGATCAGCGACTATTTAAGTTCCGGAAAAGCCCACCTGGATTCTGCTGCATTACAAGCCACATTGATGGACTGGCAGAAAGGAATGATGGATAAAAAGACCAAGAACAATGAAGCTGCTGCCGCTGAAAATGAGCAAAAAGGTGCTCAGTACATCGCAGACCAGATGAAGGCCAATCCCAAGCTGCAAAAGACCGCCAGCGGACTGGTATATGAAGCCATTACAGAAGGTAGCGGGGCTAAACCAACCGGCAGCCAACTGGTATCTGTAAACTATAAAGGTACCCTGATCGATGGGACTACTTTTGACGAAAGTAAAGGACAACCGGTTGAATTCCCTTTAAACCAGGTGATCAAAGGCTGGACCGAAGGTTTGCAACTGATGAGTCCCGGAGCAAAATATAAATTCATCATCCCTGCAGCCTTGGCTTATGGCGCACAGGAAAGACCTCCATTCATCCAACCAGGTTCTACATTGGTGTTTGAAGTAGAATTATTAAAAGTAAAATAAACACTTGCTTTTCCTTGTACCCGGAAAATTAATAGTATGAAAAAATTAATTATTACTGCGCTTAGTATTGCCAGCTTCAGCCTGGCGCAGGCGCAGGATTGCAAAGAAGTGAAACAAGAGGTGGACAAGTTCACTAAAAAAGAAACCAAAGTGGGGACCGTTATATTTGGTAAAATAAAAGTGGTATCATTTAAACAATCCACCAAATGGGCATTAACCATTAACCAGGATGCCGGTAAAACGCAGATCCAGACCACGATTGCTGCTTTGGGTGAGTTTAACCAGACACTGGATGAATCCACTTATTTCTATTTCCTTTTAGATAATGGAGAAGTAGTTAAATTGTCCAATGTAATACCTGCAAAACCGGTTACACAGGCTTTTGGTTCCGGAGGAGCATTAACTGTATATACAACTTATCAGCTTACTTTAGAGCCTACGATCGAAGAAATGAAGAAACTGGCATCAGGCAATGTAACCGATGTGAAAGTGGAAATTTCTAACCAGAAGATTCTGTCACCGAACGTAGATGGCAAGGATGCAAGGAAATTCAAGTCTATTATGGCTTGTATGCTGGCTACGGCTAAATAAGTTTAAAATAATAGTGGCTGAACCCTAAGCTTCTCGCTTGTCATCCTGAGCCTGTCGCTTGTCATCCTGAGCCTGTCGCTTGTCATCCTGAGCCTGTTGCTTGTCATCCTGAGCCTGTCGCTTGTCATCCTGAGCCTCTTGATTGTCATCCTGAGCCTGTCGAAGGATAATTAAAATGATAAGCTGAAAACAGCAACCTATAAGGTTTTAAAAACCTTATAGGTTTTTTTATACCCTGCATCTACGTCCTTCTACGTGAAAATGAGTGCCATGCTGAGCCTGTCGAAGCATGAGCCTAATGCAATTCCAGGCCTTCCTATCGACGAAGCATCAGTGCGCGGAGACCTCTCTGCTGAATGATTAATTAGTCACCCATCACCCATCACTTCTCACTATTTACTATTTATGAGATTCCTCGACTCCATTTCATTACGCTCGGAATGACGTACAGGATGAGCACAAAGGAGCACAAAAAATAAACTTTCATTTTTTCTTGAAAATACAAAAATTACCCGTTACCTTTGAATCATGAAATTAGAGGAAGCCAAAGATAAATTTATCCAGACCTGGGGTAGCCTGGCCACTAGCTGGGGCATCAACAGGACCATGGCTATGGTGCATGCCTTGCTGCTGGTGAGTGAAGCGCCTTTGTCTACCGATGAGATCATGGAAGCTTTGCTTATCTCAAGGGGTAATGCCAATATGAATGTGCGCGAACTGATGGATTGGGGCATAGTGAAGAAAGAGCTGAAAATGGGCGAACGCAAAGAATTTTTCGTGGCCGATAAAGATATCTGGAATGTATTTAAACAGATCGTCAAAGAAAGAAGAAAAAGAGAGCTCGAGCCCTTGGTCAGCTCCCTGGAAGAACTGCGCCAGATAGACGGAAAAACAGCTGACAGCAAGGATTTCCTTAAACTGATCGACAATTTAACGGGGGTGACTTCTAAAGCTAATGTATTACTGGATCTGGCCATCAAAAGTGATGAAAACTGGCTCATGAGTAAATTACTTAAACTATTATAAAATGCTTCATTGCATTTTTTTTGAATTCTATATTTCAATATTTTCTGAAAGTTCTAAACTATAAAGATGTATCAAATATTAGCCTATTCAATTTACCTCACTTTAAGTGGCTTCATCACCTTTTATGTAGGTTGGCGCTGCTACATCCATGGGCTGGTCTTCCTCCGGCATTTGTTTGACGATGAGGCCATCAGCAAGGCCGTCAACCGCGTATTATTACTCTGCTATTACCTGGTCAATATCGGCTATATCGTGTGGAGCATCAGCACCTGGAAGCAGGTGCATCATGCCCGGGAACTCATCAATGAACTGGGCTTTAAGATCGGCGGCATAACGCTTATACTCTGCCTGCTGCACTATATCAATATCGCTACACTTTATTTTTTTCATAAAAAGATTATTCACTCAAAACATCAAGTATCATGAACAACACAATGCAATTGACCGCTTATTACATTTACCTTCCAGTGGTGATCAGCCTTACCCTTCTTGTGGCCCACCAATTGTTCAAAAACGGTAAAATATTCATGTTCGATATTTTCTCCGGGCAGCATGACATCGCCATCGCGACGAATTCTTTGTTTAAGATCGGCTTTTACCTGCTCAATATTGGTTTTGCGCTCACCATTATCTACTTCAACGAGATCACGGGCAGAGCAGATATGATCGTGCGCCTGAGCACCAAGATCGGTGGTTTTATGATCTACCTGGGCGCTATGATGCTCCTGAACCTTTTACTCTTCATGCGTGGCCGTAAAGCTGCCCGCAGGAAAGAATGGGAACGCAAACATTTCAACAACACAGAAAACATCGCTTAAACACTGCATCATGAAAATAGTCATCGCAGGTGGTTCCGGTTTCCTGGGCAAAGCTTTACAGCAATATTTCGAAGCACAGCAACATACCGTACTCATCCTCAGCCGCACAGCCCATAAATCCAATCACATAGCATGGGACGGTAAAAACCAGGGCAATTGGTCTGCCGCCATTGAAGGAACTGATGTACTCATCAACCTTACGGGCAAATCGGTAGATTGCCGCTATACAGCCGCGAACAAACAAGCTATCCTGGCTTCACGTATCGACAGTACCAAAGCCTTACAGGAAGCGGTTAACCGGGCATCACATCAACCTGCGCTCTGGATCAATGCCAGCTCCGCCACCATCTATATCCATGCCGAAACGCGGCAGATGGACGAGTACAACGGCACCATCGGCGATGACTTTTCTATGAATGTATGTAAACAATGGGAAGCAACTTTCTTCGAAGAAAAACTGCCTGGATTACGGAAAGTAGCCCTGCGCACTTCCATTGTCCTGGGTAATGAAGGCGGTGCTTATCCCAAACTGAAAGCACTAACCAAAGCCTACATGGGCGGCAGCCAGGGTGATGGCCGGCAGATGATGAGCTGGATCCATATTCATGATTTTTGCCGGGCTGTTGCACACATCATCCGCGACCAGGAGATAGACGGGGCGGTGAATGTTACAGCACCCTACCCCATCTCCAATAAGGATTTCATGCAAGCCATGCGCCATAAATACCGGCGGTCTTTTGGTTTATCTCAAAACAGGTTATTGCTGGAACTGGGTGCAATCTTCCTGCGCACAGAGGCCGAACTATTATTGAAGAGCCGGAATGTATTCCCCGAAAAGCTGAGCCTGCAAGGCTTTAGCTTCGATTACCCAAAACTCGAACTTGCACTTCAAAACCTTTAATTGTTTCATTTCCTTAAAGACTTAAAGCCATGACCCAACAGGAAATTGTAAAAGCCGTGCAATGGCAGGACCTCAAAAAGCTCTCGGTAAAAGAGATGCTGATCGAAAACAACATCAGCCTGCCCTGGTTGTTTATCTCGCTGGGACTGGCTTGGATGGAATATTATGTGTTTGCCCTGCTCTTCTCCGCGGTATTCTTCCTCACCGCATTGAGGCAGGTGCATAATGGTTTTCATCATTCCCTGGGCACACATAAATGGCTGACCTGGTTCAGCCTGGTGTCCAATAGTGTATTGATGTTGGGATCTATACATGCCGTTAAATTCAATCACCTGCGGCACCATAAATATTGCCTGCAGGAAGAGGACCAGGAAGGTAAATCCGCACATATGAGTTGGTATGGCGCTATTTTGTATGGCCCCGTACATATCTTCCGGGTACATCAGATCACCTGGCAGAAAGGCAACCGTAAATACCGGCGCAATATGCTTTTGGAATTGTTCCTGATCGCTTTGTTTATCTCCACCGTCTTCTATTTCGATATTAGCTTCCTGAAATACCATATAGTCATTATGTTCATAGGGGAAATGCTCTCGGCTTTCTTTGCCGTATGGACGGTGCACCATGATACGCATGAACACCCGGAACTGGCGCGTACTCAGCGTTCCGCCTGGAAGAATAAAATTACTTTTAGTATGTTCTACCACCTCGAGCATCATTTATTCCCTGCCGTGCCTACCATCAAATTACCCGAGCTGGCCCGGCGTATTGATGCGGCCTGCCCGGAGATCGAGAAGAAGGAGACATTTTGAGTTTACTGTTTTAGTAAAAGTTTGAACAAAAACGAGGTAATGCCTCGTTTTCTTGTTTTAAGCGTGTTTTAAGTGCAAAAATTAGGGTTTTCCAGTATTGTGGAAATGAAAGCGGAATATTAGTTTTGTTAAGACAGTTTAGCATAACAAACTTGCATACAATTGAAAATATTAATTATACGAAATTTAAATCATTAATCTTTATGCAAGAATATTTAATTGGCGGAATAATAGGGGCCATTATAGGTTACATAATATCTAATTTTTTCGATGGGATTAAATCATATACAAAAAAACATTTAAAAAATAAAAAGAGAAAAAAAGACACAGGGGAATTATCGGTATTAACATTTACAGAAAATTTTGGTTATTTACCAATAGATCATTCTATTCCTATGTACAAAGAGGAAAACATAATTTTAAGAAACAAAAAATCTCACTTCATTATAGAAATTCCTGAGGATTACAAGGAGAGATTAAGTGAACTTAATTTTAAATTTAATTCAGCATCTAAAAACAATTTTGAGCATAAAGTCAAAGAAGTATTTGACTTTTTAGAAATTGAAAATTATTTATCTGTAATTAAACAAGCTTCAGAAGTGGTTGCTCAGAAATTTTTGAATGACCTTGAGTCAGGACTTCCAAGATTTAACGGGGAATTATTTGGAGTCGAAAATCTTAAAATTAACAGACTGACAGAAAATGAAGATTCTTCTTTAGACATTTCTTTTTATGTGACTGATTATTTTACATTTAGGGTATTTTCCGAAATATATAATAATAATAAGCATCTTTTTAAGCCAAATAATGTTGTTTATTTAAATAAAATAACTCCTTTTCTTTGTTCCTTTGGATTAGGAACTTTTGTAATTGCAAACAATGGTATGTGCGACTGTATCATTTTAGCTAGAAGGTCTGATAATGTAGTTGTTGATCAAAATCGCATACATTTTTCCATGAATGAAGCATTTAGTATGCTTGATTTAGATGAATTTAAAAATCCATCGTTCATTTCCTGTTTGTTTAGAGGATTGAAAGAAGAGCTAGGAATAGATGAAAAGTATAGAACCAAGATAACTGATTACGGTTTTTTAGATTTAGGAATTGATATTAATAGGATGGAAATGGGAATTTCTTCTTTTGCCCGAATTGAATTTGACTCCAAATTTACACCTGCACTGTTAAAAGAGTTATACTCCATAGCGCAAGACGGCGAGCTCGAAACAAATGAATTAATGCTTGTACCATTAAATAAGCTTACTGAGTTTATTCAAAATAATGAAAATAAAATGAGTTCAAGTTGTAGAGCTACATTAAAAGCATTTGACATTAGATATAAAAATGGATATATACCTTTAGAAAAATAAATCGACCATTAATAAGGTGACACTAAAGGTAAGTTGGCCCGGCGCATTGATGCCGCCTGTCCGGAGATCGAGAAGAAGGTGACATTTTGAGTTATATAACTTAATCAAAACTTGAATAGGAAAAGCGAGGCGTTGCCTCGTTTTCTGCTTTTAGCGTATTTTATAAGCAAAAAATACGGTTTGGGGTGTATTATTAAATTAAAAATTATTATTTTGATTTGATTATTAATGATCTAAATTACAAATCATATGAAAATAAATAAGCATGGATTAAGAAGATATATACCTACCGAGATTAAAAGATTAGTAAGGCGCAGGTCTGGATTTGGCTGTGTAATATGTGGATTAGGTTTTTATGAATATGAGCATGTAGATCCAGAATTTAATGATACAAAAGAGCATGACCCATATAAAATAACACTTTTATGTCCAAATTGCCATGGAAAAGTAACCACAAAAAAATGGACAAAAGATAAAGTCAGAGCAGCTATGATGAATCCTAAAAACTTTTCTACGAGCACTGTCAAAGATATTTTTGATATCGGAGAAAATGAATTAACTGTGATTTGGGGAGACACATCTTTTACAGGGTCACATCAAATCATTAATATTGAAGGGAAAGGTGTATTAAAATTTGAAGTATGTAAAGAATCTAAAAAATGGTTACTATCTGGTCGATTCAATAACAGTAAAGGAGAATTAGCTTTAATAATTGAAAAAAATGAATGGATTGGTTATTTAGATAATTGGGATATTAATGTCGAAGGCCAATCAATTGTTATTAGAGAGAAAAGTAAACATATTTGCCTACACTTAATAGTAGATCCGCCAAATATACTAATAATAAAACAATCTGATGTTAATTATGGTAATTTGAGAATAGTAACTAAAGGAAAGAGCACGATATTCTATAATAATAAAATGGAGCCATCTTTAACATTATCAAACAATGTGTTTTCAAATAATTTTATAGATATCTTAATTGATAACAATCCATTTAATTAAGTTATGAATAATCTAAAACGAGGCCTTACCTCGTTTTTTTTCTTTTCAGGCCCTTCATGTACTAAAAAGTTCCCTGATGTGCTTTATGATGCTATTTATCTATCCATTCTTTAATCACTTAATTCAAACAACAATATATTGATCCTGTATTATCTGTAAATTAAACAAATTTTACCCGTACAAAAAAAATGTTTGAGATACTGTTTACCGGGGACTTTTACTTTTTTATGTGCCCTTCTTAGACATTCTCTTGATCTTTTTGTATTTTTCAAAAAAACAAAACGTTATGAACAAGTTTTACCCTACTTATTTTATAATGTTCTTAGCCTTTTTCTGCGGATCATCCCTTGCCTTCGCACAGCCTGAATGGCAATGGGGTAAACGGGGAGGAAGCTTTGCTTCTGCTTCCGGAGCCTTTGCCCATGAAGAGGTAATGGATATGGTTACAGATAAGCACAACAATATTTACGTACTGTCTATACACAACCAGGGAGCTGTCCCGGATGTGGACGGTCATTCAGGAACCAGTATGTACGATAATATCATACTGTCAAGCTGGACCTGCGATGGCGGATTCCGGTGGATGAAAACGTTTGGCACCGCGGGAAGCACCATTGCCAGAAATCTGGGCATCGACACCTTCGGGGGACTGTATGTCGCTGGGATCAATACCTCCACGAATGCAGCACGCTATGCTTATTTCGACACCGACACCGCGCTGGGATATTCCACTAAAAGCTTTTTCCTGATTAAGTACGACACCTCCGGAAATTTCATGTGGCTCAAAAGGCCACAACCAGATACAGCCTCTGTAACTGCGACGAGCTTTACGGCACCTTACGGGCTCGCTGTCGCACCCAACGGTAACAGCTACCTGTTTAGTCACCTGTCTCCCGGCAGCTACAATAATGCAGCATACATCGTCTCAGAATATGGCTTCCATCTGCTGGCGTATGACAGGGATGGTCTTTTTATCAGTGGTACACCGATGGATATCACCGTTTCCGCTACAGCGTGGGGACCTGATTTAAACAACCTTCAGGTTGCCCGGTTCAACAGAGATCACCGCAACGGAAAATGCTACCTGTATGGCCAATATCTCCCTGACTTTGGATCACTGGCGTTTGGTACTTCCAACCTGGAACCGGCAAACCCCGGGATCGGTGTCGGCCCTATGTACCTGGCCGCATTTGCCCCCACAGGTGCCCCCCTGTGGGTAAAACAATCAACGCCAGCTAACGCCATTCTTACCCGCAATTGCAAGCCGGTTTTGGACCAGCAGGGCAATATCTATATCGGCGGAGATGCATTCCCCCTTGGCACCAATGTATTCAACGGCTATACTTTTACAAATTCGATGGGTGACGGTATGGTTGCCTTTGTCTCCAGCCTGGACAGCAACGGCAATCAGCGATGGACAACGAATGCAGATACGGACGGGGAAATACTCGGATCTGGGATTTCTTATGCGAACAATACCGTCAGCCTTACCGGCTCCTACGGACGAGAAGTGCAGTGGGACAGCAAAGAACTCACCAACAGGATTGGGTCAACATCCGGCACAGATATATTTTTAGCTAAATTCAATGCGTTCTCAGGCGAAATTGTAAGCCTGGACTCACTGGTCACCACCGGCAACGGGAATACAGGTACATCGGTAGCAAATGATAGAAACGGCAATGTATACGTGGGTGGCCGGTTTAGTGAACAGCTTTATCCCGGCAGCGCCCCTTTAAATTCTGCCGGTGGAACATATGACTGGTTCGTAGCCAAATTCGGCGCTACCAACTGCAATTGTGCGATCCCTGTTCCAGATTTCAGCTATGCCGCGACAGGCCCCAATACGCTGAGCTTTACCTATACAGGAACCTCGCCCTTTACCGCTATCAGCTGGGACTTCGGCGATGGAAGTGCTCCCTCCGCCACAACCAACCCGACGCACACTTACAGTGCTGGAAGTAACTACACGGTATGTGTAACCGTTACCAATGATTGCGGAACCAATACCTACTGCATGCTGGTCAATGCCAGCGGTAGCAGCAACATCGGTAGTATACCCGGGTTTCCCCGTATGAATTTCTATCCTAATCCCGCCACACAAATGATACACATAGACCATGCAGCAGCAGGAACTATTCTGGATGTCTATAATGCAACAGGAAAGCATATCATGCAGGCAACATTAAGGGGTAACAAGGACATCGTCGATATAAGCAAGCTTGCTAAAGGTATTTACCTGCTACACTTTACCGGAAAAAACGGAAAACAGGGGAGCACAAGATTGGTAAAACATTAATGGAATAAGGGGAGCTTTGCAGCTCCGGCAATAAGCGAGTGTTCGGACAAAAGTTCCCGACTCTTATGCAAGACTCCGCTTTAAAAAAATGGCAACTTTTCTGAATATGGATCAGGTTGGGTTGTTGAAAAATCTGATAGTGGAATGATTGCCTGACATACTAGCTGACAGGTTTCAGAAGCCTGTTCTGGAAAGATTTAAAAAACGGCAACACGATAATTACATCGACCAATCAAGGGGATGCCTTTCCTGTAATTGATTTTCTAAATGACCTGAAGAAGACCAATAAGTAGCAACAATTATAGCATACATAAGTTCGTAAATATTCTTAAGACTTAAATAAAGTCACTGCAACGGACGATGTACAGGTGAAAAATGTTAAGGCAAAGAACATAATCTAAATAGTTAAATAACAACAAATTGCATTAACTTGGACAAGATTTTTTTTGACTAAAAATGTATCATTTTTTACCCAAAAAATAGGCGGAAAAGCCCCCAAAACAATAAACCTTAATTTAAACAAATAAAGAATGACAACAAAAGTGAAACTGGCCATTGCTTTGATGGCAACAGTTGTAAGTATGAACGTGCAGGCACAGAAAAAAGCCCCGGTAAAAACTCCGCAAGCAAAAACCACCGCAGTAAGTAAAACAGCCCAACCCACCAAAGCAGAAACCATGGACTGGATTGCTTCGAAAATGAAAGAAAATATAGTCCTGCGTAATGGAAATGAATTTGTTTCCTATAAAGACGGTCTATTCATTTATAAAAACAATTATGGTATTAATAAATTTTGTCAGTACACTTATGACTTAAATAAGGTCACCAAGATGGGCGATGAATACACCGATGATCTATACATCTCCGGAAGAGGGTTGATCTATGTGGAGTGCGACTATGACAGGGCCGGTCAAGGGAATTCATATAACAACCTCTCCATCAGTGGTCCCAATTACAACAACTACAGAGACGCATTTAGCTTTACTACAGATAAAGCTTTGACAGAAAGATTAAGAAAAGCTTTTGCTACTTTAGTCGAATACAACGCCACTAAAAAAGCTCCGGACGAGAAATTTTAAAAAACAGCAACTATTTCAATACTGTATAAATGCAAAAATCGGGATTTAAAACCCCGATTTTTGCATTTAAAATTGTACAGAAGTTTAAAAACATAACACTAGCTATATGAAGTTTGGGGAATTGGCCTTGGCATTCAGACAGGTAAAAATTCCTTACTGCACCAATTCAAAATAACTTCCTTTAAATCCGTACTTAATTCTTTTAGTACTGATGGTACCATCCTGCTGAACCAGGGGGAAAGAAAATTGTTTCAGAGTAGCATCATAGGTGAGCGCCTGCTTGATATTAAGATTCCCTCTATCCCGATTGACCTTTTCTGACCAATCCAGTCCATAACTAATACTGTGCTGCAAACCACTGCCGGTCTTAATATATTTCGCCTGCCGGTTCAGTTTGCCACGCTCAATACTCAAGCTGCTAACAGTATAACGGAATAAAGACGTACTCGCTTTTACATATTCAAATTGCAGGTAGATCGCCTTACCTTTACTTGTATTCACCTGGTGCAAAGCATAGACATTAGAGCCTGCCGAGAATTCTTCTCTGACCGGATGGATCGTTTCAGTAACACAAACAGATCCATTGTGGTAAATATAAAACCCTTCAAAATTACGCATGGTACCGCCCGTTTGGTCATCCCAGCAAACGCTGTACAATTTAGTATCTGTCGTCTTTTGAAATTGGAAACCGATTTCCTGCCTGGCCAGCTCAGACAAAGCATACAAGGTCGCCGTATGATTTACCTTTACACCATTTATAACCTGCTCCTTAAATAATGCCCGGTAATGCGTTGCCGAATCGGACTGACTTTGATCAGAAAAATCAACAAATTTTTGGTAGTAAAGGGATAGTTTTGCTACACTTACCTCTTGTGCAGATGAAGACAAAGTAAATGCACTGAAAGCAATACTAAATAAAATACGACAGGTCATAATAAAGCAATTACGGAGTTTATATTAAATATTCGGGGACTCCCTACTGACAGCACCTTTTCTTAAATAACTTCCTATATAGCCAATTCAAGGCTTTTACCATTCCTTTCATAATACTATTTATTTTTAAAAGTCAATCCCGGCTGCTGCATCATGGAGGCAATGGTGGCCGAGAAACTCTGAACCATTTGACCGAGATTATCAAAATCTATAATACTCAATTCATCGTTTTTCTGGTGGTAATGATTCGTGTTTTCCATATCGCAGGTCGAGAAGGAATGAGCTACAATACCTTTATGGTAAAAGCCCACATTGTCTGAGCGGAAGAACAATTCCTGCTCCAGGTAAGGATCTTTCACTATGGTAAAACCCTCTTTGGCATTCGCCTTCAATAAGTCGTATAAGTTAGACTGGTCATCTCCGGTCATGAACATACTGTTCCTGCCCGAAGCAGCTACCGTACCCACCATCTCCATATTGAACAGCACCTGTGTCCTTTTTAACAGGGACTGCATCTCCGGCTGCGCCACCAAAGCTTCTGAACCCCAAAGCCCCATCTCCTCGGCATTAAAAGCCATGATCAATACCGACTTTTCCGGTGGATGCTGTTTAAAATAGGTAGCAATACCGATCATGGCCGCTACCCCACTCGCATTATCATCAGCTCCGTTAAACACCGTATCGGGTCCTCTTTGATCAAAACCGATATGATCGAAGTGTGCCCCGAAAGCATAGATGCCCTCCGATTTCCCTTTTAATATCCCGCAAACATTATACAATTTCATACCCCGTACCTCGAAAGGCACTAAAAAACTATTGCCCACCGCGGGCTTAAGCCCGGCGGCTTTAAAGACCCCGGCCAGGTAGAGTGCCGCCTGTTCATTCTCTGCCGTACCGGATTTGCGGCCCTTATAACGGTCATCGCTCAACTCTTTCACCACGGCATACAGCAGGCTGTCTGCAGATGCTTTAGGCTTTTGAGCGCAGGAGCTGCCGGCGCACAACAGCAGGCCGGTCACCCATAAAACAAAGTGTTTAGGATACTTCATCTAAAGGTTTTCTTTTCGTGATCTTTAATTTTTTATAGGCACTGGGGGTCATACCCGTAACTTTCTTAAACTGGCTGCTCAGGTGCGCCACACTGGAATAATGCAGGCGATCGCTGATCTCGCTCAGGCTAAGCTCATCATAAAACAATAACTCTTTTACTTTCTCTATCTTTTGCGCGATATAGTACTTCTCTATCGTGATACCATTCAGCTCCGAAAAAAGGTTGCTGATGGTGGTATATTCATAATGCAAATGCTTAGATAAATAGTCGGAAAGATTTACTTCCAGCTCATTGTCCTTATCCTGTACCAATTCCACGATGAGCGCCTTAATCGCCTCCACCATGCGCTCTTTACGGTCGTCGATCCATTCAAAGCCCAAAGCTTCCAGCGCGGCAATCACCTGCTCTTTCTTATCGTCTATATCCTCTTCTGCCAGCTGCACTTCTCCCAAAACAATATTGGTCGGGTGAAGATCATGGTCCGTCATCACTTTCTCCACCGCTGCGATACAGCGCCTGCACACCATATTTTTTACGTACAACTTCATGTTATAAAATTAGTCAAAAAACAGAAAACAATCCCTTCCGGGATTGCTTTCTACGTTATTAAATAGTTTATTGTGATTATTGCTGCAAAGCACCTACTCCTCTGAAAATACGACCCCATCTCATGCCGCTCTTATTGTACACCGTACCATCACCGTTTCCGTAGCTCAGCCATACAAAAGATGCTTTACCTACAATATGATCTTCCGGAACGAAGCCGAAATAACGGGAATCTGCAGAATTGTGGCGGTTATCACCCATCATCCAGTAATAATCCATTTTAAAGGTATAAGAAGTAATTTGCTTACCCTCTATAAAGAAAGCACCGTCTTTCTGAACAAAACTAGGGTTCTCTTCATAATCCTTGATGATCCTGCGGTATAAGGCCACATTTTCAGGGCTTAACTGTATCGTCGCACCTTTCTTAGGAACGATCAAAGCACCGAAATTATCCTGGTTCCATTTAAAATTTGCCGTATCAAAAGGGAAAGTCCACTGGGCAATATTACCCGTCTCACCCGGCATCAATACGCTGGCAGGCAGGACACTTTTTACATTCGGGATCGCTTTCACCTTTTCTACCGTACCATGTTCCATTTCATATACCTGCATATTATTACGGGCATCCACACTTTTAAACACGATAAAGTTCTCTTCCATAAAATCAGCAGAAAGCTTCACATCACCTTCCACCCAGTAGTCGATGCGTTGATGCGCATGTTGCGGAGCTACCTGGTCATTCACATACAATACACCTTCCTTGATCACTACCTTATCGCCCGGGCCGGCCACACATCTTTTAATATAGTTCTCTCTCTTATCTACCGGTCTTGTGATCACGGTAAAACGGTCTTTCACCGCCTGGCTGCCGCCCATCTGGCGCACATAGTTATAATAATCCTGGCTCGGATCTTCCAGGATGGTCGTATCATTGTTCGGGAAGTTAAACACCACCACATCGCCCACTTTTACATGACCGAAGCCGGGTAATCTCCTGTATTTCCAGTGTACAGATTCTGAATAAGATTTACCACCTGTGACCGGCATCGTATTATGGACTAAAGGAAAAGACAAAGGCGTATTGGGCAAACGAGGACCATAGGCCAGTTTACTCACAAAAAGATAATCATTCACCTTGAGCGTACCTTCCATAGAACCCGTAGGGATGGTATAGGCCTCAATGAAAAACATACGGATAATCGTAGCCGCTACCACCGCAAAAAGGGCAGCATCCAGCCACTCTCTCCAGGCCGGTTTTTTCTTTTTATTGGTCTCTTTCTTTTTCCAAAAAGCTAATCTCATCGCGCTTTAAAATTTATTTTTTTCAATATTAATAGTTTCACCCGATATTTCTGAGGAAACCGGTGTTAAATATTTATCGTGGAGCGATCCAGCCGGTAGGGTTAACCGTATTAAAGGAGCCGTTGTCGTTTACTTTCCACAATTCAAAATGCACCACATTATCGCCTTCATCATTCTTACCGGCAGAGCCTACTACCTGTCCGGCACCCACAGTGGCACCCTGTGCTACCGATGAACCCGAAAGCTTGGCATACAAAGTATAGTACTGCCCGTGATTGACCAATACAGAAACGCCCATACCCGGTACATTAAAGATCTTGGTTACCACCCCTTTAAACACTGCTTTTACAGGCGCATTGGCATTGGTACCGATGTCGATCCCTTCATTGTTCAGCGTTACACTCCTTTCTATAGGGTGCTGGTATTTACCATAAGGCGCTACGATCACGCCCTGGCTTACCGGCCAGGGTAAAGATCCCCTGTTGGCCTCGAAGCTGGCCGACAGGTTTTGTACTTCCTGCGGCAGCATATTTTTATAATTCTTTTGCTCCTGTGCCGGCGGACTTACCGGCCTGGTACCGGAAGATGGCGGATTAGAGCCGGAACCCGGGTTCTTGTTGATCGTCACTACAGTAGCTCCTGACTTGTATTGCTCCACCTGCTTCTGGGAAGCCGCTTTTTGCTTTTCCAGGTCCTCGGCAATTTTCTTCTGACGGGCGATCTCTTTCTGGCGCTCTTCCTCCTTACGCTTATCTATTTCCTTATTACGCTCCTCATTTCTTCTTCTCTGGTCTTCACGGGATTTAGCATCAGCAATGCGCTTCTCTTCTGCAGCCGCTTCTTCCCGGCGCTTCTTTGCATCTTCTATATCTTTCAGGCGCTGGCGCTCCGCTTCTTCTGCAGCACGCTTACGGGCATTCTCTGCCTGCTTCGCCAGTTCAACCGCTCTCTTTTGCTCTTCGTCTATAGCTCTTTGCCTGGCGATCTCATCCTGCCGCTGAGACTCCATAGCCCTACGCTTGGCATCTTCTTCCGCTTTGATGCGCGCATTTTCCAAAGCCAGTCTCCGGGCTTCCTCTTCTGCCTTACGCTTAGCTTCTGCAATTTCTCTTTGAATCTGTGCGCGGATGGCATTATCCAGTTGCGCCGCAGCCGCTTTGTTCTTAGCGATCTGTCCCGAAAGGTCCGTCACCTGGCTTTTCAGCTCCTGTGCGGCCTGGTTGGTCTGGTCGGCATCGGCCTGTATGGCCGCTTTATGCTTCTGCTCATCGCCCAGTAAAGTATTACGCTGTACTTTGCGGTTATTGAGATGGGTTACTTTAGCAGATAAAGAAGACTGCAATTCCCTGATCCTGCCGGCCTGCACCGTACGGTACTGTCGGTACTTTTTCATGTACTCCATCCGGCGGGTCATCTCGTTAAAGGTATTTGCCGAAAACACAAACACCATCATATTCTGAGATTCCTTGTTGCGGTAGGCATAACGGATCGAGCGGGCATACTCCATTTTGTACTTGCCCAGTCGCTGGTTCAGTACCTCCACTTCTTTATTGGTGAGGTCAATGTCCTTACCGATCGTTTTGATTTCGAGATTGATATTATTGATCAGTTGCTGCCGCAGCGCCAGTTTTTTATTCAGCGCACTCAATTCTGTAAGTGTTACTTTCTGGTTGGCCTTGGCATTGTCCAGTAAAGCCTGGGCATTCGCAATCTCCCGGAGAATGGCTTCTCTCTTGCTTTGTAGTTCCGATTTTGTACCACTGACAGTTGTCCCTTTCTGGGCAAATGCAGCAATTGTAAAAAACAGCGTGAATATATATATACCTATGATTCTTTGCAGCATCAGGGATATTGATTTTTTGGTAGAATGAACAAAAATAAGTTTTTAGTATGAGGATTCTGAATATTAATATAATATTGACTATTTTTTACCCACCCAAACAACAAACTTTTCTTCAAAGCCCTCTCCGGCAAATATATCTTCCAGGTCCCACAGGGAAGGACGCACTTCACTTTCCACGATCTCCTGGTTGAGGTCACCGCCTTTCAGGCAGATGAGGCCATTGGCCAGCTCGGTAGATTTATTCTTTTTAATGATCGGCTTGGCCCATTCCCATAAACTCTTCAGCGGGGCTACAGCCCTCGAAACGGCAAAGTCAAAATCCCTCTGTGATATATCTTCTATCCTGGAATGCAGGGTACGCACGTTCTTCAGGCCAATAGATGCGATGATCTCATCTACCACTTTAAGTTTTTTACCGATAGAATCTACTAAAAGAAAATCTACCTCAGGATACATGATCGCCAGCGGAATGCCGGGAAATCCGCCACCGGTGCCGATGTCCACGATCCTCATACCCGGCAGGAAAGGACATATAGCCGCTATAGCCAGGGAATGCAATACATGCTTGGTATATAACTGGTCAATATCTTTCCTGGAAATGACATTGATCTTTTCATTCCATTCTTTATAAAGTCCTTCCAAAGCCCTGAACTGGGCGATCTGCTCTTCCGTGAAATCTGTAAAATATTTTAATACTACTTCCATTGTTGTTTATTTTTCCAAAATATAAAAGGGGACACAGCCATATTATAGACCAGCCACATCAGCTCTCCCAAAGGATAAAACCAGGCCTGTCGCTTACTCCCCAGAACAGACAGCCATTTAAAGGCATTTGCCCAATAGGCCGCCAGCCTGCAAAGTATCAAAAATAAAACAAGCTTTTGGATTAATCCTTCAGAACTTACTAACAAAATAAGGGCGAGTACCCAGAACAAAAATGCAGACAGGGCATATAGTCCCAGGCCCTTTTTGATCCAAGGGGCATAATACTTCCCCGAAGATACATGCCTGGTCTTTTGCCGCCACCATTGCCGCCAGCCTGCAGGTGCTGCAGAGATGGTATGTGTAGCTGCATCATCAGCAATGATGGTGTTCTCTATAGTAGCCAGTGCCGAAATAATGAGGTCATCATCTCCTGATGCCGTTGCGGCAAAAGTATTTTTGAATGCTGAATCGTGTTCCAATAAATCAATTACGGATCGCTTATGATAGAGTATATTCCTGCCTACGCCCATATAAGGCCGGTAGATCCTGGCCCAGGAGGCATATTGAATAAAAGTATGCAGGGTTTCCCAGCGCACAAAACGATTGAGCAATCCCGGCTCTTTCTGATAAGCGCCATAGCCCAGCACAAAGTTCTGCTCCAAATGATTTTTATCTTTTAATTGCTGATAAGCCCTCACCATACCTTCCAGCCACAATGCAGCAGCAGGATAGCAATCTGCATCGGTTAATAAAACAAGGTCATGCTCAGCTTGTTGCAAACCTTGCAAAAGAGCCTGTTTTTTGCCGGGAAAAATGCGTGCCTCTCCCGGTTCAATATCCAGGATGCGCAGTTGCGGGTATTCCAGACTTAAGGCCTGCAGCAGCCTTGCACTCTCATCTGTAGAAGCATCATTGACGTATAGAAGTTCCCAGTCATTATGCCCATACTGTTGGCTTAATACCAATGGCAGGAATCGCTGAATATTTTCAGCTTCGTTTTTACCACAAATTACGACACTCACTTTCGGCCACTCTTTGGGGATATAAGCCGGGTCTGCACCGGGACGATAGCGGTAAGCATAAGCAAAGCAAAGCTGCATGGTGAACAGGAACAATAAAAACCAAAACATAGGGCATTAGTTTTTAGCATGTATATAGTCCAGGACAGCTTGCAGCTCATCGGGAGCAAACCAGGCAAATGCCGGGTCTTTGCGAAACCAGGTCAGTTGGCGTTTGGCATAATTGCGGGTATGTTGTTTTACTTTATCTACCGCCTCTGTGATCTGCGCTTGGGACAAAGGAAAATCACCGGCTTCGTAAAACTCGGCATAACCCACTGTTTGCAGGTTTTTCAGCTCCCGTAAAGGATATAGGGTATTCACTTCCTCCAACAAGCCCTGCTGCATCATTATATCTACCCTATGATTGATACGCGCATACAATTGCTCACGCGGAATATCCAGGGCAATCTTGATCACCCGGAAAGGTCTTTCTTTAGCGGTCTGCTTTTTAAAAGCAGTAATAGATAGTTTATTGGTTTCTAAAAAGGACAAGGCCCGGATGAGCCTTACGGGGTTCTGCTGCTCGGCCTGTTCAAAGAACACAGGGTCTTTGGCTTTCAGCTCTTCCTGCAACCAGGATAAGCCTTTAGCTTCAAAATTGCGTTTGATGACGGCTTCTATCTCTTTGTCTACACCTGGCATCTCATCAATACCCTCACAAAGGGCTTTAATGTACAAGCCGGTGCCACCACATACGATCGCTACATCAGCAGACTGGAAGATCTCTTCGAGATAGCCCAATGCCAATTGCTCATAAGCGGCCGCATTGATGGGCTCATGTATGGAATGGGAATTGATAAAGTAATGGGGCACTGCCGCCAGCTCTGAGGCATCGGGCTTTGCCGTACCGATGTTCATTTCCCGGTAGCATTGCCGGGAATCTGCGGACACTATAGCTGTATTAAAATGCTGCGCCAGCTGTATACTGAGCGCAGTCTTGCCGATCGCGGTCGGTCCTGCTATCACAATAACCGTTCGCATGCTCACAATTAGAATTGTTCTCCTTCCTCACCATATTCTTCTTCACCGTAGCTTTCCTCGTCACTGTCGGTTTCCTTATCATCATCTTCTCCTTCGCTGCCATAGCCTTCATCCATCTCTTCTTTACCCAGGTCATACTTTTCTTCCAGTTCTACCATCTTGTTTTCCGACAGGGACTTGGCCCCGGTCAGGATCGGGGAAATGCCTTCTTTAAAGAAGCAGTGCGGGTAGCTGATCTTTACATTTTCGTCCCTGTCTATGCCCACCAGTTCTACAAAAAACGACCAGTTCTTCACCGGGTCATATTCATAAATAAACTTCTTATCGGGGCTGTCTACCAAGGCAGAAACCGGGGTCTTCATCATGGATAAAGCCGGTGCATCTTTTTTATTGACCAGCACTTCTGAAGAAATGGCGCGGCCTTTCATATGCTTATCATTGCTCTCATAAAAGTTTGCGGCAGCCTCTTTCTTATCAAATTCAAAAGCGGTAAGAATGGCTTGGTGAAATTGTAAAAAAGACTGACCATTGGTAAGTGCTATACTCCGATTGATGTTATCGTCGTCTTCCCAGGAAACTTTAAACTTAAAAACAGGCATAAATGCGTATGAAATTAATAGATTGAATAAATATAGAGGAGCAAATATAATAAAAAGTAAGCGGTCTGCTTTTTTATCAGCAGATTGTTCTGTTTACCTTCTTTGCTGGGGTACTTCTTCCAGCATCCCCGGCGGGAAATTGACGGCTTCTAAATACAAACCGTTGCCCGTGACGCTAAAGTCTGCTAAAGTACAGTTTTTAGCGGTGATAATGTTGCGTAAAGCCGTAACCGGGTCTTCCTGCTTCATCATCTTGAGCTGGGTGCCTACCAGGGCACGCACCATACCTCTTAAAAACCGGTTGGCCTCCACTATATAGTGCACTTCATCCCCATGGTCTTCCCAGTAAGACTGGAATATGGTACAGTTATGGGTAAAGGTCTGCGAATTGCGTTTACAGAAACTTTCAAAATCAATATATTCCTTTATCACCTCAGCAGTTGCCCGGAGCTTCTCCAGGTCGATGGGGTAAGGAAAGAACAAAGCCCTTGATTGCTTAAAAGGATCTTTTCGCTGGTATATTTTATAACGGTACCTCCTGCTGGAGGCATCAAAACGCGCATTGAACTCAGGATTATGGGCCTTCAACAAACGCTTTACCGCCATTTGCGGCGGCAATAAGGCATTCAGCTTATAGACCAGTTGCGGATGAATAGCTTCGTCCCAGTCAAAATGATAGGCGTTGCCCAGGGCATGCACCCCTTCATCTGTCCTGCTGGCACCAAAAGTTTCTACAGGCTGTCTCAATAAGATACTCAATGCTTTGTTTATGGCAAATTGTACTGTATTTAACTCACCCTGCACCTGTGAACCGTGAAATGCCGTGCCATCATAGGCCACTTCTAATAGATATCGCATTATTTGATCCGGCTTAAGCTACGCTCTCGATGCGTTTTTTCTCTTCTTTTAATTTTTTGTCCACCCAGAATGTTCCGAAAGGCACCAAAGAAAGTACAAAATAAAGCACGGATTTGCCAAAAGACCATCTGAAAGCGATCTTACACTGGATCAACAACAAAATGTAAGCGACAAACAAGAGACCGTGTGCCATACCTATAGGGTACACTAATGCTTTGCCCATTTCAGGGTCCATTCTTTTCACGATCACCATATTGGCGAATAAAAGGATGTAGGAAATACCTTCCAGGATAGCGGCCCAGCCAAATGCGCTCAGTAATTTTGTGTTCTTCATAACCAGATAAAAATTTTGCAAAGATACTGTTCAAAACCTTAACTACGGGCCAGATAAAAAGGGGAATTCGTTAAAAAAACCATACAAAGGGCCTGCGGAGGCCCACAAATACTATTTTTCCTCACAATTCTATATCTTGCAGCGCAAAAAGGCCGATCTTGGCCGGGAATCAATCACAACACATTAATGATAGGACTAATAGGAAACGGATCCTGGGCAACTGCACTCGCAAAATTATTAACGACTAACAATAACCAGATCTGCTGGTGGATGCGTAATGAAGCTGCAGTGGAGCACCTGAAAGAGAAAGGACATAATGAACAATATCTTTCCGCTGTCGAGTTTGACCGCGCACTCATCTTTCCTACCACAGACCTGCAAGAAGTCATCGACCAATGCACGGTTTTAGTCTTATGCATTCCCTCTGCTTATCTACTGGAAGTGGTGAATAAGATCCCTAAAGCGGCCATGCAGCACAAGCAGATCGTATCTGCCGTGAAAGGCATCCTACCGGAGCACCATCAATTGCTGCAGGAATACCTGGTGGAGGGTTTTGACATCAACCTGGACCAGTATTTTGCCATCACCGGCCCCTGCCACGCAGAAGAAGTAGCCCAGGAGCGCCTTTCCTACCTGACCTTTTCAGGAACTGAAGCTACTGAGGCCAAAGCGATTGCTGCTTTGTTTGAAACACCTTTCTTAAAAACGACGACCAACAATGACCTTTGGGGTTCTCAATATGCCGCTGTGCTTAAAAATATCTATGCCGTAGGCTCCGGTATAGCGCACGGACTGGGTTATGGGGACAATTTCCTGAGCGTGTATATCACCAATTGCTACCGGGAGATGTACCGCTTCCTCAAATTTCATTTTTATGATAAGAACCCGGACAGTCTAAAGCCCGATTTTCATACCGCGGCCTACCTGGGCGACCTGCTGGTCACCTGCTACTCCCTGCACTCCAGGAACCGCAGCTTCGGTAACCTGCTGGGCAAAGGCTACCGCGTAAGCGATGCCAAGCTGGAAATGAACATGGTGGCAGAAGGCTATTATGCCGTTAAAGGCATGAAAGAGGTCTTGAAAAGCATTCCGGTAGATATGCCTATCTTGAATATCATTTACGAGGTACTTTGGGAAAACAAGATCCCGAAGCATGCCTTTAAAGACATAGAAAATTTACTTTCATAGTACCCATAATCTTCCTGCAATGAATCTTAAACTGCTTTCCGTAATCGGTTTACTCATTATCTCCAACACGGTAATGACCTTCGCCTGGTACTGGCACCTGAAACCGGGAGGGGCTAGTTTTCCGCTCTGGAAAATGGTGCTGATCAGCTGGGGCATTGCACTGTTTGAGTATATGTTTGCCGTACCGGCCAACCATTTTGGCTCGGAATGGGGCATTAAACCTTTCCAGCTGAAGATCATACAGGAGGTAATTACGCTGACCGTATTTTCTGTTTTTGCCATCTTTTATTTAAAAGATGACTTTAACTGGAATTATGTGTTCAGTTTTATTTGTATTTTAGGGGCCGTTTTTTTTGCATTCAGAAAATAGACACCACATTTTTTAACACTAATTAATAGGATTTCAATGAACTTAGTAAAGAGCCTGGCGGCAGGCGTTCTCATTGTAGCTGGAAGTTTTCACTTCAGCTTCGCACAAGACAGTAAACACCAGTGGAAGGAAGCTACCGAAAATGGCTATACCTACCGTTATGTCACTAACGACCCTTCCAATGCCCGTTTTTATACCCTTAAAAACGGCCTGACCGTCATCCTGAGCCCGAGTAAAAAGAAACCAAGAATACAGACTTATATCGCTGTAAAAGCGGGTAGCAAGACCGATCCGGCCAACCATACCGGCCTGGCACACTACCTGGAGCATATGTTGTTTAAAGGAACAGATGTATTCGGTTCCTTAGACTGGAATAAAGAAAAACCATTGCTGGATAAAGTAGATGCACTGTATGAACAATACAACAATACTACCGACGAAGCACAACGTAAAGAAATTTACAAACAGATCGACCAGGCATCAGGTGAGGCAGCAAAGTTTGCGATCCCTAATGAATATGATAAATTAATGGCTGCAATGGGTGCCGAAGGAACCAATGCCTTTACCTCGTTTGAGCAAACGGTATACGTGGAAGATATTCCAAGTAATGCCATTGATAAATTCCTTGCGGTACAGGCAGAACGCTTCCGCAAACCCGTTTTACGCTTGTTCCACACAGAGCTGGAAGCGGTATATGAAGAAAAAAACAGGGGCCTGGATGATG
Organism: Bacteroidetes bacterium 43-16; assembly: GCA_001897525.1. Taxonomy (GTDB): domain Bacteria; phylum Bacteroidota; class Bacteroidia; order Chitinophagales; family Chitinophagaceae; genus Edaphocola. The sequence continues at coordinate 244,635 of MKTB01000017.1, read as the reverse complement.
ATGGCAGAAAGTCATTTGAAACGCTTTTCTCTGCTTTGTTCCCTAATAATAATTATGGTAAGCAAACAACGATTGGTACCATTGAGCACCTGAAGAATCCTTCTTTAACAGCTATCCGCAAGTATTACGACGATTATTACGTACCTAATAATATGGGTATTATCATGGCAGGCGATTTTGATCCTGCTGTTGTGATCAAAAAGATCGAGAACACTTTCGGTTATATGAAAACCAAACAGATCCCGGCATATACACCCGGAAAAGAAAGTGAGATCACCAGCCCTATTACACGTGAAGTAATGGGACCTAAACCGGAGAACGTTATGATGGGCTTCCGCTTCCCGGGTGCTTCTTCTAAAGATGCACAGATCCTGGAACTGGTAGGTAATATCCTGACCAATGGTTCTGCCGGTCTGATCGACCTGAACCTGGTAAAATCACAAAAATTACTGAGTGCTTACGCTTTCCCTTATGTATTGAAAGATTACTCAATGCTGATCTTACAGGGTAATCCTACACAAGGACAATCTCTGGACCAGGTAAAAGAATTGTTACTGGGACAGATCGCTAAATTAAGAAGCGGTGATTTCTCTGATGAACTGATCCAGTCTATCGTCAATAACGAAAAGAAAAACGACATTGCTCAGAATGAAGATTACAGCAGTCGCGCCAGCAACCTGATGGACAACTTTACTTCTGAAGTTGATTGGAGCACAGCCATTTCCTACCCGGATATGATCAGCAAGATCACTAAGAAAGATATCATGGACTTTGCTACCAAATATCTGAAAGACAATAACTATGTCATCATCTACAAGAAAAAAGGTGAGGATAAAGATATCGTAAAAGTAGACAAGCCTACCATCACCCCGGTATCGGTAAACAAAGAGCAATCTGCATTTGTAAAGAAAGTAAATGCGATGCCTGAAAATGCGATCACACCGCAATGGCTGAACTTTGCTACTGATATCAAAAAAGGCAAGCATGGCAATATTGACCTGTTGACGGTTCAGAATAAAGACAATGCCCTCTTCCGTATGTACTACCACTTTGACATTGGTAAATGGAACAACAAGCTGTTACCGATCGCTGCAGGCTACCTGGAATACCTGGGTACTAAAGATAAATCCAGCGAGCAGATCTCCCAGGATTTCTACAAATTAGCCTCTTCTTTCTCTGTTAGCTCTGCTAATGAAGAAACCTATGTGACACTGGACGGTTTAAATGAAAACTTCGATGCTTCCGTTAAGTTGCTGGAAGACCTGATCAGAAACTGTGAACCAGATGAAGATGCGCTGCAAGCTTACAAAGAGAACCTGAAAAAATCCAGGTCAAATGCTAAAGAGAACAAGAATGCGATCATGGCAGGCTTACGCTCTTATGCGCAATATGGCCCTCAGAACCCGTTCAACAACGTACTTTCTGAGAGCGAACTGGATGCTTTAACAGCAAAACAACTGGTAGACATCATCCGCAATATGGTGAACTATAAGCACAGGGTATTATATTACGGTCCGCAAACGGTAGCTCAGTTGCAAAGCAGCTTAGCTAAAAACCATAAAGCTCCGGCACAATTTGCCAGCATGCCTGCTTCTAAAACGTTTACACAAACAACGACTACAAGCAACCAGGTATTGTTTGCCAACTATGAAATGACACAAGCTGAGGTATTCTGGCTGAGAAACGGGGAGAAATACAATGTAACGGTTACTCCGACGGTTTCTTTATTCAACAACTACTTTGGCGGTGGTATGGGTAGCATTGTATTCCAGACCATTCGTGAATCTAAAGCATTGGCCTACTCTACTTATTCTTACTACGGACTGCCTTCTAAAAAAGAAGACAGAAGTTTGGTAGCTGCTTATGTAGGTACACAAGCCGATAAATTGAAAGAGGCCGTAGGTGGTATGAACGAATTGCTGAACACTTTACCGGAATCTGGTATTGCTTTCGACAATGCAAAGCTGAGCCTGAGAAAATCACTGGCGAGTGAACGTATCTCCCAGGACGGTATCATCTTCTCTTACCTGGCAGCACAGAAGCTGGGCAACTCTGCAGATAACAGGAAACTGATCTATGATAAATCAGCTACTCTGACCTTTAATGATATCAAAGATTTCCACATTAAAGAATTTGCGGGCAAGCCTTATACTTATTGTATCGTAGGTAATGAGAAAAACCTGACACAAGAGCAATTAAGCCAAATGGGTACTTTCAAGAAATTAAGCCTGGAAGAGATCTTCGGGTATTAATCTTAAGAAAGATTATAAAAGATAAGCGGTCCTGGAACTCCAGGACCGCTTATCTTTTATGTGTTGTGCCTGAAATAATGTGTGTGTCTTATAAAGCCTGTCGAAGCAGCAGGGGAACACCAAAACCTATAAGGTTTCAAAAACCTTATAGGTTTAAGGCCCTTCAGGTATTAATCAATATACGTACTTATAAAAAAGATAAGCGGTCCCGGGAAGCCAGGACCGCTTACCTTTTATGTGTTGTGCTTGAAATAATGTGTGTATCTTGCAGTGCCCTGTCGAAGCAGCATGGGAACACCAAAACCTATAAGGTTTCAAAAACCTTATAGGTTTAAGGCCCTTCAGGTATTAATCAATATATGTACTTATAAAAAAGATAAGCGGTCCCGGGAAGCCAGGACCGCTTAACTTTTATGTGTTGTGCCTGAAATAATGTATGTGTCTTACAGAGCCTCTCGAAGCAGCAGGGGAACACCAAAACCTATAAGGTTTCAAAAACCTTATAGGTTTAAGGCATTGCGCCCGGGATGATGCAAGACGCGCCCGTATGAGTGATCGTCTTATCGACCGGGCAATAGCGAGCGGAGAACTATTTTTACAGGATCATTTAGATTTCCCAGCTTAAGCAAACCTTAACTACCTCCTCGAAGAAGAACGGTTAATGTCATTACCACAGCCACAGCCTTTTTTGCTGCCGGCACAGCTTTGCAAAGTGAGCGCGATGACACAAAAAGCCAATATTCCTTTAAAAATCCTGTTTTTCATCTATCAAAAATAAAGAATAATCGGATAAAAAATTACTTTCGTTGTGCCACTTTAATGAAACGTAAACAAAAAATACTCATTGCCCCGCTCGACTGGGGATTGGGACACACCACCCGGTGTATTCCCATCATTCAATACCTGCAGGCCTGCGGTCATGAGGTATATGCAGCAGCAGAAGGCAATGCAGCGCAGCTGTTACGCAATAACTTCCCGGACCTCAACATACTACCCCTGAAAGGTTATAATATTGAGTATTCCAAAACGAGGAGTGGCTTTATCTTCAAAATACTGCAGCAGCTCCCTAAGATAATCGCCACTATAAAGGCAGAAAGGCTGTGGCTAGAAAAAATACAAGCTGAATATGGCTTTGACGGCATCATCTCAGACAACCGCTATGGCATGTACCATAAGGACATTAAAAATGTGGTCCTGACCCATCAGGTCCAGATCCTTTCCGGTATGGGTCCCTTGGCCGATCTCATTATGCTGAAATGGCACAGGGGTCTTTTAGAGCGTTTTAAGGCCTGCTGGATCGTAGATAGCCCTGAGGCCCCGGGCTTATCCGGCAAACTGGCGCATCCCCGGCAACTGCCCCGCAATGCGGCTTACATCGGTTACCTGAGCCAGTTCTTCGACACACCAGGCCAGTCAAGAGCTCCGGTAAAAAACCATTTCCTGGTCTTGCTTTCCGGGCCGGAACCTATGCGCAGCCAGTTTGAGCAAAAACTCTGGCAGCAATGTACCGCGCTGGAGGAGTACACGTTTACCTTTGTCGCCGGCAAGTCGGGCCAGGCTGCCCCCGGCCCTGTACCTGCACATATCACCTGGCACAGTTACCTCGGTGCCGAAAAACTGGCAGAAGAGATCCTTAACGCATCAGGTATGGTGTGCAGGGGCGGCTATACTACTTTAATGGACTTACAGGTTCTGCAGCGCCCTGCCCTGCTGGTCCCTACCCCCGGCCAGACCGAGCAGGAGTATCTGGCAAAGGCTTTAAGCAAGGTAAATCCCTATTTCAGCTATAAAGATCAGCAGGATTTTGAGTTAAAAGATGAACTTGCTAAAATGCTATACCTCCCCCTTCGGCCGGAATCGGCACTGACCAGGCCTTTATTCCGGGAAATCCTGGATAGGTGGTTAAATTGTTAAATATCAGAAGAGCGTGTTTTGGCTTGTTAAAGTCGAAAGCCTTTATTAATTTTACACCCAAATTTAGAAATCCCGGTTTCAGGGTCTAGACAAATAATCTTTTTTACTGCATATAAAGCAAATTATGATAGAAATTAAAGTGCCTCCTGTTGGCGAATCAATTAGTGAAGTGACACTGGTTACATGGATGAAGAAAGATGGTGAGTGGGTAGATAGAGATGAAGTCATCTGCGAACTGGAGTCTGAAAAAGCGACCTTTGAACTGAATGCTGAGCAAGCAGGTATTTTACATATCGTAGCTCAGGAAGGCGACACTTTAAATATCGGTGATTTAGCTTGTAAAATTGATGAAACGGCAGAACGCCCTGCAGGCGCTGCTGCTCCTGCGGAAGCCCCTAAGGCGGAAGCTAAACCAGAAGCGGCCCCGGCTGCTCCTGCTGCGGTAAGCCCAGCTCCTATTGCTGCTGATGTGAAAGCAACACCTGTTGCTAAAAGCATGATGAGCGATAAGAACGTAAGCCCTTCAAAAGTACAGGGTACCGGTGCTAACGGCCGTATCTTCAAAGCAGACGTTTTAGCTGCTTTGGAAAACCCGGGCAGACCTGCCGGTAAAGAACTGTTCACCAGAGAAGATAAAGTTCAAAAAATGAGCAATCTTCGTAAAACAGTTTCCCGCAGACTGGTAGAAGCCAAAAACACAACGGCCATGTTGACTACCTTCAATGAAGTAGACATGACCAATATCATGGCGATCCGTAAACAATATAAAGATAAGTTCAAAGAAGCACATGGTGTTAACCTGGGCTTTATGTCTTTCTTCACCAAAGCCTGTACCATCGCATTGATGGAATGGCCTGCGGTAAATGCTTACATTGATGGTGAAAATATCGTGTACCATGAGTATGCCGATATCTCTATCGCGGTATCTGCACCTAAAGGTCTTGTGGTACCTATCATTCGCAATGCAGAAAGCCTGAGTATGGCTGAGATAGAAGCGAAAGTGATGGAGCTGGCCGGTAAAGCAAGAGATAATAAATTAACCATCGAAGAAATGTCCGGCGGTACCTTTACCATTACCAATGGTGGTGTATTCGGTTCATTGATGTCTACACCGATCATCAACATTCCTCAATCTGCTATCTTAGGGATGCATAAGATCCAGGAACGTGCCATGGTAATTGATGGTGAGATCAAGATCCGCCCGATGATGTACCTGGCACTGAGCTACGACCACAGGATTATCGATGGTCGTGAATCTGTAGGATTCCTGGTAAGAGTAAAAGAATTACTGGAAAACCCTGAATTAATGCTGATCGGTAAAAGCCCTACGCAGGCATTACTGGAGCTTTAATCTTAGGATAAGAAAATACGAAGCGATACTTTTTAAGTATCGCTTTTTTATCGCCACTTCGGCTAGAACGCAGTGACAACAGGCCTGTTGTCATGTAGCCTCTGTAAATGTATCAAGGGAACAGTAAAACCTATAAGGTTTTTGAAACCTTATAGGTTTAAATAAGAGCTGTAGTGTGGACTACAGCTCTTATTTTATGTATGACATAGCGTATGACTACAGCCCCTGGCTCACTATTTTCAACTTCAGTATTCTTTTCACAGAAGCTTCAAACTGCTTGCCCAAGACCGTTTCTTTTTCTATTTCTGCTGCAATCTGTTTATTTAACCGGGCAGCGTCCAAAGGCATCAATACCAGGTCAGCACCGGCTTTAGCGGCTTCCCAGTCTGCATCCGGGAAGTTTTTGGAAGCCTGCATATTCATGGCATCGGTCGTAATAATGCCCTGGAATTTCAGTTTGTTACGCAACAGGTCGGTAATTATTTTCTTCGAGGTAGTGGAAGGCCTTCCGTTCTCTGTATCAAAACCTTCAGGGTTATTCTTTACAGAAATATGCCCGATCATCACAAATACCGGCTGGTCTTTTTTAATGATCTGTTCAAAGGTTTTCAATTCGGTCATTTTACCATTGATGGCTACCGATTGCTTATGTGTATCCCCAACTACGGCCCCATGTCCCGGGAAATGCTTTACTGTGGCGGCTTTATTGTCCGCCTGTGTTCTTTTGATAAATGTTCCGGCCAGCTCTTCAATCACCAGTGGCTGATCAGAAAAAGCGCGTTTGTTGATTACGGCTTTATTGGCCGCAATATCAACAATCGGTGCAAAGTTGACCAGGATGCCCATTTCATCCATGACCCGGTTAATGGTATCTACCGCGCTGTTTACAGCCTCCTGTGTTTTCAGGTTTGCTGTAGCCTGCATCTTTGGCTCTCCGGTAAATTTATTGTGGAATAAGGTGGGTTCACAATCACAGGCAAACAAAGGTCCTAAGCCTGCGATCTGAAACTGCTTCAGTTCTTTATTCTGGCGTATAAAATCTGTTTTATTGCCTTTCAGAAACAGGACATTGGCTGCCTGTTCTTTGCTTACGGCAGTCTTTACCGTACCGGTATAAGGAAAGCCCAGGGCCTCGCTGGAAGCTACCATGATCATCTGCGCAGCTTTTTGTGCACTGCTCATCTGGCGATACAGTTCTTCCACTTTCTTATCAGTAGCGGCAGAAGTAGCAAAGAATTTTTGCGCCACTGTACCTGCATTGGATGCAGTGACCTCTTTCGCCCCATATTCATATTTAGGTTTTTGGGTGGCCGCGTTCTGGCTGCCGGTCTGTGCCTGGCAGGCTGCAAAAGACATCATTCCCAATCCCAGCAAATAAATTCTTTTCATATTCTTTTAAAAAAACTTGAATGACAAAACTAAACTTTTTCAATACGCTTATTGCGCAAAATTTCCTCAATAATGAAAGCAATACCTATGACCAGCAACGCTCCTATAAGGTTTAACCAAAGGAAGCCCACCAGGTCATAGATGTAAATAACAACGATGATGACTTGCCCGATCAGTGCGGCAATGAAAACAGAGGTCCCCTTGATACGCTTGATAAAGAAAGCGACCAGGAAAACCCCGAGTATTACCCCGTAAAATACACTGCCCAGGGCATTGACCACCTCTATGAGCGAAGCGCTCATCTTGGTCGCCAGCATGGCCACCAGGATACTGAATACGCCCCAGCCCAGGGTATGCCAGCGCACCCATTTCAATTCTTCCCGGGGCGTAAAACTGCCGCGCTTCACCACGAGTTTATGAAAATCCAGGAAGGAACTGGAAGCGAGTGCATTTAAAGCCGCTGAGATAGATCCCCAGCTGGCCAGGAATACTACGGCAAACAAAAGCCCGACCATACCCATAGGCATATAGTTCTTTACAAAATGTAGGAAGATATAATTGGTATCATTGGCTTCTGCCTGGATATTATTGGATTTAATGATCTTTTGAAAATCGGCACGGTTGTCTTCGATTTGTTTTTGGGTCTGCCGGAGTTCATCCAGGTTCTTTTGCAGTGATACCGGGTTGGGCGTACCTTTCAGGGCCACGATATTGGCAGATAGTTCTTTGTTCCGTTCTGTCAAAAGGTTATATTCTACTTTCAGGTTTTGATAAGCAACACTTGCCTGCTGTGCCGCCAGGGTCTCTGCTTTTGTATTAAAAGTGATGGGTGCTTTCTGGAAACTGTAGAAAGAGAAGAGTAAAGCGCCCAACAAGAGGATCAGGAATTGCATCGGTATTTTCACGAAGCCGTTCAGCAACAGCCCCAGCCTGCTCTCTTTGGTATCTTTGGCACTGATGTAGCGTCCTACCTGGCTCTGGTCGGTACCGAAATAGGATAAGGCCAGGAAGAAGCCGCCGATGAGGCCGCTCCAGATATTGTATTTATCGCGCGGGTCGAAATTGGTAGTAATGACATTCAGCTTCCCGGACTTCCCGGCCAGGAACAGGGCTTCCTGGAAGTTTACGTCTTTGGGCAAAGCATTTACGATGAGGTAACCGGCAAATGCCATGGATAAAAGTATAATGCTAAACTGTATCTTCTGCGTCTGAGCAATCGCTTTGGCACCGCCCATATAAGTATAAATGATCAGTAGCCCACCCACCAGCACATTGGTCAGGTAGATATTAATATCCAGGATGGAGGAAAGGATAATGGCCGGTGCGTAGACACTGATACCCGTAGATACGCCCCTGGAAAACAGGAAAAGTATACCAGTGAGTAATCTTGTTTTCTGATCAAAGCGCTGATCGAGGTATTCATAAGCGGTATATACGTTCATCTTCCGGAACAAGGGAACGAATACTGCTGCAATGACGATCATGGCAAGGGGCAAACCGAAATAGTATTGCACAAAACGCATCCCGTCGCTGTAAGCCTGCCCGGGACCGGAAAGGAAGGTGATGGCACTGGCCTGTGTGGCCATAATGCCCAATAGTACGGTGTACCAGGGCATCTGGCGGCCTGCCATGATGTAAGAATCACTACTTTGCTGTCCTTTACTTTGATACAAGCCATACAGGATCATAGCCAGTAAAGTACCGATCAATATAAGCCAATCTAAAATACTCATTTATAAAATTGTGTAAACCAATAGAAAAAAACGATCAACAAGACCAGCCATACCAAAAGCAGTACATACCATCTGCTCCAGTAGCGGCGTTCCCCGTTCTTTTCCTGCATATTGTGATCCATAGCTGCTAACGATAATTATAATTGCAAACTTATCGTATTTCAGGTAGAACACCTGATGCAAATACAAATCAATCTCCCTGATCCTGCAAAATATTCTTTAAAAAATCTGTGATATTTTTGAAAAACTGCGAATAATAAATAAATGATTCAAAAAACAGGATGTGAATAAAGAACAATTTATTGCCACTATTAATGAATACCGGAGCCTGATCTACAAAGTTTGCCATTCTTACTGTCCTAATAAAGCGGATCACCAGGACCTGGAGCAGGATATCATCATGCAGTTATGGACTTCTATGTCCCGTTATAACGGCAGTGTAAAGATGTCGACCTGGATCTACCGGATCGCTTTAAATACGGCGATCTCTTATTACCGGAAAGAAAAAAACCGCAGCCATGTGGATAGCCATAGTTTTATAGAACTGGCCCGGCATACTTACGATGCAGAGACTGATGAACACATAAAGCTGTTATACACTTTCATTGATCAGTTGAATTACCTGGACAAAGCATTGATGCTGCTCTACCTGGACGACAACAAGTATAAAGACATTGCTGACATACTGGGCATCTCGGAAAGCAATGTGTCGACTAAAATGAACCGCATCAAAATAAAACTAAAGAACTTCTTTCACCCCGAAAAAGCTTAAGATATGGACATCAACGAATTTAAAAGTGCCTGGCTGCAACATGACCGGAAACTCACTGAAAATTTATCAATCAACGAAACATTATTAAAAAAAGTAAACATGGACCGTTCAAGAAAAGAATTAAATAAACCCCTGATCTATGAGATCGTTAGTTTTTTCTTTTTCATTATACTCATCCCCGTATTTATATTCCTGGCTGTGCTGTACCGCTCAGAAAGTAATATGCTGATTTGTGGCATACTGGCTACTGTTGCCCTTGTACTGGGCCTTGTATTATGTGTCAAAAAGATCCGCCTTTTTTACCGCATTGATTATTTTAATCAGCCGGTCATTCAACTCCAGGAACGGCTGGCGCTGTTAAAGTCCGGTATACTCAGCGCCCGGAAGATAGAAGTGTTCTTTTTATTACCCACACTATTCATCACGGCCCTGGTATTAATGTTGCGATATCTGCGTGGCATTGATTTATTCGAAGATATCAGTTTTTTCCTGCCGCTCATCTTACCGGGTCTTTTAGTGACCATAGTGGGTACGGTATTCATCAACAAATACCTGTATGACAAAAAAATAAAAAATGTAGAGCATTTATTGATGGAGTTAAAAGCTTACCAGCAGGAGGTTTAATCTTTTCTCCAGGTGTAATACCTGGTTAACTGGAACACGAAAACTGGGCTGGCGACTAATGACAGGATAATAATTTCCATCAAAAAATTATCTGCAAAAAAAGACCAGTCCTCGTAATACTCTGCGAGATAGGAAAAGACATTGGTGTCCTCATAGGAGAAGGTGCCATAAAATGTAGCCAGGATCAAAAACAAACCTGAAGCAATGAGTTGTCGCTTGTTCTGCTGTGGTGTTTTATCTTTAGAGATCTTCAGCGAAAAGAAGATGCAGCAAATAAAAAAGGCGATCAATAAGAAATTCAGGATCAGTTCCAGGTAAAAGAAGACATCACCCCTGGTAGTGCTGCCCAAAATGCCCTGTGCCAGCCCCTCGAAAAAAGCATAAAATTTGATCCAGCAATACATGAAGGCAAGCGCCAGCGAAAAAAACAACACCCTATATTTTCTCATATACTTCAGTTCTTTATGCTGTATAAAGCAGGTAATTATGATCGCCTGAAGGCAGGCACTTCAACATAGATTTAAAATGCGCGGTTATTCTCCGGTAACAATTTTGTTTTTACAGGCATCCTGGCACAAAAATACAGTACTTACTTAAAGCTGTACCATTTTTGATTCCTCTAAATTTATTGTTCTTTTACCCCGAATTAACTACTTTTGTGCGATATAATTGAACATTAATCAAAAACTAAACTCAATTTAATATTATGGCATACGATGTAATCGTAGTAGGTAGCGGTCCCGGAGGTTATGTAGCTGCTATCCGCGCTGCACAATTAGGTTATAAAACTGCAATCGTAGAAAGAGAAAGCCTTGGAGGTATCTGCTTGAACTGGGGTTGTATCCCGACTAAAGCTTTATTGAAATCGGCCCAGGTTTTTGAATACATCAGCCATGCACAGGACTATGGTGTATCTGTTGAAGGTGCAAAGCATGATTTTGACGCGATCATCAAGCGTAGCCGCGGTGTTGCCGATAAAATGAGCAAAGGTATCCAGTTCCTGATGAAGAAGAACAAGATCGACGTTTTGAACGGTTTTGGTAAACTGAATGCATCTAAAGAATTAGAAGTTACTGCTGCTGATGGTAGCGTGACTAAACATACTGCCAAACACATTGTACTGGCTACAGGTGCACGCAGCCGCGAATTACCTGCATTGCCGATTGATGGTAAAAAAATCATTGGTTACAGAGAAGCATTGACTTTACCTGCTCAGCCTAAATCTATGATCGTTGTAGGTTCCGGAGCGATCGGTGTTGAGTTTGCTTATTTCTATAGCGCATTAGGTACACAGGTAACTATCGTAGAATTTATGGATAGGATCGTACCGGTTGAAGATGCGGATATTTCCAAAGAACTGGAAAAATCTTTCAAGAAGAAAGGCATTACTGTAATGACTTCTTCTTCTGTTGAAAAAGCAGACATCAGCGGAGATGGCGTAAAAGCTACTGTAAAAACGGCCACCGGTGAAATTACTTTAGAAGCAGAGATCTTATTATCTGCTGCCGGAGTAGCTACCAATATTGAAAACATTGGTCTGGAAGCATTGAACATTGCAACGGATAAAGGTCGTGTAACGGTTGATCCTTACTACAAAACAAATGTAGACGGTATCTACGCGATCGGTGACATCGTTCCCGGCCAGGCTTTGGCACACGTAGCGATGAAAGAAGCGGTGATCTGTATCGAAGCGATTGCACAAAAAGAAGGTAAATACAACCACGTACCTGCAGTATTAGATTACGGCAATGTACCGGGATGTACTTACTGCTCTCCTGAGATTGCTTCTGTTGGTCTGACTGAGAAAGCTGCTAAAGAAGCAGGTTACGAGATCAAAGTGGGTAAATTCCCGTTCTCTGCATCCGGTAAAGCAAGTGCTGCCGGTGCTACAGAAGGTTTTGTAAAAGTGGTTATTGATGCTAAATACGGCGAGTGGTTAGGTTGTCATATGATCGGTGCTAATGTTACCGAGATCATTGCAGAAACTGTTACTGCCCGTAAGCTGGAAACTACTTATCATGAGCAATTAGATACCATCTTCCCGCACCCTACTATGAGTGAAGCGGTAAAAGATGCTATTGAAGTAGCTTTAGGAGAAGCGATCCACCTCTAATATTATTTTTAAATTAAACTCTTCTAAAAAGTGCAAGTATTACTTGCACTTTTTTTTGTTTTATAACAAAAAACATCTCCTTTTTCCTCAGAAGAAAAGAATAAAAAACAATAATATCTGGTTAACAAAACATTTAATACTATAAAATACTGTTAACAAACAGAGGCAGAGTGTATTAGGTCAAAAAAGGGAGCAAATTCTTATCTTTGCATCTATTTTTATCTATTGTAAATCAATCACTTGAAACAAAATTACAATTTATTAAAAAATCTATTTATCCAGTAGTATGAACCCTTTTTTAAAATCACCAAAAAAATCCCTTTCATGAAAACGCGATTTTTAAACATTCGAAAGCTGCGATTTAAGCTGCTCGCCGGTTTAATGCTGGTCAGCAGTATGGCTGTGAACAGTTTTGCGCAGACCAACATTGCCAACTACACCTTAAGCCAAAGTACGAGTACTTATACGCCCATCACGGGCGGTACTGTATTCATTGCGGCAAATACACCTTTTGACCAGGAAATATCCGCTGCTATTACGATACCTTCTTTCAACTTCGGAGGTACGGCCATTACTTCAATGTATATTGCAGCAAACGGGTATATTACCTTCGGTGGTACTCCGGCAGCCACCAACTACACGCCTCTTTCTACAACAGGTACCGGTATAACGGGCGTGATCTCCGGTCTGGCCGCTGACCTTGGTTACGGAACCGGTAATGGTACTACCGGCGCAACCAGTGAGATCAGACATGAACTGGTAGGCACTGAGTATGTAGTGCAATATACTGATGTCAAAAGATGGAACTCCACTAACGAACGTATTTCCTTCCAGATCCGCCTGAACACGGCTAACGGGCAGATAAAAATAGTTTATGGCGGACCTATTGTTATCGGTAGTTCTACCAGTTCGCTGCAAATAGGCCTCAGGGGTAACAGTACCGCTTATGCCAGCAATGTAAACAGTCTTATGATCGGCAATGTACCTGCAAGTACAACTTGTGACTGGAATAATGCAGTAACGGCTTATGACAACTCCTCTACGCTGTACATGAACACGACGAATGCTGCGGTAACCCCGGTAGCCGGCCTTACTTATACCTGGACTCCGGGTACACAGGCCCCGGTACGCACATTTTCTGCAGTGTCAAATATCTTACCGACAAGCGCAACGATCAATTATACCGCCCCGACAGGAGCCACACAATACAATGTGCGCTACAGGGTGCCGGGTACCTGTACCTGGACCAATGCTTCCGGTAACCCTTATACAGGAACCGCGGCTACAATTACCGGACTGACTGCCAATACCACTTACCAGGTACAGGTGAAAGCCCTGAACGGTGCTACAGAAAGTATCTGGTCACACATTCCTAACCAGGCAGGAAGCGGAAACGGCTATATCGCAGCCGGTACGTTTACCACATTGCCCAGCTGTGTGGTACCTACTGCACTCACTTATAATACTGTTACCAATAATGGTGCTACAGTAAAATGGAACAAACCTGTAGTGATTCCTGCAAATGGTTATGAATACTATGTAAGTACTACCAATACTGCACCTACATCCACCACCACTCCAACAGGAACAGCTACAGATAGCTTCAAGGTCATTACAGGTTTACCTGCTGCTACCTTACATTATGTATGGGTACGTTCAAATTGTAGTACTTCTGATAAAAGTACCTGGACCAGCTCCACTTCCTTTACCACACTTTGTGCCACTCCTGCTCCGGGAGCAACCATCGCCAGCAGCAGCACTAACTTATGTGCCGGTGCTGTAGTGAACTTTTCTTTAACTACCGTCCCTACCGGACCGGGTTTATCCTATTTATGGCAATCTTCCCTGGACGGAGTCAACTATGTAAATATTACGACGGCTACCGCCAGCACCTTCTCTGCCAGCGTAAGCGCAATTTATTACCGTTGCCGCGTGGTGTGTACCGGCGGACCGGATACCGTATACTCTACCCCGGTACAATTGAGCTATACCAATAGCGTAGCTACCACAACAGGAGCACAACGCTGTGGTGCCGGATCGGTAACCTTAAATGCAACAGGCAATACAGGTTCCACCATTAACTGGTATGATGTTGCCAGCGGAGGTACCAGTTTAGGTACAGGTGCCAGTTTTGTAACACCTGTAGTAGCCAATACAACACCTTTTTATGCTGAAGCGAGCCAAATATCCTCAGGAACGGCTACCGTTGGTGCAGGGGCTTCTGCAGGAAACTCCGTTGCCTATAATCCTTTACAAGGGGGCTATGGCGGATTGAAAGGACAATATATCTTTACAGCAGCAGAACTCCTCAACGCAGGATTGAGTGCAGGTAATATTAATAGTATAGCTTTAGATATTACCACTGCAGGTGCTACCCTGAACGGTTTTACTGTTGCTATGGGCAATACGGCACTTTCTACGTTCCCGGATAACAATATCCAGGCCGTAGCTGCAATCGTTGCACCTTCTGCAGCCTTTGTGCCTACAGTAGGGATCAATACGATCACATTTACTACTCCTTTTGTATGGGATGGCGTGTCTAACGTTATTGTTTCTATCAGCTGGAGTAATAACAATTCAAGTAATACCAGCTCCTCTCTGAGATTTGATGCTACAAGCAGCCAGATGTCATTAACTTATAGAAAAGACAATGAAACGGCAGCCAACATGCTGGCATTTACCGGAGCTACCGGTAGCGGTACCAGCACATTTGACAGAACATCAAACCGTCCTAAAGTTATTTTCGGTGGCCAGGTAGTGTGTAAAAGTGCCCGGAAAGAAGCCGTAGCAACGATCAATACTGCTCCGACATTTACGATTACAAATGACAAGACCGTATGTAATAACGCGACTACTCCATTAACGGTAACCTCAACACAAGCCAGCTATAACAATGTTACCTGGAGCCCTGTTGCAGGACTGTTTACTGATGCTGCAGCTACGGTTCCTTATGTTGCCAATACACATGCCTATACCGTTTATCACAAATCTAATGTGATCGGCAGCGAAAGTTATATTGCTACTGCACAAAATACAACCACCCTTTGTGGCGGAATCGATACGGTTAAAATCCAGGTGATCCCACCTGCTATCACAGCAATCGCAAGCCCGGGTACTTTATGTTTAACAGGATCCAGCGTAGTGAAAATAAGCCCTGTAATTCCACAAACAGGAGAATTATACCAATGGCAATCTTCAACCGACAACGTAAACTTTACCAATGTAGGCTCTGTAGTCACTGCAGATACATTGGCTACCGGCACTTTAACGGCTACCAGGTATTTCCGCGCTATTGTAAAAAACAGTGACAGTGTCACTTGTTTCAATTCAGTATCTGATACGGTATTGGTCAACACCCCTTCAATTACAGGTACTACACCTGCTACAAGATGTGGTATAGGTCCAGTGACCTTACAGGCAACAGGAAGCACAGGTACTACCCTGAACTGGTACACGGTAGCTACAGGCGGCACCCCGGTAAGCACCGGCGGCAGCTATACTACACCAACCTTAACCAATACTACAACCTACTACGTAGAAGCGGTAACAGGCGGAACGGTTAACGTAGGTCCTCTTTCTCCTACCGCCCAGGGAGGAACCATCGGTACACAAACTACGGGATGGGATATCAATTTTGTAGTGACCCAGGCCACAACACTTAAAAGTATTGATATATTCCCGGTAACAAGCGGTGAAACCGGTGTGATCAGGATCCAGACAGGTACCGGATTTAGCGGCACTATCCTGCAGACCATTAACTACACAACGAATGTAGGTGGCGGAACTACCCCTCAGACCATTACTTTTGATTATCCTTTGTCTCCGGGTACTTATTCCCTGTACACCAGCACACTGCCGGCTTCAGGAATCAGGCGTAATACAAGCGGAGCGGTGTACCCTTATACTTCTACCGTTGCCAATATTACAGCAAACGGTTATGACCAGACTTATTATATGGGTGCTTACAACTGGGTTTTCGGAAGCGGATGTGTTTCTAACAGGACTCCGGTAGTAGCTACGGTTACTCCTGCACCTGCTTTTGACATCACTAACGATAAAACAGTTTGTAATAATTCAGTTACGGCACTTACCGCAATCACCGGCGGCAGCAATTATAATAATGTGACCTGGACTCCTGCTGCTAACCTGTACACCAATGCAGCAGCAACTACTGCTTATGTAGCCGGTACACATGCCGCTACGGTATATTACAAAAATGCAACACCTGGTATCACTACTATTACAGCTAATGCAAATAATACCACCAGTAACTGTGCTAACCTGGACACTATAAAGATCCAGACTTTACCGGCTGCTATAAATGTCGTTGTTGCTCCTAAGCAATTATGCGAAAGCGGTGTAGCCACGATCAGCTATACGCCTGCAATCAGCCAGACCGGATTTACCCAGCAATGGAGCGGATCTGCTGACAATATCGGCTTTGCTGATATTAACGGTGCTACGAGTTCAAGCTATACCACACCAACGCTTACTAATACACGCTACTATCGTATCACGGTTAAAAACAGTGATGGCGCTACTTGTCTTACCAGCACAGATACCGTTAAAGTATTGCATCCGCAGATCACCCAAACGGTTGCTGCAGAAAGATGCGGACCTGGTATTTTAACCCTGAACGCTACTGCCATTGACGGCATAGCTAAATGGTATGCCGCTGCAAATGGGGGTACTCCTTTAGCTACAGGCAATAGCTTTACCACACCTAACATTACCAACACAACTACTTATTATGTAGGTGCAGGTTCCGGCAAAAACGATACCGTTACCGTGGGTTCAGGTACAACAACCTCTTCAGGCTTCCCTAATCCTTTCAATAAAGCATGGGGCGGAAGCAGGCACCAATACCTGATCACCGCACAGGAATTAACCACAGCAGGCTTAACTGCAGGCCCTATCCAGGGAGTAGCATTAGATATAGTTGCTATTTCCACATCTGGTACTGCAGCGCAAAGAACCATGAACGACCTGACCATTAAATTAGGTAGTACTACTAACACGACTATGGCCGGAGGATTCGTTCCTACGACCGGTCTGCAAACGGTTTATAACAATGCTGCAGGTTACCTGCCAACCGCAACCGGTTGGAATTACCTGAACTTTGCCAACTCTTATAACTGGGATGGCGTAAGCAACCTTATTGTAGAATTCACCCACAACTCCGGCAATACCGGCGGTGGCGGAGCACACACGATCAGGATGTCGACCACTACCTACCCTGCTACCTTTACAAGATGGGCAGATAATGTTACACCTGCTACAGCCGCAGAATTTATGGTAACCACCACGACTTCCGGCAGCACTAACTCTTACAGCACAAGAGCCAACATGCGTTTTTATGCCAATACATTATGTGAAGGACCAAGAACAGCAGTTATCGCAACCATTAAACCTAAACCAGTTGCAGGTCTGACTCCAAATGGCAACATCAACCTTTGTGACGGAGAAACGCAAACCCTTACCGCATCCGGTACCGGTACTTACACCTGGTTAAGGAATAATGCAATTGTAAGTGGCCAAACCGGGTCAACCCTGGCCGTAACACAGGCTAACCCTTACAAAGTAGTAGTAACCGGTGCTAATGGTTGTACCGACACTTCCGTGACAGCCAATATTACCATAGTTCCGAAACCAGTAGTCCATTTAGGTAATGATACTGCAGTATGTGCCAATGAAACCCTGCAATTAAATGCCGGGAACCAGGGCGCTACTTATTTATGGAGCAACAATACTACTGCCCAGACTATTGACGTAACTACACCGGGCCAGTACTCAGTAACCGTTACCAATAACTTCAACTGTATTGCCCGCGATACCATCAACGTGACACACCTGGCAATTCCTGTTGTAGACCTGGGAGCAGATACCGCTATCTGTCCGAGCCGTCCTTTAACCCTTGATGCACAGAATCCGGGAGCGGCATACCTCTGGAATAACGGTAATACCGGCCAGACGCTGATCGTAGACCAGGTAGGGACTTATGCAGTTGCCGTAACTAATGCTGATCAATGTACGGGTACAGATACGATCAATGTATCTTTTGTTCCTGCAATTGCCAACCTTGGTTTTGACTTTGAGCCATTGTTCAATATCCAACCGGGCAGAGTGAAGTTTACACCGATCGACATCAATCCTGACTATACTTATACCTGGAATTTCGGAGATGGTAACACTTCTACCCAAACCATTGCACAGCACGATTATACGGTTTCAGGAGACTATGTAGTAACACTCAATGTTTCTGATGGTTGTGCCGATTCACTGGAAACGCTGGAGATCAGAGTAGACCTGTTTACTTCTTCTGTAAGCAGAGTGAAACAATCAGACCTGTCGGTTAAGATCTACCCTAACCCTACCAGCAGTGTATTAAATGTAGTATTGGAAACTGAAAATACGCATATCAACAAATTAAGTATATTTAATCTCCTCGGACAAAATGTAACAACGATTGTTCCGGCTACTAAAAATACCAAACAGCAGGAAATTCAATTGAGTAACCTGGCTTCTGGTGCCTATCTGATAAAAATAGAAACGGATAAGGGTACGGTAAACAGGAAATTTGAATACATCAAATAGATCAATTTACTATTTCTAAAAAAGCAGCTTAATTTATTTTAAGCTGCTTTTTTTTTGTCGACCTAAACTAAAATATTAACAAAAATATCTATCTGATTTATAAACAATAAATATAAAATCCATACACAAAAAAAAATCAATATTTAATATTTTCAGCACCCCCGGGGCTTGATTAAATCAATCAAAATAACCATATTTAATATTTATATTTGATAAACAATTTGTTCTATAAACTGTTTTTATTTTAAAGAATATATGATCAGGATACAGCATTTATTACATAACACAAACATATATTTTTTTATTATAATGATATATAATTGATTACTATTACTCCTATTACCTCGACAATAAAATCTTATTCGATTGAAGTTTTAAATATTGTTCTATGATTAAAAAAATTACCCTTACACTATTTTTAGGGTTAGGTTTACTGTCTGCCCGGGCGCAATACAGTAATGTACCTATAACACCCACATCTTTTAATGCAGATGTCATTGCTGATGGAACAGCAGGAACTACGCCAGCCGCTACAACAACTACAGGGGCAGATTCGTCCTCCCCGGCTTACGTATTTGTCGCTGCTACATTTGGTTTGGGAACTACAACTTGTGCCACTGCTGCAACCGCCTGGCCTGCTTCACTCAATATTACCAGCACCAATACCACAACGAACACAGGCATTACCTATACACTACAGTCACCAGGCACCGGAACGGGCACTAATAATAATGCCCTGGTTTTACCCTATAACACGAGTGGAACATTAACGCTTGTTACACCTATATCTGCGGCCAGACTATATATAGTGGCTATGGGTGGTAGCGGCGCTACCAACTACACAGCTGTAGTTAATTTCTCCGATGCTACATCACAGACGATCACCACAGGTACCCAGGCTCCGGATTGGTGTTCAGGAGCTGCTACTTACAGGTTAACGGCTCAAAGTTATTATAGAATTACAAGAACTGCTACAACCTGTAATGGAGCAACTTGTCAATATTTGTATGAATTGCCTATAAATATTGCTCCTGAAAATTATTATAAGACGATTACTTCCGTTACCTTGACTAATACAACAAACGGTTCTTCTAAGCTTGATATTTTTGCCATGGGTGCACAAGCACCTTGTATTACACCCACAGCACAACCTACTGCTTTAACCTTTGCTTCCGGAGTAATCCAGATTACAGGAAATTTTACAGCGGCCACAGGAACGCCGGGTGGTTATTTAGTCGTTCAATATCCTCATAATGCGGTTACCACTAACCCCGTTTCCGGCACCATTTATACGGTAGGCCAAACTTTAGGCCTGGGTACTGTTGTAGGAGTGGGCACTACTACTACATTTACCAGTACCGGCTTAACCCCGGGTACACAGTATGATTACTATGTTTATTCCTACAATTCAGGAACTACTTGCGGAGGGCCGGTGTATTTAACCACAAATCCTTTAACAGGCGCTGGGACTACAGCCAATTGCGGCGGTACGATGGCAGGAACGATACCCATAGGCCCTGGTCTGCCCAATACACCTGGCGGAGGGTTTACTTCTCTTACCAATGCCTTAGCGTATATCAATACAAATGGATTGGCAGGAAATACTACCCTGGCCCTGCAAAGCGGCTATATAGGTACATCGGCAAATGAAACCTTCCCTATTACCTTTCCTAACAACCCTTGTGTTAATGCAGCAAAAACATTAACGATCCGGCCGGCTACAGGAGTTACAGGTCTTACCATTACCAATACCTCAGATGCCGCTCCTGTAATAGATTTTAATGGTGCAACAAATGTTACGATCAATGGTATAAATTATGGCTTAACTATTGCCAATACAAGCGTAGCTGCAACCGCCAACACTTCTACGATCCGTTTTATTAATGATGCTAAAAATAATGTGGTCACCAATTGTAATATTTTAGGCTCTGCTTTAGTTCCATTAGCAACAAACGGAGGTACCATCTATTTTGCTACGGGAATAACAAACGGAAATGATTCTATTACTATTTCCAACAATAAAATAGGAGCTAACAGTGCCACTACCCTGCCCTCTAAAAGCATTTTCGCTCAGGGGTCCACCACCAATCCCACTATTGCCAATAGTACGATTAATATTACAGGTAATGAAATCAGCGACTTCTTCTTAACCAGTGGCTGTGCTGGCGTATATGCACTTGCGGGTAACACACAATGGAGTATCAGCAATAATAAAATTTTCCAATCGGCAAGCCGGACATTTACGGCTACAGGAACTATGAATGGTATTTATTTTTCCAGCTTAACTTATGGTTCCGGCATACAAATAACCGGCAATACGATCGGTTATGCCAATAATGCTGCTACAGGTACATTAACATTAACCGGTACTGTATCCGGAGCTTTCCAGGGCATTTATTTAAATATGAATTCAAATGATACAACTACTTGTAACATTAATAACAACATTATTAATAATATTGCCCTTACCTCTTCTTCAGGTACTTTTTATGGTATTCAAAATGCCTCTAGTGCCGGTAGCAACAAAATCAACATCAACAATAATCAAATTCAAAATATAGCTACGAATACAACTACAGGTACACTATACGGTATTTCCTGGGGATCGGCTGCTCAAATAAATATTTTGGGCAACATGCTTAATAACATAAGCAGAACCGGTGCGGGAACCATTTATGGTATTTATAGCGGCTCTTCTTCTGCAAATGAAGATGTAAATAATAACATCGTATCCAACTTAATATCAACCAGCGCAAGTGGAAGTACTTTATATGGAATAAGACAAAATACCGCCCCCGGAACTAAAAACTTCAAAAACAACCAAGTATTTAGTTGGTCCGGAGCAGGTGGAACGAACATGTATGGGATATATATCGGATTTGGTACAACGATTGATATCAGTGGAAATACTATTCGCGACCTCGTATCTACAGGCGGTACAAGTGGTATTATATACGGTATCGGTACGGGTAGTTCTGGTACTACATTTAATGTGTATAGAAACAAAATATATAACTTAAGCATGAGCGGTACTACTACAAGTACTGTTTATGGTTTATACAATGCTACTTCCACAATTAATGCGTATAATAATATTATTGGCGATTTAGCCTCTACTGCGTACACCAGCACTACAGCTCCCTATATTGGTGTTTCAGGTATATACATAAGCAGTGGTATGGCCAACTTATACAACAATACAGTAAATTTAAGCAGTGCTGTTACCAGTAGTGGTACCAATTTTTCGGCAGTAGGTATTTATGTCAATACCACACCTACAGTCTTGCTTCAAAATAATTTAATTGTTAACAATGCAGTACCCAAAGGAAGCGGAAAGGCCATAGCTTATCAAAGGAGCAGCACTACCTTAACGACTTATGCCGCTGCTTCTAATAATAATTCATTTTATGCAGGCACTCCCGGTACAGGTAATGTGATCTTTTGGGATGGCACCAATAGCTATCCAACCATAGCTGCCTACCAGGCCGCTATGGCTACAAGAGACCAACTTTCGGTATCTGTAAACCCTGCATTTGTGAGTACTGTGGGAGCCAATGCAGGCTATCTTCACATTACCGGAGGCATGGCTACCCCGCTGGAAAGTGGCGGGATCGCATCTTTATTATTCAATACAGATTATGACGGAGATAGCAGACCCGGCCCGGCAGGCTCTGTGAACGGTGGAGCCCTCAGCTTTGACATAGGTGCCGACGAGTTTGATGGCATTAAGTCCTTTACCTGTAGCCCGCCTGCTCCCGGAAATACCATCAGTAGCAATACCGCTATTTGTTTAGGCAATACAACTACCTTATCCCTACAGAATGCTACTCCGGGAACAGGGCTATTATATCAATG
Organism: Bacteroidetes bacterium 43-16; assembly: GCA_001897525.1. Classification (GTDB taxonomy): domain Bacteria; phylum Bacteroidota; class Bacteroidia; order Chitinophagales; family Chitinophagaceae; genus Edaphocola. The sequence goes on along the minus strand of MKTB01000017.1, from coordinate 222,038 downwards.
GCAGGCTTCTGCTAATGGTACTGACTATGTGGATAGTATAGGAGCAACAAGTGTGGTCTACACCTTTACACCTGTTGGAGCAGGCGCTTATTACAGGTGTAAGGTAAGATGCCTGAACGGCCTTGACAGTACTTACTCTAGCCCTATTCAACTCAACTTCACCAATAATATACTAACCACTACTCCCGGCACTCGTTGCGGTGCGGGTATAGTAAATCTTGCGGCTACTGCTAATACAGGGTCTACTATCAATTGGTACACGGCTCCTACAGGGGGAACTTCCGTAGGAACAGGTGTGTCTTTTACTCCAACATTAACGACAACAACTCCTTACTATGTAGCTGCCGAAACATATTCCCCAAATGCCGTTACCATTGGTGCCGGGGCCAACACTGCAACTAGCTACGAGGGAATTTTTTATCACTTATATGGTGGAGCACAATCTCAATTTATGATAAAAGCCTCTGAATTGCTGGCAGCCGGATTATCAGCCGGTAACATTTCAAGTCTTGGGATAAATATGAATACTGTAAATGCAGCTTCTTATGCCGGATTTACAATAAGTATCGGTAGTACTTCAAACAATGATATGAGCGGAGGTATTTTCACAGGAACATTCACCCCTGTATACTCTTCTGCAAGTTATACACCTACTACTGGTATCAATACATTTACCTTTACCCCTGCTGCATTTAACTGGAATGGAACATCCAATATTATAATAAAATTCTGCTGGAGTAATAATAATACAGGAGGCACCAGCAATTATTCTAAAATAGATAATGTAGGATTTACAGCATGTGCTTACTACAGGCAAGATAGCCAAACCCCTGCAACTATCTGTGGAAGCACTTCAACAACTAATATAACCTCTAACAGACCACAGTTTATTCTTAATGGGATCAGTATGTGTTCCAGCCCTCGTGTAGCTGTAACGGCAACTGTAAACATGGCACCTGTATTTGATGTTACGAACGACAAAACAGTATGTAATAATGGAATTACGCAACTAAATGTTTTAAGCCCTGCAACTAACTTTAACCAGGTAACCTGGAGTCCTGTAAATAATTTATACACCGATGCCGCAGCTACGATACCTTACACATCTGGAGCCAATACAAACACCTTGTATTTCAAATCAAATACAACAGGATTAAGTACAATAACTGCTACAGCTAATAATACGACCACCTTATGCGGAGGGACAGACACCGTAAAAATCCAGACCCTGCCCACTGCTACCACAGCGATAGCAGCATCTGGCAGTATATGCCAGACCGGTGCCACCAGCTTAAGCCTGAGCCCTGCCATTACCCAAACCAACCTGGGCTACCAATGGCAAAGCTCTTCGAACAATACTTTCTTTTCTGATATTTCCGGAGCGACCAGTGCCACATACACCACACCTACCATTAACACCACCACTTACTATCGTGCCACTATAAAAAACAGTGATGGCAATGTATGTTTCAATTCAGTTTCGGATACCGTATTCATCAGTAACCCCGTAGTATTGACCGCCAATAGTGCCGAAAGATGCGGTCCTGGCGCACTTGACCTGACCGCTACCACAAATCCCGGCTACACCTTAAACTGGTATGCAGCGGCAACAGGTGGTACTGCGATTGCCAGCGGCAATACATTTACCACGCCTGCCCTGACCGCTACCACCAATTATTATGTGAGTTCAGAGTACAATATTCCCAAAGAGCTGACCATAGGTACAGCAGGTACAATAAGCAACGGTGCAGGAACTTCTCCTTTCAGTCAAACCTGGGAAAGCAATCACTCTCAATACCTGGTCATGGCCAGTGATCTTATCGCTGCAGGCCTTTCTGCCGGTAACATCACCGCTATGTCTCTGAACATCACCAACAAAAACAGTACCTTCCCATTCACCGGTTATTCTATCAAAATGACGCACACTGCGCTGACCAGTCTTACGGCACTGACGGCTCCTGCATTTACCAATGTATATGGCCCCACAAACTACACTTCAGTAGCAGGTGCCAATAACTTCACCTTTACGACTCCGTTTAACTGGAACGGTACTGCAAATATCCTGGTAGACATTTGCTACGACAATGACCCTGGCAGCTTGGGTACTTTCTGGTCTTCTAACGATGCAGTACAGTCCAGGACAACTACCTATACCTCAGTTGCAGGTGCCTATGCAGATAACTCAACCTTGTGTGGCAACATTACTTCCGGTACTTCAGGTACGGTGAGCAACTTACCGATATTTAAATTTAACGGTAATACATTGTGTACAAGCCCGAGAACAACGGTAACCGCTACTATAAAAGCCAAACCTACAGCCGGTCTGAGCCCTACAGGTAATATCAATCTTTGTAACAATGACGTGGAACTCTTAACCGCAACAGGTGGAGGTACTTACTCCTGGTTAAGAAACGGGAATATCATTCCCGGACAAAGCAATGCTACTTTAAGCGTATCACAAACAGATCCTTACCGGGTAGTTGTTACGGCGGCAAACGGATGTAAGGATACCTCGGCAACGGCTAATATCATTGTGCAACCAGATCCTGTAGTATTCCTGGGCAACGATACTGCTTATTGTGGTAATGTGCCCTATACTTTAAACGCAGGTAATGCAGGAGCTACTTTCTTATGGAACGACAACAGTACCGCAGGCACTTTAAACGTAATGAACACGGGACAGTACGCGGTTACCGTAACCAACACCTACAACTGTTCTTCCAGCGACACCATTAATATCACCCACTACCCTTACCCTATTGTCAACCTGGGTAATGATACCGCCATATGTCGCGTACAGCCATTAGTACTGGATGCGGCCAATGCCGGGGCAGCTTATGCCTGGAACAACAATGCGACTACACAAACCATAAGTGTCAACCAGGCCGGCACCTATTCTGTGACCGTGACCAACGGCTTTAACTGTGTGGGTAAAGACACCATCAACGTAAACTTTCAACCGATTCCAAGTAACTACGGATTTGATTTTGAACCCTTGTTCAATGTTCACCCGGGAAGAGTACGGTTCACACCCATCAACTTAAATCCTGCTTATACCTATCAGTGGAACTTCGGGGACAACAGCACTTCTAATGTGGCCGTGAGCACCCATGACTATTTAGCTTCAGGGGTCTACAATGTTACCCTCGTAGCATCAGATGGCTGTACCGATTCCTTGGAACAACTTGAGATTTCAGTTGATCTGTATACCAATGTAGTCAAAGTCAACAAGACAGCAATTGCGGTTAAGGTCTACCCTAACCCAACCAGTGGTATATTAAATGTAGTATTGGAAAGTGAAAATACTTATATCAACAAACTGAGTATTTTTAATATCATCGGGCAAAATATAACAACGATTGTTCCGGCGGCCAAAAACACCAAACAACAGGAAATATATCTTAATAACCTGGCTTCGGGAACTTACCTCATAAAAATTGAAACCGACAAAGGCACTGTGAGCAAGAAGTTCGAGTTCACCAAATAGTGATTTTATCTCCAAAAATACCAAAAGGCAGCTTAATTATTTTAAGCTGCCTTTTTTTTTGTCGATTTAATTAAATTTATTCCAAAAATTATCTAAATTGTTAAAAAATAACAAATACATAATCTGTGTATATACAATAATTAAATCTTTCATCTCCAGCCATTACAGCCTATGTTTCAGGCATATAAAATAACGCCATTTAATTTTTATATTTGAGTAGCAATTTGTTCTACGAGGGTTCTACAAACTGCACTTTTTTTGTTTATAAGTTAAATCACAAGGATGAAACATCTATTTTTACCCCCACCAAAAAACATACTTAAGAGGGCAGCCTCAAGTATGCTTAAAATGAAATATGTATTAGGACTAAGTACCCTATTGGCATTTTCATCAACTGACAGTTTTGCACAGGTAACCGTTACGGCTACCGCAGGTACTTCAAACACCAGTTACACCTCTGTGAATGCAGCCTTTACGGCCATCAATGCCGGTACGCACCAGGGAGCTATCACCATCACCGTAACCGCCAACACTACAGAACCGGCCACAGTTGTACCGCTATTAAGAAGCGCCAGCCCTTCCAGCTACACTTCTGTGCTCATCAAACCTTCGGGGAACGTAACGATCAATTCCGCAGCCAGCCCTTCGGCGAACAGGGGTATCATCGAACTTGCAGGAGCAGATAATGTAACTATAGATGGCGATGATCCCGGTACTGCAGGAGATAAAAACTTAAGTATAGTAGCGGTAAGCTCTTCCACCGCCGGTATCGCCTGTATCCGTTTATCTTCCAACTCTACAACGGGTGCCGACGGGGCCAATAACAATACCATCAAGAACTGTATCATTACCGGTTCCAGGAACAGTGCCACTACGACAACATCAAGTTATGGTATCCAGTTTTCTAATGGTACCAGCACCAGCTCTACCTCTACAGGAGCTTACAGCAGTCTGAACACCTTGATCCAGAATAACCTGATCACCAGGGCCTATTATGGTATCAATGCTATAGGTAACAGCACGACCTATTACAATACCGGTACACAGATCATTGGCAATACAATAGGCTCTGCCACCAGCGGACTCAATGTGGGCCTGTATGGTATCAACCTAAGCTACACGTCTGCCAACGCAACGGGGGCCGCTATCATAGAAGGCAATGATATCCAGGGCGGTGATGCCACAACCGGTATAGGTACCAACATTTCCGGTATCTACCTGAATACCGCTGCCAATTCCACTATCATAAGAAGAAACAATATTCACAATGTAGCCAATCCATCATCAGGTGGCTGGGGCGCATACGGGATAGGTATTGTTGCTGCTGTAACGGGAGTAGAGATCTACAACAATTTCATCCGCGACATCACGACAACAAACTATTCTACCTCTGTAAGCACGGCCTACCAGAACTATGGTATCTACGTCAGCTCCGGAGCTACAGGCTTAAAGATCATTCATAACACGATTTACCTGAACCTGGCCAATGCTACCAATGTAGGTACAGCTAACCCTGCATCTGCTTGTATCAATTTAACCAGCAGTTCTGCCACCATCACCCAGATGTATAACAATATCCTGGTCAATAACCAGGGTACGGCCAGTACCGCAGCTTTTTGTATCATTACAGCCGGAACCGCTAATATTTCCGGCGGAGCGATAAATAACAATGACTATTACGCCAATGGTAACGGTAAAATAGGTTATTACAATTCAGCTGTAGTAGCTACCCTTACCGCCTGGCAAACAGCAACGGGCAAAGATGCCTTATCTTTAAACGAAGCACCTATATTTACTTCAGCAACCGACCTTCATATTCCTACCAATACCATTACCTTACTGGAATCTTCCGGAGCTCCCGTAGCTACAACAGGGATCAATAATGATATTGACGGCCAGACCAGGCCTGGTATTTCCAGCTACGGCTTCGGCACGGCACCGGATATGGGCGCAGACGAGTTTGACGGAAGAGTGCAGTACACCTGTACCACTCCGGCACCGGGCAATACCCTGACCTCGGCCAACAACTTATGCCTGGGACAAACCGTAAACCTGTCCTTACAAAATGCTACAACAGGAACAGGAGTTTCCTATCAATGGCAAAGCTCCCCCGATAATGTTACCTATACCAATATAGCTTCTGCATTTTCACCCACCCTTTCCCTTACGCCGACAGCAGCCCTGTGGTACAGGTGCAAGGTCAAATGTTTAAGCGGCCCCGACAGTACTTATTCTAACCCGGTAAATATTCTCTTTATCAACAATGTGCTTACCACAACCAATGGTACACGTTGCGGTACCGGTACGGTGGTCTTACAGGCTACCGGCAATACAGGCGGTATCTTAAACTGGTATGCCAATGCTACCGGTGGCGCAGCCATCGGCACAGGTACTTCTTTTACCACACCTTCTTTATTGACCACCACCAATTTCTATGTAGCCTCTGAAGCAATAGCTCCAGGAGATGTTACGATCGGTACAGCCACAACGACATCCAGCAATTCGGGCACCTCTCCGTTCAGCCAGAACTGGGAAAGTAATCACTCCCAATACCTGATCCTGGCGAGTGACCTCACTGCCGCAGGCCTTTCTGCAGGCAATATAACCGCTATGTCCCTGAACATTACCAGCAAGGTGAGTACCTTCCCCTTCACAGGTTACTCTATCAAAATGGCCAATAGTACCCTGACCAGCCTTACGGCGCTCACGGCTCCCACCTTCACCAATGTGTACGGCCCTACTAACTATACTTCTGTAGCCGGTGCCAATAACTTCACCTTTACCGCACCTTTTAACTGGGATGGCAGCTCAAATATCTTAGTAGACATCTGCTTTGACAATGACCCTACCAGCTCAGGTACCTTCTGGTCTTCTAATGATGTGGTACAGGCAAGAACTACTGCATACACTTCTGTTGCGGGTAATTATGCCGATAACTCCACTTTATGCGGCAGCACTACTGCCGGTTCTTCCGGAACAACGACCAATTTACCGATCTTTAAATTCAGCGGTAATGCGACCTGTTCCAGCCCGAGAAAAACCGTAATAGCAACCATTACCCCTGCACCTGCTTTTGATATTACCAATGACAAAACCGTTTGTAACAATGCGATTACCACACTTACAGTAACCACAGGAGCAAGCAGCTTTAACAATGTAACCTGGTCACCGGTAACTAACTTATATACCAATGCAGCCGCTACAGTTCCTTATACTGCAGGTAGTAATACCAATACCGTATACCACAGGTCTGCGACTACAGGTTTGATCAATTATACCGCAACAGCATTAAACACAACTTCATTATGTGGCAACCTGGATACCGTTAAGATCCAAACCCTGCCGGCTGCCACTACAGCGATAGCAGCAACTGGAAGTATGTGCCTGACGGGTACTACCAGCTTAAGCCTGAGCCCTGCCATTACCCAAACCAACCTGGGCTACCAATGGCAAAGCTCTCCGAACAATATCGCCTTCACAGATATTTCAGGGGCGACCAGTGCCACGTACACCACCCCTACGCTTACTACGACCAATTACTATCGTGCCACTATAAAAAACAGTGATGGCAATGTATGTTTCAATTCAGTTTCGGATACCGTATTCATCAGTAACCCGGTTGTATTGACCGCCAATAGTGCTGAAAGATGCGGTCCTGGTGCACTTGACCTGACCGCTACCACAAATCCCGGCTACACCTTAAACTGGTATGCAGCGGCAACAGGTGGCGCTGCGATTGCCAGCGGCAATACATTTACCACGCCTGCCCTGACCGCTACCACCAATTATTATGTGAGTTCAGAGTACATCACTCCGAAAGAACTGACCATAGGTACTGCAGGTACGACAACAAGCGGCTCAGGAACGTCTCCTTTCAGTCAAACCTGGGAAAGCAATCACTCGCAATACCTGATCCTGGCCAGTGACCTTACTGCAGCAGGCCTTTCAGCAGGTAACATCACCGCTATGTCTCTGAACATCACCAGCAAAAGCAGTACGTTCCCATTCACCGGTTATTCCATCAAAATGACGAACACTGCCCTGACCAGTCTTACGGCACTGACGGCTCCTGCATTTACCAATGTATATGGCCCTACAAACTACACTTCAGTAGCCGGTGCCAATAACTTCACCTTTACGACTCCCTTTAACTGGAACGGTACTTCAAATATCCTGGTAGACATTTGCTTTGACAATGACCCCGGCAGCTTGGGTACTTTCTGGTCTTCAAACGATGTAGTACAGTCCAGGACAACTACCTATACTTCTGTAGCAGGTGTTTATGCAGATAACTCAACCTTGTGTGGCAACATTACTTCCGGTACTTCAGGTACGGTGAGCAACTTACCAATATTTAAATTTAACGGTAATACAGCCTGTACCAGCCCGAGAACAACGGTAACCGCTACTATAAAAGCCAAACCTACAGCCGGCCTGAGCCCTACAGGTAATATCAATCTTTGTAACAATGATGAAGAACTCTTAACCGCAACAGGTGGAGGTACTTACTCCTGGTTAAGAAACGGGAATATCATTGCAGGACAAAGCAATGCTACTTTAAGCGTATCACAAACAGATCCATACAGGGCAATCGTTACTGCGGCAAACGGATGTAAAGATACCTCGGCTACTGCCAATATCATTGTGCAACCAGATCCTGTAGTATTCCTGGGCAACGATACTGCTTATTGCGGCAATATACCTTATACCCTAAACGCAGGTAATGCAGGAGCTACGTTCTTATGGAACAACAACAGCACGGCAAGCACCTTAAACGTGTTGAATCCCGGACAGTATTCTGTTACCGTAACCAACACCTACAACTGTTCTTCCAGTGATACCATTAATATCACCCACTACCCTTACCCTATTGTCAACCTGGGTAATGATACTATCATTTGTCGCGTACAGCCATTAATACTGGATGCGGCCAATGCCGGAGCAGCTTATGCCTGGAACAACAATGCGACTACACAAACCATAAGCGTCAACCAGGCAGGAACCTATTCTGTGACCGTGACCAATGGCTTTAGCTGTGTGGGTAAAGACTCCATCAACGTGACCTTACAACCGATCCCTAATAACTACGGCTTCGACTTCGAACCCCTGTTCAACGTTCACCCGGGAAGAGTAAGGTTTAGACCAATCAATGCAAATCCTAATTACACTTATCTGTGGAACTTTGGCGATAGCAGCACTTCTAATGTAACCGTGGTTACCCATGATTTTTTAGCTTCAGGGGTCTACAATGTTACCCTCGTAGCATCAGATGGCTGTACCGATTCCTTGGAACAACTCGAGATTTCAGTTGATCTGTATACCAATGTAGTTAAAGTTAACAAGGCAGCTATTGCGGTGAAAGTCTACCCGAATCCGAGCAGCAATGTCCTGAATGTATTGTTAGAAAGTAAAGATGCAACGATCAGGAGCCTGTCTGTATTCAATGTGCTGGGCCAGCAATTGATGCAGGTACCTTCAAGATCCAAACAATCTACACAGGAACAAATATCACTGGATAACCTTGCCTCAGGGGCCTATATCATAAGAATAGAAACCGATAAGGGTATCGTAAACAGGAAATTTGAGATCATCAAATAAACAGTAAGAGATCAATACAAAGCGATTCTTCTTTATACAAAAAGACGGTAACAGGCGCAGCTTGTTACCGTCTTTTTTATGATTGTTACTCATTTTATGCGGAGATATACCTGCTCATAAATACCGCTCAAAACAGCACTATTATTCCTGCCTGAAGTTTATTATCCCTTCAGGGAACAATATCGCTTCGGTTAATAGTAGCAGTATAGAAAATAGTGATCCATATTGCTCCCGTGCCGATACAGCTCAACGGATCATGGAAGCATTAATATAGGGCAATAAAAAAACGAACGCCCCGTAGGACATTCGTTTTTTATATATCTAAAGATAGAATTAAGCTAATTCAACTTCAGCACCAGCTTCAGTTAATTTTGCTTTAAGATCTTCAGCTGTAGCTTTATCTACACCTTCTTTGATCGCTTTAGGAGCGCCATCAACTAATTCTTTAGCTTCTTTCAAACCTAAACCAGTTAAGTCTTTAACCACTTTAACTACGTTTAATTTAGAAGCACCCGCTGATTTCAAAATTACATCGAAAGTTGATTTTTCAGCAGCAGCAGCAGGACCATCACCAGCAGCAACAACAACTGCAGCAGCAGCTGGTTCGATACCGTATTCTGATTTTAAGAAATCTGCTAATTCTTGAACGTCTTTTACTGTTAAGTTTACTAATGACTCAGCAATTGCTTTAATATCTGCCATTTTTATAAGATTTTGATAGTTTTTTAAAATAATATGATTAATGTTGGAAGCATTCTAATTTGTGAATTTGAAAATTTGAGGATGTGGAAAATGATACAATTAATTCAAAATCCAAAACTCAAAACTCAAAATTATTCTGCTGCTGGTGCTTCAGGAGCCGGAGCTTCTTCTACAGGAGCAGCTTCCTCACCACCTTCGTTCCTGTTTTGTAAAGCAGAAACTACGCGGCTGATCGGAGATTGCAACAAGCCAATAACTTCACCGATAAGTTCGTTTTTAGTCTTGATGTTTTTCAATTGAGTAAGTGTGTTATCACCTACAAACAGATCTTCACCGATCAAAGCAGCTTTCAATACTGGCTTGTCACCAGGATTATCTTTACGGAAAGCAGAAAGAATAACAGCTGGTTCTTTTGGAGATTCAGAGAACATTAAAGCAGTTACACCGTGTAATGAATCATACAATCCTGCATATTTTTCATCATTCAGGCTTTCTAAAGCTTTTTTGATTAAGGTATTCTTTGCAACCGTCATTTCAACTTCTTTTTCGAAGCAGGCACGACGAATGCTATTGATTTGAGCTACAGACAAAGACTCAGTGTTAGTAACGTAGAAGTTACTGTATTGAGAAAACTTGCTTTTTAAAAGCTCGATAGCTTCTTGTTTTTGAGCAGTGTTCATTGATAATAATTTGAATTTCGTTTGACCGAAAATTGTGAATTAATGTTTTTCGCTATTGCTATTAAGATACAGATTTAGCATCTACTGCGATACCAGGACCCATAGAAGGCGCAATAGTTACACCTTTTACATAAGTACCTTTAGCAGTAGCCGGTTTCATACGTACCAGAGTATTGATCAATTCCTGTGCATTCTCAACCAGTTTGTTTGGCTCAAAAGATACACGACCAACAGAAGCGTGAATGATACCTGCTTTATCTACTTTAAAAGCAATTTTACCACCTTTAACGTCGTTAACAGCAGTAGCTACATCATTAGTAACTGTACCTGTTTTAGGGTTTGGCATTAAGTTACGTGGACCTAACACTTTACCTAAACGACCGATTTTAGGCATTACAGATGGTGTAGCGATGATTACATCAATATCAGTCCAACCACCGTCGATTTTTGTGATGAATTCGTCCAGACCTACATAGTCAGCACCGGCAGCTTTTGCTTCAGCTTCTTTATCAGGAGGACATAAAACCAATACAGTTTTAGTCTTACCTGTACCATGAGGTAAAGTAACGGTTCCGCGTAAAGCCTGATCAGCTTTCTTAGGATCGATACCTAAACGAACGTGTACGTCTACTGAACTATCAAAATTAGTACAGTTAACTTCTTTTACCAACTGAGCAGCTTCACTCAGGGTATAAGCTTTATTTTTATCTACTTTAGCTTCTGCAGCTTTTCTTTTTTTAGTAAGGGTTGCCATTGTAACAACAAATTTTAAAATTAGGGTGAACTAATAAGGTTTAGTTTTGCCAAGGCGCATCGCCCTCAACTGTTAAACCCATACTACGTGCCGTACCGGCAACCATTTTCATTGCACTTTCAAGAGTGAAACAGTTCAGATCGCTCATTTTATCTTTTGCGATATCTTCTACTTGTGCCCAGGTTACTTTCCCTACTTTGTTACGGTTAGGCTCTTTAGAACCACTTTTAACATTTGACAACTCTAACAATTGGATTGCTGCAGGAGGAGTTTTGATAACGAAGTCGAACGACTTGTCAGAATAAACGGTAATCAAAACCGGTAATACTTTACCTGGTTTGTCTTGAGTACGCGCATTAAATTGCTTACAGAATTCCATGATGTTTACACCTTTAGAACCCAAAGCAGGACCGATTGGAGGTGCAGGGTTTGCCTGACCACCTTTCGCTTGTAGCTTTACATAGCCTGTAATTTCTTTAGCCATTGCTTAATTTTTTGGTATTAACGAGTTAATTGTTTACTCTCCCAAACCCACATAAAAGATATGCAGATTTTTTGAGGATGCAAAAGTAAGACTATTTTATTATATTCCAAAATTATTTATAAAAAATACCCTGACTCAATAAGCCAGGGTATTTCCTAAGTCAAATATACATTAATATTTAGCGAACTTCTGAATATATTGTTTATCATTTGCAATGATGCTGATTATATAACTACCGGCCGGTAATGTTGAAACATCTATATCTTTAGTTTTAATGCTCTGATTTAATTTACTCTCCCACAGGCTTATCCCTGCCAGGTTAGTAATACTGATCTGGCTTACATAAGTAGTACTATTAAATACGATACCCAACTTATCATTTACCGGGTTCGGGAAAACAGAAGCAATGTTGCTCAGGGCCACTTCTTTAACACTGGTTGGCGTAATCGTATGACAACCTGATTCAAAAACACAGTTACCGTTGGTAATTTTCACCCTGTAAGTACCGCCTTGCGCACTTGCTGTGAAAGTACGGCTATTCGCTCCGGCAACTTCCTGGTTAGTATTACAATCGATCCATTGGTAACTGTAAGCAGGGTTATTAGCAACCGCCTGCAAGGTACCGGCATTAACCACAACTGTAGTATCTATAACCGGCAAAACATTCAGACTAAGACTAATCACAGAGTCACATCCGCTGCTCAAAGGAATACTGATGGTATAGTTTCCTGATTGAGTAAAAGTTTGACCGTTGACCACATAAGATTCTCCAGAACAAATGGAAGCATTTACATGGGTAACCGCCCATTTACAACTGTTAAATTCTGTAAAGTAAGTCCAGGATTGATTCGTAGGCATATTCACAACTGAACTTGGGACTCCTTGCTGAAAGACAGTAGAATCATATAGTTTGCCATTGAACCTTATTTTATTTTTATAGGTCGAAAGACTTCCAATATAATACTCGCTGCTATTATTTGTAGCTCTGATAGCATTATAAGAAACCAGGTTCGCCATAGAGTCTACTATAAAAATAAAAGAGCCGCTCGTATCAATGGTATTTTGCTTAAAGTCAATATAAGCATTTTGATTAGACATAAGAGCCAGGGCTAGCTCATCTCTGTTATTGACCGACATTCCCATAAATGTCCCTACACTCCCGGTTGCATTTTGACCGCTAATTTTATAAGCCCATTTATAAGTTCCGGCAGAATCATAACGTACGATAAAGCCTGTCGGAATATTATTGGCGCTATTATTAATTACATTAGTTGCAATAGGATCTAAATTTAAGTCTAAGGTCCCTTTAAATCTTCCGGTAACATATACATTATTTCTACTATCAATTTTTATCATTTCCGGTGCTGTATACTCAGAGGCTATTATTACATTGGCAGCATAACTCATAGGCGTATATTTCTCCCACTTAATGAATCCTGCGGTATCCGTCTTTATGATGCCCATTTCATAGTCAAGCTGAGGGTGATTACTCTTTAACAGCAAATACCAACTGTTAAACTGATCCGGTTCAAGATCCATAATAGTATAGGCATAATTCTCCCCGGCTGTAAAGAGACTGGACAAATTCAGATTCTGATCATAATAGATAACAATACTTTCATAGCCGGAACCGTAGATACCTGCACCACCATAAAGATCAACATTCACATACCCTATCGCATTTCCAAAAACAACCAACCTGCCGTTTTTGTCAAATTCAGCCCCGTTAATCGTAAAACTCCCATTATATGCCTGCCCGTCACTATGTACATAGCCGCTATAGATTTCATATTTATGGACAGACTTGAAGACCCCATTACTGGTGTAAACCGCAACAAAACTCTGAGGCACACTATAATCAGGTGTGGTCATTATAGCTGCAGGATTGTTATTGTTAAAAAAGTCAAAATTGCAGGTATCGCTGAAATAACCCAAAACATAAACATCTCCGTTTACAGGGTTTACTTTAATATAATTGGGAGTTACATGTCCCAGGTCAGTTACGTTCTTGTAATTACTTCCCCAGATAAAATTACCGATGGAATCATACTTAGCAACATATGAAGTGCCCGCCTCTAAATTGATATTTGTTGTTCCGGTACCCGGATTCAAATCAAAAGTTTCTCCATTAAATAAACCAGACCAGCTAGTGACTAACCCAATCATATATAATGAACCTTGGTTATCACTCACCATCTCTCTTAAATGGGGACTGAGACTTGGCTGATGAGAAAGTGTCTTCACCCAGTTAAATTGTTGTGCAAACGTGGTGGTATGAATCAAACTCAATACCAGGAACAGTTTCAGTAGATTTTTATACATATTTTAAGGCTTAAAAATTCGTGCAAAAGAACCATCTTTTTCTTGCTTAAACAAAAAACCAAGGTGAAACATTTATTACTTTTACAAAAAAGTATTTTCACATCTGTTTTGATCATTATAGATAACGAACAATTTACATGGAACATAGCAAAAAAATCCTCAGGCAAACCTATTTGAATAAAAGGCAACAACTGTCCGCACAGGATCAATCAAAACTGAACGACCTGCTTCTGATCCAATTGCAAAGACTGGAACTCCCTTTTGTACAAACTATATTTAACTATGTGCCTATGGAGCATAAAGCCGAACCCAATACCTACCTCTTTTCCCATTACCTCTCCTTTATCATACCCGAGCTTACCCTGGCCTACCCTGTTACCGATATCGGCAATCATAGCATGGAAGCCTATGCCATCCACGAGGATACCGAGTTTGAACAAAGGCAATTCGGGCTTATAGAACCCTTAAGTACAGCGCTCGTAGACCCGCAGGAAATTGACCTGATCATCGTACCACTTTTAGCAGCAGACAGTTCCGGCTATCGGGTAGGATACGGAAAAGGCATATATGACCGTTATATAAGCAGATGCCGTGAAGACGTGTTTAAAATCGGGTTCAGCTTTTTCCCGCCTGTTGAGCAGATTTCAGATATAGACATAAATGACATACCTTTGGATGTTCTGGTATGTCCGGAAAAAATTTATTATTTTAGCTAATCACCGATTTTTTTTTCAAATAAACCCGAATTCATGAATAAATTGATCAAAATCTCTGCTATCCTGGTAACAAGCCTGGGCATAATGATGTTTCATTCCTGCAAGCCTAAACCCATTGACCCCACCAACGAAGGTATCGGAGAGTTGCTGCCTATTAATGTAGACAACTGGTGGCAATATGAAGCCAGTGACAGTACTATATTCAGAAGATACTATACCGGCAGGGATACCACGATCGATAATTTTAACTATAATTACTTTGAACAGGTAAATGTCAATAGCGGTACCATTGTAAAGGAATTCTATGCCAAATTTGAAGGTAACTATTATACCCTGGTAAAAATTGACGATGCCGGGAATACCTTCGTAAAAGCACAGGTTTTGAATGGCGATCCTAAACTGGGGGACACCTGGGAGAATACCGCAACCGTTCAATACAGCACCCTGACCTTCTATGCTAAAACAGAAGGAGAAATTATCTCTGTCACAGATACCATTACGGTAAACGGGGCACTGCTGGATAATGTGATTGTATCAAAAACAAAGCTGTATGCAAGATTCAGCCCTTTTGACAACTGGGCAGAATGTGGTACCATGATCATGAAATTCAAAAGAGGCACAGGTATTATCGGGGAAGATTATGACTTTCAGGTTCCTGGCTTCGTAGACAAAACTTACTCCAACCACCTGGTGAATTATCATATTGTACCATAATAAACCGGTTCTATAAACGAAAAGGCCTTCAATTATATGTTGAAGGCCTTTCCTTATTGGTAATGTAATCAAAAAAATAACGGTAATGTGGTCAAAAATAACTGGTTTATTGGCCACAAAAGCGGGTATCTGCATCCATTGCAGAACGATACTCTTTATTCCTCGGGGTGAAACCAGTTCCAGACCAGCCGCGCTTTAGCGGCACCGATGGTCATCGTCAGCTCCCTTTCCGTCATCGTCTTGATCTTATTGACCGAGCGATAGCGTTGCAGCAAAGTTTCCGCGATCTTCTGGCCTATTCCCGGTATGGATTCCAGTTCATTTTTGATGGTCCCTTTACTCCTTACATCCCGGTGAAACGTAATCCCGAAGCGGTGCACCTCATCCCTGATCCTGCGGATCAGCAAGAGGCTGCTACCATTATACTCCAATTGCAACGGTTCCGAGTCGCCCGGAAAAAAGATACTCTCCTCCCTTTTGGCCAGGCCCACAACCGTCATTTTACCCACCAGGTCCAGGGCCTGTATACTTTCCATCGCAGCGCTCAGCTGCCCCTTACCCCCATCAATGATCACCAGTTGAGGCAGAGGTTTATTTTCTTTCAGCAACCTGGAATAGCGGCGATAGACAATCTCCTTCATAGAAGCAAAGTCATTGATCCCCTCTACTGTTTTAATATGAAAATGGCGGTATTCCTTTTTATAAGGTAAGCCTTCCTTGAAGCAGACCATGGCCGCCACCGGGAAAGCCCCCTGGAAGTTGGAGTTATCAAAACACTCAATATGCAAAGGCACTTCTTTCAGGTGCAGCTCCTCTTTTAACTGCTCCAATACCATATTCATGTCCCTCATCATGGTCTTATCCATATTGATCTTCTTCTTCAATAAAGACTGGCGCATGAACTCTTCCGCATTTTTATAACTCAGGTCCAGCAGCTTCTTCCGGTCCCCTCCCAGGGGCATGGTTTGCAGCAAGCCCTCTTCTTCTGTATTGATGGTAAAAGGAACAATAATTTCTTTAGCCGTCGATTGAAAGCGGGGCCGCAGATAAGCTATGGCATAAGCCAGCAGGTCCTCTTTGCTTTCCTCCAGCTTCTTTTCTATCTGTATACTTTTACTCTGCACAATAGTACCGTCCACCAGCACCATATAATTCACATAAGCCTGTACTTCATTATCGATAATGCTGGCCACATCCGCATCGCCGATGCGGAGATTGGTAATACTGGATTTAGTATGAAAGTTCTGCAGGCTGTCAATCGCCTGTTTCGTCAGGTGTGCCTGCTCAAATTCCATACGCTCACTCTCTTCAATCATCTGCTGCTTCAGCTGGCTCAGTACCTGGCTCACATTTCCCTTGATGATCTGCTTTAGCTGGGCCACATCCTTTAAATAATCAGATTCCGTCTGTAGTCCTTCACAGGGCGCTTTACAATTACCCAGGTGATACTCCAGGCATTTATTGAACTTTCCCTTCTGGATATTCTCCTTCGTCAGGTTAAGCTTGCAGTTGCGCATCGGGAACACCTTCTTCATCAGGTCCATCAACACATAGACCTGCGATACATTAGTGTAAGGGCCCAGGTACTCTGAACCGTCGCGCACAAACCTCCTCGTCAAATAGACCCTGGGGAACGACTCATTCTTCACCACCACATAAGGATAAGTCTTATCATCCTTTAAACTGATATTATAAGGCGGCTTAAAGTGCTTGATCAATGAGTTCTCCAGCAAGAAAGCCTCATGCTCATTATTGGTCACCGTCCACTCTACAAAGTCGATCTGGTTGACTAAGGTATTCGTTTTGGCATTCTCAATTTTCTTTACAAAGTAAGAACTGACCCGCTTTCTTAAATCCTTTGCCTTACCCACATACAAAAGCTTCTTCCCGGCATCGTAATATCGGTAAACGCCGGGTAAATGGGGTAAAGTGGGTGCAATTTCTGCCTGAAAATGCTCTTTAATCATATTTAAAAATTCAATGGAGCACCGGAAGGCAACTCATAAGGATCTTTTCCTGCTTCAAAAATACGGGTAGATTCGCTACCCTCAACACTAATCTTATCTCCCTTTACCCTGATCCAGTTCCCTTCTCTCAAGCCTACTACCGGGATCGTATTCTGGGTATGAAACTCCCGGATCCGGGTTTCCCGGGTTTCTCCATTATGCTTCAGCTCCGGTTGAGGATCCAGGTAATGTGGATTTAAATTGAAAGGCACCAGGCCCATCGTATCAAAGCTTGGCGGGTACACAATAGGCATATCATTCGTAGTGCGCATATTCATGCCACCGATATTACTTCCGGCGCTGGCACCCATATAAGGCGTACCGCTTTCTACCACCGCCTTCAATGCAGCCATAAGACCGGCCTCATGCAGCTCTTTTACCAACAGGAAGGTATTACCGCCCCCGGTAAAAAAGCCCTGTGCATTTTTAATAGCTTCAACTTTGTTGTCAAAAGTATGCAAGCCCACCACATTAATACCGATGCCGCTGAAGAATTCACTTGCTTTGGCCGTATACTCATCATGGGAGATCCCGCCCGGGCGGGCAAAGGGTACAAATACAATAGTATCCACACCTGCAAACAATTCTGATATAGTATCCTTTAAATAATCTAAATATTGACCTCCATACAAGGTGGAAGTGCTGGCTAATACAATGTTTTTCATATTTCTTTTAATGATGGCAAAGTTACAAAATACAATTTTCCCGTAAGGCTTAAAGCAAAAAAGCAATGGCATCAGCCATTGCTTTTTAACAAAATAAGTATTTGCTTATTTTACAAATTTACCGGTTTGTCTTGCCGTACCTTTTTCATTGTACACTTCATAGAAGTAAGTACCTGCAGCATATTTACCCAGGTCAATATTGTTAGCACCCTGGCCCATTTTGCTGTAGTGCATGATCTGTCCTACACTGTTTTGAATGATGAGGGTAGTATTAGCCATATTGCTTTTGTTATTGAAATTGATCTGTGTGCTGGCAGGATTAGGATATACCTGGAAGCCCAGATCTGTAGCAGCTATATTCTTTACAGAATTTGGCTCGCTGGCATAGATAGCTACATCATCTACAAACAAAGTATTGTCTACCGTAAAGTCAGCAGAAGAAGAGACAAAACCTACTACCATAGAGTCTGTCGCCTGGCCTGCAGGATAAACTACAGGAACCGTTATTTTAATATAACCACCGGAGTTGGGCGCAATAGTCATGCCACCCTGGCCGATCACCGCATTAGAATCTGCTCCTGATCCGGTTTGTACCTTTTGATAAGCCAAAACAAAAACCGCACCGGAATCTGCATTGGTTGCCGGTGTTTTCACATAGGCAGTGATGCTGTCAATACGCTTACCATATACCGCTGCACATTCAGAGAATTTAAACAAGTCCATCAGGTTGATATTATCAAAATCAGCACCCATCAGTGCAGACATGCTCACATTCTGCTTGGCATTGGTCAGTAATACCGGAAGTTTCTTTAAGGTATCGCCGAAGTCTTTGGTCATCAGTTTGGCTGCGAAAGAGCCTTCGTGCTTATCAGTATCTTTAAACAATTGTTTGTTGTAGTCGAAATCCAGGCTTTGTGTCGCCATCAAAGGGCCTACTGTATGATTCAGAAACTGGTCAGAACCATACCAGCCGGTAGGACGCTCCAAAGCAGGTAAAAGTGGATATGGCGCACTTATATTAGTCCACAGTTCCATAGAACCGTTAGTAATTACAGGAGTCTGGGCTATACTCAGGGTAGCCAGGCCGATACAGGCAGAAATGGTTAGTAAAGTTTTTTTCATGATTTAAAATTAATGGTCAAATTTACAAATATTATTGTCAATATCAGGAATTTCTGGAATTTTAAACTTTAGCGAGTTAAATCTTATTGAAGACGGTACTAAACTGCATAAAAAAATGCAGCAACATTGGTTACTGCATTTCTATAAAAAAGATTCAGAAAATGATTATTTCTTACCTTTTGCTGCTTCAGTTTCTGCCTGGCGCAATGCACGGGTCATAACTACAGAAGCAACTGGTTGACGACCTGGCATCATGATCTCCATATTCTCTACAGAGATATCTTCAACCCGCAGGTTACCATTCAGTTCAAGGTTAGTTAAGTCAACTTTGATACCGTCTGTCAAGTGCTTAGGGAAAGTTCTTACTTTTACTTTCTTTAAACGTAATTGTAAACGACCACCCGCTTTAACACCTGCAGGTTGTCCTTCGAAGATGAAAGGTAAGTTAGCAATGATCTTTTTATCTTCTACCAATTCTAAGAAATCAACGTGATTCAGTCTGTCTGTAACCACATCAAATTGTAAATCCTTAACGATAGCTTTGTAAGATTTACCATCTACTTTGATCTCTGCAACCTGGAAAGCTGAAGTGTACACCAAAGAACGGAAAGCTAAAACCGGAGCAGAGAAGTGAACTTCTTCTTTACCGCCATAGATTACGCCTAAAACTTTACCCTGGCTACGTAAATCACGAGCCGCTTTTTTTCCTGAGTCAGTTCTCAATTGTCCTTCAATAACAACTGTATTCATTGTATAATTAATTTTTACTTTTCAGCGGCAAACGATTATTCGGTTAACACCTACAACTGAATCGCGATTTTTAATAATTTCAAAATATTTTTTGCCCTCAGGCTTACCGAATTTTGATGCTTAAACAGTGATCTTCCTAAAAAGAGTTTGCAAAATTAAGTCAATTTTGGTTTATGTGCAAATAAACTTGTAATTGACTTATTTTCAAATGTATTTCTAATGGCAACGGCAAATAACTGTGCCGAGGTCAATACTTCAATCTTATCAATGTTTTCTTTCAAAGGCATCGTATCGCAAACAACCAGCTTCTCCAATTCTGAATTAGCTACATTCTCGTATGCTTTACCGCTTAATACCGGGTGCGTACAGAATGCTCTTACCGATAAAGCGCCTTTCTCTTTCAATAAGCTGGCCGCTTTACATAAGGTACCCGCAGTATCCACGATATCATCAATCAGGATCACGTGCTTTCCGTTCACATCACCGATAACAGTCATAGAACCTACTTCATTGGCTTTTTTACGGTATTTATCACAAATAACCATTTCAGCACCAAAATAGCTGGCCACCTCTCTTACCCTGTTGGTAGACCCCACATCAGGAGCTGCAAACACGTAATTGTCCAGGCCTAAATTCTCTATATAAGGAATAAAGATAGCAGAGCTGTCCAGGTGATCTACCGGGATATCAAAAAATCCCTGGATTTGCGGCGCGTGCAGGTCCATGGTCATTACACGGTCTGCCCCGGCCTCGGTCAGCAGGTTAGCGATCAGCTTAGAAGCAATCGCCACCCTCGGACGGTCTTTACGGTCCTGGCGGGCAAAGCCATAATAAGGGATCACAGCGGTAATGTATCCTGCAGAAGCACGACGTGCCGCATCGATCATCATCAGCAACTCCATCAGGTTATCTGCAGGAGCACTGGTAGACTGAACAATAAAAACATGATCACCCCTTACAGATTCATTAAATCTTGGCTGAAACTCTCCATCACTGAACTTTTGAATGGTTACTTCGCTTAACTTTTTGCCAGCGGCTTTAGCAATACCTTCTGCTAGTTTACGGGAGGCGTTCCCGGCAAAGATTTTTACTGATGGTTGCATGAGAAAATTCTATTTTTGAAAACAGATTGCAAAAGTAATTTTTTTGTCATTGAATTCAAAAGAAAACTTCAATACAATTATTTTTTCAAGATCCGGCAAAAGCAAAATCAACAAATCGCTATATTTATCCGGAGGATCGGTTAATCATTTAAACTTAAAGACTTGATAGCAGTAATCAGTGGCAAAATAGTCAATGCCTGGAAGGTCAATCCCAACGCCTGGTTGTTTAAATTGAAGCAGTTTTTCGCCAGTTTCGGCGATACTCCTTTAAAATGGGAGATCTTTGGCGGCAATGCCTTCCTGCTCCGGATCAACTACCCGGAAGAAAGCCTGTTTGTGGCCATGATCATCAAAGCGATCTTCCGGCAGGTAGAAGACCTGGACATTGAACTGAAGATCGGCATCGGCGATGCTACAGAACCCTATGAGGCTTTAAGAAAAATGACCGGATCGGCCCTGGACCGCACCCTTTGGAACGAAAGCGATAAGATCCCTCAAAAACCGGGAATGATACTCCATACCGGCAATGAGCCTTTCGATAATGAATGCAACCTGCTACTGGAATTTGCCCTGTTAAGTATGAACCAGTGGTCGCTTGCAGAAGCGGAGATCGTGGAGCTTTGCCTGCTTTTCCCGGAAAAAAGCCAGCAGGAGCTTGCAGAATGGCTGCGGATCAAACAATCTGCCGTAAGCCAGCGGCGCAGCAGGTCACATCTGGATCTCTTACTTAAACTGGACCAATACTTCAGAACAAAAATAAAAACCACACAGCCTCAATATGAATGATCAGGAAATAAAAGAATGGATCAAGACCCTGGAGCAAGGAAAATTTGTGGAGAAAATGGTCGCCTCTAAGGCACTCAAAAAAGTATCTGAGACAGAGCCGGAAACGCTCGTCCCCTACTACCCTGCTTTCTTAAAGATCCTTGCCGACAAAAATGTAAAAGTAGCCTGGGCTACCTTTTTCATGCTCACGCCCATGGCAGTCTTCAAGCCGGCAATGGCCTTTGACAACTTGGGATTATTTGCACAAATAGCGGATGGTGAATCTGTCATCGCCCGGGACCAGTACGTAAAGATCCTTACAGAACTAGCGACACACGAAAAGTACAAGGACACCTGTCTTACCTTATTGCTGGATGAGGTCTTAAAAGCACCTGTGAACCAGTTGCCTTCCTATGCCAAAAGTGCCACATCTGTTATTGACCAGGAACATGCGGCAACTTTAAAAGACCTGATCATCAGCAGGCTGCCGGAGGTCGAAGATTATCCACCCAAAACGAAAAAATTACAGCAATTGCTGAAGCAATTGAATAAGCTATAATTATGGTGAAATCAGTATTAACGATCGTCAAACTATAGGCTATTTGTACAGATTTTACCTACCTTTGAATTTCAGCTAAAAAACAAAATACTATGTTATCTCAAACGATTCAAGAAGCATTAAATAAACAGGTAGCCATGGAAGCGGCTTCCTCTCAGGCATATTTAGCGATGGCCAGCTGGGCAGAAATTCAACCTGGCCTGGATGGTGTCACCAATTTCTTTTACCAGCAAAGCGATGAAGAGCGTATCCATATGCTGAAACTGATCCGCTACATCAATGAGCGTGGTGGTTTTGCCGTGGTACCGGCCCTGGAGCAACCCAATATTACGTTCCAGTCTTTACAGCGCGTGTTTGAAGAATTCCTGAAACACGAGATCGCGGTATCAGAAAGCATTAACGAATTAGTAGGACTTTGCCTGGGTGAAAGAGACTTCTCTACCCATAACTTCCTGCAATGGTATGTGACCGAGCAACTGGAAGAAGAAGCTCTGGCGCGCACCTTGAATGATAAATTAGAATTAGTAGGCGACGATAAAGGCGGTATCTACTTATTTGACAAAGACATCATGCTGTTCCGCAATGCAGCCAATGCCAGCGGTAATATGACTACTTAAGGTTAATAATAATACATCAATAGGAGGCGGCTGACTAAAACTCAGCCGCTTTTTTGTGTCTGGATTTTTAAATCATGAAAACAGCCCGTAAAAGAATAGCATCAATTTCTTTTCACGTATTTTTGTAGTTTATAATAATAATTTCATCCTTCGCGTCAAGCTCCCATTAATGGAAAGTAATCCGATATTCGAAAAAGCAGTTTCTTTTGTCAATCATACCAACCAGCCCGTGTTCCTGACCGGTAAGGCCGGTACGGGTAAAACTACTTTTTTGAGGTATATCCGGGAGCACAGTCATAAGCGTATGGCGGTACTGGCACCTACCGGTGTAGCGGCCATCAATGCAGGCGGCAGTACCATACACTCTTTTTTCTTCCTGCCATTCGGCACCTATATCCCCACCACAAAAACAGTATGGGGCGGTGGTCATACCAATGTATATAACAAGCATCAATTATTCGAAAAGGCCAAACTCTCACAGGTAAAGCGGGACATCATCAAAAACCTGGACACACTGATCATTGATGAGATATCCATGGTACGTGCTGATATTTTAGATGCTATAGATGCCCTCCTGAGGATGGTGCGCCGCAAGCCGGACACCCCTTTTGGCGGCATACAGATGGTCTTCATCGGTGATATGTTCCAGCTCCCCCCTGTCGTGAAAGATGAGGACTGGGAGCACCTGAAAGAGGTGTACGACTCCCCGTATTTCTTTGATGCCCTGGTCATGAAAGATGCAGAGCCGGTCTATATAGAACTGAAGAAAATCTATCGCCAGAGCGATGAGCAATTTATTAAAATACTGAACAGGATCCGTAATAATGAAGTAGAGGCCGAAGACCTTGAGGTGCTGAACGATCATTACGATCCTTACTTCATCCCTGATGCTCATACGGGCTTTATTACCCTGACCACGCACAATTATAAAGCTGATGAGATCAACCAGTCGGCCCTGGAGCAGATCATGGCCGAACCTGTGGTCTTCGAGGCCAAAATAAGCGGGGAATTCCCGCCACAGGCCTACCCTGTTGAAGACAGGCTGGTGCTGAAAGAAGGCGCGCAGATCATGTTCATCAAAAATGACAAGGGCGAAGAACGCCGGTTTTACAATGGTAAGATCGGCACCATTGCTGCCCTGGACGGCCCCAATAAAAAGATCACCGTTCGCTTCCTGAACGAAGATAAAGACCTGGTGCTGGAACCCGAAGAATGGAAAAACCTGAGGTACGATTACAACAAAGAGGCAGATGAAATAAAGGAAGTAGAACTGGGCACCTATACCCAATACCCGATCCGGCTGGCCTGGGCGGTAACGATCCACAAAAGCCAGGGTTTAACTTTTGAAAAGGCCATTGTGGATGCAGGGCAATCTTTTGCACCCGGCCAGGTTTATGTAGCCCTCTCGAGGCTTACCTCGCTCAGCGGCCTGGTCTTGAAATCCAGGATCGGTGCAGGAAGTATCCATACCGATCCCAAGATCCTGGCTTTTGCAGAAAAAGAAAGCGATCCGGATGCGCTGGACAATATGCTCACGCTGAGCCAGCAGGTATTTGCCGAGCAATCGGTAGCTACGGCTTTTGACTTCACCGAAGTGTATGATCAATGGCTGGAATTCACCAAAGACCTGGTAAGACGCGCGATACCGGAAAAAGATATGGCCTCCGATTTTGCACTGGCACAACTGGAGCGCTTAAAGTCGCTGGACAGCACCGCACAAAAGTTTGAGCCTACCTTAAAAATGATCGTCAATGAGCATTCCAAAGAGCGGTATGCCAGGCTGAGCGAGCGGGTACAGGCAGGCGCGGTATGGTTTTTAAACCTGCTGAACCCTGTATTATCGGATACCCAGGAGCACATCAAAGCATTTAAAATAAAGGCAAAGAGTAAAAAATACGTCCAGGATGTGCAACATCTCTGGCAAATCGCAGAAAAGAAGCGGATACAGATCGAGCAGGCAGCAGCCGTCGCTATGGGACTGGCCAGTAATGTAGGCATCCAGTCGGTGATACAGGAGGTCAATAAGATGTTTACCTCCGTCCCAGTACAGGAACAGAAAGGAGAGGGAGCCGGTAATGAGAAGCTACCTGCATCAAAAGACATCAGCCTGGAACTTTTCCTGGAAGGCAAAAGCCCGGAGAAGATCGCGGAGATCCGCGGACTGGGTGTAGAAACGATCTACAGCCACCTGAGCTTTGCCGTAAGCGCCGGCAAGCTGGAAGCCCGAAAACTGATCGATCCCTCCAAGCTAAGCACGATCTTAAGTACGATCGCCGCAAGTCCCGAAGCTGGCCTTGTGCCTTTAAAAGAAAGACTGGGCGCACAATACAGCTATGCAGAAATCAAAATCGCGAAAGCGCAGTTCGATTTTGACCGGGCAAAAGCCTAATATCTGTTAAATATATAGAAAACGGGCAATTTCGGCTAATTGAGTGCCGGGTTAGTCATTTTTAAAGGATTAAATAGCGTAAATTTGCCTGCAATTTTAAAAAATCAAATTCTAATTTGATGTATCATGAAGAAGACTAGCATCATTTTTCTGTTGGCTATTGCCGTCGTCCTGGGATTAGCAGTTTCTATGTTTGGCAGCCTGAGTTCTTACGAGACCTTTAAATCTGCTGCGGAGAAAGAAGGTAAAACCTTTGTAGTTATGGGTACCCTCGACACCACCCAGGCCATGGTTTATGACCCTTTAAAAGATGCGAACAAGTTTGTCTTCCATGCCCTGGACAAAGCAGGAACTCCTTTACAGGTTGTTTTTAACGGTACCAAGCCACAGGACTTTGAACGTTCTGAGTCTTTAGTGATGACCGGATTTGTAAAGAACAACATCTTCCATTGCGAAAAAATTCAAATGAAGTGCCCATCAAAATATGAAGAAGACCAGATTGTAGTGGCCCAAAATCCCAGTGCAAGCTAATTTTTTTCAACATCAGACACCCCCTTAATTTTTTCGCGACTTGGAAACTAAATTCATTGGAGAGCATTTATTGCCCGGCCAGTTAGGTCAATTCTTATTAGTATTTTCATTCATCAGTTCCCTGTTTGCTATCTACAGCTACCTGCAGGTCAACCGGTATGAGCTGAAAGATTTAAAACAATCCATCAGCTGGCAGAAAATTGCCCGTATCAGCTATACCTTACATGCCTTTGCCGTGATCGGCATTTTCGTTACCTTATTTTACATCATTCAAAATCACCTTTTTGAATATTCATATGCCTATAGCCACAGTTCAAAAGGACTGAAAGCCAAATACCTGCTTTCCTGTTTCTGGGAAGGATCAGAAGGTAGCTTTCTTTTATGGACCTTCTGGCATGCCGTATTAGGCTTCTTTGTCATTGCCAAAGGTGGTAAATGGGAAAACAAAGTAATGGTAGTGGTCTTGATGGTACAGGCTATCTTAATCACCCTACAATTAGGTATCTATATCGGGGACACAAAAATAGGCGCTTCTGCATTCACGCTATTACGTAATGAAATGGATGCCCCTATCCTGAAGCAAGCCAATTACCTGGAATTTATTACAGACGGTAACGGATTGAATGTTTTATTACAGAACTACTGGATGGTCATTCACCCGCCGATCTTATTCTTAGGCTTTGCATTGACCTTATTTCCTTTTGCATACGCCATTGCAGCGCTCTGGAAAGGAGAATACAAAACCTGGATCAACCCTGCATTGAGATGGACCCTGGCCGCAGGCGGCATCCTGGGTATGGGTATTATGATGGGCGGTGCCTGGGCTTATGAGAGCCTTAACTTTGGCGGATACTGGGCATGGGACCCGGTAGAGAATGCCTCCCTGGTACCCTGGCTGATCATTATCTCCGGGATACATACCCTTATTATTTATAAAAGTACCGGCAGGTCTTTGAAGATCACCCTGGTATTTTTCATCCTGCAATATTTCCTCATCTGGTACAGTACCTTCCTGACCCGTACGGGTATTCTGGGAGAGACTTCTGTACATGCCTTTACCGGTGAAGGTGCTTCTATGAAATGGCACCTGGTGATCGCTATGTTCCTCATCCTGGTTATGGGCCTGGTGCTGATGATCAGGCAATGGAAAAAAATGCCGCATATTGCCGGGGAAGAAGCCGGTAACAGCCGTGAGTTCTGGATGCTGATCGGCTCCATCGCCTTCCTCATCAGCTCTGTTCATATTATCTTCATGACCTCTTTACCGGTGTGGGCACCTTTGTACAAGGCCATCTCGGGTAATGATGTCGCACCGCCCAATGATGTGGTGACCTATTATAATGAGATCCAGGTCTGGTTCGGTATCATCGTTGCGATACTGACGGCCTGTACCCAATATTTCAAATACAAGAAGACGGCCAATATGAAGGCCTTCTGGATGAATAACGGCGCTATGTTGCTGGCCAGTATCATCATAGGTGGGCTCATTGTTTACCAGCAAAAGATCGCGCATATACAGTACATGGTCTTCCTGGTGGTGTCTTTATATTCTTTCTTTGCCAATATCACTTACCTGTTCACCGCTCAGAAGGGCAACCTGAAAAAGGCCGGTGGCTCTATTACCCATATTGGTTTTGCCATGATCCTTTTAGGTATCCTGTTTTCAGGGTATAAGAAAGAGGTGATCTCTAAAGACATCAGTGGTAAAGTGCTCAACTTCGGCAAGGAAACCTTCGAGGAAAATGCCATGGAAAGCCGGAATAATGTAATGCTTTATCGCAATACCTCTATTCCTATGGGTGAATACCTGGTTACCTACCTGGGCGATAGTGCAGATACCAAAAATGATCCGCCGCTGACCTATTTCAAAGTAAGATTTGAGAAGATCGATGCACTGACCGGCAAGACCACAGAAAGCTTTATGCTCTACCCGGATGCTTTTGTGAACCCTAAAGGACAGAAAGGACTCAGCTCTAACCCGGATGCCAAGCACTACTGGAATAAAGATATCTTTATCTATGTGAACTCCTTTGCGCCGAAAGATACCGACAGTTCTATTTTCAGGAGTATGGAGATCCGCCAGGGCGATACTGTTTTCGTGGATAACGGGTTCTTTGTACTGGATACAATTGGTGGAAAAATTACCAATGCAGGCTATAAAAATGAAGCCCATGATGCAGCCGTGCCTTTCCAGTTTACCGGATATGATATTGGTGGCAAGCTAGGTACTATACAACCTGTTTTCTACGTTAAAGGAAATGAAACAGGATATGTGTCCGATTCATTAAACGCTTTAGGTACCCATATAAGAGTAGAAAGTATTGATCCGGAGAAAAAAACCTTCAAGCTGGGCATTAAACAACGTGCGCAGCAAGATGACTACATTGTGATGAAAGCATTGATCTTCCCATTGATATGGTTACTTTGGATCGGTATTATTATCATGGTGATCGGCTTTTTCATCAGTCTTTTTGCCCGAATGGAAAAGAATAATAAAACGCCCAAAAGTGTGCTGGACAAAATTTAACTTTGCGGCCAGGAAACGAAATTAAAAATATTGCATTAAATAGATAATTGATATAAATCAAAAAATAATAAAAATTATACTGTTAAATGTCAATGACTCATTAGAAACTTAATATATTTGACGAATAGATAATCTACATGAAACATCAAATAGACGATAAAAACAAACAGATCTTAGAGATCCTGCAAAAAGATGCCAAACTTTCCGTGAAGGAAATCGCCTCCAGGATCCAGCTTTCTTTCACACCTACGTATGAAAGGATTAAAAACATGGAAGAAGCCGGTATCATTAGCGGCTATGTTGCTTTGCTGAACAGAAATACATTGGGACTGAAAGTAGTTGCATATTGTAGCCTGACTTTAAAAGAACAATCCAAAGATGCGCAGATGCAATTTGAATCTGCCGTAAGAGAAATACCCGAAGTAGTAGAAGCCGTTACCCTTTCAGGTCAATACGATTACCTGATGAAAATTGTGGTTCAGGACATTGAAGCCTACAACCAATTCCTGGTAGATGTATTCTCTACTTTACCACACATCGATCATTTCCAAAGCAATATTGTGCTTTCAGAGATCAAATGCGAAACCGCATTCAGAATTCCTTAAGCAGCATTATATTTAAAGAATAAAAAGGGAGCGGGAAATTGCTACGCAATTTCCCGCTCCCTTTAATTATTGCTCCCTTTAATTATTGCTCCCTTTAATTATTGCTCCCTTTAATTATTGCTCCCTTTAATTATTGCTCACTTTACATTATTCACCACATTACCCTATTCCCTTTTCATTATTCACTATTCACTTCTCCCTTTTCACTAATCACTCATCACCCATCACCCATCACTATCCATTCCCTTCTTCCAGCTCCATCATTTTATCAAATAAAGTGTCATACTGGCTTTGCAGCTGTGTCACCTCATTACTTTGTTTTTGATAGTCTGCTTCTGCAGCTTTGAATTTATTCTTATCAGCATATACAGCAGGGTCACCTAAAGCGGCCTCAAACTTTACTTTATTCTTTTTTGCATCCTGTATCTGCTGCTCCAGTTTTTCCAATTGCTTCTGCAATTTTTGCAATTCCTTCTGCTGCTCCTTATTCACCTGTTGTGGCTTAGGCGCTTCAACTTTAGGAGCTTCCTTAGGTTTTTCCACTTTCACCGTCGCAGTAGCTGCTGCCAGTTCCTTAGCTTTTTTCTCTTTGTAATACATCCACTCCTCGTAAGGTCCTTCAAAAGAATTCACCTTACCGGCCTCGATCTCCCAATACTTGTTTGCCGTCTGGCTCACAAAATAGCGGTCATGCGAAATAATGATGTAAGTACCTTCATACTGCTGCAGGGCCTCTATCAACAACTCCACAGACTGTATGTCCAGGTGGTTGGTAGGCTCATCGAGCAGCAGGAAGTTGGCATTACTGGTAATTACCTTAGACAAGGCCACACGGGCTTTCTCTCCCCCGGATAATACCTTTATCTTCTTAAATACATCATCTCCCGAGAACAGGAAACAGCCCAATAACTGGCGCAACTGCACCTCTGTCTTATTACTGCCACAGGATTTCAGTTCATCCAGGATGGTATTTTCTACATTTAAACTCTCCAGCTGGTGCTGTGCATAGAAGCTCGGCACCACATTATGCCATCCGCTGCGCTCCCCTTCAAAAGACTCGCCGCCGGTAACGATACGCATCAGGGTAGATTTACCTTTACCATTGGCCCCTACTAAAGCGATCTTATCGCCACGCAGGATCTCGGCATCTGCATTGTTCAGCAATTGCAGGTCGCCATAGGATTTAGATACTTTTTTCAGCTCACAGATAATCTTACCCGGAGTCACACCTACTTCAAAGTTGATGTTCATCCTTGGCCCTGAGTCATCATTCAGTTCTATACGCTCCAGCTTATCCAGTTTTTTCATCAAACTCTGTGCCTGTGCCGCTTTTGAGGCTTTGGCCTTAAAGCGTTCAATGAAGCGCTCCTGCTGTTTGATAAACTTTTGCTGGTTCTCATATTCACGCTCCAGGAACTCCATCCTTAAAGCCTTCTCCTCTTCATAGAAAGAATAGTTACCGGAATAGATATGCAGCTTTTGCATAAACAGTTCTACCGTTTTGGTCACCATGCGGTCCAGGAAAAAGCGGTCATGCGACACGATGATCACCGTGCCCGGGTAGGACTGCAGGTATTTCTCCAGCCACTCAATAGACGGTAAATCCAGGTGGTTGGTAGGCTCATCGAGCATCAGGATATCCGGTTGCTGCAGCATGATCTTTGCCAGCAGCACACGCATACGCCATCCACCGGAGAACTGGTTGTAAGCCCTGTGCAGGTCCCTGGTGCTAAAGCCCAGCCCTTCTAAAACGGCTGCTGCCTTATGTTCCATCTCATAACCACCGGCCAGCTCAAACTCATGTAATAGTTCACTGTATTTAAGCAAGAGGTCCTCATCTTCATATTTTGTTTCCAGCTCTTTGGTCATGGCCTCGATCTGCTTTTCCAATTGAGCCGCTTTCTCATAAGCCATCATACAAACGGACAGGATGCTGTCGTCTGTAGCAAAGCTCAGGAGGTCCTGGTTAAAGAACCCTATGGTCGTATCATTGGCCTTCTGGATAGAGCCACCATTGATACTATATTCGCCCATGATCAGGCGCAGCAAGGTAGATTTACCCGCGCCGTTCGGCCCGATCAGGCCTATCCTTTCCCCTTCCCCGATCTGCCAGCTGGCTTCGTTCAGCATGGTACGGGCACCAAAAGAAAAAGATACATTGTTAAGTGCTAAAAGCATTTTATATAGTCTATTATTGTTCGCTAAAATTTCAATTCAAAAGGCCACAAAACAGGAATGAGTAACCTTTATGTTTTTCAAGCCGCAAATTTAACCAAATTAAAACAAAAGCTCTTTCTAAATTGCACATCAAAATACTGCAACAATTGAAAAAAATCCTGCTCCTTGTCTTACTGGCCTTTATTGCCGGTATACTGATCTTTGCACTGGTCAACTTTAACAGCACGAAAGCTTACCTGGGACTGGGTAAACGCAGTATTGATTCTACTTTTATGGCAGTAGAACTGAATGATACCAAGCTGGAAGAGATCACGGAGAAAGCAAGGGGCCTTGCAGCTTATGCGCGCAAGAACGGCTATGATACCAGCATTTTTTTCATTATAGACATGAAACAGTCCTCCGGTAAAAAGAGATTTCATATCTATGACTGGAACCAGAAAAAGATCCGCCAGTCTGCATTGGTCACCCATGGTAATTGTTATGAAGGGGCCCTGGTGGGCAGGAAATACAATAATGTTGTGGGGGGCGGTTGCACTTCACTGGGAAAGTATAAGATCGGGCAAGCTTACCAGGGAAAATTTGGACTGGCCTATAAAATGTATGGGCTGGACGCTTCCAATAATAATGCTTTTGAAAGGTTCGTGGTATTACATTCCCACTCCTGCGTACCCGATGCGGAGGTACATCCCTATCCCATCTGCCAGAGCGAAGGCTGCCCTACGGTCTCTCCTGAATTCTTACAGAGCCTGGCCAAAATAATTGATAACAGTACGAAGCCTGTACTGATGGAAATTTACGATAAGGACCATCAATAAAAAGCAGCTTCCCAATGCACCATCTCTATGACCTGATCACCGCTGATCAAAATGCCAATGGTATCGAACCTGAGTTGTAGAAACTCGGGATGGTCCGCTAAAAAAACTTCCGCTGCTGCTTTCATATGTGCCTGCTTGCGCGCATCCACAGCGGCTTCCGGGTACCCGTAGCTAAAGCTTGTCCTCGTCTTCACTTCGGTGAATACCAGCACAGCTCCATCCAGGGAAATGATGTCAATCTCTTTGTGTTGCCAGCGGTAGTTTTCAAACAGGATGGAGTGTCCTTTATCCCTTAAAAGTTGTACGGCAGCTTTTTCACCTGCCCTTCCTTTGCCGAGATTGCCTGCCGCCATTGTTTACACACATTTCATGATGGAATCATATAATAATTCGGCGCTTCTGTCCCAGCTGAATTTCTGGCTTTGCAGGGCGGCTTCCTGTATAAATTTACTCCTTAATACTTCATCTTTATACATTTTTTCCATCGCAGTAGCTATACTCTCCACCTCTTTAGGATTCACTAAGATGCCCGCATTTCCTAATACTTCGGGCATAGAAGAAGTATCAGATGCGATCGCCGGCACACCCGATTTGAGGGCTTCCAGGATGGGAATACCAAACCCTTCAAACAGGGAAGGATATACCATAGCATAGGCCGAGGCCGTAATTTTTGCCAACTCTTCAATATCCACATAACCCAGCCAGATCACCTCTTCTTTAAAAGGCATTTTGGCCTTAGCTTCTTCTATCTCTTTTGCCAGCCAGGCCATACGTCCTACGATCACCAGCTTCATCGGGCTTTTCTGCCTGCGCTTGAATTTCACAAATGCCTTCAATAGGTTAATGACATTTTTCCGGGGATGCAGGGAACCTGTAAACAGGAAAAACTGCTTACCGTCTGTATATTGCTCTTTAATTGCCTGCTTGGCTTCGTATGAAAGTGGCTGGTAGAGCTCATGTGCCCCATTGTACACAATGTCTATCTTATCCGGCTCAACGCCATAGCGACTGATGATATCCTGCTTCGTAAACTCCGAAACGGCCACGACACGACTGGCTTTACGCACAAACCTGGGTACATATCTTTTGTAATGCATCAGGTGTGTCTTGTTCACAAATTTGGGGTAATGCTCAAAAGCGAGATCATGAACCACCAGGCAGGTAGGCACTTTGGTGCTCAGACTTGCATAATTGTCGGGAGAAAGGAAGACATCAATTTTATACTTTTTTAATGCCCTCGTTATCGACCATTCAAACCAGATATAAAAAAGTACGGGATGCCTTGCCTGCGGGGAAAGCACAACGGGAGTAACATTGGGCGCAAAAATAAAACTTTCGTCATAGGGCCGGTCAAAGAAGAAATAGAACTCATGCTCGGGATGGTTCACCACCATTCGCTTTAAAGTCTCATGCATGAACCAGCCTATTCCTTCCAGCTTCCCTTTCAAAAACAATCTTGTATTTACCCCTATCCTCATAGCACAAAAATAAAAGGATAATTTCTTTTAAAAGAAATTATCCTCGAAATTAGTTATTCAAACAATGGCTTAGAAAGAAACCATAATAATACTGCTCAAAGGGATGATCACACCGCCTTTAAGCTGAATACTATTTTCAGTTGCAGACCATACTGTAGTCTCTACAGTCAAAGGCCCTTCAGAAGTCAGAAAAGTGATGATTGTTTTCCCTTTATACTCATTGCCCAATCTTACAGCGTATTCCAGTTCTTTTTTCAGCTCTTTCGATCGGTCTTCGGCAGCAGGAACCATCAAATAGTTTTCAATCTCCTCTTTTTGGATCATTGTTGATTTCATCTCTGATACATTTAATTGCGCGACCATCATA
Source organism: Bacteroidetes bacterium 43-16 (assembly GCA_001897525.1). Classification (GTDB taxonomy): domain Bacteria; phylum Bacteroidota; class Bacteroidia; order Chitinophagales; family Chitinophagaceae; genus Edaphocola. The sequence goes on along the minus strand of MKTB01000017.1, from coordinate 188,104 downwards.
ACATCTTATTTTCTTTGATTTAAAAATAAGCAATTTTCGATTGATAGCCAGTTCTAAAGTGTGCAAATTTAGTTAAACCCTTTTGAATTGACAAAGTTTAAAAATTCTTTCGGAGTTTGACTGAGGCACACGCTGCTGTTGGCTATACTAATTTCACATTGCTAACCAAATGTAAATAAAAAATATTTTATTTCACATAGCAAATGATGATAAAAATATCAAAAAAAATTAATCTATAGGAAATATGTATCACTCCGGCCCTTTTATAAAGGCATATTTTCCCACCCGGAGCACTCCCAAAACACTTATGTTTAAACTTAGGGATCTTATAAAGGTCAAAATCCATAGTTATCCTTATATTTATAGGTACCCTTTAAGTTCCTGAATGCCCATAAGATTTCAAAAAACAATCAATCTATACAGTATATACAAGCAGCTTGCTCCCTATACCAGGCCCTATAAATGGCTCATAGCAGGCACGCTTACGCTCACCTTAATAGGCGCTGTGACCGCACAGGTCAACCCGGTTGTACTTAAATATACCGTAGATGAGGTCAGCAAGCTGATCAGCAGCGCCGGTTCTTTTCAAAAAGGCATTCCCCTGCTTATATTCATCAGTATCATTTTACTGGGCAAGGAATTATTGAACATCTTTATCCACTTCGGGCAAAAGTTCTATGGAGAAAAGATCCGCATCAATGTAAGTTCAAAACTGGCCCAGGCCGCGATAGATAAGATCTTAACGTATAAAGTAGCTTATTACACAGACGAGGACCATAGTTCCGGGAAGCTGCAAACCCGTATCGACAGGGGCATTGAGAGCCTCACAAAGTTGGTACAGAATTTCTTTATCGACATCCTGCCGCTTTTCTCCAGCGCCATTATTGCACTCATCATCATGTACCTGCAGAATGTATATGTAGGACTGGTGTCTACCATTATCGTACCCATCTATTTTTATATAACCGCAAAACAGGCGAAGAAACTGGGTGGTGTACGCAGAAGACTAAGGAGCCAGCGCGAACAAAAAACCTCCGGCCTGCTGAACCTTGTCAATTCGATCATGGTGATTAAAAGCTTTGTACGGGAACAACTGGAAGGCAAAAAACAACTGAACCTGCAAAAGCAATTAATGGACAGCCAGCTGGCCACGAGGAAAGCCAGCTTTCTCTATGACGGGCTCAAAACCTTTATTGAACAGATCGGGGTCGTGCTCATCATATTGCTGACGGTCTACCTGGTATTGCAGCAGCAAATGACCATAGGGGCCATCATGCTGCACATTATGCTGTTCAACAATGTTTCTGCGCCCATAAGACAACTGCACCGTATATATGATGACATGAATGATGCCATGATCTATGCAGAAAGTTATTTTGAAATTTTAAATGCAGATGACCAGGCCGAGCCCGAAGGTACGGTTACCGATAACGAGATAAGGGGTAATTTCGAGGTGGACCAGGTGTACTTTAATTACCCTAATGGCACAAAAGCCCTGCATGATGTATCGATCCATATTGAAAGCGGCAAAACCACCGCATTGGTAGGATTGAGCGGGGCAGGCAAATCAACGGTCATTAACCTGCTCAGCAAATTTTATACGCCCGACAGCGGATCTATACAGCTGGACGGCATTTCTTTAGCTGACTATAACAATGCTCACTTAAGAAGTGAGATAGGCCTGGTGTTACAAAAGAACCACATTTTCCAGGGCAGCATAGCAGAAAATATCCGGTATGGCAAAACAGAGGCAACACTGGAAGAGATCAGGGAGGCAGCAAAAAAGGCTTACCTGCACGAGCAGATCATGAGCCTGCCGGATCAATATGATTATGATGCCACGCTGCTTTCAGGCGGCCAGCAGCAGCGCATCGCCATAGCCAGGCTGTTCTTAAAAGATCCGCCCATCATCCTTTTAGATGAACCTACGGCCAGCCTCGATGCAATCGCTACTGAGCACATCAAAAACTCGCTGGATGCTATAAAAAAAGGGAGAACGGTGGTCATTATATCCCACTCCCTCTCCCAGATCATTGATGCGGATAAGATCTATGTCATGCAAAATGGTACGGTAGTACAATCGGGCACACATGAGACTTTATATAAATTTGAAGGTGTGTACAAAGAGATCTTCGATGCTTCGGCAAGAAGCCTTAACCTGGACAGGTTATTGAAGACACTTTCGTAAACGCCCCTAAGATTGCAGTAAAACGATTAATGCGATACGGCCTTCAGACCTATGATAGAACCGATCAAAGTGGTGATGAAGAATACCCTCCAGAAACTGGCCGGATCTTTAAAGATAAGGATACCTACTAAAGCGGTGCCTACTGCGCCGATACCGGTCCATACGGCATATGCTGTACCGATGGGTAATGTTTGCGTAGCTTTTACCAAAAGTCCCATACTGATGGCCAGGGCCACAAAAAATCCTGCATACCACCATCCTGCAGCGGCTCCTGTAGCCTCTTTTGCTTTACCCAGGCAAGAGGCAAAGATCACTTCAAAAATACCCGCGATCACCAATAAAAACCAGTTCATAATTTTATCTTTTTAGAAACACAAAGTTCCGGAAAGATCGCGGCATCTCATTTTACAAATGATAAAATCTCAGCAGCGCACATCGGCCCTGATGCGGCTCAGGCTCACTTGTGTAATGCCGAGGTAAGAGGCAATGACATTCAACTGTACCCTTTGTAAGAAATCAGGATTGTTTTGCAAGAGATCCTTGTAGCGCTCTGTGGCTGTTTTAAATTGCCTGGAGATCAGCCTTTCTTCGGTATGGATCAGCTCCAGCTCGGCAAACTTCCTGCCCCAGTTGGCGATATGTATATCTGCTAAAAAAAGTTCTTGTAAAATAGTGCCTTCGAGCTGGTATAGTTCACAGTCTTCCAGCAATTCTATATGCTCGTAGCCTTCTTTATGCTCCACATAACTTCTCATGGAAATGATTGTTGCGCCTTCTTTTCCTATCCAGAAGGTAACTTCACTCTCCCCGATATCCGCAAATGCCCTTACCAGTCCCTTTTTGATAAAATAGATGTTCTGGTCTATTTTATTGGCCTTGATGATCAGGTGTCCTTTTTTGAAAGATACTTCTTTAATGTGACCGGTGAGGGTAGCTTTTGAGGAGGCCGGGAGCGGCAAGACGCTGTCAATGATTTGTTCAATAAGCATAAAATAAAAATAACCGGAGCCCTCTTCGGTATCTCCGTGGCTAAAACTAATCAATTATTCAGAAATAGCGGCCATTTAAGTTAACAAGAGATTGCGGCTCATCTATACAGGATTCTCTACCTTTGTTCCATACTGTCAAGCACCTGATCCTTATGACGACAAGCGAAAAACAACAACAACTCCGCAAGCATAAAATGCTGGCCACCGGATTATTTATCCTGATGGCGATTATATTTATTGCCATGAGCATGGGCATCCAGAAAGCACCGCAAAACTGGATGTATTATGTACGTGCTTTCTCAGAAGCCGCCATGGTGGGTGCCCTGGCCGACTGGTTTGCCGTTACGGCCCTGTTTCACTATCCCCTGGGCTTACGTATTCCGCATACTAACCTGATAGAAAACAGCAAGCAAAAGATCGGGGATAATCTCGGCAGCTTTGTAGTAGATAATTTCCTGACCCCGGAGAACCTGAGGCCTTATATTTCTAAGCTCGAGATCTCGCGCTTTGTTTCCGACTGGCTGGAAAAAGAAAAAAACAAAAACCTTTTGTCGGAGGAGTTTATCAAATATGCCCACAAGATCATTGTAGCGCTGGATGACCAGTTCATCATCGGCGTGATCGAAAAAAAAGGCATCGAGTTCCTGGACCGTATAGATGTCAACGAAATGCTGGGCAAGGGCCTGGAATATGCGATGAATAAAGACATGCACAACCAGCTCATGACTTTTATTGCCGGAAAACTGAAGACCTATATTGCCGAAAATGAAAACATCGTAAAGGATAAAGTAAAAGAAGAAAGCTCTGTACTCATTCCCGGCTTTGTAGATAATATGATCGCTAAAAAGATCACGAATGGTCTCTCTAAATACTTTGGCGATATTGAAGCCAACCCGCAGCACCAGATAAGGGCAGATATTGCCGCGCAGTTAAAAACGATTGCCACAGATATCAAAACAAAACCGGAATGGAAGCAGGATATAGATAAACTGAAGCATGAATTCCTGGACAGCAACCAGACCACTCAGCTGGCCAAAGACATATGGAGCAGTGTGAAGAACGGCATCCTTACGGCACTGGAAGCGGATCATTCGGGTTTAAAAAACTACATCCGCAAATCGATAGATGATATAGCAGACACTTTTAAACATGATGAAGCCTTCAACCAGAAGATCAATGCATGGGTAAGAAAGAATGCTTATAAAATTGTACTGAAAAACAGGGGTAGCCTGGGTGCGCTCATCAGCCAGACGGTGGGCAACTGGGAAGGTAAAGACCTGAGTGAAAAACTGGAACTGGAAGTGGGCAAGGACCTGCAGTTTATACGCATCAATGGTACCCTCGTCGGGGGCATTGTAGGCCTCTTGATTTATACCCTTACGCAAATACTGCTTTAATATAAATGTTTTTGTAATTTGCAACGAAATTCAAATAACCCGGTTTTGAAAAAAATTGTACTCTTTCCCGTATTACTTTTATTGATCGCTGACCTTACACATGCGCAAAGTGCTTATGAAGACGTTGACGGAGCTGCTTATGATCTGGTCAACAGGCTGTCTACCCTCTCCGGCGAACTGCCGCAGGCTATACACACTACCGTTCAGCCCCTGGATAAAAAAAGTGTTGCCGGATTTATGGAACAGGCAGCGCAGTACAATACGCGCAGAGGCTGGACCCAAACGGATAATGCCAACATAGGACTGGCATTGAGCAATGCCGGGGAATGGGCCGCACCAGACGGTTTCGGGGCCATAGATTCCCGTCGTCCTGCAGGACCTTTCTACCAGAAAATCACTGACCTCGCTTATTACAACAACAGGGATTTTTTCATCAGTGCCAACCCTGTACTGGGTTTTCAGGGTATTTATGAAAACGCAGATGAAGCCACAGACTTCAAATATAATATTGCTGCCGGGGCTAAGGTTAGAGCAAAGTACAAGGACTATGTGGGCCTGGACCTGAACATCCGCTACATACGGGAGCAACCGGTGAGCTACTATGAAGCCCTCAATAACAGCAGGAACACCCTCGTCGGCGGGCCGCGGAATTATAACTACAACAGTGAGGAGCAAAGCTACAGCTACCTCTTGCCTACGGGGAATATCAGTGTCAGCTTATTAAGAGATTATATCAGCCTTAACCTGGGCTATGATTATTTAAAATTGGGCGACGGTTACAGGGGACTTGTATTATCCGACTTTGCGGCCCCGGTGGCTTATGCCAATATCCGTACCAAGGTATGGAAACTGCAATATGATAATATATTCATGAAGCTCAACCCGGACACAAATATCCCGGGAAACGCTTTAACGAATGTACAGCCTAATTACAAGTTTGCAACGGCCCATCAATTAAGTGTCAACCTGACGAAGTGGCTCAATGTAGGCGCTTATGAAATGGTGGTCTTCAGCCGTGAAAATGGTTTTGAGATGGGCTACCTGAACCCGATCATTTTTTACCGGGCCATAGAAAGAGGACTGGGCAGCCCCGATAAAGTTACGATCGGTATCAATGCAAAAGCAATAGCAGCAAAGGGATTAAGGTTTTACGGCCAGTTCCTGCTGAATGAATTTACGGCTAAGGAATTTTTTGCCGGTAATGGATATATTCATAATAAATGGGGGGCACAACTGGGCCTTAATTATTACGATGCCTTCAATATTTCCAACCTGGACCTACAGCTGGAAGGCAATGTCATCCGTCCCTATACCTTTCAACACATAGACAGAGGCGAAGGTTATGTAGCCGCTAATTTCACCAATAACAACCTGCCGCTTGGGCATCCTTTGGCTGCAGGCTTCCGCGAAGCGATCTTTATCGCCACTTACCGGCCTGCTAAAAACATTACACTGGAAGCCAAAGCCATGTTTTACCAGCATGGTGTAGACACGGGCGGTCTTAACCTGGGCAATGATCCTTCTAAAGATTACAGCAAAAATTACCCTGCCGATCATGGCATTAAAATGGTCAACGGGCCTAAGCTGACCCGGCTCTTGGGCAGCCTGCATGCCAGCTACCAGATCGCGCCTAATTTATTCTTTGACCTGGGTGGTGTGTATGGCAATTTCAATTATGCGGCCCTGCCAGCAAACAATTCCAGCCATTACCATATTTATTCAGGCATACGCCTTAACCTGGCGCACAGAGATTATACGAAAATTTAGCAGCGCTTAAGCAAAGAAAACGCTGCTTAATTTTGTGGTATTAAAAAATTAACTATTTTCGCAACGAATTTTAAACCAATACAAAAATTATCAAAATGTCAGGCTTCAATATTACATACAGGACGCAAGCATGTGCTCATACAAACCGTACAGCATTTTAGATAATCACAATATGGCCATCGCCAAAGCGTCCGATAAGATTTATCGGGCGCTTTTTTTGTGTTTACCGGTCCGCAAAACAAGCACTTTTGCGCCAGGCAGTACAGGTATTTCCACCTGTTTTACTGCAATGTTCCCCTTTAGGGCGCAAACAGATTTTCTATGTCCAAAAATTCATAAGTAATTGATTTTCTTTTAAAAATAATTTAAAATATTTTTTGTTATTTAAAAAATGCAATTACCTTTGCCTCGAAAATTATTTAAATCACTCTTTTAAACGAAGCAAAATGTTCCTGTTCAACACTAACATACCGGCTGTAGCACCAATAGGACCTGGTGTGCACGCGCTTCGCGACTTTCACTTTTCATAGGAGGAAGACTCCTTCCATTTGATACGAAAGTCCGGGGCCAAAAGTTTCGGGCTTCTTTTTTACGAAAAAGATTCCCATAAATACCTGAATCACTTCAATACATTTATTGATGTGGTAACAGGGATCATGTATCATTTTCAATCCAAATCATGGGAAATAAAATCAAAGGGAAAGACCTCTTAAAGATAGGTTACCCTAATAATAATAGTATCAATATAGCTATGGGGCAGATCAGTCGCTATGGCAAAAAAGAAAAAAAGGAAAGGCTTTTATCGGATGCCAGGCTGGTCCTGGAGACACCGGAGCAGTTTAAAGGACACCCGGTATGGGGTAAGATAGCAGAAGCATTAATAGAACCGGTAAAGGTTCAGCAGCAGCAGCTTAATACAACTCGTGCACCCTTCCGGATATTTGGCGAGCACGAGATCGAAGACAGTGCCAAATACCAGATGTTTGAAGCCTTAAAGCTTCCTGTATCTGTAAAAGGTGCTCTGATGCCGGATGCCCATAGTGGTTACGGCCTGCCGATCGGGGGTGTATTAGCCACCGATAACGCGGTGATTCCTTATGGTGTGGGCGTGGACATAGGCTGCCGGATGTGTTTAAGCATCTATCCTATCCCGGCCGCTTACCTGAGGAGCCATAGTTACCAGCTGACTCAAATACTGTCTGAGCATACAAAGTTCGGTATGTATGAAGTGCATAAAAATAAAGGCGAAAGCGAAGTGTTTGAGCGGCCCGAGTTCAGGGAGATCCCTTTACTGAAAAGCCTGTTTTCAAAAGCACATCGCCAACTGGGCACTTCGGGTAGTGGTAATCACTTTGTGGAGTTTGGCATTGTAAGTATTGAGGAGCTTAATAATCCCTGGAAGATACAACCGGGCGAATACCTGGGATTGCTCTCCCACAGTGGCTCCAGGGCCTTAGGGTCTAATATAGCGCGACACTATACTTATCTCGCAGCGAAGCAATGCCCCTTGCCCCGGCAGGTGCAGCACCTGGCCTGGCTGGATGTGAACAGCCATGACGGGCAGGAGTACTGGATCGCGATGAACCTTGCGGGTGATTATGCACAGGCTTGCCATGATGATATTCACCGGCGCATCACCCGATTACTGGGCACGCAGGCTATAGCGAAAATTGCGCATCACCACAATTTCGCCTGGAAAGAACTGGTGGATGGCAAAGAATGTATCGTGCACCGTAAAGGGGCTACGCCTGCAGGTGCCGGCGAGATCGGGATCATCCCGGGGTCGCTTACTGCTCCCGGTTTTGTAGTGATGGGTTTGGGTAATGAAGACAGCCTGCATTCTGCATCTCATGGTGCCGGGCGCTTGATGTCGCGCTCGCAGTGCAAAAACAAGCTCACGAAAAGCCAGGTACAGAAGCACCTTGTAGCTCATGAGGTGACCCTTATCGGCGGAGGTATAGATGAAGCTCCGATGGCTTATAAAGACATCGAAAGAGTAATGGCCAATCAGCAGGAACTGGTGAAGATCATCGCAAAGTTCACACCGAAGATCGCGAGAATGGACAAATAAAAAATGGGGTGTCTGAAAAGCTGAATGCCGCTCACATCCAGTTTGTAGCAATGTGGCAAGCAGTCAACTCAAACCTGACACCCTTTTAAAAACAAACAAATCATGAAATCGAATAAATATGTATTAAAAGCATTGGATGCCTATCCTTATAACCTGGAAGAGGCCAGTGAATCACTGGAATATGCTTTGTCCTATGACCGTGAAGACACTACGGCACTTTGCCTGATGGGCAGGATGCACGGGGAGATCTTTAAAGACTTTGAGGCTTCAAAGGAATACTTCCTGGAAGCACTGGCAGTAAATGTACATGCCATTGAGATTTATCCGCACTATATCAATGTATTGATCTGGAACGAGGATTATACCGATGCAGAAAAGTTCATAGATTTTGCCCTGGGTGTAAAAGGAACAGATAAATCCTGGTTATTGTACCGCAAAGCGAGCCTTTATGAACAGGTAAAAAAACTAAAAAAGGCGATGAAGATGATCCAGAAAGCGAAAGCAATTGCGCATAATACAAACATCATCGAATGCCTGAACACTTTGGAAGAAAGGATCAAGACCAAAACCTCCGGGAAGAAGAGCGGCAAAAAAGATAAAAAAGAAAAAAGTGCCGCATAGAAAATCAGATGCTTGCCACCTTAAGTTGTTTAGACCCCTCAGAACTAGACTCAACAGTGGCAAGCATACTTTTGTTTCTGAACAAAGTACAGAAGAGCTTCTAAGCATTTTATTATATGTTTCCACTCACTAACGTTCGGTCGACATTACGGCCATTTGGCCGAATACAGTCCGTCCTTTCGAGTGCAATGCAATGGAGTCGAGAAATCTATATGCGCCCTGTCACCCTGAGCCCGGTCGAAGGATGCCCCGTTCATGCTTCGACATAGCTCAGCATGACAAGCTTAATTTTTAGGAAGCTTAATTTTTATTACCTATGTCGCCTGCCGCCTATATAGATAGGCCCCTAAGATCATAAATATAAAATTAGGTATCCATACGGCAATGACGGGATGCAGGCCGCTGTTGACGGTAAATGTAGCGGTAAGCTGCATGGTAAGGATATATAATGCGCTGATGGCAATACCAATCGCCAGGTGAAGGCCACTACCTCCACGTACTTTTCGTGAAGCAATACACACCCCGATGATCACCAGGATAAAAGCAGCGAAAGGCTGTGCAGAGCGCTTATATAATTCTATTTCAAAATCGGAGACATTCTCTGCGCCCCTGGATTTCTCCCGGGCAATAAAAGCCGACAGTTCCGGGGAAGTTAGTTCGATCTTGATATTACGGTCAATATTGAGGTCTTCGGGAGTGAAATTGTACTTTTTCCTGAGTTCAGGGAACTTATCCAGATGCTCGGCAATACTGTCATTTTTCAAATGAACGACATTGGTCATCACCCATTCTTTTTTCTCTTTATCGTAAGATACCCGTTCTGCAATCAGCTTATCCACCAGGCTTACGCCTTTTATGGTTTCTACGGTAAAGTTATTACCATTAGATCCCTCAAAATTAAAGGTGCCCATATAGATATAGGTGCTGTCGGATATTTTAAGATGCACCCCGTCTGCAGATACTTTTTTATCAAAAAAGTACTTGCGCAGGAAGGTATTCATAATGGTATTGGCCTTGGGTATGAGGTAGTGATTGGTGATGAGATTGGCAGCACACAATAAAACACCTCCTATGATAAAGGGCCTTAAAAACCGGACAAATGAAGTACCTGTGGCCAGTATGGCAATGATCTCTGTACGGTAAGCCAGGCGCGAGGTATAATAGATGGTGGCCAGGAATACAAACAAAGGGAACAGCAGGGTAATAAAACTCGGAGCGGTCACCAGGAAATAGATAAACAACTCACCGGTCGGTGCCTTATACCTTACAAAATCGTCGATCTTCTGCGTATAATCAATTACGCAGATGATCACAGACATCATTAATACAAAGAATAAGAATGTCACTAAAAAGCTATACAGTATGTACCGATCCAGTTTTTTCATGAAGTGTTAATCGCTCTTCTTGATTTACAACCTTGTTTTAACCCTTGCCAGGGCACCGTTTTTCCATTGTCCGAATGTACCGTTCAAGATATGTGCCCTTGCTTCCTGTGCCAGGTGCAGGTAGAAGCTCAGGTTTTGCAGGCTGGCCAGCTGCAATCCCAATATCTCCTTGGCCTGGAACAGGTGGCGCAAATAGGCTTTGGTATAATAATTACTTGCAGGAGCAGCTATCCCGGCATCTATCGGAGAAAAGTCTGCTTCCCATTTTTTATTCTTGATATTGACTACGCCCTCAGAGGTAAACAACATCCCGTTACGTCCGTTACGGGTAGGCATCACACAGTCAAACATATCTACACCCAATGAGATGTTCTCAATGATGTTCCAGGGGGTACCTACTCCCATTAAATAACGTGGTTTATCCTTCGGAAGTATATCGCAGACCAATCCGCACATTTCATACATATCTTCTTCCGGCTCGCCTACAGACAATCCGCCGATGGCATTACCTTCTGCACCTTTTGAGGCGATGTATTCTGCCGATTGTTTTCTCAGGTCTTTATAGGTACTTCCCTGCACGATGGGGAACAGGGACTGGTGGTAGCCATATTTAGGCTCGGTCTCGTCCATACGCTGTACACAACGGTCCAGCCATCTATGGGTCATTTCCATAGATTTTTTGGCATAATTATAGTCGCAGGGATACGGGGTACATTCATCGAAAGCCATTACGATATCGGCACCTATGCTGCGCTGGATATCCATCACACGTTCGGGAGAAAAGAGGTGCCTGGAACCATCGATATGGGACTGGAACATAGCGCCTTCTTCTTTCAGTTTCCGGTTGCCGGAAAGAGAAAATACCTGGTAGCCTCCGCTATCGGTCAAGATAGGTTTATGCCAGCCATTGAATTTGTGCAGCCCACCGGCTTTTTCTAAAATATCGGTTCCCGGTCTTAAATATAAGTGGTAAGTATTGCCTAAAATGATCTGTGCCTTGATATCGTTCAGCAACTGGTCCTGCATCACCGCTTTCACACTGCCTACGGTACCTACCGGCATAAATATTGGTGTCTCGATCACACCATGATCGGTATGCAGCAAACCTGCCCTTGCTCCCGTATCGGGACATACCGCCTGTAATTCAAATTTCATGGATAATGTATTCAAAAGTCAAAAGTCAAAATGGACCATTCGATGGATTGCAAAAGTAGCCAATAATATTAGTAAGACTAAAAAAATAGCTGCTACAGGAAGCGAAAGTGTAAAATAAAACCATCAGCGATCGCTGATTTTCGACAGCAATTAATGTCCAAAAGCAAAAAAACATTGAGTAAAGCAGGATACTTCACTCAATGTTTTTCCAAAAATAAAATTTCCTAGTTATGTACAAACTCGCCCAGGTATCTTTCTGCATCCAGGGCGGCCATACAGCCGCTACCGGCCGCAGTTACTGCCTGGCGGTACATTTTATCCTGTACATCGCCACAGGCAAATACACCTGCAATATTTGTTTTGGAAGTACCCGGAACGGTCAGGATATACCCTTGATCGTCCATATCGATCACGTCTTTGAACAGGTCACTGTTGGGCTGGTGACCGATGGCCACGAAGAACGCGGATACCGGGATCTCTGTTTTCTCTCCTGTCTGGTTGTTCAGTATTCTTACTGCTTCTACTTTCTTCTCGCCTAAGATCTCGTCTGTTTCTGTATTCCAGTACACCTGGATATTCGGCGTTTTCAATACTCTGTCCTGCATCACTTTTGAAGCGCGCATTTCATCTTTACGGATAAACATATGTACTTTAGTACATAATTTAGCCAGGTATATGGCTTCTTCACAAGCCGTATCTCCGGCACCTACGATCGCTACTTCTTTTTCTTTGAAGAAGAAACCATCGCAAACGGCACAGGCAGAAACGCCATAGCCATTCAGGCGGGTCTCACTTTCGATACCCAGCCATTTTGCCGATGCACCGGTAGAGATGATCAGTGAATTGGCTTCGATCCAGTCCTGCTCATCTACCTGTACCAGGAAGGGGCGAACGCTCAGGTCTACTTTAGACACATAGCCCCAACGCAGGTCTGCACCCATACGGCGTGCCTGGTTTTCAAAATCTTTCATCATCTGGGGGCCCATAACGCCTTCGGGATAGCCCGGGTAGTTTTCCACGTCTGTAGTGATGGTCAATTGGCCACCCGGCTGTAAGCCACTGTACAAGACAGGTTTAAGACCTGCTCTTGATGCATAAATAGCTGCAGTATACCCTGCAGGGCCGGAACCGATGATCAAACAATCTATTACTTCTTTCTTTATTTCTGTAGACATAATTTTAATTTAAACCTTGCGAAGATAATTTTTTTTCAGTCAAATGAAAAATAGACAAAGTCAATATAGGATTAGAGGAATGTTAAGTGCTTAAAACCTGGCCGCGATCTTAAAATTGATCATACGGTTAGTCAACCTGTTAGGAATATAAAAGGAGAAATTATTGTTTAAAGACTCAATATATTCATAAGAAAGGGTATTGGCAATACCCAATAAATTAAACACTTCCAGGCTCACCCACACTGATTTCAGGCCTTTAAAAAAGCTGTAGTAACCGGCTTTGTTGTTGGCCGCATCCAGCAAAAGGGCGGAAAACCCGATGTCCACCCGGCGATAAGCAGGTAACCTGAAGTTGTCTCTGCGCTGGAAATTACGCTCCGGTAATGGTGAAGGTAGCCCGGTTGCATACATCATATTCAGGTAAACCCTGAAGTTATCATTCTGGGGCAGGTAGTCGGAGAAGAAAACACCGAAGGTAACACGACCATCAGTAGGTCTCGGCTGCCAGTCGCCATATTCACCTGTAGCAGGATTCAGCAAGCGCTCCATGGTCTTCAGGTAGCCTATGCTCACCCAGGATTCTGCATCTTTAACCAGGTCTCCGAATAAACGTAATTCACCGCCATAGGCATAGCCTATACCATTGTTATTGGCGGCATAGCGGATGCGTACATTATCATAATCGTAAGGTACCAGGTCTGAAAGGGCTTTGTAAAACAACTCGGCGGTAAACTTGAAGGGCCTGTCGTTCAATGCAATAAAGTTATAATCAAGCCCGGCGGCAAACTGCCAGGATTTCTGTGCTTTAAGGTCGGTGTTCAAAGAGCCGTCCATGGCCCTCATCTCGCGGTAGAATGGCGGCTGGGTATATTGCCCGGCGGCTACTTTGATCAGCATATTTTCCTGCCATTTCGGTTTAAAGCTGAAATTGGCCCTCGGGCTGATGATCATTTCCTTGTTCAAAAAGTTGTAGACTCCTCTTACACCCAGGGTCAGTACGGCATCAAAGTTCTTGCTCAGTAAGATATTGTCCTGGATATAGGCATCTACTTTATTGTAGCTGAGCTGGTTGCTCGCTTTGTAATACTGGTACATATTGACCTGGAAAGGATTGTAAGGGATGGAGAAGCCTGCGCTGTCCCTGCGTTCCCATTCCAGTAAACGGTCGTCGATATTTACGTTCTGAACATTGCCACCAAAACTAAAAAAGTGATCTCCGGCACTGTAAGTGCCTTTGAGGCCCACATTGGCCACATAGGCGTTCAGGAAATTGCGTGCATAGCGGTGAATAGCGCCTGATCCGAGGCTGTAGAGCTCTTTACCCAGGTTCTGAGAGCCAAGGTCCAGCTCTACTACGGAAAGCATGTATTCACTTTTAATATCAAAGGTTTCTTTTTCAAAAGAATTATACAGGCTGCCCAGTAGTTTAAGTTTAAGCTTTTTATTGGGCGTAAAGGTCAGGGACAGGCCACCGAAGGTATTGTCAAACTGGTCGATCTCTCCACCGGTGTACACGGAGGTAAAGGCCAGTGCCTGGGTCACCGAGCCGAAGGCGGCACGGGCACGCTCCGGTTCAAAGCGGAAGCTGTTGAGGGCATAGTTACCGATAAACTCCAGTTCCAGTTTCTTGGAAAATCTATAATTGATTAATGCCTGTATGTCTGTGAAAGAGGGATTATACTGCCCTTTCGTGGGTTGGGATTGTAATAAATACTGGTTGGTCTTTTGACGGAAGCCCAGCATAAAGCTTAGTTTTTTATTTTTACTGCCTCCTGCCAGGTGTGCCTGGAAGCCTAATAAGCTGGCCATTACGGAGCCGGAGAATTTTTCCGGGCGCTGGTAAGTAACATCAAGAACGGAGGACATTTTATCTCCGTAGCGGGCCTGGAAACCGCCAACGGAAAAGTCTACCCGGCTTACCATATCGGGGTTCACAAAGCTGAGCCCTTCCTGCTGGCCACTCCTCACCAAAAAGGGCCTGTTGATCTCAAAATCATTGACATATACCAGGTTTTCATCAAAGTTGCCCCCTCTTACGGTATATTGTGAGGTCAGCTCATTGCGATGACCTACCAGCATTTTCAATAAACCTTCTACCCCTTCTAAGCCGGGTAAAGCCTGCACATTTTTTGTATTTACGCCTATGGTACCTACCTGGCCTCGTTCCCGCTCTGCTTTTACCTGTACGGCATCGAGCTTGGTGCCCCTGCTTTCCATGAAGATATTCCGGGTGCGGGTCTCCCCTTCTTTAAGGGTTACGCTAAAGGGTTCTGATTCAAAATCTACGCCACTCGCTCTTAAGAGGATACGCTTACCGGCCGGTATTTCTATTTCATAATAACCCAGGGTATCGGTCAGGACAAACTTATCTGACTTATCCACGCTGATGGTAATATCGGCAATGGGCGCTCTATCGTAATCCGTGACTTTACCGGTAAGTTTTGCCGTTTGCGCAACAGCACAAAAGCTGCATAAAATGCAGCTTACAAATAGTATAATAGATCTGGAATGTAGCATAATGATTCGTCAAAATAAACGAAATTTTAGCAATTTTTATTGTTATTGACAGAATAGTATCTACAAGACGGAGCGGGCTATTTTCCTTTGATGGTATTCCAGGTCTCAAACAGGGTATCCTGTGCCGGGCGGTCTGCCGGAATTTCGCTTAATGGATCACAGGCTTTCCAGTGCCGGCGCATATCTTCGGGTAGTGACTGGTACAATTGGGTGCCCTTGGTTTTCCAGGCGATCATCTCATCGCTCACTTGTTTGATGATCTTGGCCGGATTACCTACCACCAGGCTCCTGGCCGGGATAATGGTATTGGCATTGATGAAGGACAGTGCTCCTACGATGCATTCATCTCCCAGTTCCACATCGTCCATCAGAACGGCATTCATGCCTACCAGGCAGTTTTTCCCGATATGTGCGCCATGAATGATGGCCCCGTGACCGATATGGGCATTTTCTTCCAGGCGAACGGTAACGCCGGGAAACATATGTATGGTACAATTTTCCTGCACATTGCAGCCATCAGCGATCTCTATGCCGCCCCAGTCGCCCCTCAGGGCAGCCCCGGGACCGATGTAGACATCTTTGCCAATGATCACATTGCCGGTAACGATAGCCTGCGGATGTACAAAAGCGCTGGGATGCACTACAGGGATAAAGCCTTTAAATTCGTATATCATATTGCTGAATATTTATGGTTGTTCCGGCTTTTGCCGGGTATATAACTCAGGAGATGGCCCTAATGGCACTTGAAGTGTTCAAAGGGCTCTTTACAGTCGAGGCAGCGGTACATGGATTTGCAACTGGTAGCCCCAAAGCGGCTCACTAATTCGGTATGAACGCTCTCACATTTAGGACAGGCCACTTCATCTTCTTCAAATAAGCCCAGTTCGCTGGAGGCCCTGCGCACGGGAGGGGCGATGCCATAAGCCAGCATACGCTTCCGGCCTTCTTCGGTGATCCAGTCTGTGGTCCAGGCGGGGCTTAACTGCATCTCTATTTCTATATGCTTCAGCCCATGTCCCAGGAGGGTCATGCGCACCTGCATAGCGATCACGTCCATAGCCGGGCAACCGCTGTAGGTAGGGGTAATGGTTATTTTGACTGATGTATCGTCTATCAGTGCTACACCGCGCAGGATGCCCATATCCTTAATGCTTACATTAGGAATTTCGGGGTCTGTTACGCTCTCCAGCCATTGATATATCAGGTCTACGGTCAACATGGTATTAATTCACTTGAATGATCCAAAATTTTAAATACTGGGTATTGGGCATATGCCATACCACAGGATGATCGGCCGACTGGGTCTGGCAGCTCACGGTTTTCAGTTTGCACTTTGCATCCCGGGCCGCTTCTTTTAACACGGTAGCGAAAGCCTCTTCTGTGACCAGGTGAGTGGCACAGGTGGTAACCAGGAAGCCTCCGGGCTTCAGCAGTTGCATGGCCCTTAAATTGATCTCTTTATAGGCTCCCAATGCTTTTTCCAGGTTGGCTTTAGCGTGCAGCAGAACCGGTGGATCTAATATAAGCACGTCAAACTGTTTCTTTTCCTTTGCCCAGGTTTTCAAAAGGTCAAAGGCATTCTTTGTATCAAAGGTACAGCTTTCTGCATAGCCGTTTTGCTGTGCATTCTCCCGGGCAAGCCGGATCGCATCTGCCGCATAATCTATGCCGAGTACGCTTTTGGCACCATGCCGGGCAGCCATGAGGCTGAAAGCACCGGTATAGCAGAACACGTCTAAAACGTCTGCACCATGCACCAGGGGCGCTATCAGGCGACGATTGTGCTGGTTGTCCAGGAAATAGCCTGTTTTGAGGCCGTTTTCAAGGTCTATATAGAGTTGCAGGCCTTCTTCCCGGATCGTAATTTTCGTATCAAATGGTGCGCTTAAAAAGCCTTTGACCTGGGGCAGTCCTTCCAGGCTGCGCTGCGGGATATCATTGCACTCATAAATGCCTTTGGGACTAAAGAGGGTATTTAATGCCTGTATAATTTCTGCTCTGCGCACATCAATGCCCAGGGTCTGAAATTGCAGGACAAAGTAATCATTAAATTTATCGATGATCAGCCCGGGAAGCCCGTCGGACTCGCTATTGACCAGGCGAAAGTTTTCTGTAAAACCAAGTTGCAGCCGGTAGGCCAGGGCAGCTTTTATTTTCTTCAAAAAGAATGCTTCATCGATCGCTTCCTGTTGATTGCTCAGTATACGCACAGGGATCTGGGATAGAGGATTGTAATAGCCTCTGCCGACAAATGAACCGTTGGAAGAGAATACATCTGCCAGTGCCCCACGCTCTGCTTCTGTGCCTACGATATCCCCGATCTCATTTTGGTAGATCCAGAGATGGCCTTCGGATATCCTTGTACTTATTTTTTTCTTCAGAAAGACTTTGATCATCTACGGCTGTTTATGTACCTGAACAGGCCCTAGAGGGAACCGTCTTTCATTTGTTGTAATGTTGCTGCTACATCTTTTACCAGGTCGGCATTATTGGCCGATTTTGCCAGGTCGAGGGCCTGTGTCTGTTGTTTCAGGGCTTCTTCATTTTGCCCGTTACGGTAGAGTAAATGGGCATAGGTATCCAGTAAGGAAACACGTGTAGTGACATCAGTACCGCCCAGCAGTTCTAAAGATTTCTCGGACCATTTAATGGCATCTTTATACATTTGTTTATTATTGGTCTCATAGACATTCCAGGCCATTTCATTCAGATCGGTGGCGGCGTTTAAAGAGGCCATTTTGTTCACCTGCGGATTTTGCTTTTTAAAGCTCTCGATATAGTTTTTTTGTTCTGCTGCAGGCATTTTATTCTGGTTGAGCTGGCGCTCTACGGTCAATACATACTCTGCCAGTTTTGCTGCATCTTCTTTTTGGAATCCGGCAACAGGGGTATTCATCATTTCATTGGTACGTAATAATTTGAACACTTCCATTTTGGTTTCATCACCCAGGCGCTCATAGAAGGCTTTGGAGTAGAACCATCCGTCCATCTTAGGTGTGCTGCTGTTTTTATTGACAAAGCCCAGTATTATTTTCTTAAAACCGGCCTCGTCTTTATCTTCTGCCAGTTTTTCAATGGTTCCCGGCACCAGGGATTCTGTATAGTATTTGAAGAAATTGGGCGTTTCCTTTTGTTTGAGCTTATCTAAAGCAGTCCTGTTTTTTTCCAGCAAAGCATAGGCTTTATTGTCCATGGTCTGGTTGTAGTCCAGCAAAAAGAGCATTTCATCCTCTTTCATTTTCTTACTTATATGCTTGTCCACATACATATCCAGGCCTTTATCGGTATTCTTGCCTAATCTTTTTCCTTTAACCAGGTAATTTTTCAGGAATTCTTTATCTGCTTTATTACTATTGATCCGGGCTTCATAGTCGGACCACTGCATAGGATCTTTGGACTCGGCAATGGCAACATTGGCATTTCCCAGGAACCAGGGCAGATCTCCTGCACCCATTACGGTGTAGACCACGGAGCCATCGGGCCTTAAAAACAGGTTGGTAGGGTATCCCTGCACTTTATATTTTGCAGCGACTTCCAGTCCTTCTCCTTTTTCGGCATCAATTTTATAGTTGACGAAATGTTTGTTGTAGATGTTCCCGGCTTCTGTGGTAGGAAACAGTTTGGCGGCCATCTGTTTACAAGGACCACACCAGGTGGTGTACACATCCAGGAATACTATTTTATTTTCCTGCTTAGCTTTTGCCAGCGCCTCTGCAAAGGTCCCGGTTTCAAACAAAATGCCTTGTGCCCAGAATACCAGGGGGCTAAGGGTGGCTATCAGCAAAAGTCCAAGCTTTTTCATCATATTAAGTTAAGGTATAAAAAAATTACCCCAGGATATTTTTCAGTGTGTTGATCACACTATCAATTTCGTTGGTGGTATTGTGTTTGCAAAAAGAGAAACGTACGGGTACTACTTCATTGTTATTGGGCAAGCACCTGATCACATGTGATCCTATGCTAGCTCCGCTGGAGCAGGCGCTGCCGCCGGATACGCAGATCCCTGCCATATCCAGGCTCATAAGGAGCATTTCTGTTTTATCTGTCCGGGGGAATGATACGTTTAAAACGGTGTATAAAGATTCTCCCTGCCAGTCTCCGTTAAAGGTCACGCCTGGTATCAAGGCCGTTAACTGGTCGGCCATGTATTGTTTCAGGGAACGCATATGGGTGGAATCCTGCTCATAGGTCTCTGTAGCCATTTCCAGGGCTTTGGCAAAGCCTACGATGCCATACAGGTTCTCGGTACCGGCACGCATATTGCGCTCCTGCCCTCCCCCGTTGATCATGGGTTTGATCTGTACTTCGTCTGAAACATAGAGTATGCCCACACCTTTAGGGCCATGGAATTTATGCCCGGCACCGTTGGCAAAGTGTACATTCAGCTCAGAAAAGTTTAAGGGATAGTGTCCTACGGTCTGCACGGTATCGCAATGGAAATAAGCATTGTGTGCTTTGCATATTTCCCCTACTTCCTGGATCGGCAATAAGTTACCGATCTCGTTATTGGCATGCATCAGGGATACCAGTACGGGTTGAGGTCCTTCACTCAGCAATGTTTTCAGGCTTTCGAGGTCTACGTGACCGCTGGGCAATATATCTACCAGGGAAAGCTTTATCCCTTGTTTTTCGTAATACTCTGCGGTATGCAGGGTGGCATGGTGCTCAATAGGTGAGGTGATGATATGCTTCACGCCCAGATCTCTTACTGCTGCAGACATTGCGGTATTGGTACTTTCGGTTCCGCCGGAGGTAAAGAAGATATTGGCCGGTTTGGTGCCTAATATCTTTGCAACAGATTTGCGCGCGGCCTCTATCCCCATCTTACTTTCTCTCCCGTAGGAGTAGATGGAACTGGGGTTGCCGAATTTTTCGGTCAGAAAGGGCAGCATAGCTTCCAATACTTGTGGGTCTAAAGCTGTAGTGGCCGCATTATCAAAGTATATACGTTGCATAGTTAAAACTATATTATTTAAATAGTAGGCAAAATTACAAAAAGAAAGCGAATTCGTGTATAAACGAATCCGCTTTCCCTATATTCATTATTGATACATTAACTTTTTTGTGTTCTTTTGTCTTTGATGCTGCAACCTACGGCAACTGTTTTGTTCTCGGTTACCGGTTTGCCGGCCAAAAGCGCATCTACAGCGGTTTCTACGTATTTAGCCTTCACTTCTACAGGTTTTTCATAATTATCGTCTATCGCACCTATGTATTTGACAATCAGCTTACCGTTCTCTTTTTGGAGCAGGTACACATGGGGTGTTTTGGTGGCTCCGTATACGGGATACACTTCCTGTTTTTCGTCGAAGAGGTAAGGGAAGGTAAAGCCTTTTTCTTTGGCATTGGTCACCATCGCCTCATAGCTGTCTTCGGGCTGCAAAGCCGGATCATTAGGGTTGATAGCGATCACAGGGTATCCTTTTGCTTTATATTTCTTATCAAGGTCTACGATGCGGCTTTCATAGGCTTTTGCATAGGGACAATGGTTACAGGTAAATATAACGATATAGCCTTTTGCATCTGCAAATTGTCCCAGGGACACGCCGTTGCCATCAATGTTCTTCAGTTTAAAGTCCATGGCTTCATCGCCTACTTTATAGCCTTCTGGCATGGTCACTTTGGGTGTTTCTTCTTGTTTTTTTACAGAAGAGTCTGCCGCTGCAGCACCTTCATCGTTTTTTGATGAATTGATGTCATTGCAGGCGCTCAAGGCCAAAGTGAGGATACCGGCACCTATCAATAATTTCTTCATATTGTATTTATTTATCGGTTAAATGGGTTTGAATGAATGTTTTTAACTCTTTTTCGGACAACTGTCCCTGAACAAAACGCAGTTGTTGGCCGTTTTTATATAAAGCTGTGGCAGGAATGGCACCATCCCAGTCTGCTGCTATCTTAGGTATCCACTCGTTCATCCGGCCATTGTCATCCAGCAAATAGTGGGTGGCGACAAAATTTTTCTTTTGAATGAAGGGTATTACTGCGCTGTCTAAGCTGCTTCTGGCATCCAGGCTCACCAGGATCAGTTTCACGGGCTTATCTTTCATCTCCTGTACTGTGGCCATGAAATAGGGCAATTCTTTGACACAGGGCACACACCAGGTAGCCCAGAAGTTAATGACGTTTAAAGTATCATTTTGTTGCCTGAGTACCTCCAGCAGTTCTTCATATTTCACTACGGTAACTTTGGGCTGATAGTTTTCGGTTGCCGGGTTTGACGTGTGGGAGGAACCGGCTGCTGCTTCGTTCTTCTTTTCATTACCCTGTCCGCAAGCCATTAAAATAAGTGCCGCAATGCCTAAACCTATCGTGTACTTCATCAATAATGTATCTTTTAAACTGTATAAAACAAAGTACTAAGCTAAGTAAAAAACGGGTAGCAAAAGCAGGTAAAAAGCTACAATAATGTTATAAATCATTACAAGTGCTCCTCTTCCAGGATCCAGTTCATGGCCTTATCTTTATCTTCAATGATGTCTTTAACGGACTGTGTAAATGCCTGGTCGGGGAAGATACCTCTTCCTTTAACATCGGTCCTGTTCACGGGCCGCACATGCATCAGGCCTATGCGCCAGATGATATTTGAATTGGGTAAACTAAGGACGGGCATGATCCCGGCAACGGTACCATTAAAATCGCCCCCGGTCTCTTCGCCTACAACGGTAACATTGGGCAGTACGGAGAGCCTGCTGGCCATAAGACAGGCTGCGGAGAAGCTACCGCCATTGACCAATAAATAGACTTTGCCTTTAAAGGCTTTTTCGTGGGGTGTCTTCCATCTATTACCATTCATACCGGAGTAATAGTAGCTCCCGTCTTTATGTTTTTTGGTATTCACAAAACGGTGTACGGCATAGAAGGGATAGTAGATAGAAAAGAAGGGCCAGATGGCTTTGGGCATCTTACTGTAGAACCCGGCATTCAGTAAAGAAGACTTTGAACTTACTTTGCTGGGTGCATATAATTTAAAGCTGCTGTCTGCAAAGTAGCGGTACAGCTCGGTCACCTCCATCGCCCTGCCCCCGGGATTATCTCTCAGGTCCAATACCAGTACTTCTGCTTTCGCTTTTTGAATGGAATCAAACAATTTAGTATAGGCTTTTTTGTATTTGCCTTCGCTGAACTGGGCTACTTTAAGGTAGGCCAGCGTACTGTCTTTACCATAAAACTTCAGGTTGCGGATGTATTCTTTTTTAGTGGCATCATAGCCGTAAAGCGCTTTATTGCTACGTTCTTCTTTGTTTTTTTGCTGCTTCAGCTTTTCCTGCTCTTTTTTAGCCAGGGCAGTAGTATCGGATACGGCACTGTCCTTCTTCACCAATTGATTTTTGGCAGAATCGGCAAGGCCGGATTTAGCCGCAGGATTTTTTTGCGCTCTTTTTATTTCTTTAACCACCAGCTCGCCTTCTTTTGTTTTAAAGGTATAGCTCAGGCTATCCTGCTGGCCCAGTTCTTCATTATAAAAGGTAGGGATACGGCGGGCAAAAAAGCCCGGGAGGGCGGTCTGGTTATAGCCGTCGGAGCTAAAGGTCTGGGCGTATTTTTTATAGATATCCTGAACGCTGAGCTGATTGATGGCGACCAGTTCCCAGCCTTTCTGGATGGCGCTGTCGGCAGAGCGGTTCCTGATCACGAAAAGGCGGTGTTCTTCCCATTTGTAATCAAATTGCTGCAGGGGACTGGCTCCCATGGTTTTTAAATATTTTTTCCGCTCCCGGCTCACTTTCATCGGGGCGGGCAAGGTAGCCATATGGCCCTGGTGTACCTGGGCGATCACCGGGCTGAGGCTTACATAGAATTCATTGGCGGTCATCGGGTGATTGACGGCTTTTCTTAAGCTATCGAAGCGGGCATCTAAAACAGGCTTGGGGGTATAATAGTCGTAATCCGGATGCCGGGAGTACAGGTTTTTCTGAACGTAATCAATGTCTTTCTGTAGCTTTTTGACGCTAATGGGCTGGGTTCTTCTAAGGTTATATTTTTCTACACTTACACAACTGGAAAGTAGTCCTAAAAGGGTAAAGACTACTGGAAACATCTTCATCACTTGCTTCATAAATGGCCGGCTTCGAAATTTAAAAAAGCTAATGTACAAAAGAAATGTTTGCTTAACAAAAAAGGGTGTGCTATTCTGCACACCCTTTAACTATCAATTAATTATCTTATTTTAAAATATCATGTCCCAATTTATCACGCTTGGTGGTCAGGTATTTTTCATTGTAAGGATTTGGCTTGATCTCGATAGGAACGATATCCACTATTTCAATGCCATAGCCCAGCAAACCTGCACGTTTTCTCGGGTTATTGCTCATTAATTTAATCTTCGTGATATCCAGGTGACGCAGGATCTGCGCGCCTACTCCGTAATCCCGCTCGTCCATTTTAAAGCCGAGTGCAAGGTTGGCTTCTACGGTATCTTTACCTTCTTCCTGGAGTTTATAGGCTTTCAGCTTATTGATCAGTCCTATGCCACGGCCTTCCTGGTTCATGTACAAGACACATCCTTTACCTTCCTGCTCTACCATTTGCATGGCGGCCTGCAACTGCTCTCCGCAATCGCAACGTAAGGAATGCAGGATATCGCCTGTAAAGCAAGAGCTATGCACCCTGGTCAATACGGCATCGCCTTCTTTCCAGTCACCTTTGATCAGGGCAAGGTGTTGCTCGCCTGTATTTTTTTGCCTGAAGGCGATCAGCTCAAAATGACCGTATTTGGTGGGCATATCCACGCGCACTTCTTCTTCGATCAGGCTTTCTTTTTCTAAGCGGTAAGCGATCAGGTCTTTTATGGAAATGATTTTAAGATCGTATTTCTCGGAGATCTCCATGAGTTCGGGTAAACGAGCCATCGTGCCGTCGTCATTCATGATCTCTACCAATACACCTGCAGGTTCAAAGCCGGCAAGCCTGGCCAGGTCTACGGTGGCTTCTGTATGTCCTGTCCTTCTCAATACCCCACCCGGTTTTGCTCTTAGTGGAAATATATGACCGGGACGGCCCAGGTCAGAGGGTTTGGTTGCGGGATCGATCAATGCCTGAACGGTTTTTGCACGGTCATGTGCGGAAATACCGGTGGTACATCCCTGCCCGATCAGGTCTACAGAAACGGTAAAGGGAGTCTGGTGCAACACGGTATTGTCTTCTACCATCAGGTTCAGCTGCAAAGCATCTGCCCTGCTTTCGGTAATCGGTGCACAGATAAGTCCTCTGCCATATTTTGACATAAAGTTGATAATCTCCGGAGTTACATTAGCAGCTGCAGTTATAAAATCGCCTTCGTTCTCTCTATCCTCATCATCCACTACAATGATCAGTTTGCCTTTTTTAAGATCATCCAGTGCTTCATCAATAGTATGTAACATAAAAATATTTTGGAATTTTAAGATATACAAAAGTACAGCTATTTCCCCGATTAACGCTCAGGGCCGAATCTAATATTGTCATAATTGTAACAGAATTTGAAAACCCCGGTCATTTGTATAAAAAAGAGCGCCGGTAATCTATACCGGCGCCCGTGCTTCACAACTGTAAGTTCTACTTCAGTAAGGTGACATCTCCTTTAAAGAACTTCTCTGTTCCGTCCAGGAATTTAATTTTGATCATGTAGTAGTACACACCGGCATCCTGCAGTCTGCCTTTGTAGGTGCCGTCCCAGCCGGAGTTCATATTGCTGGTGGTATGCACCAGTTCTCCGTAGCGGCTGTAAATTTTAAAGGAAACTATGGAATAGCCATGATCGATCCTTAATACCGGGGCAAACACATCGTTCAATCCGTCGCCGTTCGGGCTAAAGGCACTCGGTACTTTAACTTCATTAGAGTATCCCGGGAATTCGGTGATATCGATCATTGCGGTATCCTGGCATCCTCCCTGTACCCCGGTGATCACGATCCTTACCGGGTTGTCTAAGACCACTCTCTGCTCTCTTGCCGTCTGGTTAGGGAACAGTATGGCCGGCTCCCAGGACAGGATAGAGTAAGGTACATTGTCCACAGAATAGGTCTGGATATGTACATTCTCTCCTTTAAACGGTTCTGCCGGATTGGTGAATGCTTTCAGTTTAAAGTCATTGACTTCTATCACCACTGTGTTAATAAGACTATCACATCCGTTTGCGGTCCTGATCTCTTCTTCAAATACAGTAGATGCGCCATAGGTCACTCCTTTGTAAGTAACTTCTTTACATCCTTTAAGGTGTACGGTTTCTTTAAATGAATAAACCGGGTTGACTTGTATCAGGATATGTTTGTAGATACTGTCACAACCATTTGCATTGGATATAGTATCAACAAGATGTGTACTGGCGGTATAGGTATTGCCTGCATACGTTACGCTTCCGCAATCTGTTAATCTCAGGGTATCGGCAACAGGGTTCACCGGGATCACGGTTAAGTTAAGGGTAACAATGCTATCGCAACCGTAATGGTTCACTAAGGTGTCTTTCGCGGTATTATTGCTGGTGCTGTAGGATTGCCCGTTAAAAGTATAGGTATCTCCGGCACAGATAGTAGCATTTTGGATACCTGTCGTCACAGGGTTAACGGTCAGGTTAAGGGTAATGATACTGTCACAGGTTGCAGGGTTGGAAATGGTGTCCTTCACACCTGTAACGGAGTTGGTATAAGTGATCCCGTTAAAGGTATAGCTGCTGCCGGAACATATGCTTACGTTCCTGTTACCGGTCAGGTATGGATTTACTACGATCTGCATGGTGGCACCGGACCAGCAATTGCCGGTTCCTGTGGTTGGGGTAAAGGTATAGGTGGTCGTAGCCGTATTGTTCAGGGCAGGTGACCAGGTACCTGTAACGCCATTCAGCGAGGTGGTTGGTAATGGACTCAAAGTACTGCCGGTACAGATAGGTGCTACCTGGGTAAACTGTGCTACTGTGTTTGGCGTAACGGTAATGGTCAAAGTTGTACTCGCTGCACATAATCCTGCTGCCGGGGTAAAGGTATAGGTGGTGGTCGCATTGTTATTCAATGCCGGAGACCAGGTTCCTGCAATACCATTCTGCGAGGTAGCAGGTAATGGATTCAATGCCGCACCCTGGCAAATAGCCGCTACCGGGGCAAATGTAGGTACAACAGCCGTATCCACTGTTATGGTCATCGTTGTTGTGGTCGCACATTGTCCTGTAGTTGGGGTAAAGGTATAAGTGGTCGTAGCTGTATTGTTCAAGGCTGGAGACCAGGTTCCGGTAATACCATTCTGTGAAGTAAGCGGCAATGGGTTTAAAGTACTGCCGGTACAGATGGAAGGCACCTGTGCAAAGGTCGGTGTTACATTAGGGTTCACCACTATGGTCATGGTGGTACCTAATGCGCACTGTCCTGCAGCAGGGGTAAAGGTGTAGGTGGTAGTCGCTGCATTATTAAGCGCGGGAGACCAGGTCCCGGTGATATTGTTGTTAGATGTGGCGGGCAATGGATTTAAAGTACCGCCTGCACAGATAGCTGCTACCTGGGTGAAGGTCGGTAAAGTACCATTGTTCACATTTATCGTCATGGTCGTTGTGGTCGCACATTGACCTGCTGCCGGGGTAAAGGTATAAGTGGTGGTTGCCGTGTTGTTCAGGGCCGGTGACCAGGTACCGGTAATACCATTCTGCGAGGTAGTGGGTAAAGGATTTAAAGCAGCTCCTGCACAAATTGGATTTACCTGTGTGAAAGTTGGCAGGATATTAGGGTTAACGGTTATGGTAAGGCTAGCCTGGGCCGCACATTGACCTGCTGCAGGTGTAAAGGTATAAGTGGTGGTTGCACCGTTATTCAATGCTGGCGACCAGGTACCGGTAATACCATTCTGCGAGGTAGTGGGCAATGGACTCAATGCAGCCCCCTGGCAAATAGCCGCTACTGCAGCAAATGTAGGCATCACGGCTGTATCCACCGTTATGGTCATTGTGGCTGTGGTCGCACACAGGCCTGTAGTTGGCGTAAAGGTATAAGTAGTGGTCTGTGTATTGTTCAAGGCCGGTGACCAGGTTCCGGTAATACCATTCTGCGAAGTGGTCGGCAATGGATTTAAGTTGCTGCCGGTACAGATCGAAGGTATTTGTGCAAAGGTAGGTGTTACATTAGGGTTCACCACGATGGTCATGGTGGTGCTCAGCGCACACTGCCCTGCTGCCGGGGTAAAGGTATAGGTAGTGGTCGCTGTATTATTCAATGCAGGTGACCAGGTACCGGTAATATTGTTATTGGATGCGGTAGGTAATGGATTTAAAGTACCTCCTGCACAGATAGCTGCTACCTGGGTAAAGGTAGGTAAGGTACCGTCATTCACATTGATGATCATGGTCGTTGTGGTCGCACATTGACCGGCCGCCGGGGTAAAGGTATAAGTGGTGGTGGCGGTGTTGTTCAGGGCCGGTGACCAGGTACCGGTAATATTATTCAAAGAGTTCGTTGGCAAAGGACTCAAAGTTGTTCCTGCACAAATGGCGCTCACCTGGGTGAATTGTGGTACTATATTAGGATTAACGGTTATGGTCAGGGTGTTTGAAGTGGCACATTGACCGGTAGCAGGCGTGAAGGTATAAGTAGTCGTTGCACCGTTATTCAATGCAGGCGACCAGGTACCGGTAATACCATTCTGCGAGGTAGCAGGCAATGGATTCAATGCAGCTCCTTCACATATCGCAGCTACTGCAGCAAATGTAGGTACCACAGCGGTATCCACTGTTATGGTCATTGTGGCTGTGGTCGCACAAAGACCTGTAGTAGGTGTAAAGGTATAAGTTGTGGTCTGTGTATTGTTCAAGGCCGGAGACCAGGTACCCGTAACGCCATTATTTGACGTAGCAGGCAATGGGCTTAAGTTGCTCCCGGTACAGATAGCTGCTACCTGGGTAAAGGTCGGGATGACGTTAGTATCTACCACTATGATCATGGTCGTGCTCAGGGCACATTGACCTGCAGCCGGGGTAAAGGTATAGGTGGTGGTCGCTGTATTATTCAATGCTGGCGACCAGGTTCCGGTAATATTGTTATTGGATGCGGTAGGTAATGGATTTAAGTTACTGCCTGCACAGATAGCGGCTACCTGGGTAAAAGTAGGTAAGGTACCGTCATTCACATTGATGGTCATGGTGGTGTTTAGCGCACATTGACCGGCTGCCGGGGTAAAGGTATAAGTGGTGGTCTGCGTATTGTTCAGGGCCGGAGACCAGGTACCGGTAACCCCATTATTGGATGTAGTCGGTAAGGGACTCAAAGGCTCGCCCACACAGATGGCATTTACCTGGGTGAACAGTGGTGTCACATTAGGATGTACCACAATGGTCATGGTATCAGGGGCCGCACATTGTCCCGCTGTTGGGGTGAAGGTATAGGTGGTCGTGGTGCCGTTGTTTAAAGCCGGTGACCAGGTACCGGTAATACCATTCTGTGAGGTAGTAGGTAAAGGATTCAATGTTGCTCCTTCGCAAATAGCTGCTACGGCAGCAAATGTAGGTACAATCGCTGTGTCCACCACAATGGTCATGGTTGTAGGCACCGCACATTGGCCAAATAAAGGAGTAAAGGTATAAGTAGTGGTTTGTGTATTATTCAAAGCCGGGGACCAGGTACCTTTAAGCCCGTTATTAGAGATCAGTGGTAAGGGGTTCAGCGTCGATCCCTGGCAGATGGGGCCAACCTGGTTAAAGGTTGGGATCATCAGGGTATCTATGATGATAGTAAGGCTTGTAGGTATCCCGCAAGAATTGGCAGCAGGTGTAAAGGTATAGGTCGTTGTCTGTGTATTGTTCAGCGCAGGAGACCATGTTCCGGTGATACCGTTGAGTGAAGTGGTCGGTAAAGGAGTCATTATGGTACCGATACACATATTAGGCAATGAATCAAAGACCGGTAAAGTACCGCTGCTGTTGACCACTACGGTCATTGTAGCTGTGGTAGCACAGAATGAGGTATCCGGTGTAAAGGTATACGTGGTGGTCGCCATATTGTTTGGCGCGGGAGACCAGGTACCGCTTATTCCGTTCAAAGAAGTAGTAGGGAAAGGGTTTAAGGCATCACCCTGACACAGGGGAATGATCTGGGTAAATACAGGTACTGTTCTTGCTGATATACCCAGGGTATGTGTTACCGAAGGCGCACATTGAGAAGCTGGTGTAAAGGTATAAGTGGTAGGTGTGCTGCTGTTGAATGCAGGACTCCAGGTTCCGGCAATACCGTTTGTAGAGGTCGTTGGCAGAGGGCTTACTGTGGACCCTTCACATACTGAATCTACGATGGCAAAAGTGGGTAAGGTACCGCTGTCCACCACAATGGTCATGGTAACCGGGTTGGCACAATAAGCAGTTGAAGGTGTAAAAGTATAGGTAGTGGTTGCCGTATTGTTCAGGGCCGGTGACCAGGATCCCGTTATATTATTATTGGAAGTCGTCGGTAATGGATTGATCGTTCCTCCAAGACATACCGGTGGTACTTGTGTAAAGTCGGGCACTACATAAGGATATATGGCAATCGTCATTGAAAAAGACTGTCCGCATTCTCCAGGGCCAGGGGTAAAGGTATAGGTAGTGGTATTATAATAATCGTAGGCAGGAGACCAGGTACCTTGTATACCGTTTTGAGAGGTATTGGGTAAGGTGAACTGGTAGCCTTCACAATAAGCGCCCGGATTCCAGAAGGATGGTACGGTATTCGTATCATTAACATTGATGGTCATGGTGGTTGAACCGACACAACCCTGGCCTTGATCTGGCGTAAAGGTATAGGTAGTGCTCACGTTACTATTTATGGCAGGAGACCAGCTACCGGTAATGCCATTTAAAGAAGTCGTGGGCAAAGGGTTCAATGCACCGCCTGCACAAACCGGCATCACCTGGTCAAATTCAGGTATCACAACAGGTTTTACAACGATGGTCATTGTCGGGCTAATAATACAGGTACCTGTGTTATTAGGGGTAAAGGTATAGGTGGTGGTCGCATTATTATTAATCGCCGGGGACCAGGTACCCGTGATGCCGTTGAGCGAGGTCGTAGGCAAAGGGGCCAAAGCCGCTCCTGCACAGATGGAGTCGACCTGGGCAAAAACCGGTGTATCGCTGGGCAGTACATTTACGGTCATTGTTACCGGTAATCCGCACTGTCCCTGGGATGGTGTAAAGGTATAAGTAGTGGTTTGTGTATTATTTACCGCCGGAGACCAGGTCCCGGTGATGCCATTATTAGAAGTAGCCGGTAAGCTGAATGTTGATCCTGCGCAGATGGTGCCTACGGGGGTAAACTGGGCCTGCTGGTAATCATTGACCACCAGGTTCAGGATAAAGTTGGTATCGCAACTTCCATTTGTGCCATTGACCCATACGGAATCATAATTATTGGTGGTATTGGCCGTGCTGGGAATGGTTATGCCTCTCCATTGTGCAGGAAGTTGATCTCTGCAGAAAGTGAGCGTAGTTGTTTCTACTACTTCATCATGGTTTACATAAACGGTATCTATGATTTCAGTAATGTTCGGGTTACAGCCTACATTAGTACCATTATATTTTACTACATAATAGTTGGTATTCTGGTTCGTAGTGATGCTCGCACAGGCAGAAGTGGCAAATGGTGTGGTACTGTTGCCTGCAAACCACTGAAAGTTGCCATTGCCCGGCTCTATCAGCTTTACAGGAGCATAGCCAATACTGTTTACGGTATAAGAGCCGCCATTAGGGGTAAACCTCATACCTTCCGGAGCACTTACTGCCCAGGGTCCGGCATTGGGTCCTCTGCCGGCTACGAAAACTTCATTGGACCCGGATTTGATCCCTTGCACTGCAGATGCAAAAGCACTTCCCGACCAGCCCGCACAATAGGGCTTGGACGTTATATGCATCTCAATGATATTACTGGTTTCATGTAATATCAATTGGTTGGTAGTGGTATTGGACAAGCAGAAATAGAAAGGTACCTGGCAAAACTCTACCACAAATTTCCTGTTGGGAGCAGTACCCACCATTTTATAACGGATCGTTCCTCCGATATGTAAATCCTGGAACGGGAACAATATCGCTTTGTTCAATTGCCCGGTATTCAACGCGCTTCCGTATTCCCACTCGGAATACAGGTCTGCCAAGGCCAGGTCAAAACTTACGAGGTTATTGGGTGAAATAACTATCGAACTGAATTGTTGCCCGAAATAGTTAAAATTGAACCCAAGGTCCACTACGCCCGTAAAAAAATCATTCTGCTGCGCACTCGTAATCACATTCGGCTGATAGCCGGTAGCACATACCTGTACCGTAGTTTGTGCACATGCATTGATTGTTTTGGTACTTAGTTCTAACTTTTGCGCCCATAAATTGTTCACAAGAACGCCAAAAGCGAACACCAGCAATAGTAAATTTTTCTTCATTCAAATTAGTCTTATAGATGCCAAAGAAGATTGGGGATAGCATGAGTAATCAACCTCCGGTTATATAAAAAAACCAGGGCTGTTTATCAGCTGCAAGATTAGCAAAGACATGTTAAACTTTCACGTTCTGTAATCAATGTTTACAGAATGATAATATGTTTAATTCAAAAGGTAAATATAGTGAGTACAAAAATATTAAAATAATTTTAACAAAAATCAAATAGGGCTAAAATTATCTTTATTTTAAAGACAATTTTAGCCCTATTAACAATTCATTAAAAATCTACTGTCCGCCAGCCTGATTTTGTCGCATCATCTGCGTCATATAATCTTTAAAGATCTGTGAGCCGGACTCCAGTCTTTGTGACATCGTCATCAGTTGATCGGTGTATTTTTTCGCCAGTTCAGGTTGTTTGTTACCTGTAGCGCTACTGGCCAGCATATTCAGTGTACGGATACTCCTGTCAATCGTACCTAATGCGCCCATTTGACCATTATCGCCAAGATCTACATAGTAATTGGTGAAGTCTTTGGCAAATTTTGCTAATCTGTCTCCAATCGCTTCTGCTTTCTTAGCATCTCCGGCAGCCAGGTAAGCATTAAACATCTGTACATTGGTCATTTCAAAAGAGTAAGAAAGATCTGTAGGGAATGAGCTTTCTGAAATCTGTGCCATAGAATGGTCCAGGATCTTCAGGGCATCTTCTCTTCTGCCCACATTCAGCAATTGAATGGCGAATGCAGCAGCATCATTTCTATAACCGTAGAAAGTACGTTTATTAGGCTCATCATAATATACCTGGTTCGTATTGGCTTTTCCTAAAGTGTACACTTTGGTAAAGAGTTCCATATTACGATCAATATCTGTAAAGGTCTGATTAGGCATAACTACCGGAACGAGTTTATTCAATAACCCGTCTTTCTTCAGGTAACCTTCCAATCCACAAACCGGGATACCATTACATATATACAAGGAGCGGTTCCATCCGTCTTTTGCAATACCGGCAATGATGTTCATCATAGAAATATCCGGTCTGCCTACATAAGCATCTTTGAACTGTACAATGAGGGCATCAGGGATCTGCATAGTAGAATCCTTCAACGCAACCTTGCCATTTTTCAGCATCGCTTCTTTATTCAATGGAATCGAAATATTACGAACCGGGATGAACGGCACTACTCTATTGCCCATTCTCATTGGTGCACCATTGCGCTCATCCATCATAAAGTCCATTACTTCTTTAACATTAAAGACTTTATCTTTCAGGGATGGAATTTCATTAATATTATAATAGTTGGCATTACCATAACCTTCCACAAAGTTTTTATTCCATAATACACTGATCGGTGGTGCATCATTTACTTTGTTGAACATCTGGATGTTTTGCCAGTCTGTACCCATCAGGTTATAGTTAAAGATCCTTACATCTGTTCTGAATCCTTCTACTTCCTGGATATACCAGAGCGGATAGGTCTCATTGTCACCGCTGGTGATGAGGATAGCATTACTGTCACAGGTAGCCAGCATGTTTCTTGCATTGTCAATAGCCAGAGTTTTCTTGCCACGGTCGTGGTCATCCCACTCTTGAGAAGCGATTAATACCGGACCGGCAAGCAGGCAGGCAATTGTTGCAATCGCTGCTGAGGCAGCGGGGTTCTTGATCGCTTTCATCAACAGGTCTCTGAGGAAGAACACCCCGATACCGATCCAGATCGCATACGCATAAGTAGCGATATACTGGTAGTCACGTTCACGTGGCTGGTTAGGTGTATTATTGATATAAAGCTGAACGGCAATACCGGTGAAGAACCAGAAGGATAAAATGACCCAACCGTCCAGTTTGTTTTTCTTAAATTGGAACACAATACCCAGGATACCTAAAATAAACGGTAACATGAACATCGTATTGTGTGCTTTATTATTTTTATAAGCATCCGGCAATTTATTGAAATCGCCTCTGCCCATCGCTTTATCCACGGCATTAATACCTGTGATCCAGTTACCCTGGTGAGGCTCTACACCTGAACCCTGGTAGTCATTCTGACGACCGGCATAGTTCCACATAAAGTATCTCCAGAACATATAATTCATCTGGTAACTCATAAAGAACTTCATATTGTCCAATGCGGTAGGCTCTTCACCCTCGGCCAGTCCTAACTGGCTTCTGTAGTAAGATACGTGACCTCTGCTCTCATCATTACTCCAGACACGCGGGAAGAAGTGCTTCTCGTCATAGCTCATTTTGATATTTTGGTCTACTACCTCATATCTTGTCTTACCGTCTTTGGTCACCGGTAAATAGATCGGATCGCCATATTCACCTTTTCCTTCTGTAGTAAAGTACTGCCCGGTTAAGAATGGTGTAGAACCATATTGTGTTCTTTGCAGGTAAGGGATCAGGGAAACAACGTTATCCGGGTTGGTCATATTAATAGATACACCCGCTTTTGCACGGATGATCACCGGAATATAACAAGTATAGCCAATTGATATAAATACCAATGAAAGCATCGCTACATGTAAAGTATATCTTTTGGTACGCTTAGCAAAGATGATGATACCACCTAAAATGGCACCAAAAAGCAGTAAGAAGAAGATGGCACCGGAATGTAAGGGCATACCCATACTATTCACGAACATCAGCTCAAATTTGGAGGCCAGGATAGGAATATACTGGATCACGCCATATTGTACTACCAATAAAACAACCCCTCCTAAAAAGTAAGCCAGTAAGCTGCCTTTAAGTGTAGGTTTATACCTTTTGAAGTAATAGATCAATGCAATGGTAGGGATAGCCAGCAAACTTAAGAGATGGACACCCGTAGACAGACCGATCAGGTAGGCAATTAAGACCAGCCATCTGTCTGCATACACATCATCAGCTTCTTCCCATTTGAGGATACACCAGAATACTAAAGCCGTAAAGAAAGAAGAGGTTGCATATACCTCACCTTCTACAGCAGAGAACCAGAATGTATCGGAAAAAGTATAGGCTAATGCGCCTACGAAGCCGGCTCCTATTACAGCAATCATATTGCCTGTAGAGAAACCACCGTCTTCTGTTTTTACTAATCTTTTAGCAAAATGGGTAATCGACCAGAATAAAAATAAAATGGTAAATGCACTCGCAAATGCACTCAATGCATTTACATACATGGCAACACTTTGCGGTGAAGGCGAAAAAATGGCAAATAACCTGCCCAGCAACATAAATAAAGGAGCTCCCGGAGCGTGCGTTACCTGTAATTTATAGGCACAGGCGATAAACTCTCCACAATCCCAGAAGCTGGTGGTTGGTTCCATTGTTATTAAATACACCAGAAGTGCTATTCCAAATACAAGCCAGCCGCTAATGTTGTTAATTCTGCTAAAATTCATGGTTTGAATTGATGTTGTGTGCGCAAATATAAAGTATTGGCATGAAAATAAAACAAAGTCTTAAACAAATTCAGATTTAAGAAATATTTTTTGTCCTTAGCCTGCGCGAGAGTCCCCGTAAACAAGAAGAGCCCGGAATCTCCGGGCTCTTCTTAATAATTATAAACGAATAGCTTATTTCTTTTTTTCTTCTTTATACAACTTAAATGCCATTGGTTTGATGTTAGGACCGGCAGCACCTTTGCTTTTCGGATCAACTTTCAGGCTCAGGCTATCTCCGCTGATATGTAAGATATCAAAAGTAACGGTATCATTCGCCATTTCACCTTTCACGATAGCTTGATTCGCAAATAAGAATAACTTCTTAGCTTTCATATCTGCAGTGTATTTAGTAGAAGTATCTACCATTTGATCAGGCATGTCAGAAGCATACATTTTCAATACACCATTCTTTTGGAAATCATAGATCACAGATCTTTTAGCTTCCAGGGAATCCTGTTGTTTTTTACCATCCATCAGGTTCTCTTTGATCTTAGCCTTTAATGTAGGCAGATCTTCAATTTTAAGCATCTCTACCACTTCCGGCGGTAAAGTAGCAATAGAATCCGGCTTCATTTTTGCCA
The DNA here is from genome assembly GCA_001897525.1 of Bacteroidetes bacterium 43-16. Classification (GTDB taxonomy): domain Bacteria; phylum Bacteroidota; class Bacteroidia; order Chitinophagales; family Chitinophagaceae; genus Edaphocola. Next base: position 152,484 of record MKTB01000017.1, on the reverse strand, counting down.
GTTCCGCTTTCATCTCGATAAAGTCAGGAGGAAAAGCAGTCATGGTATCTACAGACTGTAATTGTGCATTGAATGCTGAATCTCTTCCTGAATTGTCGTATACGACTTCCCATTTTTGAGAGATATTGCCAGATCCACCACCTTTACAGGCAGTAAGTGACGCGACGCCTAAAAGACCTATTACTATAATTGTTTTGCGCATGTTTAAAATGATAATTTATATTTTTTATTTGTTTTCCTTTCTCATGTAAATAGTATCTTCAAAGGTTCCTGCCGACATGGTCAATACCAGGCTGTCTTTATTAACTTTAAAGATATTAAGGCTTCCGCCTTCTTCAAATATGGATTCTGTATAGGCCTTACTTTCGTCAATAAGACTGAAATTAAGCTCATTCCCATCCAGTTCATAATTGAATAAAGTATCTTCTCCCTGGTTTTTCTCATTATATAAAATCAAAAAACCGTCTTTTGTGAATTTGTAAGCATTATGAGACTGAGGCTCATACTGTTGCCTAAGCTCATCCAGCATCCTGGTCTTTAAGGTATCCAGGTTTTCCGTATCATACTGCATGGCTAATCCCGGAGTTACTTCTGTAATCCCCCGGATTTCCGCTTCGTTTTCCTGGAAAGCATTTTCAATCAAAGCCAGTTTTTCTGCAGGTAAAACGGGCTTCCATGTCCCATTCAGTTTATTCGAATTATTATTACAAGCTACCAGTCCAAGGCAGCCAAAGACACAAATTAAGCTAAGGCATCTCATAAATCAGGGCAAAAGTAACACTATTTTGCTGATATCAAAACACCAAACCAATAAAAACAAAAAATAATATAAGCGGTTAAGCGAATTCTATTACTGTAATTTCCGGGAGGATGCCCAGGCGACCCTGGTAGCCCAAAAAGCCATATCCCCTGTTTACATATAAGGATTGATTATTTTCTGTATAAAGTCCGGCCCACTGATGATAAGCATACTGTACGGGACTCCACTTAAACCAGGGCAGATCAATACCAAATTGCATCCCATGGGTATGTCCGCTTAAGGTAAGATCGATATCTCCATAATCTTTGCGCACTTCGGCATCCCAATGTGAAGGATCATGACTCAGCAATATCTTCAAGGGCAAGGATTTTCCTTCTAAACCTTTATAGGCCTCGGAAAGTTTTCCCAATCTCGGGAATCTCGAATTAGCGCTCCAGTTCTCCACGCCCAGCAAGACAAAGTCTGCACCGTCTTTATTCAGTACGATATGTTCATTCATCAGGAGTTTCCAGCCCATATCCTGGTGATATTGCTTCAGGGTATTTAAATTATCCGCTTTTGCTGCGGCACTCTCCCACTCCACATAATCTCCATAATCGTGGTTACCCAGCGTGGAATATACACCCAGCGGTGCATTCAGCTGGCTGAATACTTCCAGGTAAGGTTTCAATTCTGATGCCCGGTCGTTCACAAGATCACCGGTAAAAACGATCAGGTCGGGCTTTTGTGCCAGGATCATTTTTACCCCGGCTTCCACTGCTTCTTGATTATCAAAGCTCCCAGAATGTATATCGGAAATCTGTACCAGTTTAAGTCCTTTGAGTGCTTCCGGCAAGCCTTTCACGGTAAGCTTCATCTTTTTCAAATGATAGCGGTACCGGTTAGTCGTTCCCCACACAAAGCCGCCAAACATCAACCCGCCTGCCAGCAAGGCCATCCTGGAGAGAAAAACAGACCGGGGCAACAAATGAGCGGTCCCCTGGTCCATACCATCGGCCTGCAGATGCACCGGGGCAGAACGGGCACTCTTCGCGATCCATTGAAAGAAGCGGTATACATCTCCCAAAAGCATAAATACGGCGATCAGTAATTTAGCCACAACAAATCCAAACAAGGAGGCCAGTATAAGCGCTTTTACATTTTTAGGAAAAGTATGTGCGCTGACGTACCTCATCCAGAACAAGGAGGCCCAACCTACTAAAGAAACGATGATATAGACTGCAGTGATCCACTTTTTATTCGCCTGGCTTAACGAAGCTATACTTAAACGGAACGCAACATAGCAGTAATATTCTACGAGGCTCAATATAGTAATTACAGTCGCTAAAAAACCCCAACTTCTTTTCATGTATGCAAAAGTACTACAAGCGAAAATTCATACTCATCTCTTGCCTTTAATTTAACATTCTACCAGCCTATATTTTTAGTAATATTGCGTACTTTTTAATCATCAAAAATTGAAGAATTAATGAAAAAGATTTCCTTATTACTATTTACAGGTATGCTGCTTGGATATGGCGCTTTCGCCCAGGATTTTAAAATGCCTGCTCCTAGCCCTGCCACTACCATCAACCAAGAGTTCTCTACTTCAAAAATAGAGATCGTATACAGCCGCCCTGCAGTAAAAGGAAGAAAAATATTCGGGGACCTGGTACCTTTTGGTAAAGAATGGAGAACCGGTGCCAACGGTGCTACTAAAATTACATTCGGAGAAGAAGTGATCTTCGGTGGCAAAGTAGTTCCTGCCGGAACCTATTCTATCTATACTATTCCTAATAAAACTTCATGGGATGTGATCCTTAACCCGGCAACTGAAAACTGGGGCTTATCAGGATATGATAAAGCAAAGAACATTGCTTCTGTAAAAGCCAATACAGTTACGGTTAAAGATAAAGTGGAATCCTTCACTATATCCCTGGATAACATCACAAAAAATAGCTGTGACCTGACTTTGGCATGGGAAAACACGAAAGTGGTAGTTCCTGTGAAAGCGGATAATGACAAAAGAATTGAAAGCTATCTGACAGAAGCTTTAAAAGCAGAAAAACCACCTTACCTGGTAGCTGCAAGATATTATTTTGAGAAAGGCAAAAACCTGGACCAGGCTTTAGGCTACACAGACAAAGCTATCGAGGAAAACCCTAAAGCATTTTACATTCATTGGGTAAAAGCTGAGATCCTGAACAAAATGGGTAAAAAGAACGAAGCTATTGCTGCTGCTAAAATAGCTGCAGAAGGTGCAAAAGGTACACCATACGAAGCGGAATATGCTAACAACCTGAAGAGTTTAACAAAATAATTTTCCTGTAAAATTTATCTATAAAGAAGGGGCATGAATTTATAATTCATGCCCCTTCTTTTATTGAATTACTTCATTGGGCACTTTACAACAAAAAAGCAGCAGGATTGCCTGCTGCTTTTCAAAAATATACATTGAAGATATTACTTAACCCATTTCCTGGTAGTAATCACCAGACCATTTTGATCTAATACTTTCACTAAATAATGACCATTTGCCAAATGAGCAGTGGCTACATTACTTACTTCCCGGGTAATGGACTGTTGCGCAACCTGAGCACCTAAAACATTATAAATTGCTATAGATTTTGCACCCAATTCTTTATTGATAAATACATTCAGGTCCTGGCCCATAGATGGATTAGGGAACAAAGACACCCTGCTGTCATTCATTTTTACCTGATTGATCCCAACCGGTGTTTTATTGATTATAAATACTGCTGTATCGGTGTGACTATCTGTAAAAACTCTTACTTTAATGATACCGGTACCATCATCTGCAGATTGCGGGACCACCACAGAAGGCTCTAATAAAGCACTTGTTCCCGGAGCGATCGGAGCAAAGGTCTCTATCTGGTTTGCATTATTCAGGTGATTATTCACTTCTGCAGTTGATCTGCAAAATACATTGTCACAAAAAGTGAATATATACCAACCCAGGGGTAAATTACTTTCAATAATACGCCATTTCACATTCTCCAGGTCTGTAGCAGTTACGTTCTTCACTGAATCGTGAAAATAAATAGCTTCATTGGTCGGATCAAGACCCGGTGTTCCTAAGGTAGTTTTAATCATTGTATCATGCAGGATCTCGTAACTCTGTGCAGAAGCTGCAATAGTGCCCAACAAACCAATCGATACAGTAAGTAATATTTTTTTCATTTTATGCTTTATTTAAAATTGTTCATTACAAATTTAAGTGATTTTAGCTAAAAAAGACGGAATACCCTAAAGTATTCCATCTTTTTTTAGTTAAAAATTTAACCATTACTGTTTAAAAGGTATTACATTTTTGTAAACTTTTGCTGTACAGCACCTTCTGCAGTTTTGATGTTCAGGATATACATACCTGCCGCTAATTGGCTGGCATCGATATCAATTACCTGATTACCTGAATTAACATCTTTAGTTACAGAATATACCTCTTGTCCCAGTGTATTTACCACTGCAAAAGTAACTTTATCGTTTCTTTTCATTGACATAGAAACGTTCAGTTTATTAGATACAGGGTTAGGGAAAACAGATAATTTGCTTTGATCCATCAGATCTTCAATAGCAACAGGAGCGCCAGTACGGAATTTCACATTGTCAATCCACATGAAGTTTCCACCGCCAGATGTAGCTCTGAAAGCGACCAATGCACCATCTGGAACAGCAGTCATATCAACAGAACGCATTACATAAGTAGCAGTAGTTGGAAGGTGACCTTGGGTATTTGATGTAGGCGTAGTTGTTGCCAGGCCTTGACCTTCTAACATCCATACTCTTGTCCAGGTAGCACCACAATCTGAAGAATAAACTACTTCCAATCTGTCGCCATTAGCACCTGTTCTCATGGCATAGCTTTGATAAAAGTCTAATGCTTTAGCACCGGCAGGTAAAGTTGCTTTTGGTAAAAGGAAATAACCTACAGGGCCAGGGCCGATGTTTGGTGCATTAAAGTATAAAGCAGTTGCAGAGTTGTAGCCAACACTAGCACCACTTCCATTATTAACACGCTGCATCGGGTAACCGTTGCTACCGTTGAAATACATCATCCAATCTGCTTTATCTGTTTCAAAGTCGTTTTCCACAGGAAGCGCTACAGCATTGGAATTAATTTGGAAATAATAACCAGCGTTAGCATTATCATAATCATCTAAGTCAACTTTACCATTTGGTAAACCTACAGAATCAAGCAACTGAATAATACCGGAAGAGGTAATATTAAGACCAGAAAGTGCAACATCAACACTTTGACCTGCTGCCAGGTTGCCGGTCCAGTTCATCTCTGTCCATGCACTCGCAGTACCTAATTTGTAGTATATTTTTGCAGTAGTAAGGGCTTCTGTACCGGTATTCTTAAGCTTAGTAGTAGCATTAAGTGTATATGGCAGTGTACATACCATATTAGAAGCGGCCACATTCATATTAATGCTGGTCAAGGCTGCGTTTGCTGCAGGTAGTTGAATGGTAACATTACCTGTTTTCGCAGATTGCAGTACTTCTTTAGTAGCATCATCTTTTTGAAGGAATGCAGCAAAGAAACGGCTCGGGGCAGCAGGGTTTACATAGCCAGGGATCACACCTGTCACTGTATAGGTTCTGCTTTGACCTGCAGTCCAGGCAGCATCAAGCGTAGTACCGGCTGCATTAGGATACATCTGGCGTACTACATTCTGGAAATGCGTTTCTCCATTGGTACCCGGAGGAGTAGTATAGTTCAACTCTTCAGCAAAAGCTACTCTTAATTTTACATTAGAAACAGTAACGGCACTGGTAGCAGTAACGGTTACAGTAACAGACATAGTCTGGCCATTGGCATTGTACACCGGATTGGCTACAGACATAGTAAAAGGAGTAGTTTCTGCAGCCGCAGCATTGAACATAGCCTGTGTAGCACTTGTAATATTACCTTTCGACGCACCGTTCAAGTAGAATGAAGGGGCAGAGTTCACAGAATAATAAGACATACGGGCATCCGTAAATACTGTATTGATATTATAGATAGGCCCCGGAGTAGGGATTGGAGACTGGTACTTCAGCAATAATACTTTAGTACTATTACCGGCAGCATTTACCAAATTCATAAATGCAGGATTATAAGCAGCACAAGGTCCGCAGTTCTCTCCCGAAAACTCTTCAATCAACGCCAGTTTTTGGGCGTAAGTTAAGCTAGCTAAGCCCAACAGGGTAGATAAAAGTAAAATTCTCTTTTTCATTTTTACAACTAGTAATTTTAAATGTTAGAAATAGAATATGAAGATGAAGTTAAGGTTAAAATTTTATTAATCAAAAAATATTTTTTTCTTAAATCTAAACAATCCAGCCCACTCTCCAGTAACTTTGCCGCTAAAGTTTTTGATAAACAATTGACTATATGCATCATGAGGTTCCTTTAGACTATGAATCTGCCATAAAATTTATGTTTGATCAATTGCCGATGTTCACCCGGACAGGAATTGATGCGCTGAATCCAAAACTGGATAAAATACAACAACTTTGTAATCATATCGGCAACCCGGAAAAACAGTTTAAATCTATACACATTGCGGGCACTAATGGTAAAGGAAGTACCAGCCATATCCTGGCTGCCTGTTTACAGGAAGCAGGCTATAAAACGGGCCTCTATACCTCACCGCATCTGATCGACCTGAGAGAGCGCATCCGGGTAGACGGGCAGCTGCTGGACAAGCAGCTACTTACTTTGTTCATCAATACTTTCCGGGACATCATTGATACAGTGATGCCTTCCTACTTTGAATTGAATGTGGCCTTAGCTTTCTGGGCTTTTGCAAAGGAAAAGGTGGATATTGCTATTATAGAAACAGGATTGGGGGGAAGATGGGACAGTACCAATATCATTATACCCGAAATTTCCGTTATTACCAATATAAGCCTGGACCATACGCACATTCTCGGGCATACGATCCCTGAAATTGCGGCAGAGAAAGCAGGGATCATTAAAGAGAAAAAACCGGTAATCATCGGCCTGTCCCAGGATGAGACCGCTGCGGTATTCAGCCGGTATGCGATCCTGAATCATACGCAACTGATCTATGCCGATATTATGTTTGACGGGGCCATTGTACGAACCGATGCTGCATCGCAAACCATAAAGTTTGTAGATACCCGCAACTATAACATTATAGAGATAGAGACCGACCTCCTGGGCAGCTTCCAGGCAGATAATCTTAAAACCTCCCTGGCTACAATAGTTACCCTGCAAAGCCTGGGCTGGAACGTAGACCTGGACATTTTTAAAAGGGCGGTCACTAAAGTGAAAGCGCTCACAGGATTAAGAGGGCGATGGGAAACAGTACAGACCGCACCGCTCGTCATTGCCGATGTGGCCCACAATCCGAATGGTATGTCTATGGTGACACAGCAGCTGCAACATCCGCAATTCAGTCAAAAGCAACAGCATATCATTGTCGGCTTTGTGGCGGATAAAGATGTAAAAGAAGCACTTTCTTTATTACCGCAGGATGCCCGGTATTATTTCACCCAGGCCGCTATCCCCAGGGCATTGAATGTAGCAGAGCTGCAGGCACTGGCACAGGAGCAGGGCATGGAAGGAAGCGCCTACCCTACTGTAGACCTTGCACTGGAAGCAGCACTGCACCATTGCGATGAAGCAGACCTGATATTGATCACAGGCAGCTTTTTCATTGTGGGAGAAGCCCTCGAGTACTTAGATAACAAAAAAACAAACAACAAAAAAATAGCTATATGAAACATTTAATCAAAAGTACGCTCACATTGATCGGCTTTAGCCTCTTTACGAATGCCTCAAATGCCCAGAATTTCCATGTGGGAATAAAGGCAGGAGCGACTATTTACAATAATTCCGGCAAGGATATCTCCGGCAAGTTCAATGCTTTTCCTTTTGGTGGTGCTTACCTGGGTGTCAGCGGAGAGAAAATGAGTTTAATCGCAGAAGGGATCTTTACCCAGACCAGGATGGTGGCCGGTGATAACTTCAACCAGGTATTTAATAACTATATCAGGAGCGGAAAAGACCAGGTACGTAATGCCGAATTTTCTTTTTCAGAACTCTCGGTTCCGGTGCTGGTAGGCTTTAAGGCCTTACCCTTCACCTGGTTTGAAATAGGTCCTCAGTTCACTAAAATTGTGAGCATGAATGATAAGGATGAGGTGCTGAACGAGATCACCAATGTGCATAAAGATAGTTATGTGTCTGCTGTGATCGGTGCCAGGGTCAAACTACCTTTAGGGCTGCATGTCACCGGCAGGTATGTGATGGGCTTATCGAACAGGAACAATAGTTCTGTCTCTGAAAGATGGACCACGCAACACTTCCAGGTGGGCGTAGGATTTGGCTTATAAGCAAAAAACAGGGATCTTTAGTTACTAAAGATCCCTGTTTTTTTGTTTTTATAAAAACAAAAACTCATCGCTTTTTCTTCTTTGTTTTCCTTTCTGCCGCTTCCTGCTCTGCATTTCGCAACAATACCTGCCAGTTATCATTGTTCACTTCATCGGTAAATACAACAGTATCTGCATAGGTTTCTTTGTCTATTTCGAGCACATGGATCGGTTTACCGAGGTAGGACTCGATCTCTTTAAGCATTTCTTTTTCCTCCGGTGCACAGAAGGAGTAAGCCGTTCCTTTAGCCACTCCACGCCCGGTACGGCCTACCCGGTGTACATAATTTTCTGCCTCATCAGGTAGGTCATAGTTCACCACATAGTCTACGTTTGGAATATCCACACCGCGTGCATTAAGGTCTGTAGTGATCAGCAGGCGCACTTCACCCGAAGCAAAGGCTTTCATGATCTCTGCCCGCTCCGACTGGTCTTTCCCGCTGTGCATGGTCAGGGTTTTGACCTTTACCCGTTCCATAGCTGCGGCTACTCTTTCGGCACGCACTTTGGTCCTTACAAAGATCAGTATTTTAGATTCCGGGTGCTCTACCACCAGCCTTTCTAAGAAGAAACGCTTATCATCCATTTCAATGAAGGCAACGAAGTGGGTAATATTTTTAGAAACAGGGTCCTGCGGCGAGATCTGTATACGGATAGGATTTCTTACGATCCCGTAAGCGATCTCTTTAATTTCACTGTTGATCGTTGCGGAGAAAAAAAGTGTCTGCCGGTAATCGGGCAGGAACTTGATGACATCCTGTATATCTTTAATAAAGCCGTAATCCAGCATAAGATCGGCTTCATCCAAAACCAGTATTTCCGTTTTGTTCAGGTCTAATTTCTGCTGGTGCAGGAGGTCAAACATACGACCGGGTGTTGCGATCAACACATCTGTACCATTGGCCAGTTGCTCGATCTGGTGCTCCTGCTCTACGCCACCTACCAATGCGGTAATTTTAAGTTTGGTATATTTCCCCAATTCCCGGAATACTTTGGCGATCTGCAAGGCCAGTTCCCTGGTAGGTACCATCACCAGGCATTTGGTCTGGCGTTTATCCGGCCGGTTTTTCACATACATTAATTTATGCAGCACCGGGATGGCAAAAGCTGCGGTTTTACCCGTACCGGTTTGTGCCACGCCCAGCACATCATTCCCTTCCAGGATGGGGCGTATGGCTTTATACTGGATGTCTGTAGGCTTTTTAAAACCCATCTCGTCCAGGGCACGCTTTAGTTCAGTAGCTATTTTATATTGTTCAAATCTCATTACTTATAAAATCAACAGGTAAAATTGAATAGAGAGCAAAGTTAGTTTAATTAAAGGGCTTAAAATAAGAAAGACCACGAATTGTCGTGGTCTTTCTGAAAAAAACAATTGATCTATCTTAGTGCACATTGCTCATATCTATCTTCGATTTGCTGCTTTTGGCAAAAAGTACAAAAGGAATGCTGGCCAGGAATACAAAGCCTATGGCAATAAATACATCCATATAAGACAATACCACCGCCTGCTTCATCACCCCTCCGTCCATAGCGGTATAAGCCATTTGCTGCGCCACATTAGAAGGCGCACCTGTAGACATAAAACGGGCTACAAAAGCATTGAAGCGTTCCTGGAAGACCACATTGGTCGGGTTAATATTGGCGATCAGGTCGCTGCGGTGCATGGCATTCTGGTGGCTCATGTAAGTGGTAATGATCGCAATACCGAATGAACCGCCCAATTGCCGCATCATACCCGTAAACGAAGCTCCTTCACCGATCTCCCGGCCTTTCAGGGTAGAAAGGGATAAGGTAGTGATGGGGATGAACAGCATACTTAATGCAAATCCACGGAACATCAGCAACCAGAAAAAGTGCTCGGAGCCGGTATCGGGCGTTAATATATTATGCCCCCAGATGCTGTAAATAAAGAACAGTAAAAATCCCGTTGCGGCAATATATTGCTGCTTAACGCCGCGCTGTATCAATTGCCCCACGACCGGCATCATAAAGGCGGTCATCAGCGCCGCAGGCACCATGATGAGGCCCGCCTGGAAGGCCGACCAGCCCAAAGAGCTCTGCAGGTACAGGGGAATAATAAAGGTTGAGCCATATAAACCGAAACCTAATACAAAGGTCAGGATAGTACCGATCCTTAAGTTCCCGTCTTTCAGTACGCGCAGGTTCACGATCGGGTTGGCATAAGTAAGCTCGCGCCAGATAAATAAATAAGCACTCAAGACACAGGTGACGGTCAGGATCAGGATCGTAGGGTCCTGGAACCAGTCTGACTCCTGCCCTCTTTCCAATACAAACTGTAAACTACCTACCGCTGCGGCCAGGAAGATCATGCCCCACCAGTCTACTTCACCGATCTTTTTCTTCGTGCCGGAATAGGCCGGGTTCTTGATAAATCTTAATGCCAGGATAGCGGCCACAATACCTATCGGAATATTGATGTAGAAAATAGAAGGCCATTTATAGGTTTCCACCAGGTAGCCACCTAATGGCGGACCTAAAGTAGGACCAATGATGACACCCATACCGTATAAAGCCTGCGCCATACCGCGTTTTTCGCTGGGAAAAACTTCTGTAATAATGGTCTGCGAGGTCACCAGCAGCGCACCACCGCCTACACCCTGCAGGAAGCGGAACAATACCAGCTCCCAGAGCGTGGAGGCATTACCACATAAAAAAGAACAAATCGTAAAGAGTATAACAGAGGCAGCAAAATAATTGCGCCGGCCAAATTGTTGCGACAACCAACTCGTCATCGGGATAATGATCACATTACCGATCGCATAAGCCGTGATCACCCAGCCGATCTCGCTCAAAGTAACGCCCAGGTTACCTTTCATCTCGTTCAGGGCTACATTGACAATGGTGGTATCCACGATCTCCAGCAGGGCACACAATATGGCAGTGACGACTATGATGACTCTTCGAGCACCATACTCTACCAAAGAATTAGTTTCCATAAACCTTTAATTATTTCAAATGAACATCTACAAACACATTCATGCCGGAGCTTAAACGGTTTAATAATTCTTTATCGGTATTGCTTAAGAAGTCGATCCTTACCGGAACGCGCTGAACGGTTTTTACAAAATTCCCGGAAGCATTGTCGGGAGGTAAAAGAGAGGTCTTAGCACCTGTAGCCGGGGAGAAGGAAGTAATGGTTCCTTCCATTTTCTGGCCGGGGAAGGCATCTACTTCTATGGTTACCTTTTGGCCGGTCTTCATCCTGGTCAATTGTGTTTCTTTAAAGTTGGCCACTACCCATTTCTGGTCATCAGGTATGATCTGGAACAGGGACTGCCCTGCATTGATCAGTTGACCCGGTTGAATATTTACGGTACCCACCTGGCCATCTACAGCAGCGGTGATCACGGTATAGCTTAAGTTCAGTCTGGCAGCAGCTACTCCGGCTTCTGCCTGTGCAATGGAAGCATTGGCTACAGCGATCTGTCCCCTGTTGATATTGCTTTGTGCAGCTACTGCGGCAGTTTGTTTAGAGGCAGCATTTTTCTGCGCCCTGAGCACGTCCAGTTGCTTTTGAGCGATCAGGTAGGTCGCTTCTGTTTGCTCAAATTGTTGTTGGGTAATAGAATGATCTTTGATCAGGTTCTGGTAGCGTTCAAAATCTTTCTGTGCTCTCCACAGGTTCACTTTTGCAGATTCGATCTGTGCATCTATGGTATTGGTATTGGCCTGTGTAGACACTACATTGTTTTGTGTCACGGATTCTCCGGCATTAGCCACACCTACATTGCTGCGCGCAGAGATCAGCCTTGCTTCGGCATCTTCCAGTTTCACCTGGAAGTCCTGGCTGTCCAGCACCACGAGGGTATCGCCTTTTTTCACCATCTGGTTATCTTTCACGCGGATCTCGGTAATAAAGCCACCTACTCTGGGGATCACCGGGCTGATGCGGCTGCTGATCTGCGCATCATCGGTATCTTCATGTTTTTGTGATTCATTGTACTTATAAAAACCAAATATTGAGCCTACCACCAAGATAGCGCCAAAACCGATGGCAAATTTTTTATTTGTTTTCTTTTTATCTGCAACTTGCTCTGCCTGAGGAGCATTGTTATTGTTTTCCATTATTGTAATTTGTAAAAAGTATTGTTTGATTAATTAGAAGAAGCAGGAGCATACACCTCGGAGATCTGGCCGGATGCCCTTAATAATTTGTTATAAGCGATCAGGTTGTCGATCATTGAAAATTCGTAGTTTATAGCTGCCTGTAATTTATTGGCATCGGCATCCAGCAATTCTGTAGCGGTGGCCAGGCTGTTATCATATTTATTCTTAACGATCTTGTAGTTTTCATCGGCCAGGTCAACAGCAGTCTTCAGTACGCTCACCTTTTGGCTGCTTTGGCGGAAGTCCTGGTACGCTTTATGTATTTCCATTTTCACGCCATCCTGCAAATTTGATTTAGCCATTTGCATTTCGGCTTCCTGTGCTTTTGCCTGTTTTACTTTCGCTCCTGTCTTATACAGGTCGGCAATATTATAACTCAATCCCAGGCCTACATTCATAGCATTGGTCACGGTGAGCATATTATGTACATCAGCCGCAACGTAACCACCGGTCAGTGCTACAGAAGGCAGGTAAGCCCCTTTTGTGACCCTGATATTTGCCTGGCTGGCACTTAACCTGCTGTCGAGGGCTTTCACATCGCTTCTTTCCGACAATGCCCTGTTGACATAGGCATCCATCTCGCCCAGTTGCTGCTCCTGTATACCATTCAATCCTTCTACCTGCAGGGTGGTATTTTCATCCAGGCCCAGCATAAGGTCAAAATTGTAATTGGCAATTTTCATATTGTTTTCCGCGTCCAATATGGCCAGTTCCATATTCTTTTGCTGTAGCTGCACATTTAAAAGATCATTCCTCGGGATCACACCGTTTTTTTCCAGGTTGGCAAAATCTTTCACCCTGTTGAGGGCAGTACGGTTGTTCTCTGCTACCAGTTTTAAATAAGCCTGCGCTTTGTACAAGTTGTAATAAGCTTCAATGGTATTATCAATCACCAGGTCTGCCTGCTGCGCTACATCATAAGCAGCGGCCTTTTCGAGGTAAGTAGCAGCTTTAATGCCGTTATTGATCCGGTTGCCCGAGAATAAAGGCAGGCTTGCATTGGCCATTCCAAAGGCTACCTGGTTTACTTTTATAGCCCCGGCTTCGCTGCCCTGCTCTCCCGATGCCATCATCTGCAAGAGGTTGCCGCTCACCGTAGGGCTGTTGAGTCGCATATAGCTACCCGAGACCTTCACATCCGGGAGCCGACGCTCTTTCGCTTCCTGTACGCCCGCTTTGGCACCATCTAAAGCGTATTTTGATTGTTTGAGTGATTTATTATTGTTGATACTCAGGCTGACCGCTTCGTTGAGAGAAAGCGCCCGTACCTCTTGTGCGTGGGCATTCAGGCTACTGCCGATACATAATGCCGCACCAAAAATCAGGAAAAGACTATGCTTTTGCATCGATACTCAGATATAATTTGATGATTAATTTGATTTCTTTATTCAGTTTTTTGACAAACGTTTCTTTGTAAGCTTTCATATTGCCCTGTTCGATATGGTACACGGTACTGTAATAAGGAACATTGGACAATACATGGTTAACGGTGCCTACAAATATGGCAGACATCAGGACGATGTCGATATTTTTTCTAAATAGTTTCTCTTTCTGGCCCTGTACTATGACCTTTTCAATGATCGAGCGGTACTGTGCCCTGCTTTCTACCACCAGTTTGAAGATCTTGGACTCCCGGTCTACCTCTGTAGTGGTGCGTTTCACCATAATTTTATTGAATTTAAGGCTGGAAAAAGCCGATTCAATAAAATAATCCAGGTAGGCTTCTATCTTTTGAACGGGGTTCAAAGCGGCATTGCTCATGATCTGCTCCAGGGAAATGGTTTTATTGGCGAGCTGGTATTCAAAAATAGATTCCAGCAGTTCTTTCTTGGAGCCAAAATAATAGTTGATCATGGCCAGGTTGACTTCTGCTTTTTCTGCTATCTGGCGCACAGAGGTTTCTGTAAAGCCTTTTTCTGCAAACAGGTCTATGGCTACATTCATTATATGTAGCTGTTTTTCTGAATATTCTTTCGCATGTTCCATAAGTTCTAAAAATTAAACACTTGTTTAAATTCCGATGCAAATGTAAGATCGAAAAATTAAACAAACGTTTAATTAATTATTATTTTAACAAACATTAACAATGCAATAAATCAGATTAAAAAAGGGAACGTTTTTTACCCGGCAAACAAGGTAATGGAATAAGCATCATTGGAATAAATACAATATGATCACCAAAATAAAAATGGTGTACAGTGTCAATAGGATTAATGAGCACAACATGATTCGCTCAAATAATCCGATTCTTGTTTTATTTTCCTTTGCTTTCTTGTAATAAATAAAATAGTTTAAAGTGTACACCAGGTTAGCAAGTGCTATAAGCAACAGGTAAGTAATAAACAGGTAGTACGCTCCGGAACCGGGTTCAGTCCTGAAAAGATTAAAGCCAAAAGCGAAACATAATACCAGGGTGCTCCCAAGCAGGAAAAGATTAAACAGCAAACGCCTGATCTCCCACCAAAGTATGTATTTAATGATATTCATTTAAAAGATAAAGGCGCGAATAATCGCGCCTTTATAAAGATATAAATAAACTAATTATTTAGAAATTAATCCGGCAAAGTATTTCACTGTGCGTACCAATTGAGACACATAGCTCATTTCGTTATCGTACCAGGAAACGGTTTTCACCATTTGCATATCGCCTACCGTTACTACTTTAGTTTGTGTAGCATCGAAGATAGAACCGAAAGAAGTACCGATGATATCGCTGGAAACGATCTCATCTTCGTTGTATCCGTAAGATTCATTGGCAGCGGCTTTCATCACTGCATTTACTTCTTCAATAGTTACTTTCTTAGCTAAAACGGTAGTCAATTCAGTCAGGGAACCGGTAACGGTAGGTACACGTTGTGCACCGCCATCCAATACACCTTTCAGTGCAGGTAATACCAGACCGATTGCTTTAGCCGCACCGGTAGAGTTAGGGATAATGTTTTCTGCAGCTGCACGTGCACGACGCAGGTCTCCTTTAGGATGAGGTGCATCTAAAGTGTTCTGATCGTTGGTGTAAGCATGCACGGTAGTCATCTGGCCTACTTTGATCTCGAAGTTTTCATGTAAAGCCTTAGCCATAGGAGCCAGACAGTTTGTTGTACAAGATGCACAAGAAATAACTGTTTCAGATCCGTCCAGGATATCGTGGTTCACGTTGAATACAACTGTTTTCAGATCGCCGGTAGCAGGAGCAGAGATCACTACTTTTTTAGCGCCTGCTTTGATGTGAGCCTGAGCTTTGTCTGCATCGGTAAAGAAACCGGTACATTCCAATACTACGTCTACATCATGTTGTCCCCATGGAATATTAGCAGGATCCTTTTCAGCATAGATCTTGATTTCGCTGCCATTTACAGTGATTGCACTATCAGAGTTGGTCACCTCTTGATTGAAACGGCCCTGAGCAGTATCGTACTTTAACAGGTGAGCTAAAACATTTGGCTGAGTTAAATCATTGATAGCAACAACCTCAATACCGTCCAGGTTATAAATCTGGCGGAAAGCTAAACGTCCGATACGGCCAAAACCATTAATGGCAACTTTTACTTTACTCATTTCTGAAAAAATATTTTATGTTTGATTGAATAAATTTTGTGCAAAAGTACATAAAATAAAGATATCAAATTTCAAATGCTAACCAATCATTAACGATTCCGGGAAGGTGGCTGGAGAAGCCACCATAAAGTGTTATGAATCATACAATAATGGCATAGCAAATATAATAACAAAAGCTGCCCCTGTGTACAGCTTTTGTTAAAATAAGGTAGTTACAATTAAACAAATACGTCTATCGCCATTTGGGCAGCGGTATTGAAGGCTTGCTGGTTGATCTCCAGGTCGATCTTATGCTTATGGGCAAACAGGAGCATATTTTCTGTGGCGATGTTGCCCACCAGCTCGTCTTTTGCCATAGGGCAGCCGCCTATCCCTTTTATGGAACTATCGAAGCTGCGGCAGCCACTGTTCCAGGCGGCCTCAATTTTTTCTTCCCAGTTATGCGGATGGGAATGAAAGTGGGCACCGATATGCATTTCCGGGAATTCGGGGATGAGCTTACTGAACAGGTAGCTGATATTTTCCGGGTTAGAAACGCCTACGGTATCGGCCAGTGCTATATGCCCTACGCCTAGCTCCACCAGCTTGTTGAACCAGTGAAAAACGATATCGGCATTATATTCATCTCCGTAAGGGTTGCCAAAACCCATAGAGATATACAGCATGGCGCGCTTATTGTGCTGCACACAAAGGTTCTGGATCTCTTCCACCTGTGCCAGGGATTGCTCAATGGTCTTATTGGTATTGCGCATCTGGAAGGTCTCCGAAATAGAAAAAGGAAAGCCCAGGAAGGATATCTCGTCATAGACCACCGCTTCTTCTGCACCGCGTGTATTGGCCACAATGGCCAGCAGCTTGCTTTTGGTCGTGCTCATATCCAGTTGGGGAATGACCTCTTTGGTATCTGCCAGTTGCGGAATGGCTTTAGGCGAAACGAATGAGCCAAAATCCAGGATATCGAAATCGGCTTTTAATAATTGGTTCAGGTAGGCCACTTTTTGTTCTGTAGGTATAAAATGTGACCAGCCCTGCATGGCATCACGTGGACACTCGACTAAAATCATAGTATTATTCTTTGTTCAAAAATACACAATTAATTGTTGTCACCATCACAAAGCCCCTGTGCTATCCAGGGGCTGCTCTGGTGATCTTATGATGTATGAAGGACTGGCTTAAAAATCAAGTTCTTGTTTTAAGGCCTCCAAATGCTCATCGGTAAAGTCGATGTGTGTGACAAAACGTACTAAATGCTTACCAAAGGAAACACAGTGCACGTCTTTTGTTTTCAGTTTTTCCACAAAGTCTGTAGCGGTAATATGCTGCGACAGTTGTGCCAGGATGATATTGGTGCTTACGGGATATACTGCTTCTACCCAGGAATTTCCGGCCAGCATCTCCCCTATTGCTTTGGCCCTGCGATGGTCTGCCCGGAGCAGGTCGATATGATGGTCCAGGGCATAGCTGCCTGCTGCTGCCAGTGCCCCGGCCTGCCGCCAGCCGCCGCCCATAGCTTTGCGGTAGCGCCTTGCCTGCGCGATGAAGGGCTTGCTGCCTAGTAATAAAGATCCTATAGGACATCCTAAGCCTTTGGACAGGCAGATGGAGATGCTATCGAAGGTTTTCCCGTAATCCAGGGTGGTCTCCGGGGCTTCTACCAATGCATTAAAAAGCCTTGCACCATCCAGGTGCAGGATGATCCCGTTTGCCGTACAGACTTCCCTGATCTTCCTGATCTCATTAAAGTCATAAATGCTGCCTCCGCCTTTGTTCACTGTATTTTCCAGGGACACCATCCGGGTGATGGGCTGGTGTACATCGGCGGCATTGTTGATATTTTCTGCCACCACCTGAGCGGTGATCCGGCCCAGGTGACCCTCCAAAGGCCTTACGGAAGAGAAGGCATTCATGGCGATGCCACCGCCCTCATACAGATAGATATGGGACAATTTATCACAGATCACTTCATCTCCCGGCCGGGTATGTACTTTGATGGCCAGTTGATTGGTCATCGTGCCCGTAGGGCAAAACAGCGCTGCTTCCATACCGAACATAGCTGCGGCTTTTTCTTCCAGGGCATTTACGGAAGGATCTTCTCCATATACATCATCCCCCAAAGGGGCATTGTTCATCACCTCGCTCATTTCCTTTGTGGGCAGCGTAAGTGTGTCACTTCTTAAATCTATTCTCATCTTATATGCAAATTATTAAATATTCACTTACCGGACCATGCCAAACATCATGATCAATTTGTCGCCTTTATAAAAGTTCAGGGTCTGCTCTGCCACATCAAACCTCAGGCTTGTATTGGACAAATGTTGTAGCATTTTCTTTTCTGTGTCTGCGGCACCTTTATCCAGGCAGGCCATTTTTGTGCTGCCTAATGCAGTAAAGCTGATCTCATCACCTTGAGTCGTAAAGCCGCCAAAGAAGTTGTTACAGCCGCTATTACCACTCACTTTTTTTGTTGTTACATCAAACTGTATCATGGCTTTCCCGTAATCCTGGCCGGTGTGGTCCATCTGGATCAGTTTCCATTTTTTCCCATTTATAAATGACCAGATCTCACTTTCTGCCGGAATCTGGAAAGTCAGTACAGCGGTTTTCGTTTTCGGGTCTTTAAAATGAATGGTATTTCCCTGGCTCTGCAATTCAAATTTTTTATTGCCCATAGCGGCCATAAAATCCTGCTCGAGTTGCATGCTTTCGGGGTCGCAGGCCATCATAGTGCCCATAAGCGGGTTTACTTCAATCGTATTTCCGGAAAGCTTGTAGCCGGCATTAAACCTGTTACAGCCGCTTTTCCCTGATATACTGTTCCGGGTATTGTCCAGTGTCATGAAAACTTTACCTCCGGTTACCGGTTTACCATTGATCCGGGTAAGCACCATTTTTTTATTTAAATAGGCTGTGTTCGGGACCTGTACTTTCTTTTTCGAAATTACTTTTTTAAGCTTGTAGGTATAAGCAGATGCATCTGCAGGAATATTGCCCGTTCTTTTGGTTTTGAGGACACTCAATTTATAGAGATAGCCGGGCTGGTAATTAAAGCCTTCTATGGTGCTATAAAAATAACTCCAACTTGTAGCATTACCTTCTTTTACCTGCATACAGTCCATCGGGGCCACTCCTTCACAGGGAACGGTATTTTCTTTCACTTGCAGGGTAATTGTTTTCTGGCCAAAACTCAGGGTGCTTAAAGCCATCATAAGTACTAAGATCTGTGTTCTCATTGTTTTCAATATTTGTGTTTGGTTCTAAAAAATGCTATTTTATTATCAGTATTTAATCATCCGCTATCATGAAGTGTCTTACGATAAAGTATTTTAAGGTTGCTTAACTACTTTGTAGTGTGTTGTACTTCCATCTGTAGCTGTGATCTTAATAGTATAGATGCCTGAATTAAAATATTCCATATCAAAATGGATCGTATCCTTTTCCGCTTGCCGTTGCTGCAGCAATCTGCCGGCAACATCATACAGGGCAATACCTGCTCCATACTGAAGGCCGCTTATATTTATATACTTTGTGACGGGATTAGGGTAAACAGAGACTTTTATACCTGCATCAAATAAGATACTTACCAGTTTGCTGTAGGTATATTTACCGTCAAAGTCCGTTTGTTTCAGGCGATAAAAATTTCTACCATCAGCGGGTTGATTATCTATAGAGCTATAGTCTGATCTGATGTTGCAGTTCCCACTTTCAGAAAGGCTGTGTACAAAGCTTATTGGAGTCCAATTACTGCCGTCTATACTTCTTTCTATTGTAAATCCCTTGCAGTGTTGTTCTGATGCTGTTGACCATTCCAAGGCTACTACATGCCCTTCTTTACGGGCCTGTAAGCGGAGCAGCTTTACGGGCAGAGGGCTAAGTTCATCACTTGTTTTGCTGAGCCATGCCCCATCATCAGCAGCAGAGAGTGGTATGCCAGCAGGTATTGCCCCGGCATTATAATGAAAGCCATCAATGAGGTAATCATTTGCCGCGGCAGTACTCCAGTTGCCGCTACCCAGGTAGCGGGTAATAAAAGCTGCAGCATCATTATACAGGGTACCATTAGTGGCTATATCATGTTGCAGGTATATTTCAGTTGCAGGTCCGCCGTATATATGCCAGGTACGGTCTATACCCTCCTGCGGGCCAGATATAGTAATACCACTGGCTGCATAATCGGTTACGCTTACAGAGTAATCACCGGAACCTTGTATAGAGACGGGGGTGCATTCCCCTTCAACTATACCTACAGGGAATGTAGTAAAACTCAGGTTACCATTATTTACTTTTATGAGATGCCCGGCAATACTATTACTTGTTATGATACTTCTGTCCATAGCATAACCAGCTATTATCCCATCTTCCCACATGATAAAGTCATTACCATTTAACAATAAATCACCGCCGGATACTTCAAGCATAAAAACGCTTGCCAGGTTAAAGGCTGATGCCAAAGGCCCTGTAGGATTAAGTGTACCATAAGCAGGATCGGCAATATCAGCCAAAATGATATTGTTGGGATTTCTATGGCGTATAATAGCTGTTAAGGGCAAACCATTATTGACATCTATTGTAGTCGTACCACTCATATCGGGATACTGTGGATTATCCTCGGGGTTGGCAATAATCAAGCTGCCGCTTCCGGATATCTGAGCGGTAGGTGCTATCCAGATATATTTACTATAGACAAGGAGGTCTCCGCCATCCATATTTAAAACTGCATCCGGGCCGATATATAGTGTTTCTGCATATACCTCCTGTGTAATACCCATACCGACAATAAGGGAGGTATTTAAAGTAGTATCAGTACCCACACCGCTTTGTGCGCTTGTTTCTGTTGCTATTAAAACACTGAAAATCAAGCCAATAAAACTGAATAAAAAATGAACTCCAGGAAATAATATGATTTTTTTCATAAATATTAAAAGGTTGGTTAGTGTATGCAAATATATTTCATTTCTCCGTTTATTTACATCAGGATCTAACCAAATAAATAAAATTTAATATTAAAAATAAATGAAATTATATCGTGATTTCATATAATTTCATTTCTTATGTTAATCTGTTCGTTAATGTCAATTATATCATTTTTGTTATATAACTATTGTCATAGCTTTGTTCTACAGTTATTACTAAATAATTCTTATGAAACAAATGTACAAACAAGTTTTGCTTGTATCTATTCCGCTGTGTTTAGGATTTTCAAGCACAAAAGCGCAGGCACCGGGAGGTGTCTCCGCAGGGCTGCAGCTTTGGCTCCCCTCCCAGAACTATACCGGTGGCACCACCTGGACAGATGCCAGTGGCAATGCCCGGAATGCAACAAAAACCGGTACCATTACCAATACGACCCTGTACAATTACAATGCAGTACCTACCGGCTTTAGTACAAGTAATTATTTTCGTGTTACACACAATACAGCATTAAACCCTTTAGGGGGCGCTATCTCTGTTTTTGCTGTAGGTTTACCAGGAAATATTGCTTATTCTCCCTTTATGGCCAAAACCACCAATTCCGGGTGGGCCGCGGGCTGGGTATTAGCCACTTCAAGCCCAACCACCGATGTAGGCTTTACCACCGGAGACTGGAATGGATCTGGCGGAACCGGTGTAGCCAAACAATCCGGCTTTTCCACGACCCTGCCTTATCTGGTCAGCGGCTTTGGGGTCAGCGGCGGTGTCTCTATCTCGAACAATGGAAATGTGGAGGCTTCCACTACCTGTACTAATACCTTAAGCAGCACTGACCTGTTTATCGGGTTTGACGGCTACGGCAATGGCTCTTTCAATGGGAATATCGGCGAAGTGATCATGTACCGCGCCACGCTCAGCGCCAGCGATAAGCTAAGGGTACAATCTTACCTGGCTATTAAATATGGGCTTTCACTGAATGCGGCCGGATCACCCAATTATGTGAACAGTGCGGGTACTAATATCTGGACAGGCAGCAGTCACTCCGGCTACCAGAATAATATTTTTGGTATTGCCAGGGATAATGGTTCTAACCTGTACCAGAAGCAATCCAAATCGACTTCTGATGGCTCCATCAGTACCTATTTAAGCAGCCTGACCACTACTAATGCGGCCAATACAGGTACACTTAATGACCTGGATGCTGTATTGCTTGGTGATAATAACCTGTCCGGCACTACAGCCTACAGCTACGCAGCCGGTACTGCCTTTGCCAATGGCAGCCTGGCAGGCACTATCAATATGCGCTCATCAAAAATCTGGAATGCACAGGTAACCCTTGCCGGCACTGCCGGTGGAGCTTATACGCTTAATATAGCTACAACTGGCTATAATTATGCCAGGTATGTAATGGTCAGCAGCAACAGCAGTTTTACGCCGGCGAGTACACGTATTTACGCGGTATCGGGTGGATCTGCTACCGGAGTTGTAGTGAATGATGGTGATTTTGTAACCATAGGTTCCTTTCAAACAGGCCCTGGTGGCGTAACCAGCGGGCTTACACTATGGGTAAATGCCAGCACACCTCCAGGGGCTACCACTACCTGGAATGACCTTTCCGGCTCCGGCCACAATCTCCAGTTGCAAGGCGGTGTACAGAGTACCGTTAGCAATGCCTACAACTTTAATCCTGCGATCACCTTCAATGGAACTTCTCACTGGATGAGGGCCAATAATATACTGGCAACCGGCACTACGCCCGGCTCTGTCTATTCGGTTCAGAATAACGACGAAACCACCGGCTTTAATAAGCAGGTATTTTCTTTTGGAGATGATGATCCCGGCTTTAATTATTTATATACAGGAAGTACGGCAACTAATTATCTTTATTACCAGGGTCAATCTTTACTTTTCGGGAATAATGCTTCAGCCTCTTTTAGTGGTAATAGCAATACTTCTCTAACCCAATCCCTGATCTCACAGACCTGGGACTTTACCGGTGTAACAGGTAGTAATACGTATGGCTATAACGGTTATAATGCGAATTCTACTACAAACAGAACCGTTTCTAATTCAATTACAAATACATGGTACGCGCTTAGCCAGGAGCCGAGTCCCAGTACGGGAGCTGCTTTGGGTAGTGAATATTATCAGGGCAATATGGCTGAGAATATTGTTTATAGTGTCAATCATGCTGTTGGCTCACCGGAAAGAAGGAAAATTGACAGCTACCTGGGCCTGAAATACGGTATTACGCTTTTAGGTGGCGGCATAAATAGCGGCACTTATCAATATACTTCCTCTACCGGAAAAGTGATCTGGAATGGTGCCGGCGGCAGCACGTATCATTTCAATGTTGCAGGCATTGGCCGCGATGACAATAGCGCCCTTACCCAGAAACAAAGCAAAAGCATGAACACAGTTCCGAATAACCAGGTGACGATGGGCCTCGGAAGTATTGCAGCGAACAATGTTTCCAATACCAATACATTTGCCAATGACAACAGCTTCCTTGTATGGGGAGATAATAACAGCCAGAATAGCCTTGCTACTGCCAGCGTATCTTTTGCGCACAACGGGGATGCTGCGGCCTCTAATCTCAACAAAAGAATGACCCGTATCTGGCGTGTGGAAAACAATGGTGATAATCCTATGACACAAACCGTGAAGATACAGTTCCCGATAGCTTCTGTTGGCAGCATCACTGTGCCGGGACAAGGAGCATGTGCTCAATATGTGATCGTTTATTCCCTGGATAATACTTTTGATGCCGCCGACACAGCAGCGGTGCTGACGGTTAATGGTACTAATTATGAAGTCAATCATAAGTTCCCGGCAGGTGTATCTTATTTTACCTTTGCTAAAGTAAACCAGACTGCACCCGGTACTGTAGACCTGCCTCAAACCAATGCAACTCCTAACTTCACCTCTGCCTGTCTTAAAGCAGTAGGCTGGAAATACTATTATTATGATGCGGCACAAACCCGCAAAGCATTTGCTATTAACTGGAATGGTAATATTGAGCCAGGTGGTGTAAATGGAGTACTTACTTATAGCCCTACATCCTATATTGTGACATCGGGTGGCAATACCTGTAATATTATGGGCCGTTTATTGGAAATCTTACCTGCCGGTGGTAACTATACGACCAATGGTGGTGTTAAAGTGAGGATATTCTTTGATTCTGCGGAACTCCGTAATACAATCGTAGCTAATCAGCAAGCGCAAACCTGGTTTAAATATTCGGGTAATGCAAGTGCTACAGTAGTTGCTAATAATGGTCAGACCATTTCTAATGCGATCAATATTTATCCATCGGCTACAGGTGAAGAAGACGGTGTTGATTATGTAGAATTCACAGGTATCAGGTCCTTCTCTACCTTTGGTTTTGCCAGCAGCACTTCCTCAGCCCTTCCGGTAAGCCTGTTAAATTTTGATGCGGTTAAAAAGGGCACTACGGTACAACTGGACTGGTCTACCGCAAGGGAACAAAACAACAAAGGTTTTGAGATCGAAAGAAGCGCAGACGGTAAATCATGGACTACATCCGGCTTTGTAGCCAGTCATTCAGCCAATGGCAACAGCAGCACCAAGCAGCAGTACACATTTACGGATGTCAGACCTTTAAATGCACTGAATTTCTACCGTTTAAAACAAATTAATGTTGACGGCAGGTTTGACTACAGTAATGTTCGCAGTGTATTATTTGGCAACGAGGGCAACATCCTGATCTACCCGAATCCGGCCAAAGATCATGTAACGCTTGAGGGCCTGAAAGGCGATGAAAGCATTACTATCTATGATGCTTCCGGCAGACTGATACAGCAATTAAAAGCTGCGAACACTCAATTGGATATCAACCTGGAAAACCTAAGCTCAGGTGTGTATAATATCAATATTATCAGTGCCACCGGCCATAGTTCTTCTTACAAAATAGTAAAAGAAAAATAAATCTAATCAGATAAACACCAGACATTAAAACCCTGGTGAAACAAGGAAACTAAGCTATTTTGTTTCATACTTGCCCCTCGTAATTTTCCATTCCTGGATCATCATCGAGGGGCTTTTTATTGCAACAACCTCAATTCATCCATCAGGCCGAAGCTTTATTGATTTGTCTTTTTAACTCCTGGCATAAGGCTATTCCAGCTTCAAACCATAAATAGCTTCCAGTTTTTGCAGGCAGGCTTCTTTATGCACCAGCGGAATACCTACTTCAAAATCGCAGAACAAGGTCATTTCCTGTTTCAGGATATTAGCCTCAAACTGTTTTAATACGGTCATCACTTCGTTCATGATGGTATAGTCAAAACTCAGCTTTACAGGGAACTCTATATTTTTCTCTACTCTTTCTATGGTTGCCAGGGCATCTGTGGTCACGGTCTTGTAAGCATTGATCAATCCCGGAACACCGAGCAATGTGCCCCCGAAATAGCGCACTACCACGACCAGGACATTGGTGAGCCCGGCACTATCAATCTGCCCGAGAATAGGCCTGCCGGCACTTCCGGAAGGTTCTCCGTCATCATTAGCCCGGTAAACGGTACCTTCGATGCCCATGCGGTAAGCATAGCAATGGTGCACGGCTTTTGGATGTTCTTTTTTCAGGTCTGCTATTATAGATTTCACTTCCTCTACACTTTTCAGGGGATAAGCGTAAGCCAGGAATTTGGACCCCCGGTCTCTGAATTCTGCGGTAGCCGGAGCGGTAATCGTGGTATATGTCAACATAGGAATCTGTACTATCGAAATGCAAATTACGGGAATATAAAACTCAGGTACAAATGAAAGGCCGGAAGGGCAGTTCATTTGAACGGATGATAATCTTTACCGGGATCGCTAAACCAAGGATCAGGAAGAGGTTTGTGCAAAAGGATTTACAAACAGGTCAATGCTATTATCTGCCAGCCTGATGGTATTTATTTTTTGGGCATGCAACAGACCGGGTGCCTTTACACCTGCTCCTATGGCCGCTGCAGCGGTGATCACATGGGCTTCGTCCCAAAGGCCCATGTCAATAAACTCTTGTAAGGTCTTTGTACCTCCTTCGACGATCAGGCTGTTTATGCCTTCGGTGTAGAGATGATCCAGTATTGTATTCACATCATCCTGATCCGGTTTTATGTACCTGCAAGCCCCTTTTATTTCATTTTTTTTGTGATTGTAGATCATTGTTTGCTGCCCGTCTGTTTTGAGATGCAGGTTTTCAGGGAGTGTATCTTTCCAGTCACAGACAATTCGCAGCGGTTGTTGTGTACCGAAAAAACGGTCGGTCAATAAAGGATCGTCTAAAAGCGCGGTATTGTAGCCTACCATGATCGCAGCGGCCTCATGGCGCATTTTGTGTACGTACCTTTGTACCAAAGCATTGCTCAGCATCACTTTCCGGCCGTTTTCCGGGGCGATGAAGCCATCTGTACTCTTAGCCCATTTAAGTATAATGTAAGGTCTTTTCTTTTCATGGAAGGTAAAAAAGCAGCGGTTCAGCCAACGTGCTTCCTGCTCTAAAATGCCCAGTTCTACCTCTATTCCGGCCGCTCTCAATTGTTCAATACCTCTGCCCGCCACTTCGGAAAAGGTATCTACACAGGCTATCACGACTTTAGGAATCTTGTGTTTAATGATCAATGCGGCACAAGGAGGGGTTTTACCAAAATGGGCGCAGGGCTCGAGGGTAACATAGATAGTACTCGCGCTGATCTTATGTTGATCGGATGCCTTAACGCTGTTGATACAATTCACCTCTGCATGGGCCGCGCCATAAGTATGGTGCCAGCCCTCCCCGATTATGGTGCCGTCATGAACTAATACAGCGCCCACTAAAGGATTAGGGGCTACCCTACCCGCTCCCAGGCGGGCGAGATAGAGGGCACGTTGCATAAATGGAATATGTGGATTCATAAGGGGAAACAGGAATGGATTAAAGAGGGGCAAATATTAAAAAAAAGCGGCAATCCCGGTTGATAAGGAGATTGCCGCTTCCAATTATTGTTATTACGATCGACGTAAAACAACAAGCTGATATTTATTCAGAATAAATTATGCTTTCTTGGGGAATTTAGCAGGATCTGCATCAAATTGCTCTTTACAAACGGGGCTGCAAAACCAGGTGGTATCGGTACCTTTAGCGGTAAACTCAGTCCATTTCTCGTTCCTGTCCATGCCACATACCGGATCTTTATCGGTATATTTTGAAGGTGTTTCCGGTGTAGCTGCAGTACCTTTATCGGTTTGCTCTGTACCGTGGTTATGTCCTGCATGATCATCGTGCCCGTCTGCTTTTGCAGCAGTGTTATCTTCACCACAAGAGGTAAGTGCAAAAGCGACAGCAGCGGCTAATAATATCTTTTTCATAAAACTATATTGATTTGATTAATTCAGAAACAATTTTTTCCAGTTTAGGTGCTGCCTCGTTGGCCGCAGCTAATACTTCTTCATGGGTGATGGTATTCTGCTCCTCACGGATGCCCAGGTCGGTAATTATGCTGGCCGCAAAGACGGTCATACCGCTGTGAATGGCCACGATCACTTCCGGAACGGTGCTCATGCCTACGGCATCTCCACCGATCACATGCAGCCATTTATATTCGGCACGGGTTTCAAAGGTAGGACCCTGCAAACCTACATACACGCCTTCTTTCACATCAATGCCTGCATCACGGGCTATTGCATGGGCCTTATCCAGCAATGCCAGGTTATAAGGCTCGCTCATATCCGGGAAGCGTACGCCCAGGCGTTCATCATTCTTACCTCTTAAAGGGTGTTCGGGGAAGAGGTTGATATGGTCACGGATAAACATGATGTCACCGATCCTGAAATCTTTATTCATCCCTCCTGCCGCATTGCTCACGATCATGGTGTCTACGCCTAATGCTTTCATCACGCGCATCGGGAAGGTTACTTCCTGCATATTGTAGCCTTCGTAATAGTGAAAGCGGCCTGCCATCATCATTACGGGTTTATCTCCTATGGTACCGAAGATCAGTTTCCCATCATGACCTTCAACGGTAGACTGGGGAAAGTTAGGGATTTCGGAATAAGGCAGTTCATGCTCCACCTGTATGGCCTTGGTCAATCCGCCCAGGCCGGAACCTAATATCACAGCATATTTAGGTAATGTAGTGACCTTGCTGCTAATAAAAGCTACTGTTTCCTGAATTTTTTCGAATATCATAATATTAATTATAGGAGTATATCGTTGTGATCGTCTTCTTTCCTGATGGTCTGTATGGAATCAACATTTATATCTGTCTGGGGCAGGACCATAACGTGCCTTTGCTCCAGTGATTCAATGGCTGTTTTACGGGCCAGGTGCTGCCCGGAAATGGTTTTCATATTCTTTCCTGCCAGGCTCAGGGTACTGTTCTTATGCCTGATGTTGGCCAGCATCCTTCCTATGATCAAAAACAGGAGGGCCATTAGGACAAACATTGCTTTGATCGCCATGCTAAAGCCGGACAATTCGCCTGATGCAAACAGGGTTTTAATTTCGGGCATGGCTGTTATTTTCCCTACTATGTAAAAAGGACCGAGGTTATCTAAAAAGAACAGGTAAGCAATGCTCCCGATCGCCAACAGGTACATCAGGATCTCCATCATCACATTCAATGTTGCATTCAGGAACCTTTGTGCGGTTGATTTACGGAGGGAGGTAGCCATTGGATCGATGAGCTTGATCTGCTCTTTGATCATGGTCTTTTGCTCCTGCCAATCATTCACCAGGTCATTATACAGGGATTCGTTAGGGTTCATCTCATTCATAAATCGCGATTGAAGCTTTGTATTTATTTTGCTACCACTCCGGAACCAAAAAAAGAGAAAATGGTGGTTCCGTAGTTTTTTACTTTAAACAAATTAGGATGATCTTCATAGTTGTTCCTCGGGGTATGCTCCAATACAAAAACGCCATCTTCTGCGATTAAGTTACGTTCACATACTATACGGGGCAGATCGTCTATTTCCTGCAAGGCATAGGGAGGGCCTGCGAAAATAAAATCATATTGTTCATTGCAGGAAGACAGGAACCTGAATACATCTCCGAAAACCAGGTTAACGCCTTCGACTTTGAGCTCTTCCATAGTTTTTTTGATAAAACCGAAAGGTACTTTGTCGCGCTCTACAATGGTGAGGTCACTTGCACCCCTGGAAGCCAGCTCGTAACTGATGCTCCCGGTCCCGCCAAAAAGGTCTAATGTACGGGCATCTTCAAAATCTATTAAATTCTGTAGGGTATTAAATAATCCTTCTTTGGCTATATCTGTCGTAGGCCTTGTATTGGGCAGTTTTGCCGGGGGCTGAAATTTACGCCCGCCAAATTTGCCGCCTATTATCCGCATGCTTTAATTTGTTTTAATAATTCTAAAATGGGTCCGTTGTCCCCGGTTATGATATCTACTTGCTTAAAATAAGACCTCAGGTCGAGTGCAAACTCTTCCACGGAATCGATGATACCGGTCACATTAAAATGGACCATCATCGGGTCAAAATCGTTTTTCTCTGCAATGAGTGCAATTTTGTACACTACATTTTCCACGGTCTCAAACTCGAAGGTCTGGTGTGCCAGCAGCTTACCGGCATTGGTCACGCTGAGCAATGCGGTGTTTTGCAAGAGTATTAAGCTGGCCACGCTTTCCTGTGAACCAAATTGTTTTAAGTTGCTCAAAGAAAACCTGGAAAGTGAAAATACATCTAAATGATTGAAGTACTTTTTCATCAATGTGGCAATCCCGGCATCATAGGCATACACAATATGGGTATGGATCTCGGGTATGGGATTGGCAAAGATCTCATCGTCGGCACTGATATGGTGCAGGCGTTTCAACCATAATTTAGAGGCTTCTCCCAGGTATAGTTTATCGGGGATAATCAAAGAGCGCTCATCTGCGATCCAGACTTTGCGGATCTTCTGATTGTTCTGCCCCATTGCTTCATTGAGTAATATTTTTTCAAAAAAGATGGATTCCCAGGGCGTATCTGTGGTGTACACATGGGCCTCCAGGATATCGTTTTCGCTATAGATATATACACAACATCCATTTTTCCAGATCATCAATTCTTCGCCCACAATATCTGCAGGTTTATATCCTTCTACCGAATAGGTCCAGTATGGGCTTAATGTATCTACCATATTTCTATTTTAGCTATAGCGGACAAAGATACTAAATTGACCGCAAATTACGGGGAGCGCCTGTGTATAATCGGCATTTGGATAAGGGACTGCTTTAGCGCTTTTGTTTTCCTTTTACAAATGCCTGTACGAGGTAGCTCAGGAGTTTACCGGTCATGGGATATTGCAGGCCATCGGCCCTTGCCGCCACTGCTTCTGTTAAATGCAGGTAGGCAGAACCTGGTTGTCCGGCACATTCAAATACATATTGCCAGGCTTCTGTACGGCTGAGGCCTAAAGGACTTTGCGCACTGCTTAAGGTATCTGTGATACAGTCCAGGTCGAGCTCTACACCGAAAAACTGCTCTTTCACGTGCTGCAAAGCCTGTTGTAAGCCCTGTTTGAAAGTAAGTTCCTGTTGTAAATACATGGATTCAAACCAGATGGCTTTCAAGTCGGGATTGGCCGTGAACTGGTCTATAATAGCGGTATTGTTATAGGCCTGGTGCAAACCCAGGGCTGCATATTTTTTCAAATAACCTTCCTCATAAGCGTAGCTGAAGCCATTGCCGCTATGCCTGCCTTCCCTGGCCCTGAAGTCTGCATGAGCATCGAGATTGATCACGTTTACGGCTGCTGCCTTGGCCATGCTCAGGCCTTTTAATAAAGGATAGGCATTATTATGACCTCCCCCGATCAATACAGGGATCTTGCGGGCGCTCACAATGGCTTCAATGATGGGGGCCAAAAGCTCGTCTAAGGAGGCCACCCCTGCTCTCAGCGCATTCAGTGGTGCATCAGGAGTGTACTGGTCCATCAGGTCTTGTACGGCTACCGTACCCAGCAGGATCATGTGCTTGCCTTTGAGGAAAGTATTGTCCTGGATATTTAGAAATGCCTTGAGGAAAGAGGTCCAGGCCGTTTGCGCACCGCCTATGCCGCCATTGGCCCTCACTCCTATATCTTCGGGTATGCCCAGCAGCACGAATGGTGCTTTCTGGTTGACCAGCCAGTTTTGCCAGTTACTGCTTTCTGGTAGCAGGATGGTCTGGCCGATCTTTATTTCTCCTTCCCTGGGACTACAATATTGCTCCAGGTCTTCTTTTGCGAACAGGTGGACAGTTTGCATAAAATTGTTTAAAAATTTAAACAAATGTAGTAAGTATAAGCTTTTCGTATGGCTTGTTCAGCGGAATTTATTGTAGGATGGGCGAATAAATAATATCTTTGCAATAATTAAATTGGTTTAACCGAAAAAAAATAAAAACTTTATAAATATGTACCCAGCAGAATTAGTAGGCCCGATGAAAGAACAAATGACTTCTAAGGGTTTCCAGGAATTAGTAAATGCAGCAGCAGTTGAAGAAGCTATGCAAAAAGAAGGCACTACTTTATTGTTTATCAACTCTGTATGTGGTTGTTCTGCAGGAACAGCACGCCCGGGTGTACTGGATTCCATACAAGGTGAAGGTAAAAAACCGGATTTTTTAACTACTTCATTTGCAGGTTTTGATGTTGAAGGTGTGTCTGCAGCACGTAAACACTTATTACCTTATCCTCCATCTTCTCCGGCTATTGCTTTATTGAAAAACGGAGAATTGGTGCACATGATCGAGCGTCATATGATCGAAGGCCGTTCTGCAGAGATGATCTCAGCGAACCTGAAATCTGCTTACGAGATGTATTGCTAAACAATAAAATTATCAATAATAAAAAAGCGATTGACCTGCAGGTCAATCGCTTTTTTATTATACCTTCATTGCAGCAGCATCAAAAGCGGTAATTGGCCTGGAAGCGATAGCCCATATTACCAAATGCATCAATTGAGGCAAGTGTTGTGCTTCTCCTCCCGGTGCGGTCGGCATCGATACCTATACTGGCAAATTGTGTTTCAAGCCCAAAATTTACTTTATTAAATACAATCTTTACCCCTACACCGGGGATCAATTTAGCATAGGCTCTTCTGTATAAGATCTCTTCATAGTCGCCATAGGCATTACCCAGATAAGACCGGTACATACCTTCTACCGGTACAATCCTCGAATGACTGACGGTAGTACCTTCACCATACCCGGCCCGTAATTCCAGTCCTGCAAAGAAAAATACCCGCTTATAAAAACGCCTTTGCGTTTCTAAGCCAATGCCAAGTGCAAACATATCTACGCTACTCCTGCTATCTTTCACCTTAACAGAATCTATACTGTACGTCTCCACAAAGTAGGGCCTTTGTGAATAATTATAGGGGTTATAAGCAGCCAGAACCCGGAAAGCCATATTTGGTTTCACCCGGTGTTTAAACTGCAGTCCCATCATAGCTTGCCCTCTGAACTGATCTGAGCCCTCAAAAATCTGGAACAGCAGACCAAGTTCGCTCTTTCTTTCTTTCAAAGAATTATTCAACTTATTTTGGGTGGCCTCCGTTTCCTGTGCACTCAGGGATAATGCTTTCAGAACAAACAGGAATAATACTGCAAATTTTCTCATATCTATACATTGATTGGTTTCATCTCTTAAACGATTTAACATATCAGAAAAGTATCTCCATAAAAAAAGTCATCTTTTTGATAAAGATGACTTTAAATATATTAAAGATTAAGCTTTCACTAGAATGGATAACCGATCGCGAGGTTGAAGACAATATTTTCTCTTCTCCACTGGGCAGAGCGAAAGTTGATTTCATCAAATACCCAGCGGTTGCCATCCTCATACCAGGGTTTGCGGAGCGGGATACCAAAGTCGGTACGTAATACAACTATGGAAAAGTCGAAGCGGAGACCGAAACCGCCACTGACGGCTATGTATTTGTAGAAATCACTGCTGAATTTTCCGCCCGGCATTTCAGGATTATCTCTCCAGAGCCAGATGTTACCGGCATCTGCAAACACGGCACCTTTGGCCCAGGTACTGTATATAGGGAACCTGAATTCTGTACTGGCTTCTAATTTTATATCGCCCAGCAGTTCCAGGAATCTTTGTGCATCGGGTAAGGTATCCTGGTGGTAAGTACCAGGTCCCAGCATCCTGGACCTGAATCCTCTTAAGCTGCTGGCCCCGCCCACAAAGAATTGTTTCACATTGGGCATATTGTAAGAGTTGCCGTAGGCATATCCTGCACCGAGGAAGAGCCTGCTGGCCCACATGCTTTGCTTACCAAAGTTTTTATAAACCCTGAAATCGGTTTGTAGTTTTACGTATTGTGCGAAGTTAGCCCCAAAGATTTTCTTGCTGGGCTCGCTTAATTTTGCACCCTGAGCCAGACCAAGTATGTTCCCGGACAGGTCTACCAGGCCGTCGAAAAAGAAATTCAGATCCTGGCGGCCTGCAACGCTGGAGTTGTAGGTAAACTGGTAAGTAGGGCCGATGATAACCCCGTTGAACAGGATATTACTTAAGCGGTAATCTGTCGTGGTACCGATGGTATCTGTTCTTACGTAGGTAATATTGATCGGGAATAGTTTGTGGTCTTTATTGATGGATTCTTTCCATTGATAGCCAAAGCCCAGGTTAAATGTGTTCAAACGGTAGGCTGTTTCTCTCAGGTAGTAGTTGTAACCCAGTTTAATATTGGAACGGGGCACAAAGTTGCTGGTGGAAGAAATACCTAAAGAACGCGCGAACAATAAACGGGGAACGGTTAAATTGGTTTCCAGGCCTGCCTGGTAGAGGTTGGGTATTTTCATGGTACCGCCATACTGCATCTCAAAGCCGCCACTCAGCTTTATTTCCAGCTGTTCTGCGCCTTTCAGGATATTGCGGTGCCTCCAGCCCAGGGAGACCCTGGAACCTACCCTGCTGTCATTCTGGGAGAATGCAGAGGTTTCAAAGTTCAATGATTTAGACGGATGAGGGGTAAGCAGGTAAATAGCGGTAAGCATGGGCCTGCCTGTACTGTCATAGCTTTCAATCATATCATTCTTGACAAATTTGAAGGCATTCAGGCTCACCAGCCTGCTCAGTGAAAGGTTTTGTACCCTACGGGAATACACATCACCCGGTTTGAAAACAACTGAGGATTTAAATAAAAAGGGTTTGAAATTTTCTTCTCTGCGCTTTACAATATTAAAGATCTCATAGTTAATGGTATCTATCTGCCGCATTCTTCTGGCCGCGGTAGCTGCCGAGTCGGCCTTGCTGTTATTCGCATTGGTTATATTGGAGCGTACTACATAGTTAGGATTAATAAAGATGTCCTTGATGTGGTACACCTGGAATGACTTTGGCTGCATGACTTCATATTTGAGGGTCATGTGCACATCCAGGGAATCGGCATGTAAACCGGTATCAATGCGGGCAATGAGGAAGTCCGGAGAAAAGAAATAGTAGCCCTTGTTTTTCAACTCCAGGTCTATACGGTTGCGCTCGGCCGAAATGGCATCGAGGAAATAAGGATTCCCTTTTTTGATAAGGCTGCCTTTGGCCACGCTCCTGATCTCAATGGCAATATCAGTGGTATCGCCTTCTAAAAAGTGTACGTCTTTAAAGTATTTTCTTTTGCCAGCAATGACCTCAAATTCACCGGAGGTTTTTTTAGCAACCGTATCATCTATTCTTTTTGCCCTTACTTCGGGGTTAAAGTATCCGTTGTTTTGCAGCTTATTGTAAAGTATGTTCTGGTTCCTGCCGAGGTTGAAGGTGCTGCCCAAAACAGGAGGCTCCCCGATCTTATCGCGGATGTATTTACGCATGCCCTTCTCGCTCTTCGGCTCACCTACCATATTGTACACACCGAGTTTAAAGCGCAGACCAAAGATCTTTTTATTGGGCTTAGGTCTTATGGCATCCTTTAGTTCATCCTCCAGTACAGAGCGCTCTGTTATCTGGCTATCGATCACTTTCAATTTACTGCCTGTATATAATGTTTCTTTCTCTGGCAGGTGATTTTTATAAGAAGCACAAGATGCCAGCCCCCACAGGGCAAGTACTACACTTAAAGTCTTCAACCAATATATGAAAGTAAGAGATCTATTCACCGATTTTAATTATGTTTTTATTCTTTCTGTTCAATTCGTAAATAATACCCAGAGACTGGCCCAGTTTACTTTGCTCTTCCTGTTGCTTGCGCTCTTCTTCCCTGCGCTGTCTCATGTACTCTCTAAATTTTTTCTGTCCCAGCAACAGTTGCCTGAAGCGGTTATATTCCAGTCCCAGCCTAAAGCTCAGGCCGGTTTCAATGATAAATCCATTAACGATGTTCTGTAATTCTGTTTTCCGGTATCCCCTCAGCACATATCTTCCATCAGGCGTGATCATATAATCGGCAGAAAGGTTGCCGGGCAGATAGCTCGGATTGGAATTGCTGGCCTGGCCTTCTAATTGGAAGTCATTACCTATAGATACTTTCAGGCGGTCATTGAAGAGGCGCTTAGAGGCCGTTACATTAAGATCGGTGCGATTAACGCGGTTACCCGTAGAGTAATCCTCAGAAGAATTTAAGCCCATATCCAGTTCTATACCTGCGATCAGGTTACCGGCCATCCGGTTTAATTGCTCACTCAGGAAACGGCTGGCACTCTGGCGAACAGCATTCTCAAGGCCTAAACCACCCCCGCCAGAACTGAATACATCTTCTGAAATGAACCTGCCCAGGGCCAGTACGGCCACTACCTGCTTATTCATCTCGGTCGGATTGTTGCGCAGTTCATTCAACTTAGATTCCACGGTAGCTCTCACATCTTCAACGGCTGTATTACCCTTTTCAGAAACAACTATGTCAAAGCTGATGGTCGGTTTCATCACCTTACCGCTCATTTTCAACAATACCTGGAAAGGCATTCTCTGGCGGAACACGCCGGACTCGCCCTGCTGCCCCTGGTTCTGCACCAGGTCTATAGGCGCTACATTGGCTTCATAGACGGCCGTGATATTGGCCTCGGCATCTAAAGGATCACCGGCCAGCTGGATGATGCTTCCTTTCTGTATCTTAAATTTCTTTTTGATGATCTCTATACTCAGGTCATAATAGCCATCTTCCAGCTCATAGGTACCGGCAAGTGACATATTACCGTCTGATCCCAGGTTGGCGTTCAGGAATGCTTTACCTTTTACATTAAGTTTATCCCCTGTTTCCGGATCGATGAGTATGGTGAATTGTGCGCCTTTGTCGATATCTACATTCACATTCAGCGAGGAACTCTGTGACAATAAGTATTTGGCACGTTCCATTTTTTCGCCATATTCGTCTAAAGATTCTATGACCTTACTGTCGTAGAACTCTACAATACCTTCATTCGATACTAATTCAGGATTGTCCAGCAGTGCATAGTTAAAGTCTGTACTATCATGTATGGTAATATTTCCGTCAATGGCAGGCGCGGTCATCGGGCCTTTCAATCCCAGGGCGGCACTCAGCAGGATTCTTCCGTAAATAGCTTCATTATCCTTGCTGGTAGAGTTCATGGCTTCCCACTTGGTAGCATTAAAGCGGGCATTAAGCGCAAATTCTGTAAAATTCTTAGTGATCAGGTCACCGTCTAAAGTGGCCTTCCTGTTTAAACGGTCATAGATCTCAAAATCAGAAAAACTCAGGCCTTTACCCGGAACAAACCTGATCTGCTCTTTAGGCATACGCAGGAAGGTATTGAACGAGGACAAGGTGGTCTGCAGTTCTTGTGTATTTAAAGTACCATCTATCAAAGGATTAGTGAGGGAACCATTTATTTTAAGATTGCCCCAGAGTGTACCACTGCTGTTCCTGATGGCACCAAAAGTGATGCCTTCAATGCTCTTCAAAGCGAAGGATTTAATGTCTGCGTTAAAATCCAGGTCATTACCATTCTGCGCTTTTGTGTAGTAATGACCGCTGATACCCAGGTCATTGCCGCTACCCACCAGGTTCAGTTTAGCCTGGTAAGCATCTGCCGACTCATTAAATGCATTTAAAGACAGGTTGCCCAGACCGGCACCTAAAACCTGGAGGCTGTCTATACGTGCATCTGCATTTATTTTTGCAAAATCGCCCCTTAGGTCAAGTTCTCCATCCACATTTAAAATACCGTCTGCAAGAATGGTGTCTTTACTGAGCATTCTTGTGATGTTGGCAATCGTAAAGTTTTTAATGGCCAGGCTGAAAGGACTATTCAGCGCGGTGTCTTTACTCTGCACACTTATAGATTGATTACCGCTGCTCAATTGCAGGGCATCTATAAAAAATCCTTTATTCTGCGCGCCCAGCACTACCCTGTTCAGCGGGTTTACGGCCCAGTCTTCATAGTTGAGCTTCAGGCCACGTGCCATTTTCAAATGAATATTATCATTCGCATCGATGGCGGTGTAAAGGCCAAGACCAAACTGGTCGACCCCGTCCTTATCGGTAAGGTTAAGGAAGGAGCTGATGCTATCGTCCTTCACACTACCAAACAAAGAGGAATTGTAAAATTCGATGCCGCCTTTGGTAAA
Source organism: Bacteroidetes bacterium 43-16 (assembly GCA_001897525.1). GTDB lineage: Bacteria > Bacteroidota > Bacteroidia > Chitinophagales > Chitinophagaceae > Edaphocola. The sequence goes on along the minus strand of MKTB01000017.1, from coordinate 115,246 downwards.
TTTATTTAAGGAAAGTACATACATCAGGGCGCTGTCCTGCTCTACGGCAGAGAAGCCCAGTGTATCGATGATCATGTCTGAATAGCGTAAACGCGGAGCAGATAAACCAAGGTCTAAACTTTGTGCATTGGCCAATGCATAAAATCTTACGGTATCAAAAGGCCTAAGATCGGGCACCAGCTGGCGGAACAGTCTATGGTAATTCACGGTGCCGGACAGGTTCATATCATAACCCAATGGCTGTAAATATTTCTGATCGTTCAGGCGGTAAAACTTGTTGACGTGTGCCAGGATCACATCACCCATTTTGGTCACGGGTACATGGCCCGTCAGGCGTGCATTCACAATATTGCCCAGGGAAAGGGTAATATCCTGCATACTATCCACAGGATTGGAATACAGGTAGATACTGTCGAGCACATAGGTGGTACCGTTCATGGTAATGAAGGGACTGTTGACATTTACCTGTGCTGCCGGGTAATTGGGATTGGCCGAAGGCACGTTCATATCAATATCCCCGGTAAATACGATATCCTGTTCTGTAAGTTTAAGTTCTTTAAGATTGATGTATTCAATGTTCAGGTTAGAAGTGATCGCAGGGTACTCATTACTCATATCAAGATAAGCCTGCATGGTCATGAAGGCATTAGGGTCTCTTGATGTGAGTGCGATCTCTCCCAGCTTACCTTTCATATAGCCTTTAGCGGAAAAGTCACGGTAATTGTAACCATTCAGGAAGGCTTCTGCTATGGTCGCATCTAAAGTGGCATCCATTGTTTTAGGGTCAAAGCCTACGCCTTTCACCTTACCGTTCATGGAAATGCGGCCCAGCGTGCTGTCCATCCTCAGTATTTTACCCAGGTTCAGTCCGCGGGTCACCAGCAGCAGGTCGTAGGTCTCTTTACCCGATCTGCTCATGTCTATAGCCCCGTTGATATCGGCATCTCCGTCAGCGGTCCTGATTTTCAGGTTAGGCCTGTAGGCTGTAGTAGTTCCATTGATTTTCCCGGAAATGGAAAACCAGGCCGGAATGCTGACCTGCTTTTGAACAGAAGCAGGCAGGAAGGGTTTTATATCATTAAGACCGCTGCTCATCTCGGCTATGTTTAAGTCATAGCGCAATTTACCGGCATCGGGCAGGCCATACAATACGCCATTGGCATCAATAGCGGTACGGGTCAGACCTTTTAAGAAGAGTTTATTAATGTTTAATGCGTCCAGCGGACCTTTGGCAATAAGGGTCAGGTTCACTCTCTGGTTCCGGTAATCCCTTAATTGTTTCTTTTGCGATTCGGGCAGGAAGATGAACAGGTCTTTGAAGCCTACCACACTTTGCTTGAGGGCCAGGTCCAGGTTCATCTTGCCCATTTCTTTATCCAGGCTCTCTAAAGAGCGGTAAGAAACGGCCATTTTATCCTGTAGCAAAGTATTTGGTGTTTTCAGGTAAAACTCATCCAGGATAGCACCTTTGGCATGATAGGTAAAGGCAGTACGCAGGGTCTGGATATCCAGCCCGCTTTTCTCCAGCATGGAAAGGTTCTTGATAATCCCCGAAATCGTATCTACGCTATACAGTACGTCGCTGGCAGTCATGTAAAAATTCTTTACATCCAGGTGTGCATAATCGATACCATCTCTCAGGGCAGGTTTAAGGTTATCATCCATCTTGAAACCTATTTCTTTCAGCAAGAGATCATTCACCACAACACGCCAGGAGCCTGAATCTTCAGATGTACTTACCGGTTCAGGAGGCGCTTTAGGCACGCTTGTCTTATTAAAGGCAATAGATGTATTGCTTTGTACTAAATTGAAATAATCAATATTGATCTTTTGCTCCACCAGGCTGAACCAGGGCATGGAAGCAGACAACTCTTTAGCAATGATATTGAAATCCATCCCGGAGGAACTGTCCTTCATGGCAAAGCTGGCTTTGTTCAGGGTCAGTTTATCCACGATGAGCACCACGTCTGAAGCTTCACTGCTATCAGGTGGTGGAGGTGGCAAAGAGGAAGGGATACTGAAGAAGTAGGAGTTAATAGTATCCCCTACAAAGTCGGCTACCTCAAAACGCATGGTATTGAGGTCAATATTCCTGGGCTTTAATACCAGGCTATTCAGTTTAATACCAAATAAGGTACCGCCTATGGTATCGCTCAGCCGGTAACGCGTATTGGTAATGGTGATGGTACCGGCATCTAAGTAGATAGGAGAAGCCTGTGCCGTATCGATCACTTCCTGGTTGCTGGCCTCCGGCTTGCCCACAAAGGAATCGATTACGAACTGGTAGTTATAATTTGTATCGGTGGCAGTACGGTACATATGCACATCAGCACCGTCAAGGTTGAGTTTACTGACGGAGATCCTGCCCTCTATGAGTTTGAGCATATTGACATTGACATCAAGCTGGTTGATCCAGACCATCGTGTCCTGTGCCTTATCTAATACTAGTACACCGGAAAGGTTAACCGCAGAAGGAATGCTAAAGTCTATCTTACCTATGGCTACTTTTGTATCCAGTTTCTTTTCCAGGAAACTGACCGCATATTTTCTTATTTGCTCTTTACCCCAGGGTGTATTTATTGCCACTATCAATCCGATCACCAGGACCAGGATTGACAACAATATGTACATAAATATTTTTAATATCTTCTTCATGTATCAGTATAAGCAAAAGTAAGGTCTAAATGCTTTAAAAAAAAGCATTAAATAGTTTTGGCAATATATTGAACAAATGCCAGAACTGCAAATCAATTTATGCTGAGCCGCTAATTTTAGGAGCAAATTGTAATTAATCGATCTTGCCTCTTAATTAAATCACAAATAAAACGCATTTTTATAGATGGCTTTTTAGCATTTATTACATAATCGTTCTCTTATATATTTCGTAACTTTACATCATACTACAGGCAGGCAATTAATTTACAGAAAGGTCATGCGCTACTAAACAGATCAAGGAACAGGATTACATTTTTCTTAAAATTATATTGCAATGAAAAAGCAAGCAACTGTTACGCTTTACTGGCCTGTAAATCATGATATACTTGAATCGATAGAGGCCACGGGATGCAAAAGGTTCCCGGATAGCTTTTTATGCAATCCTGTATTAAATGAAGGCTATGCCGTCCAGATCTCCCAGGAACTGGATGCCGCCACTTGTCCTATTGCTTATATCTGTGAATTTGAGCTGGACTATGCCGACCTGGAAAAATTCTCCATCAAGCAATCACCCAATATCTATCACCAGGAGCTGGAGATGGACAAGGATAATCTTCAACAACTGAATGATGCTATTTCAGGTTGCATTCGCGTAAAACGGGTGTTCAAGAAATGGATGCAGGATATTTAATACCTGCACTCCTCTTTCCCTGATTGTTTTTCCTTAAAAACATTTTGTTATGAAAAGAATTTAGTCTTTTGACAAAATCCTGAATTAATAAATGATTAATTTCGCCGACGAAACTAAAAAATAACATTAACATATTGTAATGGCCATAATAGGAGAAATCATTGCCCGCTCTTTAAAGATCAGAAAAAGATTTACAAAAAAAAGAGATAATAACTGGAACGTACAGAAAAAGACACTGATCAAGCTACTGGAAAAATCCCAGTACACTTCTTTCGGCAAAGCCTATCAATTTGATAAGATGCTGGGCACGTCTGTGGACTTCATTGCAGACTTCAAAAACGCTATTCCTTACCACAATTACAACTCCATGTTTGAGCAATGGTGGCACAAATGCCTGGATGGGGAAGAAGATGTGACCTGGCCGGGAAAGGTTAAGTACTTTGCCCTGAGCTCCGGCACTTCTGAGTCTGCCAGTAAGCATATACCGGTAACCAACGACATGATCAAGTCTACCAAAAAAGTAGCGATGAAGCAATTCTATTCGCTGACCAATTTTGACATTCCGGCTGCAGCCTTTGGTAAAGGGGTATTGATGCTGGGTGGTACCACCACACTGATGGAGAAGGATGATTATTTTGAAGGAGACATGAGTGGGATCAGTGCCAAGAATATGCCGCGCCTGTTCTCCAGGTTAATGTATAAGCCGGGAAAAAAGATCGCTAAAACTCCGAATTGGGAAGACCGTATTAAACTGATTGTAGAGAATGCACCCAAATGGGATGTAGGAACGGTCTGCGGTGTGCCTGCCTGGGTACAGATCGTGCTGGAAGAGATCATCAAAAGACATAAGTTAAATAACATACACGATATCTGGCCTAATTTTGCGGTCTACATCCATGGTGGTGTAGCCTTTGAGCCCTACCGTGAACCTTTAAAGAAATTGTATGCCAAGACGGTAACGAATATCGAGACCTATATGGCTTCCGAAGGTTCTTTCGGCTTCCAGGCAAGGCCCGGTGTAGACGGCATCAAGCTTGAATTAAACGCTGGTATCTTCTATGAGTTCGTTCCCTTTAATGAAGAAAACTTTACCGACGACGGGGAAATAAAACCGACTGCCGTTACCAAATGTATCCACGAAGTAGAGAAAGGCATTGACTATGCGGTGATGCTGTCTACCTGCTCGGGCGCATGGCGATACATCATCGGCGACGTGGTACGCTTTACCTCGGTCAGCGAAGCAGAGATCGTGATTGTCGGCAGGACCAAACAGTTCTTAAGCCTTTGCGGAGAGCATATGTCGGTAGATAATATCAACAAAACCATTGATGCTTTAGGCAATGAAACGGGTATGGATATCGGGGAATTTACCGTTGCCGGTTTCCCTTACGAAAACAGGTTTGCTCACAGGTGGTTCATTGGTTGCGACAACCCTACAGTTGACAATGAAACCATCAAAGCCATTATTGATAAAACACTTTGTGCCATCAATGACGACTACGCAGTAGAGCGGCAATCGGCATTAAAAGAAATTTTTATTGAAGTGTTGCCTAAAGAAACTTTTATAGATTACCTGAAACATATGGGTAAGTTTGGTGCGATGAACAAGTTCCCGCGCGTATTAAAAGGCGTACAACTCAGGAACTGGGAAGAATTCCTGAAACAATCTTAAGCAATTAATGATATCTAAATAAAGGAGGCTATTAAAGCCTCCTTTATTGTGTTACATCAATCTTATCGTGATACCAATAAATTTGATACTTGAATTATTGTCACATTAAGCCCTGTCGAAATGCAGCAATAATTCAACTCTTTTTATTATATCTCCTAATGCTTCCTATGATCATTTATGGCCGGGAAGCCCGTTTTATCGGTTTCTTAATGCCCCCTTAATATCCCCGTAATATCCTGAAGATAGTTTTGCGCCCAAACACAATACAAAAAAACATGAGGAGTAAAATTACATTAGGATTATCTGCTGCCCTGCTTGCTACGTCTATGGTATCTGTTGCCCAGGTGACCACTTCCGGTATGAGAGGAACGGTAAAGGACGACAAAAATGAAACTATTCCGGGTGCTTACGTGGAGATTGTACATACGCCATCGGGCACCAAATACCAGGCAGTGACCTCGCCAACGGGTATCTTCGTGGTACAGGGTATGAGGACCGGAGGCCCTTATACAGTGACTATAGAAGCGGTAGGTACCGGGCAAAAAACATTCAGCAATATCTTCCTGAACTTAGGGGAAGATTATATTTTAAATGCAAAAGTTACAGAATCTTCAGAAGCATTAACCGGTGTAACCGTAACGGCTTTCCGCAACGATATCCTGAACAGTGAAAGAACAGGAGCTTCTACAAATATCAGCAACCGGGCATTAAGCCGCCTGCCTTCTATCAGCAGAAGTCTTACTGATTTTACCCGTCTTACGCCCCAGGCCAATGGCAATGGCTTTGCCGGAAGAGATGGCCGCTACAACAATCTCCAGATCGACGGGGCCAACTTTAATAATGCATTCGGTCTAAGTTCTGATCCGCTGCCCGGCGGTAGCAATCAGCCGATCTCATTAGATGCGGTAGATGAAATGTCGGTTAACATTGCCCCTTATGATGTACGCCAAACAGGCTTTACAGGTGCCGGCATCAATGCCATTACCAGGAGCGGTACCAACCAGGTGGAAGGAAGCGTGTACCTCTATGAACGCCCGAAATCCTTTACCGGGCTGGATGTAGGCGACCAGACCTTAGCTACCTCAGCCAGGACCAATAACCGCATCATCGGTGGCCGTATCGGTGCCCCCATCATCAAGAATAAACTATTTATCTTCGGATCACTGGAATATGAACAATCCAGCAGCCCGGGCAATCCATGGCTGGCCAATAAAACCGGTACTGATGCCGGAGCTAATGTAACCCGCGTATTGGAATCGGACCTGCAAAATGTGTCCGGCTACCTGCAGTCTAAATATGGCTACAACCCGGGCAGGTTCCAGGGTTATGCAGACAATTATGTGAACTCAAACATCAAAGGCTTATTGCGACTGGACTGGAACATCAATGATAATAACAAGCTAACGGTGCGTTTCAATACCATGATGGGTTCTAACCAGCTGGGTGCCAACGCCAGCTCCGGCCCCAATCCAAGGTCCAGCGCTGCACGTATCAGTAAAGAATCTATGGTATTTGAGCACGGCAACTATACGCAAGACAACCGTGTAACTTCTTTGACGGCCGAGTTAAACTCCAGGCTCAGCAATAAGATGAGTAACCAGTTACTGGCTACCTACAGCCGCATCAATGATAAGCGTGGTACTACAGGAGACCTCTTCCCCTTTGTAGATATCTGGAAAGACGGGATGAACTATATGAGCTTTGGTACCGAATTGTTCTCCTACGATAATGAGGTCATCAACAATAATGTCAACATCACGAATAACCTGACCTATACGATGGATAAACACCTGTTTACAGGAGGTCTGAGCTTCCAGTATATGGGTTTTGGTAATTCTTACAAACGTATGGGTACCTCTTATTATCGTTACAATGACCTCAATACCTTCTTAAGCGGCGGCGCTCCGGATGTCTATGGCGTTACTTATCCTTATGAGGGGCAGGATGGCTATGCACGTGTCAATTATGCCTTGGGAGGTATTTATATCCAGGATAAATATTCGGTGAACAATAAATTGAACATCACAGGCGGCATCCGTGTAGATATGCCTTTCTTCCTGAATGCACCGGTTAACAATCCTACGATTGAGCAAATAGAACTGTTGGATAAAAAAGGCAATGCGACTACCTTCAGTACCGCAAAATGGCCGGGCGTACAACCTTTGATCTCACCAAGGGTTGGGTTCAACTATGATGTGAATGGCGACAGAAGCCTGCAGGTACGTGGTGGTACGGGTATCTTTACGGGAAATATTCCTTTCGTATGGTTCACCAATATGCCTACCAACTCCGGTATGCTGCAAAATACCTTTGAGCCGGTAAGCGATGCTACCCTGGCCAAGATCACCAGCCTGCAGGCCGATCCTATGCATTGGGTGAAAGCTTTACCGGAGGAGTTCCCGGCCCAGGGCGGCTTAAGAGCTCCGGGAACCTTTTCCCTGATCGATAAGAATTTTAAAATGCCACAGGTATGGCGCTCTAATCTTGGTGCTGATGTCAAATTAGGCAAATCTCCGCTGGTGCTTACTGCAGACCTGATCTATACTAAAGACATCGTTGGCGTGTACCAGTACAATGCTAACCGCAAAGCAGCAACGGCTTCTTTGAATTTTGAAAATGACAACAGGGATCTTTGGGCCAGTGCCAATGATGCCAAATACAATGCAGGCACAGGTACGGTGATCCCGGTATTGAGCAATACCAACCTGGGCAGTTCATTTGCAGGTAGCTTAGGCTTAACCCTGCAGTATACGCAAGGTCTCTTCGGTTCGGTATTCTACACCTATTCTGCTTCTAAAGACATTACCGGCAACCCGGGTTCCTCTTCAGGATCGGTATGGAGCAATAACTATAGTGTCAATGATCCCAATGAGCAGAGATTGGGCTATTCCCAATACGCTATTCCTCACCGTGTGATGGCCAATGTTTCTTACAAAATCCAGAATACTACGTTCTCTGTATTCTACAACGGATCCCACCAGGGACGCTTTGCTTATGTGTACAGCAATGATATCAACAGGGACGGTGTATCTTTAGACTTATTGTATATTCCTGATGATATGAACCAGATGAACTTCTCTGATATCACCAACAGTTCCGGCGACATCGTATTTTCTGCTGCAGAGCAAAGGAATGCCTTTGAGACTTTTGTAAAAGATAACGGACTGGAAAAGTATAAGGGTACTTATGTAGAGCGCAACAATGGACTGATGCCCTGGTTACATAAATTCGATTTCAGGTTCATGCAGGACATTGACCTGAACAAGAAAAACGGTCAGAAATTACAATTGAGTTTAGACATCATGAATGTGGGTAATTTACTCAACAAAGACTGGGGTGTGTACAAACAATTGAATGCAGGTAATGATTATTCTTACGGCCTGCTGAAAGTAGATAAAATTGATGCAAACGGCGTACCTACCTTCCAGATGAATACGATCAGGGATAAGGACAATAATACCGTGCTGCCGACCACGCCTTTCAGAAATAACTTTTCTGCAACCAGTACCTGGGGTATGCAATTCGGCATCCGCTATATCTTTTAGTCTTCCCGGCTGATCTTAACTCAAGAGCTGGCTCAAATCAATCAAATGCTTCCTGTCCCGGACTTGTTCCGGGGTACAGGAAGCATTTAACTTTTCGGCCCTCTCTTTTTGCTTTTCTACCCTTCTTCCTCCTGTACAATATACTATATTTGCAAACTAAAGTTTTTAGGTATGCTGCATCGTAGTCTTGAGGATTGTCTTTTGGATTTAGAAAGGAATAAAATGCTGATCAGAGTTACAGAGCCCATCGACCCTAACCTGGAGATGGCCGCTTTGCACCTTAAAGTATTTGAAATGAATGGCCCTGCCCTGCTCTTCGAAAACGTGATCGGATCTGAATTCAGAGCAGCCTCTAATATTTTCGGCAACCTGGAACGCAGCAAATTCCTGTTTCGCCATACGATAGAAAAAACACAGGAGATCATCGCCCTCAAAAGCAATCCGGCATCAGCGCTCAGGCATCCTTTCAGGCACCTGAATACCGGCTTAAGTGCTTTAAAAGCATTGCCTAAAAGACTCAAACATATTCCTACAAATTTCAAGGAGATCAGGATCAGCGACATTCCCCAGATCAAACACTGGCCTATGGATGGCGGTGCCTTCATCACCCTGCCCCAGGTCTTCTCTGAAGATATAGATAAGCCGGGATTGATGAATGCCAACCTGGGTATGTACCGCGTACAGCTTTCGGGCAATAAATATATTCCCAATGAAGAGATCGGTATGCACTACCAGATCCACAGGGGCATAGGCGTGCACCAGGGCAAGGCCAATGGCAAAGGACAACCTTTAAAAGTGAGCATTTTTGTAGGAGGACCTCCGGCACATACCTTATCGGCCGTCATGCCTTTACCGGAAGGCTTAAGTGAGCTGACTTTTGCCGGTCTGCTTGCCGGTCGCAGGTTCCGCTATGCCTATGATGAGGGTGGCTATGCCATAAGTGCAGATGCCGACTTCGTGATCACGGGAGACATCTACCCTAAAGACGTAAAGCCCGAAGGACCTTTTGGCGACCACCTGGGTTATTACAGTCTTACCCATCCCTTCCCGCTGATGAAAGTGCGGAAGGTATATGCAAGGCAAGACTCTATCTGGCCGTTCACCGTAGTGGGCCGTCCGCCACAGGAAGATACCGCTTTCGGCGACCTTATTCATGAATTAACCGGGGATGCCATTCCTGCTGAGATCCCGGGCGTAAAAGAAGTACATGCAGTAGATGCTGCAGGTGTACATCCTTTGCTCTTTGCCATAGGCAGCGAACGCTATACCCCTTACCAGAACCCGAAGCAGCCGATGGAGATCCTCACGCTGGCCAACAGGATACTGGGCACCGGGCAGCTCAGCCTGGCCAAGTATTTATTCATCACGGCTAAAGACAGCCAGCCCGTGAGCACACATAAAGAGAAAGAATTCCTGAAATATATACTGGAAAGAATCAACCTGAGACGTGATCTTCACTTCCAGACCAATACGACGATTGATACCCTGGACTATTCCGGTACGGGCTTAAATGCAGGCAGTAAAGTGATCTTTGCCGCATACGGGGACCAGCAAAGACAATTGTGTACACAGATACCGAATGTGTTCTATGAGATCGGTGGTTTCAAAAATCCGCAGCTGGTCATGCCGGGCATTATTGCCATCCAGGCGAGCGCTTTTGTCTCCAGCCAGCAGGTGGCTGTAGAAATGCAATACCTGCAAGCAGCCCTGGGCCAATCACCTTTCCTGAAGGAATGCCCGATGATCGTGATCGTAGATGATGCCAACTTTACCGCAGCCAACCTGAGCAATTTTTTATGGGTGACCTTTACGCGGAGCAATCCTTCTCATGATATGCATGGGATCAACAGTTTTTATGAGAACAAACATTGGGGTTGCGATGCCGTGGTCATTGATGCACGGGTGAAGCCGCATCATGCACCGCCATTGATCCAGGACCCGGAGGTAGAGGAGCAGATCAATCGTTTCTTCGTAAACGGGGCCAGCCTGTCCCGGTTAAAGAATAAATTTTAGGAAGCAGGATTTGCCCGCTACGAACATAAGCTTTATTAAAACGAATGACCGATGATCACACTATTACATAACCCTGCCTGCTCTAAAAGTAGCTGTGCGATGGATTACAGCCTGCAATTCCCGGGATTGGCCATACAGACAAGATGGTATGTGCAAGATCCTTTAAGCAAAACAGAACTGCAGGAGCTGGTACAAAAATTACAATTACCAGCCCGGGAGATCGTGAGAATAACTGAAAAAGACTTCATCGCACAATTCGGAACAGAAACCCTCGATGAAGAGACCTACCTGGATATCCTGGTGCAACAACCACAATTCTTACAGAGACCGATTTTAATAGACGGCAATACGGCTTTCATCGGCAGACCCCCGGAATTGATCTTAGACTATTTAAGCGCAAAAGCGCAAGCCTAAAACATAAGTCACGCTAAGAGTTGGTAAGCGACCTGAAATAGGTTAAAGACAAGATAGATTGGGCCAGCAATAGAAGCACTGCAATAAGCAGGAAAGGCCGGTAACAGTCTTTATATTGTATCAGGCTGTTGGATTCAATTTTACTTTTCTCGAGCTGGTCAATTTCGTTGTAGATCTTCTGCAGTGAGCCATTATCTGTAGCCCGGAAATATTTCCCCCCTGTACCGTTGGCGATCTTGGTCAGTATGGCTTCATCGATCATCACCGGCATCCTCTGCCGCGAGATCACATTCCCGTTTTCATCGGTAACAGGCATAAAGGTCTCCCCGGCAGAACCTACACCTATGGTATAGACACGAATGCCATAAAGCTGTGCTATCTCTAAAGCCGTCTCCGGGCTGATGGTACCACCTTCATTTACCCCATCGGTCATCAATATAACCACTTTACTCTTCCCGGTCATATGACGGAGGTTATTGACCGCAGAGGCAAGCCCCATACCTATTGCCGTACTCTTCACCAAAAGGTTGCTGTGCAGGCTTTCTAGTTGAGCGATCAATACATTATGATCGATCGTGGCGGGGCATTGAGTAAAACTCTCCCCGGCAAAGATCACCAGGCCTATCCGGTCTGAAGGGCGGCCTTTGATAAAATCAACGGCTACCTGCTTTGCTGCCTCGAGACGGGAAGGTTTTAAGTCTTCCGCATCCATACTCGGCGATATGTCCAGGCTCAGTATGATATCGATCCCTTCTGCATTAATAGCCTCATTGATGGCCGTATCCTGGGGACGGGCCAAGGCAATAACCATAAACACAGCGGCAATATAGGTGATCGATTTTAAATAAGGTTGCAGCCTGGCTTTTGTGCTCACAGGAACTCTTTCCAGCCCTAAGGTGGTGGAAAGAGTATAGCTCAGGTTCTTTTTACTCCGGAACCGTTCCCACAACAAATAAATTACAGGCAACAGCAACAACAGCAAAAAGTACCAGGGACTGGCAAACTGGTAGGAAGTAAAAGGAATACGCATTATGATGGTGTACCCTCCTCTTGTACGATTGGTGTTTTACGGACCAGGAGCACAGCGGCATCCAGGCATTCGCTTTGCGCTTCCTGGCCTGGTGTGGCTTTTGCAAATTTTGCCAGGTCAGCGGTCCTGAAAATAAGTTTCAATTCAGCCCTTAAATGCCTCAATTCATTATTTTGTTTGGTAGCTTTCAATAACTCGTCTGTGGTCATTTCTGCGATAGAGATACCAAAGCGCGCTTCTATATAATCTTTGATGACCTGGGTCAGCATAGAGAAGTATTTCTTTTGCCCGTCTTCGCCTTCAAAGTGTGTTGCTTCCAGTTCTTTCAAAAGCCTTAATGCTTTCTGGTCTGCTTTTTCCTGCCCTTTGGCCGCCGACTTTCTTTTCCTGGATATGCTCTTCACAATGCGGACCAGTAATAATACCAATACGACTAAGGCGATCAGCCCCCCAAGGAACCAGGGCCAGTAAGACCACCAGTCTCTTTCAACTTCTTCAATATCTTTAATCGGTTTTATGGGTGCAGTTGTGTCTACCGCTAAAGTACGCACATGAAGAGCAAGCGTATCGGTAACTACATTCAGGGTATTGCCCGAAGCTTCAGTCAAGGGAAATGTAAAAGCAGGGATCACATATACACCGGAATCGAAGCCGGTAAGGGTAAGCTTTTGCTTATAGATAAGGTCTTTACCGTTTAATACGGAATCAACACTTCCGGTATCCACAATTTCCAGGCCCGGCAATTCCGGGATAGCCGCCCAGGATAGTTTGCCGCTGCCGGCAGGCACCTGCACCTCGAGGAAAAGATGAAACTGGTCCCCGATCTCTATTTGCCTGGCATCGCTCCTGGCAGTCGCTTTAGCCTGCGCAAAAGCCGTCACCGTACCCAGGCAGATGCCGAGTACGATCATGAATCGCTGAATATATGAGTATAATGTTTTCAATTGCTCTGCTGCTAAATTCTGCCTCTGAAAAAGCTTTGTAATACCTTTATATAATCCTGATCGGTACGCACATTCAACAACTGCGCTCCTGATCTTAAAAAAATATCTTTACAATAATCCTGGTGTTTTTTGAAGCTAAACTGGTACTGCTGCCGGGTCTTTTTATCTGATGTGTCCATGCTGACACTACGCCCCGATTCTGCATCTTTCACCTCAATGATGCCCACATCAGGCAATTCCGCATCCAGTTTGTCAAATACCTGCAGTCCTACAAGATCATGCTTCCGGGCAGACATTTTAAGGGCCTGCTCATAAGGAGGCGCGATCATATCGCTCAACAAAAAACCGATGCAGCGCTGTTTAATGACATTATTAAAAAACTCCAGGCAAACGCTGATATCGGTACGGCTGTCGGTTGCCGGTTCTAAAGCGACCAGTTCCCGGATGATACGGAGCACATGCATTTTCCCTTTCTTGGGAGGAATAAACTTTTCAATTTTATCACTGAAAAAGATCACGCCTACCTTATCATTATTGGTACTGGCAGAAAAAGAAAGTACGGCTGCTATTTCCGTGATCAGGGCCCTTTTACTCATCGCATCTGAACCGAAGACCGAACTGCGGCTGATATCCACCAGTAACATAAGGGTGAGTTCCCGCTCTTCTTCAAACACCTTGACATAAGGAGCAGATAAACGTGCCGTCACATTCCAGTCAATCGCACGTACGTCATCTCCCGGCATATACTCCCTCACTTCACTGAAAGACATACCCCGGCCCTTGAAGGCTGAATGATATTCTCCGGAGAAAATATGGCTGCTCAGTCCTCTTGTCTTGATCTCAATTTTTCTGACTTTCTTTAAAATCTCGCTTGTGGTCATTGATGCATTACGCTGTTAAAAGCGGGTAAATTTGAATATGCGGTGAATCGTGGCTTTGTATGATCTAAGGCACTTCTACGGCATTCAATATTTCATCTATAATGTTTACAGAATTGATGTTTTCTGCTTCCGCTTCATAGGTAATCCCTATCCTGTGGCGCAATACATCATGGCAAACGGCACGGATATCTTCCGGTATCACATAGCCTCTGTGCTTGATGAATGCATAAGCCTTGGCAGCTATGGCCAGGCTGATACTCGCCCTGGGAGAGCATCCGAATGCGATATATGCCTTTAATTTACCTAACCTGTACTCCTCGGGATTACGGGTGGCAAAAACAATATCCAGGATGTATTGCTCTATCTTCTCGTCCATATAGACTTCGCGAACCAGCTGGCGGGCCTCAATAATATCATTGGCAGAGACCACTGCATTCACCTTAGGAGCTCCTTTAGGATTAATATTCTGACGGATGATCAATCGCTCGTCTTCTTTTTCTGGATAGCCGATCACTACTTTCAGCAGGAAACGATCGACCTGGGCTTCCGGTAAAGCGTAAGTACCTTCCTGCTCGATCGGGTTCTGGGTGGCCATCACCAGGAAAGGCTCATCCAGCTTATAGGTCTTATCACCAATAGTGACCTGCTTTTCCTGCATGGCTTCCAAAAGGGCAGATTGTACTTTGGCCGGGGCACGGTTGATCTCATCTGCTAAAACAAAATTTGCAAAGATGGGACCTCTACGCACCTCGAAACTATGCTCTTTGGGATTGTATATCATGGTGCCCACAACATCTGCCGGTAACAGATCCGGGGTAAACTGGATACGGCTGAATTTCGCATCGATGGCAGCTGCAAGGCTTTTGATCGCCAGGGTCTTTGCCAGGCCCGGCACACCTTCCAAAAGGATGTGACCATTGGTCAACAGCCCTATCAAAAGACTTTCACCCATATGTTTCTGGCCAACGATTGCTTTATTCAATTCCAGGTTCAGGATGTCGATAAAGGCACTCTTTTCTTTAATTTTCTCGTTAAGGGCACTGATATTCATGCCTACTGAACTTGATTCCATTGAAGTCTGATGTTTCTTAGATTAATCTATCACACAATATGGCGCAATTTATTCATTTTTCCTGCAAAAAATATGATAAAAAGCAGGTAGATACCAATAAAAATATGCGAAAAAGCCGTTATTTCCACAGTATTAACGACCATCAGTCGAAAACACCGGAAAAATAACGGCTTGTATATTATTTAATTAAGAAACTACTAGAACTTGTCCTCGTATTCTCTTAATTTTTCATTGTATTCTTTTGCTTTATCCGCATTATTCATTTGCGCATAAATACGTGCCATGGTCTGGATTCCTTCAAACAAGTATCCTTTTTCTTCCGGATTAATTGTTTTATTCTTCAGCTTAGGCTCCAGTATAGACTCCATTTTACTTAATGCTGCAATGGCCTGGTCCAAATAACCTTTCCTGATCTTCACCATTTCATCATACTTCTGATTATCGGTTTTAGAAGTGCCCAGGCTATTCATTTTATTGGCTACATAATCACCTTTAATGACATAAATTGTAGACAGGTTATAATTGTAAATAGCATTGTTCGGCTCCAGCTCGATCGCTTTCTTCATTTGATCTTCCGCTTTCTTATGCCATTCAGATGCATTGTCGGCAAACTTCCCGTTTTTCTCCATACCCATGTTACGGTACAGTACAGCCAGGTTGTTTACATATAAAGAGTTGTTAGGCTCTTTGGCAACAGCACCTTCAAACTTATTGATCAGGTCCGTTTCTTTACCCTGCGTAATGAAATAGTTCAGTTCATCTGCTTCCAGGTCCTTATTGTTCGGAAACTTTTTCTTAGCCGCTTCGATAGTGGCAATTTGCTTGTCCGCGTTTTTCACTTCACCATAAGAAAAGGCCAGGATCCGGTATGGATCTAATTTACCCTGGGTGATCGGGTTCTTAAGCGCTTCTTCTAATACAGTGATCGCTTTAGGGTAATCTTTCTTGGAGTAGTAACCAAAACCTTCGTAATAGTCAATATCTGCCAGTAAAGTATCCCTGTCTTTCCTGTCTTTGAACAGTTTTTTATCGTTGAAGGCAAACGCATCTCTGGCTGTATTTAATGCTTTAAAAAGCGCATCATAATTACCTTCATTCAACTCGCCCAGGGCACCGTTGAAGGCAAAAATACCTGCATTGAAAATACTGTTCTCTGCACCTTCTTTGTTGACAACTTTAGGATTGATGCTAAATGCTTTTTTCAAAGCTTCGATCCCTTCATTGTAATATTTTTTATCGGCAAACTTTGGCACACGAGATAACTCAATATAAGTAACCCCTTTTGCAAACCAGGCATCCGCATTATTAGCTGTTTCAGCATTTACCACCGCTTCATCAGCAGCGGCTTTAGCTTTCAATAATGGCTCAGTAACTGCATCTGAATTAAATCCTTTAGGATCTCCTGCACTCATTGCACTTGCTTTGACCATCTCTTCGGCCGCTTTTTCATAAGCCCTATTTGCTTCTTTTATTTTAGCCTTTTGAGCAAATGTAGTAGCAGAAGCAAGTAACAATCCACCTACTACTATTAATAACTTTTTGTTCATATATAACTGTTCTTTATTTTGTTGTTTATTTAAAAACCTTGCTAATTTAAGACAAATCTGCTGAAATAAGTCTTAAAAATTCTGATCTCGTTTCATTTTGCAGGAACTGACCGCTGAATGCAGAAGTCGTCGTACTGCTGTTTTGCTTCTGAACCCCACGCATCATCATACACATATGTTTGGCTTCTATAACTACTGCAACCCCCTGTGGTGCCAGCGTATCCTGGATGGCCGCCAGTATCTGGTCGGTCAGGCGTTCCTGTACCTGCAGCCTGCGTGCAAAGCAGTCCACCACACGCGCCAGCTTGCTCAGACCGGTAATATAGCCGTTAGGGATATATGCAATATGCGCTTTACCTATAAAGGGCAGCAGGTGGTGTTCACACATAGAATACAACTCGATGTCTTTCACAATCACCATTTCATTATAATCTTCCTTAAACTTTGCACTATTCAGTATCTCATGCGCATCCTGCTGGTAGCCCTGCGTTAAATACTGCATCGCCTTAGCCATTCTTTCCGGTGTCTTCTCCAGGCCCTCTCTTGCCGGGTCTTCCCCTAGTTCTGCAATTACAGACTTGTACAAGCCGGCCAGATTATTGGTCACCTGTTCATCATAAGTTTCAATCTTCTTATATGCCATATACTGTTACTATCAATTGTTTTTGAAAATAATACGATCTATGCACCGTAATACTCGACATAGATATTCCTGGTCTCGAAAAGCTTGACACAATGTAATACAGCGCCTTCCTTTTCAATATGCGGCTTTAACTCGTCCCATATACCTACAGCCAGGTTTTCTGCGCTGGTAAATTTCCCCTTCATGAAGTCCACATCCAGGTTCAGGTTTTTATGGTCCACCTTTTCAAGAATAATATCCTTGATCAGCCTGCCTAAAGTCTTGGCGTTGAAAACAAATCCTGTATCGGAACTAGGTTCCCCCTTCAAGGTGACGTGCAACTCGTAGTTGTGACCGTGCCAGTTGGGATTGGCACATTTGTCAAACACTTCAAAGTTTTTATCGTCAGACCAATCCGGGTTAGCCAGTTTATGGGCTGCATTGAAATGTTCTACTCTGGTAAGATATATCATTAATTTTTTATTATATCTGTTCTATAACAAGAAACAAAGGTAACGTGTTTTTAAGATTTCTTTCCAAAATTGAATCATTTAAGGGTAAATTAACCTTGCTTTAAACCAGTATTATATTTCAAAAAACAATAAAAGCTCACTGCATGATGCAAAAAAAGCGATTATGTAGATAAGGATGATTTTCCGGGATAAAAGGTTGGATTTGTTTATTTTTTTTTATCTTAGTCAGATGAATAATCCTGCAGCAATAGTTTCACAATTTCTTTTGAAAGACTTCCTGCTTTTTTATTTTAATTATCCTACATTGCACGCCCAAAAGTAGAAAACGTTTCAACATTTGTCGACACTTTAAAAATTCGTCATGCCACACATCTTAGTTGCCGACAGCGGCTCAACAAAAACAGACTGGAGTTTAATTAAAGATGATAAAACTAAAAAGCTAAGCACAACAGGAGTTAATCCTTATTTTGTGTCAGAAACTTCCGGAGCTGAGATATTGGCAAACGAATTAAAGATTGGCAAAGCACTGAATGATATAGAAGCCATTCACTTTTATAGTGCCGGGGTAAAAGCCCCTCAAAATAAAAAGCTGATTGAGCAAATCCTTAAAAACCACTTCGGGATCAAAAACATTTTTGTCCATTCAGATATGCTGGGTGCTGCCCGTGCTACCTGCGGCCACGAAAAAGGCGTAACCGCCATTTTGGGCACAGGAAGCAATTCCTGCTTTTTTGATGGCAGCAAGATCATGAAACAGAGAGCTTCTTTAGGATACATCATCGGAGATGAAGGCAGTGGTACCTACCTGGGTAAAAAAGTGCTGCAATACTTCTTCTACGACACCTTCGATGGTGATCTGCACGAGGCCTTCCTCAATAAATATGGTAATGACCTCCCGGCTGTGCTGGAAAGGATCTATAAACAACCGTTGCCCAACAGGTACATCGCCGGTTTTACAGAATTCCTGCATGAGCACAGGGGACATTATATGGTTGAAAATATCATCGAAGATGCTTTCCTCGAATTTTTCAATGCCAATATCCTGAAATACCGCGAGAGCTGGAAGTACCCCATTAACTTTGTAGGCTCTGTAGCCCATACCTTTAAAGATGTACTGGAAAATATTGCAGCGCATTATGGCGTAACCATAGGCACCATTGCCAAAAGCCCGATGCAAGGCCTGGTAAAGTATCATAAATAATCACGAACTTTACACCCTCAAACACAAATAGTACTCCACAATGCTGAATTTCAAAGAAGCAGGCGATATCACGATCACTTGCCATAAATTTATTGCTCCTTCTCTGGCCAAAGAAGTAAAGTCACTGGGCTATCAGCTGGACAGTGAATTTCCGACAGGGGTCACGCTGAAAGGCAGCCTGAATGATTGTATCAAACTGAACCTGAACCTGCATTGTGCCTCCCAGGTACTTTTTAAAATAAAAGATTTCATCGCAGACAGTGCAGATGATGTATATGATGCCGCTGCAGACATCGACTGGCTGAATATAATGGACGAAGACAGCTATTTCTCTATTACCAGCAATGTCCTGCATCCGAGTATCAATAACAGTATGTTTGCCAACCTTAGGGTAAAAGATGCCATCGTAGACCAGATGCGCGAGCGCAGGGGCAGAAGACCCGACACCGGCTCTGAACTCAGGGGCCTGGTGGTGCACCTGTTCTGGAAAAATGAAAATGCCGCTATCTTTTTAGACACCACCGGCAATTCTATAGGCCGTCACGGTTACCGCCGCATTCCGGGAAAAGCACCTATGCTGGAAGCACTGGCAGCAGCAACCATACTGCGCAGCAACTGGAATCAGAAAACTCCTTTTATCAATCCCATGTGCGGTTCAGGTACATTGGCCATAGAGGCCTGCCTGATCGCTACCAACCGCAAGCCCGGCCTTTTCCGTACCGAATATGCTTTTATGCATATCAAAGGCTATGATGATCTGGTATACCAGAAAGAAGATGAAGCACTGGAAGAACAGATCACGGAAATCCCGGGATTAACGATCATAGCTTCAGACATAAGCCCGGAGGCGGTAATTAATGCCCAGAAAAATGCAGTGGCCGCAGGCGTAAAAGATTTAATCCGTTTTGAGACCGGAGATTTTGAAACTACTACTGTGCCGGCAAACGGTAACGGGGTAATCTTGATCAACCCCGAGTATGGCGACCGCCTGGGCTCTGAAAGAGAACTGGAAGATACTTATGAACGCATTGGTGATTTCTTTAAGAAAAAATGTGCGGGATATACGGGTTACATATTTACCGGTAATGCAGAACTGGCCCGCAGGATCGGTTTGAAAGCTGCACGCAAAATTCCTTTTTATAATGCACGGATCGAATGCCGCTTACTGGAATTTGAACTGTATAAAGGAAGTAAAAGAGAGTAGCCTTATGACTTTGGTTAGCTATCTTCTCTTCTTATACTTACCTTGATTATAGTATTTATTCAAGATAGTTCCCAGATGCGATATAAATTCTTTTGTAGGTTGCCCAGACCTATTTTCCAGGTAATAAAATTTTTTTCCATCATAATAAACCAATGCTAGTTTGGAGCAAACAAGCACGTCCTGAGTATAATATGGATCAGGTGCTATTGCCTTTATAGAGTCCAAGACACCTTTCAATTGGGCTAATTCATTTTTTGAAAATTGATAACTGTATTCTGATGAATCAAACAGATGATTAAGAATGCGGATACCAGTTTCCTCCTTATTAATAGGATAAGTAGAAAAAGTAAACCCTTTATTACTGTAAAGCCAGTCAATACCAAAGAAAGCCCAATCAGACTCCTGAATGGCTAAGTAAAGACTGTCTTTATAAAATGCAGCATCCTCTTCTTTACAGGAATCTAACAACTCATAATTTTTCAGCTCACCATTAATAATTAGTGACTGCGCATAAGGCTCAAACCCTATACTATCCAATCTCTGAGTCAATGAATCAACAGCACTTTTTACAGGAATTTCAGAAGTGGTAGAAGTACAGGAAAAGCACCCAAAAACCGCAGCTAGCGGAAATAAGAAAGAACAATAGCGCAAGATCAGCATAGGCATAGCAATAAATCACCTATGCTAATATAAGGAAAAAACTATTCCCTGATGACCTTTATACTGCCATCGTCCCCTATTTTAATAATCCTGGATGGAGCTGTTGCTTCCGTTTCTTCCTGCCGGTGATCAACAATATAGTCAACCCTGGATTTTATGCGTTCATCAATCGTGGCAAATGTTTGCGGAGCAGGCATCCCACTGATGTTGGCAGAGGTAGAAACCAAAGGTTTCTTCAATCGTTTCAATAACATTTTACAGAAAGGATCTGCCGTCACCCGGATGGCCACAGAACCATCTGTGGGCAGAGCATTGGCAGCAATGCCTATTGCCTGCGGGTAAATGACCGTTGTAGGCCGGTCGAAGCTGTCCAGCAAACCCATCAGGTCGGGATATGGATCGGCAACGAAATTAAAGACCGATTTCACATCGGGTAAGAGCATGACCAGGCTTTTACTTTCCGCGCGCTCCTTAATGGCAAATATCTTTTGTACAGCGGCTTCATTCGTTGCATCGCAGCCCAGGCCCCATACGGTATCTGTAGGGTAAAGGATAATGCCCCCCTGCTCTATTATCGCTAATGCTTTATTAACTTCTGTATTCATTTTAAACTCAAAATGAAAAACGAGCTGTTTTTGCAAACAACCCGCTTTCTACTATATCATCAATTAAAATTATTAACCTTGCAATGCTGCCGCTCCACTTACGATCTCTGTCAACTCGGTAGTAATAGCCGCCTGACGAGCTCTGTTGTAAGATATCTTCAAATTCTTCAGGATTTCATTCGCATTTTCTGTCGCTTTATCCATTGCAGTCATACGGGCACCGTGCTCAGAAGCATGGGCATCCAATATAGCCTTATATACCTGTGTATTTAAGATCCTTGGCATCAATTCTGCGATCAAAGTATCCTTAGAAGGTTCAAATAAGAAGTCAGTCTCTTTTTGCGCTTCCGGTTTTTCTACTTTCGGTATAGGTAAATATTGTTCTGTAACAAAAACCTGCGTAGCGGCATTTTTAAACTGGCTGTATACCAGTTCAACTTTATCATACTCGCCATTCAGAAATGCTTCCTGTGCATAAATAGCAGCACGCTTCACATTATCAAAGCTAAGGTCTGCAAACATAGTCCAGAAATCCGGTACCAGGTTATAACCATGTTTCAGGAAATATTCATAGCCTTTTTTACCGATTGGCAACATAGTTACCGTTTTATCCGCATATTTATCCGCAATCAGTTGTTTGGCTGCTTTGATCACATTGGTATTATAAGCACCACAGGTCCCCCTGTCTGAAGTAATCGGGATAATCAATACTTTTTCTATCGGGCGCTCATCTGCTAAGGATAAAGCCATATCATCACTAAGACTGCTTACGATATTGCTCAGCATTTCCTGCATTTTCTGTGTGTAAGGACGCATTTGTAAAATAGCATCCTGCGCACGGCGAAGCTTTGCAGCACTCACCATTTTCATGGCCTTAGTAATCTGCTGAGTAGAGGTTACTGACTGAATACGTAATCTTACTTCCTTTAATTGCCCTGACATATATTATTTATATAAAACTTGAATATGTTAAATTTGGCTGCAAAGGTACAGCTTGCTATTTGTTTTTCCAAAACTTTAGCCCGTTTTAAGTCTAAAATGAATCCGAAAATTATGGATAGTTCTACAGGAGGAACAGAGAACGTGTAAACATAATTCAAATTGGCAATTTATTAAAAAAAATTATATGCCGCCAAAAGTCACCTATTTTATATACTTTTGGCGATATATAATTAATCATTATACAAAATAATATCGGGAGAAAGGAAGAGACAGAGCTACTCACAGAAGCCTTAACCAGCAACAAATCTGAGTTGATCGCGATATATGGCAGGCGCAGGATCGGGAAGACCTTCCTGATCCGTTCTTTTTATAGCCAGCATCTTGTATTTGAAACCACAGGACTGTACAGGGCCAATACAAAGGAACAACTCCGCTTGTTTTCTACTACATTACAAAACAAAAGCCGTTCCAAACATACCGAAGCAGCAAGCGACTGGATGTCGGCTTTTTCAAGATTAGAAAACTATCTGAACAAGCCAAGTCTTAAAAAGCAAAAGAAGGTGATCTTCCTCGATGAATTTGCCTGGATGGCAACCGCGAAATCTATGTTTCTGGCTGCATTTGAGCATTTTTGGAATAACTACTGCACACGGCGCAAAGACCTGATCGTTGTGATCTGTGGCTCTGCAGCCTCTTATACTGATCCTGAAAATAGTAAAAAATAAAGGCGGCCTCCACAACAGGATCACCCGGCAGATCCGGCTCATGCCTTTTACTTTATCTGAAACAGCTTCGTTTCTGCAAATAAAGGGCATTAACCATATCCATTACGACATCACACAACTATATATGTGCACAGGAGGTGTGCCGCACTATTTAGATCAGCTTCAAAAAGGCAAAAGTGTGGCGCAACACATCGACAAACTTTGTTTTTCGAAAGATGGCTTACTGCGTACAGAATTTGGACAACTTTATGCTTCCCTGTTTGATGATGCGCAAAAGCACGTATCTATTATTAAAGCATTATCAAAGATCCACAAAGGCATAACCAGGCAAGAACTGCTGAAACATTCTGGAGCCAGGAGTGGCGGTGAATTTACAAGACAACTGGAAGAACTGATCGAGTCCGGATTTGTAAGCGAGTATCAATATTATGGCAATAAACGGAATCAAAGCCTGTTCCGGCTTTCAGATGAATACTCCTTATTTTACCTCAAATTCATTAAGAAAAATCGTAATAACGGTACAGGCACCTGGCAAAGATTACATAAAAGCTCAAGCTTTGCCTCCTGGTCCGGCTTTAGCTTTGAAACGATTTGTTTAAAACATGCACCGCAGATTAAACAGGCTTTGGGCATAGGAGGGATTTATACCCAACAAAGCAGTTGGTTTAACTATGAAGCTCAGATTGATCTGCTGATTGACAGAGACGACAATGTGATGAACCTTTGTGAAATGAAATTTTCTAACACAGATTATACCATTACCAAAGATTATTATCAAAAATTGAAAATAAAAAGGAGTGCGGTACAGGCTAATATTGCTAAACGAAAAAATGTTTTTTTAGTGCTGATCACTACTTTCGGAATCAAGTAAAATGAATACAGTAAAGAGTTAATACAAAACGCCATTACCCTTGATGCTCTTTTCGAGTCATAACTATATTCCGCCAAAAGTGGTGTACTGAAGGCACTTTTGGCGGAATATAAAAATAAATAATACATACTGATCACTGTTAAATCATCATATAGAAGCCATTAGGCTATCCATCCAAACGAGGCATTTATTTAAGTTTGCTGCTTAAGACTACACTTACAATCGTTGTTAATAGTTGTAAAAGCGATTCTACAGGCCAAATCAGTGCTTCTGCTCATTTTTTCCTTATTTTTGGGCTCAATTTTTAATATTCAATTAATAATGCAAAAAATATTAGTTGCCAATCGTGGTGAAATAGCCTTGCGTGTAATGCGCTCTGCCAAAGAAATGGGCATTAAAACCGTAGCGGTGTATTCTGAGGCGGACCGTACCATGCCTTTTGTTCAGTATGCTGATGAGGCGGTTTGTATAGGGCCTGCCCCATCTGCACAATCTTATTTGCGTGCCGATAAAATTATAGAAGTAGCGAAAAAATTAGGTGTAGACGGTATCCACCCTGGATATGGCTTCCTGAGTGAGAATGCAGATTTTTCAAAATCAGTAGCGGAGGCCGGTATTACATTTATCGGGCCGAGTGCTTTCTCTATTAATACCATGGGCAGCAAAATTGCGGCCAAACAAGCGGCTTTAAAATTTGATGTCCCTATGGTTCCGGGTACAGACAAACCCTTAGTGGATGCTGCCGAAGCTAAAGAAATAGCAGAACGTGTAGGCTACCCGATCCTCATCAAAGCGAGTGCCGGTGGTGGTGGTAAAGGGATGCGCGTGGTGAATCATGCCGATGAACTGGAAGAGCAGATGCGTATGGCAAAAAGCGAAGCCTTAAACGCTTTCAGTAATGATGATGTATTCATTGAAAAATATGTAGGCTCTCCAAAACACGTAGAGATACAGATCTTAGGCGATCAGCATGGCAATTACGTTTACCTTTTTGAACGTGAATGTTCGATTCAGCGCCGTCACCAGAAATTGGTGGAAGAAGCGCCTTCTTCCTGTTTAACCCAGGATGTGCGGAAAGCAATGGGCGAAAGCGCGGTAAACGTGGCCCGCTCTTGTAATTATTATGGTGCAGGAACGGTTGAGTTCCTGGTAGACGATGATTTAAATTTCTATTTCCTGGAAATGAATACCCGCCTGCAGGTAGAGCACTGTGTAACGGAATATATCACAGGTATTGATTTGGTAAAAGAACAGATCAGGGTAGCCCGTGGCGAAAAATTATCTTTCAGCCAGGAAGACCTGAATATTAATGGCCACTCTATTGAACTGCGTGTATGTGCCGAAGATCCTTTGGAAAATTTCGTGCCGGATACCGGGACTTTAGATATTTACATCCGTCCGCAAGGTAATGGTGTACGTGTAGATGATGGTTATGAACAAGGCATGGAGATCCCTATCTTCTATGATCCTATGATCGCTAAATTAGTGGTTTGGGGTAAAGACAGGAACGAGGCTATTGATCGTTTGTGCCGTGCGGTGGATGAATACAAGATCAAGGGTATTAAGACAACGCTTCAATTCGGCAAATGGGCAGTGCGCCAGCCGGCTTTTGTTGCCGGGCAATATGATACTAACTTCATCAATAAATATTACAAACCAGAATATTTAAATACGGAGAATAAAGATGAAGAAGCGGTAGCGGCTGCTCTTGCAGGTATCGTCTGGGAAGAAGGGAAACAAGCTATGGCCCAAACAGTAAATAGTGATGGTCCGAGTAAATGGAAGATCAAGAGGTAAGAAAAGTAATCAAATTCACTATAACAACAGAGGTGAAGCTTTTTATTAAGAAAAGAAAGCTTGCCTATACCATACTTCAAAGAGCGACTGATATCCTATCAGTCGCTCTTTGAAGTATAAAAGGGAGCACTCTTTTAATTGAACAGCAACCTGCCATCTTTATAAAGCTTGTATTCTGTACCCGTACGTTCAAGTACAATACCCTGCCCTTTCCAAGGCTCAAGTACTTTACCTTTTGCTTTTCCGCCCTCCTTGAGCTGTATGTTATACGGGCAGTTATCAAATTGAAGGTGGATCACTTCGGCAAGAGTACGCTGCTTGTTGATGATAACGGGCATATTTTCTGTCCCGTTGCTGAGGATCAGCAGATCTTCCCGATCACCAGGAGCTACACATCTTTTTTTGATGGAACTCCGGAAATAGCCTGTTGAGAGTTTGCAGCCAAATTCATCCAGATCTCCTCCCGGCAGATTGTCTCTTTACGCTACAGTCCTGCCCTTAAACTGCTTATCTATAGACAATAAGCATAATTGGGATAAGCCAAAATAGAACAGCATACTATAGAGTAATGTTCTCATTATGGACCTGATGATACCTCAAATTGATGGATATGAAATGGCCTTACTCCTCGAGCAGCAGCATGCTGAGGTCAAAATCATGATTCTCTCTGTGAATACCGCAGTAGATATGACCTATAATCTTATTGAAAAAACAGGAATCAAAGGATATCTGCCTAAGTCAAGCAATAAGCATATTCTTTGGGAAGTAACCAGGAGTGTACATAAGCATAATATATTTATACACGAAGCTATTTTAAAGGCCGATACTATCCCCAGAGCGCTGGACATCGTGCAACTGATCTGTAAAGGTTTAAGCAATAAATAAATCGCTACAACGCTTTACCTGAGCAAGGATACTGTGGCCATACACCGAAGAAAGATCTATAAAAAAAGATGCTCATAATACTGCAATGCTGTGGAACCGGCTTCCAGGCTTAAGATTATTTGATGAGATATGCCCGGTAGTCTCATACTTTTCTATCATGGAATCCTGTGCAATAAATCGAATAGTTTATTTTACTCCTTTGTCCCTGTTCCGATAACCTTTCCATTCTGCAATAATTCCAATTGCACTTTACCGGCTTCATCTTTTGAGAAACGCATGATCGCATCTGCCCCACCCTGGCGAATACCTTTAAATTCATTTACAGCCAAAGGGAAAAACCTCATATCCCAAACAGCCTGATTGGTATTATAAAACAAATACCCTTCTTTATAAGTAATGAGGTGTTTTGCGGCAGAATCTCCATGGTCTTTATAATTGCCTGCCCACTGTTGCATTTCTTCGGTACTTAATTTTATTTTCCTTGGATATTCAGGCGTAATTTCAGTACTATCCAGCACCTGCATGATATTATTAAAGGGTACCACTCCCTGGGAAAAATTCTGCAATATAATGATCGTCCTGTCCTTTACCTGGTTGTGGTAAGTGAATGTAGTATAACCATCCCAGCTACCGGTATGCCCAAAGCTAAACTTACCTTCACCTTTCCTGACATCCAGCCCAAACCCGTAAAGCACTTGCTTACCTGCGTTCGTTTGTGTAATTTCAGTCATGGCATTAAACTCTTCTTGTGTAAAGAAGGTATTATTTTTCAATGCAGTGATCCATTTATTCAGATCACCTACCGTAGAATTAACTTTAGCACTACCCACAATACCGTCCAGGTAATATACAGGATTACTCGCTCCGTCTTTGCTATCAATGGTAGTTTTATCCATACTGTTCACGGTCCATATATAGCCTGTGGCATGATGTTTTATTTTACGTGGCTCTAATCTCCTGTTATAAACAAAAGTATGGGTCATCTTTAAAGGCTTAAAGATATTTGCATCAATAAATCCGGCATAGGTCATACCCGAAAGACGCTCAATGATGGTAGCCAGCAAGACATAGTTGGTATTACAATATCTGTACCGGCTCCTTGTTTCAAACTGTAAAGTGTCTTTTCGTGCTGCATAAAATTGCACGAGATCGGCATTGGTCCAAATTTTACGTTTACCTTCCGGTGCCTTCATATCGTTGAGAAACTCCGGAATACCGCTTGTGTGGTGCAGGAGGTCTGCAATTCTTACGTCATTCCAGAAAGCCAGTTCGGGAATGTATTGTGCTAATTTATCTTCATAATTCAGCTTACCCTGGCGTTGCAGTAAAACGACAGCTGCAGCCGTAAACTGTTTGCTACAGGAAGCTAACTCAAATATAGTGTTTGCTTTATTGCGCTCTTTTGTGGTTTCATTGGCCAGACCATATCCTTTTTCATACAGCACTTTACCTTTTTCCTCAATCAGAACAGTACCGCTGAACTGGTATTGCCGGTGCAGCATAGTAAATATACTGTCCAATGCACGTTCCTGGCCCCATGTACATAAAGCAATCGATAAAAACAGGGCAGTCAGGCAAAGATTTTTCATATCTATTTTTTTATTTTAATGAGGCAAAAAGATGTAGGTCTTATTTATACTTCATCATAAAAAAAATGCAATACTAACCTGTTATACTAATTATCCGCTGTAGTTTACCTGTAGCTGACAGGCAGATCATAAGCGTTAAAGCTAATAAACACTGTATCGTAAATTTCATTCAAAAATTCCGGTAGCAAAGATACAAAAAGTCACCAAATGGTGACTAAAAAAAATTAAGTAATTTTGTATTGCACCTTTAATGATGCATCAAGCCATAAATTATTTTAACATGGAAAAGAAACCAGCGGCATTGCCTGCCAGGAATAAAGAAAGAAGCAAACAGCGATTATTGGATGCGGTGGGCAAGTTATTAAAAAGCAAAGGCTATCCTGCACTTAAGGTCAATGATATTGCCACTACTGCAGGTTTAGACAAAAAACTGATCTATAAATATTTTGGTGGTGTAGACCAGTTGATTGATGAATATATCCATGCCCAGGATTTCTGGAGCAATGTAACGTATGATGAAGAAACGGATATTGCAGACGGGGGATTGGCCTTTACCAAGCGGATGCTGCATGCCCAGTTTGAATATGTCCACAAGAATAAAGCATTTCAAAAGCTGATCCTATGGGGACTTTCAGAGCAGCGTAAGTCTTTAAAGCAGCTTGCTGATGACCAGGAAGCTAATGGTGCCTTACTTTTTGAACAGATAACGGACCCTTATTTTGGCAACCAGTCCAGGCAATTCAGAGCTATATCGGCCATTCTCGTTGCAGGTCTTTACCACCTCAACCTGTATCCTGCCGCAAACGGAAGTATGTTTTGCGGGATTGATCTCAAAAAGAAAGAGGACCGCGCCGAGATCCAAAACGCCTTATCTTTTTTATTGGAACAAACGTATAAAGAGTTACCGGAAACAAGCAGTAAAGATAACAACTTATAGTAGGTATCTAAATACGATAAATATGCCAACCTTTGGCTTGTAAAGATGGTCTTCTAAACAAAACGAAATAGTGAATTATCGATTATTTTTGCTGAGCATCTTTTTATGCTTCTTTACTTCCCAGGCAAATGCCCGGAAAGTAAGAGCGCTGTTCCTGGGGAACAGCTACACAGACTATAACAATCTTCCCGAACTGGTCAAGCAACTGGCCTTATCTGCCGGAGACACTTTAGAGTATAGCAAAAATACTCCCGGAGGCCAGACCTTCCAGGGACATACTACCAATGCTACGAGCCTGAACCTGATCCAGGCCGGCAACTGGGACTATGTTATCCTGCAGGAGCAAAGTCAGCTTCCCTCTTTTCCGGATGCCCAGGTAGCCAACCAGGTTTACCCTTATGCACGCAAGCTGGACAGCCTTGTAAAAGCCCATAACCCTTGTGCCCAAACTATGTTTTACATGACCTGGGGCAGAAAAAACGGTGATGCCGGTAACTGTGCCAATATGCCCGTACTCTGTACTTATGAAGGTATGGACAGTATGCTGCAGCTGCGCTATACTATTATGGCCGACAATAATGATGCTTCTATTGCTCCTGTAGCAAAGGTTTGGCGTAAGCTCAGGCAAGATCATGCAAGCATAGATCTGTACATCGGCGACGAAAGCCATCCGAGCAATAAAGGTTCTTTTGCGGCTGCCTGTACCTTTTATGCTATGATCTTCGATAAAGATCCCACTGCGGCCACTTATAATTTCACTTTAAACGCCTCCGAGGCCGGTATTATAAAATCGGTGAGTAAATCGGTTGTTTTTGACAGTATTGCCTTCTGGAGAAGATTTGACGACTTGCCGGAAGCCCGGTTCACTAAGACCTTAACAGGAAGTAGTGTTGCCTTTGCCAACCAATCGCTCAATGCCAACCAGTACAGCTGGGATTTTGGTGACGGAGAATCCAGCACATTGGCTACACCTCAATATACCTATACTGCTGCCGGTCTCTATACAGTAACTTTAAGGGCGCGTAAAAATGAGTGTAATCATACCGCTATATTTTCAGACACGATCAGGATAGGTTCCGGAACGGATATAAAGACAACAGATAACGGAACTGTTAAGCCGTATATTTACCCTAACCCGGCACAAAGAGAGGTGATCCTGCACAGTGAACAATCACTTGCCGCTATCAGGATCTTTGATATGAACGGTCGTATGCTGTTACAACCGGAACTTAAGAGGAATAACAATGAATATCGTATAGATATAAGTGATTTACCCCGCGGCCTGTTCCTGGTACAGGCTATCTCGAAAGACCAGCAACAGTTTTTGCTGAAGATCAGCAAACAATAGTTACTTATACGAACAGCCCTGGCTGTATATTTTTTGCCCTTAATTAAAACGGGGCGGAGGACAAGGATAAATAAAGAAATCAGGTAATGAAGCATTACCTGATTTCTTTATTTATTGAAATATTGTTCTGTTAGTGCATTTGAAGGTCTTTATAATTGGCACCTGCTTTCACCACTTCCATAGCAGTCTCTGCAGTGTCAGGGCTCAACCGCAGTACTACCAGGGTATTACCGGCCCTTAGTTCTTCATCGTAAGCATCGGTGATCCTGCTTTTCTCTCCATCCAGTAAGAGATTAGCTACTACCCCACTCGCTAAAGCACCAAAATCGAAGCCTACAATAGCGCCAACCAAGGCTCCGGCACCATACAGGAAGCCTAAACCGGGAATAGCAATTAAACCTACACCGGCTAATGCACCTGTAGCCGCACTGATAGCCAAGGTCGCACCGACACCTTTTGTGGCCGTGCTCATGGTCTTTGAACCAAGCTGGTCGTCTGCATCTATTTTTCCTAAAATCGTAATATGTTTCTTACTGTACCCATTAGACTTCAATGCCTCTACTGTTTGAATGGCATCGGCCTGGTGTTCATAAACAGCTATTATTGTTTTGTGCATAAAAAATAAGATTTAATTACTCTAAGTTAGGCTATAAATAATAGTAAGTAAATTATTTTCAGATAAATTTTCGCAAACAAATTAAGCTTTTAAACCGGGCGCTCCCCTGCATCCTCTTCGGGCATAATATAGCCTAAAGCTCCAGAGGGACAATTATTGATCTGCGCAATTAATTCGTCCTTTGTGGCCTGTTCCGGCCTTAACCAGGGCTGTTCTTTAGGATGATAAACATTGGGTAATGTTTTTACACAAATACCGGCATGTATGCATTTGGACGGGGTCCAGGTAACAATAATGTCTGAGTTATTTTTAGGTAACTATATCTTAGTTGTCGGTAAAAAATAAGGATTGCAAATGCAATCCTTATTTTATTTGAGTTTATCAGAAAGTTGTTTTATCAGTGCAATAAGAGTATCATTTTGTTCTTCTAATCGCTTTATAATGTCTTTATAAAGGTTTCTTTCATCTTCTGCCAGTCCATTGTTATTTATGGTAACAGATTCACTTACACCCGATGAATGTGTGAAATGTTGTTGAATAATTGTCTGATCGTTTAATTTTAATAAAATCTTTGAAATTTAAAAACTTTAATGAATAATGAAGTATGATATAAAAAGAACTATTGAACTATTATGTCTTATGATAAAATACTAAGAAAATCTAAACGTTATATGATAATTTCACTAATTGCAGTTGTGATAAATATATTTGTACTTGGTGGAATTATTTTTCAGTTATATTAAATGCAATAGTAAGTGCTACACCAATTGCAGTAAGACCTACTGTAATCCAACCTAATATTTTTGCAGAGGTTGCATTACTTAGAATTTTACGATTATATTCACTGATAGAAAGATAACCGCCCTTTTCGTAAAATAGTTTTCCTGATGCAGTAATTATTACGCCCATGGCAAAAAACTTATTTTCATTTTCAATTTGAATATAACCATCCTTTTTTAATTTATCATAACATTTTTCAAAATTACTATTTTGATTATTTTTTGCTAATAAATCGTAATAAGATATTCCTTCATTTTTTGCTATATAGTCCAATAAAGAATCTAGTTGTTGTTCAAAAGTCATGATGAAAAATTATAAAAAACAAAATCAAGTATTGTTTTTTTATCTTTAATAAATGATTATTTAAGTTTATCGGAAAGTTGTTTGATTAGATTGATTAGAGTATCATTTTGCTCTTCTAATCGCTTAATGATGTCTTTATAAAGGTTTCTTTCGTCCTCTGCCAGTCCATTGTTATTTATGGTAACAGATTCACTTACACCCGATGAATGTGTGAAATGTTGTTGAATAATCGTTTGATCGTTTAATTTCAATAAATCTACCAAATCCATATTATATAAAGAAGCTAATTTTTCAATTCTATCTATAGTAAGTTGTGCCTGTCCTTTTTCCATCAGGAAGTAAGTGCTGGGTGCCACATCAAGTACATTAGCTACATACTCCTGTGTGTAATTATGTACTTCACGTAATATCTTTAACTTATTTCCCAACTTCTTAGTCGTGTTCATAGTAAATTAAGTAATTAAACTACAAAGTAATAAAATATCTTGTAGATAAATAAAATTCCCTTAAAAATCAATGAAACTTTCGATTTATCGTAAGAGGTAAGCCAGTGAATTCTATAACCTTTGTGCCAACTAATTTAATGATGTCATGAAGAAATTTAATCTATTTATTCCTGCTATTTTAAGCCTTGTTTTTGGGTTTTCATGTGGCAAGGAAAGTAAACCTACACCAAGTACAGGATGTCCACCAAAAGTCTGTGAATTCGGCATGGATTCGGTTACCTGTAACTGTTTGCCCAATCCAAATGATACAACTGGAAATGGCGGGAATGATACTACAACGGTACCGACAAATTCATCAATATTTGGTAATGGTAGTAATGGAACCTATGATACTACAATGAACTGGATTATTGACAATAATATAAGTGATAATGATCTAGTTGATAATGATTATGCATTAAGTAAATTAATGTTTGGTGGTTATGTAAACAGTTCATCTCAACAACTAAATTACTATGTTGATATGCCATATCATGAGTTGTATAAAAATGGCGTGAAACAGGTTATAAAGCCAGATGAAATGCTTAATAACTTCTATTACTATGGTATAAGTTATGGCGTTCACCATGTGGTTATATTAGATGTAAATAATGAGGTTTTGACAGGGACAAACGTAGCAGATGTTATAATCTCATTTCCTACTATAAGCTATGAAAGATTCATATATGGTGATCTATTGAATAGCAATACTAAAGTGTTTAATATAGATGCATCAAAGATTTTGACTGGCAATGAAATTGTTTCAGAATCATCTCTATTTGGCAGTAATGCTTTGTCGGATATATCAATGTCAATAAAGGTGCTTAAAAAGGTTAACAGCCACTATTATCACTATACTAAGGTTCAATTTAAGGTTGGTTCAGACCGATATGAGTATAGGGCTATTTACAAATTCTAATTTTTTCACCTTTAAAACATAAGAGCCAAAGTATCAATGTCAAAAATGTGGTGCAACATCACTATCAAGTTCATTAAGTAGGAAGTGTCCATCAGATGGCTTAAAGTGTGTTTGGCGACAGTTAAGTCGATTTATTTCCAAACCATTTAACTACTTTAAATAAGAGAAAGAGCGAACCAAATTGGTTCGCTCTTTTCTGTTTCACTAATGAATGATAATATTTGAATTTTATGCATTTACAGAAACTTAGTTTTCTGATTTATGTCCACAACAAGGACAAAATTTAGCATCACCAGTAATAGAATAATGTGTTCTACATTCTACGCATTCTATCTTTCTGTCTACATTAGTTCTAGAAGGGACTGGAACAATATCATGTTCTTTTGTTGATCCTTTGTATTCGGCAGTTACTTTTAGAAATGAATTATTAGATTGTTTAGCATTGAACTGTTTAACATCTTTAGCAATTGGTAATCCCAACTTGCTCTTAGCGTAATTAATGGTTTCATTTCTTCCGTGTTCTAACTGCTCTTTGGTAAACCAACTGTTTACTCCTGCTTCATGTCGGCATGATGGACAGTATACACTTGCATCATCAGATAACTTCGACCAATCCTCACCTAGCACTTTGAATTGATATAAGCATGTTTCTTTTGGGCATTCTCTATCTAGGTAACCCTCGTCATCAAGATCAATAGGAACATTAATTTTCTGATTCTGTAATTCTTGTAGTTGTTTTAATAAATTTTCAAACATAGAATGATATTTTTTATAAAGTTACCATACATTATGTCTTTATACCATAAGAAGATATGCACATATGTGTGTTTTAACAAAACAAATGATATTAGTTTTCCACAATAAATTTCATTATATTAACAAAATACAACTGTTTGTACCGTACAATTAGTTACTGTAGATTGTGGAAAAAGGTGCAACATAACGATATAGTATTATCAATACTACTACTATTCATTATTCTTAATTAAAAAAAATGAACTATTATTAATGTGTAATAAATTGGAAAATAATTCTGAAAAAATAAATGTGTATTAGTTGTGAATATCACGTAAAAATTATAGCATAATTATTACTGATGTTTAAAAATTTAATTGTGTAATATTGTCAGGTAAAGTTTATAATCTATATGGAAACCATTAACTGTTTTAATTGTCATCATCCAGTTGACTTAAATGCCAAATTTTGTAAGGATTGTGGTCAAAGGCTTAAATGTAAAGAATGTCAAAGTTTACTTGCTTCTGATAGCAAATTCTGTGGTGAGTGCGGAACTGCTGTTATTGATAAAAATCATCCAGGAAGTGTAAATATTAATAGTATACATTTTAAGCGTACAGGAAATGATGTAGAATATGCAGTTAATTTAAGTGATGAAGTTGGGAAAGAAGGAATAAAAGCTATCGTTGAAAGCATCACTAGTAGTTCCACAGGAAGAATGATAGCACCTACTAATGGAAATAATATTGAAAATGCCAATTTTATAACACTTGAACCTAATAACTCTGACAGTGTATCAGTTGAAGAAGAAGTTGCTCCAAAAGTAGAAGTTTCTCATTCAGATTTGAAATCAAGTGAGAAGCCTGAATACCCTCATATAAACGATTTACTAAGAAAAAGGGATAAATGTACTGAACCTGAATGGGTATTGATATTTGCGTTTTATGAAAGCAATTTTGGTAATGACACATTTACTATTGAGAAAGTTAGAGATGCTTATTACGAAAAACGTAAGAATGAAAGCAGACGTAAAAACTTCCACAAGAACTTTAATATATGCCATTCAAACTTTTTTGCTGTAGTAAATGAAACAAATTTTAAGTTCGAATATTCCAAATTAGATATAGTTTCAGATTTTATTTTAGGAACGAGAGTAAATTTATTTAGTAAAGGAAGTAAACCGAATATTAAATCTGCGGCTAAATCAAGTTCTAATAAAGAAAAAACGACTACTTCGAAAGCTGCCAAAGATATTGCTTCGGAAGAGTTTGATATCTTTCATGACAAGAATAAACCATCATTAGAAGACTTTTATAATAAACATCAACCAAATTCTAACAGAGATATCTTTGGTTTGCTCTCTTACTATATATGTGTTTACAATAAAACTGAAACTTTCACTGCTGGCAATATAGATTATGCTTATCGTGTCTTAAAACTAGATAGAAAAAATAGCTTAATTCAAATTGTGAATAATGTAAAAAATGATACATTATGGTTTGACGGTTTAACCAGCGGCGTATGGAAGTTAACAAGGAAAGGAAAAGTAGATTTAGAAGCAATGTTTAAGTAATTAAGAAATGGAAGAAATAAAAGGATTTGTGTCTAAAATAAAAGAGTTTTCAAACTTAAACGCTGCACAACAAATAAAGTATTTTGTTTACTATTTACAAATTGAAAAATCACTATCGAATATTACTGCAAAAAATGTAAGGGAGTGTTTTGATGAATTACACATTAATCCCTACTCAAATATTGCCGCATATTTAAAGAAGCGATCAGAAAAAAGTAATTTGCAAGAATTTCTTAGTTCTAAAAATGGGTATATCTTATTAGCTAAGACAAGACATGAAATTGAAAAAGAATTGAATGTACCTGTAGAAGCTCCACCAACAGATTCATTGTATCCACAATCGATTTTCGCAAAAGCACCAACTTATTTAATTGCGTTTTCGAAAGAAGCATCTAATTGTTATGATTATGGTTTATACAATTCTTGTCTTTTTATGCTTCGTAAGATCACAGAAATACTTTTAATAGAATTATTTGAAAGTAAGCGAATCGAAGACAAAATTAAGACACCAAAAGGCGATTACTTTCAGTTAGCAGAGTTAATTAAAGCATCGGTTTCAGAAAGCTCATGGAAGTTTTCTAAGATAGTTAAGGAGAATCTACCTAATATAAAACTCCTTGCAGATTCAAGTGTCCATAGTAAAAGATTTAGTGCAAAAAGAGCTGACATTGACCCAATGAAAACAAATATAAGGATTACATTCGAAGAGATTCTAACAATCATAAATTATCCAATTATAAGATGAGCAACGAATTTTAATTCACATTAATCTTTGAAAATCTTATGCATTTTTATCTTTAAAATTTTTAAAATGAATAACCATATTATGACAAATTTTTTAGACGTGACCTATTTAAACACCATTCAAAGTAAGTTAGCTTTCCATTTATCTTATGATGTTAAATCCTCTAAAATCTATTGTAGTGAAAAAATTAGACTTTGGATTATAGCTAAATTATCTCATATCGGTATGGATTTAATAGATAATCAAATAGCATCTACATTTATTTTTACAATTACAGTAACTAATTCGGGGGAAAAGAATACTACCATAATACAATCTATATTTGATCTATTGGAATCTATGAAAGAAGGTATTAAATATCAATTATCCGTTATTCATCCATATAATTTAGGAATAAATTTTTTAATTGAAAATAATGGTATTGAGGAAGAAGATGCTGATTTAATTAAAAATATAGAAAAAGTAAAGGGTAATAATGATTACCTTATGTTAGAAAATGCTTTGATCGATAAACCTGATGAATAAACTATGTTTTTTTACCTAAGTTTAAAAATTGTCTATTTCTTTTCTTGGAGAACATTCTTTTTTTAATACTTCTGCTTTGAATAAGATTCAAATAAAAGAATAGTCTACTCAATGGTTTTAACAAAACAAATTGTTCACAATACTCATATAGTTTATAAAATTTCCCTTTAAACATACTACTATATAGTAAAAAACGAAAAAAAGTTCACACTGATTTTTATTGATTCATTTTCTATATATTTATAGGAATCGAAATGTTAGTAAAATGACCAAACGTAAAGCAAAAAGATTATTAAAACAGCAAATTTCAACCTTTTCAACTTGTGATCATAAAGGAAATCATTTCTTTAAAACACTATCAATAACAGAAAGTATATTTGGTTCTAAATCTGTTGAATACCGAACATTAAGTCAAATGATTAATAGCTTAGATCACCCAAATTATGAAAAAAGTACAACCCGCTTCCTTCAAAATTTAATTGAAATTATAGAAGTGAAAGGAATTCAAAAAAATGGAAATTTTCTAAGCCGAATGAGTGAAGGATGGTTAATAGCTTGCATTACTATAATAGTACCTATTATTTTTGGTCTCGGATATTGGGTTAAAAGCGTTGAAAAGTCCGTTGAACAACAACAGACGAAAGAAGAAATTATCAAACAACAAATAAAGTAGGAAGTGGCCATCGGATGGCTTAAAATGTGTTTGGCGGCAGTTAAGCAGATTTATTACCAAACCATTTAACTACTTCAAATAAAATAAGAGCGAACCAAATTGGTTCGCTCTTATTCCTTATGGGTTATGATATTTTCTAAAAACAAATAATTTATTTATGATATAATAATAAAAACAACTTATTATATGTTACGCAGATTTTCATTTTTGAAATTTTTAGATTATCCCTTTGTACCAAAGAAATGGTTTCGCCCCCATGTTAATTTCGGTTCTCCCAAACCTTTTACTGATAAAGAGTTTCTAAAATTTTGTAAATCGGTCAAGAAACAATTATTGGATAAAAAACTAGAATGGTTTTACATAACGCATACAAATAACAGATTAATGAATAAGGCGCAATATGATGAATATTATTTATTAGTTAGTAATAATTATACTGATAAAGAACAGCGAGATAAATATTTAAACGAGTTATCGAGAAATTTTCATAGTTTAACTGGTATAGAATAAATTAACTTTTATTTAATGAACTAATATAAAGAGAATTTTCAAAATCATTAATGTCTGACGCTATTTCTTTAACGTATAATGTTGGATTTTCTTCTTTTTGATCAATAGAGGACGAATGATTTAATATATCAACAATTATGTAAATTTTTTTATCACTATTTTTTCATCTTTTTTGATAGAATTATTTATGTGAATAGCTCCAAAACTATTTATTGGTTTTGGATGCATTCTATTTGGATTGTCACTTGTCAGAATTTCTTTAGCTTGATATATCATATCTTATATTTACAGCAAAATAATTAATAATATTTTTTAGTATAAATGAAAATACTAAAAATAAATAAAAAACTAAGCAGTTTTTTGAATAAGGTCTTTATATCTCATTCTTGTCTTAATGTTACTTAAAGACCTTTCAAATCTTTCTTGAACAGTTTCCTCTCTTGTATTATATCGGAAACCAAATTCAACTGTATAACGATGCATATGTTTCTTACTCATATAATGGTAAATGCCAATATAGCCACGTTTAAATATTGACCAAAAATTCTCAATATTTTGTGTGTGAAATTTCCGACCGCCTTCCTGTACAATATAATTGCCATCGGTATGCTTTACAACAACATGCATAAATTTCTTATCTAATCCAACATAGGATTTATAACCATCGGTTACTATAATAGCGTCATTCGCTACGTTATTGTCAATGATTTGGTGTAATGTTTCTGTATTGGTATTTTCAGTGATAAAGGTCATAACACGGCCATTCCTTTCAACCAGCCCAACTACTGGCGTTTTATCATTTAATGATCTACCTTGGCCGCCTTCCTTTCTTTTATCCTTGTGTTTATTTTTCAACTTACCACCAACATAGGTTTCATCAACTTCTACTAGCCCATTTAATAAACTGATATCCTCACCTTTTCTCAATACTTCACGTACACGATGCATCAAAAACCAAGCGGTACGCTGGGTTATGCCTAACTGAACCGATAATTGAACTGAACTTATACCTTTCTTTGATGTTGTTAAGAGGAAAAATGCTGCATACCATGTACGTAATGACAACTTTGTATTTTCAAAGATCGTTCCGCTCGTTACTGAAAACTTCTTTTTGCAATTTTTATTAGCGCATTCAAACCTTTTTTCTAATCTATAAACTTTATCATGGGCGCAATGAGGACATTTTATTTCACCGTTCCATCTTACTTTCTCTAGATATGCCTTGCATTTCTTTTCGCCCTTAAAATAATCCATTAACTGCTGTAGATTCTTAAATTTCATCTTTCGTACCTTTTATAAGACAAATTTAATCATCACCTACGCCAAAACATGACCGACTTAGTTATAATTATATGAAAATTATTAACTAATAAATAAACTAATTAATTTATTAGTAATTTTATCTATGAAAAAAGTGTCTATCACTAGACACTTCCGACAACTGCGATGTAGTTACCTATTTTTATACTGTTTGGTTTCCATATATGACCTGTTTTTGAATTGTCACAAAATTGTCATGTAAAAATAAGTGGAAAACCAGAACAAATCATAAAATGTTTTATACACTCTGCCGGAAGCTATCTCTTCACCTTAATCGGGCTGTTTTTCTGCCAATACTTTCTTTTTAGCGGCTTTCAGTTTTTGCTGATCAGTTTTCAGGAAGCGGTCGGCAGGCTCGCCAAACAAAAATCCATAAGGTTGCAACTGCGGAACGGTATCAAAAATGACTTTCAGGATGGCCATCAAAGGCAGTGCCAGGATCAGTCCGGCAAAGCCGAACAGCATACTGAACAGGAAGATAGACAATATAGATACTAATGGATTTAAACTCACTTTACCACCTACTATATTAGGGGTTATAAAGTTACCTTCCAGTATTTGCACCACCTGGAACCAACCGATTACGGCCAGGGCATACCAATAGCTATCTTTAGTGGCGATCGCAAACAGGGCCGGCAAAACAGAACCTATTGCGATACCTATATACGGCAACAGCATAAGCAAGGAGGCCATGATGCCAAAAAACCAGGCATGCTCAACACCAATGATCATAAGTCCTACACTGTTTAATATGGCTACAATGCCCATTACGGTGAGCAAACCGCCCATATAGTTCTTTATTGCCTCGTAAATTTTGGTAATGGTTGTTTCTACTTTTTGCTGATGTTCTTTCCCTATCGCCTTTACAAAAAAGGCTTTAAAGAACTCCCGGTAATAAAGCAGGAAAAAGATGATGAGCGGTACCAGGATGCCCATAGAAAGTAAATTACCTATTGATCCGAAAAAAGCGGTTACAGCAGCCCCTACACCGGGCATCACTTTTTCAAGCTGCTGCTTACCGTTTGTTATTAATTCTGTCCTGGAAAGATTTAATTTTTCGTCTGCCCAGCTTTCTGCATCCTTCAGTACGGTCTCGATTTTACCTACGATCTCGGATGCATCCTGGCCGATATTGATGGATTGAAAAACCAGCAGGTAAATCATTCCTGCAAACAGGATGATCATCAATACCAGGGAGCTTAAAGCGGCCATAGCCCGACTAAAGCCCAGTCGCTCCAAACGGATGCATACCGGGAACAGGAGGGATGCCAGGATAATGGAAAAGAGCACGGGAACAAGTACTGTCCGCAGGACATAAGCAAAAGCAATGATCAACGCCAATGCCAGTAAGCTATAAGTGATCGAGCGCCCGAGATTGCTCCTGGAAGTATTACTCCCCTCCTCTGCATTTAGGGGTTCTTCTTGTTTCTTATTAAAATTGAAAAAATTATGGAACATACCTGAAGTCTAAGGAGATAAAAATAGTCCATTTTTCCTTCATGTTCATTAAAGCAGTGTATATTAAATTGTTTTTCTGTTGTTCCTGTAGTTATTTACTATAAAGTGTTTACCAGATGCTTAAAACAATACAGGCGGCTCCATCGGGAACCGCCTGTATTGTTTTAGGAAAAAATCTGTTTATGAGCCACAATTTGCATTGTAATCTGTAAAGATCTCTACGGCCATAGTTTGAATTTTAGGCCCGTCCAATTCTGTTTCACTCTTTATCAGTGCGCCCATTTTGCTGCGCTTTTTTTCTTCTTTTTCAGGGTTATAACTCGGGTACTCGCTATTCAGCATTTTTTTACGCACCACCTCACAGTCTTCCGTAAATTTTTTCATATCGCTGCTGTTCAGCTCTTCTATCTTCCCTCCCTTTTTGGAAACAAGAATACTCGGGCTGGTTCTTATGCGGTTCAGATCGGCTTCCATTTCTTCTGCCTGTTTTTTACCGACAGCTACTGCAGTAGGCATACCATAAAGTTTATATACGGTAATAGGCCCTTTTACGATGGTTTCGGCAATATAAGTTGTGTTAGACAAGTTCTTAATAGCTTTTATATCACCACCAAGTCCGCCCCCGGCCCTGGAAGCTTCTCTTTTATTGGTATATTTGATCAGTTCAAATTCACGTAATAAGTCCCCGTCATAGGCAGCATAGCCTTTTAGATCATCTACATCCAATACTTTTAATTTCTGGCGTTTTTTAGCCGGATCAATATCGGCATTGGCAATAAATTTCACCTTTTTCTGGTTTACCCAGGGTGATTCTGCAGAGCCCATTAACTTGACAACACCTTCTATTTTATTGCCTTTCTTGTCAATAATCCAGCCTTGTTTTTCATTGGCCCTTAATTCATATTCCTCATCGCCGTCCTGGGCAATTGAGCATAGCGGTAGTAAAGCAATGGCTGTTGCCAGTAAATAATTTTTGATCATGGTAATTTGATATTTAATGGTTAAAATAAAAAAATGTTAAAACAAGTATTCCAGGTATGGTAGACTTCAATATATACCAATAGTTTAACCAAAATAAAAAAAACATTTAATTTATCGTTAATGCAGCCGATTTATCTCTTTTAATGCAAAACAAAAAGCAGCCCAAAATTGAGCTGCTTCCTGTTTTTATCCATTATTCTTAAAGATTACTCTTCGTCGTCAAACTCAAGTACATCTCTGTTGTTCAATAATAATTCGTATTCTTCTTTAGATCCTACTACCATGTCATTGAAGTCACGCATACCGGTACCTGCAGGAATGAAGCCACCTGTAATTACGTTTTCTTTCAATCCCATCAGGTTATCTGATTTACCGGTGATCGCCGCAGTAGACAATACTTTCGTAGTTTCCTGGAACGATGCAGCAGAGATCCAACTTGGTACACCCAAAGAGGCTTTGGTAATACCTTGCAGCAATGGAGAAGAAGTTGCAGGTACCGCATCACGGTATTCTACCAATTTCTTATCTGCACGGCGCAATAAGCTGTTTTCTTCCCTGATCTCACGTAAGGTAGTGATCTGGCCCGGCGCAAATTTCTCAGAATTTCCGGCTTCGGTGATTACTTTCTTATCAAAGATCCAATCGTTTTCTTCCAGGATATCGTTTTTATCAACGGTATCATCTTCCAGGAACTTAGTATCACCAGGATCCTGAACGGCTACTTTACGCATCATCTGGCGTACAATTACCTCGATGTGTTTATCATTGATTTTTACCCCTTGTAGACGGTAAACCTCCTGAATTTCATTCACCAGGTATTCTTGTACGGCATTTGGTCCTTTAATGGCCAGGATATCACTCGGCGTGGTAGCTCCATCAGATAATGGATTACCCGCTTTGATAAAGTCACCATCTTGTACCGTGATCTGACGGGTCAATGGCACCAGGTATTTTTTCACCAATCCTTCGCGACTTTCTACCACGATCTCACGGTTACCACGCTTGATGTTACCAAAGCTTACTACACCATCAATCTCAGCTACTACAGAAGGATTAGAAGGGTTACGTGCTTCGAACAGTTCTGTTACACGAGGAAGACCCCCTGTGATATCCTTAGAACGTCCCATAACACGTGGAATCTTAACGATTACCTGTCCGGACTTCACTTTATCACCGGATTTTACTCCAATGTGTGAACCTACCGGTAAGTTATATTCTTTCACTTCTTTACCATTGATCAGGATAGAAGGAATTTTGGTTTTATCTTTAGTC
The DNA here is from genome assembly GCA_001897525.1 of Bacteroidetes bacterium 43-16. Taxonomy (GTDB): domain Bacteria; phylum Bacteroidota; class Bacteroidia; order Chitinophagales; family Chitinophagaceae; genus Edaphocola. Next base: position 72,028 of record MKTB01000017.1, on the reverse strand, counting down.
TCGATAACGACTTTCTCTCTGTGACCTGTTTGCTCATCAGCTTCTTCACGATAAGTCACGCCTTCGATTACATTTTCGAAGTCAACAACCCCATCGATCTCAGAAATGATAACGGCATTGAACGGATCCCATGAACAGATCACATCGCCTTTCTTGATGCTCTGACCGTTTTTCACTTTCAAGGTAGAACCGTAAGGGATATTGTGTGTATTCAACAACCTGTCTTGCTCTACATCTACTACTCTCAACTCACCGGTACGTCCGATAACGATCTGTACGTCTTCACCTTCATCATTGATGGCTTTAACGGTACGCAGACCATCAAACTGAACGGTACCTTCAAACTTAGCTAACAAGTTGGACTCGATCGCTGAGGAGTTCGCGGTACCACCCACGTGGAAGGTACGGAGTGTCAACTGTGTACCCGGCTCACCGATGGACTGTGCAGCGATGATACCTACAGCATCACCTTTTTGTGTCATATAGCCGGTTGCCAGGTTTTTACCATAACATTTGGCACATACACCACGCTTAGCTTCACAAGTCAATACAGAACGGATCTCAACAGTTTCAATACCGGATTCTTCGATTTCGTGTGCGATATCTTCGTCGATCTCAATACCTGCTTTCGCGATCAGTTCATCAGTTATAGGGTGATAAACATTATGCAAAGAAGTACGGCCTAAGATACGGTCGAACAATGGTTCTACGATCTCTTCATTATCTTTTAATGCAGAAGTAGCCAGACCACGTAAAGTACCACAGTCAGCAGTGTTGATCACCACATCCTGTGCCACGTCTACCAGACGACGGGTCAGGTAACCCGCATCCGCTGTTTTAAGGGCGGTATCCGCAAGACCTTTACGCGCACCGTGCGTAGAGATGAAGTACTCTAATACAGACAGGCCAGATTTAAAGTTGGACAAGATCGGGTTTTCAATGATCTCTGAACCTGAAGAGCCTGAACGACGTGGTTTCGCCATCAATCCTCTTAAACCGGCCAGCTGTTTTACCTGTTGTTTAGAACCACGGGCTCCGGAATCCAACATCATGTATACAGAGTTGAACCCTTGCTTATCAGCAGCCATCTCACTGATCAACGTTTCGGTTACACGTGTATCTACACGAGACCAGATATCGATGATCTGGTTGTAACGTTCATTGTTCGTGATCAGACCCATATTATAGTTTTCCCAAACCTCATCAACTTCTAATTGTGCACCTGCAACTAATTTTTCTTTGATATCCGGAATGGTAAGGTCATTAATGTTGAAGGACAGACCGCCTTTGAATGCCGTACGGTATCCTAAGCGTTTGATATCATCCAGGAACCTAACGGTAGTAGGGATATTGGTATTTTTCAAAATGGTACCAATGATCTCACGCAAAGATTTCTTAGTCAATAAGGCATCAACGAAACCGTTTTGAGTAGGCACTACCTGGTTGAACAATACACGACCTACTGTAGTTTCGATCAGTTTGTATTCCAGTTCACCGGATTTTGTACGCACATTGGTTTTAACTTTGATCCAGGCGTGCATATCGATCTTGCCTTCGTTATGGGCAATGATCACCTCTTCTGCAGAGTAGAATGCTTTACCTTCACCTTTAATGGTCTCCGTATCGTTAGTTCTCTTACCTTTCGTTAAATAATACAGACCCAATACCATGTCCTGAGAAGGAAGGGTGATTGGTGTACCATTTTGCGGGTTAAGGATATTGTGAGAAGCCAGCATCAACATTTGTGCTTCTAAAATAGCTGCATTACTTAAAGGTACGTGAACCGCCATCTGGTCACCATCGAAATCCGCATTGAATGCAGAACATACTAATGGGTGTAACTGGATCGCTTTACCTTCGATCATCCTTGGCTGGAAGGCCTGGATAGACAATCTGTGGAGCGTAGGGGCACGGTTTAACATTACCGGGTGACCTTTCAGTACATTCTCCAGGATATCCCAAACCACCGCTTCTTTTCTTTCTACTAATTTCTTAGCCGATTTTACGGTTTTTACGATACCTCTTTCGATCAGTTTACGGATGATGAACGGTTTGAACAATTCAGCCGCCATATCTTTAGGGATACCACATTCATGCAATTGCATTTCAGGTCCCACAACGATTACAGAACGACCGGAGTAATCCACACGTTTACCTAACAAATTCTGACGGAAACGACCTTGTTTACCTTTCAATACATCAGAAAGAGATTTCAGGGCACGGCCACCTTCCGCTTTAACGGCATTAGATTTACGGGAGTTATCAAATAAGGAGTCAACCGCTTCCTGTAACATACGTTTTTCATTACGTAAGATTACTTCAGGCGCTTTGATCTCTAATAATCTTTTCAGACGGTTGTTACGGATAATAACGCGACGGTACAGGTCATTCAGATCGGAAGAAGCGAAACGGCCACCATCCAATGGAACTAAAGGACGTAATTCCGGCGGGATGATCGGTAAGTATTGCATGACCATCCACTGAGGCTTGTTCTCGATACGGGTGTTGGCATCACGGAAAGCTTCTACCACGCTCAGGCGTTTTAAGGCCTCTTGTTTACGTTGTTGAGAAGTTTCGTTAGCAGCTGCTGCACGTAAAGAGAAAGACAAACCATCCAGGTCCAGGCGACCTAACAGATCCTGAACTGCTTCAGCACCCATTTTCGCTACGAATTTGTTCTCATCTTCATCCGGCAAATATTGATTCTCTTTAGATAAAGCATCCTGGATCTCCAGGTACTCATCTTCAGACAATAATTGCATATAAGTATTTTCGCTGTCTTTCAGGTTTAATTTCTGACGGATCAGCTCTTCAGCTTCACCGGCCTGACAAACAACATATCTTTCATAGTATACAATAGCCTCTAATTTTTTAGAGCTTGTACCTAACAGATAACCAATTTTATTAGGTAAAGATTTGAAATACCAGATGTGTACGATAGGCACCACTAATTTTAAGTGACCCATACGCTCACGACGTACTTTCTTTTCTGTAACCTCTACACCACAACGGTCACAAACGATACCCTTATAACGGATACGCTTGTACTTACCACAATAACATTCATAATCTTTTACAGGACCGAATATTTTTTCACAAAACAAACCATCTCTTTCAGGTTTGTAGGTACGATAGTTAATCGTTTCAGGCTTTAATACCTCACCGTAGGAACGATCCAGGATATTATCCGGGGAAGCAAGGCTGATCGTGATTTTATCGAAACCAGATTTGGGGCGATTATCTTTTTTTATTGCCATTTTTTATTTGAATTGAAGCTCAGAATGATGCATTCTACCGCTCTAATTATTTAAATGATTGATTAAAACAAACTGTTGAATGGGAGAGCAATTTGAAGCAAACCGCTCCCCGATCCTATTTAGCTTAGTTCAATTTTTCGTTATTATCGAAAGTCAGTTCCAGACCCAGACCTCTCAACTCATGAACCAATACATTGAATGATTCCGGAGTACCGGCCTTAGGAATGTTATCACCTTTCACAATCGCTTCGTAAGTTTTAGCACGTCCTACGATATCATCCGACTTGATCGTCAGTAACTCTTGCAGGATGTTGGATGCACCGTATGCTTCCAGTGCCCAAACCTCCATCTCACCGAAACGCTGACCACCGAACTGGGCTTTACCACCCAATGGTTGTTGTGTGATCAATGAGTATGGTCCGATAGAACGGGCGTGCATCTTATCATCTACCATGTGGTGTAGCTTGATCATATAGATAATACCCACGGTAGCTTTCTGGTCAAAGCGATCTCCTGTTTCACCATCATACAGGTAAGTATGACCGAATGAAGGTAAACCTGCTTCTTCCACTTTCTCCCTGATCTCATCTTCTGTAGCACCGTCAAAGATTGGCGTAGCGAAACGCATATTCAGTTTCTCGCCTGCCCATCCAAGAATGGTTTCATAGATCTGGCCAAGGTTCATCCTTGAAGGTACCCCCAATGGGTTCAACACGATGTCAACCGGTGTACCATCTTCCAGGAACGGCATATCTTCTGCACGTACGATTTTCGCAACGATACCTTTGTTACCGTGACGACCCGCCATTTTATCACCCACTTTCAGTTTACGCTTGATCGCCATGTAAACTTTAGCCAGTTTCAATACACCGGTCGGTAACTCATCACCAATAGACAAGTTGAATTTCTCGCGCTTGTAGCGGCCTAATTCTTCGTTGTATTTGATGTTGTAGTTGTGTAACAGTTGGTTTACTAAATCATCTGTTTCCTCTTCAGCAGTCCATCCTAAAGGATTTACACTTTGGAAATCTACAGAGTTCAATACTTTAGAAGAGAATTTACCACCTTTAGAGATTACTGGTTCTCCGTAAGTATTGGTAACACCTGCAGAAGCTTTATCTGCCAGTAATACCTGTAATTTCTCTAACAATAATTTCTTGATCTCTTCAGAATTCTCGCTGTGTACTTTCTCGATTTTCTCCAGATCAGTTTTTTCTCTTGCTTTCTGAGATTTATCTTTCTTAGCTCTTTGGAACAATTGCTTGCCGATGATCACACCGTCAGTTGATGGTGGTGCTTTCAATGAAGCATCTTTTGCATCACCAGCTTTGTCACCAAAGATGGCACGCAATAATTTTTCCTCAGGAGTAGGATCAGATTCACCTTTTGGCGTGATCTTACCAATCATGATATCACCTTCTTTAACGCGGGCACCGATACGAATGATACCATGCTCATCCAGGTCCTTAGTAGCATCTTCAGAGATATTCGGGATATCAGCCGTTAATTCTTCTTCACCTAATTTAGTCGTACGTACTTCCAGTTCCCACTCATCCACGTGGATAGAAGTGAACAAGTCTTCACGTACTACTTTTTCATTGATTACGATCGCATCCTCGAAGTTGTACCCTTTCCAAGGCATGAAGGCTACTTTCAGGTTACGGCCTAATGCCAGCTCACCTTGTTGTGTTGCATAACCTTCGGTCAGGAAATCACCGTTCACCACTTTCTGTCCTTTACGTACAGCAGGTTTCAGGTTGATAGAGGTACTTTGGTTCGTTTTGCGGTGCTTGATTAATTTATATACTTTCAGATCATCTTCGAAAGAAACCAGACGTTGTTTGTCGGTTCTGTCGTAGCGAACGTGAATTTCATTAGCATCTACATATTCTACCACACCGGTACCTTCAGCATGAATCTGGGTACGGGCATCACGGGCAGCTTTAGCTTCCAGTCCGGTACCTACGATAGGTGCCTGCGGACGGATCAAAGGGACAGCCTGACGTTGCATGTTCGAGCCCATCAAGGCACGGTTGGCATCATCATTCTCCAGGAACGGAATCAAAGATGCAGACAAACCTACGATCTGGTTCGGTGCTACGTCCATGAATTCCACTTCTTCTCTTTCGAGGATCGGGAAGTCACCGGTTTCACGGGATTTGATCTTATCTTCTAAGAAATTTCCTTTTTCATCAATGATCGCATTCGCCTGGGCGATACGTTTATCATCTTCTTCTTCAGCAGACAGGTAAATTTCATCTTTCAGATCAACTTTACCATTGTTTACTTTACGATAAGGCGTTTCGATGAAGCCCATATCGTTGATCTTAGCGTGTACACACAAAGTGGAGATCAGACCGATGTTTGGTCCCTCTGGTGTTTCAATGGTACACAGACGGCCATAGTGAGAGTAGTGAACGTCACGTACCTCGAAGCCTGCTCTTTCACGGGAAAGACCGCCTGGTCCGAGCGCGGAAATACGACGTTTGTGCGTAATTTCAGACAACGGATTGGTTTGGTCTAAGAATTGAGACAACTGGGAAGTACCGAAGAATGAATTGATCACGGAAGATAAAGTTCTTGCATTGATCAGGTCAATCGGGGTGAATACCTCGTTGTCACGTACATTCATACGCTCACGGATGGTACGCGCCATACGGCTCAGACCTACACCGAACTGAGCATATAATTGCTCACCTACTGTACGTACACGACGGTTGCTCAGGTGATCGATATCATCGACCTCTGCTTTACCGTTGGATAAACGTACCAGGTATTTAATGATCGCGATAATGTCATCTTTAGACAATACTTTTTTCGTATTGCTCAGATCCATTTCCAGCTTACGGTTGATCTTATAACGACCCACCTCACCTAAATCGTAACGCTTATCAGAGAAGAATAATTTCTCGATGATACCACGTGCCGTTTCATCATCCGGGGCATCAGAACCACGTAACTGACGGTAGATGTGCTGTACCGCTTCCAACTCAGAGTTAGAAGTATCTTTATTTAAAGTATTATAGATGATAGAATAGTCACCACTTAATTCTTCTTTCTGGATATAGATAGATTCTACGCCCATTTCAAGGATCAGGTCGATGTGCTGATCATCAAGAATGCTGTCGCGCTCTAATAAAACTTCATTACGCTCGATAGAAACAACCTCACCAGTATCTTCATCTACGAAATCTTCTGTCCAGGTGCGTAAAACGCGCTCTGCCAGGCGACGGCCGATGTTTTCAGAAAGAGATTTACGATCTGTTTTCACTTCATCCGCCATCCCGAATAAGTTCAGGATATCCTTATCGTTTTCAAAACCGATAGAACGTAATAAGGTAGTTACAGGGAACTTTTTCTTACGATCGATGTACGCATACATTACGTTATTGATATCGGTAGCAAACTCCATCCAGGCTCCTTTAAAAGGAATCACACGGGCAGAGTAGATTTTTGTACCATTAGGGTGGGTACTTTGTCCGAAGAATACACCAGGAGAACGGTGTAATTGGGATACCACTACACGCTCCGCACCATTGATCACAAAGGTACCTTGTGGGGTCATGTAAGGGATATTACCCAGGAATACGTCCTGAACAATCGTTTCAAAATCCACGTGCTCCTCATCATTACAGCTCAAACGCAATTTAGCTTTCAAAGGAACGGAATAGGTCAGACCACGGTCCATACACTCTTCAATCGAATAGCGTGGCGGATCGATGAAATAATCCAGAAATTCCAATACGAAGATATTTCTCGTATCAGTGATCGGGAAGTTTTCTTTGAATACGCGGAAGAGACCTTCGTTGTCCCGCTTGTCCGGAGTTGTTTCCAATTGGAAAAAATCCTGGAAAGACTGAAGCTGAATGGCTAACAAGTCAGGCGTAGTAGCTGCATCGTGTATCTTAGCAAAGCTGACACGGCCCGATTGTGTGCGTTTTAATTGTTTCGACATATTATCTAAACCAGTTTAAATGGATATAAACAAAATAATCCTGATAGAAAGGCAAGCCAATCCAAACAGGTTAATTAAATAAAAAATTATACTTTTTTGATCAAATTTGTGTGCACGTACAAATCCTTAATGTAATAAGGGATTGCAAATTTACACCCATAAGATGAAATTTCCAATTTTTCGTATAAATCATTAGAAAAAAATTAACTTTAACAAAATTTTACAAAATAAAGCAAGTTACTACATATGTTTTAACAATATTTTAATACAATACAATGTTAAAGTTGGCATTTTATGACAAAAATATCCTGCTCACTTCTACCGACATTCATTTTCTCCATTAAGCGCTCCACAAAAAACTGACCTCCCGAGCAAGCAAATATTCATCTTCCAGGTTCAATTTTAATGCCCCATACAATCTGAACAACCTTTTGCCTAAAGGTCACATACCATGGCATTAAATAATGCCATAAATCCCCTCACCCAATAGCCTTATAAATTATATGAGCAGAAATAATAATACCACAAACAAATTAAAATATTTCATCATTCATAAACAAAAAATAAACATAATAACACGTCATTAACAAATTTAAAATTTTGATTTTCAATCACTAACAATCAATTACCATAAACATATATACAATTTAAACATATCACATAATATTATTTGGTCATGTACGCTTTTTTGCTACTTTTGCGCACAATTACCCGAATTGGAAACAATTATTTAACATTAAAAACATAGAAGAAAACATGAAAAAAGTATCAATTTTTGCATTAATCGCTTTAGGTGGTTTATCTATGGGTATGGCATCTTGCTCTAAAGAAGATCCTGCTACACCTTTAGAAATCAATGCAGAACAAACTGCAACGATCAACGGTAAAATCTTAATCAATAAAGACGAGAATACTGCAACGCCAAAATGGGCTGCTCCCGGTAATGTACAGATCATTGCTACAGTACCTTATGCTCAATTGAATTCAAGCGCAAGCGGTACTTATACTATTAAGGACGTTACTTTCAATGCAACTACTGGTGAATTCTCTATCGTAGCTCCGGTGAGCGCTAACGGTTCTGTAATCACAGTTAAGTTTGCCGACTTCAAAGGTCAGGTAGTAGTACCTGCTGTAGTAAACGGTAACCCTTCTACTGAAACTATCAACGTAATCTGGAACAGCAAAACTGCTACCAGCAATAATTTAGTACCTGGTGAAGTGTACAACTTACCTACTTGGGAATTAAGTGGTGCTGCTGATTATACTATCGACAACTCTGTGGGTGACGATATCTAATCAAGTGCTTTTAAGGATCAAAAAATTGTTTTAAACTTCATAAGTATTAAATGAAAAAATTAGCTATTTTATCAATCGGCACAGTATTAGCTACTAGCTCATTAGCTGTTGCTCAGAATGATTTTGTAAGAAAGGCAGGTACAGAGAACAAGTCTGGCCAAACGCTTATTCCTGAAGCGAAAGATTTCGCTATAGGCGTAGATGCTTCTCCTATGTTGCGCTACTTAGGTAATATGTTTACCGGTGCCAATAATAATGCTCCTGAATTCAGTGGTTTCCAGGGTGCACTTTACGGTAAGTATTTCTTAACCGACAAGAGTGCTGTAAGAGTAAGACTCAACATGAACCTGAGAAACGGTCAGGAGTCTGCAACGGTACAGGACGATCAGCGCGTAGCTGCTAATCCTTTAGATGTGAATGCCTCTACTGTGGATTACAGAACGACTAAATCTTCTACTTTCGACTTGAGACTGGGTTATGAAATGCGTCGTGGTTACGGCCGTTTACAAGGTTTCTGGGGTGGTGAAGTATTGATCGGCCGTCAGCGTTCAAAAGTTGAGTATGACTATGGCAATGCAATGACTTCTCTGAACCAAAGCCCTACAGCAGCATGGGGTACCGGCGCTGTGCGCCCGGTATCTGAAGTTTCCGGCACTAACATCCGCTTCGGATTGGGTGGTTTTGCAGGTGTTGAGTACTTCTTCGCGCCTAAAATTGCTATCGGTGGTGAATTAGGCCTGGCCTTCTACTCCAATGGTAATGTAAACTTTGGTGAAGGTACTAACGAAAGCTTCAATACTGCTACTAATTCAGTACAAACTGAAACCAGCAGATTAGGCCGCACTGCAGCTAAAGCTACGGGTTTACAAACTGTGACTACAGGAAACATCTTCCTGGCGTTCCACTTCTAATATTCCTGGTATTAACCAGTTTTACCGAAGGAGCTACAAACTGTAGCTCCTTCTTTTCATTTGGAAATAACAAGAGGAAAACATTAAAAGCAATTGCGTGTTTGATTAATTATTTATAATATTACAAATAATTAAATACACCAAAACCTATGACGTTTATCGCTTCTGTAATTGCTAAAAAAGGAGTGGCCATTATTGCGGACTCACTCGTGACCTCGACGAACAGGATAATTGAATATGATAATTTTCTCGATTTTTTTGAATCGAAAACAAAGGGAACATCTGTTAAAGAAATAAAAATTGACCCGAAAGATATTTTAGCCCTGTTTGAAAGGAAACCCTCCCATACTAAAGATTATGAGGAGAAGTTGTTCAAATATGATAATTACACCGCCATTACCACTGCCGGAAGTGCAACAATAAATAATAAAAGGCTGGCTGTGATTGTGAATGAGATCATCGCTAAAAACAAAAAAGACAAAGGCTATCCTGGCAAAAAAATAGAAACTAAAATCAAGGCAACTATATATTAGTTTAACCTAAAATTACGCGCATGAATGGCACATCTTATACAGGAGTGCTATTTTTAGTTGATATTTAGAAAGATTTAACTATCCTAAAATCAAGTCGCTAAATCATCTAAAAGCACTAATATTTACTATGTATGTTTGTAAGATTTGATATCTAAAAACACACATTACTCCGAAAAACTCTCCGAAAAAACAACTATAGCAAGGGTGTTTGTTCGGTTTTGCTAGGGTACCTTTAGGTATTGGCAATACCCAACAACATATTGAAATTCAGCACTTATGCTCAGGTGTCCGAATATTTTTCGGATAGTGAGAAGTGTGTGGAATTTCTGAAAGACATGCGTTGGGGAGGCAATGTTACTTGTATTTATTGTAATTGCTCAAAGGTTTATACTTTGAATGGCAAAAACAAGCGTTTCAAATGTGCTGATTGTAAAAAGCAATTCTCAGTAATCAAAGGAACTATATTTGAAAATAGTCCAATCCCGCTCTCTACTTGGTTTTGTGTCATATATACAGTAATTACTAGGACAAAAAGTATTAGTTCTGTTCAATTAGCCTCTGATATTGGAGTTACACAGGCAACAGCCTGGTTTATGTTGCATAGAATCAGATATATGCTTAGAGAAAATGCAATCAAGAAGAAATTAAATGGCGTTGTACAGTGTGATGAAACTTACGTCGGTGGGAAGAACAAAAATCGTCATTGGAATAAAAAGGTTTTTAATAGTCAAGGTCGTAGCTTCAAGGACAAGACACCTGTATTTGGTATTTATCAACAAGCTGAATATGACATGGTAGAAAGACCACATAAAGTAATTCCCACTAAAACAGTTAGAGAGAAAGTTGTAACACAACACCCAATATTGATTTGTAAAGTAGTACCAGATACGAAAGCAAAGACTTTAAAGCCATTAATATTCAGAACTGTCGAAATTGAATCAACAATTGTAACAGACGAATACAAAGTATATCGGATGCTTGATGATTGGTATGATCATAAATCAGTAAATCACAAGCAACATCGTTATGCTACAGATGGCTATTCTAGCAATGGAGTAGAGAATGCATGGTCACAGTTTAAGCGTACAATATTTGGAACGTTTCATAATGTCAGTAGAAAGCACTTACAAAGATACACTAATGAATTTCAGTTCCGATTTAATCGGAGACATCTTAAAAAGGGCGAACTATTTCAAAGTGCATTCGAGAATGTTAATAGAAGACTTACTTTAAAAGAACTAATTAACAAAGAAAAATATAAGGAATTCAAGATTGCTTGCTAAGAGAGCAAAAAGAAATTGAAAAATTTAAAAATAAACCAACTTTTTTTAATAAAAGGAAGTCTATGGTATATAGATGGGCTGTAACATGAAATTAACTATATTATACGTAACTTAAAAAATGATATTCAAAAATTGATCATCAAATTTAGATATAAATCTATAATTTAATGAAAATCATACATTTTTATATTTAAAAAAAATTACAACTATTTACATTTAACATATTTTTGCATATAAATACAATAAAGAAATTAAAAGAAACTAAAAGGGATTATAAAATAAACCATAAATTTGCAATAATGAGGCTTAAATTCATAGAAGCGGACACAATATCCCATAAAGCAAAAGCTACAATACATCAAACAGGAAAATTGGGCTTTTCTACAGATGCTGTGCCATATCTAGATATAACTGAGAATAAATCTATCCGATTTGCAATAAATGAAGATGATCCGAACGATGACAACTTGTATGGTGTAATAATTGCCGAGGATACAGGTTCTGCTTTCAAAATCTATAAAGCAGGTGATTATTTCTACGTCAATACAAAAGGTCTATTTGATAGTTTAGGTATAGAGTATAAGCAAAAACGTATTATATATGATATAATAAAGATTAAGATCGAAAATGAGGAGATAATTAAATTTGTTAAACGAGAAATCATTAAAAAAGAAAAGGAGTCAGAAGACTTAGAACAACAATAAAAAACCGATTAATGATTGGTCTCATTAATCGGTTAAAGGATAAAAAATTTTTTAAGTTCGAGCTTTAAAATTCAGCGGGTTAGTCACCCTCGCTGCTATCCTTGTATGTTTTATATTACAAAGTTACTATGTAAAATTGAGATTAGCAACTACTGATATAGAATAGACCCTGACATTAACGTTTATCCTGTCGGCCTATTTTAAGAGATGAACAAATAACACATAGAATAATCATGAAACCAAATATTCAATTTGCAGAATACTTTGAAATAAAGTCAAAAGATTTTGATTTTTTTGACATACCATTATTAAAGGACAAAAAAGCATTTATATGTCCTTTTTTAATTGCAAATAATAGAGATGTAAAACTAGTTGATGAAGTTTACAACAGAATTACACAATTTCTAACTAAATTAAATAGAAATTATGTAATGATGGGTGATAGAATCAATGGTTTGGACTTCTTATCCCATTTACATGAAGCTAATGAATATCATTTAGGGTATTCGGGTTCAAATAAGGGTAAAGCTGTTTCTGACTTTAGGGCTGCAACAATCTATGATGCATTACAAAACAATAAATTTGCTATTCAGGGCATGTCAATTACTAATGAGGCTCATAATGTTTTACTCTTAGTGAAAGGTATTGGTCAAGATATTATGTCAGATATATTAGCTAATGTATGTAGAGATATCTTTGCAAATTATACTAAGCAGATTTGTGATAAATACTCTATAGATACATATCCATTTAAGATAGAATATTTTGATTCATCTACAAACAATTGGCAAACTAAGGACTGTCTTCTTCCAATGTTTAATGGGAAAAAGATAATTTTGCTACCTAAGAAGCAAGTGAGTGGTGGACGAGCTTATCATTCATTGTACAATTGGTTTGTCTCAGCTAATTATATTGCCAGAGATCTACTAAACTTTAAATTGAAAGATAGTCTCGAAAGTGGTTTATTGCATAAGTTGGAGGATGGTAGAATCAGAGCTGTAGTTAAAAAGATTAACGGTGCCTACAGAAAGCCTAAACAGGAATTAATTGATTTTGTATTAAGATACAATGAATCAATTGATAGATTCCTTAATTACTCAAAAGACAATTATTTTGAAGCGTCCTAAATGTTTCATCTAATTATTAAAGGTACAGAGCAATCTGTACCTTTTTACTTTTCAACTTATACTCTTTAAAAGTAATACACAAACATTGCTTCTGTTTGCTCATTAATTTGGGCTAGTACCTTTGTCTTATAATTAAGTACGAAACCTGTTTGTTTATTGCAATTATAGTGGACTTGAGTTTGATCTTTACTTGTTTGTCTCGAATTGATAATCCAAATCAGTTCTTTTGTTCCTTTTTGAAATACAATTCTTTTCGATTCAATTGTAACTAACATATTAGATTGAGGGCCATCGAATATTGATACTAATTTAGTATCATTATTTCTCATGTCATATATCTCTGTCCGAAAAGGAGTAAGCTGTAGTACGTTCTTTTTGGTTGTGGATTTTGATTGTGGAACTTTCTGTTTGCTTGATTGACAATAAACAGAACACTGTACGCATAATAGCACAGTAACTAAAATTAGCTTTTGCATTTTGTGGTAGTTTTAAGCAGTTATTAATATGAATAAAAATAGGCGTAACTGAAATTCTCTCACTGCTCAAGGCCTACCACAGCCTAAGTTACGCAAAAGACACAGCTACGCCCGTACTGGACGTATTGATCTCATACTTGCGTAACTGTTTCTGTGTGGTAGTTTAGAGCAGTAACATTATGAGTCTATACGATAATCTAATATCTTATGATTTATTTATATTCTTATAAGCAATGATTTAAGCTGTAAAGATAAGCGTACTTTATCAAAAAGAAAGCATTATAAGCGTTGCAAATGTGATGTACACTCAGGAATTTTATAGAAAATTATTAGTTATGAATAATGAATACTTACAATTAGCAGAAGAAATACTTAAAATCAGACAGAATAAGCTTTTGTCCAAATATCTTAAAGAAACAAGTCAATACATGACATTGAATTACCATACTGGAGAAATCGAATTTAGAGAGAATAAAGAGTTACGTCCAAATTACAACAAAGATAAAGGTTGGGGTAACTTAGTTGAGCCAATTACTCCTCAACATCCCGTACAACATCAAAACCTTTCTCTTTTAGACGAATAAGAAAATTATCGTCATTTTCTTTAATGTACTGATCAATATAGCGTTCATTTTCCAACTCGGTCAAAAGGGTATCTAATCTGTCTTTAGGCAATTCTGTATTTATACTTAGTTTATTAAAGCTGACACTTTTACTAACTTCAACAGTCAAATCTTTAGCAAGTTCTTTAAGTATTAATATTTTCTCTGAGTTCATAAAATTAAATTTATTCAAATATACAAAATTAACAAGACCTTAAAAGGTTAAACTACTATATAAATGCCAAAATCAAAGAGTTTTCCGCCTATCTCAACAAAGAAATAGCAGAACACCTCAATGCCTATGAAGAAATAGGACATACTACTTTTATTTTCACCCATTTCATCAAAACGAAAGAAACTACCATAGTTTATAAACTGGAAGTGCTGCCCAATTCAAAAGAGCACAATAAAGGAGCCGCCTTTAACGGAACGCAGTACAAACTCATGCCTGATTTTCACCGGGTGGTTTGTGACGGGCAGAACAGGATCAGTGAACGCATATTATTTGGTGAACTGGATTTCTTTTTAGATATAGCTCCCATATTGATCCACAAAGTAATTGAAAAACTCGCAGTAAACAGGGCTGAATTACCTGCTGACTTCATTGTAGATATCTTAAGTAATGCTAAATCATACCTGCCTATGCAGTTTTTCGATGATATGAAAATAAACAAACTAGCCGATTTAAGCCTGCAACAAGCAGTCGATCTGGCTGCATTATTGATGAAAATTGAAGTTAATTTTCAAAAGTACACAGAAAATATACCGACAGTTGGCGGTGTGGTAAAACTAGCTGTAATTGATAAAGAAGGGTTTAGATTTATTTCCGGAAATGAAATTTTAAAACCCGAAAATTTTACCTAATTTTAATTACAGGTAATTTTAAATTTAAGTAATTTTGTAATATCATGTCAACATCAGCAAACATAAAAACATTCAGACGGGATCTTAAAGAGAGAGCTTCCTTTCAAGAGGAGGTTTTTAATGCTATTGCTCAAAAAATCACAGACAGGTTAAATGAAAAGAAAAGAGAAAAAGAGATCATCCTAAATAGATTCATAAGTGCTACCAAAGGAAAATCAATTATACTGGAGCATAAAAAAATGTAAATTTCATTTATGTTCAAAAAAGAAAACCCAATGAATGCTCATTGGGTTTTCTTTTTTGGTAGCATACTCCTCCTCTCAAATATTCCACATTAGCTATAAATTAAGTCTGGCATTTTCAAACTAGATAAATTAACTTTGCTGCTTATGGATACAGCAAAGAAGATAGTGGTCCCACTACCCGATTCCGGTCTGAACAAGAAAGAACAGGTTGCCGGTATGTTTGACAGAATTGCAGGAAAATATGATTTTCTCAATCACCTGCTCTCTATGGGAATCGATAAGGGATGGCGTAAAAAAGCCATCAGGTCTTTAGCTCCTATTCAACCCAGGCAAGTTTTAGATGTAGCCACCGGCACCGGCGATTTCGCTATTGCCTGCCTGAAGCTAAATCCTGATGCAGTAACCGGGGTAGACATTTCGGAAGGTATGCTGGAAGTGGGCAGAAAAAAAATGGCCGACAGGCAACTGACGGATAAGATACATTTGCAATACGGAGACAGTGAGGACCTGCCGTTTGCAGACAATCATTTCGATGCCATCACCTGTGCTTACGGGGTAAGAAATTTTGAAAACCTGGAAGCCGGCCTTACACAGATGTGCCGGGTAATGCGCCCGGGCGGCCGCCTGGCCATCCTAGAATTCTCTCATCCACAGAAATTCCCTTTCCGCCAGTTGTATAAATTTTACTTTAAACATATCTTGCCTACCATTGGCAAAATGGTTTCTAAAGATGCTACAGCATATACTTACCTGCCTGCCAGCGTTGCAGCCTTCCCGGAAGGTAAGGAGTTTGTAAAGATCCTGGAAAGGTGCGGTTTCAAAAAAGCACATGCCCGTCCTTTAACTATGGGCATTACCACCTTATATACGGCAGAAAAATAATGGATGAATACGATTAAAACCTTAATTTCCGTTTCCATCAAAGAAAACATGAATCATTAATGAATAAAGGAAGTCAATATCATATTAAATGGGCCACATTATTAATCCTCTGCATTTCTATCAGCAATGCTGTATTTGCCCGTAGAGACGGAGTAATGAATATGGAAGACCATGATCAAAAAAGATATTATTTCGGGCTATCGTTCGGGATGAACACTTCTGCATTCAAGATACGTCCCAGTGCGGCCTTTACCATGGATGATTCTATCAAATCTATACAGCCCGGCTGGGGACCAGGGTTTCATATCGGTCTTATGGGCAGCTTAAGGCTTTCCAAGTTCATAGACCTGCGCTTTGTACCTAAAATAGCCTTTGCCGAAAAAAGACTTACGGCCACTATGCGCAGCAATACTGAGGAGACCAATACCATAGAGTCTATCTATACCCAATTGCCTTTGCAACTGAAATTCAAAAGCGACCGTATGCAGAACTTCCGTTTTTACGGTCTGATGGGCGGTAGGTTCGACTATGACCTTTCTTCCAATGCACGCTCCAGGAGATCCAATGAGCTGATCCGCGTAAAACCCATCGATATCTCCGCCGAGATCGGGTTCGGACTGGAATTTTATTACCCCAACTTTATGATCGCTCCGGAGATCAAGATCAGCCAGGGATTTTTGAATACGCATTTTCCGGATAATACGATCTATCTGTCCAATATGGTGGATAGAATGAATACGAGGATGATCACTTTCTCTATTCAAATACAGGGATAGGCTTCATTTTTTGACCATCCCCTGATAAATGGCGGATGTAATATTTGCCCGGTTTCTGCGTGAATCTTACATTTGCTAAATCATTCTTTTACTTCAAGCAATACAAGCATAAAGCATTATGTATCCAAATCTAGGTTTTTTCTTTGATCATGTGTTCGGGATCGATATTCCGTTTTTAAAATATGCACAGACCTTCGGTTTCTTTGTCGCCATGGCCTTCCTGGCCGGTGCCTGGGTCATAAGTAATGAACTGAAGAGAAAAGCCGCTCTTGGATTGGTACAACCGCAAATCAAAACCGATAAGAAAACCGGCAAAAAAGTAGAGGTTTACCCGCATCAACGTGTAGCAGACATCATATTTGTTGCGGCCATAGCAGGATTTGCGGGTGCTAAGATCTTTAATGCTTTAGAAACCTGGGACCAGTTTATCCAGGATCCTATAGACAGCCTGTTTTCCCGTAGCGGTCTTACCTTCTATGGCGGATTGATCATGGCTACTGCAGCGCTTTACTTTTTTGCGAAAAGGATCAACCTTAGTTTTAAACAACTCTGTGATGCTGCAGCCCCTGCACTTATTTTAGCTTATGGTATCGGTCGCCTGGGCTGTCACTTCTCCGGTGATGGTGACTGGGGTGTTTATAACAGTGCTTATGTGACCCAGGCAGATGGTACCCTGGTGAGCGCCACTATGGAAGATTTTAATAATACCGTGAAACTTCATGGAGCCGATATGGATCATTTCGACGGCAAAGTGCCTAATATCTACTACCCTGCAAACGGCATCCCAAGATGGATGGTAGCGATGAACTATGCGCATAACGTGAATAATGAAGGTATGGCCATCAATGGAGAAAAGAAAGAATATAATTTTGCCTTACCGGCAGCGGTCTTCCCGACCTCTGTATGGGAATTTGCTGCCTGTGTCCTGATCCTGTTCCCTATTCTCATGAGCCTGCGCAAGCGACTGCACCGACCTTTACAACTCTTCGGGGTGTACCTCATCTTCAATGGTATCGAAAGGTTCCTGGTAGAAAAAATAAGGGTGAATACAAGGATAGACTGGATGGGCTCTTTACAGCCTACCCAGGCAGAGGTGATCTCTACCTGCCTCATCATAGCCGGAGCCATCTTACTGTTTCGCACCAGTAAGAAAATAACACCGGCGCAAGTGTCCAATTAATATTAAAAATTATATATAGCAAAAAACGCATCAATTAATTGATGCGTTTTTTTATTTACCGGATTTATAAAACAGTTTAATGAAGCATAACGACAGCATCATTGGGATAATACTGGGTAGGTTTAGGTCTTTTTTCCCTGCATGAAGTCAGCAGGAGCACGGCAAGCACGAAGGCACTGTACACAAGAGGTCTGAGTTTCATCTTCAACATATCTAAGCTTATTTCTTTCTTAGACGATTTTATGAAGCATAAGCTTAGTCCTATTCCAAAACCCGGGTAATAAACAGCATCCGGGAAAGATGAATGCCACTCAATTCACTTTCCATCACCTGTCCCGACTTCTTGCCGGAAGCGGCATGCAGGAACATCACCCGGTCTTTATCAATACCCGAAACGATCCCTATGTGTCCGATTTTAGATTTATCATCGTATAAAGAAAACAGGATCAGGTCGCCCAAACGGACTTTAGATAATGAGATCCTCTTCCCGAAATTTACATAATCTCTTGTAACACGAGGCACATTTACATCAAATTTATTATAGACATATTTTACATAGCCGGAGCAGTCGAAACCCTCTTTAGGGCTATTCCCACCATAGCGATAAGGAACCCCGATAAAGGTGCGGGCATAATTAACGATGGATCTCCTTTCCTTATCCGTTCCGGACGCAGCAGTGTTTTTTGTTGTACTTGCCGTCTTGGGATCATTAGCCTTGCTATGGGCAGCTTTCTTAGACCCTGAGCAGGAATATAGTCCTGCAGACAACAATAGACCAAGTAGTATTAATCTGATATTCATGATTACATTTTAGGTACTGACCAGTTTTTCCATTTAGACCAGATCCTTACCGCTACGGTCACCAGCACAGCAATGATCATACTCACATTATCATTCAAGACCATATTTAAGATCAGGTAGACCAGGCCACCTATGGCACAAACGGTAGCGTACATCTCCCCGTTTTTCAGCAATTCAGGCTCGCGGTTACTGATGATGTCGGCCAGCAGGCCGCCAAATGTAGCCGTCATCACCCCCAGCAAGAGGGCAAAGGGCTTATTGGCTCCATACATCAGGCTACGCTCGATGCCACCTATGGTAAACATACCGAGGCCTATAGCATCAGTGATAAAGATACCTTTACGCACTTTAGCCAGGTTACTTTTGGTGAGGAATATGATACAGGTAGCGATCAAGACCAGGACAATAGATAAATTATTATTGATCCAGTTCACCGGTTTTACCCCCAACAACACATCCCTAACCGTCCCACCGCCATAGGCTGTTACGAAAGCCAGGACCAGGCCGCCCAGGATATCCATCTCATGCGCGCGGGCCTTTAATGAACCCGTCATCGCAAATACAAAGATCCCGATATAAATTATGATGTCTGCAATTGTTGTTTCCATTAGCCCTGCTCGCTTCCGGCAAAGCTAAAAACAAAATTGAACAATACAATTCCTTTAAGAATCTATTTGTAATTTCGCGGTCAGAAAAGAGATAATTATGACAAGAGCGCAAATCATTGATGCGATAAAAGAAAAAGAAAGCTTTTTGTGCGTTGGCCTGGATACGGATATCACTAAGATCCCGGCTCATTTACTGGATATGGAAGACCCGGTTTTTGAATTCAACAAAGCCATCATTGATGCTACCAAAGACTATACCGTTTCCTATAAGATCAATACCGCATTTTATGAGGCCATGGGCATCCCGGGCTGGCAGAGCTTAGCCAAAACACTGGCCTACATTCCTGAAAACATCTTTACCATAGCAGATGCCAAGCGTGGAGACATTGGCAATACAGCAGATCAATATGCCAAAACATTTTATGAGACCTACCCTTTCGACAGCGTAACGGTAGCGCCTTATATGGGGAAGGACAGTGTAGCGCCTTTCATGCAACATAAGGATAAATTTGCCATCGTACTCGGCCTCACCTCCAATCCGGGCAGTGCAGATTTCCAGCAGCAACCCTTCAAGGATGGTTTACTGTATGAATCGGTATTAAGTACAGTTGCTTCCTGGGGTACTGTTGAGAATACCATGTTTGTGATCGGGGCAACGAGAATAGAATTTTTGGAAAACGTACGCCGCATCATTCCAGAACACTTCTTGCTGGTGCCGGGAGTAGGCACACAGGGCGGTGACCTCAACACCGTAGCGATGACCGCAATGAATCAAGACTGCAGCCTGCTGGTGAATGTATCGAGGGCCGTCATTTATGCCAGCGGTGGAACAGACTTTGCAGCAGCAGCAGCTACCGCAGCAAGCGATTACCAGAAAGAAATGTCAGCATTATTAAAAGCAAAAAGTATCCTCTAAATGCGTATAGATATTATATCCGTTGTACCCGGTTTGTTAGAAAGTCCCTTTGCCCATTCTATTATGAAAAGGGCCCAGGACAAAGGTTTGCTGGAAGTGGAGGTGCATAATTTAAGGACCTATACGCCTTATAAGCAGGGCCAGGTAGACGATTACCAGTTTGGCGGAGGTGCAGGCATGGTCATCATGCCGGAGCCGCTGGCTATACTGATCGATAAATTAAAAGAGGAACGTGAATATGCCGAAATCATTTTTATGACCCCGGATGGCATTACCTTTAACCAGCCTATTGCCAACAGGCTTTCCCTTGGTGGTAACCTGATCATTATCTGTGGTCACTACAAAGGGATCGACCAGCGCATCAGGGATATGTATATTACTATGGAACTGTCTATAGGTGATTATGTATTAAGTGGCGGAGAGCTGGCGGCAGCGGTAGTCGTAGATGCGATCGGACGCTTGATCCCGGGTGTGCTTAATGATGAAACCTCAGCCCTCACCGATTCTTTCCAGGATAATTTACTGGCCCCTCCGGTCTACACCCGGCCTGCAGAGTTCCGGGGAGTAAAGGTTCCGGCAGAACTGATGAGCGGTAATCATAAACTGATTGAAGAGTGGCGTTACCAGCAGGCTCTGGAGCGTACCAAAGAGCGCAGGCCCGACCTGCTGGAAGATTAATAGCCCGGAACAACTTTGATAGGCGACCCTATATAGATACAGGCTAAACCTGGACAACAGCATAGAAATAGTGTAATTAGTTCATCAACCAATTTTACCGGCCTTGCATAAAAGCTTCATCCAGAATATCACTTTTCTCATTTTGATCAATCTTATTGTGAAACCCTTCTGGGTGCTCGGGATTGACCGGACGGTACAAAATACTGTAGGCCATGAAGCTTTTGGTCTTTACCAGGCCTTGCTCAATGTGACGATCATTTTCCAGATCGTCCTGGATTTCGGATTACAGGCTTATAATACCCGGGTGCTGACCAAGTCGCCCAAGGCAATGGCCAACCTCTTCCCCAACCTGCTGGCGATCAAATTACTCTTTGCCCTTCTCTATGCAGGCATCACTTTATCCTTCGGGGCCATACTGGGATACAGCAGCCAGTCTTTTCTCCTGCTGTCTACCCTTTGCCTCATGCAGATATCTGCATCTATGCTCATGTTTTTCAGGAGTAATATATCTTCCCTGCAGCATTTCAAAACAGACAGTACCTTTTCTGTCGTGGACCGCATAGTTGCCATCGGCCTCTTAAGCTTTTTATTGTTTTCCGCATTCAGTAAGACCCATCCCTTCCAGATCGAATGGTATGCCGAAGTGCAATCCCTTGCCCTGCTCATCAGTGCGGCGATTGCTTTTTATGTATGCACGCGGCTGGGTAAGATCAACTGGGGATATATCAACTTTAAGAAAATATGGATCATCATCAGGCAGAGTTTACCTTATGCCCTCACGATCTTTTTAATGGCCATGTACCTCCGCGTGGACACCATTATGCTGGAAAAAATATCGGCAGACCCCAGCCTTACTGGTAAGTTTGCCGCATCGTTCCGCATCCTGGAAGTGAGTAACAACATGACGGGGGTATTGATCGCAGGACTACTGCTTCCCATGTATGCCAAAATGATCGCAGGAAAGGAAGATTACAGCAGCCTGATCCGGCTGGTCACAAAATTACTGGTCCCTTTCAGCCTGGTGGTGATGGTCGTTTGCTGCTTCTGGAACGTAGAAGTATTAAATCTGCTCAAATACAGAGACATCAATCAAAACGATGGCATCATCCTGTTCTGGCTGATGGCTACTTTCCCTCTGCATTGTATCAATTATATCTATAGCACTGCTCTTACGGCAAATGGCAATATAAGGACCCTGCTGTTCATTTCCCTTATTGCTTTAATTTTAAATATAAGCCTGAACTATATCATGCTGGAGGCAGACAATCCCCTGAATGCGGTAGTCGTAGCGCGGAATGCCTTTATTACATTAAGTACGGTAAGTATCCTGACCTTATATTATTGTAAAAAACACCTTGATGTGGGCCTCAGTAATAAAACATTGCTCCAGTTATCTCTATTCCTGCTGCTCCTGATTGCGGTAGGATTTGGCATGAAGCATTACCTGGGGCAGCTGCATATATTATATAAATCTGCAATAATGAGCCTGGCAGCTCTTGTACTGTTTTTTGCTTTAGGGATCCAGTCCATCAGGACCCTAAAAACTCAGTTCAAAAAATATTTCCGGCCGGGTTAAACTATTGCAGCAGTTACTATATCTAAGTTAGATTGCCTAAAGACAAAAAACATTAATATCTCAGTAATTTTTATGAAAAGAATAATTACGTTTCTATTGATTTTAGTATCAATACTACCTGCTTCGGCACAAGAAAAGTTCAGCCTTAGCGGCATACTTAAAGACGAATTTAATGAAGGCGCTATCGGGGCAACAGCCCAGGTAAAAGATGAGCAAGGCACTTACGTAAGCGGAGCTGCTGCAGAAGAAGACGGCAGCTTTATTGTTCCTGACCTCATCCCTGGAAAGTACAGCGTTACTTTTTCTTTTATAGGGCTGGAAGACATGGTAAAGCAGTTCCAGATCGTCGATAAAGATGTGAACCTGGGCCTGCTCAAATTCAAATCTTCCAGCACCGCACTCAAAGGTGTGGAGGTAAAAGGTACCCGCGTTGCGGTACAGCAAAGCGGAGATACCACCGATTACAATGCCGGCTCCTATAAAGTGAACCCGGATGCAACGGCTGAGGACCTGGTAAGAAAAATGCCGGGTATCGACCTTAGCGGCGGGCAGGTGAAAGCCCAGGGCGAAACGGTAGGTAAAGTACTGGTAGACGGTAAGCCTTTCTTTGGAGATGATGCTGCCAATACTTTAAAAAACCTGCCTGCTGAGGTGATCAGCAAGATCCAGGTATATGATGAGAAATCGGAACAATCGAGGATGACCGGTGTAGATGATGGAGAAACGATAAAAGCCATCAATATTGTCACTAAAACGGAAAAAAGAGAAGGTGTTTTCGGAAAAGTATATGCCGGTGGCGGTACTGATGCGCAAACGATCTTTAATGGCGGCTCGGGCGATCTGCTGTACAGCTTAGGAGGAAATATTAATTCCTTTAAAGGTGACCGCAGGATCAGCATCGTAGCGCAAAGCAATAATATCAATAACCAGAACTTCAGCAGCCAGGACCTGCTCGGTGTAGCCAGCTCTGGCGGCAGCCGTGGTGGTTTCGGTGGTCGTGGCGGAGGCGGTGGTGGCCGTGGCGGCGATGCTTCCGGCAACTTTATGGTCAATAACAGGAGCGGTATCGCTACGACCAATGCCATAGGGATCAACTATGCCGATAAATTAAGCCGTAAAGTAGAATTAACGGCCAGCTACTTCTTCAATAAATCTAACACCAACACGATCCAGGAGACGAACCGTTTCTATGTGAATAATGCCAATGCAGGACAGGATTATGCCGAAAACAGCAATTCCAATGCCATTAACTTCAACCACAGGTTTAATGCAAGGCTTACTTATAATATAGATTCCTTTAATACTGTTTTATGGATTCCCTCCGTTTCCCTGCAGGCCAATAACAGCCATTCAGACCTGGAAGGGATCACCCGCCAGACCGGCTCATTGCTCAACAGTACGCTCAACCAGTTCAACTCTAACCTGGAAGGCTACAACTTCACCAACATGCTGATGTACTTCCACCGTTTTAAAAAACAAGGTCGTTCTTTCAACATTCATTCCAATATTACCGGCAATCAGAATAAAGGCTGGAGCAATTTCTTTGCCAATAACCAGTACTATACCAATACCAGCCTGAACGATACGCTGAACCAGGAATCGGATATTAATCGCAATGGTCTTACGGTGAGAACAAGCCTGCAATACAGCGAACCGCTTTCTAAAACATCCAATATACAGGTGAACTATACCAATAGCTTCCAGAGGACCAATTCTGAAAAGCTGACCAATAACTTTGACCTGCTGACCAATGACTATACCAGTCCTGATGAGCTGTTGAGCAATAAATTCACCTCTATCTACCAAACAAACGCTGTAGGACTGAACTATGGCTTTAACAACAAACTGATCCGTGCCAATATAGGTGCCAGTGCGCAAATGTCTACGCTGGAAGGAGAAAGAATTTTACCGGCGGCCTCTGATATCAACAGGGAGTTTAAGAACATTCTACCGAGAGCGATGCTCCGTTTTAATTTCAGTAAAACTAACAACCTGGGTTTATTTTACCGCACCTCTACCGATGCACCGAGTGTAACGCAATTGCAGGACGTAATTGACAACAGCAATCCATTACAGCTAACCTCTGGTAACCCTGACCTGAAACAGTCTTATACCCACAGCCTGTTTTCCAGATACACGACTTCAAACCCGGACAATAACAGTACGTTCTTCTTTATGATCAGGGGTACGGCTACCAAAGATTATGTAGGTAACAATACCATTATTGCGGAAAACGACATGGTGATCCGCGACGGAGTTACCCTGGGAAGAGGTGGTCAATATACGACCCAGACCAACCTGGACGGTTACTACAGCTTAAGCGCCTTTACCACTTATGGTACACCGATTAATCCTTTGAAATCAAACATTAACCTGAACTTAAGTGCCGGTATTACCAGGATCCCGGGGATGATCAACGGGGATATCAACTACTCCAATAACCGTAATGTAGGCTTAGGCTTTGTGTTCAGCAGCAATATCAGTGAGAACATAGACTTTACTTTGTCTTCCAACACTAATATGAATTTTGTAAAAAACACCCTGAACAGCAATGCGGATAATAACTTCCTGAACCAGGCCACCCGTCTTTCTGCCAACTATATTTTCTGGAAAGGAATGGTATTGAACACAGAATTGAATCACCAGTTCTACAGTGGCCTTATCGCAAGCAGCAACCAGAACTTCCTGCTCTGGAATGCCGGTGTAGCCAAAAAGATCTTTAAAAAGCAACAGGGAGAGATCAAGCTTTCTGTATTTGATATCTTAGGTCAGAATGCCAGCTTTGCACAGACTTTTACAGATGCTTACAACCAGACGGTAAGAACAAATGTATTACAACGCTACCTGATGCTGACCTTTACTTATAATATCAGGTCTTTCAAGTCCGGAAGCTCAGAGAAAGATATGCAACAAAATGAAAACTTCGGTCGCCCGATGGGCGCTCCGGGAGGTCCTGGAGGACCGGGAGGCCCGCCACCGGGAAATTAAATATTTAATACTTTGAGAGGCTTCAGCATGGAAGCCTCTTTTTTTTCCCTAAAATAATTTTATAAATTAATTACACAGATCATTTGCATCAGCCAAACTGAAGTAGTATCATTGCGCCAAATTTTATAAGCTTAACATGTTTCGTATTAGTATCCTTAGCATCGCTATGCTGGCATTCGGCATAGAGCATGCCACCGCACAATATTTCCCTTCGGCAGGCTCATACAGAAGAGCAGAACAAAAAGCAATGGAGCAGTACAACAGGGCACTGGAAACGGGTAAAGGTCTTCGCTTGATACATTCTGCTGATCTCACATTAGGGATCACGCTTCCCCACCAAGGCACTTTAAAAACAGAAGATGGTACTTTATCTACGCATCCCACCAGGCCGGATTCTGTGATTAAACAGTCATTCACCTTTAAAACAAAAGCGGCGATTACGGCATCAGCACTTACACAATTTGATTTTATCAAAATAAACCGCAATAATGCATTCGCAATTGTATGGGGATTCAATGCCAACATTCATCTTGATGTGCCCATCACCGACGAAATGAAAATCATTGATGCCTCTTACCTGGCAAAACTCAAAAATACCCGGACGATGGTAGCGGTTCCTATTGGTATATCTTTCAAAACAGGAGGTTTCGCCTCACATGATAAAGCAGACCGGGTTTCTTTTGCCATAGGCGCTACCCTGGCACCTACCTTTAATGTTCTGACAATAACCAGTAGTACTGAAGGCCTTTATTATTCAAGGACAAAATTATATGTACAACCCTATTATTTTGCAGAATTAGGGATTTTTGGCGGGATGAAATGGAAAATCAGAGCAGGTGTATACCCAATGGGCTACCAATCTTTCAATAAGTATTTCCAGCCGGGATCAGGTAATATGGGCGCTAATGAATATCGCCGGATTGAATATAAAAGTAATGGTCCATTGATACAATTAACAATAGGTACCATGAGAGGGTCTCATAACTGGGAAAACAGCAGATGGTAATTCAGTCCTGCAACTAATTATAAAGATAAAACAGAAACGCCCCGATTGATCGGGGCGTTTCTTATAAATTACCTTTGCTATAAGCTCAGGAAATATTAATACCTGTAGTGCTCAGGCTTGTAAGGACCTTCTTTAGGAATACCTAAGTAAGCAGATTGAGCATCAGAAAGGATGTCTAATTCAACACCGATCTTAGATAAGTGTAAGCGTGCTACTTTCTCATCTAAGTGTTTAGGTAATACATATACCTGGTTTTCATAAGCCGCAGTATTGGTCCACAATTCAAGCTGGGCCAATGTTTGGTTAGTGAAAGAGTTAGACATTACAAAAGAAGGGTGACCGGTAGCACAACCCAGGTTCACCAGGCGGCCTTCAGCCAGAACGATCACTTCTTTACCATCGATATTATACAGATCTACCTGAGGTTTGATCGTATCTTTGGTCTGACCGTAATTTTTGTTCAACCATTCCATATCGATCTCGATATCAAAGTGACCGATGTTACATACGATCGCTTTATCTTTCACCGCACGGAATTCTTTTTCTGTAATGATGTCACGACAACCTGTAGTGGTCACCACGATATCTGCTTCTTTAATGGCTTTTTCCATTCTCGCCACTTCAAAACCGTCCATAGCAGCCTGTAAAGCACAGATAGGATCGATCTCTGTAACGATAACACGTGCACCTGCACCTCTTAAAGATTCTGCAGAACCTTTACCCACATCGCCATAACCTGCAACAACAGCAACTTTACCGGCCATCATTATATCTGTAGCACGACGGATCGCATCTACCAGGGATTCTTTACAACCGTATTTGTTGTCAAATTTAGATTTGGTTACAGAGTCATTTACATTGATCGCAGGCATTGGTAAAGTACCATTAGCCATACGCTCATATAAACGGTGTACACCTGTAGTAGTCTCTTCAGAAAGACCTTTGATCGCAGCAACCAGTTCAGGATATTTATCCAGAACGATATTGGTCAGGTCACCACCATCATCCAGGATCATATTCAAAGGACGATCTTCTCCACCGAAGAATAAAGTTTGTTCAATACACCAGTCTGCTTCTTCCAGTGTTTCACCTTTCCAGGCAAATACAGGAACACCTGTAGCCGCAATGGCCGCAGCAGCGTGATCTTGTGTAGAGAAGATGTTACAAGAGCTCCAGCGCACTTCAGCACCTAAAGCAGTTAATGTTTCGATCAGTACAGCAGTCTGGATCGTCATATGCAAACAACCTGCAATACGTGCACCTTTTAAAGGCTGGCTATCTCCATATTCAGCTCTCAGGCTCATCAGGCCCGGCATTTCGGCTTCGGCCAGTTTAATTTCTTTTCTACCCCACTCTGCCAAAGAAATATCAGCAACTTTGTAAGGCAAACTAAAATCAATATGTGTTTTGGATTGAACACTCATATAATTAAATTTTATTTTTCTGAATTAAAACGAGCGCAAATATACAATTTCCTAATGGAAACTTCAAACGCATCGCTATAGGAAATCGTTAATATTTATATCCCCTTAAGGCATAAATGACAAACGGAGCTCCAAAATTGTCATACCTTTGTCAATTGAATCAAAAATAATACATGAAAAGCAAAACGCTTAAGCAGAATAAAGTAAACATTATTACCCTTGGCTGTTCTAAAAACCTGGTGGATAGCGAAGTATTGAGTGGTCAGTTGAAAGCAAATGAAATTGCCGTAGTACACGAAAATGAACAACATGATCATAATATAGTGGTGGTGAATACCTGTGGCTTTATCGATAAAGCAAAAGAAGAATCGGTGAATACGATCCTGGAACAAGTGGCTTTAAAAGAAGCAGGAAAATTAGATAAAGTACTGGTTACCGGCTGCTTAAGTGAGCGTTATCGCCAGGATCTGGCCTTGGAGATCCCCGAAGTGGATGCCTGGTTTGGTACCCTGGAATTGCCTTTTATATTAAAAGAACTGGAAGCTGATTTCAAAAAAGAGCTCCTGGGAGAAAGATTATTAAGTACCCCCAAGCATTATGCTTACCTTAAAATATCGGAAGGCTGCAACCGGACCTGCTCCTTTTGCGCCATTCCTTTAATGCGGGGCACCCACGTTTCCAAACCCATTGAAGACATCCTGACAGAAGCGAGACACCTGGTGAAAAACGGGGTGAAAGAGATCATGCTGATCGCACAGGAACTGACCTATTACGGCCTGGACCTGTATAAGAAACGCGCATTGGCAGAACTGCTGGACCAGATGGCACAGATCGAAGGCCTCACCTGGATTCGCCTGCACTACGCCTACCCGACCAAGTTCCCGATGGAGATCCTGGAAGTGATCCGCAAACATGACAATATTTGTAACTATTTAGATATTCCATTGCAACATTGCAGCAATAAGATGCTGAAAGCGATGAAGCGCCAGATCACCCGCCAGGAAATGATCGACCTGATCGGTAAGATCAGGGAGGAAGTGCCGGGCATCGCCATTCGCACCACGATGATCACCGGTTTCCCCGGCGAGACGGAGGAAGATGTGGAAGATATGAAAGCCTTCTTAGAGGAAATGCAATTTGAGCGCGTGGGCATCTTTACTTATTCTCATGAAGAGAACACCAGCGCCTATGAACTGGAGGATACCCTGAGCAGTGAAGAGAAAGAAAAAAGAGCACAGGAGATCATGGAAGTGCAACAGGAGATCTCTTATACCAAAAACCAGGAGTATATCGGCAGGGAGCTGATGGTACTGATCGATAAGATCGAAGCCGGTCGCTATATTGCCCGCACAGAATTTGACAGTGTAGAAGTGGACAATGAAGTGATCATTAATACAGAAGAAGATCTGCCGATCGGTGATTTTGTAAAAGTACGCATTACCAAGGCTTATGATTATGACCTGGAGGCAGAACTGGTAGAAGAAGATTAAAATCAGGGAAGATATTATTATGAAATGGATTGAATTAAAAGAGGCCGGACAACTTGAGGCTATCAATAAAGCCTCATCAGAAAAAGCGCAGATCATTTTTAAGCACAGCACACAATGCAATATAAGCGCCGATGCAATGGATGAAATGAACAAGATGGATGCCGAAGCCTGGTACCTGGACCTGCTGGCGCATCGCGATATCTCTAACCTGATCGCAGAGCAATACCAGATCAGGCACCAATCGCCACAAGTCCTCGTGATCAAAAACAATGAAGTGGTCTATCATGAGAGCCATTGGCGCATTAAAGCAGAAGTGATCAAGGAAGCCAGTGCTTCATAAAATATAAGTTTATCCTTCACTTATAAAAGTGTACCGGAATTTGCAAAAGACCTAAATGATATTTTAGGTCTTTTTTATTGATGAACCAGATGGTATTAAAAATACTACTATAACGGCTTGCGTTAAGGCCCGGAAAGCAGCTACGAATATTCCCCGGAAAGCCCCGGATAGTCGTTGTACCATGCCGAATACTCATTTTTCAAAAATACAGTTCATATTCTTTTATTTTTGGAAGCGAAAAGCAACCGGGTGCTTCCAAAATCAAGGAATAAGCCGGTAGCGTAAAATTATAATCAAAAACATCAATGTTTTAAAAATGAAAAAAATAATATTGCTGCTGATTGCTTTATTTAGCATCACCTTTGCACAGGCACAAACGATTGAATCCGGCACCAGGAGTACAATAGGAAAAATAAAAAGCGATGGCACCATTGAAAACAGTAATGGCTCTACCATTGGTTACATCAAAAAAGATGGCACTATTGAGAAAAGTAATCGCTCCACGATTGGCTATATTAAAAGTGACGGTACGATTGAAAACAGCTCCCGCTCCACCATCGGGTATGTAAAGAAAGACGGTACTGTAGAAAACAGCAGCCGTTCTACCATAGGTTACATCAAAGATGACGGAACGGTAGAAAATTCCAGCAGAAGTACCATAGGTTATGCCAAAGGCATCAAAAAGGAATGGGTAGCTGTGGTGTATTTCTTTTTTAAATTTTAAAGCTGCTACAAGGGCTTTAGGAAGACAGGGACTACTGAGCCATGCGCATACAGTAGCATCCCATTAAATAAGATGAAAAAAATAGAACAAGAGAGAAAGCAGCAATTATTTGAATTGCTTGTGGAGAAAAACTTAGTTCCCAGCTTATTAGATAAATACCTGGACACCTATATGTCCAACAAAGAGGCTGTAGAAGCCTTGCTGGTTCATGGTGTGAACCCGGATTATTTCCATCCGTATTTCGAAGTGCCCATTCTCGCTTTGGCAGAAAGCAGAAATGAGGTAGATGCCTTTCTATTGTTGCTTGATTATGGTGCCAATCCGAATGTAAAATCCAGTACCGATGGCACGAAAGCCAATATCATACACAGCATGACCATGGCGCAGGAGAACAAATACAATCGTAAAATGTTCAAAGCATTACTCAAAGCAAAAGTCGATTTCAATGTACTGAATCCAAGTACCGGACAAAGTATTTTGATTGATTTGTTGACGTATTCTCCTTTGGCTACCGACAAAATAAAAACCATCCTGGAACACGGCGCAGATCCGCATCTGAAAAACAGCAACGGTGATTCCATTTACGATCTGATGGATCGAAATGAAATAAAAATCATCGATTCTGTAAAAGAATTATTAAATACTTACCGAAAGTAAAGGACCATGGAACACAAAATTATCTTACCTTTTTTTACCGAAGAAAAATTCGCCAAGAACCCTTTAACGCTCATTAATTGCATCGCTTATTTGCCGCGTAAAAATGGAAATCATTTGCTATTGATGGCCAATTTTACAGAGTTGTATTTGTTCCAATACACCAAAGAATTTGTGTTTGAAAAGGAGATTCCTGTTGTAGATGTTTTGAACGGATTCAGAGCATTCAACGAGTCAAGGGAGTTTGCTTTGAGCGAAAGTGCTTCCGGACAAATCATCATTTCTGGTCCTGCCAACCGTTGTTACATCATTGATGAAGCAGGAAACATTGATCCGGCTTCTTATACCGCAACGGTGGTCGATACCAAGGGAAGTGCCCATGATCTTTTTCCACAAAAGCAAGAAGCGGCAGCGAAGAATTTGTATTGCAATGCGACCCTTTTACCACAGTCTAATCGTTTGGTAGCATTGGTTGATAGCGAAATGGGATACGTTTACGACGAAGGCAAGCGACGTGGTAACTTTATCGTAATTTCGGACACTCCTTTTGATGATGCAACACAACGTCCACAGTTGAAATTACTGGCTGCATTGAATAAAAGACCAAGTGCACATTACGAGACCGATTTCCCCGGAATCGAATGGAAAGATGGAAAAACCATTCATCGCGGCGATACATTTGAAGACAATTTGATCGCAAGTATTCGATTGAACAATAAAATGGCTTTCTTCGATCCATGGATTGGCAACATTTATCCGCTAACGGAATCCTTGTTGCTGGTTCCTGTTTATGACAAATTCCGTCGTTTGAGTGCTGATACTTGTTTCCTGCTACTTAACATAGATGGTACGATACGTGCACAATTGCAAGGCATTGAACCAGACCATATAAAGTTGGGGAAATTGGAAGAATTTCATTTTGCAATTAACGCCCAGGAACAAATCATTTATTTCAAAGGAGAAAATATTCTTTACTTATTTGGGTTCGATGGCACTTGCTTGGATAAAATTAGTTTAGAAGGCGCGACAAAACCATTAGCGGCTTTTCAATTGACGGGACATACCAGCAATGGGAATCTCTTGTTTTTTGACAGAAAGAATTTCCATTTCTTGCAAATACCGTTCTTAAAACCTTTGGATAGCAATTATGCCGTGCAGATTGAACATGCAGTCACCGCGTACAAAAAACACAAATTAGAAAAACCAAAAGCAGTTGCAAAAAAGGCAAAAGACGACAAGCACATTGCGCTTCATAAAATAGATCATCCGGAGATCATTGCCGATAACTTCGAATGGCTCAAGGAAAAATTCGATCGATCGGTAGAAAAATCCAAACAGACCTTCCGTTTTCTATTGTTTGCTTTCCGGGATGCAAAAGAATTAGTTCAAATGTCGGTTTTGCAACAACCTGCATTAGAAACACAACAAAAATGGTTTCGCTACGGACTGAATAGTTTCAGTGAATTTGCCCGTTTGATTCATTTTGAAGGAGCAACAAAAGAAGCTGTCATTGACGAAAAGGGTCCTTTTGAAATTCTTGTAGAGCCATGTGGTGAATACGGAAGTGTAATGCATGCTTTGTTATGGGCGGTCATTGCACGTGATACCGAAAAGCAAAAAATCATTGCGAACAGCCCGATAAAAAATTGGATTTACAATGCCGATGATTGGGACAAAAAATCGTTTGTGACAAGTTATTTAAGATTGATGCAAGCATACTTTCTCACAGGAAATTTTAGTAACACTTTATACGAAGAAGTTCAAATTGATGTCGAAAAATACAAATCTTCCATTGGTCCGGATGTGAAACAGAAATTTGGCATCTACCAGATAAGTCGCTTTTTGAATGCATTCAAAAGTCTGGTGGAAAACAACGAAGCAGAATTCCATCATAATTATGTTTTGGCACTTCAGGCACACAAAGAAGTCTGGAGTCAGAAGAAAGCTTTAAATCGTGGAGGAACGCCTTTGTGCAGAGAAGACGATGGATTTTTGTCCTGGAGTTGTACCGCATTGGCAGCAATGGCTTATGACAAAGGCTGGCAATTAGCAACTACATCCGATTATGTACCACAATTCATGGTGGATGGCAGTATAAATAGGTAAATAGTGAGTGGTTGTCTAAATTGTTGCCAAATTTGTCATATGGAGTACCGTCTAAATGTAGACAAATTTCAGGCTCCAATCTTGCCGCATTTCGACAAAAGCTTGATGTGACAAGCATTTTAGCTTTTTAGGCAACCTACAATTGAGTTTAAAGAAATAGTTGTAAAAAATGAATTACGATTTAGCAAAAAAGTTCAAAGACCTTAAAAACGAATTAGACAACAATGAACTATTTGATGTTTATGCAAAATATGATGATAATGAAGATTTGATGCAGGCGCAACTCAATAATCAACTCATAAATTTAAACGGGGATGAGGAGGAAGAAGAAGAAAGTTATGTTCCTGAATACACCTTCCGATTAGATGATTCCTTTAAAGAATTGATAGAAGCAACCTGGAAAAATATGATGCAGTATCAATGTTCTTTCGAAAAGGAAAGTTTTTATGGTTCCTACTCATTTAATCATCCTTATATTTTTTTAGACGAAGTTCCCTGGCTTACCGATTTGGTAGAAAAAGATAATAAAGACTATGAAATTATTAAAAACTTAAGAGTCTTTGATAATACCCATGTAAAGTATCAATTCGGATGCATTAATTACCAAAAAGGTGCATCAAAAGAAATTTTTGAAAAAGAAATATATTTATTTCACGATGAACACTTGATACACCTTAATTTGACTTTCAGAGAATATTTAAATAGTTGTGTAGCATTAATGGCTTGCGAAAATTGGCAAATGTTATTTGCAGATCCGGATGAAGTTTCAAGATATGCTAAACAGTTAAACCAACTAAAAACATCTTACAACGTACTTTCAAAATTGTTTCCTGAAAAGGATTTTAAATTGTTCCAACAAAAGCTAACAGAACATAAGCTTTTATAAAATAATTCAGAAGTTTATTGTTACACCGTCCATAGGAAATAAGTAAATCATGTGTGTTTAAATTGAAAAAATAACTATGTTCAATTTGTGGAAGGGCGATAAACCGTTTCAAAGAAACTACAATGAAAATAATAACATTATGAATATCAAAAGAGAATTTAATTACTCTATGTGGTACTTTGATGCTACCTATGAAGATTCAGTTATTCTGTCCAATTATGGAAAAGACTTTGGCCATGAGAAGATAAGAGCTCTTTTTGGAATAAGTTTAGGATGGGGAGGAGTGAAAATATTCTTTTTACCAAAAATTGAAAATATGCAAAATTTCTGGCCTCCTATTGCAACTTATGAGCTTAATCAGGAAGCAGAGAGTCTATATAAAGCAATCTTATATGGAGCATCTTACATTGTCCTTCCTTACAATGAATGGGCAGGACAAGTAAAAGTTTTAGAACCTATTATTAAGCATTCTTTAATTCAATCTAAAAAGGAAATAGTATTTAGATCTAAAAGTTCTGTTTTTTTTATTAGTGAGCAGGAGTATGAAATTTATAAACAAGAAGCAAAAGAAATACGAGAACTAAATGCCTTAGAAGAGGAAAAAGACTATTTAATTATAAGCCATACCCGAGGCAGAAGATTTAGAAAAGCGTATGAAAATTCCTGTGCTTATTAAAGAAACAATATTACCACACTTATCGGCTTCAGATCTTTATGAAATCAGTCGGAAAAAAGATGAAAATGGTACTATTATTTTCACCCAAACCATAGGGAACATGTAAATCAGGACAAAGGAACAGGCCATTCAAAAAAATTGAAAACACATTGAATGCATCTTTTGGACTTTTTTCGAAAGATTCAGATTGGCAACCTATTATTGCTAACAAGAAATAAAAAAGACAAAAAGTATGAAAAAAATTTTAGGATTAGTAGTTGTAGTGGTTGCAATAGCGAGTTTATTAGCCTCTTGTGGGGAACCCAGGCAGGCAAGACAATTTATGTTTCTAAATTCAAGTGATAAAGAGTTAAGACTCGTAGTTGAAAGAAATGGACAATATGAAGTAGAAAGGAAAGTACCTGCTCACAGCAATGCCCCTGAATACATTGAAATAGGTGAAGTAGATTTAATGGTTTTTGACGGAGAGAAATGTATTGTATTATTTGAAAAATACCAGGTCACTAAAGACAGCAGCACTAAATATACCTGTTTAGATATGACCGGTAAGGTGCAGTATGCAGTAGTGTCTACGGCTTATTTATACGAAGCCAGTAACAGCCTGTCACAATCCGTTGCTGATGCTAGTGGAGGGGGAAAAGAATTAGAATTTCTAGGACCGCTCAGAGGGGGCGAAAATGCATTTGAATTAGACTTTGCGCCCATCTGGCCCTATGAAAAACTGCTTAAGAAAACAGGAGCGATGGAGACGGGCTGGGCCTTGGTACCCGTTTACACAGACATAACGGATAAAGCAGCATTGTCTGTTTATGCAGATGAATACTTAAGAAGCTTAGGTACGGAATAAATACACTTTTTTTGTACGATTAACATATATTGACATATTCAACACCTCAATTTCGGATAACTATAAACTAGAAAAGTAAAACAAACATGAAAAAACCGGTTAGAATCGGATGTCTCCTCTTCCTTGTGCTAGGACTGGCCTTAATACTAGGTCAATTTCTCTGGAAATGGAAAGAAGGACCAACTCAGGCATTTACCTTCCTGAATACAGCAGCAGTAAGCCGTTCTGTAACATTTGAGAAAATTGGAAAAGAAGGAACATTAGAAAAAATATACACCATTGATAATAAGTTAGCTCATAATCAATTTTCCTACAATCAGGTTCCTCCCGGGAATTATCAGGTTACCATATGGAATGATGATAAAAGTGAATTGAAAACGTTCGACTTTCAGGTAATTTTGAATGATGCGGAAAAAACCAATCATCAGCCCTTTCGCTTAGACATCGCATTGGATAAAGTATATGCTGTTGTTCATCTGAATGTCTTGTATGAAGGGGAAGCATTTGCCTCGTTTATGTCAAAAGCGGCAGGCACCCATCAAACAAAGTTGCAATTTGAAAAGTTTTACGATGGCAGTAAGCCTTTTTATGTTGCAGATGAATATACTACGAGAACCTTTATAGACATTGACGATAAGATACCTTCAAAGGTAAAATATGGAGAGCTGGTATATGGTTTATTTGCTTTTCCAAAGTCACTTTCCAAGGACCAGGTAGAAGCAGAAATTATAGCACAAATTAAATCTAAAATAAAATAATTATAACCTCATTCCTTGCAGATGAACAAGGAATACAACAAATAACGATAAAAACATGAGCACAGCAACAACCATTACACGCCAGTTAGATAACAATGTGGATACCAAAACAGCATTGACGCAGGTAAGCGCTGCAACACTAGCTGCATTAAATGCAAAATTTGGTCGTGAATATAGCGTAACTGCGGGCAACTTCCCGGATCTGGATAAAGATTGGACACACGATATTAAAGTGCGTAAAGGCAATAAAATAGGCGCAGAAGTGACCATTAAATGGGAAAAAACAAATGCGCATATGGTAACATTGGGAGTAGATGATTCATCAAAAATGGGTAACCAAATTACTTATATCACCTTGTTGGTTTTTCTTGCAGCGGGTGCTTATATGGGTTACAATGATATAGAACCGCTTGCATTTTTACCAGGACGTAAAATAGCTGCAGGATTGGGCGGTTTAATAGGCTTGATACCCGGAATGATTATTGTGTCGGTGTTAAAATCTATGCTGTTAAAAAATGAGAAAGAACAAAACAAACAATTGGTTGCCGAAGTAAAACAAGCTATCCGGGATTAATAGCACAGCAGTTTTTATGGCTGCTCATTTCGACCAAAAACCAACATTATTCCTTTTGGCATTCAGACAGAGCTGAAGATGAGCAGCACACAACGCTTTATTGGCCTCAGGTAAAAAACCATAAAAGGATAACAGTGGCAAAATAAAGGGTATCGAAGGCCTTACAAAATGAGTATTTAACCGAGCAAAAAAGCATGAAAAAAACTGTAGTCTTACTTTTCCTCTTTCAATTGTTATTGTCCTGCAAGGGATGGAACAATAACAATGCCTATGCCCAGCAACCCGAACTGAACGGATGCTTGAAGAAGGCAATCATCTATGCGTGCCCGGTCTTAAAATACGGAATCATCCCGACTGATACCAATCATTACACAACAAGGATAATCAAAACTTATGATAGCCTGGGCAATTTGTTAGAAGAAAATAGTTTTTACAACTTAAACAGTAGCACTACAGAACATATAACCACTTATTCCGGGACAGGAAAATACAGGACCTTTACAGAAAGGTATCTTTCAGGATTTGAAAATAAAAAAGAAAGGACTTACAAATACGTTTGGTCAGACGATTACCATTTTAAAATTATTCCTGCCGACCCATCAGGTCTTATGCTGGTATCTGAACTGGATAAAGATTTCAGAATAATTAAAACTACTTACAAGAATGGAGACACAATCCGAATAATCGACTCGTTTGCCTATGTGGTAAAGGACAATAAATTATACGAAAAAACAATCAAGAGAACGATTAATGAAGGGGATACCAAAAGGATAATACTTAATGTAGCAGTAACACAGGAATTTGACCCTTACGGAAATCCTACTATCTCGTATAGCTATGATGACCCGGACAAACAAAAATTAAAAGACGTATTCCTTGCGGTATATGAATATTACCAGGAAGCAGCGCATCCAGGAACCAGGTAAATAAATTTGACACAGGTGAAAAATTTGCCCATCACTTCGGATTATCTGCCACAATGTATGGTAGCCGGCAGTATCAATAACCGGCAAGATCTTTATGCTCAATATGGACAGGTAACAAAACAATTTTGTGCATAAAAAAAATAAAAGATAGCTTTGCAGACACAGTGAAACATTTGAACAACATATTACGCCTCCCATTTTTCAGCACTTATTATTACGGAATAAGCTGCCCGGGAAGGATGTGTTCATATGTTATCATAAACCAATAAGTATATCATATTATTTACATAACCTTGAAGCCCGGGCATACGCCCGGGCTTTTTTTATTGTCAAAAAAAATGGAAACGATACAACAACTCAAAGCAAATGTAGCCATCATACTACCCGAAAACGGCCTGGAAGAGAAACTGGAACAAGCCGCAAAGGAAAACCGTAAACTGGTCATCAAACTGGGCTTCGATCCTACCGCACCCGATCTGCACCTGGGTCATGCCGTGGTATTGAAAAAACTCCGCCAGTTCCAGGACCTGGGCCACCAGGTAGTGATCCTTGTGGGTAGCTTTACGGCAAGGATCGGCGACCCTACGGGGAAGAACAAAAGCAGGCAACCTTTATCTGCCGGGGCGGTGCAGCAGAATGCTGCTACTTACCTGGAACAGTTATCCAGGATCATCGATACAGATAAGGCAGAGATCGTGTTTAATGATGCCTGGCTATCCGGACTGTCTTTTGCCGAAGCGATACAATTGCTGTCCCATGTGACCCTGGCACAGTTAATGCACCGTAATGACTTCAATAAACGCTTCACCGAAAATACGCCCATTGCGATGCATGAGCTGGTGTACCCTATCCTGCAAGGTTTCGACTCCGTGCACATTAAGGCCGATATTGAAATGGGCGGTACCGATCAACTGTTCAACTGTACTATGGGCCGTCAATTGCAGGAGCATTTTGGCATGAACCCGCAAATTGTTATTTGTATGCCCTTGCTGAAAGGGCTGGACGGCAAAGAAAAGATGAGCAAATCCCTGAACAATACCATCGGCCTGACTGATGAGCCTAATGAAATGTTCGGCAAAACCATGTCTATACCCGATAGCCTGATTGAAGAGTTCCTGGACCTGGCCACTGATTTTTCCGCTGCTAAAAAGCAAACGATGCTGGAGCAATTAGCACAAGGAGAGAACCCGATGAACATCAAAAAAATGATCGCGCAGAATATCATCAGCCAATACCATGATACTGTAGCAGCGCAAGCAGCCGATGACTTTTTCAGTGCCCAGTTCCAGAGCAAAAATATTGCGGAGAAAGTCTTTGAACCCGTAGCTTTAGACACAATGGACAGCGATAACAATATGATCTCATTAATTGATCTATGTCTGCATTTAAAACCAGGGCAGTCAAGATCAGCGATAAAGAGACTAATCGAAAGTGATGCAGTACAAATTAATGATCAAAAAATGACCGATTTTCAAAACAGGATCCCATTAGAAAAGGGAACTAAAATAAAAATCGGGAAAAGAGATTTATACGAACTGCAATAGATCATCAGTTCTGTATTAAAGGAGTATTGATTAAATTTGAAGCATTAGAAAAAACAGACCGACTATTACGTTTTATAAGTACAGCTTTACAATTTATTATTTTTATCCATTTTCATTTTCGCCTTTAATATCAAACAATGTATACAGTCTTTAATCAGTGCATCAAAGATAAGCAGTGTGTGAAGCAACACAGGCCTTTCTTACAACTTTCCACTTATATTTACCACAGCATTAAAAAATATTGAAAACGAATACATAGATCATGAAATTTAAACTATTACTGGCCTTATTATTCATAAGCACCTGCGCTTTTGCTGGCCAGACAACTTTTAATATTAAGTACTCTGAGCCGCTGGCGGTATTTGTTTTTATGCAAAACCTTTCCGCACATTCCCCGGAGAATGTATTTAAAACAAAATTTGAACAGTCTAAATATCATACCGATCACTATAAAGAAATCATTAAAAGTTTTGAGCAATTAACCATAGACTACAGCTATTCCTATGAAGCCTATCCCTATGCTTCAAAAATACCTATGCAAACCCGGGATATCCTGAAAAAAAATATGATAGAAGCCAATGGCCTCCATGATTTCAAGCTCCGCTCCATCGGGATATTGCCCATCAATACACTGAATGAGCTTACCGCAAGCATGGCTGCTTTTATCCCGGTGTATAATGAACTCATCTATGATCGGAATAAAGAAAAATTTGAACAACAACTACAGGACATCCGTGCGTACGCAAAAGTCCAGCAGGTAGAAGGCTATTTTGAAACCGGCTTACAATTTTATGATGCAGCATGGGACAGTACTATCCCTTTAGAGATCGCTTTGTATCCCTTCCCGGATGCCGATTGGTTTACCGGGCAGGCTTTTTATAACAATTTTGTATGTGCCGTGCAGCCCAGCCTGAAAGATTACAAAGACCTGTTCAGCGTGATGCTGCACGAGATCTACCATATTGTCTACGATGAGCAGCCGCTTAACCTAAAAACCAACATCGTTCAGTATTTTAAAGAAAACAAATCCACTTGCAGCAACTACGCTTACCTGCTCCTGAATGAGGTATTAGCTACGGCACTTGGCAATGGCTATGTATATGAGCAACTATCCGGGCACCAGGATAACAACGACTGGTATTACCATAAGTATATCGATCTAATGGCCAGGAAGATCTATCCCTTAGTCAAAACCTACATCAGTGAACACAAAGCGATCGACAAAAATTTCATAGACCAATACATCAAACTATACGCAACCAATTTTCCAGGATGGATCAATGAGCCAGAGCATATAATGGCCTACCGCTATGTCATTGCAGCAAATAATAATGATTTCAACACCATCAACCGTATCTTCCGGTATCGCTCCTATGCAGAGTATGAAACAGAACTTACGGCTGCCACCATTGAAAAAATGCAACAGACACCGCTGACAAAAGTCATTATAGTAACACAAGATCATGCCGGGAAACTATCCCTGATCCAAAGTAAATTTAAGGAATTAAAAAACCGGTCCTTTAAGCCAAAAGAAGATTTTGCTTATAAAACTTTACTGGCAGACAAAAGCCAGCTGATCATCATCAATCAGCACAAGTCAACAACAGAATCCCTGTTGAAATCTATTCAATAAAACACATTGATCAAAGATAATTATAGCTAACAATGAAAAGAATACTCACTATCCTCTGCCTGTGCTTTGCCCCTATGCTGTTTAGCCAAACCAAGGCTGGCAAAGACATTTCCTTCTTTATCCCTAAAGGCTATGTGCTCTTTGAACAGCTAAGCGGAGACCTGAACAAAGACGGTCTTGAAGACAAGGTACTCATCATTAAAGGCACCGACAAAAGTAAAGTGATCAAAGATGAATACCGCGGCAGCCTAGACCGCAACCGCCGTGGCATCATTATACTCTTCAACAAAAAAGACCACTATGAACTGGCAGTGAAAAACTACAACTGCTTTTCTTCCGAAAACGAGGACGGCGGTGTTTACTATGCACCGGAACTCATGGTAGATATCAAGAAAGGCAACCTTTATGTCCATTATGCACATGGACGATACGG
The DNA here is from genome assembly GCA_001897525.1 of Bacteroidetes bacterium 43-16. Lineage (GTDB taxonomy): Bacteria > Bacteroidota > Bacteroidia > Chitinophagales > Chitinophagaceae > Edaphocola. The sequence goes on along the minus strand of MKTB01000017.1, from coordinate 30,349 downwards.
CTATTGGGCTTATACCTTCCGCTTCAAAGATTCAGATTTTGAACTGATCGGGTATGATGAAAGCAATGGCGGTGCGGTCATCAGCAGTACCACCAGTATCAATTTCCTGACCAAGAAGAAACAGGAAAAAGTAAATACCGATCCGGATGCCGAAAGCGGTGAAGAAGTATTCAAAGAGACCTGGAGCAATATAATGATCACAAAACGCATCAAACTCTCTGCCATCAAAGATTTTGATCAACTGGAACTCCCTTACCAACCCTGATTTTGAAGGAACACATTTCAATAAAACGCAGCACATGAACAGATACAGCACCATACTATTAGCAATAGGCTTATTCCTGATTTCCTGTAAGAAGAACAATACTTCCGAAGATAATGAAAGCAGTTACAAACAACAGATGCGCGAACTGGTCATCAGCATCAGTGCCTACGCCAAATCCATTAAACCGGGTTTTATTATCATTCCACAGAACGGTATCGAACTCGTCAGCGACAATGGTGCCAGCTCAGGGCAGCCACACAAGTCCTACCTCGATGCTATTGATGGCAACGGACAGGAAGACCTGTTTTTCGGCTACAAGAAAGATGATCAGGCCACCCCTGCCAAAGACAATAATTATTTAAGGGCATTGCTGGATATATCCAAAAATGCAGGGAAAGTGATCCTGGTCACCGATTATTGCGCTACGCCATCAAAAGTGATCAGCTCCTACCGCCAGAACTCTGATGCAGGCTATATTTCTTTTGCCGCCAACAAAAGAACACTGAATGCGATACCGGCCTCGCCATTACATAATGAAAATGCAGGCATCATAAGCAATCTGGCCCAGGCCAGGAACTTTCTTTACCTGATCAACCCGGATGCCTTCAACACAAAAGAGGCATTCATTGATGCCGTCACGGCAACCAATTACGACCTGCTCCTCATGGACCTGTTTATTTCAGACAATATCAGCTTTACCGCAGCAGAGATCAACCAGCTTAGAAACAAGGACAATGGTGGAAAAAGAATGGTCATCTGTTATATCTCGGTTGGAGAGGCAGAACAATACCGCTACTACTGGCAAAGCAGCTGGCGCAATCATCCCCCGGCATGGCTGGATAAAGAAAACCCTGCCTGGGCAGGCAATTTCAAGGTTAAATATTGGGACAGCGCCTGGCAAAACATTATCTACGGCAATGATGCCTCCTACTTAAAAAGAATAATAGATGCCGGTTTCGACGGCGCATACCTGGACATTATAGACGCATTTGAATACTATGAAAAATAAACAGAACATTATCTCGTTAAGAAACGATCCCGAATATAAAGAGCAAGCCGTCCGCTATTTACAAAACAGCTAGCCGGAAATCGATCCGCTTATTTATGAAGACTGCATCAGCCACAGTATTGATGCCGGACAGGCATTACCACAGTGGTATTTATTGGAAAGCGACGGTACGATCATAGGTTGTGCCGGACTCATCACCAATGATTTTATCAGCCGGATGGACCTCTATCCCTGGCTCTGTGCCTTGTTTATCGAGGAGCAATACCGCGGCAATAACTATAGCGCTTTATTGATCGAACAGGCAAAAAAAGACACAAAGGCTTTTGGCTTTAAATATCTGAATCTTTGTACCGATCTTACAGCTTATTATGAAAAATTCGGTTTTAAGTATATCGGGCAAGGATATCATCCCTGGGGAGAAAGCTCGAGGATCTACCAAACAGAGGTGTAAACAGGAATATTCAATTATAAAATAATCAATAAAAATGGAAAAAATACCTACAATTTTCGACCGTAACTGGGATACCGACCGCAAGGTCAATCCAAAGTTGGTCCTTGAAGATTTTGATTTTAAAAATTCATTAGCTACCGAAAAATTAGACGGTACTAATGTGCGTGTTACGGTCCGGAATCATACCGTAGTAAGGCTTGAGAAAAGAAGGAATCCAGATAAGCAGCAAAAAGCAAATGGAATTAAAGATCCCTGGTATGTAGATGCAGACCCACAGGATAAAGCAGACAGCTACCTTTTTGAAGCACTAAGTAATACCAATTTTTCATCAGTCCCTGACGGTGAATGGAGCGCCGAGGCATTGGGTGAAAAGATCCAGGGAAATCCCCTCCAATTAGAAGGCCATACTTTATTTTTCTTCTCCCTGCCGGATTGGCGGCAAAAAGTGAGCTATGAGCAAGTACCTACAGATTTCGAAGGTTTGAAAAAATGGCTGCCGGAGCAACAATCAAAATTTGGTAATAATACCGGGATTGAAGGTATTGTCTGGCACAACCCGGCCACCGGAGCTATGTGCAAGATCAAGGTCAAAGATTTTGATTATAAAAGTTAATGTAAACCGTTTTACTGCTGACATAGGCTTGTCCCTGATCCAGCCTATTTTTACCCGGTAAACTTAATAAGGTCTATAACATGAGCAAAGATACCCCTGTATTTTACCCCGAAACCATGACTGCCTGGAGAAAATGGTTAGACAAAAACCATCTTTCAGAGCAGGCCGTATGGCTGGTCTTTCATGCCAAAAAATCGGGCAGGAAAACCATTACCTGGTCTGAAGCCGTGGATGTAGCCCTTTGCTATGGCTGGATCGACAGTAAAAAAGTCAAAGTAGACGAGCATACCGCACACCAGTTTTTCAGTAAACGAAAAGCGAAAAGCACCTGGTCTAAGATCAATAAAGAAAAAGTGGACAGGCTGATCGATGCCGGCTTAATGAAACCTGCTGGTCATGCTATTATAGAAATAGCCAAACAAAATGGCTCCTGGACTATTTTAGACGACATTGAGGACCTGATCATCCCTGATGACCTCGAAGCAGCCCTAAAACAGCATAAAGGAGCAATGGATTATTTTATGGGACTCAGCAAGAGTATAAAGAAAATGATGCTGTACCGGATAAAGGCGGCACGACAGGCAGCAACACGGGAAAAACGCATTAATGAAATGGCAACACTTGCCGCAGAGCAAAAAAAGCCGAAATCATTTTGATCGCTGCACAATAAAATGAACTAAACAAAATTAAGAGATAAACTATGCGCATCGCATTTACAGGCAGCCACAGGGTGGGCAAAACAAGCTTAGCAGAAGCAGGCACAGAACTTCTGCCCCACTATCATTTCATAGAAGAACCCTATCTGCAACTGGAAGCAAAAGGATATTTGTTCCCCGAAATACCCACAGCAGAAGATTACCTGGCGCAGTTCAGGCACTCCCTGCAACAAATAGCAAACAGTTCCGAAGACATCATCTTTGATCGTTGTCCCCTGGATTTATTGGCCTATATTTATGTAACAGGTAAAGACAAAAATATACAGATGTACTACCAGGAAATGCTGGCCGCTATGGAGCAGATCGACCTTTTAGTATTTGTCCCTATAGAAACGCCCGACCGGATATTATGCCAGGATACAGACCTTCCCCGTTTAAGACAGGAAGTAGATGATCTACTACAGGAATGGATCGGCGATCTCGACAATGAGATAATTACAATAAGCGGCACATTGACCGAACGGATACAAGAAGTACACAACAAAATACAGGCAATACTATAATAGATAACAACCGGTTTACCCCCGGTAAAAAATAATAAAAGACATGAATAAATACAGGACACTACTATTTTCCCTGGCATTGCTATATACTTGTTTTTGCCGCGCGCAAACAGGCGAAAAACCAATAACAATAGGTCATTCCATAAACCTGGCTTCTTCCTATTTAAAAGAAGACCGGACAATCAATATCTACCTGCCTGAAAACTACCAGGCAAATGATACGGTAAAATATCCCGTCATTTATATACTCGATGGTGGGCTGGAAGAAGATTTCCTGCACCTCACCGGCATTGTCCGCTTCAATACACAGTCCTGGATCGCACGCTTTCCGCCAAGTATTGTCGTAGGTATAGCAGGCAATACCAGGAAACAGGATTTTACCTTTGCCGTGAAGAACCTTGATTTCCTTAAAAAAGAAGGCTTCCCCGCATCCGGCTTCCCTAAATACGGAGGCTCCGAAGCCTACATGAACTTTATTGAAAAAGAATTGCAACCTTATCTCAATAAAAACTATTCCGTGGGCTCTAAGCGGACGATTATCGGGGAGTCCCTGGCCGGGCTGTTTGCCACAGAAGTACTCTTAAAACGTCCTGCTTTGTTTGACGATTATATCATCATCAGTCCAAGCCTCTGGTGGGACGGGGGATCTCTGCTGAACCATGCAGCGCGCTTATTGTCTACCCATTTAAAAAAGCCGGTAAATGTTTACCTGGGTGTGCCCAGCAAAGAAGAAGATACACGAATGTATGCCGCCGCAGCATCTTTGAACCAGGTCATCCGTAAAAACAAAAACATCCATTCCGTATTTGACTATATGCCCGAAGAACTGCACTCTACCGTTATACACCAGGCCGTTTACAATGCATTCAAAAAACTATATCCTAAAACAGCTTATTCAAAATAGTAAAAGCGAGCGATAATACCTTTCCTAATGGCCGCTAATGATCTTGTCTCTGTGCGCCATGCCCCATTTATGCATGGCTACGATCACTTCCGATAAAGTCTCGCTATAGTCCGTTAGCGAATACTCCACCGTCACCGGTTTGGTATTGCATACCGTCCGGTGCACAAGACCATTGGTCTCCAGCTCCTGCAATTCTTTGGAAAGAATACGCGGGCTGATTCCCGCATCACGGGACAGTTCATTGAACTTTCTTTTGCCATCCCTTAAAACGGTGATCAATACCAATTTCCACTTGCCACCCACCACATCTAAAGTGTCCTGGATCGCCAGCCGGGCTTTCTTGCAGGAAGCCTCTGTATGCTGCACTGATTGTTTTATCATATAGTAACATTTATGTAACTACTATCCTTTATGTAACAGATTACAAAGGTATAGTAATTAAAATTACTTTTGTGACCTAAATTAAAAATCATGAAGACCAACAAAATCCTTTACTGGGTACTTACCGCAATCGTAGCATTACTCCTGGCCGCAAGTGGCGTAACAAAACTATCAGGCGGAGCACAGGCCATAGAAATGGCCAAAGCCCTCGGTGGCACACAAAACATAATCATACTGGGCATAACAGAACTGGTCATTGTAGCCCTCTGGCTTTTCCGGAGAACGGGCATCGTGGCTACCCTGCTGGCTGTAGCCTACCTGGGTGGCGCTATGGCAGCACACTTCATCAACAACCAGGCTGTATGGACCCCGGCCATTATCCAGGTCATCGTATGGCTGGCTGCAGCCTACCGCTTCCCCGAACTCACTAAACGTTTATTCAATCAGCAGGCATAAATAATAGCACGCACTTTGCATTTTTACTAATTTAGCCATCTTTACGATTAGAAGATGAAAACAGAAGACAAACTATATAATTATTTAGCACAATTCGACTTCCTGTCCCCGCAGGAAGTCGCTTATATAGCAGCCCAATTTACCCCTAAGCACCTAAAGAAAAATGAACTGCTGATCAGGGCCGGCAGCATTTGTGATCAACTCGCATTTATTGCAACAGGTGCCGTAAGAGCATTTACAAGCGATGAAAACGGGGAAGAGAACACCACCTGCTTCAGCTTCGAAAACCGGTTTGTAACTGTTTTTGATAGTTTCATAGAAAGAAAAAGCACTCAAAAAAGTATCCGGGCCATAGAAGATTGTATCCTATTCGTCATCAATTACACAACCTTCCAACAATTAGCTGCAAAGCTCCCCTCCTGGATATACCTGCAGGAACTCCTGACCCGGCAGGCATTCGCAGAGAAAGAATACTACCATATTCATTTCAAAAACAAAGCAGCGAAAGAAAAATACCGGCACCTCCTGGAAGAGCAACCCGAGATCATCAAAAGAGCAGAGGTACAGGATATCGCTTCCTACCTCGGCATCACGCAGCGTACCCTTACCCGGGCCAAAAGAGCCATACTGTACCCGGAATTATAAGACATATGTCCTTTTCGTACTTGTTGCACCAGGCTATTTTTGAAAAAAAATACCTCATGCAACACATCGCAAAAGAAGTCTATCATATTCCCCTCATGCCAAGGAATAGTATCAATTGCTATATCATAGAAGGCGTGCTCATCGATTCAGGCATCCGCTCTTCCTTCCCCAAACTCTCGCGCTGCCTCAGCGAGATCCCGGTACATGCCCATGCTTTGACTCATGCACACGCCGACCACCAGGGCTGCAGCGATCAGGTCTGTGACACCTTTAATATTCCCTTGTACTGTCATGAGAAAGAGGTAAGCCGTGCGGAGTCTGGTTATGTAACCCAGGAGTACCCCTCCGACCGAAACCTTATTGCCCGCTTTCAGCAAAAGTATTGGGCAGGTCCGGGATATAAAGTCACCAGGACCCTGGCTGAAAACGATCAACTAGGCAACTTCCGGGTTATCGCAACACCGGGTCATGCATCCGGGCATATTTCCTTTTTCAGAGAAAAAGACGGCTTGCTGATCATCGGTGATGCTGCTACACATATGAATATGCTCACTACTTTAAAAGGTCTCCATACCCCTCCTGACCTGTTCACTACCGACCGTGCAGCCAACATTATGTCATTGGTCAGGCTGGCGGCTCTAAACCCTGCAATCATCTGCTTCGGGCACGGGCCGGTACTCTTCAACAAAAACAAGACCTTTGAACAATTTGTGGCAAAATTAAGCAGCAAGTAAATGCAACATTTCATAGATTGCTTAACTTAGTCCATCAATTACCGTTCAACCCTTCCTTATCAAATGAACATTTACCTGGCGAACCAATGGCATCGACTCAGCAAGCACCTGGAAGTTTTAAAAACAAAAAAGGTAATGCAGTTTGACCGCAATAAGCTTAAGGAAAAAAGCACTACAATAACTGTAAAAACCGGTAAATCATTACAGGAACTGGACCTGGCTTTCTTTTTCAATTACCGGATCTTCCCTCCAAAAATCCTGGTATTCAAAACACAATGGGAAGCAGAACAGAGGTCCATGAAAGTCGGTGATACGATTGCGCAACAGGTTTTTCTGCCGCCTATCCCTTATTTCAGCCAGAAGCTTGTTTTCGGGGTCAGGATCAGTGAGATTGTGCAAGAAACTCATCATAAAAGTTTCAGCTACGAAACCCTGGAAGGCCATGTAGAGCAAGGGATTTCGAGCTTCTCCATTGAGGAAACAGATGGAGTGATCACCATCACCATACATACCTTTTCAGAGCCGGGCAATCTCATCACCAGGATACTCGGCCCTATCCTTACCCTTCCCTACCAGGCCTACTGCACCCGGCAGGCATTAAAAAATATCAAAAAACAAGTGGAACAGCAATAAAACCTATAAGGTTTTAAAAACCTTATAGGTTTAGCTGAGCCAACTGGAAAACTTGCACAGAAAAAAATGTTTCTCTTTCTTTGTGTGCAATACTTCCGGCATCTTGCAACAATATCCGCATGAAAAAAGCAGCAGCAACAAGACTACATATTTTACAGAAATCATTTGAACTGATCTATGCGCATGGATACCAGACCACCAGTATAGATGATATCCTTACAACCACCCAGGTGACAAAAGGAGCTTTTTATTACCATTTCAAGACCAAAGATGAAATGGGCATGGCCATCATTAACGAACTCATGAAGCCCACGCTTACCAACAGCTTTATTGAACCTTTGGCAAAAGAAGCAGACCCTTTAACCGCTATCTACAAACTGATGTATGGCCTTTTAATGAAAAATGATTTCCTGAAAGTAGCCTACGGTTGCCCCGCAGCCAACTTCACGCAGGAGATGACTCCCTGGAACAAAGATTTCACACGTGCCTTAAACGGGATCACCGAACAATGGCACCAGGTTATGGCCGCAGCATTGGAAAAAGGCAAGCAAAACGGTTATGTACGTAAAGACGTACACCCGAAGCAGGTCACCCTCTTTATCATGGCAGGCTATTGGGGCGCACGCAATTTCGGAAAATTAGAAAACGATAAAAAGGCTTACCTGCCCTATCTTAAAGAACTCAAAAATTACCTTAATACTTTAAAATAATTTTTTGAACAAAAAAACATACCATTCGGTATGTTTTTTATGTAGCTTTGCAGCATCAAATCAACAAGATGTACCAAACGCTTACCTTTTACCATAATTCTTTGCGCTGGCTTGTACTCGCCAGCCTGCTGCTCGCACTGTACAGGGCCTGCAAAGGTTACTTCAACCATGCTGCCTTTACAAAAACAGACAATGCCATACGGCACTGGACCGCTACCATAGCCCATATACAATTGATGGTCGGTATGCTGCTCTACTCCCAAAGCCCTATAGTCAGGTATTTTTTAGCCAACTTCAAGACTGCCATAAAAAGTTTTGACCTCACCTTTTTTGCACTCGTCCACAGCACAGTGATGCTAAGCGCCATCGTACTGATCACCATAGGTTCAGCACTGGCCAAAAGACAAACAGCAGACCGGGATAAATTCAAAACCATGCTCACCTGGTATGCCATATCGCTGTTCCTTATTTTTATAGCCATACCCTGGCCATTCTCTCCATTGGCCAGCAGACCCTACTTCCGCTAAATAAACCAAATCTATACATACCTGCAGCAAGCTTTAGTCCTACCTTTTATATCAATCACAAAATATCCCGGCATCCAAACACATGAAATACCTGATCATTACCGCAACAGCACTCCTGCTGATCTACCTTTCCTACCGCACTTACCGCTACCTCACACTGGCAGATGGTTTAGCCTCCAAAATCAAGAACGGTGCCATCATCCTGGACGTGAGAACAGAAGAAGAATTCAACACAGGACATATAGCAGGTGCCCTCAACATATCCCTGGGAACGATCCGGGAGCGCTATATAACACTAGACCCCGGCAAAACCTATATCACCACCTGCTCCCATGGCCTGCGCAGTGTAAAAGTAGCGCAACTCTTGAAAGAACGAGGCTTTAAACAGGTCTATAACGGCGGAGCCTGGAGCGATCTTGAACCCGTCGTTAAACAAAACAGGCCGATAGATTAGCCCCTTGATTGAAAGCTTATTATTGCTTCTATACTGTTTGCTTTTAGTAATTTTACGGGATACACATTTAAAGCAGGCATGCAATGACAGCAATCAAAAGGAAAGGAGCACGGTCCACAAAAGATATTAGCCCCGATATCTTACAGCAACTGAATGCCGGGCAACTGGAAACGGCCAACCTGGTGGAATGGCTGGCGGTGGACCAAACACTACTCCTGGAACATTTACTCCGGGAACAAGGGCGCAGTGATTATATGCAAGCACTGCGCCATAAGATAGAACAACTCAGTAAACGAACCGTCAACACCATTAATGAGGCCATAGGAACCGGTCTCTTCGAATTAAGCACAGTTCATAAAGATAGTACATTACTACAAGCAATGGCAAGCCACAAGGCCGACCTGGTACGCTGCTGGGCCACTTATGCCATCGGTAAAAATGAAGCATTGAACCTTACAGAAACCCTGCAACAGATTCAACCCTTCGCCGCCGATACCCATTTCGGTGTACGTGAGATCTGCTGGATGGCAGTAAGGCCCAAAATAGCACAGCACCTGGAGCAAAGCATATCCATACTTTCCGGCTGGACAAAAGATCCCGATGAAAATATCCGCAGGTTTGCGACCGAATCCACACGGCCACGCGGTGTCTGGTGCACACATATCGAAGCCCTGAAACAAAACCCGGAACTAGCCCTATCCATTTTAGAACCTTTAAAAAATGATCCGGCAAAATACGTGCAGGACAGTGTGGGCAACTGGCTGAATGATGCTGGTAAAACGCAGGCCGCATTTGTACAGAACTTATGTAAACGCTGGGAAGCAGAAAGCCCTACCAAAGCGACCGGCTACATCATTAAAAAAGCGCTGAGATCTATCAATAAGTAATCAACAGAAATTACGATAGCAAGTATTGTCTTTTACATTAAGCCGAGCAAAAATAGTTTTGCCCGGCTTCTTTATTGATACACCTGCTATCACAACAAGCTCCGCGGCATAAACCTCGTTACCAGGAAGCATTTTCATTTTAAAAAAGAAAAAATATTAAAGCAACAATGTTGCATTATTGGATTTTTGTCTACTTTTGCAACATTGTTGCATTTATTATTTAAAATTTCAGTAAACATGAAAAGCACATCATTACTCCTTCTTTCCCTATGCGCATTGACTCAGACATTCGCACAAAACACCGACACCCTTAAAAATTTTACCGGCACGCCCAGCCTGGAAGCAGGCAAATACACCGGTAATGACTGGGGTTTCTACGCCGGTCATAACTCTAAAGAACAACAGCAGTTCGGAGAGAAATACCTTATTGATGAACATGTACATGTACTCGGTGTGGTCGCCCACATAGCCACTTCAACCGGTACGGTAACCAATCCTCACTTTGAAATTGATTTCCGGCTCTGGAATGTAGATCCCGCAACAGGAAAGCCGGCAGGGGCCAGCAGTATTGAAGATGGTCACCTGCACCTGGAAGATGCCAACCTGGGCGGCCCTACCGTCATCCTTTTCCACAATGAAGCCCATGTTGAAGAGGCCTTCTTTGTAAGCATGGACCTGGGAGACTATGCCCACGACGGGCTGGCAGGAGATACCGTAGGACTGTACTACGCACCGCATGGCACCCGCACCACCGCAGATATCACGGCCACACCGTTCCGCAATGTATTCCAGGCCCATAGCCACGGAGCGCCCAACTGGAGAGATTTCTATACCCAGTTCACTACACCGGTACAGATCGCCACACACCTGGCCCTATACCCTATTGTTGAAATGGAAGAGCATACCGGCATGAGCAAAGTGGCCAAAAACGGGCTGCAGGTCAGAAGCCCCTACCCCAATCCTGCCCGCCAGGAAATGACCCTGCCCTTCAGCCTGCAACAAAGTACCGAATTAAGTTTTCATATTATGGACCTGAGCGGACGTATCATCAGCACCATAAATAAAGGCCCCCTAAACAGCGGCGACCATCAACAAAAATTTGACCTCAGCGCACTGCCTGCAGGCACCTACATACTGAGCCTTAAGAGCCCTGATGCGGCTATAGGGATCAAATTCAACAAGCTTTAAAACTCTTTTTCATAACCCTGGTTTTTATCCAATCAAATATGGGCCGGGCATATCTATGCCTGCCCATATTTACTAAAACCCTTAAAAGAATTGTATATGAAAACAAAAATCAGATCAATACTTGCCCTCTTTTCCTTACTCCTGCTCCTCGCTTCCTGTGGCAAAAAGCAGGCTGCGCCTGTCAACACAGATGCGTTTAAAATCGAGGTACTGGAAACAAGCGTACCGGTAACTACTGCCGAAGTATGCGGCACTACTTGTGACAATGTGCTGCAACTGACCTCAGGCACACCATTAAGCTTAAGTATAGCATTTAGCGGCCAGGAAAACCTGGCACAGTATAAGATAGACATACACAGCAATTTTGATTGCCATGCCCATGAAAGGCCCTTAAGTGAGTGGCGCTTCCTTAAGGTAGCCGACATTTCCGGGAAACAAATAACCATTACAGAAGCTATCCCCTTACCGGCAGATGCCTTCTCAGGCAATTATCACTGCATCATACGCCTGATCGACGAAAAGGGTAATGAAGCACCTTTTAAAGAATTCAACCTCATCGTCAGCAATGCCGGAGACCGTGAAGCACCTGTGATCACTTATGAATTACCCGCCTCTGACTCGGTAAGCATACAAAAAGGCCAGGACCTTATTTTCAAAGGTACAGTGACCGATAACCTGTCATTAAGCAATGGCCGCCTGGAGATCACTTGTGTTACCGCAGATGGTACTGACTACAGCATCATTAATGAAGCCTTCTCCGGCAATGAAAGTACCACACACACTTTTCAAAGAACCTATACCATTCCTTCCTATTTCGCTTCCGGCCTGGCCATCTTTCGCCTGAAAGCCTATGACAAATGGAACAACCAGAGTGAACAACTGATCAAAGTCTACATTTCAGCATGAGAATACTCACTACCTTTTATTGCGTACTGATACTGCTCTTTGCCCTTATCCATACCGGCCAGGCACAAGACCGGCAACCCTTTGACCTGTCAAAAGACACCCTCGTCTTAGAGCAAGCCATAGTCCGCGAAGATTATCTTTCCAGGACACCTATTGCCCGTACCTTAGACCTGCAATACCTGTCAAGTGCACAACTGCTCCTCAACCAGGGCAATACTTTTATCCATACATTGGAAAAACTGCCCGGTATCAGCGCTATACATACCGGTGTAGGCATTTCAAAACCCGTCATCCGCGGCATGAGTCTCAACCGGGTTATTGTCAATGAATATGGGATCAGGCAGGAAGGCCAGCAATGGGGCATGGACCATGGCCTCGAAATAGACCAGTATAATGTGGACCGGGTTGAGGTCATCAAAGGCCCGGTATCTGTACTTTACGGTTCAGACGGCATTGGCGGTGTCATCAATATACTCCCGGCTCATATACCTTACCAGGATACCTTCGGCATAGAGCTCATCAACACCTACAAGTCCAACAATGATCTTTTGGGATGGAGCGGAAGGGTACTTTGGAACAAAGACGGTTATTACCTCCTTGCCAGGGCCACCTACCAGGACTACGCCAGCTACAGGGTACCGGCCGAAACATTTATGTATAACGGCTATACCTTACCTATCTACAATCAGCGCCTGAAAAATACTGCCGGTAAAGAACTGAATTTCTCCTTAAGGACCGGGGTACGCAAAAAATGGGGCAATACCAGTATTTACCTGTCCAGCTATAGACAGAAAGCAGGCTTCTTTGTGGGCGCATTTGGCGTGCCCAGGGCTTATCAACTCACAGATAACGGGCATTACCGGCACATAGGATTACCTTATCAGCAGATCAATCATACAAAACTTATTTCCAACACCACAATTTTCTTAGCTCAAGGAAGAATAGAGGCAGACCTCGGCATCCAGCTCAATACACGCAAGGAAATGTCACCACCACACGCACATGGTTATGGCCCTGCCCCGCAGGGGAATGAGGCACTGGCACTCGATTTATATACACTCTCCGCTAACATACGATACATCTATAATGGTGATGAACGCTGGAGCAGCACTACAGGCCTCTCTTTCCAGCAACAGGAGAATAAAAGAGGCGGTTATGAATTCCTCATACCTGCCTACACCTCACTACAGGCAGGTATATATAACTTCACCGAATACCGGCACAGCAAAGACCTGCTCTTCAATGCAGGCATCCGGCTGGATTACGGGCAACAAAGTGCCGCGGCTGCTTACACCTTCCAATACGATAGTGCAGGCAATGAAACAGGACAAACACAGCGCAGTCCGGGGATCAACAGGACTTATTTCAATACCTCCGGCTCAGTAGGAGCTGCCTGGAAAATCCATCGCAACATAAAAGCAACAGCCAACTTAGGCTCGGCCTACCGTATGCCTGTCATGGCCGAACTCACCGCCAATGGCGTACATCACGGCACTTTCCGCCACGAGATGGGCGACAGCAGCCTGAAAGCAGAACAAGGCTATATGATAGATGCAGGAATGGTATTCACGCAGAAAAACCATCAACTCCGCTTGAGTCCTTTCCTGAACTATTTTACCCACTACATTTACCTCAGCCCTTCGGCACGCTTCTCTCCCCTGCCCGATGCAGGACAAATCTATCTTTACAGGGGTGCAACAGCGCTGTTTGCAGGCCTTGAAGCACAGGCAGACTGGGACCTGCAAACCGGATGGCAGAATAAGCTCTCCCTGGAATACGTCTGGAACGAGAACCGCGAAAGCGGATTGAGCCTACCCTTCACACCCCCATTTTCTATATTGGAAGAGATCACCTGGCAGCCGCAAGGGCTGCAGCGCAAGCTTTTCCGGGAAACCAGCTTCAGTCTTTCAGGGCAATACTTTGCCGCACAAAACAGAGTGGACCGGAATGAGGCAAGTACAGCCGGTTATTTCCTGCTCAACTTTGCTGCTGCCAATACCTTCAACATAGCCGCTCATAAGCTTACCTTATTCCTGCAACTCAGGAATATTACCAACACAAACTATATGAACAACATGAGTCGCTACAGGATACTGAATCTGCCCGAGCAGGGCTTTAATACACAATTGATGCTGCGCTGGGCCTGGTAAGCCTTACTTAGCGTATGAAGCAAAAGAAGAAAATAGCTATTCACCAATTCGATTGAAACCTGGTGAGCAGCAATGAAAGAAACGGAAAATAAAAATAAAATTACTGTGCTTGAGCACTGCAATTAGGGCAACGGCCGGAAAGGGTAAAGTTTACATCAATCACTTCATACTCTTTGGCCAATTTAAAAGAAGGCACCACACCCTCCAGGCAGGTAACCGCCTTACAATCTACACAACTGAAGTGTATGTGATTATGATGATGAGTTACGGAACAATTGTGACACATGGCAAACTTCATGGCACCATCTGTATTCACCACCTTGTGAATAGTTCCTTCATCGATTAGTCGTTCCAGGATACGGTAAATAGTCACCCTGTTCACCGGGATATCAATTGTTTCTTCAATTTCTGAATGAGACAAAGCTACACCAGATGCCTGAAGCATACTGATGATCCTGGATTTAGCGGTGGTATTTCTGGTCTGTTTCATGATAAACTATAAACTACAAAATTACCACAATTATCGCTAATATTTTGTTAGCGATAGCTGCTTTGAAAAGTATTACTTTAGCAAAAACTAAAGCATATTATTGACCATTATGAAGCAGCTACAGTTTATTGAAACCATTCTTTACGTTCACGATCAGCAAGCCAGCACCGCTTTTTACACCCGGCTCTTTCGCCAGGAACCGGTATTGAACGTACCCGGCATGACTGAATTTGAGCTGGCGGCCAATTGCAAGCTCGGACTAATGCCCAATCATGGAATTGCCAAAATACTAGGGGAAAAATTGCCGCATCCAGAAACAGGGAGTGGTATACCCCGGTGTGAACTCTACCTGCAGGTAAACGATATACAATTGGAGTATGAAAATGCCCTGGAAGCAGGTGCTAAACTGGTCCTCCCGGTCACCGCAATGGATTGGGGCGATAAAGTTTGTTACTTTGCAGACAGCGACGCGCATATTATTGCATTTGCCGAAAAGATAAATGAATAGCAGTATTGATACTAGCCTGTTTCAGCAGGTACAGCAAGAGCTTTGCACCATCACAAGTATACCTCATTATGAACAGAACAATTTTATACCTCCTCCTCAGCATGAACAGCCTTTGGGCCGCTGCGCAAACACCCGGGGAAACTTATAAACTAAAAGCAGACCTGCAAGCAGCCATTGAGCAGGATACCACAGCCTGGAAATACCAGACAGCTGCCGTTAATTATTCCTTTGTGGGAGATCACAAAAACACCCTGGCGACCTGGGACAAAGCCGTGCAAAGCCGCAAATACAGCCCTACTGCCGCCGACACAGCCCTGCTCCAAAATGCAGAGTTGATAAACGCCCGGGACTATATTGTAAATCGCTCGAAAGAAGAGCAAATCATCATCATTAATGAAGCCCATCATAATCCCATGCACCGGCACTTTACCGCCGGCCTGTTAAAAGGCTTGTATGAGCAGGGCTACCGTTACCTGGGACTGGAAGCGATCGAAGACAGTGCAATCAATACAAGAAATTATGCAGTTAAGGAAAGCGGGTATTACACACAGGAACCGGAGTTTGCCCAACTGATCTATGAAGCTCGAAAATTAGGCTTCACTATTTTTGGCTATGAAGCCACAGAAGGCAAAAACGGGAAAGAGCGCGAGATAGAGCAGGCACAGCACATACAGCAATTTATGAAAGCGCATCCCGGAGAAAAAATGATCATCCATTGCGGCTTCGACCATGTCTTTGAAGGCGAGGTGCGCAACTGGGAAAAGGCTATGGCCGGGCGATTGAAGGAATTTACCGGTATCGATCCCTTTACCATCGACCAGGTAAAGTTTTCAGAAAAAAGCAGCCCGGAGTTCAGCCATTACCTGGTTTATGCCACAAAAGAGACCGAGCCTTTTGTACTGATCGATCAGCATGCTTCAGCCTTCAGGGGTATCAGCACACCTGTACAAACAGATCTTGTCGTCATTCATCCCATAACGCGCTACATACAGGAACGCCCACATTGGCGCACCGGTGGCAGGAATGCCTACCAGATACCCAAGAGCAGTTCAAAGACTTATCCTATACAGGTTTTGGCTTATCGTTCAGGTGAAGAGCAGGACGGTATCCCGGTCGACATGATCGAACTCAGTAGCGCAAAAGATAAAAAGCCCCTGTACCTGCCGGCAGGTCGCTACACCCTTGTGAGCAGGGATAAGCAATATAAAACCATAAGTAAGCGCATCATATCAGTGCCCTGAGGCACAATTATTGTAAGAATATTTTCATTTTTCAGATACGAATAATAGTATAGCAGTAAACAAATCAAACAGCCATGCCAACCGACCAACAGCTGAACCAAAAATTTTACGATGAACTCTCCGGTGATTATCACCTGCTGTTTGAAGATTGGCATGAAGCCATCCAACAGCAAGCCCGGACCTTAGACCAATTGATCAAAAAATATGCTACCCGTAAAGTAAATACCTTGTTGGACTGTGCTTGCGGAATAGGTACGCAGGCCATTGGCCTGGCACAGTTGGGCTACCACATTACGGCAACAGACCTTAGCCCCAAAGCAATAGAAAGAGCACACCATGAGGCAGAAGAAAGGCAACTCCGGAACATTATTTTCAAAACTGCAGATTTCACCCGGCTGGCAGCAAGCATAAGCGGCACTTTCGATATGGTGATTGCCTGCGATAATGCACTACCCCATCTCCTCACCAATGAGACAATGAGCCTGGCGCTCAAAAGCATTGCATCAAAAATGAACGATGGCGGCCTTTTCCTGGCCAGCATCCGGGATTACGATCAGCTATTGAACACCCGTCCGGGAAGTACCTTACCTGTTGTGAAAGACAACAAAGGTCAAAGAAGCATAGCTTTCCAGGTATGGGACTGGCTCACTCCTAATACTTACACGGTAAATCATTTCACCCTCAAAGGTCAGGATGAGCATTATGATACCTATTTGCGCCAAACGACCTACAGAGCTTACCAGCGGGCAGAACTCTCTGCACTTATGGAAGCCTGCGGCTTTAAACAGATCCAATGGCTGCTGCCAGAAACTTCCGGCTATTACCAACCTGTTGTAATCGCTTATAAAAGCTAAAATCTTTAAACGTAATTATTTTTTGTTAAAAAATTTCCGCAACCGTTCAATTGCACGTATATTTGCAACTGAACGGTTGCTTTTTATTTATGAGACGAGATATTTTCCAGGCCATTGCAGACCCTACCCGGCGCGCTATCATCACCCTCATTGCCCTCCAGGCAATGACACCCAATGCGATTGCCACACATTTTGACAGCACCCGGCAAGCGGTATCCAAACACCTGAAAATACTAACGGAATGTGGCCTGGTGCAAACGGCACAGCAGGGCCGCGAGATCTACTATACACTGGAAGTTGAAAAAATAAAAGAGATCGATCAATGGCTGGAACAGTTCCGCAGCATTTGGGCTACCAAGTTCAACCAACTCGATAACCTGCTGGACCAACTTAAAAACTAAATAATACATTAACTTATGGCAACAGCTAAAACACTCCGGATCTGTGAAAAAGGACACCAGTTCTACAAGAGCAGCGACTGCCCCAACTGCCCGGTCTGTGCGCAACTTAATAAACCCGAATCCGGATTCCTGGCTAGCTTAAGTAGCCCTGCGCGCAATGCCTTATTACACCAGGGCATTGACAGCATCGAAAAGCTGGCGACCTGTACCGAAAAAGATATCCTCTCCCTGCATGGCATAGGAAAAGCCTCCTTACCTGCATTCAAAAAAGCATTGGCAGCAGCAGGACTGTATTTTAAGGCAAACACTCATTCAAAATAACCATCATAAAACAACACAAAAATGAACACGAACCTGTTATTTGACTTTTCGGTCAACAAAGAAGACAACACCATACACGTAACCCGCGAATTTGCAGCAGACCAGGAACTGGTCTGGCGCGCCTGGACCACGGCAGAGCTGCTGGACCAATGGTGGGCACCACTACCCTATCGTAACCGCACTAAATCGCTGGACTTTAAGGAAGGCGGCACCTGGCTCTATTCTATGATCAGCCCGGAAGACCAGGCACACTGGTGCCGCTTTGATTATGAAACCATCGTAGCCGGCAAAAGCTATACCGGCCTGGATGCCTTTTGTGATGAAGCCGGTACTATAGACAGCTCCTTCGACCGTATGCACTGGCAGAATGTATTCAGTTCCGTTTCTGGCAAAACGACGGTGTACATTACCATCAAGGTAGAGAGCCTGGAAACCCTGGAAAAGATCATGACCATGGGCTTCAAAGAAGGCTTTACTATGGGGCTCAACCAACTGGAAGATCTATTGAACAAGCTGTAACAATAAGGATACATGAAAGCAACTATTTCAACAGACATACAGGCCTACAACGAGGCACAATCGGAGACCGACCAGGCCATTTGTAGTGTGCTGGCAGCAACACTTAATCTTCACCTGCCCGGCGCGGAACATAAAGTCTGGCATGCCCACCCGGTATGGTTCCTGGAAGGCAATCCCATCGCAGGCTACAGCAAACAGAAAGCAGGTGTGCGACTGATGTTCTGGAGCGGTGCTGACTTTGAAGAAGCCGGGCTCAATGTCCGGGGAGAAAAGTTTAAAGATGCTTCTGTTTTCTACAATGATGTAGCTGAGATCAAGCTGCCTGACCTGGAACGCTGGCTGCAAAAGTCCAGGGAAATACAATGGGATTATAAAAACCTGGTCAAAAGAAAAGGCAAACTGGAAAGGTTAAAATAAGGCAAATCCGGGTCTGGCAATACCCGGATTTGCCTATTTTTATCTGTAAAAAAAAAATGATAACACTATGGCGAAAACAGACTTCAGAGATATCGATGCTTATCATAGTTCCTTTAGCGGTGAGCCTTTAAACAGAATGCAGGCCATTCGTGAGCTGGTGCACCGTGTAGCACCGGAGGCACAGGAAGTGATCAGTTACCAGATCCCGGCCTTTAAGATCGGTAAGCAATTCTTCATTTACTATTCGGGCTTCAAACAGCACCTCAGCCTGTCCCACCCCTGGAGCGAAGCCTTGCTACAGGCATTTGAGCCGGAACTTAAAAACCTGAAAGTAAGCAAAGCGGCCATACAGTTTCCACACGACCAGCCATTGCCCCTGGATTTCATAGAACGTCTGTTACAGTTCAGGAAACAGGAAGTCGCGGAAAAATCTTAATCAATAAAACAATTTGCCTGCAACAACACATAAAGGGATACCGATATGAATCATACTGAAAAAATATACGCATTAAAATTTTTCGGGGTCTACCCACACTATATCCAGAAAGCAGAACGCAAAGGCCGTAGCAAAGCGGAAGTAGATGAGATCATTTTCTGGCTGACAGGATATGATGCTGCGGCTTTGCAGGACCAGATCGACCGTCAAACGACTTTTGAAACCTTCTTTGCGGAAGCCCCGGCTTTCCACCCGAATGCTTCGAAGATCAAAGGAGTCATCTGTGGTTATCGTGTAGAAGACCTGGAAGACCCTTTGGTACAAAAAGTACGCTACCTGGATAAACTGATTGATGAGCTGGCCAAAGGTAAAGCCATGGAAAAGATCTTAAGGGCTTAGGCTATGCCGCGGATACAAATCAAAATTACCGGAACAAGAAAAGCACTCTTTTGGAGTGCTTTTCTTGTTTTTCAGCATTTGTTTATTGCTTAACGAACTTTATATACTCTGTATTTACACCTTCCTGTACCTTCAGTAAATAAGTCCCGGCAGCCACAGACTTCAGGTCCAGCGTACTGGTCTGTAGCGATGTCTTAAAAGACAGTATCTGCTTTCCGCTAATATCCAGCAAATCTATAGTCGCTATATGCTCAGGCGCAGCAGCAAGACTTATTGTAATGTTTTTGCCCGCAGGATTGGGATAAATATTGGTTTCTGCCAACAGGCAAGTATTATGGATACTCACCACATTACTGTACACGACCTCTTCGCCCCGCTCACTCAGGGCCAGCCGGTAGAAATTTTTATCTTTTAAAAGCTTAGTATCTCTACTGAAAAAATGGTTACCATCCTGGTGTATCTCCAGGGACAAGGCTTCATAATGCTTGCCGTCCCCACTGCGCTCAATAGCGAAATTAGACACGGAGGCTTTATAGCCATTCCAGCTCAGCAGCGAAGCGCAACCCGGCCCTGAGACCACCTTAAAGTCATCATAGCGCAGCGGCAAAGGCACGGAAGCACTGGTAGCAGACAGGCGGTTCAGCGACACATTGCTTAAACCCGGAGCCGAGACATAATAAGTACCGGCACTACCTGTAGTACTGCTGTTAAAGGCCGTAAAGGTGCCGGAGCCATCTGCTTTGACCAGGTCCAGGGTATTTTCCAGGTTACCATTTAATTCAGCTGCGGTGTACTTGATACCCAAGGTACCGGAAAAGGTCAATGCCGGGTTTATCGTATATACTTTTGAAATGGTGGCACCACTACCGGCAGTTGCGGGAGTAGCAGAAAAGCTGATGGTCTGGTTTTGCAAACTTATATCTGTATCGGGCGTTAAGGTCAATCCTTCAGCGGAAAATACCGTACCAGATTTAATGGTAATACCAGTGGCACCCGTGGAAAGCTGTGCCTGAGCAATACCGGCCAGGCCCGCAAAACATAATAATATTGGAATACTTTTCATGATTATCTGTTTAGTGAGCGATGATTATTGGCCTTCGAGCACGATAGAATAAGAGGTAGTAGGCTCCTGGTTAGTCTGTGTATATTGGTAGGATATGATATCACCCCCTGCAGCACTAATGCTACCTGTAGTAGCGTTAGCACCTGAACTACCTACTGCACTGCCTGTAGTTACCTGTACCGATAGCCCGGTTGAAACGCCATTTTTAAATAAAGTAACCGTTGTGACATTATTAGTACTATTATCTACCCCACCGCTAATGACGCGGGCCGCTAATTTTATTTTAGTAAACGTGCAAGTAGCCGGTACCACAAATCCGGTAAGCTTAGACGTGCCGCTGCCGGAAGTTGCAGCATTATTACCGGTATTAATTACTTCGGTTACCTGGAAAGGAACAGGGTTAAAGAAGTAAGGGCCCGCTGCTGCACCTCCGGCTATATAAGGAGAAGAAGCTCTGCATACATAAGACAGGCTTGCTGAGGCAGAACCTCCGGCACTCAAAGCAACCCATGCACTACCATTGTATAAATAAAGGCCTGGTGTATTATCCGTTTGGTAGATCAACAAACCCGCTACAGGTGAAGCAGGACGGTTGCTCTGGCTTACCCGGGGAATCAACAGTCCTTTATTAGTCGAGTTGATCTCCAGCGCAGCAGAAGCATGCGGTGTTGTGGTACCAATACCTACCTGGGCGCTGGTCTCCTTGCTGTTCAGCAAAATAACTGCCGATAAAAGCAGTGATGTAGTAATAAATGTTTTCATACTTGAAAAAAATTTGAGCCCTAAAGTAAATCTTAAATCGAAAATAAAGACATTATTTATTTAATATTATTTATAAATATACCATTAGTAACAAATTGATTTTCTGTAATATATATTAATAACAATAATTAAACAAGCTTAGACAAGCCATCAAATAAAAAATTCACCTTATATATAAAAAATAAAAAAACCTCGAATGGAAGGAACCGCAACATAACTTTTAGTTTGCCGGCAAGTTCATCAAATTGTAGTAAGGCTGCGGTATATTTGATCCATATAAGTGCTAAAACTAAGCGCTGCAAAGCGATCATTCATTGATTTCAATATGAACATAGAAGAACAGGTCAAGGCATATATTAACAGCCAGGATGAACATAAAAGGAGTGATATGCAGGCATTACACCAGCTCATACTTCAGATACTCCCCAAAGGTAAACTAGGGTTCTTTGACGGCATGAACAACGAAAACAACCCGATTGCCAACCCGACAATAGGTTACGGATCGTATACGATAAAGTATGCAAACGGAACAAGCCGGGAGTTTTTTCAAATTGGACTAAGTGCCAACAAAGCCGGCATATCCGTTCATATCCTCGGTATAAAGGATAAGACCAGCCTGGCCCAAAACTTTGACAAAGAAATCGGAAAGGCTAGTGTAAGTGGCTATTGCATTAAGTTCAAGTCATGTAAAGCCATTAACACCAGGGTGCTTGAAACTGCCATAAGGTATGGCATAGCAAACAGCAATACCTTACATTAAAAAGTGGTCTGCCAAGCTGTAATTAATCTGTATTAAATGCTCCCTTATAGTAGTCAATTACTAGTTTTTTGAAATAGAACTCATACTTTAAGGCCGTCACTTCATTCCGGATCTTAAGCAGCTTATTCTGCTCTGTGAGGTATTCAAAATGATTGATAAACCCACCCGCAAACCGTATCTCTGCAGCCTTGAAAGCCAGGCCTGCATGAGACAAGGCATTTTCAGCAGCCAGGTACTTCTGACGGCCCAGCTCATAATCTATTACTGCTTTATAAATAGCCTGTTTGAGTTTTAAGCGGCTTGCTTCCTGCTCCATAGCCACTTTTTCCAGGGCCAGTTGAGCGCTCCTGATCGCTTGCCGGGTACTTAGGTTATTGAACAGGGGTACAGAAAGACCTACACTCACCGATTGTGCCCTATTATTCCTTAACTGCCTGCCAAAGCTCATCAATTGCGCTCCACCATTGGGCAGCATTTCATAAAAGGAGCTGGAATAGTTAGTACCCGAAGATACATACAGGCTTAGCTTCGGATAAAGGTTAGTTTTGCTCAGGGCAATTTCTTTTTGTGCCAATTTCGTTTGTAAAAAATGATTTCTGATCTCGGGCATATGCAGGAGTGCCACCTGGTAGATCTCTTCTGCCACCGGCTGCTCTATAAAGCCTGCTGTCTCCGCGGCCAGTTCTCCTATTTCCATTTCAAGACCAGGATCGAGGTTAAGGATTACTTTCAGGTCAAGCATAGCTTGCTCCTGGTTGAGTAAGGATTGAAAATAAGCACTGCTGTCTGCAGACAACTGTGTGGCGGCTTGTGAACGTTCCAGCACATTGCTCTTCCCTGCTTCCATCAATTTAATGATCCGATCTTTACCAGCCTGGCTGATGGCGATCTGTTGCCGCATAGTTGCAACCTGCTCCCGGCTCAGCAATACGCGCAGGTAAGCAGTCGCTACGGTCAAGACCAGTTCCTCCTTTTGCTGCGCCACCTGTAAACCAGCGGACTGGTATTGCAGGCGGCTTTTATCAATGGCATATTTCTTTTCAAACCAGCCAAACAGCAATACATTGGCCCCGGCGCTCAGGCCTACAGAGGAAAACCTTGTCTGCTCAAAGGCATTGGTAGTGGGATTAATGGAACGACCATAATTGCCGCCATAATTAGTATTTAAACTCAGCGAGGGCAAGCGATTGTACGTACTGTAGGCATAGGCCATTTTACTACTGCGGGCATCTAATGCTGCGGTCTTAAGGCCCGGGTTATGTTCTTGCGCATAACGGATAGCTGATTGTAAAGTCCAGACAGCATCCTGTGCATACACTTGTTGCAGCCCGGGCAATAATAAAAGGTAAACTATTTTTTTCAATTCGGTGCAAAGGTTTTAATTATTGCTTAATGGTTTTGAGCAGGTCAAAATAGAGACTTTCGGCAAGGCGCAGATCACGGGTCACTATAGCCGATTCGGCGATCAGCCCTTCCACAAAAGGGATTTCCTTTTTATAGTTGGTATGCAACTGGTTTGGCAAGATTACTTTTGCGAGGTAATAGCCACTGTCGGCAGGTACGGGGCTGATGTAGGCCACCTTCCCGGTCACCGTACCAAATTCCTGCCAGGGATAGGCATCAAACTTAAGGATCACTTTTTGCCCGATCGCTACTTTCCCGAAATTGGCTTGGGGCACTAATGTTTCCAGGTAAATATCACTTAAAGGGGACACAATATGCGCCACCACTTTACCGGCAGCCAGCTGCTGATTTTCCTGTATAAATGAAGTAAACACCAATCTGCCGGTACTACTCGCTACCAGTAAATAGTTCTGTTTCCAAAGCGCTATTTTATGCTTTAGCTGTAGTACCGACTGCTGGAAAAGCGACTGCTGGGTAAGGACCTGGTTATCTATTTCTGTCAGTTCTTTATGAATGGCATTTATTTGAGTAGCATTCCCGATATAACTTGATTTCATCTGGGGTTCACTCATTTGCTTGCTGAGGTACTGGCTACTCAACTCCCGGTACTCCTGTTCAGAAATGAGTTGCTCCTCCAGCAGTTTTTTGTTTTTATCAATGGTCGTCTCCGACAGGCCCAGGTCTTTTTGTTGCAGTTGTTTTTGCTCGTTCAGAACAGTTCCGGATTGATGCACCATATCCAGGTCTTTTTGCAGGTAGGCTTTCTTTTTCCCGGCATAATCGCCCAAAACATAATCCCGGTAAGGAATATAAGCCTGTATAAAAGATTGATAGTCGCTTTGCACTTCACCAAGGTGTTGATAAGGCTGCCGTATTAGTTGTTTAATTAGGTCCTTTTGGTTTTGCTCAAAATAAGAGGCGATCGTATCCAGCATTTTTTCCAGCTTTAATACTTCTTCATATTTCGCTGTTGTCTCCAGCACACCAATGACTTGCCCCTCTTGTACCTGCTGATTATTTTCCGTAAATAAACGAAGCAGGCGCAGGTTTTGTTTGGCAATAACGGGCTTTGGTGCATTGATCCCTGTTAGCGTTGAGCGTGTAGCTACCGTCTCCGGGTATTTGATCCACCAGGTAAAAGCAGCTACTACTATGAGTATGGCAGCAGTAATAAGTGTGCCGTATTTTGAAAGTACATTCAGTTTCATAAGCCTGGCATTTAGTTGCCTAATTCCAATTGATTTCTTACCAATTCAAAGTATTTTCCTTTTAGCGCCGTCAGTTCTGCATGGGTACCTTCCTCCGCAATCATACCCTGGTCCAGTACCACGATCTTATCCGCATTCCTGACGGTACTTAGGCGATGCGCTACCACTACGACTGTTCTGCCTTTGAAAAAGGCCTCTAAATTTTCGAGAATTACTTTTTCGTTATTCGCATCGAGGGAGTTGGTCGCTTCATCAAAAAACAGGATATCGGGATTTTTATAAACAGCTCTGGCAATCAAAATACGTTGTCTTTGCCCCATACTTACCCCAAGACCTTCCATGCCAATTTTAGTTTGAAATCCCTTTGGCAGAGCGGTGATGAAATCTTTGATATTGGCAAGTTCAGTTGCATAGCTCAGCCTTGCGTGGTCCGGCTCCTCTTCACCAACAGCAATATTTCCGGCAATGGTCTCATTAAAGAGAAACCCGTCCTGCATTACGCAGCCCATGCGATTACGCCAGGCTGCAGGGTTGATCTGCTTCAGTTCCTTTCTCGCATTATCCTGAAGTGCAGGATCGGCTATCGTGACACCAATACTGCCTTTATACTTTTCGTCATAAAACTTCTGAAGGATTTTAAGTAATGTTGTTTTACCGCTTCCACTCATGCCGACAATGGCCGTTACTTTACCTTTCGGAATATCTAAGGAAATGTTTTTTAAGACCTGTGCATCTTCCCGGGAAAAATAACCAAATGTGAGGTTTCGGATACTTATATCGACTTCTGAATGTCCTCCTCTCCTTTCTTCTGCCCTTGTCATTAAAGGTTCATCTTCTTCATTATGGATTTCATTCAATCTTTCCAGCGAGATTTTAGCATCCTGAAATTCCTGGACAAAGCCGGTAAATTGCTGTACCGGGTTGTTCAGTGCCCCTAATATATATTGAATAGCCAGCATGGCGCCAAGTGTTAATTCCCCTTTGATGACTGCAATGGCCACAATACCGGTGACCAACAGGTTTTTGCCTTCATTGATAAAAAGCGCCCCGGCAGCCTGCATCTGGGATAAGGACAAACCCCGGAACCCGATCCGGAACAGGCCTCTTTGCATATTTTCCCATTTCCAGCGGAACGATTGCTCCGCATTACAGAGTTTAATTTCCTGCATGCCTTGCACCATTTCCAGGGTGGCAGCATTCTCCCGGGATGCAAGGGCAAATTGTTTATAGTTCAGCTTTCGTCTTGCCTTTAGAAAAATGGAGATCCAGCCCACATACAGTACACTGCCAATCACAAAAATGAAAAATACAGGAACGCTGTACAGCAGCATTACTATAGAGTAGACCAACAGATTGATGAGGGAGAATAAAACATTGATGCTGTTACCGGTCAGGAAACGCTCTATTTTGTGCTGATCTCCTATACGCTGCATGATATCGCCCGTTTGCTTTGCATCAAAATAGGCAATAGGCAGGCGCATTAATTTTTTCCAGAAATCGCTCAGTAAGTTCAGGTTTATTCTAGTAGAGATAAACAATAATAATCCCTGCCTGGAAAATTCTATTATAGTACGGCCCAGCATCAATACAAACTGGGCGGATAATGCAATGTATATAAAATTTACATTCTGCATATTTACACCCCGGTCTACAATACCTTGTGTGAGAAACGGGATCAGTAATTGTAATAAACTTGCTGCACCCAGACCAATCATAATCTGAAAAAAGTAAGCTTTGTGCTGAAAAAGGTAACCCATTAATTTGCTCCAGGTAACCTGTTTGTCCTTTTTTTCTTCGCCAAAGCTATCTTCACTTTTATAGAATTCCGGGGTGGTTTCCAAAACAAGAGCTATGCCCTCCTGTGCTTCTTTACCATGCCATAGTGCACAGAAAGTATCATAATCAAAAGCCATCAGGCCCTTTGTTGCAGGATCTGCAACCACAAACTTCAAGTCTTCTGCTGTGCTCCTCTTGAATATGCTGCTTTTAGTTTTAACTTCATGAAGGACAACAAAATGATGCTCCTGCCAGTGCAATATACAGGGCATAGGTGCTTCATGAAGATCTTTAGCCTTAACCTTTACCCCCAGGGTATTGAACCCGATAAGCTCAGCCGCATTGCTGATGGCAAACATACTTACGCCCTGATTGCCGGTTTCACATATTCTTCGCAGTTTATTTATAGCATACTCCCGCCCATATTGTTTTGCTACCATACGCAGGCAGGTAGCACCACAATCCATAAAATCGAGTTGTTGGTAAAATGCGTATTTCATAGTTTGGTTTTAGCTGGGTCTTGAAAAGCATATATGCTTATTCAAGTATTTAAGCCATAGTGCATGATTGCTTTAGTCTTTAGTGGGTTGGTGCTCCAGTCGTCCCATTCACAAGTGTATGGATCATAGCCACATTTAAGCGGTGCCGAATACATATCCTCCGGATCATCCAGGTAAGCCCTGCAGTCGGTACATACATGACGGAACTCACAGTCTTTGCATTTAGTAATCTCATCTTTTTTGATATTCCAATATTTTTTAAAGCCTGGCTTATTGATGGCTGCAGCAAGGCTGGTATCTTTGATATTACCAAAGCTTTCTTTCATCGAAGGGCAGTTTTTGATGTTCCCTTCTGCATCTATTGCTATTTTCCGGTTAAGGCAGGTGTTGTGGTGTTGGGATTCTGTGAAAATATCTAAAGTAGCGGAAAAGAACTGTTGACAAATCTTGCCACAGCATTGACTAGAGAGCATTGTTGTATGGTAAGTAATAGTCGTATGAATCTTATGAGAATAGAATACTTCAGATTTATTGGAATTTAAGATATCGACAGAGGTAATTCTTCCATATTGGTCACATAAATTGACAAGTGAACTTATAGCTAACTCAGGACTGTCTTTAATTAAAAAACTAACTGAAGTAATCGTTGAGCCTTCTAAGATTCCTGAAATTGATTGAATTAGTTTTAGCGTTTCTGCTTCTGAAAAAATTCTTATTTCTAAATTTGTGCATCCCAAAATATCTAAGTGCGAAATCGAATTATTAATTACATCAGAAGACTCCTCCGTTAGTTCAATTATTGCATTGGTTATCATTAAAGGGCTTTCCCAGTTTAAATTAAGTTGTGGAAATAATTGGCTGTGTTGAGAGAAAAAAATTAATCGTTCGGAAATAAGAAAATCCAGATATTCTTTTAAGTTTTGTTTATTCTCCTCACCAATTTCTTTTAAAATTTCCATAATAGATTTTTTATTGTACTTCAACAAAAAATCTATCATAGAATTAGGTACAATATAAAGATTCCCAAATTGTAAATCACAAATAGTACCCCTGTTTTGGCCTTTTACTAATTGACAATTTTGAAATAATACTAATGGGATATTAGAATCAAATATGCTATTGATCATATGATTTTAGAAATCTTTTTGTTTGGAAGTCTTATCTCTATATTTTTCGTTTGATATTTTTGGATATCTAGATAGCGATTTACAAAAATTGCATTACTCAATTTGATAACACTTAAGTTTTGTAAACTTATTGCCAAAGAATTGAGTTTATCTTTTTCAACAATTTCTGCAATCTTAATTTTGTTATTCATAAGCTAAATATTGTGCGATCTGTTTTTCTATATGAAAATTCCCTGCTGTTGAAACAAACCCATATTGGCCAGATTCATTTACCTCTAAAAAATAATATTCATCATCAGTGCCTAAGATAAGATCTATACTTCCATAATTTAGCCCAAGTTGTTTCATGAGATTAGACAGTTTTGATTGTATTTTTAGTGGCAGTTGAAAAGGAACTTCTCTATTCGGATCATTAAAGTTTCGATTACGGCAATCAACATTAGTTGATTCACTGTAAGTAAAAATAGCAATCGAATAAAATTGATCTCTAAAATAGAAACATCTAACCTCAAACTGTTTTTTTACATTTACTTGAAAAAGCATTGGATAAAATACTTGTGGAAGGTTTTCCACCATCTTATCGGTAACAATTTCCGTACGTTCCCCATTAATTAGAACTTCGGAATTTTTAAAATCTGCGCCATTTGTTATACTTTTAGTAATAATATTCCCGTGCTTTTTTAAAAATGACAATAAAGCTTTTTTGTTATTTATCACCTCACTAGAAGGTATTTTCAATCCCGTTGATTTAGCCAGAGATAATGCTTTTATTTTATGATTTTGGTATGATTGAAAGGGGTTTAGTCCGAAAATTCTCTTTTGTTCTAAGTCAATATCAAAAGAAGCATTGAAAACAGAAATAAAATCGTCAAAAAGTCTTTTGGATAGCTGCAGATTGAGTTCTTGATATTCTTCCCTAAAAATTTGCTCCGGTCGAAAAGCTGGATTACCTCCATTAAAATAATAGGATTTGAAGGGTAATGAAGACGTTTTGTGATCAAAATTAAATTGTAAGGTGGGAACAATGTCCATTATGGAATTTATTCTTAGGATATCTTTTTTGAAACATTCAATCAACCATTGAATTACTTTTAAAGTGGTGAAATCAGATTGGCGAGCGTGAATAAGAATCATAAATTATGTTTCATTTTACTAGTTGCATTGGTTTAATAAAATCATTTTCTAAATCTGAAGAACTCAACGCTACTTTGGTGGGCTTGGCACTAAAGATGAAATATTGAAGTTCGGGTTTATTACTGCTATTTTGCATCTTCAACAAGAACTCTTCAAGTTCTGAAATAGTGGGTAATCCAATTAATGACCTGTTTAATTTTATCGTATTTGAGTGTTCTCCATCCTTATAAAATGGAATGACATACAACTTATTATTTACAGACCAATACATTTTAGATGTTCCATAATAAGGTCGCTTAAAATTGATGTTTCCAAAATCTTGCAAGAGTGCAAATAAGGATGGTTTAATTTTCCCATCAGCTAAGGCTTGTCTCAAAACGCTTGTAAAGAGCGTATCTGAATGCGCAATTCCCTGGTAATTATGCACAATAATTGTCCAAAAAAAGGGAAAATTATTAATGCTTGTATCATTGGTAATATTTGGGCCAATATCAAATTCTGAAGGAAATCCATATTTTTTAAAACAATCAAAAGTTGCAGCCGAAATCCGCTGCACACCCTTCCATGTTTCCCGTTCAAAACTATCCTTACTTTGTTTTGAAGTTGAACGATCTGTTATACCATTTATTCTGAAATTGTTCCAAGTCTGATCCTCAGCCATTAGGGATTCCAGTTTAGTATACAAGGATTTATTGTTGCTTAACAATGATTGTTTCTCCTTTTCAGCTTGCAGGAGAAGATTTTCCCATTTTTTAGTATCATACATTTTTAATGTAGAAAACAAGCTACTTTTAGAAAAAAAAGTGGCTCCTACGCCTTTTCCAGCTAATTGTTTGGATAATTCAAAAGCAATTTTTATTTTTTATTTAAAAAAGATTAGTAAAAAGCAAAAATAAG
>MKTB01000016.1:560-1970 GCA_001897525.1 Bacteroidetes bacterium 43-16 | reverse complement strand
AATAGATTAGAGTTCATAGCTTCTACTATTGACTTAAGTTCAACCAGATCAATCCTTCTCTCTCCATTTTCTATTTTGCTGATAAACGATTGAGGCACTTTAAGCTTATCAGCTAATTGAGATTGAAGAAAATTATTACCGACCCGAAGACTGTATAATGTCTCCAGCAATACTCGGTATTCTTTGCTATGTATACTCTTTTTCACGTCACAAAAATATATTCCAAGATAGGTTAACCCAAATCAGGATAACAACACAGTTATTCGTAAGTTTGTAGAAAATTAGAATTATGCAGTTGACATTAGATTCAAAGTTTGCAACATACACTCCACCTAAATCACAACTCTTGAAATGGGTAGGAAATAAGCAAAAGTTCGCTGGTGAGATAAGCAAATGCTTTCCAGTAGATTATGGAACATTTTACAAACCTTTCTTAGGTAGTGGAGCAGTAATGGCTACTATAGCTCCCAAATCAGGTGTAGGTTCTGATATTTTCAGACCACTCATTGGTATTTGGAAGAAATTAAAGGAAAATCCAAGTGAGTTGATAGAATGGTATGCGACAAGACGAAACCGTTTAGAGAACGAAGATCAACGTGATGTCTATGAAAGCGTAAAAGCCTCTTTTAACCAAAATCATAATGGAGCAGACTTTCTTTACTTATCTCGGTCGTGTTATGGAGGAATAGTCAGATTCAGAAAAGCTGATGGTTACATGAGTACCCCATGCGGGGTGCATATTCCAATTCCAGTTGAAACCTTCAGAAAACGGGTAAACGAGTGGAAAAGTAGAATGAAAAATGTTGATTTTATGAATGTTGATTACAAGGAAATTTTTCAACTGGCAAAACCGGGAGATTTGATATATTGTGATCCGTCCTATAGCCATAGCCAAAGCATATTATATGGAGCGCAATCGTTCAAACTTGAAGAACTTTTAGTAGCAATAGATGTCGCCAAATCAAAAGGGGTTCGTGTGGCTCTAAGTATTGATGGGAATAAGAAATCTGGAAATTATTTATGCGATTTACCAATTCCAAAAGGTCTTTTCGAAGAAGAGTTTTTCGTGTCCGTTGGTCGTTCTATGCTCAGGAGGTTTCAAATGGAAGGCCAAACTTTAGAATCAGAGCATGTTTCTGACCGTTTGCTTCTAAATTATTCCCTTTAACTGACAGACCGCAAGCAATATCCAGCACTTTAAGGGAAATATACCTGAATATTAAGCCCATCAAGGCAAAGCAGTGCCTCCCCCCCCAAAAAATAGCCCCGAACAATCCTGTCCTGGGCTATTTCCAATATGATTAAAAAATCTCCTTACTTGTTCACACGGAATTTTTCGTTTCCAGTCTGGAAGAAATCCACGATTTGTTTTGCAGCAGCAATACCTGCGTTGATATTGGCTTCGGCAGT
>MKTB01000016.1:0-328 GCA_001897525.1 Bacteroidetes bacterium 43-16 | reverse complement strand
CCACGGAAGAAACGGCTTTCACACCTTCCGCCTCGATAGCTTCCTTGCTCAGGAATGGATCGAACGCATACACCTCCATACCAAATCCTTTGGCTACTCGGGCCACATTGCGGCCTACATTTCCGTAAGCATGGATACCCAACTTTTTGCCCAACAATTCGATTCCGGAAGTTCCGTTGTAGAAGTTGCGGATGGCATATACTGTGAGTCCGAACACCAATTCGGCTACCGCATTGGCATTTTGTCCGGGAGTGTTCATCACGACGATGTTTTTGGCTTTAGACGAATCCAAGTCAATGTTGTCGTATCCGGCACCGGCACGGACAAC
>MKTB01000015.1:402000-402642 GCA_001897525.1 Bacteroidetes bacterium 43-16 | reverse complement strand
ATTTTACTTGTATTGCTGGTAGATACGGCTTTGGCCCATACGGTACCTATTGTTAGTCCTGTAACCGCGCCTGTAGCACTTATGTTTGCCGTTCCTGTACCGGGTACGATGCTCCAGTTGACGGCCTGGTTGGCATTAGCAGGAAATACGATAGCGGTCAGGGGCAACTCTCCTGCTGCGCCAAGGGTCGTGATCACAGCAGGTACATTACCTACGGTGCGCACATCAACACTGTCTACGGCTACCGCCTGGTTGCTGATGTTGATGAGCAGGGAGTCCATTTTAGCGGTATTGGCCACCGATACTGCTTTGGCCCATACCGTACCGTTTGTTTGTGCGTTAACTACGCCTGTAGTTGGATTGATGGTAGCCATACCTGTCCCTGGCACAATGCTCCAGGTGACATCCTGGCTGGCTGTTGCGGGAAATACTACAGCGGTCATATTGAGGCTGCCTCCCGGCACAGCGATGGTAGCCGGTACATTACCTACGGTACGCACATCCACACTGTCTACAGCTACCGTTTGATTACTGATGTTAATGAGCAGGGAGTCCATTTTAGCGGTATTGGCCACCGATACCGCTTTGGCCCATACAGTACCATTGGTTTGAGCGTTGACAACACCTGCGGCAGTGATATCG
>MKTB01000015.1:0-401958 GCA_001897525.1 Bacteroidetes bacterium 43-16 | reverse complement strand
CTGGCCGTAACAGGGAAGACCACTGCGGTCATATTGAGGCTACCGCCACTGGCTGTGATTGTAGCAGGTACATTGCCTGCAGTGTGTACGTCTACACTATCTACAGCAACAAAACTAGTGGTCCATTTTGCTACATATTGCTTTCCGGAACTATTGGTAAAGCCTCCACAGGCATATATGTTGCCAGCCTGGTCCAGGAAAGTGCTGTTAATTAAACTATTTGCGTTTAAGGCATTGGCCCCGGTACCCAATTCTGACCAAGAGATTCCGTTCCATTTGGCTACATATTGCTTGCCTGCCGCATTGCTGAAAAAACCTCCGGCATATACATTGCCGGCAGCATCTGGTGCAATACTGCTAATGATACTACTACCATTAAGCGCATTGGCCCCGGTACCCAATTCTGCCCAGGAGGTACCATTCCATTTAGCAACATAAGTATTGCCGGCTGGATTGCTGAAATACCCGGCTGCATATACATTTCCTGAGACATCTGTAGCTAAAGTATAGATCAGCCCGTTAGCATTTAATGAATTGGCCCCGGTACCTAGTTCACTCCAGGTGCTGCCATTCCATTTGGCGACATATGAATCTAAATTTGCATTGGTGAAGTAACCTGCTGCATATAGATTACCTGCTGCATCTAAAGTAATGGTATAGATCAGACTATTCGCATTCAGCGCATTGGCCCCGGTACCCAGTTCTGTCCATGAAGTGCCATCCCATTTAGCAACATAGCTATGCCCCATTGTATTGCTAAAAGCACCTGTCGCATAAATATTACCTGCGGCATCGCTGGCAATGCTCAAAATCAAATCATTGGCATTTAAAGCATTGGCCCCGGTACCCAGTTCTGTCCAGGAGGTACCGTTCCATTTAGCCACATAATATTTCGCGGCGGCATTAGTAAATATTCCTGCTGCATACACATTTCCTGAAGGGTCTGTCGTGAGCGTTTTGATTTCATCATTAGCGTTTAAGGCATTGGCCCCGGTGCCCAGTTCAGTCCAGGAGGTACCGTTCCATTTAGCTACATATTGCTTCCCGGCAGCATTGGTAAATGCACCCGCTGCATAGATATTCCCGGCGGCATCTATTGCGGTGGTGTTAATCATCTCATTGGCATTAAGTGTATTGGCACCGGTACCCAGTTCCGACCAGGATTGTGCTTTAAGTAGCCAGGGTATATTAAGCAACAAGCAAAGCAGGACGATTTTTTTAAATTTCATAAAGTGATAATTTATAGAGAATGAATAAAATTTGATGCTGGATCCTTTATCGATTTCTGTTTCGGACGAAAGTTTTTAGCTGCCAAGTGGCTGGCTTGTTTGTTGCAGGTGGATTTTTGTCTTACCTGTTTTATATTTCATAATACAAAATTGAGTAGTAATACATTGCAAGTCTTTATACTATTTTTTGTTTGATTTGTAAGATTTACTGTTTTTATGTAAGAGCGTTTGTGTCTAAGTGCGAGGGGGTGATGCATTTTCCCGGAACAGGTGATGAAAATTGAATTCAAAATGTGGCAGAAGTGAAGGCACCCGAAATATCCGGGCGTAAACCAGGGCAGCTTATATGGTATGGATAACAACTGATTATTTTACTGCAATAAGTATCCAGACTTTAGTGACTCATAAAGCAGGCACTTAATACTGGCTTGTTTTTATACCGGGAAAGGCCCTCCTTTGATCCGGGAACGGATCAGAGAGGGCCTGTGTAACACGAAACCATGAAAAATATTCAGAGAAAGTGCAAGGTAGGCCTCTTTCTGCTCGGACTACTTTCTTCTAGTGTTTAATTCGGGTCATTTTTTAATAAACTTCATCGTTATATCCATACCGCTTCCTTTGAGCCTGAGGAAATAGATGCCCGGTGACAGCTCTTTTATGTTGATAGCTTCCGGCTGATTCAGGCTGTTGGCTGCATAAGCCTTAGTCATGACCGCTCTTCCGCTCAAATCGGTGATATTCATTTGTATATTATTGTGTGCCTGCTCTACAGCCAGGAACAGTTCGTTCCCTGCCGGGTTTGGATAAAGCTTAATACCCATGTCGGCCATTTTATCTTTAATGCCGGTAGTCCGGATCTCGATCAGCAGGGAGTCCATTTTACTGGTATTGGCAGTAGACACGGCTTTGGCCCATACCGTACCATTGCTTAGTCCTGTGACCGCGCCTGCAGCACTTATGTTTGCCGTTCCTGTACCGGGTACGATGCTCCAGTTGACGGCCTGGCTGGCTGTTGCGGGGAATACTACAGCGGTCAGGGGCAACTCTCCTGCTGCGCCAAGGGTCGTGATCACAGCAGGTACATTACCTACGGTGCGCACATCCACACTGTCTACGGCTGCACTGTTGCTCCATTTAGCGATAAAATATTTTCCTGAACTATTGGTAAAGCTGCCGCCTGCATAAATATTCTCTGCCGCATCAGCAGCTATACTTAAGATCCAGTTACTGGCATTTAAAGCATTGGTGCCGGTACCCAGTTCTGCCCAGGAAGTGCCATCCCATTTAGCCACATAATAATTCCCTAAAGAATTATGAAACATTCCTGAAGCATATATATTGCCGGATGGCTCTGCTATAACAGCATTGATAAGAGCGTCGGCATTTAAAGCATTTGCACCGGAGCCCAGTTCTGCCCAGGAGGTGCCGTTCCATTTGGCTACATAATATTTCCCGGAAGCATTAGTAAAGGCTCCTGCAGCATACACGTTGCCCGAGGCATCAGTAGCAATAGTCATGATATAAAGACCTGCATTTAAAGCATTGGCCCCTGTACCTAATTCTGCCCAGGAAGTACCGTTCCATTTGGCTACATAATATTTGCCCGAAGCATTGGAGAAATTACCCGCCGCATAAACATTGCCGCTTGCGTCTGTTGCAATACTTTGAATGTTGCCATTAGCATTTAATGTATTGGTGCCGGAGCCCAGTTCTGCCCAGGAGGTGCCGTTCCATTTGGCCACATACTTATAACCCGAACTATTGGTAAAGGCCCCCGCTGCATAAACATTCCCGCTTGCATCTGTAATAATAGTTTTAATCAGATCATTGGCATTTAAAGTATTGGTACCGGTGCCCAGTTCTGCCCAGGAGGTGCCGTTCCATTTGGCCACAAATCGATGGCTAGAGTTATTCGTAAAGTCTCCTGCAACATATATGTTGCCCGATGGGTCCTTAGTAATGCAGGTTCCTGCATTGTTCGCATTTAAAGCGTTGGTGCCGGTGCCCAGTTCTGTCCAGGACGTTCCGTTCCATTTAGCCACATATTGTTTCCCGGCCGCATTGGTAAAATTACCGGTTGTATAAATGTTTCCGCTTGCATCTGTAGTGACAGCAACGATAGTACTACCGGCATTCAGCATATTGGTTCCTGTACCTAGTTCCGACCAGGATTGGGCCAGAACTGTGGATGCTGCTCCGGAGAGGAGCAGGGAGAGTAAGAGCAGTTTTTTTAGTTTCATTGTTGCGTGGATTTAAATGAATAGTGTTGATAATGAGTGTAGAATTATACTTGAAGGCCTATGGGAACAGCTTTATAATAACATTGTTACTCCTGAACCGATTGTTCGCCAGGGGATTTTGAAATGCATTTTTTATTTTATAGACCCTGTTGCGAGGTATTATTTGTTTTGTATTAGAATTTCATTTTAGATAAAAAATATTTTTTCTTTGAGATGTGTGTTGACTTCTTTAATGTATTTCGTGCCTGTTTCGTTGTTTTTTATGGACCTGTTTTTTTAAATTCAGGTTCTTAATCAAATACCTAACTTATTTTTTAATAAACTTCAACGTTATATCCATACCTGTTCCCCGGAGTCTCAGGAAGTAGATGCCCGGTGTCAACTCTTTTATGTTGATAGCTACAGGCCGGTTCAGACTGTTGGCTGCATAAGCTTTAGTCATGACCGCTCTTCCGCTCAAGTCGGTGATATTCATCTCTAATTCATTGTGTGCCTGCTCCACGGCCAGGAACAGTTCCTTGCCTGCCGGATTTGGGTAAAGCTTAATGCCCATGTCGGCCATTTTATCTTTAATACCGGTGCTCCGGATCTCAATCAGCAGGGAGTCCGTTTTGCTCGTATTGGTAGTAGACACAGCTTTAGCCCATACGGTTCCATTGCTTAATCCAGTGACCGCCCCTGTGGCACTTATGTTAGCCGTTCCTGT
This sequence comes from Bacteroidetes bacterium 43-16, assembly GCA_001897525.1. GTDB lineage: Bacteria > Bacteroidota > Bacteroidia > Chitinophagales > Chitinophagaceae > Edaphocola. The sequence continues at coordinate 397,783 of MKTB01000015.1, read as the reverse complement.
GCCGGGTACAATGCTCCAGCTTACATCCTGGCTGGCCGTAGCAGGGAATACAACAGCGGTCAGGGGCAGGTTTCCTGCTGCGCCAAGGGTGGTGATCACAGCAGGTACATTACCTACCGTACGCACATCCATACTGTCTACGGCTACGGCTACGGCCTGGTTGCTGATATTGATGAGCAGGGAGTCCATTTTAGTGGTATTCGCCACAGATACCGCTTTGGCCCATACGGTACCGTTTGTTTGTGCAGTAACCACACCTGCAGCAGATATATTAGCCGTACCTGTCCCTGGCACAATGCTCCAGCTAACATCCTGGCTGGCTGTTGCGGGGAATACTACAGCAGTCATAGGAAGCGTGCCTGCGTTAGTATTGATAATGGCAGGTACATTACCGACGGTGCGCACATCTACACTGTCTACGGCTACCACCTGGTTGCTGAGATTAATGAGCATTGAATCTTTTTTACTTGTATTGCTAAGAGATACTGCTTTGGCCCATACCGTACCATTAGCTATCGCAGTGACTACCCCTGAGGTATTTATAGTAGCCGTTCCTGTACCGGGTACAATGCTCCAGATTACATCCTGGCTGGCCGTAGCGGGAAATACAACTGCTGTCATAGGCAGTGTTCCTGCATTGGTGGTGATCATAGGTGGTACATTACCGACGGTGCGCACATCCACACTGTCTACAGGAACAGTACTGTTGCTCCATTTAGCCACATATCGCTTTCCGAGGCTATTGGTAAAAGCTCCGGTAGTATAAATTGCGCCTGCCTGGTCAGAAATTATACTAACAATATTACTATTTGCATTTAAAGCATTAGCACCGGTGCCGAGTTCTGCCCAGGAGGTACCGTTCCATTTAGCTACGTATTGCTTGCCTGCTGTATTGACAAAACTTCCACCTGCATACAAATTCCCGGAGGGATCCTTAGCCAGTGCAAATAGCCATCCGTCAGCATTCAGTGCATTGCTGCCCGTACCCAATTCTGACCAGGAACTGCCATTCCATTTAGCAACGTAATATTTCCCGGCTGTATTCGTGAAATAGCCGGCAACATAGATATTCCCTGCCTGGTCTGTAGCAATACTGTTGATTGCATCACTCGGATTAAGTGCATTGGCACCGGTGCCTACTTCTGACCAGGAAGTGCCATTCCATTTGGCTAAATAGTTTTTCAGCGCAGCGTTGGTGAAAAATCCGGTGGCATATAAATTCCCGGAGGGGTCTGTAGTAATATTGACGATCCAGTTATTGGCATCTAAGGCATTGGTGCCGGTGCCTACTTCTGACCATGAAGTGCCGTTCCATTTAGCTACGTATCGCTTACCGGCCGTATTGGAAAAGACTCCTGCTGCATATACATTGCCAGATGCATCTGTAGTGATACTGAAAATCCAGCCATTGGCATTTAAAGCATTGCTACCTGTACCCATTTCTGCCCAGAAGCTGCCGTTCCATTTAGCCACATATTGTTTCCCTGCAGTGTTGACAAAATCCCCGGCTGCATATAGATTCCCACTTGGGTCTACAGCGATACTGCGAATCCAGCCATTGGCATTTAAGGCATTGCTACCTGTACCCATTTCTGCCCAGAAGCTGCCGTTCCATTTGGCTACATATTGTTTTCCTGCAGCATTGGTAAAACTTCCTGCTGCATAAATATTCCCGGCGGCATCTGTAGCTAAGGCCATAATCCCATCATTAGGGTTAAGGGCATTGGTCCCGGTGCCCAGTTCTGCCCAGTTCTGCGCTTTAAGTGTCCATGCGCCAAACAGCAGCAAAGAGCACAATAAAAGTTTTTTTAGTTTCATAAAATGTTGATTTGCTTGATGATTTTATTTTAAGGGGTTTAATTAAGTGGCCGGTCTATTTAAAACAGGCCGGAGGTAAGCTTATGATTCAAATGTTTCTTCCCGTTTTGCATCCTTTTCTTGAATGAGGGCTGGGAGTGCTGTGTTATTTTATTTTTTGTTAATTATGTGTTATTTTGTTTGTTGAAATAGGAAGTAATCATATAAATACTACTAATCCAATCATTTGGAATAACTTATCCTCTTATTTTTCAGGCAGGCACTCTGCTCATTTTATAAACAGTACAGCATAAAATAAAAGAGGAAATCGGGTTACAACTCCTGGCATGCCCGGTTTTAAGAGTACCTGCTTTTTAGAATATTGCCTGTCAGTAAGGGTAGATTTCGCCAAAAATTTTTCTGTTTGCCCGGTGATTTAATAGCTCTTTTGAAATTTTTTAAAAGGTCTTTATGAATCGTATACCAAGGAAAGCTAAGCCCCCGGTTGAGATAGTGTTGAAGCATTTAGCCGGATAAAAATAAAAGCGACCTGCAGGAGCTTTTCAATAAGTGGAAAGTTTCCTGGAAGGTCGCTTAAGCCCTATGGCTGATTTATTTTTTCCCGAAGCTGGCAATATGTGGGGTGCCGTCTTTATCCAATAGGTGTACAAAGTAGATCCCCGATGCCAGTCCTGACAGGTCTATGCCTGTTTTTGCATCCTGGGTTTGCATCTGATATTTAATCTGCCCGATCGTGTTATATATGGTAAGCTGCGTGCCTTTTTTTAAACCCTCTATATTGATATACTGACCTGCAGGGTTGGGATAGATAAGTACGGTTTCTTTTTTTCCTGCAGCCTGCTCCAGGCCTGTTGTTTCATATTGGATCATGTATAATTCATCTCCTATGTTAATGTAATTGGCGCTGTAAAAGAATGCTCCGTTACTCACGCCCATCTCGGCTGAATTTTCCAGGGGATTGAAATTAGGGGCGATGTCCGGAGCTACCATTTTTGTTCCGGCTTCTGTGCCGTCTGTTTTCCAGAGGTGCCATCCCTCGGCCGTTCGTCTCATCTGGAAGTAGAGTTCATTATTATAGATCAAAGGAGAATACCAGGTATAAGTATTCAGATCGGTATCAAAATTGCGCACCACTGTTGTCCCCGTTTCCGTACCGTCCGTTTTATACAGGCTTCTGCCGTTGCTGCTAACCCCCAGGAAGTAAGTGTAGGCCCCCATTGTATAGAGCTTTCCGAATATTCCGGTAGTATTGCCCGGGCTAAGGTCTTTAATTATTTGTGTGCCCAGGCTGGTGCCGTCTGTGATCCACACTTCTTTTCCCTGTGTGATTGTGTTGGCTGTAAAGAGCATTTTGTTCCCGAGCTCCTCGAACCAGGTTGGGTTGCTGTTCGCTAAGCCTGCATTGATATCTTTGAGTAAACTGGTACCTGCTGTGGTGCCATCAGAGATCCATAATTCGTTGCCCGAAGTATTGTCCGTGGCGGAGAACATGAATTTGCCCTGGAAGGACATGAGTTGAGTAGGCGAACTACCGGGGGCACCGGGATTAATGTCTTTAAAAAGGGTAGTGCCGGCACTCGTGCCATCGGTTACCCACAACTCTGTACCACTGGACTCTGTAATAGCTGCAAAATAAAGCTTCCCGTTAGAAATAACCCCTACAGCAGCCAGGTCTCCATTGAAACCGGATCCGGCACCGGCGTTGATATCTTTGAGTAATTGGGTACCCGTAGCGGTGCCGTCTGTTATCCATAGTTCTGTACCATTTTCCCCATCATTGGCAAAGAAGAAGGCCTTACCACCCAGGGTGGCCAGCTCTCTTTTATGGCCATTTCTCCTGGCCAGGAAAGAGGGGTAGGAGTTGCCGGCTCCGGGATTGATGTCTTTAAGCATCTGCGTACCGGCGCTGCTGCCATCAGATATCCAGGGCTCTCTGCCTGAAGTGGTACCGTTACTGGCGCTGAAGAGCAACTTGCCATTGAGTACAAAATGATCCAAATATACATCACTGCTACCGGTTCCGGGATTGATGTCTTTGAAAAGGGTAGTGCCTGAGGTTGTTCCATCGGTCACCCAGAGTTCAACTCCATTAATGCCGTCCTGGGCTGCAAAATAGGTCTTATTATTATATTCTGTATAATACTGGGTGTTAGAAGACCCGTTGGTATTGATGTCTTTAAGCAGGACAGGCGTTTGTGCCAGAGCCTGGAGGCTGCAAGCTGCCGTAATGATTGCTATAGCGATTGATTTCATGATATGCTTTTTTAAAAATAAACCCGGAAAAGGTTCCGGGTTCTAAGTGTGGTTGATTAGTCTTTTGCCGGATTAATTCTTTTTGTTGCCGGATCATTATTGTAGACGCTGCCGCCTTCTATGACCATGTCAAAGCGGACACTGCCGCCACCGGCACCTCCGGGTACTACATTCTTAATATAAATAAAAGCCCTGATGGTATTGTTGAGTTGCAACATATATACATCACCGTTTTCCGGGCTGATCATTTTTGCGACATTGCTTAAATCGGCATCGCCGGTGTTGTAGGCCCGGAACTTACTGTCAAAGTCTTTCCAGCTAAGACCGGAGGCCAGGGCATCAAATTCAGCCTTGTTCATATCCTGGTCCATTGTAGCTGCGAGCGAGATCTCTCCTGAATTCATATCGGCAGGCTGCCAATGGTTCAATCCTACAGTTGGCCGGTCAAACAGGTTGTTTTCCTCTGACTCTTTGGAATAAGCCTCTGAGTAGGCATTGCCCGGAAAGGTCAGGTAAAGCCTGTTGCTCCCGTATTCCGAGAAATAGACCATAGACATACTACCTTGTTGCGCAAATGCATTTTCTATACTGAATACGGTGCCTGTCTGGGTTTTGAGGAATTGACCGGTGCCGGTATTGTTTTGATCGCCGAGCATGATATCTTTATAATGGACGATCCATTTCTGATCTTCAGATTTGGGCCCGGGAGTGGTCGTTTTATCGCAGGATAACAACAGGATTGCTGATGCGATCAGGAGGAGTTTAGCCGGGAGTAATTTGTACATAGCACTTTTCATGATACATTGTTTTTTAATGATTAATTCTTTGATCCAAAAATAGATACCAGCCTTTTTTTGTACATAAATAATCGCTCAAGGTCTATAGATAATCGCTCAAAGCACAACAGGCTGTTTTCACGAGATGAAAACAGCCTGTTGTGCCCAATGATGACCTTTTATTTACCGAAGAAGAGATCTGCTTTCGTGCCGGAGCTAAACGTGTTGTCGAAGGTGACCTGCAATTGTATTTTCCTGCTGAGTTCATCCACTATTTTTAGCCCCAGTCCGTTCAATGCGTTTTTATGGAAGCCTTCTGTTAATGCCTGCTCATAATGTGCCTGTGAAAAGTGTTGTCCTGCATTAATGATAGAAAATACATGCTGTGCAAATGCAAGCGTGATCGTAGCATTTTCTGTAGAGGCTTTTATCGCATTTTGCAATAGGTTCCGCAATATTGTTTTGAGGAAATTTTCATCTGAAAGCACCGGTACCTGTGCCGGTAGAGTATTGTTGATCTTCAGGTTTTTGGCGGCTATGTGCAGCTGCATCAGGCTCAATACCTCACTGAGCGGTTCATTAAGATCGATCTTATTCAACTGAGGCTGGAACTGGTTCATCTGTGATTTACTCCATGCCAGCAGGTCTTCCATGGTCTCCAGCAGGCTGGCCGTGGCAGACTGTATCATTTCATTATACTGCAGGCGTTCGGTTTCGCTGAAAGCTACTGCATTTTTTTGCTGCAGTTTTAAGAATGCATTCACCTGGCTGACGGGAGACCTCAGATCATGACTGATGATGCTGAACAGTTTTGCTTTTGTCTGGTTGGCCAGCTCCAGGTCTTCGTTTAAGCTTGCTAATTCCAGGTTCTTTTTGTTGAAGAGATCTGCGGTGTTTTTCTTGTTCCTGTAAATGATAATCAGCAGCAGGACGATCAGCGCCAGGAGTGCCAGTCCGCCGATCAGCCAGAACCTTTGCTGTGTGGCATCAGATAGTTGAGATTGCTGTACTTCTATTTGCTGTTGCTTGTCCTTGTTTTGAAAGACGGCTTCCATTTCTGCGAGGTTGAGGTCCAGCTTTTGTTGGGTAAGCGTGTCGTTCAGTGCAATATATTGATCATAATATTTTTGGGCTTCTGTTGCATTGCCGGAGTGGATCAAAGCCTCTGTTAAGGAACGGAGCAGGTCGGCGTATTGTTCTTTGTTGTATTGCTTAGAACCCCGTTCTGCCATTTTATAGTATTTAATGGCGGTGCCAAAATCCTTCATTGACCTGTAATAGTCCCCATAAGACTGGTTGACAGAAGAGGTGAGTATTTCTTTATTGTCTAGTTTCGCCTGCTTATCGGCCTTATCAATATAGCTTTTGGCTTGGGTGTAATGGTGTTCTGATAATGATAGCTCTGCCATCTTCAGGTTAGAGGACACCAGCTCCGACCACTTACCCGGATTTTTTTCTACACTTTCCGACAATAAATTGTAATATTTTAAAGCGGCCTGTTTGTCGTTCTTTAAGGCATAGCTCCTGATGAATTTACCATAAGCCGTAATGTCTACGATGATCGACTGATTGAGATAGGGTTTTACTTTTTCTAAATACTCCAGCGCTTTATCCGCTTGCTTGAGGTAGATATAGATCTCTGCCACCATCATTAGTTTGGTCGCATAGTCCAGCTTTAGTTTCAGGTTGTGTGTCGTGTCTGCAAGCGGTTTGTGCAATGCAGCGCTTTTTAAAAAATAATTTAAAGCAGTACTGTAATAGAATTTTTGTTGCTGATAATAAAGCCCGAGATTGTAATAAGCATCACCTTTTTTTTTAAGGGTATCTGTTGTGGCTACAATGTTTTGCAATAAGCGGGCAGAGTGGTCAGCTTCCTCCTGCAAGCCCAGGTAATGGTTGATGTGGATCAGGTTGCCCAGGGGTTTCAGGCTTTGCTCCACCATGCCTGATCCCGAAGCTACCTGGTAGGCTTGTTGAAAGTTCTGTTTGGCTTTTTCAAAATTTTGCTGGTAATAATAACCGATACCAATGGATTGGTAAAAAACAAATTGAGCCTTTTGATTGTTCCCGGCCTCGCGCAGCCCTGCTGTACCGGTGGCAATCAATTGTTCAATTTCTGCGGGCTTCCCGGAAAGTGCAGACAGGATGCTTTCACAGAGCGCCATTTTTTGCGCTACAGAAGAATGCGGTTGCTCCTCCTTCTTTTGGGCAAAAGCAATGATCGGGAAAAGCTGTATGATCAGGAACAGGGCGTATAGATTTTTTTTCATAGGGTAGTAGATGGCTAAAGTTTTAAATTGGCAATAGTCTGCTTGTAGGTTTTGCCTATAGGGAGGGTTATTTTTTCACACAGCACCTCATTCTTTTTGATGCCTGTGATTTTGTTGCCCGCCACAGCATAGCTTCGGTGTATTCTTAAGAAATGATCGGCAGGGATCTGTTCCAGGAAATTGCTCAATGCACCGATGGTGATGTAGCTTTTTGTTTCGGTATATATCTTGGTGTAGTCGTGCAGGGCTTCCAGGTAAATGATCTCGTTCATAGAAAGCCGCATTTTATCATGCCCCTGCTTGATGGTAATAATATCCTTTTCGATCAATATATCATAAGCACCGGATTTACATTTCATTTCCCAATATTCGAGTACGCGCTTTATGCATTGTGCAAACCGCTCTTCTGTCAGCGGCTTTAAAATATAGTCCAGTGCCGCCAGTTCAAAACCATTAAGGGCAAAATCAGGAAAGGAGGTGATGAACACAGCCATAGGGACAATGTCTCTTACTGTTTTCAGTAATTCTATACCGGAACTGCCGGGCATTTCAATATCCAGGAAGACAAGTTCCGGCCTCAGTGCTTTAATGGCTGCCAGGGCCTCCAGCGTGTTGGAAAAAGTGCCTGCATGATGTAGCATACGATGGTCTGCAGCCATAGCCCTGACCATCATCTGGTCCAGGGGCCGGTCGTCAACAATAATGTATTTTATAGGGTCTTTGTCGTTCATTTCTGGTAATTGTATGCCGGGTATTGCCAAATTCTTATACAAGGTAAAATTAATATTCTTATCTGTGGATAATTTTTAATGGAAAATATTTCGATATAATGTCTTGTCTTTTGGGTAAACGGATCAGCTGATTCCCTGTATCGAAACGGTATAGCCGAAAAGGCTTGTATCCCGGAGCCTGAGAAGGGTTGAGCGCCTTTCCCGCGTTGGATTTACACTTTTACAGGCCAGCTGGTACTGTCACGTTTTTCATCCTTAAGAGGGAATCCTTTTTTGCCAAGGCCTCCTGATGTCCTGTTTGCTTTTTTTTTGAAATAGGGGAGGAATACCCGAAATTCATGTTTTATACTGCCGGCTTATAGGCGTAATTTAGCCTGTACCGGCCCAATGGCAGGCTGTAAGGATTTTTAAATTAATCAATGATGGATATAGCCGCTAAGTTCAGGAATATTGCCCGTAGGGTCACCGATGATGAAGCCCAGATTAGTTTCTGCTGGAGCGAGATAGAGCAGGCCTACAGGCTCCCGGCAAGGCATTACCACAACATGAGCCATATTGAAAAAATGTTGGTACTGTTGGAGGAGGTCAGGGAAGCGTGTACAGACCCTGTGGCACTTGAGTTGGCCATATTCTATCATGATATTGTTTATGAGGCACAGCGGCAGGATAATGAAGTGCAAAGTGCTGCCATAGCGGTAGCCAGACTTAAAGAGCTGGGTTTTAAGCATACGGATAAAGTAGCCGCACTGATCCTGGCCACTCAGAAGCATGAGGAGTCTGAAGATATGGATACCAATTATCTGCTGGATATAGACCTGAGTATATTAGGCATGGAATGGCCCCTGTACCGGGAATATGCGGAACAGGTAAGGGAAGAATACCGTATTTACCCGGATGAAATCTATAATCCCGGCCGTGTGCAGGTCTTGAAACATTTCCTGAACCTGCCCCGTATTTTTAAAACGGACTATTACTTCCATAAGCTGGAAGAGCAGGCCCGGCAAAATCTCAGCAATGAAATAGCGCTTTTGACATAGGCTGTACCGGGTAATAGAACCATACTAATTATTCCAATAACAAAGGGATGCATATATGATGCATCCCTTTTAAACTAAATTTATAGCTTATGGCCTTTTTTAACGGCTTTCCATTTCTGTTTCTATCAGACCTTCTACATAGCTTCTCAGTGCCGGTATCTGGATCTTTTCTGCCACATCAAAAGCAAAGGCTTTTACCATCAGTTGTTTGGCCTGGGTTTCACCAATACCACGGCTTTTCAGGTAGAATAAGGCTTCTTTGTTCAACTGGCCGATCGTAGTACCATGACTGCATTTTACATCATCCGCGAAAATTTCTAATTGCGGTTTTGCATTAACGGTTGCCTGCTCGCTGAACAATACATTATTGCTTTGCTGGAAGGCATTCGTTTTTTGTGCATCTTCATAAACGAAGATCTTACCATTGAACACGGCCTTGCTTTTATCCATCACGATGCCTTTGTACAATTGATTGCTCTCGCCACGAGGCATTTTGTGATGCACTTCGGTATGGTTATCTACCAATTGACTGTCGGCGGTTAAGTACAGGCCGTACAGGTGGCTTTGTACTTCATCATCGTTCAGGTGGAGGGCAAGGTTGTTTCTTACGAAACTTGCTCCCGGTAAAGTAAAGGTATAGTTACTGTAATTGGAATGTTTCTTTTGCGCTGCTTCAGTTCTTTGAATAATGCGCAGGTTGGCATCCGATTTCTGAATGTCGTAGTGGTTGAAGGTGGCATTCTCTGCCAGTACCACTTCTGCCGCTGCATTTAAAAATACAGGTTGTGCTATATCGGTCAGGTAGGACTCCACGACATTCAATGCGGCACTTTTACCTACTACAAACAAGTCCCTGCTTTGCTGCATCATAGCTTGCTCTGCCAATATCACCTTAATGATATGGATCGGTTTTTCTACGATCACATTCTGCTCCACGGAGATGAAAACACCATCCTGGTACATGGCGCTGTTTAAAGCGGCAAATGCATTGTCTTTAATGTTTAGGATCTTGCCAAAATGCTCCTGGAATGCGGCTTGTTCCGTCGCTTCTTTGATCTCGCAAAGATGTACGCCCTGCTGCTCCGGCAACCTGCTTAAGCTGGTCACAAAAACACCATTGATCAATACCAGGCGATATACTTCATCTTCAGCAAAGAGCTTGCTGTAAGTATTGCTGATCAGTTCCTGGGCTTTATTGATCTGCTCTGCATCCACAGTTGTTGTTGCAGGCAGTTCATAGTTGGTCTTTACAACAGGTAAAATGTTTGTAAAGCGCCATTCTTCATTTTTTACAGAAGGGAAACCCAGTTTACGAAAAGCTTCCATTGCTTCAGTACGATAAGTTTTCGTGCTGTCCTGGTTTTGTAAAATCAGCATATCATACTGAGATGCCAGGCTTTCGAATAAGGGTGACTCCAGTTGCTTCGTCATCATTTCAATAAATTAATTTTTAGTCAACCAATCGTAGCCTTTCTCTTCCAGTTCCAAGGCCAGTTCTTTACCACCTGTTTTGATGATCTTACCATCAGCCAGTACGTGTACAAAATCCGGTACGATATAGTCCAGCAAACGCTGGTAGTGGGTGATCAGGATAAATGCATTGTTTCCGCCACGCAGCTTATTCACGCCACGGCTCACGATACGCAGGGCATCAATGTCCAGCCCTGAGTCTGTTTCATCCAGGATAGCCAGTTTAGGCTCCAGCATGGCCAGTTGGAAGATCTCATTACGTTTTTTCTCTCCACCGGAGAAGCCTTCGTTCAGAGAGCGGTTCACCAGTTTGGCATCAAACTCTACCAGCTCCTGCTTCTCGCGGCTTCTTTGTAAAAACTCCTTAGCGGTCAATGGAGCTTCGCCACGGTAGGTGCGGATCTCGTTCATCGCTGTCTTCAGGAAGTTAATATTGGATACACCCGGGATCTCGATCGGGTACTGGAAAGCCAGGAATACACCTTCGCGTGCACGGTCTTCAGGGGCCAGTTCAAGGATGTCTTTACCATCCAGGGTTACAGTACCTTCTGTAACTTCATAGTTTTCACGGCCTGCCAGAACAGAAGCCAGGCTTGATTTTCCAGCTCCGTTTGGTCCCATGATCGCATGCACTTCGCCCGCTTTAACTTCCAGGTTTAATCCCTTTAAAATTTCTTTATCTTCTACACTAGCGTGCAAATTTTTAATAGAAAGCATTTGTTGTTGTTGTTGTTGTATCTTAAATTATTTATTTATAATGAATTTTTTACCGGACCTATTATTTGTTTTATTAATTACACTTATGGTATAGGTGCCAGAGGGTAAATCTTTAAGGTCAATGTTATTGATCCCTTCAATTATTAGCCCTTTTTTTAACTCGCTTCCGCTCATGTTAAATATACTGTATTGCGCTTTTTCATCAGCCAGTACCCTTAACTCATGTTGAGCCGGATTGGGATATAATGATATTATGGATTTACTGTTTATGTTGTCCGTGCTTAATTCGTCATCAACGATCTTTAATCTCCAGAGCTGGTACCCTGTTTCTTCAGATAGCTGTGGATTATCATATTGTCCTGAAAAGTAATAGTTCCCTTTGTATTTATAGTACTTCGCAGGCCCTGATGATAAAGTTTCATGAGGATTCATATGATGTGGTATCAAAAACTGCATTACATGATCTCCATCAAATAATTCATACTTTCCTGCAGCAAAAGAACCTGATGTATAACGCTCATAAGTAATAAGGTCGTTATCAAGATTGATCAGCATTGAATCGTTCTGGTCTTTAAGCGCATACCTGCTTGAAAAATTAGCATTCACCAATTCAATTGAATGCTGAGGAGTGATCCTGTAAAGAGCAGTGGTAGCCTGGGCATAACTTTTGAAATAAAGTTTGTTTTTATATTCAAAAAAATTATAAAGCCTGGAGCCTGTGTTTGCCTGGCTTAAATTATTTGCGAGCAGCGTAGTCCCGCCTGTAGTGCCGTCAGATTCAAATAAACCAAAGTGAGCATATATATCTAATGGGACAAATCCGCCAATGATGGAGGTGTCTGCACCACAGAAGTATAATCTGTTATTATATACAGGTATCGGCTCGTTTACATTGATACCCATAAATAAATTTTCAAAAAAACCTGTACCACCGGTTGTACCGTCTGTATAGGCCATTCTGGAGCTTAAAGAAACCTGGTTAAAGTTTGCAGCCGGAACATTTGCACAAAAAAAGTATTTGCCATTATATTCTGTAGTGGTCAATAAATAAGGGATAATGGTATCAGAGAGTTTAAGCGTACCCCCTGCAGTACCGTCACTTACCCAGAACTCTTTATTGGCAGCCGGTCCTGCTGAATGTATAAAAAACAGCTTGCCGTTTTTAACGATACATTCATTGTTCAGCACATCTACATTTTTCAAAAAATGAAAGGAATGGCTGGCTACATCTAACACATGTAATTCCTGCTGGCCGGACGCGTTTTGGTAAACATAATAGAGTTTGTTGCCGGTAATGCCCAGCAAATAGGTTGTAGAGACATAACCGTAGGATGATTGAAGACCCGGCCGGATACAATAAGTACCGGTATCGGTTCCGTCTGTAACCCAGATACCGTAATTGCCCAGGAAGTCCATCGCGGTAAAGTAGAGTTTATTAGCCTGGGTATCAAGTAATCCATGTTCCAGGTCTATATTACTCTCATTGGGGTTGCCATATTGATTCAATCCCGGGAAAATATCTCTGAGTAAGCGTGTGCCTGCAACAGTGCCGTCACTGACATACAATTCCACGCCTGCCAGCGTATCCTGGATGATAGAACCGGGCCCTGTAGCAGTAACCCGTGCTGTAAAAACAATATTATCTCCTAATTTATAAATATTGCTGGCAAGACCATCGTAGCCCGGAGCGAGATCAATCATCATCTCCGTATTTACGCCATCTGTATGCCAGATCTCATAGCCTGATTGCTGCTCTGTTGCAATAAAATACAATTTTCCGTTTAACTCAACAAAGCTGTGCGGGTTACTGCCATAATAATCACCATTTATGGTATAGCCGGTAATATCATGCACTTTCTCTACAGACTGGGCATACAAAGCCTGCATGCCCAGGGCAAGCAAAGCTATTTGAATAAATCCCAGTTTTAAAACCTTCATTTAAAGCTTTTTCTGATAAAGAAATTGATTGTAAGGAGTCCTTAAATTTAAAAAATTAACCCACACTTCCTTCCAGCGTCACCGCTAAAAGTTTTTGTGCTTCTACGGCAAATTCCATCGGCAATTTGTTCAGTACTTCTTTGGCAAAACCGTTTACGATCATCTCTACCGCTTTCTCGGTATCAATACCGCGTGCGTTCAGGTAGAAGATCTGGTCTTCACCGATCTTTGAAGTAGTAGCCTCATGCTCAAGGGTCGCAGTCGGGTTTTTACCTTCAATATATGGGAAGGTATGTGCCCCGCAACGGTCACCGATCAGCATAGAATCACATTGTGTGAAATTACGCGCATTATCTGCTTTGGTCCCTATGCTTACCAGTCCGCGATATGAATTCTGTCCGTTACCGGCAGAGATCCCTTTGGAAATGATACGGCTACGGGTATTTTTACCTAAGTGCAGCATTTTGGTACCGGTATCGGCAATCTGCTTGCCTTTGGCTACCGCTACACTGTAGAATTCTCCATAGCTATTATCGCCCTGTAAGATCACAGAAGGATATTTCCAGGTGATCGCACTACCAGTTTCTACCTGTGTCCAGGAAATAATGCTGTTCGCCCCTTTACAGATACCACGTTTGGTCACGAAATTATAAACACCGCCTTTACCTTCTTTATCACCGGGATACCAGTTTTGTACCGTGCTGTATTTTACTTCTGCATTTTTCTGGGCCACGATCTCTACTACAGCAGCATGCAATTGATTTTCATCACGCTGAGGTGCCGTACAGCCTTCGAGATAGCTTACGTAAGCATCATCGTCGGCAATGATCAGGGTGCGCTCAAACTGTCCGGTGTTCTCTGCATTGATCCGGAAGTAAGTCGATAATTCCATCGGGCAGCGAACGCCTTTGGGAATGTAGACAAAGGATCCGTCAGAGAAAACGGCAGAGTTAAGGGCAGAAAATATATTGTCGGTTTGTGGTACTACAGAGCCCAGGTATTGTTGCACCAGTTCCGGGTGGTCCTGGATGGCTTCTGAGATAGAGCAGAAAATGATACCGTGTTTCTTAAGTTCCTCTTTATAAGTAGTGGCTACAGAAACCGAGTCAAATACCGCATCTACGGCTACCAGGGGGCGTTCCACCGGGTCACCGTTTTCGTCCAGTTGTTGTTCCGGCTCGTCTTCTTTTACACCCAGGAGCTTTTTACGCTCGTTCAGAGGAATGCCCAGTTTCTCAAAAGTGGCCAGCAGTTCCGGGTCCACTTCATCAATACTATTGTATTTAGGCGTGCTCTTGGGCGCTGCATAGTAAGAAATGCCCTCGAAATTCATGTCCGGCATTTTGAAGTTCTGCCAGTCTGGTAATTCCATTTTCAAAAAAGCCTGGTAAGCTTTCAGCCGCCATTGCAGCATCCATTCAGGTTCATTTTTTTTTGCAGAAATAAATCTTACCGTGTCTTCATTAAGCCCGGGAGGCAGGATATCCATTTCGATATCAGTAATGAACCCGTGTTCATATTCTTTTTCTGCAAAGGACTCTAAAAATTCAGTATCGCTACTAATGTTGTTGTTGTTGTTTTCCATCACAAAGTCTTGTTGTTCACTTCCTTTCAAAGGCCTGGTTTCGTTAGGTTAAAGGTTGCAACGAAATGTGCCAGACTGAATAGGCAAAGATACAGCGAGAATTACAGAATACCGAATGAGAACAGGAAAAAGTATTGTAAAATTTATTGATACATATATAGTCAGCTTAAATAAAATAAGAAAGGCTGCCGTATGGCAGCCTTCTGTAAGTTTCCTTATGCTCTTTATAATGTATTATCGCTCACGCCTTCATCATTGGTTTGTGCGAGTATCCTGCGTTGTCCCAGGTCTGAATTGACTACTTCAATAGTCACATTGGCCAGACCACTATTGGTAAAACTAAGATCTTTTGCAGCGCGATGAGTCAGGTCTATTACCCTTTTAGGATGCCCGATCCGGTCATTTACCTTAACATAAACTGCTTTCCCGTTTTTGTTATTGGTCACCTTCAGGTACGTTCCTAATGGATACTGGTTGCAGGCAGCAGTATATTTAGTATTGCTAAAGGTTTCTCCGTTAGCTGTTTTTCTGCCTACAAATTTACTATGGTAATAACTTGCCGTCCCTGTTTTCGAATCACCACCTTTCTGTGCATTCAGGGTAACTGTCGCAAAGTTTACCATTAAAAGAGCTATAATTGAACATACAATTTTCTTTAGCATCATAATCCAAATATATTTTTTGTTCGGCAGCAAAGGTAGCCCCATCTCCTTCAATTTTCAAGCTTTTTGCGTTAAAAAAATGCCAACTAAATGTTAATTGGCTGATATTCAGTGTGTTATGGTTTGTTGTTTATTTGTTATAAGCAATAAAAAGCCAGATATTCCGGTCATAAAATTAAGAATTCGGGGCATCTGAATCTGATTTTTTTTAAAAATAAAATGATAAATCTTTGTTTTTACCACCTTAAAAATTATATTTGTGAACTAGATTGAGATCTGAAACTGCAAAGTTTTAGACGTGAAGAAGCTTGTTGGTCGATTTTTAAATCAAGATATTAATTCTGATGAAAAAACTTTTACTTTCTGCAATCGTGGCCTTGCCTTTTATTGTGAATGCCCAAAAGCATCATGAAATAGGTATTTCTGCCGCTGCAAGTACGTTTTACGGAGATTTACAACCAAATCTTATTCCTGAAGATAATCGCCTGATGCGCCCGTCTTTCGGCATTATGTACAAATATTTTGTCAATAATCATCTTGGTTTCAGGTTTGCAGCAAACTATATTAACTTGACTGCAGCAGACAGCGTTTCTCTGAATAAAACTTATGAGCGCAGGAATTTAAGTTTTACCAACAGGATGGGTGAAATTTATGGAGGTATTGAACTGAACCTTTTGCCGGTGGGCGGAGAGAGCCGTTTCAAGTTTACCCCATACATTTTTGCAGGTGTGGGTGCTTTTTACAGCAATCCGTTTGCCTATGACAATAAAGGAGAAAAACATTTTTTACGTGACCTGAGAACAGAAGGGCAGGGTTTATCCCAATACCCCGACCGTAAAGTCTACCCGCTGGTGAATGCAGCCTTCCCTATCGGGGGTGGATTTAAGTTCTTTATCGGTAAGACGGTAATGCTGTGCGGTGAAGTAAACCTAAGGTATACTTCTACAGATTATATAGATGATGTAAGTAAAACTTATGTCAACCTGGATACTTTAAGCCGCTATGTAAGTAAAGAAGCTGCTGCCATGGCCTACCGCGGTAATGAGCATTACTACTGGGACGGCAATTACCCGAACTATAAATTCCAGCGCGGTGATTTTAAAGGAAATGACTGGTATTGGACTGCAGGGATTACAGCAACCATCTATTTCGATGCATTCGGTAATGCAAAAAGATATTTACAGTCCCGTTGCCCGAGAATATTTGGCAGAGGACAATAATTCATACATGATTAAGATTATTAAGCATATAAAAAGGGAGCTAACATTTGTTAGCTCCCTTTTTAGTTCCTGTATAACTAATTTTAATAAAAATCTGCCTGTATATAATCGGCTTCACCACGGGTAGAGGCCATCACCACAAATCCTACACTTCCTTTTACAATATAAGGAGCACGTATGCTGAATACCCTGTTATTATTGATATAGCCCACCCAGTTATTGCCTACCTGCTCTATGCTCAGTTCATTCCAGTCGCCATTTGCCCTTACTGCAGAAGAGTAAGTCGGAGCTACGAGTGCGGTAATGTCCGCCGGTCCCCCATTGCCGCCTTCATCCCAAAGGGCGAAGTAGCCGTCATAGCTTACCGTAAAGCTATAGCCATAAGCACCGCTGGCTTCATCATAACCAAAAAGCAATCCCATATTATTATCTGATCCGATACGGGTCTGGATGGAGAAATCTTTATCCGGATTGAACCTTATATCTTTAGAGCGGTAATAAGCCACCCCGTTAGGGTCCAGGTAATTGAATGAAAAAGTACCTTGATCAATCACGCCATAGGCATCCCATGCCGGGTCTGAAAAGTTCCATCCGTTCCTGTTATCTACAAATTCATCTACAAATGTATAGGTATTCTGTCCACTACCCGGAGGGTAGGGGTCTACATAAGTAGGGGTACAGCTACCTAATGATAATACACTAAAGCCTATCGTTGCGTATAAAAATAACTTTTTCATTATTTGTGTTTTAATTTCTGTGTGAGTATTTATGCTACCTAAGACTGGATAGTTTTAGGAAGGTTTAAATGTTCCTTTTGTAAAAGTATATAAGAAATAATTTAAAGTTGAGATTAATGTTGATACCTTTGCGGCCTTAAAAAAATTTTATGACTCCCGAACAAGCAAAAGATGCTTTAATGAAGAATGATGGGTTCTCCCGTTGGCTGGATGTTGAAATCGAGGAAGTTGCACTCGGATACTGCAAACTTCACTATACCATCCGCCCGGAAATGTTGAATGGATTTGGCACGGTGCATGGCGGAGTCTTGTTTTCTGCTTCAGATTCTGCACTGGCCTTTGCCTGCAATTCTCACGGCACTTTAAGTGTAGCCCTGGAGGTGTCCATTTCTTTCACCAGGCCCGCTTTTGAAGGCCAGGTGCTCACGGTAGAGGCTAAAGAGGTCAACCTGGGTAAAACCACAGGTCTGTATGATATCAAAACCTATAATGCAGACGGTAAACTGGTTTGTGTCTTTAAAGGAACGGTCTATCGTACCGGGAAAGATATAGAAGCTTGATATATTATCATTTTCTTATTTTTTGTTAATCAGGCTTTTGTATAAAAAGCTCTTTATAGTTTTGTTGAAAATTTTCAACCCCATCCTTATTAAAATGAAATTCTGTTTAAAAATATCCTGTCTGCTGGTCCTGGCTTTGTTTGCAAAGAGCGCTTCAGGACAAACCCTGATCGTTAATCCGCATACCGACGGGGGCTTTGAAATGGGCAATACTTTTGCCGCAAACGGCTGGACGGTAGTCAATAATACCTCCGGCGGTAATAACTGGTTCCTGACGACCAATACCCTGACTTCCGGTGCTAACTCTTTTGCGCCTACCGACAGCAGGGTCGCTTATATATCCCAGTCTTCCAATGGCTCGAGCTGGTCTTATGACATCAATAACTATTCTACGACACATATATATAAGAATGTAACGTTCCCTGCGGGCCAGGAAATTATCAAATTGAAGTTCCGCTGGAATGCCCAGGGTGAAGGTCCGAGGTATGATGTATTATATGTTTTTACTTGCCCTACTACTTTAACACCGACTTTAGGCCAGCCTTTCGGTACTGCCGTTACGCCTAACTGGAACGGAACTGGAGCAGCTACCGTTCATGATACCGTGTTTACTTCTGCTATATCTTCGGGGTCTACCAGCGAGGTTACGCTTCCGGCATCTTTTGCAGGTACGACCAGGAGACTGGTATTTACCTGGAAAAACGGGAATACATTAGGGGTGCAGCCACCGGCCGCTATAGATAGTATCTGGTTGTTTTCTGATTGTCCGAAACCAACAGTGACCCTGAATAACCTGAGTATCAACTGTAGCAGTAACATCAATATCCAGGCTAATGTAGGGAATCCGCAAACCGGGGGTACCTATCAATGGTTTGTAAATGGCAACTTAATGCCGGGCTTTACTACTGCTAACTTCCAGAATAATACCATAGCCTCCGGAAGTACGGTAAAATGTGTGTATAATGCCAATAATGCCTGCGGCTATAAAGATTCTGCACAGGTAGTGGTGCAATATACGCTTAATGCCCAGAAAACAGAAACCTTAAGTGTATGCAGCGAAGCGCTGCCTATGGTCTGGAGAGGTATTACTATTCCAGCTAATGCGTTAAGTAATCCAAGCTATACAACGGTAACTGTTCCTGCTCCTGGAGGCTGCGATAGCGCCATAACCCTGAATTTACAGGTAAGGCCTTCTCCGGCACCAAGAACAGAATACCTGTCTTTGTGCAGGGGGCAATTGTCTCAGAACCAGTGGAGAGGAAAAACTCTTCCTAACAATGCAGAGAGCAGTCCGCGCTTTGATTCCATCCGGGTATTCAATCCTGCAGGATGTGACAGCCTGATCTACCTGAGCCTTAATGTGATAGAAACGGCTAATATCATCACCAATTCAATCAATGACTGTAATTTTGTTGTATATAATGGGGTACGTTATGATACTTCTGTAATCCTTTATGATACATTGAGGAGCCAGTCCATGTGTGATAGTGTGGTGACGATCACCCGGATCAATATTGAACCGTTCTTGCTGGACCTATACTTGTTGCATCCGCAAAACTACCTGGCCGGAGAGCAGATCACCCTGCAGGCAAAAGGAAATACAGATCATTATGAGATCCTTTCCTGGTTGCCTCAGTCCCTGTTCCCCTCTCAATTCAGCGCTTTACAGTTCATTGCCGGACCTGAAGAACAATTGGTACAGGTGATCGGGCGCAATGAATTTGGTTGTGTAGATACGGCATTCTTAAATTTAAAAGCCGAGGTGTTGAATAAAGATTTCGCTATGCCGAATGCCTTTACGCCCAACGGTGATGGTAAAAATGACGTGTTTGCCCCGGTTTTCCAGATGGAGCAAAACTTTACGGTCATTTCTTTTGAAATATTTAACCGCTGGGGCCAGAAAATATTTGGTTCTTATACCGGCAACGGGTCTAAAGGCTGGGACGGATTTCATAATGGCCGCAGAGCAGAGGTAGGTGTCTATTATTATGGCATCAGGGTACGCTTCTTAGATGGTACAGACGAGTTCAGGAAAGGTGAAGTGATGCTGATCAAATAAGTATCACCAACTTATCTTTAACATCTTGTTTGGCAAAAATGTCGTTTCTCTGTAAATTCTTAAGGCGGGTAATGTCTTAATTCACTATTTTTGCTAGTTAAATAGTACCTTAAATGGAAGAAATTAAAGCAGGTCCATTACTCAGCACCATAGAATACCCCTCAGATCTACAAAAGTTAGATAAGTTACAGCTACAACAGGTTTGTAACGAGTTAAGGCAGTTCATCATAGACTGTGTAAGTGTAAACGGAGGTCACTTTGGCGCGAGCCTGGGTGTGGTAGAGCTTACGGTTGCCTTACATTATGTGTTACGTACCCCTTATGATAAGCTCGTATGGGATGTGGGCCACCAGGCCTACGGTCATAAGATTCTTACGGGAAGAAGGAAGGTATTTCATACCAACAGGAAACTCGATGGAATCAGTGGTTTCCCAAATATAAAAGAAAGCCCTTATGATGCTTTTGGTGTAGGACACTCTTCTACTTCCATTTCTGCAGCCTTGGGTATGGCCATTGCTTCCAAAGTAAAGGGAGAGACGGACCGCAGGCATGTCGCCGTTATCGGTGATGGTGCTATGACGGCAGGTCTTCCCTTCGAAGCCCTGAATCATGCCGGTGTGGCCAATGCCAATATCCTGGTGATCCTGAACGATAATAACATGAGCATTGATGCGAATGTAGGCGCGCTGAAGGAATACCTGACAGATATTACCACTTCAAAAACGTACAATAAATTAAGGGATGACTTCTGGCACCTGTTGGGAAAATTACCTGCCCCGGGATTCCAGCGCAGTATGGCTTCCAAAATAGAAGCCAGCCTTAAAGGCGTTATTTCAAAATCAAGTAACCTGTTTGAAGCTTTAGGTTTCCGCTATTTTGGCCCTGTTGACGGTCATAATGTGGTGAAACTTTCTGAGCAGATAAAAGATATAGCCGATATGCCCGGGCCTAAGATCCTGCATATAAAAACGGTGAAGGGTAAGGGCTACGACCTGGCTGAGAAAGACCAGACCCTGTGGCATGCCCCGGGATTATTTGATAAAGTAACCGGGCAAATCAATACCAAAACATTTGACTGCCCGCAGGCACCTAAATACCAGGATGTCTTCGGGAAAACAATCATAGAGCTGGCAGAGGAAAATCCTAAGATTATGGGCATTACCCCGGCCATGCCTTCAGGTTGTTCCCTTAAATATATGATGGCTGCTATGCCGGACCGCGCATTGGACGTAGGTATTGCCGAGCAGCATGCCGTTACCGTAAGTGCAGGCCTGGCCGTACAGGGCATGAAAGTGTTCTGTAATATTTACAGCTCCTTTATGCAAAGGGCTTATGATATGGTCATTCACGATGTAGCGATTCAAAACCTGCCGGTGATCTTCTGCCTGGACAGGGCGGGACTGGTAGGTGATGACGGAGCCACGCATCATGGTGCTTATGATATCGCCTATATGCGCTGTATTCCTAACATGATCGTGAGTGCGCCTATGAATGAGGCAGAACTCCGTAACCTTATGTACACGGCGCAGCTGGAAGAAACAAAAAATCCGTTTGTGATCAGGTACCCGAGAGGGCAGGGTGTAATGCCCGAGTGGAAAACAAAAATGGAAACGATCCCGGTAGGGACAGGCCGGAAAATAAAAGACGGTACCGGTGTGGCCATTATCACATTGGGCCATCCCGGCAACTTTGCGGTGGAGGCCTGCAGGCAACTGGCAACATTTGACCTGGACCCGGCCCACTATGACCTGAGGTTTGTTAAACCTTTAGATGCGGCCATGCTGCATGAGATAGGACAAAAATTCGACAAAGTAATTACTGTTGAGGACGGATGTATACAAGGTGGTATGGGCTCTGCAGTGCTGGAATTCTTCAATGCGCATGGCTATAAAGCAGAAGTGCGTATGCTGGGTATACCGGATGAAGTGATCGAGCATGGCAAGCCTGAAGAGCTGTTCCATATCTGCAAATATGATGTTGCGGCTATCGTGGAGACGGTAAAAGAAATGTCCGTTATAAAAGTATTAACAGAGAAAGTTTAAGGCCAAATTAGCATATGCTTAGCGTTTTATACTTAAACTCTGCCCTACTTTTGTATTCAAAGAAACCACTATAAAACAAAAAAACAGAAAAATATGAAGAAGTTATTGGGAGTAATGATAGCAGTTGTAGGCCTTACCACAGGTGCTATGGCGCAGCAAGATGCAAAAGCAAAAGTTGTACTGGATAAGATGAGTACAAAAGTAAAAGGAATGTCCAGCATGAAAGCAAACTTTACCTTAATTGCAACCGATGCAAAAGGTAAGACCATCATGAACCAAAAAGGTACTTTACAGATGAAGGGTGATAAGTACAATGTCGCTTTACCTAAGCAGGAAATGATTTGTGACGGCAAAACGATGTGGACTTATATGAAAGACAATAAAGAGGTACAGGTAGCTGCTTATAATGAAGGCGAAGTACAGATCTCTCCTAAAAAATTGTTCCCGACCTCTTATGCCAATGAGTATAACTATACTTATGTAGGCGAGAAGAGTGTAAAAGGAAAAAATGTTGATGTGGTGTACCTGACTCCTAAAAGCAAGAAAAACTTTAAAAGTGTTACCCTTTTAGTAGATAAAGCAGGTAGCCTGGTGAGTGGTAGCGTAGAAGAAGGCAATGGCGGTTACTATACCTTCAACCTGAACGGTATCCAGGCCAATGCAGCGGCTTCAGATGCGCTTTATACCTTTGATAAAAGCAAATATCCCGGCGTTGAAGTAATAGACCTTCGATAGTCCTCCTAAAATAAATTTTAAGTAATGATAAAGGCTTCCCGAGGGAAGCCTTTATTGTTGAAAACAAGTATAGGTTATTCAAGCTTTTGTTTAATATTTCAGGATCTTGATCTCTGTTCTGCGGTTTTGCTCATGTTCCGTTTCAGAACATTGTACCCCGTCTTTACATTTATTTTTCAGCCGGGTCTCTCCGAATCCTTTAGCTGTTAAGCGGGTGCGTGATATGCCTTTGCTCACCAGGAAGTTAACCGCGGCCTCTGCACGCTCCTGGGATAATTTCATATTGTAGCTGTTGTCTCCTCGGCTATCTGTATGAGAAGAAAGCTCAATCATCATTTTAGGATTACGCTTCAGGGTCTGTGCCAGGTTATTCAATACAGAGGCCGCATCTGGCCTGATGAAAGACTGGTTGAAATCATATAAGATGTTTTTAACCACAAACTCTTTGCCTTCTGCTATTTCACATACGCCCAATTGCAAGGCCACATAAAGGGTATTGTTCCGGTCTAAGCCTTTGGTCGTTACTATTTCTGTCTGTGAAAATTTACCGTTTTCAATGGCGACCACCTGGTATTCCGTGTTTTTGTCTAACTGGTAGTAGAATTTCCCGCTCTTGTCAGAGACCTGCTCCATGACCTTGCCGTCCTGTGCCCGTGTCAGTTGCGTGGTAACGCCGCCCAGGCTGGATTGTGTTTCACAATCTACCGTAGCCCCGCTTAATGTAAAGCGCTCATCATCATGGTAGATCTCTTTGTACACATTACTGTTCTTAAAGTCTGCCAGGCTGATCTCATCGGTATTGGTACTTAAATTATTTTTGTTGCCGCTTACTTTATAGCTGCCTGGCTTCAGTTGGGTATTAATGGTCCCGCTGGCATCTGTTACAGCAGTGTACGTTTTACCTTTCTGGTCCACAATGGCTACCGTCACCCCGCTTAAAGCTAAGCCGGTGCGTTTATCTTTAACGGCTACTGTTGTGGCGATGCCTCCTTTCCTGGAGCCACTGTTTTCAGTATCAGAGCCGCCTAGTTTAAACTGTAGCGCAAGGCCTATGTTGAAGTCCTGTATGGTTGCTTTTTGCTTTGTTTTTTCGTTAGAGAAATAATCAAAGACATTATTGGTATAAACACCTTCTTTTTGATCATCCCGGAACTCGATTGCCTTTATCTGGCTTTTTTGCTCGTTAAAAGCTACTGCAAACTCGCCGCTATTGCCAAAGGTCCTTAAATAATCTGCCTGTACCCCGATGCCGATCTTAGGCGTGATATTATAGATCATCTTCATGCCTAAAATACCCATCAGGGCTATCGGTTTG
Source organism: Bacteroidetes bacterium 43-16 (assembly GCA_001897525.1). Taxonomy (GTDB): domain Bacteria; phylum Bacteroidota; class Bacteroidia; order Chitinophagales; family Chitinophagaceae; genus Edaphocola. The sequence goes on along the minus strand of MKTB01000015.1, from coordinate 373,858 downwards.
GACGTTTTATTGTCAGTGCCGAAGGGTGATAATACCGTTTCGTACTGGTTGGTAAAAGGATTAAGCGCATGTATAGATTGGCTGTACTCCGGGTATTGCTGGAACAATGCACCGGCGCGGGCATAAAAATTAAAGTCCAGGTAAGGGCTTTGAACGCGGTACACCGGACCAAGGCTTACACCGATATGGGAAAAGGCCGTCCGGTCAGAATGGGTGAATGAAGTATAGCCGTTGGGGAAATTATACACTAAACTACCGGGCTTTAGACTGTCGGTCGTAAAAGCTTCGGTATTGTGTCTTTGAAACCGGGCATCCACACCAAGGCCGAATCCGGAACCTTTGAAAAAGTAATCGAGGCTTAAGCCCGTATTGAACCCGTTCTTTGCCCTGCCGACATCATTTTTATAGTCGCCAAGGGGGACGCTGAGCCCGCCGAACAGGCCGAGTTGCCAGTCGGAAGGGTTGATCTCCTGACCAAAAGACTGAAAGCTTAATGCCAAACCAGAAATAATGAGTAGTCTATTCTTCATGCTATATTAATTTAAAAAAATACTTAATCAGGCTAAAAAAATCGACATACATCAACGTAAAAAGAGGGAACTTTTAAGCATAGACGCAGCTTTTCACCTTAATCTTAGTTTTGTTAAGGAATTAATATAAAGATAATGCATTGTTTATATGGTCGCAGTTATATTTGTATTTTTAGGGGGACTAAAACAGGAATCTATACAGGAATGGCAAAAGTAGAAAAAATAGTAAGGGATATCAGCTGGATGTCGTTCAATGCGCGCGTAATGCAGGAGGCAAAAGATGAAAGTGTGCACTTACTGGACCGGCTGAAATTTTTAGGTATATTTTCAAATAACCTGGATGAATTTTTCCGGGTAAGGGTGGCTTCATTAAGAAGAATGGCGGCTTTGAGCAAAACGGCAAAAGCTTCCCTGGAAGAAGATCCCGAAAAAACCCTGAACAGGATCATGAACCTGGTGATGGAACAGAATAAAGATTTTGATAAAACCTTTTCTGTCATCATCTCGGAATTAGAAAAAAACAATATTTTTTTAAAGACGGAAAAACAGCTGAACCAGGCCCAGAAGGAATTTGTCAGGACCTATTATGATGATCATGTGCGCACCACTATTGTCCCGCTCATGATTGAAAGTATTCCGCAGATCCCTTATCTTAAAGATAAATCCATTTACCTGGCCTGTATCCTGGGGAGCACGAGCAATCCCATGATGCACCGGTACTCTTTGATAGAAGTGCCTACAGAATTGCCGCGCTTCGTGGTATTGCCTTCAAGCGGCAGGTATAAGGACATCATTTTAATGGAAGACATTATCCGCTTCAACCTGCCACAATTGTTCTCGGCCTTCGGCTTTGACCAGTTTATAGGCTATGTGATCAAGGTGACCAGGGATGCGGAGTTTGACTTTGATATAGATGGCGACACCGACCTGATCGGCAACCTGGAGAAAGGCCTGAAAGGCCGGAAGAAAGGTAAGGCCACCCGTTTTGTGTATGATAAAGCCATCGATAAAGTTTTACTGGAATACCTGGTAAAAAGGCTGCAACTGAAAAAAGATAATTTAGTACCGGGTGGCAGGATCCATAATTTTAAAGATTTTATGGGTTTCCCTGCTTCTGTATTCGCAGACCGGGCACCAAAGCCGGAGCCGATTATGCATCCTGCATTGATACAGCCCGTGCGCATTATGGAGGTATTGAGCCATAAAGATCTTTTGCTCAATTTTCCCTATCATTCTTTTGATCCCCTGATCGATCTGCTCCGCGAAGCGGCCATCGATCCGCATGTGGAAAGCATCAAGATCACCTGCTACAGGCTGGCCAAAAATTCACAGATCGCCAATGCGCTGGTGAATGCTGCCAGGAATGGCAAGAAAGTAACTGCCGTGCTGGAACTCAAGGCCCGCTTCGATGAGGAAGCTAACCTTAAATGGCGCGAGAAGCTGGGAGAAGAAGGGGTTAATGTTATCCTGGGCATTCCCAATATGAAGGTACATGCCAAGATCTGCCTGATCAAAAAGGTGGAATTCGGCAAGGTGAAGCATTTCGGCTTTGTGAGCACCGGTAACTTTAATGAGATTACGGCCAACTTCTACGGCGATCATTGCCTGCTGACCTCCAATCGCCAGATCCTGGCCGATGTGGGCAGGGTATTCACTTATCTCGAAAACCCGGGTAAGAGCCATGCCCTCAAAGCCTGCAAAGTGCTCCCGGTATCACCCATCAATATGCGTGCGGTGTTTATCGAGCTTATGGATAAGGAAATAAAGAACCATAAAGCAGGAAAAGCATCCGGCATTACGATCAAGCTGAATAGCCTGGTAGATGTTGCCCTTATGGAGAAGATCACGGAGGCTGCACTGGAAGGGGTAAAAGTGAACCTGATCGTAAGGGGCATCTGCTGCCTGATCAGCGAGAACAAGAAATTTAAGAAACCGATCAAAGCAATCAGTATTGTAGACGAATACCTGGAGCATGGCCGCGTGTTCATTTTTGAAAATGCCGGCGATCCAAAAGTATATATCTCATCGGCAGACTGGATGGTGCGCAACCTCGACCATAGGGTAGAGGTGGCCTGTCCCATCATTTCTAAAGAGTTGAAAAAAGATCTTATCAATATCATCAGCCTGCAACTGGCCGAGAATGATAAGGCCCGTATCCTCGATAATCAGCAAAAGAATATCTATGTGCCCAGGAAAGAGCATGAGCCGGTGATCCGCTCTCAAAAGAAGACCTATGAATACGTAAAAGAAGAAGCCGGGCAAAGTATTAAACTTAAAGCGAAATAATTTTATAATTTCGCAAGAGAATAAATATAAAGACATTGATATTAGCTGCAATAGATATTGGCTCCAACGCTGCGCGGTTACTCATTACAGAAGTGACCACCTACAAAGACGGGACTGTAGATTATACTAAGTTAAACTTGTTGCGGATACCCCTGCGTTTGGGCTTTGAGGTGTTTGAGACCGGCCTGATCTCTGAAGAGAAATCTAAAATGGTGCTGGACACCATGAAAGTGTACCGCCTGATGATGGATATTTACAAGGTGGAGCATTACCGGGCCTGTGCTACTTCTGCGATGCGAGATGCGCAAAACGGAAAGGAGATCATCGGGTATGTGAAGGCTGAAACGGGTATTGCCATAGACATCATTACCGGGGCAGATGAGGCCAATATTATTTACGAAACACATATTGCGGAGAATATAGACAGCCACGAAACCTTTTTGTACATTGATGTAGGGGGAGGAAGTACAGAGCTTACTATGTTTGCCCAGGGCAATATCATCTTCAAAGAATCTTTCAATATCGGCACCATCCGCTTGCTGAACAACCAGGTGACTGATGCTCAGCTGGAGCATTTTAAATGGTTTATAAAAAATCACACTAAAAACTTTGAGGATATTAAAGCCATCGGGAGCGGGGGAAATATCAACAAAGTGTTTTCCCTGTCTAAGACTAAGGATAACCGTCCTTTAAAACTGGAACTCTTAAAAGATTACCATAAAGAACTTTCTGCTTCTACAATAGAAGAACGGATGCATTTGTACAATATCAGGAGAGACCGTGCAGATGTGATCGTGCCGGCTTTGCAGATCTATACTTCTGTGATGCGTTGGGCAGGTGCCCAGGATATCTATGTGCCGAAGATCGGCTTAGCAGACGGATTGATCAGGATGCTGTATCAGCAGCATACCAAACTGCCTTAAGGCTGGCGGTGGCTATATATAGAAAACTAAGGGAACAGGGATCACATTTTTGTGATCCCTGTTTGCTGGAATGGATATTTGCCTAATAAATTACAATAATGTGTTAGAAAAAAGTTTAAATTTGTTATCAGGTGAAAAATGCCCTTTTATAAATGAACAGTACATCCGACATACAGATAGTTTTGGTAGAAGACGACAGTGTTATCCGGGACAGCTTCCAGTTCTTGTTGAACGAGGAAGACGGCTACGCGGTTACCGGCGCTTTTGCCAATGCGGAGGATGCGATTAAATCTGTTGTGGCACTTGATCCTGATGTTGTATTGCTGGACATTCAATTGCCGGGCATTTCCGGTTTGCAGGCATTGCCTAAAATTAAATCCCTGGTTCCTGATGCTGCAATTATCATCCTGTCGGTCAATGAGCACCAGGATACGGTATTTGAAGCCCTGTCAAAAGGAGCCTCGGGTTACCTGACCAAGAATACACCTCCTCAGAAGATACTGGAAGCGGTGAATGAAGTGATGCTGGGCGGTGGCCCTATGAGCGCCCATATCGCCAAAATGGTGGTGAACTCTTTTCAAAGAAGTAATGAATCTCCGTTGACCCGGAGAGAAACCGAAATTTTGGAACAGATAGCCGCAGGAAAAACAAGAGGAAAGATCGCAGATGAATTTTTTATTGACCTGGAAACCGTGAAGTCTCATTTGAAGAACATTTATGCCAAGCTGGATGTACACTCCAAAGCAGATGCCATCAAAACGGCCCGGATCAATAAATTTATATAAACCAATAATGACCCAAATCCATGGAACAGTGCAACTATTGTTATCACCAACGAATGCTTGATCCTGTTTCTTTTATCCACCAACTTCAAAGCATTGCGTAATGAAGAAATTTTTATTACTCACTATTCAGGCAGCACTGTTGTTGACAACAGGCCGGCTTTCGGCACATGAAGGCCCATCGACTGCGAATAGCTCGGTACAATTTGTACCTAACCTGGGACAGTGGGCACATCCTTTTTTATACAAAGGGATCTCTCCGAATGCAGATATTTACCTGGAAAAGGGAGGGCTTAAGATCCTTGTCGGCCATCCCCAGAACCATGAATTGTTTAAAGCTTATAAGGATGGGAAATATGAGACTTCCCCCTCGTTTTCCTTCCATGCCTATAAAATAAACTGGTTAAACGGGAATCAGGACCCGGTCACCGTACCGGGACGGGTGCATACCGATAAAGTAAATTACTTTTTAGGTAATGATCCGCAACGCTGGAAATCGAATGTTGCCGCTTACGGGAATGTGACCTATAAAGAAGTGTACCCGGGCACCGATTTCTATTTCTATACCGAAAGCTCGGGATTGAAATATGATATCATTCTTCAGCCTCATGCAGACCCGGCTAAAGTAGCTTTGCAGTACGAAGGCCTTAACGGGATGCGTATTGAGAAGGGTAGTCTTATGCTGATGACCTCTGTAGGCGATATCGTGGAGCAAAAGCCCTATGCCTACCAGTATAAAGACGGCACTAAAGTAGAAGTGAAGTGTAATTACCGTTTAGAAGGTAATGTGCTTAAGTTTGAGCTGCCTAAAGGTTATGATAAAACCAGCCAGCTGGTGATCGATCCGCAGATCGTGTTTGCCTCCCTTACGGGCTCTGTTGCCGATAACTGGGGCTTTACAGCCACTTATGATCACCAGGGCAATCTATATGCCGGGGGTATTGTCCGCGGTGCGGGCTACCCGCTTTCTGTAGGGGCTTTACAAGCCACCTATGGCGGAGGAAGCACCAATGGAAGCTTCGGTATCGATTGTGATATTGCTGTTTCTAAATTTAATGCGGTAGGCAATACGCTTTTATTCTCTACCTATATCGGGGGCAGTGGCAATGAAATGCCGCATAGTCTCGTGGTAGATGCCAACAATAACCTGGTGATTGCCGGTAAAAGTATGTCTGCCAACTATCCGACTTTAAGCACCAGTTACAGCCCTGCTCATAATGGAGGCTTCGATATCGTTTTGACTAAGTTGAATGCCACAGGTACGGCGCTGATAGGTTCTACTTATGTGGGCGGCTCAGGTGATGACGGGGTAAATATAAATGCTGCTTTCGCTTCTCAGAGTTCCTTAAAACATAACTATGGCGATGATGCCCGCAGTGAGGTCATCGTAGATAAACTCGGTAATATTTATATGGCCGGTAATACCCGGTCCACCAACTTCCCGGTCACAGCTACGGCATTGAAGTCCAGCATCGGGGGTACACAGGATGGTGTTTACCTGAAATTCAATCCCAACCTTTCTACCATGCTTTACGGTACTTATATCGGAGGTTCGGCAGCAGACGGGGCTTATAGTATTGCCCTGGATACTTCAGAGACTAAAGTGTACATTACGGGTGGTACCGAAAGTTCCGATTTCCATAGCGCATCTATGAGCGGTGCCTACCAGGCTACGAAACCGGGCGCTATTGACGGTTTTATTATGCGTTTTAATAATACCAATAATACACTCATCAGGTCTACCTATATCGGTACAACTGCTTATGACCAGATCTATGGCGTTCAGGTAGATAATAAAAATGCGGTTTATGTGATGGGCCAGACCCAGGGTAATTTCCCGGTCTTTCCTGCAGGTGTTTATCAAAACGCGAATTCCCGGCAGTTTGTAATGAAACTGGACAGCTCTTTGGCAACAGGGATATTTTCGTCCGTGTATGGTTCCGGGCAGGTAGCCAATGTGAATATTTCACCCGTGGCATTCCTGGTGGATACCTGTGAGAATATTTATATTTCCGGCTGGGGCGGTTTAACAACAGCCGGCCCGCCAACAACGGTGATCGGTATGCCGCTTACGAGTACCGCCTTACAGGCGACTACAGATGGTGCCGATTTCTATTTCATCGTGTTTAAGAAAGATATGCAGAGCCTCTTGTATGGCAGCTATTTCGGTTCAGCAGGTATTGAGGAGCACGTAGATGGCGGTACGAGCAGGTTTGATCCTAATGGAGTCGTGTACCAGGCTATCTGTGCCAGTTGCGGTCCCACGTCTTCTTTTCCCGCTACACCGGGTGCTTATGCCACATCAGAGAACAGTGGTAACTGTAACCTCGGGGTGGTGAAAATAGCCTTTAACCTGGGTAGCGTGAGCACCAATGCGCAGGCAACCCCTTCGGCTACCGGCTGTGCACCGTTTACGGTAAACTTTTTAGACAATTCTACCAATGCTACCAACTGGGCCTGGAATTTTGGGGATAATACTACCAGTAACCTGCAGACCCCTACCCATACTTATACCACACCGGGTGTCTATACCGTACGCCTGATTGGCTCTAACCCCGATGCCTGCCGTGTGCTGGATACCAGCTATGTCACGATTACAGTAACCAATGATGCGATCAATCCTGCCTTTACAACTACCATACTGGATAGTTGTGAGCAATTAAGGGTGGTCTTCAATAATACCTCTACCGGTATCAATGGCGGCGGTACTTCAGGGGCCGGTTTCTTCTGGGATTTTGGTAATGGTAACACCTTTAATGGTGCTAACCCTCCTGCCCAGGTATATACTAATCCGGGCACCTTTGCGGTTAAACTGGTCATGACTATGGCCGGGGCATGTAATACACCGGACTCCGTCATTCAGAACCTTACTTTTGATCCGCTTTTTGTGAGCGCACCTAACCTGCCGGGCATAGATGCCTGTGTAGGCACAGAGGTTAATTTTCCTGCAGGAGGCACTAATGTGACCACCTATCAATGGAACCTGGGCGATGGAAACACCAGCAATACGGCCGGGGTAACCCATAACTATACTACCCCGGGTACTTACCAGGTCACTTTGATCGTGGGCAATCCTGCAAGCTGTAATAAATATGATACCGTAACCACCTCGGTAACCGTGAGACCTTCTCCCACTGCGGCATTTACTTATTCTCCTGCAATCGCAGAGACCAATGTTCCTTTTACCTTTAACAACCAAAGCCAGGATGCCAGCTCTTACAGTTGGAACTTCGGTGATGGCCGCACCAGCACCCTGGAAAACCCGGTACATGAATACCGCAAAAGTGGTCTTTACGAGGTATGCCTGACCGCGACCAATCAATATAAATGTTCCAGCAAGACCTGTAAAACACTGGAAGCCGTTATCTATCCCCTGGCAGATGTACCTTCCGGCTTCAGCCCTAATGGGGATGGCAATAATGACGTGTTCCGCGTGAGAGGATATGGTATTGCCAGTATGAACCTTAAAGTCTTTAACCGCTGGGGTGAGCAGATCTTTGAAACCTCTGACCAGGAGATCGGTTGGGATGGTACTTATAAAGGAAAACCACAGGAAATGGATGCTTATGGCTACGTTTTAGTCGTTGAATTTGTAGATGGGACCTCCACCAAGAAGCAGGGTAATGTTACCCTGATGAGGTAGGAGACCCCCAATATAAAAGAAGGGCAAAGCATCTTGATGCTTTGCCCTTCTTCATTTATAGCCGTCTTGTGCCCTGCTACCCGGTTATTTTCTTTGCAGCACCGCGATCACAGTCGTTCCTTTCCATTTTTTGGGGAAGAGCTTGTATTCTGCCCGGAAGTAGGTGGCAACGACTTTGTGAAACAGGTTGCTGATCAAACTTTTTGGGGGATTCATCTCTGTATTACGTTCCTTACGCATTGCTTTCAGCGCCCTGGCAAAAGGATAGAGGCTGTGAAATGCATATTGTCTTGCCAGGATCCTGCAGCCGGTAGCATTTGCCGTGCTTTCTATCATATTCAAATCATAGCGCCGGAAGTGGTTCAGGTATTCATCAAAATTAGACCAGATCTCCATCCTGGCCGGTACGGTAAGCAATATTTGTTCTACGTTGGGGTATTTTTTGAATATAGCATTTAAGAAAGCATCCGGATCTTCTATATGCTCCAGTACATCAAACAGCAATAAGGACTTAAACTGGTGGGTAAACGCATCATCCAGGAGCAATGCATCCGTGTTCGTTTTGATTTGTGCAGCTACTTCGGGGTAGGCCTTTGTATCAGCGATATCCACTCCCTGGATGTGGATATGATGCTTGGCCAGGTAGGCAATCACAGATCCGCGTCCGCATCCTATTTCTATACAAGGCTGAGGGAAATTGAATTGCTGGAAATAACTCTTAATGATATAATTCCTTGCCCGGTTCCAGTAGTGCTTATTGATGTTTTCCGGGAAAACGCTGTTAAACTGATCTTCACTGAACGCGGTATCTTTATTATTTGTATTCATTGGCCAATCGTGCTATCTGCGCGAGCGCATAAAATTAAAACATTAATGCCTTTAACTGCTAAATTTGAGGTAAAATTAGTAGTTTTCTTTTTGGGGAGCAGTGAAAAATGCTTGTACAATACTGTAGGTTAAAATATTATGTATTGTGTTAAGTGGTATTTATTATTTGTTATATTACACTGGCAGGCATGAGATTGTGGAATTTATTTCCTATTTTAGTTGCTTGAAATAGCTTAACCCACCATATGTAGGAGGACCATTAAAGGATAAAAGGAATAAAACATCATTAAGATTATGGTGAAAAAGAAGTTTAATATTGACCTGGCTTTATTGCTCTTAAGGATTTTTACAGGAGGATTAATGTTATTTCACGGCATCGCTAAATTGATCCATGGTCACGACAAGATCAAAGCACTGCTGAGTGCTAAAGGTTTACCGGAAGCCCTATGGCTGGGTGTTCCGTTCACGGAAATATTAGCCCCTATATTACTTATTTTCGGCGTATTCTCCCGCATCTCCGGCCTCTTGATCGCTTTTACAATGGTCTTTGCCCTTTACTTAACTACCGGCTTTCATGCATTCGGATTAAGTAAGACGGGCGGGCTCAACGGGGAATTGAATTTCTTATTCCTGCTGAACGGTATCGTGCTGTATATCACAGGGCCGGGCAGATATGTCTTGCTCAGTGTGAACAAAAGGATACTTCAATAACTCTTTTTCTTTACACCTGCCAGTCTACAGGCGTTTTACCATGCGCTACTAAATAATTGTTACAGGTACTGAAGTGTTTGTTGCCCCAGAAACCGTTATGGGCCGATAAGGGAGAGGGGTGTGCCGACTGCAGGACCAGGTGTTTGGTAGCATCTATCAAGCCAGCCTTAGAGCGTGCATGGCCTCCCCATAATATAAATACAACGTTTTCTTTCCCGGCAGATACCTTTTTAATCACACTGTCAGTGAACCGCTCCCAGCCGATCTTGCTATGCGAACCTGCCTGCTGGGCCTGTACCGTAAGGCTGGTATTGAGCATCAAAACGCCCTGTGCCGCCCATTTGCTAAGATTGCCATGATTGGGGATGATACAACCAATATCCGTGTGCAGCTCTTTGTAAATATTCACCAGGGAAGGCGGAGTCCTGATTCCTTCGGGAACAGAGAAGCAAAGGCCATGGGCCTGCCCCGGCCCGTGATAAGGGTCCTGCCCCAGTAGCACTACTTTAGTGTCCTCAAAGGAGCAGAGTTCAAAGGCCCTGAAAATATCTTTTCCGTTAGGATACACCTCAATGCCACTGCTGATATCCTGTTTTACTTTTTCTGTTATTTTTTGAAAATACTCCTGGTCAAACTCTTCGTGGAGCTGTCGTAACCAGCTTTCTGCAATTTTTACTTTCATGATGCCTGTGCTTTAATGTCCAGTACTTTTATTTGTAAGGTTTGCATACCGCGCCATTCATTTTCTTCTATCGTATAGACAATGTCAAAAGGCTTACCACTATCTATAATGTCATACTTATGTGCCAGGTTAAAGCCAATGCCATCCACCCTTTTGCTATCCGTCTGACAAATGCTGAATTTTATATGTTGTTCTTTTACAACCCGCGTTTCTCCGCGGTAATTGCTGACTCCTTTGGTATAAAATACCGGGCGCATATTCTCCGGCCCGAAGGGTTCAAATTGTTTTAAAATACTATGAAAATTACTATTGATCTGCGTGAGGTCTATTTCTGCATCGATCAATATCTGGGGCAATAAAGAGACCTCTGTAATGGTTGTTTTTACAAATTGCTCAAAGCGCTCTTTAAACAAGCCGAAGTTTTCTTTAGGCATGGTGAGGCCGGCAGCAAAATAGTGTCCGCCAAAGTTTTCCAGCAGGTCGCTGCAAGCCGCTATGGCATCATGAATATTGAAGCCGAAAACAGAGCGGGCAGAACCGGTAATTTTTTCGTTAGATTCCGTTAAAACGATCGTAGGTTTATAATAATGGTCTACCAGGCGCGAAGCTACGATGCCCACTACACCTTTGTGCCAATGCGGCCGGAACACCACGGAACTGAAATATTGATTCATGCCATGCTCTTCTTCCATGATCAATAAGGCTTCATCGGAAATGGACTTGTCCACTTCCCGCCGGTCCGAGTTATCAGACTGCAATCCCTCTGCGAGGATACGTGCCCTGGCTTCATCTTTTTCTATAAATAAAGCCACTGCTTTATTGCCGTCATCCATCCTGCCTGCGGCATTGATGCGCGGGGCAATACTAAATACCAGGTCAGAGATCTGGAAGATATGCTTGCTCTGGATGAGGTCTTTGATCACCTTAATGGCCAGGCAGGGCTTTGTATTCACCTTTTGCATGCCAAAGTAGGCCAGTATCCTGTTTTCTCCGTCTATAGGCACAATATCGGCGGCTATAGAAGTGGCAACCAGGTCCAGGTATTCTGCGGCATGTTGAAAGGGTAGTTGCCATTCCTGGGATAAAGCAGTAATGAGCTTAAACCCGATACCGCATCCGCTCAATTCCTTGTAGGGATAGGGACAATCTATTTGTTTAGGATTTAAAATAGCCTTTGCATCCGGTAAGTTATCTTCATCGGGAAGGTGGTGGTCGCAGACAATAATATCAATGCCCAGGCTTTTGGCCCTGGCTATTTTAGCCGCAGACTTGATCCCGCAATCCAGGGTGATGATGAGCGCAATACCTTGTTCATGGCAATGATCTATGGCCTGGTCAGACAAGCCATAGCCTTCCGTGTACCGGTGTGGAATGTAGTAACACAATTGTGCTGCCCGGTTTGCTGAAGGCGCATGCTGTAATAAAAAATCGTAAACAGTAGCCACCGCTGTAGTGCCATCCACATCATAATCACCGAAGATCATGATCTTTTTCCCGGTGCGGATGTAATGATCAATACACGCTACCGCTGTGTGCATTCCTTTCATTAAAAAAGGATCATGCAGTTGCCCGATCTCGGGTCTGAAAAACCGGCGGGCCGACTCATAGTCGCGGATCCCTCTTTGTGCCAGGAGGCGGCAGAAGGCGCGGTTTATTTTTAAATCTTCCTGTATTTTGAGTACTATATTTTCATCATAAGGCTTAAACTTCCATACTTTATCTAATCTCATCGGGTGTGTTGTATCTAATTTGAGGGCATCACACCATTTATAGGTGCCTGACCATCTTTTAATTTCAAAATCGGAACCAGGTTTCTAACTAACTGCCATTGGTAATTGCTCCACTTGAGCCCGTCCAGTTCTCCGTTAGGCACAAGGGTATTTTTGCGCAAGGGTTGATTGATCTCAGATTCAAGGGCATTATAAACCACCATGCCTTTTTCTGTGTCATAGTTCAGGGATACCTGGGCCCCTTTCTGGTATTCTATGAGGAAGCGCTTATTGCCATTGTTGAAGTAATCGCCCCCAAACACCACACGGTTGCCCTGGATGCTGAGCGCATCAAGGGTTTTAATACTGGTGTTCTTATTGTTATGATTAACGCCAAACACAAAATAAACGGTTTTTCCGCTTGCATCCTTCTGGCTTAAGATCTTATAATATTCTACACCATACCAGTTTTTATTGTCCAGCAGGCCCAGTAATTCTTTTTCTTCTATCGCCTCTGATTTATCTACCAGCGGGTAAACGGTGCCATCTGCTTTTTGGATAGCGCCATAATAGCGAAACCTTGCAGGAGCATATTCTACCGGCCAGTTAAGGATACGGAAACTGCGGTCTTCCGGGTAGAGGATATGTATTTTTTTGGACAGTTCGGTAAAAGGATGTTGAAAGCTGTTTGGTTCTTTGAGCAGGTGACTCAACCTCTTGACAAAGGTGTGGCAATATTCAATTCTTTCCTCCAGTACGGCCACCCTGTTCATAGAATCTACTGCACTCAGCAGGGAGTCTTCACTTTTTTGAAAAGAGGAAGAGGCCGGGCTGGTGCTTGTGCTGGTCTTTTGTGCAAAAGCAACGGAGGTGCCCATGCAGAGCCCGAATACCAAACCCATTTGTAATATATACTTCATTGTTCTTTTTATTTCAGATAGTAATCAGAGCTGCTTCTGTGACTTTACACAGTAAACAGAAGCTAATTTACAATAAATTCTCTAAACCAGTTTTTTTGCTTCATTCCATAACCGGTCCTTATCTTCCAGGTCCAGTGCAGCGAAGTTCAGGGCTCTTTCCGCAGCCAGGGATTCCATTTTTTCAAACCTTGTTTTGAATTTCCGGTTGGTCTGTTCCAGGGCAGCTTCCGCATCTATGTTTAAATAGCGCGCATAGTTGATCATCGAAAACAAAAGATCTCCGAATTCGGCCTGCATATGCTCCTGGTCTCCTTTGGCCACTTCTGCTTCAAATTCCCCGATCTCTTCTTTTATCTTTTCCATAGCGCCCTCTTTGTCGTCCCATTCAAATCCTACCTGTTTCGCTTTTTCCTGCAGCCGGGTAGCTTTGACCACAGCAGGAAGGGCCTTAGGTACCCCACTCAGTACCGATTTTTTACCTTCCTTCAGCTTCAACTGTTCCCAGTTTTTCTTCACCTCTTCCTCGTTGGCTACGCTTACATTACTATAGATATGCGGATGACGGCCCACTAATTTGTTACTCACGCCCTCGATCACCTCTCCTAAGGTAAAAGCCTGTTGTTCCCGCGCAATTCTTGTATAGAAAATAATATGTAAGAGCAGGTCGCCCAGCTCTTCTTTGATGCCCTGCCAGTCATTATTATCGATCGCATCGGCCAGCTCATACAGCTCTTCTACCGTTTGCATCCTGAGGGAGTGAATGGTCTGTTTCATATCCCAGGGACACTGAGTCCTCAGCTCATCCATAATATTGGTCAGCCTGTCTAAAGATTGGTTATAGGACATTGTTTATCTTGTTTTTGAGAGGTAATTATGCTGGTTAAGGGTTCCCGGGAATGATTCCCGGTTGGCGTTGAGCCGCTCGATCTTATGGATTGCTTTATAAAACCTGAAGTATTCCCGGCTGCCGTCCTCGTAATTTATTTCAATGATACAGTCCTGGTTGATCGTCCAGGTACCGGCTCTGTTTGAGGTCTGTCCCTGTTCCGGCTCCAGGACTTTGGTCATCTTGTGCTGCGGCTTGAACTGTAAGGTGGTAACAGGTGCACCATAAGATCCGCACTCGTCGCCAAAGCAAGGCAACTTACCGGAAAAGCTACTGTTTTCAAATCCGCAGCTATAGAGCTCTATGCTGTCAGCAGGATTAATGACTACTACAGGGGGAGGTGTTGCCGCCTTTTTGCCAGTGGTACAGGATGCGAAGAAAAAGGTACTTGCAAGTACATAAAGCAGCGCCCTGATCGGTATGTTTCGTTGGAGAAAGATCAATTCCTGGTTTGAATAGTTAAAGTAAAGTCTAGGTAATCTTAGACAACAAATTTAGGTTTATTGTGTGAAATTCTTTTGTTAATAGCCTGATATGCCTGAAATAGATTTTAACTAAATGGCTACATTTGCCGGGATGAAAGATTTTAGCGGAGAAATAGCCTATAAAACAGCCCGGAGCGGAGGTAAGGGAGGGCAGAATGTCAACAAGGTCGAAACATTGGTAGAGGCCAGGTGGCCTGTTGCCGATTCTATAGTATTTACAGAAGAAGAAAAGCTTAAAATAATACAGGTCTTAGCCCTGAAAATAAACCTGGAAGGTTTCCTGGTGATGCGCTGCAGCGAGACTCGCTCTCAGCTGGAAAATAAACAGATCGTTACCCGGAAGATGATCGCACTGGTAAACAACAGCCTAATCCCGAAACGCCCCAGGTTGGCGACCCGGCCCAGCAAAGCCGTAAAGGAGCGCAGGCTGGAAAATAAGAAACGCCAATCGGAGCGCAAATCCAACCGCAGAAGAGACTGGGACTAGCAAAGTAATTATTGTGTTAAAAAAAGGGGGTAAACTAAACCAGTTTACCCCCTTTTTGTTTTTATTGTGCTTTCAGGTCGAGCGTGATGTTGATATCATTCGATCCGCCTGCATTCTGGTAATTGGCACTATTGTAGGCCTGCGCATCAGCATGGCTTTTGTTCAGGCCATGTCTTAATAATGCCTGCACCTTAATGTCGCCCAGTCCTGCAAAAGTGATCTTCCCGTCTAAGCCTATGTTGTCATCATTGTACACATAATTGCTTACGGCACTGCTCGGTGTGGAGAAGAAGAAAAATTTATGCTCTGCGGCATCTGCGATGATCTCATTGTTGATCAGTTCATCATGAGCATATAGTTGGATGAGCATCCGGTAGCTTTTGTCTGCCTGGATCGTGCTTAGGGCAGGAGTGGCCTCGCCATGCGCATTGTACTCTATACTTACGGTGTCGAGACTTTGTACACCCGAAGCATCCAGGGCGATCAAATGCACTTTTATTTTATCATATTCCTCGTTGTCGTGATTGTGTTGAGGATCTTCTTTTTTACAGGAAGTAAGGGCTAAAGTGGCTAAAAGTCCGGAAAATAAAATGCCTTTGCTGATCTTGTTTAAATACATGATTTTTCTATTTTAAAATAAATAATTGATTTTTAGACTAATGTTGCGCCCTATATCATGGGCGTAATAACGGTAACGGTTGAGGTAATCTTTATATTCAGTATTGAATAGATTTTCCACGGAGAGGTTCAGGTTTATCGTATTTCCTTTCAGGTGTAGTGAACTATTCATACCTAGTGCAAAAAGGCTGTAAGCATCCGGTGGCGGCGCATAATCGCTGTTGGCATGATAGCGGCTCTGGCGGTTCACCAGGTCATTACGCAGCCAGAAGCCCAGGTTGCTGACGTTCTTTGAGAGCTTTATGCCATAACTCAGGGTCTGGCTTAAGCGGTCTGAAGGGATAAAAGGCAAAAAGTTATTATTGCCGATGTCCTTGGCCCGGATAAGGCTGGCTTTGAGGTCGTAGCTTAACGGATCGCTAATGTTCCATTTGCCGTGCAGGTCTATGCCCCAGAAAAAGGCCTCGGTACTTTTGTAGTTGAACACCGGGAAGGCACCTCTTAAGCTTTGTACATAACTAAGGCTTGGGTTCAGGTAGATATAATTGCCAAAATACTGGGCATATACATCCACTTGTGTCTGTACCTGTTTATGCTTACTCTCCCATTTTAAAGAATTGATCCATTTGATACTTTGTTCTGCATTCAGGCTGCTATCGCCCAGCTCATACTGTGCCGCACCATGATGCAGCCCGGAACTGTAGAGCTCATTCACCGTTGGAGGCCGCCATGCAGTACCTAAATTGCTGAACCATTGCAGGCCATTGAACACATCCATGCTCATGCCGATACTTGCATTCAGCTTACTAAAGGTATGCTCGCCGCCATAATATTCATTCCTGCTGTTGTAGCCGGCAGCATTCAGGTTATAATAGTCATAACGCAGGCCCAGCTCCCAGCCCACTTTAGCACGCACCAGCTTGCTCAGGGCAAAAACACCGAGTGCTTTACTGTCATAGTTAGGAATAATGGGTGTGGTAAACAGGTCTGGAGTATTATTGTTAACATACATATCTCCTTCTAGCCCTACAATATTGGTCCAGTTGTCTTTTTTATACTTAGCTTCCACCTTAAGCGTCTGGTAGGCCAGTTTCAGGTCAATGGAGGGCAGGCTGGAGACATCTTGTCTGCGGATATCAAATTCGCGCCTGCGGTCATACTGGAAACTATAAAGCGCATCCAGGGTCCAGCGGTCGCTTAACAGGAATTGTGCATTCAGTTTAAACAATTGGTGCTGTACCCATTGCCTGGGAGCACCTATGTTATAGTAAAAGCTGCCGTCTTCAAAAGGTCTGCCGCTCCTGATCCTCGATTGCAGGTCAAGGGTATCGCCAATGTGTGAGCCCTTAAATATACCTACCTCATTATTATAACTGCTGAAAAATCCTTCTATGGTATGCTTATCGTTCTTGTGGCCTAAGCCCAGGCTGTAATTGAACGATTTATTGCCCGTGTTGTCCAGGAAGTAATCCGGTGTCTTATAATTTCCACCCCTGCTCAGGCTGGACTGGGCACGCCAGGCCCAGCTCTTGTCTTTTCCCAATGCGCTGCCTATCCTTAGGTCGGCAATACCTTTCCTGCCATTGGAATTGCCGATCAGGGCCAGGCCGATTTCCGGCTTTTCGCTATGGTAAGGTAAAGGGTTAGGATTGACCAGTAAGACCCCGCCTATAGCATCTCTGCCATAGCGGATGGCCTCTGCACCCTTAACCACGGAGATCTGTGCGACCGACATCGCATCTATCTCCGGAGCATGTTCTGCACCCCATTGCTGGCCTTCCTGGCGCACACCATTGTTCAGGATCAGGATGCGGTTATTGCTCATGCCATTGATCATCGGTTTGGCAATCTCTGCCCCCGTCTGGATCATGTTGACCCCGGCCAGGTTAGATGCCAGGGCAGCAAGCGATTTGCCCCGGAACCGGAGCATCTCTTCCGTGGACAGGCTGCTTTGTGCATTGTAGGAGGCAATAGCCCGTTTCTGGTCCGTCACGTTAATGGTCTCCAGCTGGTTTTTATACACCGGTACCGTAAGCAGCAAGGTATCTCCCCGGTGAAATATTTGTTGTGGCTTCAGTACAAGGCCGTCTACTTTTACCGCATTGTCGGTAAGCTTGAAGGCACAGGGAAAGCGCAACACAGCCAGGCCATTTTCATCGGTAAAACCTTGTTGTTGTGCAAGACTAAAATTGGAACCGGCATAAGGCTGGCCGCTGTCCTGCTCTTTGACCACAATAGTAATGGTTCGGGTACACTCCTTTACCTGACCCTGTACAGTAAGGGATGCAGATAGGATTACCCAGAGCAATAAAGCCGGCCTTACCTTTGGCAAGTAAGACATAAGCAATAGGATTGAAAAAAAACAGTAACACTACCTAAAGCAATGCATCAGGTGCGAAAGAATGAGCGATTAAATGCTTAATCCGCTGCTAAAAGAATCAGATAACTGCGGGAGGTCCCCGAAGCAGGAAATGAATGGTCACATCATTGGGAATGATGTGGTGGTGACTTAAAAAGAAGGTAGAGTATACCGGAACGAAAACCGGGTTCAGGTCAAACCTTAATTCTGTTTTTGTAAAATGAGGTAATACATCCGTTAAATAGTCACAGTGATGGTGTTCCTGGTCAAAGAAATACTTGGCATAGGCATTCTTCTGATCAGTTCCGCATTTGTGCACCGTATCGGTATGACCGGCATGACTATGCACCATTTGCTTGATCCCCAAGTTGAAACTCAGGGTTAAGCTTAAGATAAAGCCTAAAACGATCTGGACAAATTTATGGTGCATTTATAAAACGCGAAGATAGGATTTTTTGATTCCGGAGGGTTTACCTTAATTTTTATTGGGATTTTTTTACCAAATCAAATCCATACCGTATTTGAGTTTCCTGAGTTTTACCGTCTCCGGGAAGTCAAATTCGCTCAACAGTAATTTCATCGGGGTTATTTTGGTCGCTACACGGTCCTCGATAAACTTACTCCTGATATCAATGGTGATAATTCTTAGCGGTAAGGCACCATTTGAAGCTTTCAGGTAGACATTCCATTCTTCCATGTTGTAATGCTGGTAGGGATCAATGTCAATCGTGATATCCGGGTTGTAGAAATAGATATAAGCACGATAGTCGCCATCTACCTTAACGGCTTTACATGGGTAGCCTAATATGGTGTCCACATCGTCGACATCATATACACGGGTCCTTTGACTCGATTTGCTGGTCTGGTCTATTTTATAAGCTGTATTATCCCGGTTAAAGAAAAAATACGCATTATGCTTACCCTGGAACAATTTCACATGCTGATTGTTCTTATTGACCATCTTATAGTTATGACGGTCTACAAACATGGTTTGCTCCAGGTCAAAAAATGGCGCTAATTTTTTGTTGATGTTATTGCCTTGCAGATCAGTAAAATTGATACTGTAATGAATCGATCCTTCAAAAAAAGGAGGGCGGGTTACATTATTTTGAGCGCCTGCATGCAAATAAAATATAGAAAAAATGATTATATAACTCGCCAGAGTACGTAACTTCATTGTTCGAAATTAAAAAGGTCACTATGGGCGATGTTAGGTCAAGGGTTTTCATAGAATAGGTGTACTACAAATCTAACTCATTTAGGTGTAAAAAAAGAGTTCTTAACATTAAAATATTTTTAAAAATGGAATTAGTAATTGATATAGAGACGGTTAGCGGAGAAAAATATTTTGGACAACTTTCAGCAGCAATGCAGGCCCATTGGCAGCATAAAGCATCTTTACTTAAAACAGGAGCAGAAACGGCAGATCCGGCTATAAGCTACCGGGATAAAGCGGCTATTTATGCCGAGTTTGGGAAGGTGATTTGTATCGGTATCGGCTTTGTAGACCGGGAAGAGCAGCAGGTAAGGATTAAGACTTTGGCCGACAGGGAGGAACGGGAACTGCTCGCCGGATTTTTTGAGCTCATCAAACGTTTGGAAAAGGAAAATAAGGGAGATATTGTCTTCTGCGGGCATAATATCAAAGAGTTTGACCTGCCCTATATCTGCAGGAGGGCTCTGGTATGCGGCCTTAAGTTGCCTAAAAGCCTGGCATTATCGGGCCTTAAGCCCTGGCAGGTACCTCATATAGATACGCTGGAGTTGTGGAAATTCGGTGACTATAAGCATTATACCTCTCTGGATCTGATGGCCCAGGTTTTAGGGATTCCTTCCTCCAAGGCAGACATGGACGGCAGCCAGGTGTCTGAAGTCTATTGGGAAAATGATGATCTTGAGCGGATCGCAACCTATTGTTCAAGAGATATATTCACCACAGCGCTGGTCTATTTAAGACTGAACGCCCACCCGGTAGCGGGTTTTGAGCCCGTATTTGTAGATTAATGCTTTAATCTTTTTTAAGATTGTTTTTTGGGACCATTGCTTTTTTGAGGCGGACCCTTTTGGGCTTTTGCCGGCCTCCCAGCAAGATGCCCCAATGATGCAGGCCCTGGATCTCATCACAGATTACCTTAACAATGGCAACAATAGGTACAGCCAGGAACATACCGGGGATACCCCAGATCAGACTACCGATGAATACGCCTAATACCGTTGCAAGCGCATTGATACTTACTTTATTACCCACAACAGCGGGCAGGAAGATATTGCTGTCGATCAGGTGAACGCCAATGGAAATAATACCTACCCATAAAGCCACATGAGGCGAATTGGTGGCAAAAGAAATGATCACACTGATGGCTGCGGCACAAATAAAGCCGAGGTAAGGTACCAGGTTTAGTATAGCCGAAATGACTGCCAGTAAAATGGCATACTTTGCCCCGACGATCAAAAAACCGATAGATAAAGTACAGGCTACAAATAATACCTCCAGTAACAAGCCGGTGATATAGTTCCGGATGACAAACTGGGTATTACTGGCGATCTTATATTTGGAAACGCCTTCCAGGTGTTCGAAACTCTGGTTGAAAAAACGCAGGATATTGTCCCGGTAGACCAGCAGCATTAAGGTATAAATGAAGGTAAAACCGGCAATAAATAAAGAGTTGGAAAAGAAACCGACCAGGGTACCGATGATATTAGGGGCCATAGCCATGGCATCATTCAGCAAGGGAGACAGGTTTTCCTTAACCACATCTTCTGATACATGTAACCGATGCTGTATGAATAACTGAAGATCGCTGATCAAGCCTAGGAATTTAGTTTCCAGTACCGGGAAGTCTTTTTCGAAATTCAATACCTGCGAGGAAATAAATACGAAAACGCCCGAAAGTAAAATGAGCGCGATGATCAGGCAAATAGTAGCGGCAAGTCCCCTGGGCACACCCTTTTTTTCTAAAAACCGGGAAGGCGTTATCAGCGCGAGGGCAAATACGACCCCGAAAGCCAGGGGCAATAAAACCGATTTGGCATAAATCAGGATCAGGATGCTTAGTGTAAAGACGATCAGCCGGTAAGCGGCAGATTGCATGAAATCCTTATCTGATCTTACATTATTGTCCATGTCAGGCTTATATTAGAAGTTAGTTGGGTTGCTTGTTTAAACTGAAGCCAAAGGAAGAGCCTACGTCTACTTTGCTTCTTACATTAATGATCTGGTGATGCGCCTCGATGATATGCTTCACAATAGCCAGGCCAAGGCCGGTGCCACCGATCTTGCTGCTCCTGCTTTTGTCGGTACGGTAAAAGCGTTCAAAGATCCTTTCCAGGTGCTGCTCTTCAATACCGGGGCCATCATCTGAAATTTCAATATAGGTTTTGTCGGTATCCAGGTCCCAGAAGCCGGTGGTGATGCTGCCGCCTTCATTGCCATATTTAATGGCATTTTCCACGATATTGACAATAGCCTGCCTGATCTTGTCCCGGTCTGCATGTACCATGATGGCTTCTTTGTCATCATTTTTGAATTTCATGCTGATCTGTTTCTCGCGGGCTTTCAGCATCAGTTCTTCGTAGACATCGTTTACTAAGTGATGCAGGTCAAAATTGGTCAATACCAAAGGATTGGTCCCCGATTCCAGTTCCGTGATCTGCGCCAGGTCACTGGCCAGATGCACCAGCCGGTCCAGTCCCTTGCTGGCATTGCTGAGGAATTTACGGTTTACATTTTCATCATCAATAGCTCCGTCCAGTAAGGTATGCACGTAGCCCTGCACAGTGAAAATAGGCGTTCTCAGCTCATGAGTGAGATTGCTGAGGAACTCTTTCCTGAATTTCTCATTGACCTGTAAGCGTTCTACCTGCAGGTTCTTCTTCTGGGCCCAGAGGGCGACCTCTCTTTCCACCTCGTCCATGGTCTTCTTGGGCAATATCTTATTGTAAAAAAACTGCTCCTTCCGGCCTGCTTTGGTATCATAAATGAATTTATAGATCAGCTTCAGGCGCTGATCTATAAATTTCTTCAGGAAATAATAAAAAATAAAATAAGCAAGTATAAAGCTGACGGTCAATATCAACAGGGCGATCTGCCAGTTGCGGCCTAGTGCAACGGCAAGCAGCCAGATGCACACCGCTAAAATAGCTGCGGCGCTAAGGCTGATTTGCCTGGGCGATAATCTTTTTCCGAATTGAGGCATTCCTGTAAGCGTTTAACTGCAATAATATTAATTGAATGTTTAGCAATCGTTATTTCAGCATCTTCCTGTAGCAGCGTTTACGTTTATGCTGCACATGCTCATAATTCTTCCAGTGATTGATTGCTTTTTCATTGGTTTCTATCATTCCCGTGGTTTCTACCCATTCCACACCATGCTCGATCATGATCTGCTGTAGTTCTGTGATCAACAGGGCGCTTACCCCCTGGGCCTGCCAGTCCGGGTGAATACCTGTTAAGAGCAGGTCGGCCACTTTAGGATGCTTTAAGGCTTTGGTGATATGGATAAAGCCAAAGGGGAATAATTTTCCGTTTGCCTTTTGCATGGCTTCACTGAGGGAAGGTAAACTGACGATAAAGCCAATGATCTTATCCTCTTTATCCGCCACTACTTTTACAAATTTAGGGTTCAGGACCTCTATGTATTTGTTGACGTAGAACTGTAACAGGTCGTCCGGCATAGGCACAAAGCTGAACAGTTCCTCAAATGCCGTGTTCAGCAGGTGAAACACGTCCATGGCCACTTTTTTAAGCTCTTCTTTATTGTCAAAGCTCTTAACCGTAAGGTTGTAGCGCTTTTTGATGAGGTCATTCAGTTTTACCGCTTTCTCCGGGATCTCTTTTAACACCTTTAATTTGAACTCCACCCAGTCTATTTCCTTCTCATAGCCTAAAGCTTCGAGGTGCTTGTGGTAGTAAGGTAAATGGTATTCCGAAGCGATAGAAGGTAATTGATCAAAGCCTTCTACCAGCATAGCCTGGTGATCGAGGTTGGTGAACCCTAAAGGACCGTGAACGCCCTCCATGCCATTTTCAAGCGCAAATTGTTCTACCGTTTCCAGCAGCAGCTGCACCACTTCGCGATCGTCAATAAACTCAATACGTGAAACACGACACATCTTTTCATTGAACTTCTCATTGGCTGCCGGAGCAATGATCGCTCCTACACGGCCTACCACTTTCCCATCTCTCTCTGCCAGCCAGAAGGCTGCCGTACTGTATTTGAATGCCGGGTTGCTCTCCGGGGACAGCGCTTTAAGCTCATCATCCTTGATCGGTGGCACCCAATAGGCATTGTCTTTATACAGGTCAAAGGGCAGTTGAACAAACTTTTTGAAATCTGATTTTGTGTCAATTTTTCGAATCGTCAAACTCATAATCTTACTAAACTGGTTTTAATCGCTTTAGCTACAAATGTAATAACTAAATAACAGGAAATTCAGCCATTGTTTACTTTTTTCCACAAGAAGTGGTTTTTGTAGTTTGCAAAGGACTGTTAAAGAGGGTTAAAGGCCTTATTTAACCTGTATGTAAGGCTTTGTGAGGGGTGGGGATAATTATACACCCTTTAACTGGAAATCTGCACTAAAATCCGTATCTTTGTGTGTTGCCAATCTGGCGTAATATTTTAAGAAATTTAAATATAAAAAATGAGTTTGGAAAATAAGGAGACTACAGCGATACAGCCTGGTTACGATGCCAATTCAATTCAGGTATTAGAAGGTTTGGAGGCGGTTCGTAAACGTCCTGCGATGTATATCGGAGATACCGGCGTTAAAGGGCTGCACCACTTGGTATACGAGGTAGTTGACAACTCCATTGATGAAGCACTGGCCGGTCATTGTAAAAATATTTCGGTTATTATTCACACTGATAATTCTGTTACTGTAGAAGATGACGGACGTGGTATCCCTACAGGAATCAATACCAAAGAAGGGAAATCTGCTTTGGAGATCGTAATGACGGTATTGCATGCCGGTGGTAAGTTTGATAAGGATTCGTATAAAGTTTCCGGAGGTTTGCATGGTGTGGGTGTGAGTTGTGTGAATGCATTAAGTACACTGATGCACACAGTAGTAAGCCGTGAAGGAAAAGTTTTTGAACAAGAGTATAGATGTGGTATCCCTCAGTACGATGTACGTGAGATAGGTACTACCGATAAAAGAGGTACCAAGCAGACCTTCTGGCCTGATGAGACTATTTTTACCCAAACAACTATTTACAATAAAGATATTTTAGCTGCCCGCCTCAGAGAACTTTCTTTTTTGAATAAAGGGATCAGCATTACGCTTACCGACGAAAGAGAAATCGACGATGAGGGTAAAATGTACTCTGAAAACTTCCTGAGTGAAGGCGGTATCGTTGAGTTCATTCAATTACTGGACCGGAATGCCAAACGTGAAGTTTTAATTCCTGAGCCTATATATATGGAAGGCCATGATGCAGCTGCGAATGTGGCTGTGGAAGTAGCTTTGGAGTATAACTCTTCTTATAGCGAGAATATCTTCTCTTATGTGAATAATATCAACACTATTGAAGGTGGTACGCACGTTGCCGGTTTCAGGAGAGCGATTACCCGTGTCTTCAAGTCCTATGGCGATAAGAATAAATTATTTGAAAGAGCTAAGGTGGAGATTTTGGGAGATGACTTCCGTGAAGGTCTAAGTGCTATTATCTCTGTAAAAGTTCCGGAGCCTCAGTTTGAAGGACAGACGAAAACAAAACTGGGTAACTCTGAAGTGAGCAGTATTGTAGATGGAACGGTTGCTAAAGTCCTGGAATTCTATTTGGAAGAAAACCCGAAACAAGCCAAACTGATCATTGATAAAGTAATCCTGGCGGCGCAAGCCCGTGCTGCGGCTAAAAAGGCCAGGGAAATGGTGCAACGTAAAAGCGTTCTGGCCGGTGGCGGTATGCCCGGCAAACTTGCGGATTGTTCCGATAAAGACCCGGAACGTTGTGAACTTTACCTGGTCGAAGGGGATTCTGCAGGTGGTACGGCCAAGCAAGGTCGTGACAGGAACTTCCAGGCGATTTTGCCTTTACGTGGTAAGATCCTTAACGTAGAGAAAGCACAGGAACATAAGATCTACGAAAATGAGGAGATCAAAAATATGTATTCTGCACTGGGCGTTACCGTAGGTACAGAAGAGGATCCTAAAGGATTGAACCTGACCAAGCTTCGTTATCATAAGATCATTATTATGACGGATGCCGATGTGGATGGTTCTCACATCGCTACGCTGATCCTGACCTTCTTCTTCCGTTATATGAAACCATTGGTAGAGCAGGGTTATCTATACCTGGCACAGCCTCCTTTGTATTTGGTGAAGAAAGGTAAAGAGTCTATTTATAGCTGGACAGAGGTGCAACGTAAGGCTGCCGTGGTGAAGCTGGCTGCCGGTGGTAAAGAAGAGAATGTAAACGTGCAGCGTTATAAAGGTCTTGGAGAGATGAATGCGGAACAATTGTGGGAAACCACGATGAACCCGGATACCCGGACCCTTAAGCAGGTTACTATTGAATCTGCAGCAGAAGCGGACAGTGTATTTGCTATGCTGATGGGTGAAGAAGTAGGACCACGCAGAGAGTTCATCGAGGCGAATGCAAAATATGCAAAAATTGATGTATAGTTTATACAGGTATTAACCTGATCAAAAAAAGTGCTGTTCTCAGGATCAGCACTTTTTTTAATGGTATTTACCGAGGCATTCCCTGGCTTTGCCGAAGTGTAAAAGGATCAATATGTTAATTTGTTACTTTTACTTAAAATTAGGTTTTATGAAAAGATTATATACCCCAATATTAGCGTTAGGATGTGCCGCCCTGTTGGCCAGCAGTCTTGTAGCCTGCAGAGATGTGGTCGTGGAAGAGAATAAAGCATACCGTTCTGCAGGGAGTAATGAAGATGAGGAAGTCAGTGGAACCAGCGGCAATGTTTATGATTTTAGTAATTTTTCCGAAATAGAGGCTAATGGCGCTTCTAAAGTGGTGCTTACCCAGGATTCTGTATTTAAAGTGACGATAGTAGGAGATAAAGGCGTGGAACGGTTTATGGAAATCACCCAGACGGGCAATCGCCTGGTGGTGGATGAAAAGTCAGACTGGCTGGACCGCCTGGACAGGGGTAAATGTGAAGTGCATATAAGCCTGCCGGTATTGACCGCTTATCACCTGAGCGGGGCCAATAGTACCGTAATGACGAATACCTTTAAGCAAAGTGAAACCATTACCCTGGATATGTCAGGGGCCGGTAGTTTTGATCTCAAAGTAGAGGTGCCGGAGATCAATATAGATGCATCCGGGGCTTCCAATGTAAAGTTGCAGGGTAAAACGGGCACGCTGAATATTGATATGAGTGGTGCCGGTAATATTGAAGGGGATCAGCTCGAGGCTAATGTAGCTAATGTGGAATCCAGCGGAGCAGGAAGCCTGCTGCTATGGGTGAATGAGCATTTAAAAGTAGATGCCAGCGGAGTAGGAGCTGTAAGGTATAGAGGTAATCCTACGGTGATCAAAGAAGTTTCGGGGATGGCTGTAGTGAAGAAAGTAGAGTAGCCGGTACATAAGTTATATAACTAAAAAGGAGCATCATTTGATGCTCCTTTTTAGTTTGCAAAGTTTTCTGTTATTGAGCTTTTGCTGCATCCAGGGCGGCTTTTGCCTGGTTCAGTGTTTTCTCTTTATCGCCCATCGTTTTCTGTTGAGAAGCGATCTCTTTTTCGATCTTTTCTTTTGATTTTCTTAATTCCTCTTCTTTCTTAGCTACTTTGTCGTAATCTTTTTGTGCTTCATCCATTGCTTTCTGGGCAGCGGCTACAGCATTGGCTGCAGTAGTATTGGCTGTTTTTTGCTGGATGGAGTTCATGAAGTTTTTCACCCCGTCTGCGATCTGAGGGTCAGAAGAGCCGCTGATAAAGTTATCATAGCCTTTGGATACTAAAACGGTAACTGTATTTTTTCCTTTCTTACCATCTACTTTATAATATACATCAAGTTTGTCTGCTGCCACTTCAGGCCAGCTCACGCCTTTGTACATTTTAAAGCCTTTTGAAGAAGAAGACTTGGTATTAAAGGTTTTCTTGAAGTAATCCTCCAGGCTGGCACTCACAACAGATTTATCACCATCTACATTGACTGTATAGCCGCTGGCATTTATCTTATTGTAAGAAACGCTGGTTTCTCCGGCTTGTGCATGAGAAAGGGTAGGAGTTACTAACCAGGTAGTTAAGGCGATCAGGCCTATTTGCGCAAATTTTTTCATAAAGTAATTATTTTAATCGCTTTTAAATATAACTGATGTTCAGTTGTATCGCGGACAAAGTTATTCTTTAAAAGATCATTTATGAAAAAAAGAGCATACATTAAGGGCATATTAACCATTCAACATAAGCGCGGTAATCCCATAGTCGGCAAACAGGATGGTAATACAACTAACCACAACTGCTGTCGTTGATGACCTGCCGATCTCCAAAGCACCGCCCTCTACATTGTACCCGTAATAAGAAGGGATAGAGGAAATGATAAAGGCAAAAGCAACAGCCTTGGCCAGTGCCACAAATATATTAAACGGTTTGAAATCTGAAATGAGCCCGAAGTGAAAGGCATCGATAGGCACTGCACCGGTA
Organism: Bacteroidetes bacterium 43-16; assembly: GCA_001897525.1. GTDB lineage: Bacteria > Bacteroidota > Bacteroidia > Chitinophagales > Chitinophagaceae > Edaphocola. The sequence continues at coordinate 346,388 of MKTB01000015.1, read as the reverse complement.
AATGCAGCAGCGGCATAGCCGCCCACCATACTGATCATGATCGCTAATATAATCAGGAAAGGCACCATGATCAATGCGGCTAAGATCTTAGGCATGATCAGGAAGGTCTTGGTATTGATCCCCATAATCTCTAATGCATCAATTTGTTCGCTGATGCGCATATTGCCCAGCTCTGAGGCTATTTTGGAACCGACCACCCCGGCAAGTACTACGCTGATGATGGTAGGGGCCAGCTCGAGGATGGTGGAGTCGCGCACGATCTGTGCAATGACATATTTAGGTACTGCAGGGCTTACCAGCTGATAGGCAGACTGCAGGGTCATTACCGCACCCAGGAAGGCCGCAATGATTAATACAATAGGTAAGGAACGATATCCTATATCATAACATTGATGTATAAATTCTTTCCAGTACACTTTCCTGTTTTCCGGCTTGCTGAGCATTCCTTTCAACATTAAAGTATAAGCACCTACATGAGCTAAAAATTTTTCCACTAGCATAGAGCAAAAATAGGAAAAGATTTGGCATTTAAGCGGATAATACCTTTGGCGTTAAGTTGAGGAGGAAAAGACTATATTTCAATAAAAAAAATTAATCTCCTGTTGATCTTGCCAGAGATTTAAAAAAAATACCCTATTTTCGCAAACCTAAATTAAATAGTATTAAAATTTTTGAAATGGAATATAGACAAATTGTAGCTGTAACCGGTTTGCCTGGACTTTACCAATTAGTAAGTACAAAGAATGACGGAGCATTGGTGCGGAGCTTGGCTGATAAGAGTATTAAGTTTGTTTCTTCAAGAGTTCATCAATTGACACCACTTGAGAGTATTGAAATTTATACCTATAGCGATAATGTACGTCTACATGAAGTGTTGGAGCAAATAAAAAGCGATGATGCGCCTGTTAAAGAGTTACTTTCAGGTAAGAAAGCTTCAAGTGATGAATTGAAAAAGTATTTTGCTACTGTACTTCCGGAATTTGACCAGGAGCGCGTGTATGTAAGCGATATCAAAAAAGTGTTGAAGTGGTATGAATTGTTGAAAGCTAACGATCTGTTGAACTTCGACATGTACAAGCAAAGCGAAGAAAATATAGGTGATATCGTATTAGAATCTAATACTGAAGCAACAGAAACAGAAGAAGCTCCTAAAAAAGCGGCGAAGAAAGCTGCTGCTAAAAAGGAAGAAGCTGAAACTGAAGAAAAGCCTGCCAAGAAAGCGGCTGCTAAAAAAGCAACTAAATCAACTGCAGAAGGTGAAGAGAAGCCTGCTAAAAAAGCGGCTGCCAAGAAAGCTACTAAAGCAACTGCAGAAGGTGAAGAGAAGCCTGCTAAAAAAGCAGCTAAGAAAAAAGAAGATTAATCAATCATTGATTATGGTATATAACAAAGGCGAATCGATCAGATTCGCCTTTGTTATTTATAGTCAGTTAGTGTCATGCTTACTGTTCAGTCCTGTTGCTCTTAAGTTACTACTAATTCGTAGAAAGCAGCTTCGTGCAGGTACATCTGAGCCAGCTCCTGCAACCGTTGCGGTGTAATGTTTTTATACACCTTGATGTTCCGGTTGAAGGTATGGATGTCCTGGTCGTTCAGGATCAGGTTTTTCCACCTTTGCATAATGGAAAAAGGACCATCCAGGTCGCCCAGGATACTGCCCAGCAGGTAGTTTTTCACCAGCAGCAATTCCTGCTCAGGGACCAGGGTTTCCTGCATGAGTTTCATTTCTTTCTTAACCTCGACAATGGTTTGCTCACAAACCTCTTTCCCGGCTTCGGTGCCGATCATCATCACTCCGGCATGTATATAGCTCAGGAGACTGGAATAAATGCCATAAGTATAGCCTTTATCTTCCCTGATATTGGCCATGAGCCTGGAACCGAAATAGCCGCCGAACACGGTATTCATAACAAAAAGCTCCGGGAAGACAGGATCGTCCCGCTTAGGGATCATGCGTGCCATCCTGATCGCGCCCTGCACACTGGTTTCATCATTAATGATGCGAAACAGTTTTTGTTCACTACCGGCTATGTCCGCAGTGTTTTGTGTGGTATAAGCCAGGCTTTCGTTCCAGTTGTCCTTCCCGAAAGTGTCCACTATGGCTTGTAAAGTAGCGTCTGTATAGTTACCACAAACGAAGATGCGGCAATTATTGGCAGCATAGTTCTTTTTATGGAAATCGCGTAGTTGTTCTGTAGTCAGTGCCTGGATATCGGCTGCTTCTGTATATTTCCCGTAAGGATGTTCCCGGCCAAAGAGCAGCGCATCAATATTCCTGTTGGCGACAAAATCGCTCTGTCTCAGGTTTACCGCCAGTCTTTGAAGGGCATTCTGCTTGTAAAGTTCCAGTTCATGTGCTTCAAATGCAGCATCAGTCAGGATGGCATGAAGGGTAGGTAAGATGGCCGTGGCATGTTTGCTGAGGCAATGCAGGGTCACAAAAGCCCAGTCATTATTGGCACTTACCTTCAATGAGGCCCCGTAATATTCAATGGCCTCGTTAATGGCCAAGGCATTCTGTGTTGAGGTACCGCTTTTAAGTAAGGCCGCCACGGTTTGCGCTACAGCATTATGAGGCTCATGCCAGATACCGGCTTTAAATACAAGGCTGATCTCGATGACTTCCTGTGCACCGGCATTGATCCAGTAAAGCGGGATATTATTGTCACAAGTTATGATGTTGCAAGGCTGTAAACTAAAGTCAAAGCTAATCGCATCGTGTATTTGAGGAGGAATACTTCTGTTACGCATAGGAGGCAAAGGTAGGGCAAAAATAAATCCTTCATCCAGCTTTTTGCACGCTACAGGATTATGTGTGAACGCTTTTCAGAGAGATGATGTATTTTTGCAGACTAATTAATTATGAGATAATGATAAATTTCAATTTAGGGCAAATGCCGGCACGTACTTCTGTGCCACGTAAAGATGGCATCACAATGGTAATGGATAAGGGTTTGAGCATACCTGAAGTGCATAATTTCCTGTCTATTGCAAGACCTCATGTAGATATCATTAAGCTCGGATTCGGAACAGCAGCGGTGACCCCTAATTTAAAGGAGAAACTGGCCGTGTATGCAGCAGCAGATTTGCCGGTTTACTTTGGCGGTACCTTATTTGAAGCGTTCCTGGTAAGGAATCAATTAGATGATTATATCAATGCTTTGAAAGAGTATGGGATGAAGTATCTTGAAGTTTCTGACGGCTCCGTGACCATTCCGCATGCAGAGAAATGTAAACATATTGAACGCCTGGCATCAGAAGGCTTCACCGTACTTTCAGAGGTGGGTAGTAAAGATGCTTCTAATGTAATGCCTCCTTATAAATGGATCGAGCAGATGCAGGCAGAGCTGGACGCAGGTTCTTCTACCGTAATTGCAGAAGCGAGAGAAGCCGGAAATATCGGTATTTACAGGGGGTCAGGAGAAGTGAGGGAAGGCCTGGTACAGGAGATCCTGACCAAAATTCCTGCAGAAAAAATACTCTGGGAAGCGCCGCAGAAAGCGCAACAAATGTATTTCTTAAACCTGCTGGGCTGTAATGTAAACCTCGGTAATATTGCTCCGAACGAAGTGATTCCTTTGGAAGCGATGCGTATCGGCTTAAGGGGTGATTCTTTTACTATGTTTCTGGATAAATAAGTGATCGACGGTATGGAACCATTTGCCAACCGTTTGAAGAAAAACTTCAAGCATACTGCTAAGTGGGCTGACCGTAATGCGGTGAGCTGCTACAGGATATATGACCATGATATCCCGGAATATCCTTTCTGTGTAGATATTTATGAAGATTGTATCCATGTATCCGCTTACCTGAGCCGTTATCAAAGCGTGGAGGAGCAGGACGAATATGTGAGTGCAGCAGGCAAGGTAATTACTGAAGTGCTGCATGTGCCGGAGGAAAAAGTCTTTGTCAAGCACCGCAGGGTACTGGCCCGGCGGGAAGAGCAGTATGAAAAAGTAGCGGCAGTACAGCATAAGATGGTCGTAGCAGAAGGCGGACTTAAATTCCGGGTGAACCTGAGCGACTACCTGGACACGGGTCTTTTCCTGGACCACCGGCCTTTACGCAGCCGTTTTTTAACGGAAGCAAAAGGTAAGCAGGTATTGAACCTTTTTGCCTATACCGGTTCTTTTTCGGTTTATGCCGCGGCATCGGGTGCTACCGGCGTGACCACGGTAGACTTGTCCCAGACTTATATACAGTGGACTAAAGAGAACTTTGCGCTGAACGACCTGGAAATAATAGAGGAGGACTTTATACAGGGAGATGTGATGACCTTTTTGAAAGGGGAGGTGACCCGCAAATATGACCTGGTAATCGTTGACCCGCCCAGTTTCAGTAACAGCAAGCGCATGAGCGGCACCTGGGATACGCAAAGAGATCATCCTACGATGCTGCACTTATTGCTGAAACATTGCAACCCGGGTGCAAAAATTTATTTTTCCAACAATTTCAGGAATTTCCAGCCGGATTTTTCGAGGCTAAAAGTGCAGTCGGTGAAAGAGATCAGCCAGGAGACTATTCCCGAAGATTTCAGGAATAAGCAGATCCATAAATGTTACGATATCCTCGTATAAGTATTGATTTGTAACCAGGTATTTGTGAGGTATTATTTATTTTAAATATATCTTAAGTATTTCAATAAAAGTTTGCAGTAAGGTAATTAAAAGATATCTTGCGTGCAGTTTTAAACATTATATTAAGCATTTTATGGCGCAAGTAAAAGCAGGTGATACTGTAAAGGTGCATTATCACGGTAAATTGACAGATGGTACAACATTTGATAGTTCAGAAGGTCGTGAGCCTCTGCAATTTGTGGTTGGTCAAGGTCAGGTGATCAAAGGATTTGATGATGCCTTGATCGGAATGGTAGTAGGTGATAAAAAAACTGTAGATATTCCTGTGGAAGAAGCTTACGGTCCTGCAAATCCAGAAAATATGTTGGAGTTTCCTAAAACAGACTTCCCTGAAGGTGCTGCACCTGAGGTAGGTATGCAGATGCACTTGAGTGATAACCAAGGAAATGTATTTCCGGTAATTATTGCTGAAGTTAAAGAAGAGTCTGTTATTTTAGATGCTAACCACGTTTTGGCAGGTAAAGATTTAGTATTTGATATTGAATTAGTGGAAATAGGCTAATTTGTAATTATAAAATACGAGTAGGAAATGGGTAAATTTGAAAGTTTTACCCATTTTTTTTACTTTTGTTCTATTCAAAAATAATTTCTAGATATAATGAGTTTGAGCCCGGTATTACTTCAGGCTGCTATAGATACAGCCCAGCATATGGTTGCAGCCCCACAACCCGCAGTTCCCAAACAAGAGACTTTGTCTTTGTGGTATTTGTTGAAAGAAGGTGGGGTACTGATGATTCCTTTGCTGATCTGTAGCCTTATTGCTGTTTATGTGTTTTTTGAGCGCTTTATTACGATCAGGAAGATGTTGAATATCCCCCAGGATTTTATGTCCAGGGTGAGAGAGAAGATCGTTGAAGGTAACCTGTCGGGTGCACAACAATTATGTAAGAATTATGATGCCTCTACCCCAAGAGTGATCGTTAAGGGGATCAGCAGGATAGGCAAACCTATAGATCATATAGAAAAGTCTATGGAGAATGCCGGGAAGCTGGAAGTGTATGCAATGGAGAAAAACCTGGGCGCACTTTCTGTAATCGCAGGTATTGCTCCTATCTTTGGTTTCTTAGGTACTATCGTAGGTATGATCGTGATGTTCTATAACATTCAGCACGATCCTGCTTTCTCTATCAATAGTGTGGCCGGTGGTATTTATACCAAAATGGTTACTTCTGCCACGGGCCTTATTATTGGTCTGGTAGCCTATGTAGCCTACAATTATTTGAATGCGAGGATCAATAAGGGAGTGAATCAAATAGAAACAGCCGCTACCGAACTGGTAGATATCCTGCATACTCCTGCTCATTCTTAATTATAAATAACAACAATGTCTGATCAGACAATCATCATTACAGGAGGAGCAGGTTTCATAGGATCTCATGTAGTAAGGAGATTTGTGACCGCTTATCCTGATTATACCATTATAAATTTAGACAAGCTTACCTACGCAGGCAACCTGGCTAATTTAAAAGATATTGAAGACGCTCCTAATTATAAATTTGTAAAAGGAGATATTTGTGATACCGCATTTATTGAATCTCTATTTGAAACCTACAAGCCGGATGCGGTCATTCATTTAGCCGCGGAAAGCCATGTAGACAGGAGCATTACTAATCCCCTGGATTTTGTAATGACAAATGTGGTGGGTACGGTTACCCTCCTGAATGTGGCAAAAAATGCCTGGAAAGGAGCTTATGATAAGCATCGTTTTTATCATGTTTCCACAGATGAAGTGTATGGTTCTTTAGGTGCAGAAGGTATGTTTGAAGAAACAACTGCTTATGATCCTCATAGTCCATATTCTGCCTCCAAGGCAAGTTCCGACCATTTTGTAAGGGCTTATTATGACACTTATGGAATGGATTGCGTGATCTCGAACTGTTCTAATAACTATGGCTCTCACCACTTCCCGGAAAAACTGATCCCTCTTTCTATTAACAATATCAAGCAAAACAAGCCTATACCCATTTATGGTAAAGGGGAGAATGTCAGAGACTGGCTGTTTGTGGAAGACCATGCACGTGCTATAGATATTATCTTTCATAAGGCCGCTTCGGGTACTACCTATAATATAGGCGGGCATAATGAATGGACCAATATTGACCTGATCCATTTATTATGTGCTATCATGGATCAGAAATTAGGTCGTGAAGCCGGTGCATCGGCAAAGCTGATCACCTATGTCACCGACCGGGCAGGGCATGACTTACGCTATGCTATAGATGCTACAAAACTCCAGGAAGAACTGGGCTGGGCTCCCAGCTTACAGTTTGAAGAAGGACTGGAGCGTACGGTAGACTGGTACTTGGCGAATGAAGACTGGCTGCAAAATGTGACCAGCGGAGCCTATCAACAATATTACGAACATCAATACAAAAGATAAATGCAGGCAGAAGAGACTAAACTGAAAGGCTGTTTCCTCCTCAAGCCATCCGTTTTTGAAGACGCGAGGGGATACTTTTTTGAAAGTTTCAACCAGGTAAAGTTTGAGGAACTGACCAAAGCAAATGGTAATTTTGTACAAGACAACCAGTCTTTCTCTACCTTTGGTACCATCAGGGGATTGCATATGCAAACGGGTGATAGTGCCCAGGCAAAACTGGTCCGGGTGCTGGCCGGGGAAGTTTTAGATGTTGCGGTGGATTTAAGGCCCGGTTCTCCAACATATGGAGACTGGATCGGTGTAAAACTGAGTGCCGAAAATAATCTTCAATTGTATATTCCGAGAGGTTTTGCACATGGCTTTTCCGTATTGAGTGAAACTGCGGTGTTTGCCTATAAATGCGATAATTTTTATAATAAATCTGCAGAAGCTGGCATCAGGTATGATGATCCGGTTTTGTCCATAGACTGGGAAGTGCCGGCATCTGCTATGCAGTTTTCGGAAAAAGATCTGGAACTCCCGTTTTTTAATAAAGACTAAACTATGAAGGGAATAGTACTAGCCGGAGGTTCCGGAACAAGATTGTATCCCATAACTAAGGGCATCAGTAAACAGCTCATGCCCATTTATGATAAACCAATGATATATTATCCTTTATCTGTGCTCATGATGGCCGGGATAAAGGATATACTGATTATTACCACTCCTGAAGATCAATTGGGGTTTACCCGCCTTCTGGGAGATGGTAAACAATGGGGCTGTAATTTTGAATATGTGGTGCAGGAAGTGCCTAATGGCCTGGCCCAGGCCTTTGTACTCGGAGAAAAGTTCATAGGGGCCGATAAAGTTGCCCTGGTACTTGGAGATAATATTTTTTATGGGGCAGGAATGGGCACATTGTTACAAGCCAATACAAATGTAGAAGGCGGCGTAGTATATGCTTACCAGGTCCAGGACCCGGAAAGATATGGTGTAGTAGAATTTGATGAAGACTTTAATGTAGTCTCTATTGAAGAGAAGCCGGCTCAGCCTAAATCAAATTATGCAGTTCCCGGACTTTATTTTTATGACAACTCGGTAGTATCTATAGCTAAGGAGTTGCAACCCTCTGCAAGGGGTGAGTATGAAATAACAGATATCAATAAAGCCTACCTGGAAATGGGTAAGCTGAAGGTAAGTGTCTTAAACAGGGGTACTGCATGGCTGGATACCGGTACTTTTGATTCTATGATGGAGGCCAGCCAATTTGTGCAGATCATTGAAAACAGGCAGGGGCTAAAAGTAGGCTGTCCGGAAGAGATTGCTTACCGGATGAAGTATATTGATAAAGCACAATTATTGAAGCTGGCAGAACCGCTTAAAAAGAGTGGTTATGGCAGGTACCTGGAAGGCATAGTTAAGTAGCATGGAAGAACAGGTATTCATACATGAATCGGCGATTGTTGATGCCGGAGCAACTATTGGTAAAAGTGCCAAGATCTGGCACTTTACTCATATTATGCCGCGTGCCATTATCGGGGAGGGCTGTATTATAGGCCAGAATTGTTTTGTGGCCAATAATGTCGTTCTTGGCAATGGAGTGAAAGTGCAAAATAATGTATCCTTATATGAAGGCATCCATTGTGAGGATGCTGTTTTTATAGGCCCTTCGGTGGTCTTTACTAATGTGATCAACCCAAGGGCATTTATAGAAAGAAAAGATCAGTATAAGCCCACTAAAATCTGTACGGGCGCAAGTATCGGTGCCAATGCAACGATTATTTGCGGTAATACGATCGGTGCCTATGCATTGATCGGTGCCGGTGCTGTGATCACCAAAGATGTTCCTGATTACGCGATGGTATTCGGAAATCCGGGTGTGCAGAAAGGTTGGGTAAGTAAAGCCGGGCATCCATTGTTGTTTGATGAGGACCATCATGCAGTGTGCAGGGAAACCGGGGAGAGGTATCAATTGGAAGCAGGTAAGGTCAAATTAATTAAATGAAGCGTAAAGTAAGATTTGTAGTTATCGGTTGCGGGCATATAGGAAAGCGGCATGCTACGATGATTCAGGCCAATCCGGAAGCAGAACTGGTGGCACTGGTGGACATTAAAGAGAAAAGCACGTTGAATGTAGCTCATTTCGAGGTGCCGTTTTTTAATGATATAGCGCAGTTGTTAGCGGCTGATCTGGCCTTTGATGTGGTCAATATTGCAGTACCTAATGGTTTACACGCATCCCTGGCAAATTCAATATTAGCTTCCGGGCGTGATGTGGTGATTGAGAAACCTATGGCTTTAAGCTCGTCTGATGCAGCGCAGGTCATTGAACTGGCCCGGGAAAAAGACCGGAATATTTTCGTGGTCATGCAAAACCGTTATTCTCCACCAGTAGCCTGGTTAAAGGAGGTGGTCAGCTCCGGAATCCTGGGAAAATTATATATGGTGCAGATCTCCTGCTACTGGAACAGGGACCAGCGCTATTATCAAAAAGACAGCTGGCACGGCACTAAAGTACTTGATGGCGGGACCTTATTTACTCAATTCTCCCATTTTATCGATATTATGTACTGGCTGTTTGGAGATATTGACAACATTAATACACGTCTGTACGATTTTAATCACCAGGGCACTACAGAATTTGAAGACAGCGGTGTTGTGCAGTTTGATTTTCTGAAGGAGGGAGTGGGAACCATCAATTTTTCTACTTCGGTCTGGGACAAAAACCTGGAAAGCTCCATTACCATCATCGCGGAAAAAGGAAGTGTAAAAATAGGGGGCCAGTATATGGATAGGGTAGAATGTTGTCATATTGAAGGATATGAGATGCCAGAACTGCCACCTTCCCAGCCGGGCAATGATTACGGCGCTTATAAAGGTTCTGCTGCCAATCATAATTTTTTGATCCAGAATGTCATAGATGTTTTAAATAATGATGGTATAGTGACTACTACCCCGGAAGAAGGGCTTGCTGTAGTGCATCTTATTGAGCGTATTTATGCTTCTGTGAAGTTATAAGCGTGTTATTGGCTCTGGAATGAATTAGAGATATTTTATAAAGAATAATTAAAAAACTATCTTTGCATAAATTTTATAATATGGCTTGATTGTCAACTCCAAGTGGACGTATTCAGATGCTTTTAAAACAAAACCTAAATTTATATTATCATTTTATGATTCGAAAAATATTACTCCTCATCTCTTCGCTCTCCATTATTCTGGGGTCTTGTGCTACCTCAAAGGACAAGAAATCTTTTTCCTATTTTAATAACCTGCCTAAAGACAGTGTTTATGTGGTAAAAGACGCTTTTAGTGAAGAAGCAGACCAAAAGCTGAAACCCGGAGATGTTATTTCAATCAGGGTGAGTACACTTGACCAGGCGACGAATGTGTTGTTTAACGAAGGTGTATTTACTACCGCAACGAATGCAACCGGAGGCAATGGGGTATTACAGACGGATGGTTATAAATTAGATTCAAAAGGTAATGTACAATTACCCTTAATCGGTAAACTGAACCTGCAGGGCAAAAGCCTGGAAGAAGCCCAGGGTATTATTACACAGAAAATTTCCACACAGGCCAAAAATCCTATTGTCAGCTTAAAGCTGTTGAATGCGCAGGTCATGGTTATGGGAGAGGTAGGTCGCCCGGGCCCGATCAATATTACCGATCGGAAGACGAGCGTTTTAGAAGCCATCGGAAGAGCAGGAGAGGTGACCAATACAGGTAAAAAAGATGAAGTATTAGTGATCAGGACGAATAATGGTATGAAGGAGCACGTGTTTTTGAATTTAAATGATATTGCAGTGATCGGTTCTCCTTATTATTATTTGCGCCAGGATGATATGGTGATCGTTTACCCGACAAATCTGAAAGAGAAACAAGTCAGAGGTGCCTTAAGGGGTATCGAGATTACCAATTTGAGCTTTGGTATTTTATCCAGTTCCCTTTCTTTGCTGAACTTATACTTTAATCTGAGATATATTTCTAAATAATGGAGCAACAGCAGAATATTGAGATGATGAACCCCGACAAGAATATGTCTTTTAATATTATGGACTGGGTTCGTAAAATAGTAAAATATTGGTATTGGATTGTTTTTTGTGTAGCTATTGCCTTAAGTATTTGTTTTGTCTACTTACGTTATGCCACTAAGATGTACCAGACCTCGGCCTCTCTTTTGGTGAAAAAGAGTGAGTCTGAGTCCCGTCTTTCTGACCTGGCGAAAAGTGGTATGCCGGGTAGCGGAGGTGGCCTGGAAATCAGTTCCCAGATCTACTACCTGAAAAGCCGCGGTTTGATGGAAACTGTAGTAAAGGAGCTGGATCTGAATGTCACTTTTATCTCAGAAGGAAATGTAAAGAAAGTAGAAGTGTATCGCAATGAATTGCCCTTTGAGATCATCTTCGGTTCTGAAGACTCGATCTCTTATGGTAAAACTTATACCCTCGAATATATTGATGTAGATAAGTTCAACTGGACAGAAGATGGTAAAAAATATGTTGCCCAGTTTGGCAGGCCCTTCAAAACGAGTTCAGGAGATTTTACCGTTACCAACAGGTGGAAGCACACCAAGGGCTTGTTTGATATAAATGTAATTGCCCCTTCAATAATGGCTTCTGCTCTGGGTTCCAGCCTCCAGGTGAACAATGTTCCAGGTACCAATGTACTACAGTTGAGTATGGTAGATGCACTTCCTGCCCGGTCTGTAGATGTCCTGAACCGCTTAATGGAAGTTTATTCCCAGGAAGATATCAGGAATAAAAATATTACGAATAAAAATACGATCAACTTTATTGACGAGCGCCTGAGATTACTTACCGGGGAACTGGGCGATGTAGAGAAGGAAGCCGCTCAATATCAAAGTGTGACCGCGCTGAATGATAACAGCAGTGCTAATATTGCCCGTTCGCAGGTGTCAGAATTGACCAAAGAAAGGCAGGAATTTGATGATAAAATAAGTCAGCTGAACTCCTTGCAGGGCCATTTTTCAGGAAACAACAACGACATTATTGCCCCTACTACCGGAGGTATCGGAGATCCTGTCCTGAGTGGATATGTTGAGCAGTATAAAGCATTGCAGATACAACGCAGGGAGAAGTTGAATACCGTAGAGGAAGGTAGTGAACAGATCAAGCAGATAGATGCTCAATTAAGAACGATCAGGGGTTCTATCAATAATAATATCACTTCTTTAAAACGGAATTTTGAATCCAGGAAAAGCAGTTTGGCCGGAACTTCAAATTCTCTTGAAGGTAAAGTGAGGTCGGCCCCTATGATTGAAAAAGGCCTGATGGGTATTATGCGCCAGCATGATATCAAAACCCAGATCTATGGCTATCTCTTACAAAAGAAAGAAGAAACCCAGATCTTAGAAGCAGCCACTGATGCAGATTCCAAAGTTATTGATGTGGCCACAACGGCCGGGCAGGTTTCTCCTAACTCGAAAAATATTTATTTACTAGGCTCTTTGCTGGGCTTATTGTTACCCATCTCTTTAATCGTATTAAAAGACCTGTTGAACAATAAGGTGGCCAGTTCCAATGATGTTTTATCAGTGATAGATGTACCTATTATCGGGGAAATAAATCACCATGAGCATGATGAGATGCTGATTGTAAAAGAAGGTTCAAGAGACCCGATCTCGGAACTGTATCGATTGGTAAGAACCAATCTTCGTTTCCTGCATCGTAATGAAGGCCATAAAGTGATCCTCGTTACCTCAAGTATGAGCGGAGAGGGTAAAACTTCCTTTACCACGAACCTGGCAGCCAGTCTGGCATTGACCGACAAGCGTGTATTAATGCTGGAATTCGATATCAGGAGGCCTAAAATGCTGAGTGGTATTGGCATGAAAGCGGCAAAAGGTATTACCAATTACCTGATTGATGATACCATGTCTTTAGGGGAGATCATCCATCCGGTTCCGGGTTCAAGAAACCTATATGCAATGGGAGCAGGACCTATTCCGCCTAACCCGTCTGAATTAATGCTGAGCGAAAAACTCAAGCATATGATGGCCCAGCTCAAACAGGAATTTGATTATGTTTTATTAGACTCCTCTCCGATTGGCCAGGTATCTGATGCCTTTAACCTGAACGAGTTTGTGGACTCCACAATCTTTATCGTGCGCTATAATTATACGTTCAAAGAGCAGATCAATATCATTAAAGATATTGTGCTCAATAAGAAAATGAACGGTCTTGTAGTAGCCATGAATGATGCCCAGATAAATACTTTTCAGGGCTATGGTTACGGTTACGGCTATGGTTATGGCTATGGAGAAGATGGTGGCGGGACAAACATCCACAGAGCTAAGAACAAGAATTCTTTTTTCGGCAAGATCAAAAAGAGATTTGAATAATTCATATTCCCAGAAGATATAATAAGCGAACAGATCAAGAACAGAATGAATCAACTGGAAAGAAACATGACTTTAGGAGCATATAATAAGGTGGCAGTCATCGGTTTAGGGTATGTAGGACTTCCTTTAGCTGTTGCCTTTGCAAAGCATTACCAGGTAGTCGGGTATGATATCGATAAAAGCAGAGTTCAGGAATTAAACCTTTTTAATGATGAAACGCTGGAAATAGACACTGATGAGCTAAAAGATGTTATCCTTGCTCCGGGTGGCCCTGAAGGTGCGAATGGGCTTATGTTTACAGATGACCTGGCACAAATTGCCGGCTGTACTATCTTTATCGTAACCGTTCCCACACCTATTGACCAGTTTAAACAACCGAATCTGGAGCCCTTAAAATCGGCCAGCAAACAGATCGGGACTGTGTTGAAAAAAGGAGATATCGTTATCTATGAATCTACGGTTTATCCCGGATGTACCGAAGAGGATTGTGTACCTGTGCTGGAGAGCCATTCCGGTCTAGTGTTTAATACAGACTTTTTCGTGGGCTATTCTCCGGAAAGAATAAATCCCGGGGATAAGTCCAGGAAAGTGGAAGAAATAGTAAAGATCACATCAGGAAGCACTTCAGAAGTGGCGGCACTGGTAGATGATCTTTATGCTAAAGTGATTGTGGCAGGTACTTATTCTGCTCCGAATATAAAAGTTGCAGAGGCTGCGAAAGTAATTGAAAATGCACAAAGAGATATCAATATAGCTTTCGTGAATGAAATCGCAAAGATTTGCAATAAGCTGGAAATATCCACCCAGGAAGTGCTGAAAGCTGCCGGAACAAAATGGAACTTCCAGCCTTATAAACCAGGTCTGGCAGGTGGCCACTGTATTGGCGTAGATCCTTATTACCTGGCACTTAAAGCAAAAGAAGAGGGGTATTATCCCGGCCTGATACTTGCTGCAAGAAGGCTGAACGAGAGTATGGCAGAACATATTGCGGCAGAAGTGGTCAAGAAAATGATCAAAAAAGGCAGCCTGGTTAAAGGTGCCCGCTTGCTGATGTTAGGCATTACGTTCAAAGAGAATTGCACCGATAGCCGTAATTCTAAGATTGTGGAGGTGATCGCATACCTGGCGGAATACGGGATAGAGGTAACTACCTATGATCCATGGGCTAACCCTGAGAAGGTAAAAGATGAATTTGGCCTGACGATACTAACAAAACTTCCGGAAGAGCAATTTGATGCTATTGTTGTAGGCGTGGCACACGAAGTCTTTCTTGAAATAAATTACCCTTCATTAATGAAAGAAAATACGATTATCTATGATGTAAAAGGACTTTTACCTTTTGAAGTAGATGGTCAGCTCTAGGTTTTAATCTATTTATATATGTATAAAGATAAAGTACTTATGATTACCGGGGGCACAGGCTCCTTTGGTAATGCCATGCTTAAAGGATTTCTAAACTCAGACCTCGGGGAGATCAGGATTTTCAGCAGGGATGAGAAGAAGCAGGAAGACATGAGGATTGAATACCAAAACGATAAATTGAACTTTGTTTTGGGAGATATCCGTGATTTTAATAGCATTCGTAATGCTATGGACGGGGTAGACTATGTATTTCATGCCGCTGCATTGAAGCAGGTACCTTCCTGTGAATTTTACCCGATGCAGGCTATTCAGACCAATATCATCGGTTCTGAAAATGTACTGGAGGCCGCCGCGATACATAATGTCAGCAAAGTGGTGATGTTGAGTACCGATAAAGCCGTTTACCCGATCAACACGATGGGTATGACTAAGGCCGTCATGGAAAAAGTAACGATCGATAAAGCAAGAGATGCCCGTGTTAAGCGTAACAATGGCGTTATTTGTGCGACTCGTTACGGAAATGTGATGTGTTCCAGGGGATCTATTATACCTTTGTTCATCAAGCAGATCAAGGAAGGGAAGCCCTTAACGATTACCAACCCGGAAATGACCCGCTTTATGATGTCATTAGACGATTCTGTGGACCTGGTTCTATATGCATTTGAAAATGCACATGCCGGAGATATATTTGTTCAGAAATCACCCGCTGCTACTATTGCAGTTTTAGCCCAGGCCATTTGTGAATTGTTTGGAGTGACCAGCGAGATTAAAATCATCGGCGAACGTCATGGAGAGAAGCTGTATGAGACACTTTGCTCTAAAGAAGAAATGGCCAAAGCGGATGATCTTGGTGGCTTTTACAGGATACCAGCCGATTACAGAGATCTCAACTATGCAAAATACATCCAGGAAGAAGGTAGCAAGCTGGTAGACGAAGAATATAATTCACATAACACAGATCGCTTAGATGTAGCAAAAATGAAAGAATTGCTGCTGACATTAGATTATGTAAGATCAGAACTGGCAAACGTTACTATCTCTTAAACCTTAATACCGATACATGATACCTATAGTAAAACCCTTTATCCCTGAACCTGAAGTTTTGATGCCTGCTTTACAAGAGGTATTATACAGTGGTTATATTGCAGAAGGAGAGAAGGTGTATGAATTTGAAAAACAATTTGGCACATATATTCAAAACCCATTAGCGCTCTCCCTGAATTCAGGTACGGCAGCTTTACATATTGCCCTTTTACTCGCCGGTGTAGGACCGGGCGATGAGGTGATCAGTACCGTGCTTACGGCGGAGCCAACGAATGTTACCATTAAACTCGTAGGTGCTAAAGTAGTATGGGCAGATGTTCAGGCCAATACAGGTTTATTAGATCCTGAAAGTGTAAGGTCTAAAATTACGGATAAGACCAAAGCAATTATGCTGGTGCATTATGCCGGTATGGTCTGTGATATGAATGCTTTCAACGCCATCAGTAAAGAATTTAATATCCCGATTATAGAAGATGTGGCCCATGCACTGGGTGCGCGCTACCAGGGTAAACCTGTAGGCAGCAATTCCCCTTATTCTATCTTTTCCTTACAGGCGATCAAGCATATGACCACTATAGATGGCGGTATATTGGCTTTAAAGTCCCAGGAAGATTTCGATAAAGGCAGATTGCTCCGCTGGTTTGGCCTGGATAAAAAAGTAGCCAGGCTGGATAATGATATTAAAACTCCGGGCTATAAGTATCACATGAACAATGTGAATGCAACGGTAGGCTTGATACAGCTACAGTACATCAACGAGATTGTTGGAAAATATATAGAGAACGGTAAATATTTTGACCAGGCACTTAAGGGAATCTCAGGTGTAGAACTGTTGGATTATAACCCTGATACAGAACCCTCTTACTGGCTGTACACGATGAAAGTGGACAATCGTGCAGGTTTTGTGAAAATGATGCAGGAAAATGGTATAACCGCATCTGAATTACACTTAAGGAATGACCGCCACAGCTTATTTGCAGAATCAAAAGTAGAATTGCCTGTTTTTGATGCTTTCTATGAGAAAATGGTACATATCCCTTGCGGATGGTGGCTTACACAAGAAGACCGGGAAAGAATTGTTGATGTAATTAAAAAAGGCTGGTAAAATCAATATTTATGCAAAATAGTGCTTTGGTTACAAATAAAGATTATTATCAAGGACTTGACGGTATTCGTGCATTTGCCGTGATCTCTGTAATGCTTTTTCACTTTTATCCTCAAGGTATATTGACCATCGGATGGGCGGGTGTAGATCTGTTCTTTGTACTTTCCGGATTCTTAATCACCAATATTTTAATTAAGAATAAGGATAAAGAAAACTATTTCAGCAGCTTTTACATGCGAAGAGTAATCAGGATTTTTCCGATTTACTATTTGGTGGTAATTCCTATGCTTTTGCTGAATATTGTTTTGATACATATCCGTGATTGGGGCAATATCGGATCTTATATCGTCTACCTGCAAAACTTTGCAGCACTCAGGTCAGAGTATCTTTTTGGGCTTGCTCACACCTGGTCTCTGGCAATTGAAGAACAATTTTATTTGTTTTTCCCTTTAATAATCCGGGTCTTTTCTATCAAAAACTCGTTTAGAATCACTATTTTATTAATTATACTGGCTATAGCAATCCGCTTTTATTCGGCTATAGCGTTCCCCGGAACCCCTTATCTGCAAAGTACCTTGATATTTACCCGAATGGACTCCCTGTTATTAGGAGGACTATTACCTTTATTTATCAAATTATATAACATCAGCTTTAAAAGATTGAACCTTGTTTTTAATGTTCTTTTGTTGCTTAGTGGCTTACTTATTGTGTTAAGTATAGCAAATTACAATATAACGACTTTAAAGACGGATAGCGTATCAGAAATGTTTGCCGCATATGGTAATCCTAATTTAAACACCGGTTATGGTCATTTAAAATATACCATTCTTGCTGTTTTCTTTATGGCCCTTATTGGTAAAATTGCCTATACGACATCTCCACTGGCTACAAAATTCGTGAAGTTTTTAAGCAATAAGCCATTGGCCTATATTGGTAAAATTAGTTATGGTATCTATTTATACCACTGGGTCATCCAGGAGTTCTTTACCCTGGGCTTACAAAAAGTAAACTTAGAAATACCCGCATTTTTATTGGTATGTATCAAAATTACCCTTTCCATTGTAATAGCAGCACTTTCCTGGAATCTGATAGAAAAACCGATTTTAAAGCTAAAAGACAGGTACAAATACTAATTGAGATAATTTAATCTTTTAATGCCTTATTAATGATACCGATCTATAAACCATATATGCCTGAGGGACTGCAGCCGGAACTGGAGCAGATCCTCTATTCCGGGAATCTGGCTTTCGGCAAATATGGACAGTTATTTGAAGAGGCATTAAAAAGCTTTCTGAACGTCGAATACCTCTTAAGCACTTCTTCTTATAATACAGCCATGCTCATGGTCCTTTCTGTACTAGGGCTCAAAGCAGGAGATGAAGTATTGGCCAGCCCGGTAAGCTGCCTGGCCTCTAATCAGCCTTTTGCCGTTAAAGGCATAAAAGTTGTATGGGTAGATGTAGACCCGGCTACAGGTACCATGGACATCGATGATTTACGGAGTAAAATAAGTAACCATACAAAAGCTATTTTTCATAATCATTTTTGTGGTTATGTGGGCGATACTAAAGCGGTAAATGCTTTGGGGCAGGAATTTGGCATACCTGTTGTGGATGATG
Organism: Bacteroidetes bacterium 43-16; assembly: GCA_001897525.1. Taxonomy (GTDB): domain Bacteria; phylum Bacteroidota; class Bacteroidia; order Chitinophagales; family Chitinophagaceae; genus Edaphocola. The sequence goes on along the minus strand of MKTB01000015.1, from coordinate 327,898 downwards.
CCATTGAAGCATTCGGCTCCAGGGCAGGCAATGAGTATATTGGTAATAGTGGTGCTGATGTAACGGTTTTCTCCTTTCAGACGGTGCGTTTACCTAATACGATCGACGGAGGGGCCATAGCTTTTAAAAATAAAGAACTGTTTGATAAAGCAAGGCTCATACGCGATTATGGCATTGAGCGCAGCAAGTTCCGGACACCAATCGGTGAGATAAGCGCAGATTGCGATATCGAAATAGAAGGCTATGCCGGTATGCTGAGTGAGGTGAATGCCTTTATCGGCTATAAACAGATGGATCAATTGCCTCATTTGTTACAAAAACAAGCAGATAATGCGGCAAAGTGGGACAGCGATTTATACGATAAATTCGGCACGCGCCCTTTACCCAGCTTAAGTGGAAACAAACCTAATTATTGGGTCTATGGCACGCTGGTAAACGAGCCTGCTAAACAGGAAGCCATACTTAAATATAGAAATGCAGGTTACTACGCAACCGGTGTTCATATTAATAACAATGTTTATTCGGTATTCGGACCTTATGTGGCACTTAGCGGAGTCTCTGAATTTATGAAACGTTATGTGGCCATTCCTTGTGGGTGGTGGCTCTAAAATGAAACTCAAAAATGCTGTCAATTAATTTTATACAACATAAAGATGCAGATACATCACTGCTGGAGGCTATCGCCGCCCTGAAAGCGGTGCGATGGGCTTATCCTATGGAACAGCAAATGAACTGGATCGCAGAAAATATTGAACCGGAAGACTGGCATCTATTATTGAAAGACGGTGAAGACCTTGTGGCTTACATGAACCTGGTACAGGTAAAACCGGAAATAGACGGAACGCCTGTAGCAGCATTAGGCATAGGCAATGTGTGCACCAAAGAGAGTGGTAAAGGGTATGGCAATCAATTAATGGAGGCTGTTAACCGCTTCCTGGATGAAAAAGCATTATATGGTATCCTGTTCTGTAAAGATCATTTGGTCCCTTACTATCAAAAATTCAACTGGATACTGATCCGGAAAGAAAACTGTAACCAGGAGATAAGCCAGGTGAATACTTTGCTGTATAATATAGGTTCCGGGCAAAGTACCCTATCCTATACAGGCCGCATGTTTTAAAAGTATTGAAGAATCAATCAAAAAATAAAAAAAATAAAATCATGTCTATTCCTTTGCTGAGTGTAGTTATTGCGACCAAAGACCGGGAACAATACTGTATTGCTGCCATTGATTCCATTCTCTCCTATAAAGATGAAAGAATTGAAATTACCGTAGCCGATAATAGTGCCACGACCAAAGTGAAAGATTACGTAGCAACATTGAACCATCCGGCGGTGAAGTACACCTTTGACAATGGCCCGGTATCTTCCATTGCGAATTTCAATAAAGCAATGGACCTGGCTACAGGAGAATATGTCGTATTTATTGGAGATGATGATACTATATTGCCCAACTGTGCCAACTGGGCACAATGGATGAAAGACCATAATATTGAATCCCTTTCCTCCTCAAGCACGGTAAATTACATCTGGCCTATTGCAGATAATCCAAAACTGCTTACCGGAGAATTGCTGGTCCCGGAATCATTTACCTTTAAAGTTACAGAGCACGATAACGCCGCCAACTTAAAACGGTTCATGGCAGATGGTACCGTAGCTTACCAGGCCTACAACCTGTCTAAGGTGTACCATGGTATCGTTAAGAAAGCCGTTATGGATAAAATAAAGGCCCAGACGGGCCATTATTTCGGAGGCGTAAGCCCGGATCTGTATTCGGCCGCAGCTTTATCTATCAATATAAAAAATAATTATTCTGTAGACGCCCCTTTCTCTGTTTTAGGGGCCTGCCAGGCCAGTACAACTTATGGTGTTATTGCAAAGCAACACGTAGGCCATATTAAAGATGCACCGCATCTCAGGCACAGAGATGGCTATCAAATAGAAGGTGCTATTCCCAAAATATATAGTGCTTATGTAGTATGGACAGAATCTTTATTGAAATCCCTGAAAGAAAACAACAGGGAGGATCTGATCAACGACATCAATTTCCCCTTATACTATGCCCATATCAATGATGAATTTATGGTCATGGACAAGCAGTTCCTGGGCACCTTGAGTAAAGAACTGGAAAGCTGCTTTAAAGACAGGAATTTTGGCCCCGAAGAAATGAAAGCTTTTGAAGGGTATAAAAAACACCTGAACTATATTAACCAAAAACATAAAGTAAAATCATTGATTTTGCGCAGCCTGCAGAAATTAGGTTTGATGAAGCGTAAAAGTGGTGCTGCAACAATCAAAAATATGCCGGACATAAGAGATGTGGTGGCATTTGTAGATAAGCAGGTAGATATGGCTAAGCTTCCGCAACTATGAGTGAACAGGCACCCAACAGGAACTTATTAAGCAGTACGATCTGGACTATCGTCCAAAGCTTCGGTACCCAGATCGTTACCATTCTCATTACAGCCTTTCTTTCAAGGATAGTAACCCCTGAAGAAACAGGCTTTATTGCTATGGTAGCTTTTGTGACCTCTATAGCCCAGCTCGTAATAGATAGCGGCCTGGAATCTTCTCTGATGCGTAAATATGAGAATAAAGATGCTGATTATAATTCTGTATTTATCTACAACCTGGTTTCATCTGTAGCCATCTATTTATTGATCGTACTTTGTGCACCGCTAATTGCCAATTATTTTGAAGAACCAAGGCTGGTACCTATCATAAGAGTATTTTCTGTTACTATTATTATAGTGGCGATTACCTCTGTACAAAAAGTGCAGCTGGAAAAAAGCTTTAATTTTAAGCCCATAACCTTCATCGCCATTGTAGGGAATATCACCTCCGGACTTTTAGGCCTGTTTTTAGCCTACAATGGATTCGGTGTCTGGAGCTTGGTGGCCATCAGTATCTGTACGCCGGTGCTTACGATGGTCTATCTCTGGTATAAATCTCCCTGGAGACCAAACTTCAAATTTGATAAAGAAGTCTTCAGGCAGCATTTCAGGTTCGGTTATAAGGTGGCTTTATCTACCATCCTCCTGACAATTTTTAGTGGTATCTATAACGTTATCATAGGTAAGAAATACTCCGCCGGACTGGTAGGGCAGTATAACCGGGCCAATCAATTGGCCATGATGATCGCATTCTCTATCGGTGGTGCGATCAACAGGATCGCCTTACCTTTATTTGCCTCAAAATCAACCGATGTAGAAGAACTTAAGACCACCTATTTAAGGGTCTTAAGAATGTTGATGTTTGTGATGGCACCTATTGCCACATTTTGCACCATTGCAGCGCCGGCAATCATCAACTTTTTGTTTGGTGGTCAGTGGGGCACCGCGATCGGCTATTTTCAGATATTGGCTTCCGTAAGCGTATTGTATTCATTAAATATGATCAGCCTTTATGTGATCAACATTACCGGGCGTTCTGAGCTTGGATTGAAAGCGGACATTTTCAAAAAAACGATCAGTATTATCCTCATTTTTATTGCCGCTATAGGTGGCGATGTGTATGCATTGATCTGGGTGAACATATTGATTTTATTGATCGAGTTGATCATCAGTTTTAAGTATTGTACCTTTATTATTAAAAGTACCGTATGGGAGCAGGTCAAAACACTTTTACCCTGCCTCATGGTATCCGTTTTAAGTGCCCTGCCTTTGTATTTCCTGTACCATTTCTTAAATACAAGAATTGAACATAGTTTTTTACTACTGGCTGCAACACTTCCTGTTTTTGGAATTGTGTACCTGGTATTATCATGGCTGATACCCAATGTAGGGCTGAAAGATTTTTTACAGTTTACTAAAATAGATCAGAAGTTACCGGCCAGGATCATAGCCAGGTTAAAATAAAAGGCAGGCATCAGCCGGGAAAAACATCATTCATCTATAGTAACATCTGAAATACAAGGGAATACCAAACATATGGCTAAAGTATCTATCGTAATTCCGGTTTATAATGCAGCAGCTTATATCGAACGCTGTATCAACAGTATCTTAGGGCAAACCTTTACAGATTTCCAGGTGGTGCTGGTCAATGACGGTAGTAAAGATAATTCGGAAAGTATCATAAAAGAACTAACCGGACAAGATCCGCGATTTGTATTGATCAACAAAGAAAACGGGGGGGTGTCTGCAGCCAGGAATACAGGTCTTAAGCATGTGGATGCAGCATGGGTCACTTTTTTAGACAGTGATGATTGGTTGCAGGAAAATTATTTTTCAGGCTTATTGAGCGCTGCCGGGAAAGATCCGGGCATTGACCTGGTCGTAGATGGCTATCAGCGCGTGGATAATGCTGGTAAAGTATTGTACACCCAACGCTTTGAAGAAGAAGTACTGGCAGCTACAGACTTTGCAACAATCTTTAATAAACACCAGCTGCAGGATTTTGGATATTGCTGGGCCAAGCTGTTCCGCAAAGAGATCCTGCAAGAGAAAGTGAACTGGTTTCGTGCAGACATCAGCCTGTATGAAGATACCTTGTTTGTGTTTGAATATTTAAAACAGGCAACAAAAATTTGCTTTACAGCGCAGGTAAATTACAACTACCTCGAAAACCAGCAGTCCATAACGACCAAAAAGCGAAACTTTGACTTTTCTTATCTGCCCTTCAGAGCCCTTACTGATTTCACGAATGCGCATTTTGGTACCGGTATAGAAGTGATCAACAAACGCCTGGCCGTATATATGAACGATGCCCTGATCAGCAATTATAGTACAAAAGACAATCGTGAGCAGAGGCTCAGGAACCTGGAAAAGTTTACACCCGGAGACTGGCAATTATACAAAACGTACTTTCAACCCTTTAACCTGTTCTTCTCCCTATTTAAACGTTTATTGGTAAAGCAACAGTTCAGGTTCGCGGATTTTTTGATGAAAAACTATTTTAAACTGAGATCATGAGCAGCCCCAAACTAAGCCTGGTCATCCCGGTGTACAATGCGGTAGCTCATCTTGAATCCCTGGCAGCCGTTCTTGACCCGGTATTAAACCGTTCTGATATAGAAATCATCCTGGTGAATGATGGTTCTGCAGACGATACCCTGAACACAGCACGACAATTTGCGGGGAAGTTTCAAAACGTACTGGTGCTGGATAAAGCCAATGGCGGAGCCGCATCGGCAAGAAATTTTGGCATCAGGAATGCCAATGGCAAATACCTGGCTTTCCTGGATGCAGATGACAGGATGGACTTTAAGGTGATTGAATCTTTACTGGAACGTGCAGAAGCCGACGCACTCGATATCATTGGCTTTGACCTGAGGTATATCGATGTTGCCGGAAACCTGCAGGAGCGTAGTTTACATCAGTTGTCCACCTATGATGTGCTGCAAACAGGAGTAGATTACCTGGAAGCCGGTTATCAACCCTCCTCGATTTGTATCTTTTTAGTGGCAAGAGCATTTGTACTTTCAAACGGGCTTTTTTTTGAAGAAGGCATTACCCACGAAGATGTGGAAATAAGCTTCCGGTGGATGATGGGGGCAAAAAGAGTCGTGTTTACCCGGGAGATCGGTTATTTCTACGTCCAGCACCTGGGCTCGGTAACCAACCAGTTGACCGCCGCCAAAAAGCAAAAGTACTTAATGGATGAAGCCGTAGTAGCTGCAAAAATGAAACAGCAGTTGGCAAAATACAGCGGGACAAAAGAGCAGGACCTGGTCAGGAAAAATTACAACTCCGTTGTATGGAACCTATTATACACCATCTACAAAGACCCCGAAATGCTGGATCGCAGTTTTGTAACAGCTGTTTTGGACAAATTGAAAGCAGATGGTCTTTATCCGGTGAAAGGTCCTTTGAAGACTACTTTCCAGACCTTTAGCAAATATGTGATGAATACAGAATTTCTATGGAAAATGTTATTAAACAGGAAACTTAAATGATATAATATACATAGGAAACCTGGCAGACAACAATATGCACTGCCCTGATCAGATTTACTTATTTTTGCATCAGTTGCTAACTATAATCTATTTTAATTTATATATATGTCTCTGGAAAAAGGAATCAGGCCCTGGGGAACTTATGAAGTGTTGCTGGAAGGCGATCACTGTAAAGTCAAGCAGATAGTGGTCCATCCCTCCCATCGTTTATCCTACCAGTTCCACAAGTTTAGAGAAGAGGTATGGACAATTGTATCAGGTCGCGCTTTGGTGGTACTGGAAGACGAGAAAATAACATTAGGCCCGGGAGAGGTCATCAAGATCCCTTTAGGTAGTAAACACCGTATCGGTAATCCGGGGACAAGCCCGCTGATATTTATAGAAGTACAGATGGGCAGCTATTTTGGAGAAGACGATATTATCAGGATACAAGACGATTATCAAAGGCAGGAATAATGATTTTTTGATACCTTACCATTACCCTACAAGCAAATGAATGATATGAATAATGTTGATGTAAGTGTGATTATGCCGGCCTATAAACAGGCAAAATACTTAGAGCAGGCGATCTTTAGCGTGCTTGACCAGGTATTTAGCGGAGTCCTGGAATTAATCCTGGCAGATGACAAGTCACCTGACGATACAGAAGCAATTGTAAGGAAGATCATAGAAACACATCCTAAAGGCAGTGCCATTGTGTATTTCAGGAATGAGCCTAACCTGGGGATGGCCAAAAACTATCATAAAGCATTGTCCGTGGCTAAGGGCAGGTACCTGGCTTTCTGTGAAGGCGACGACTACTGGTCAGACCCTTATAAGACCCAGAAACAATTTGATTTCCTGGAATCCCACCCCGATTACAATACCTGTGTGGGGCGCTATAAATTCCTGTTTGAAGAAGAGCAGCGTTTCGAGGAGAACAGGGAACTATTTGATATCAGCAAGCCATTGAGCCTGAAGAATTATTTAGCCTTTAATTTCGGGCATACCACTACCTTCTTTATCCGGAACAACTTTAAGCTGCCGGAATGGGTAGACAATTGGGTGTTCTCCGTAGACCAGTGCCTGATCATATATGGTACCGGGGAAGGGAAAATAAAATACTTTGAAGATTTTTTGACCGTATATAGAATGCATCAGAAAAATCAGACCTCCAATGCCGCAGCGGAGACCCATAGTGCCAATAACCTCAGGTTTTTAGAAAATGTAAATAAAGACCTGGGCGGTAAATATGAACGATTGATCGACAACAGGAAAAAACTCAATACTTTTTACTGGAACCTGGTGCAACAATCCAATCCTGTTATGAAACTGGTGCTCAAAGCCCGTTACGTATGGCAGCGATGGTACGGCATTAATGTTTTGGCAAAAAAAGGAGCATAATTTAAGAACTAATATTACAAGAAAAGCAGGAACATCCATGTTACATTTTATAGATCAAACCTCTCAAGACAAGCACCATATGGTGTTTAATGCTTCAATGATCAGCATACTGATGTCCATGTACCCGGATAGTATGCTTATGGCACATGGAATAGCCTCTAATCATACTGCTATATTCAGTTTGCTGACCGAGGCGGAAAGAGCACGCATTATCTTTTCTACCATTGAATATACCCAGCCTGCTAAACCCGGACTTGCTTATAAAGCACTGAACTATATCAAAAAGGAAAAGACCCGGATGAGACAACTGGACCGTATCGTACAGGAAGCGGCAGATGATGACCTGATCTTCTTTTCCGTAAGTTCATTTTATTGTTTCTACTACTTTAAGAAAATAAAGATGAAGCATGCGGTGCCGGTCATTGCCACATTACATGGTGGGATTGACTATTTCTACAATCCGCAGAACTATATGGAACGGATCAATGCCTGGTACCATAAACGGATGTTTAAATTGGATGCCCCTAACTTTAAATACCTTTTACTGAATAAGATCGCAAAATCTATGCTGGTGAAAGATGGCTATCTCAAAGCCAATGAAGTGATGGAGATAGAGCATCCTTATCCCAATCTGGGGGAGATCAATACTTTTATCAGCCTTACAAAGACTCCCCTCGTGATTGCACACCTGGGCAGTATGGAGGCGCAAAGAAAGAACTCACATTACCTGTACGAACTTGCGGCAAAATCTGCATCCGATATCAAGGCGGGACTGCTGAAATTTAAGATCGTAGGGCTTAAAAATGCCTCTGTAAAGGCCTGGGAAAATGAGTGGGTGGAAGAAGTCGTGGGAAAAGAAACCAGCTATCTTGAACGCTCCGTCTATGAGCAGGAAGTGAAAAGCATTCACTATTCGGCCTTCTTTTTTCCTACTAATGAGTACATTTGCAGAGCCTCAGGAGCCGTAGTAGATACATTGGTTTTTGAAAAACCCGTATTTACACTATATCATCCCTATTTTGAATACCTGTTTAAAGTGGCGGGCAATGTGGGCTATATGGTAAATACATTGGATGAGATGAGGGATATTATAGCAAAAATCATCCGGAACCCTGAACAGTATGAAGCAGAATACCGGCTTCAATGCGACAATTTAAAGAAATTTAAAGATCAGCTTACTATAGAAAGTGTGACCAATGATCTGAAAAACCAGATGAATGCTTTGAACAATTAATGAATAAATGATACCTTATCTACTCTTATTTATACTGGCCTTTATCGTTTACTGGCAAAAAGATCAAAGCAATAAACCATTGTATTATTTCTTCATGGCTTGTTGTATTCTTTTTGCAGGCAGCCGGGATATGATCGGGGGATTTGATGTGTACATTTATGCGGAAGTTTTTGAATCGTATTCTATCCCCAGGCTGCTTACATTTCCTTTTTTTGAAAAAGGGTACCTGCTCTACAATGCTTTGGTCCGGCAACTGGTAAGTGACCGTTACTATTTCTTTTTCATCACATCATTCATCACCATATGGGCCCATTTTGGGGCCATTAAAAAGCTTAGCCCACTATTATTCTTTGCGTTGTTCATCTATTTCAGCAAATTTTTCCTCATGTCTTTTGTCTATGTGAGACAGTTCATGGCTATGGGTATTGTATGGTGGGCTTTAGTGCTGCTGATCAACAAGAAAAGAGTTATTCCTATTCTCATGCTGGTCGTAGCTTACTTTTTCCATAAAAGCTCGATACTCTTTTTCCCGATGATCTTTTTGCTGAATGTGAAGTTTACCAGGAACCAGATGATCCTCTTGATATTTGGCGTATTTGCCATTTTCCTTTCACCCATTGGTAATTTCTTACTCACCTTCTTAGCGGAAAATAGTGATAATGAAAAACTAGCTTACTATACCGAGAAAGCGAATGCGATTAATTTTCTATACGTCATAGAGGGATTACTACTTTCTTATGTAGCCTATATTTACAAGAATGCTTTTTATCAAAATCCTAAGACCACAGTAATCTTTAATGGATTCCTGATCTACATCGTTATTACCATCGTAGCCATAACCAATGCTACTTATGCCAGGTTCTCCTGGTATTTCTTTATTTTTATTATTATCGGGCTTCCTTATGTGTATTTATATATCAATAACCTTAGAGAAAGGAAAACATTCAGGTTTTTAGTGTTTTTATATTTTGCCATATTGCTGGTGCGTATGCTGTTCGTGTGGGACAACGGTGATTTGATGCCTTATAAAGCCTTTTATATGGATACAGAACGTAAGGGGCAATTTGATTTTATGGAGTACAGAAGATGATACAAGAGCATAGAGACATAAAGATCACGGTTTTTACACCAACTTACAATAGAAAACAACTCCTATTGAGGTTGTTTGAAAGTTTGAAAAAGCAATCCTATGCTTTTTTTGAATGGATCATCGTGGATGACGGATCTGCAGATGGTACAGAGGAATTAGTAAAACAGTTTTCATCGGCCCATTTTCCTGTAAGGTATTACTACCAGGACAATGCCGGGAAACATTTTGCCATCAATCGCGGTGTACAAGAAGCAGCAGGCAACTTGTTTTTTATCCTGGACAGCGATGATGTTATTCCTGAAAATGCCCTGAGTATTGTAGCCCAAAAGTACGATAATGCTAAAGATCCCTCGAAAATAGGCGGAGTCGCCGGAAGAAAAGCATATTTTGATGGCCGGCTCATCGGTTCCCAAAACGGGATCAATGATGAGATCATGGATGTCTTCGAGTTTCGCTATGGCAGGAAGATGACCGGGGATATGTGTGAAGTGTTTAAAACTTCCGTATTAAAAGAATTTCCCTTCCCGGAGATTAAAGGAGAGAAATTCTGCCCCGAAGCACTGGTGTGGAACAGGATAGGCACTAAATACCCTTTACTGTGGTTTAATGAGGCGATCTATTATGCCGAGTACCAGCCAGAAGGGCTGACTGCCAGGATTTTCGAGATAAGGAAAAAATCCCCGGTGGCCACGACCATTTGCTACCAGGAATTAAGTAAGGCACCCATACCCTTCAAGGACAGGTTCCGGGCGCTGATCAATTACTGGAGATTTGCCTTTTACCTGGACAGCTCCTTAGGGCAGAAGCTTAAAGCCGTTGATCCTGTACTCAGTCTGTTTGCCCTTCCCATTGCCTCATTAATGTATTTAAACGATAAAAGAAAGTAGTGAGAATCTTACAAATCATCAATTCTTTAGAAACAGGAGGAGCCGAAAAGCTGATCCTGGATACCATTCCACATTACGTAAAGGCGGGCATTAAAATGGACCTGCTTTTATTTTGGGATGATGATCAGCCCTTTGTCAAAGCACTTCGGGCTTTGGATTGTTGTAATATCATCATACTGAAAACGTCTTCCAATAAAAAAGATATTTACAGCCCCGGTCATATATTCAAGCTTAAAAAGATCTTGAAAAACTATGACATCGCCCATGTACACCTGTTCCCGGCACAATACTTTGCCGTATTTGCCAAGATGCTCTCGGGAGCAGCCACGAAGCTGGTATTTACAGAGCACAATACAACCAACCGGAGAATACAGAATAAACTATTTAAGCCCGTTGAGCGCTTCATTTACAGTAAATACCATAAACTGGTATGCATCACAGAAGAGATCGTTGAGATCTATGCCCGCTATTTAGGCAGCAAAGATAAACTTGCACTCATCCATAACGGGGTCGATCTTAGCAAGATAAAAACTGCGGTACGCTATGCTAAGCAAGCTATATTGCCCCGGCTGACTCCTGCAGATAAAATAATCATACAAGTTGCAGCATTCCGGCCGCAAAAAGACCAGGCCACGCTCATCAGGTCCCTGGTACAATTGCCGGATGAGTTTAAGCTGCTGCTGGTAGGAGTAGGTGACTGCCTGGAAGCCTGTAAGGAACTGGTAGCAACTTTAAAACTGCAACACCGGGTCTTTTTCCTGGGCCAGAGAATGGATGTGCCCCGGCTTTTGAAATCGGCAGATTATGTGGTGTTATCCTCTCACTACGAGGGCCTCTCCCTGGCAAGTATCGAAGGGCTGGCCTCCGGAAGTCCCTTCATCGCGAGTAACGTACCCGGCCTGCGCGAGATCGTAGAAGGAGCCGGTTTATTGTTTGACGAAGGAGATGCTGCGGGTTTGGCACAGCACATACTTGCATTAGATCAGGACCCGGCATTATATAGCAAGGTAGTTACAAGATGCGAAGAGCAAGCAGAACGCTACGATATAAGCTTAATGGTTGACAAACATATAGAAGTATATAGAAGTTTATAAAATTAGTCACTTTGTCGGAATAGCGGAGCCCGGAGGGCCACAAGCATGGGTTTAGCAATAAGTTTACATGATAGTAGTATAATATTCTTTCGGTTATGCTTATTTTTGTATTATCTTTATGTCGTACTGCAATTTTCACCCTTTTGTTAAAAATCGGCCAATAGATAGATGGAATATTATGAGTCAACCTAAAAAAGTTTTACATATCATTACAGTATCATTTGTAATCAATCACTTTTTTGGAAAGCAGTTCAAGTACCTCTCCGAAAAGTCAGGTAATGCTTATTTTTTGGCCTGTTCCGACTCCGCAGAATTTGAAAAATGGAAAGATGAACTAGATTATACACCTTTCCCGGTTGAGATCACCAGGTCCATCAGCCCCCTTAAAGACCTGAAAGCTATCTATCAACTCTATCGTTATATCCGGAAAGAAAAATTTGACTACGTAATTGCTCATACCCCTAAAGGTGGTATGGTAGGTATGTTATCTTCCTTCTTTGCAGGGGTACACAATCGGGTTTATTTCAGGCATGGCATCATCTACGAGACCTCCAGCGGGGTTAAGCGTATGCTGCTTAAAAATATTGACCGGCTCAGTGGTGTTTTGGCCAAAAGAGTGGTCTGTGTGAGCAGGGGAGTACAAACGATCACCTTAAGAGATCACCTCAACCGTGCAGATAAAAATACTATCCTGGGTAAAGGCACCTGCAATGGTGTGGATGCGCTGGGTCGCTTCAACCCGGACCGCTACACAGAAGCAGAGCGGAATGACTTGAAAAAAGCCTACAATATCACGGCAGATGACTTCGTCTTAGGCTACGTCGGCCGCCTGGTACACGATAAAGGTATCGATGAGCTGGTGGCCGCCTGGCAATTGGTCAGGAACCAGAGAAAAAATGTTAAATTATTACTTGTAGGCCCTTTTGAAGAAAGAGACAGTGTGTCAAAAGTTACTCAGGACATAATTGCCCAGGATGCTACAATCATTCATACCGGCTATGTACCCGATTCGGGCCCTTTCTTCTCCATAATGGATACATTCGTTTTGCCCACCTATAGAGAAGGCTTCCCTACAGTGGCCCTGGAGGCCTCTTCCATGAAGTTGCCGGTAATCATTACTCAGGCTACAGGATGCGAAGAAGCTATCGAGGATGGCCTGACCGGAAAATTCATTACACATGACCTGGACTCCATAGTTAAGGCAATTCTATATTATGTCGATGCTCCCGATATTAAAAAATTACATGGTAATAATGGCAGGGCATTTATCTTACAATATTTCGAACAGTCCATCGTTTGGGATGAAATCAGCAAAAAGTTAGGATACTAAAAATGAAAGTTATTGTTACAGGAGCTACCGGTTTTGTCGGTCAGAATTTGCTTCCCTATTTATCGGGCAAAGGATATAAGGTATCCTCTTTGGCTTTAAGAACAGAAAACTGGCAGCTGGAAGCTGATGCCACAGCTATTATACACCTTGCCGGCAAAGCTCATGATACCAAAAATACAGCGGCAGCTTCCGTCTATTTCGAAGTCAACAGAGACCTGACCATAGCCCTCTTTAAGCGATTCCTGGCATCTCCCATCCGGGATTTTTTCTATTTCAGTTCCGTGAAAGCAGTTGCCGATACCGTAGAAGGCACTTTGCATGAGGAGGTGGCCGGAAAGCCATATACCCCTTACGGACAATCAAAGTTCGAAGCCGAACAATATTTACTGGCCCAGTCCTTACCGGCCGGCAAAAGGCTGTTTATCATCAGGCCCTGTATGATACATGGACCCGGTAATAAAGGCAACTTAAACCTTTTATATAAAGTAGTGCAGAAAGGTATTCCCTGGCCTTTAGCGGCTTTTGATAATGCCCGCTCGTTTTTATATGTAGACAATCTTTGCTGGCTGATAGAGCAGATGTTGCAGCACACGGAGCTTACCTCCGGCGTATATAATTTTGCCGATGATGATGCCGTCTCTACCAATGAACTGGTACATATCATTGCCGAAGCAATCGGTAAAAAAGCCCGGCTCTGGAAGATCAATGCAGGTATGATGAGATCGGTAGCCGCTCTGGGAGACAAGCTTAAATTGCCCCTGAACTCTGAACGGCTTAAAAAACTAACCGAAAGCTATGTTGTATCTAATCAAAAAATAAAAACTGCCCTCCATATTAAGAGCTTACCGTTTACTGCAAAGCAGGGATTAAAAAACACCATTTCAGTTTTTGATGCCATCCCGGGCAAATAATATAAAATATCGATTCGGGATTCTATAGATTCTTTTAGCTTTGCATGCAATACTTATGGATTATATTTTACTCTTTGCAGGACTGTTTATCTTAGAACTATTCTATTTTAAATGTGCAGATCATTTTAATATCATTGACAAACCCAATGAGCGGAGCTCCCACACCAGCATCACTTTGCGTGGCGGAGGCATCATTTTCTATTTTGGCGTGCTGGCCTGGTTTATGGTCTCCGGTTTTCAATACCCTTACTTTTTCATTGGATTAACTGCCATCACCCTGATCAGCTTTTTAGATGATGTGCGCACATTGTCCAATAAAATAAGACTGGTAGTACAGTTTGCAGCGATGGCTTTAATGTTCTATGACGTTGGCCTATTCCGCGAAGCCTGGTGGCTTTGGATCGTAGCCCTGGTCATTTGTACCGGTATCTTGAATGCCTATAACTTTATGGATGGCATCAACGGCATCACCGCAGCTTATAGTATGGCTGTGTTGATCCTGCTGGGCCTTGTTAACTATGTTCAGCCATTCATCGACGAGGACCTTATCTGGTACACGGGCATAGCCGTGGCCGTCTTTGCATTTTTCAATTACCGGCAAAAAGCCAAATCCTTTGCCGGAGACGTAGGCAGTACCAGTATTGCCTTTATCCTTATTTTTCTGCTGGCCGTTTTGATCTTTAAAACAGGCAATCCCATCTACCTCTTGTTCCTGACCGTTTATGGACTAGATGCCGTATGGACGATTGTAAGGAGGGTATTAAAAGGTGAAAACATTTCGCAGGCCCATCGCTCCCATTTGTATCAATACCTGGTGAATGAACATAAAACCAATAAACTGGTCGTTTCGGGTGTCTATGGGTTGATACAGTTCCTGGTCGGCTTGCTGATCATAAAAGCTGCATCTTGGACGGTAAGCCAGCAATGGATGCTGGCCGGGCTAATTTTAGTATTGGGCAGCCTGGTATACCTGGTTATAAAAGGCAGGTTGATCAAAAAATACAGCTTGTAGCAGATGGAGGGGAAAAAGAAATACCTGCTTTTAGGTAGCGGAGGACATGCCAGGGTGCTGGCAGACCTGGCAGGCAAACTTAATGCCACCATTGAGCACGTGTTTGCAGACGATAGAGCATATGAGGTTGCTTTTGAACCCGATTTGCCACTGATCATTGCGATAGGTAACAATATCATTCGCAAAAGAATAGTGGAAAGCATAAAGCACGAGATGCCGGTACTGATCCATCCTTCGGCGCAGATCGCAGCAGATGTGGAACTAGGAGAGGGCACCGTGATTTTGGCCAATGCAGTCATACAGGCCGGTGCGCGTATCGGGAAGCATTGCCTCATCAATGCAAATGTGGTGATCGATCATGAGGTGCAGGTGGGAGATTTTGTAAATATTTATCCTAATGTATATATAGGCGGGGCGGCAAGCATCAGTAATGAGACGACTATAGAGCCGGGCACTATAATACCAAGGATGACAACAATTTAAGTAAATCAATCAAATAAGGTGACGATTTAAGTATAATTTAATATGTAAAAAAGACTTAAATTTGCCGGGTTTTTAACAGAAGCTAAACTTTAGCTTAAATGATAATTGAATAACGATGAGTGGCTACAAGGAAATGGATTTTTATATAGGGAACTTTGCAAATCTTTTGGAAGAAGGGCTTGCTGTGGGTAGTAATTATGGGTTTAATACTGCTCCTAAACCACTGAAGAATGTTGTATTGGCAGGTCTTGGTGGTAGCGGGATAGGAGGTGAAATAGTATTAAATTATTTAGAAAGATCTATAACAGTTCCTTTGGTACTCTGTAAGGACTATTTCTTACCCGGCTTTGTGAACGAGGATACCCTGGTCATCACCAGCTCCTATTCCGGCAACACCGAAGAAACGCTGAGTGTATTGAACGAGGCCAAGGAAAAAGGTGCTGTAGTTGCCTGTGTAACCTCAGGAGGTAAGATGGGTGCCTTTGCAGGCGCAAATAATTTAGACTGCATAGCATTGCCGGAAGGTATTCCTCCAAGAGCATGCTTCGGTGCTTCATTACCCCAGATCCTGTTTATCCTTAAGCATTATAATATTATTGGGGAAGAATTTATCGGGGAACTCAAAGCAGCGGTTGCGCTTTTAAGAACCGAAGAAGCTGATATCAAGAACGATGCCCGTCTGCTTGCAGAAAAGTTGCAGGGTAAATTACCCATAATCTATTCCGATCAAAGAATTGCAGGCATAGCCACCAGGTGGCGGCAGCAGTTCAATGAAAACAGTAAGGTATTGGGCTGGGAGCGTCCTTTCCCGGAAATGAACCATAATGAATTGGTAGGCTGGAAAGATAATGCGGAAAGCCTGGCAGTTATTTTCCTCCATACCGGGGCCGAACTGGATCGTGTAAAACTAAGATTTGATATCAACAGATCGGTGATCTGCAACTTTACCAATGCCATCTTCGAGGTGGTAGCCAAGGGCGACAGTTTCCTGGAAAGAGCGGTCTACCTGATCCTCTTCGGAGATTGGTGTAGCTGGTTCCTGGCCGAATTAAGAGGCGTGGATGCCGTAGAAGTGAATGTGATTGATTATTTGAAAGGAGAATTAAACAAGTAGACTGCTCAATTTTATTTAATTCATTCTTGTCTAAAATATCTTATTACTATGCTTATATCATTTGTCGTGCCTGTTTTCAATGAAGAACAAACTATTCCTATTTTTTATGATGCCATTCAGCAATTTAAGGAAGAGTTAAAGACAGGATATACGCTTGATATTGTTTTTGTGGATGATGGAAGTCAGGATGGATCTTTCCACTGTCTGCAAATATTGGGCTCAAGAGATGAGCAGGTAAAAGTAGTTTCATTTTCCAGGAATTTTGGTAAAGAGGCTGCTTTGTTTGCCGGATTGCAACATGCCACCGGAGATTTAGTAGTGCCTATAGATGTTGATCTGCAAGACCCTATTGCTGTTGTTCATGAAATGATCAAAAAATATGAGGAAGGGTATGAAGTTGTCTTGGGGAAAAGAGCGGACAGGTCCAGTGATAGCTTTTTGAAGAAAAAGTCTGCTGAGCTTTTTTACCGTTTTCATAATAAAATTTCAAAACCAAAAATTGAAGAAAATGTCGGCGATTTCAGGCTGATGAGCCGCAAAGTGGTTAATGAACTGATTAAGTTAAGCGAAAGTCAATTATTTATGAAAGGACTGCTTAGCTGGGTTGGTTTCAAGACTGCGATCGTTGAATACAAAAGAGATGCCAGGAGTGCCGGTCAAAGCAAATTCAATGGCTGGAAGCTTTGGAACCTGGCCCTGGAAGGGATTACATCTTTCTCAACTTTACCTTTAAAAATCTGGACCTACTTAGGCTTTGGCTTATCTTTTATATCTTTTATACTCATTCTTAAAGTTATAATAGAAAAGGTTTTTTTCGGAATTTCTATCACGGGATACGCTTCCATTATGGTATCTGTATTGCTGCTTGGAGGATTTATTATGATGGGGATAGGAATATTGGGAGAGTATATCGGGCGGATATATATGGAAGTGAAACAAAGACCTAAATATGTCGTGGACAGGAAAATAAATTTGTAACCTTTGCTAAAAAATACAAAGCGCTCCTGATCTGCGATCATAGTACATTCAATCCGATATAAGGATAGCCATTATGTCCTTAATATTTCCTGGTTAAAAGCCTGCCTGTACCATTGAAAGGGTAGCAGAGCAATTACTGCCAGATCTAAACTTTTATTCAGCCTTAACAATAAAAAATTATATGCAACTATCTTATTTTAGTAAGACGATAAATGAAACAAGAGAACAATTGTCTTCATATTTTAAGTTTAAAACCTTTGTCGTATTATTTATTATAAATTTATTTGCCTACAGTTCATTACTGATAGCAGATGTTTATTTTGCGGATGATAATGTCAGAAGGTTTACAGGTAAAATTACATTAGGTGGTTTGGGGCGTATTTTTGATGAACTGGTGATCGTTCTTTGGAACTTTTCCCGGACTATTTTAGATAGTTCGCCCTTATACCAGTTGTATTCAATGCTCATTCTCGCACTGACTTCGCTCGCTCTTCTGGCCATATTTAAAATAAAAGCCGGGTACAAACAAATAATTGCCGCTTCATTTATTGGCATATTTCCTCTTTATTATGCCAATATGGTATATAAAGTAGATGCTCCGTTTATGGCTATGGCTCTTTTTTTCTGTGTGTTGCCATTTTTGTTTTTTGAACATAAAAGAACATTTATTATTCTTTCATTGTTAAGTTCCTTATTGGTACTTTCAACCTACCAGACTGCATTAGCAGGCTATTTTATACTGGGCATCATGTTTGCTATTGACCGCTGGAGTAGTAAAAGAGACTGTGATATAAAGACACTATTATGGGGCAGCGGATTTTTTATTATCGGAGTTGTGTGTTATAGAATTGTAATTGTGCCTTTGATTGATTTTAGCCATGTGGGAGGGCAATTATCTGTTGCAACCATATTGCCCGGTGTGCTTAGTAATATAAAATCCTTGTCACTTCAATTAAAAGAACTGCTTGGAACAGGAAGCTTTGCTATTGTTGTTGTATTAATGCTATTGTTCCTGGTGACTTTTGTGCAACACTCTAAACAAAATAAATTACTTACTGTTATCATTGGCTTAGCCAGCATTTGTGTGTCTTTTATATGTACCGGAAGTATTAATTTGCTATTGAATAATTTCCCAAACAATGCGAGGTATTTTTTGTTGGTAAGTTTCTTTATTGCTATTGTGGCAATCTTAGCGTCAAAACAGAAATCAATTTTTACTACTGTCCTCTACACGGTAATATTTATGTATTTCCTGAACTTTGATAATGGTATTGGGAATGCGCTGAAGACTCAGAATGAGCGGAAAAAGATGATCACTAATCAAATGCTCTATGATTTCCAGGACATTGTTAAGGATCAACCCTATAATAATGTGGAGATTGTAAATGATCGTAGCGAAAGTTATAATGCGCAGGCATTTAATACAGGGAGCAATTTGGAGGGCTTAAGGGCAGTTCATCATATAGGTATGGTGAAAAACCTTATGAACGATATGGATTATAGCTTTGAGAACTATATTAGATTATTTTTAAATCAGCATCATAGTACAAAGAACAGCCAGGAAAAAACTGAAGAAAGTGAGTTTGCAATACTGCTTTCAAAGAGTAGTTATGATATTCTATCAAATGGAAAAGGAATCTATAGATTGAGATTGAAATATTTGAACTGATGAATTTAAGATTAACCAGGAAACAATGATTTCAAATTCAATGGTCTAAAACAGGCTCATCTGGCCACCCTTAAACGGTACTTTAAAGTCATCCAGGTTATGTGGATGGCTTTCTTTATTTAAACCCAGTTTATGGCAATACAGTTTAAACTGTGAGCGGATCATCTCCGCGATCTTACCCTCACCACGCATGCGGATACCGGTACGGGAATCACTTACCTTACCACCATGACAATCCTGGATCATATGCCATACTTTTTCCGTTTTGTCGGGGAAGTTTTTCTCCAGCCAATCCCGGAAAATAGCTTCAATAGCCCCATTCAGCCGCACGATGGTATAGCCTGCCCAGAAAGCTCCTGCTTCCCTGGCCCGCTGCAGTACCTCAAACATATCTGCATCATTCAGCCCGGGGATAATAGGGGCAAACATGATCCCGGTGGGAATGCCGGCAGCCGCACAGGCCGCTACAATTTTCAGCCTTGTAGCAATAGTACTTGTCCGGGGCTCCAGTACCTTCCTTAAGCTATCATCAGCAGCTGTGATCGAAGTGCTCACGTGTACTAGACGGTACTTGTGCATTTCCGTGAGGATATCGATATCTCTTAAAACCAATGCATTCTTGGTTAAGATATTCACCGGGTGTTTGTATTCCAGGCAGATCTCCAGCAGTTGCCGGGTTATTTTGAGCTTGCGTTCTACCGGTTGATAGCAATCCGTATTCATCGAAAAAGAAAGCACCTTAGCCTGGTAGCCTTTTTTCTCAAAAGTTTTCCTCAGCAACTCCGGGGCATTCGTCTTGGCGATTATTTTAGTTTCAAAATCCAGTCCGGCACTATAGCCCCAGTATTCATGCGTGTTGCGGGCATAGCAATAGATACAGCCATGTTCACATCCCTGGTAGGGATTGGCCGACAACTCCAGCGGTACATCCGCAGACACCACTTTATTGATGATGGTTTTACTCTTATCCAGGAAAATCTGTGTCTCTATTTTATCCGTCTGCTCCCAGAGGTCGATCCCCTCCTCCTGCGTATAATGCTTCGCGGCAAACCTGTTTCCCGGGTTGAACTGTGCGCCCCTGCCTTTAATATATTGCTGATCGTCCTGCATCTGATTATAAAATTAAGCAATCTGTCCTTATGCGCATCCCTAACTTATCCTCAAAATATTATGTGATAAATTTCAATTTGTAAGCAGCTAATTGTTTGCCCGATGCTCATAATAATATTGTGCCAAGTCTGGAAAGGGGGAAAAATTCCCCCTTTTTGGGGGATTGAAATCATGATTTTAAAAAATATCTTTGCGCAAGAAAATTCATCAATAAAAACAATAAAGGGATATGAAGCGTATCATTTTAAGCTTGTCGTTTTTGACAACAGCTGTATTGGGCGGCTTTGCTCAAGGACAGAATATCAAGTTTACAGAATATGATCTGCCAAATGGTTTACACGTGATCCTTCACGAAGACCATTCGACACCAATCGTAAACGTAGCGGTAATGTATCATGTAGGATCCAAGAACGAAGATCCGAAACGTACCGGTTTTGCTCACTTTTTCGAACACCTGATGTTTGAAGGAACAGACAATATCGGTCGTGGAGAATACTTTAAAATGATCCAGGCCAATGGCGGTGTGTTAAATGCAAATACATCTCATGACCGTACCTATTATTTCCAGACCTTACCTTCCAACCAGGAAGAACTGGCTTTGTGGATGGAAGCAGAACGTATGTTACATGCCAAAGTAGACAGTACCGGTATCGAAACGCAACGTAAGGTAGTAAAAGAAGAAAAGAAACAAAGCTATGACAACCGTCCTTACGGAGACCTGATGGAAGTTGTCTTTAAAAATGCCTACAGCAAGCACCCTTACAACTGGATGCCGATCGGTTCTGCACAATACATAGATGAAGCCAAGTACAGCGAATTTATGGATTTCTATAAATTGTTCTATGTGCCGAACAATGCGGTATTGGTAGTAGCCGGTGATATCAAACTGGATCAAACTAAAAAATGGATCGAGAAATATTACGGAGGTATTCCTAAGGGAACACAAACTATTCCAAGACCAGACGTGGTAGAGCCTGCATTCGGAAAACAAAAAGAAGTATACCACTATGCTAATGCACCATTGCCTGCTGTGATCTTAGGATACCATTCTCCTAAATTAGGTTCTGATGATGCTTATGCGATGGAAATATTGAACAAGATCCTGGCCGGAAGCTCCAGCTCCAGGTTGCAGACACAATTGGTAGATAAAAGCCAGAAAGCACTTGCTGTAATGTCTTTTGCTTACCCATTGGAAGCCGATCCTGGCTTGTCTGTAATGTTCTGTATCCCTAACCAGGGCGTAGATTACAAAGATGCCTTGAAAGATGTAGATGCGGAAATTGAAAAGATCCAGAAAAATCCGGTATCCAAAGAAGAATTTGAAAGAGTACAAACCCAGGTTGAAACTGACTTTGTACAGCAAAATGCTAAAATCGCCGGTGTTGCAGAAAACCTGGCTACTTCCTACACCTATTTCAGAAATACTAATTTAGTGAATTCTGAACTGGCAAAATATCAAAAGGTAACACCTGCAGATATTACAAGGGTTGCCAACAAATATTTTAATAAAGATAACCGCCTGGTTGTTTATTATCTTCCAAAATCAATGGAAAAAAAATAATCAATCACTAAACCATCTTAATTTAGAAGTCTAATATTTTTAACGATCCTTCCGCTTTATGCCGCGGAATTCAAAATATAAAAAATGAAAAAGATCACATTATCGATAGCAGCATTGGCCTTGTTTACTGCAAGCTTTGCACAAACTTTGGATAGAAGTGTACGTCCTAAAGCAGGCCCTGCTCCGGAAATAAAATTAAAAGATGCCCAAAGCTTTACCTTGCCTAATGGCTTAAAAGTATTTGTGGTAGAAAATCATAAAATACCCGTTGTTTCTTATTCTTTCCAGTTTGATATTGACCCGGCCATCGACCAGGAGAAAGCAGGGCTGGATGAATTTATCGGTTCATTGGTTACCGCAGGTACCAAAACAAAGACCAAACAACAGTTTGACGAAGCAAAAGATAAAATAGGCGCTACCATCGCTGCCAGTGGCGGCGGACTTTTCGGAAGCGCTATGAAGAAGCACCAGAACGGCTTACTGACTTTGATGTCTGATGCCATTATGAATGCCGATTTCAAGCAAGAGGAACTGGATAAACTGAAAAAGCAAGGAAAAGCAGGCCTGGAGCAATCTAAAGTAGATCCGGATGAGATGCTGTCTAATGTTACCAAAGTATTGAACTATGGTAAGTCTCACCCTTATGCCCAGTTAACTACAGAAAAAACGATTGAAAATGCTACACTGGCAGATTGCCAGGAGTATTACAGCACTTACTATCGTCCTAACGTAGCTTACCTGGCCGTTGTGGGAGATATTACTTTAGCGGAAGCAAAAACACTGGTGACTAAATATTTCGGAGATTGGGAAAAAGGTGAGGTGCCTAAAGTAGCTTATCCTAAAGCTAATTATCCTTCCAAGACCACGGTAGATTTCGTACCAAGAGATAATGCCGTACAAAGTGTGATCGGCGTTTCTTACCCTATTGACCTGAAACCAGGTACACCTGATGTGGTGAAAGTAAGAATGCTGAACGAGATCCTGGGTGGCAGCGGTACCGGTCGTTTGTTCATGAACCTTCGTGAAAAACATGGCTGGACTTATGGCTCTTACTCTTCTTTTGATAATGATAAAGAAGTAGGTAGCTTCCAGGCTTATGCAAAAGCAAGAAATGCCGTTACCGATTCTTCTGTAAGCGAGATTCTGGGCGAGATGAAGCGTATCCGCGATGAGAAAGTAGATGCACAGACCCTTCAGGATATGAAAAGCTATGTAAGCGGTACCTTCGCCATCGGACTGGAAAGCCCGCAAACGATTGCCCGTTATGCCATCAATATCGACCGCTACAAAATGCCGAAAGATTACTATAAAAACTATCTGAAAGCAGTAAATGAAGTGACCGTTGATGATATCCAGGCTACTGCCAAGAAATATGTAAAACCCGAAGCATCAAGGATCATTGTCGTGGGTGATAAAGACGAAGCGCTTAAGTTAAAGCGTTTTGCCACCGATGGTAAGATCAATTACTTCGATAACTACGGTAATGCCATTGAAGCGCCCGTAACCCAGCCTGTTGAAGAAGCAACTAATACGGCTGCTGGTAAATCCGGTAACTATAATTACGATGCACCTGCAGTAGAAAAAGTGACTGTAGAGACTGTAATGAATAAATATTTTGACGCTATAGGTGGTAAAGCTGCCATTGAGGGCCTTAAATCCTTAAGTGCAGAATCCTCTATGGAAATGCAGGGCAATGAAGTGTTTGTAAGCCAGAAGATCGTAAGCCCGGACAAGTACTCTATGTCTATGAATCATCCGCAGGCCGGAGAAGTGTTCAGAATGGTGGTGAATGGCGCTAAAGGATCTGTAAGCCAGATGGGACAAACACAGGAAGTGCCTGCTGAAATGCTGGAAGACCAAATGATGCAGGCCGACTTACAGGCTGATCTGCACCCGGAGAAATTTGGCTTTACTTCTAAAGTTAAAGGCATTGAAAAAGTAGATGGTAAAGAGTGCTATGTGATCGAAAAAACAAACGATAAAGGCACTAAAATTGTCAGCTACTTTGATAAAGCAACCGGACTGAAAGTAAAAGACAATAGCTCAAATGCCAAAGGCGAAGCTTCTACAGTGGTTTATGATAACTACAAAGCAGTGAAAAACGGTAATGGCTATAAAGCTCCGTTTACGTTGAAAATCCAGGGTGCCCAGGGCAGCCAGGAAGTAAAAGTTCAGAAAATGGAAGCCAATGCAACCATTAAAGACAGCGTATTTAAATAAGCTTTCTATTTTTTACAGAATATAGATAAAAGGGCAGGTGTATACCTGTCCTTTTTTATTTTAATATGGACTTTCCTGATTTTGAATTTTACTTTTCTATTTTTGCCGGATGTTAGCTACCATTAGTAAAGAATTCAAATTGTTGCTGCGGGATCCGGTAGGATTTCTGCTGTTGCTCATTATGCCCGGAATACTCATTATTGTGATGGCAGTGACACAGGACAGTTCCTATAAAGACTTGCAGGATATTGAATTTGAAGTGGCAATAGCCAACCTGGATAAAGGGAAGACAGGGGCTGAAATAGCAGCTGCTATAGATAAAAGCGACAAGTTTAAAGTAAAAGAGCTGGGCACAGATACTACGGGTCTTGCAGCACTGGTGAATAAGGGCGATATAAAGATCGCCGTAGTGATCCCGGCCAATGCAAGTGCAGCGCTGGTAAACGTATCCAATAAAATAGTCAATGCAGTCTCCTCCGGCTCCGGTATACCTTCCGTTTTCTCCGCAAATGCGGCATTAGACAGCGTACAGGTGGAGTTATATATAGACCCTGCCTTAAAACCAGCTTTGAAGAACGGCTTCAGGTTTGCCCTGAGTCAGTACACCACCCAGGTAAAGATGAATACCCTGATGCAGCGACTGGGCAATATGTCTGGTGAAGGTGCTACGATGGATACCTTACTGGTACAGCAAATGACCAATGCCTTATCACTCAAAGAATCACAAGACCTGAATGCAGGTGGTCATAGTATGCCGCTGAACTCGGTGCAGCACAATGTGCCTTCCTGGACCATCTTTGCCATGTTCCTGATCGTGGTGCCCATAGCAGGCAATATGTTGCGCGAAAGAGAAGAAGGCAGCATCACGCGCCTGCGCCTGATCCCCGGCGCACTTCAAAAGTCTACCTTAGGTATGATGCTGTTCTATGTAATGGTATGCACCCTGCAGTTCTATATCCTGATCCTGATCGGCATTTACATATTACCACTTTTCGATCTGCCCAGGCTGGCCATGGGGACTCAGCCCTGGCATTCCTTTCCATTGGTTATCGCTACTTCCTATGCAGCGACTTCTTATGGTTTCTTTATCGGTACCGCCTTTAAAACAGCCAACCAGGCCATGCCCATCGGGGCTGTTTCTGTAGTCATATTAGCGGCATTAGGCGGCATCTGGGTACCCCTGGAGATCCTGCCCCGGATGATGACCAGCATTGCAAACCTTACCCCTTTGTACTGGAGCTTTAACGGCATCAATAATTTATTTGTCCGCGGCCTTGGTTTCGGATCTACTTTGTCCTCCATAGGTTTACTCTTGCTGTTTGGTTTCTTACTCACCATGCTGAGCCTGTTCATCACCAAAAAGAGAACCACCTGATCAGGAATGTTAACGATCGGTCTGGGATTTCTTTAGTAAATTTGTAAGGACAGATGTTGATTTTATGTTGAAATATTTGATTCCTTTCCTGCTGTTTATATGCAGTATACAGGCACAGGCGCAATTTACACAGGCAGAAGTGTCGGTGAACGGACTTACCTGCTCCCAGTGCAGCCGCAGTGTGGAAATGGCCTTGAAGAGACTGGACTTTATTGCAAAAGTAGAGATGGACCTGCAACAGCCCACCGCACATATTGTATTTAAAAAAAATAAAGCAATCGATTTCGCTAAGCTGGCCAGTGCTGTGCGGGATGCCGGTTTCGATGTGCGTTCTATAAAAACCAGGTTGCCACAATCTCTTAATGAAGAAAGTGCCTGTTTTGTGTACAATAAGATCATGTATTATAATGCAGGCAATTCGCAGTCTGCCCATTCAGGTGCAGAATTATTGTTGCTGGGAAAAGACCTGATCAGTAAAGCAGAGCTGGATAAGCATAAAAGCCATATCAGGCAAGCTGCTCCTGCACCTTGTGATAAAAATGCGACCAAAGAAGTGCCATTCCTGCTGTTACAGTAAACGTGCTGCCTGAGGAAAGAAAATGGCTACAGCCTAAATAATATTTACAATAAACGAAGTACCGGAACCAGATGAAAGGAGCTAAAGCAGGTATATTATTGAGTTTGGTTTTCTGCAGTTTCAGATTGCAGGCTCAGGAACTGTTCCCCAATACAGAGCCGGCCAGTAATATTCCCAAAAAGACGCTGGGTGTACGTTTAATGGGAGAGGCCTACAGTGAAGGTAAAGGCTTTATCCGGAATACCAATGCCTTAAGACTAATGTACGGGCTTACGCCAAGATTGTCCGTTTACCTGACCGCAGCAAGTTCCAACCACCATAAGAAAACATTACCCTCAGATTATCCTTACCATAATACACCGGAGCGTGGTGTATTCAAGCCTTATGAGTTTAACGGTGTAAGTATGTATGCCAAATACCGCTTCCTGAGCATCGATGACGAAAAAACGCACTTGCGCATGGCCGTGTATGCAGAAGGCTCTGCCGTCAACTCGGCCCACGATGAGGGCGAGCCCCGGCTGATGGACGATACCAGGGGTTTCGGCTTTGGTTATATAGGCACCTATTTGAAAAATAAATTTGCCGTATCCCTTACCTTAGGAGGCATCTTTCCCGGTCAGTTCAAAGGCGAGCAGGTAGATGTGATTGAGGGGATGCCCAATATCCCTACCAGGGTTAAATATCCCAATACCTTAAACTATAGCCTGTCTATGGGCTATCTGCTATGGCCCAGGACTTATAACAGTTATAAGCAGACCAATATTAATCTCTATTGCGAGTTGATGGGGAAATACTATGGAGATACCCGGGTTTGGGTAACCCCTGCCGGAGTGCCCGAGTACCTGGTCGAGACCGTGCTGATCCCTCCGGCTTTACGAAAAGGCTATTACCTGGATATCGTGCCGGGCATACAGTTTATTTTTAATTCCAATACCCGTATCGACCTGTCCATGCAATTCCAGGGCGTAAAAATGTCTTATGCACGCATCTATCCCCAGGTCAATTTCGGGATACAACATTACTTCTACCTGAAATAAAATTTAAGAAACAAAATATCTGTCCCATTGAGCTTGTTGAAATGGGGCAAAAAAAAGACCCTCCAAATGTCTATATTTAGATACAACTCAATATGACATGTGGAGGGACTCGCCTCTGTATTCAGATAATATTATTTGCTTAACTCGATCTCATAAAGCTCCGGCCATAATTTACCGGTGACATAGATCTTTTTAGTCGCTTCATCATAAGCGATACCATTAGGTACGTCCACATCAGGATGAATTGTTTTTGCCCTTTTCCAAAGTTCTATAAGGTCTATCTTACCTACTACATTGCCGTCTTTAGGATCGATCTTTAAAATATAAGGGCTGGTATATTGGTTGGCATACACAAAGCCGTCTATATATTCCAGTTCATTTAAATACTGTGTAGCATAACCATCTTCCTGTACCGGTACCGTTTTCAAAAGACGGAAAGTGGCCGGTTCATAAAAGTAAATATTGTTGGTACCATCGCTTACCAGCAGGTTGCTGCCATCCGTTGTGATGCCCCATCCTTCAGTATCCAGCTTGAATTCTTTTACCTTTTTAAAGTCATGAAGCGTGTACACAAATACCACCTTGTTCTGCCAGGTCAACTGGTAAATCGTGTCGTTTAAGATCACGATCCCTTCCCCGAAAAACTCTTTATCTAAAGCATGTGTTTTTTGCGCTTTACCACTGTTCAGGTCTACCATCATGAGCCGGGAAGAGCCGTTAAGGCCGGTACCTTCATACATATTTCCTTTGTAAATGATCAGGCCCTGCGTATAAGATCCCGTATCATGAGGATAGGTCTTCTTGACCGCATAATTGATCATGCTCACCTTCGAGGCGCTTACCGGGTCAGGCTCAGCAATGACTTCCTGCTCGCGTGTAGAATAGAAATAATAGGCAATGCCGATACCGGCTAAAAGAAGGATAAGCAATATCCATTTTGTACGCTGCTTCATTATTGATGAATGATAATTAACATTAGAAACTTTAAATTAAGCAAAATGCTCCGTAAAGATATTTCGAAACATTGAATTAATGTACAAAATACATTTCAATGGCCCCTTTTCCTTTTGTTTGTATCGTACCCCTTGCTACACAATCAAAATCATTTTTGACCAGTTGATAGGTAGAGGCAGATATGTTGATCTTCCCGGGCATACTGTTCTGTTCCATACGGGCCGCTGTATTTACGGCATCTCCCCAGATATCAAAAGCAAACTTTTTAACCCCTACAATACCGGCAACGACGGGCCCGGAGTTGATCCCGATCCGTATGTCCAGTGCATTAGCCTTGCGGGCCCTTCTTTCCTGTACAAAAGCCAGGATATCTTTAGCCGCAAGTATGGCATTCTTTGCATGTTGCGGATTAGATGCCGGGAGGCCGCTTACCGCAAGATAAGCATCACCTATGGTTTTGATCTTTTCCAGGCCGTACCGCTCCATGATCTGGTCAAAAGCCGTAAAGCATTCATTCAGCTCATTGAGCAATTCCTGTACGCCTATTCGCTCCGCATTTGCGGTAAAGTTGACAAAATCGGTGAACAGCACAGATACTTCATCGTGAAGCTGTGCACTGGTCGTGCCTTTTTCTTTAAGCTCTTCAGCCACCTCGAGTGGTAGGATGTTTAAGAGCAATTCATCTGATTTGCTTTTTTCCAAAGCAATACGTTTGTTGTCTTTCCTTTTCTGGAAATAAGACCAGGAAGTGATGCCCAGTAATAAGGTAGCCAGGCCTACACCCAATGCAGAAAGATTACGTACATTACGCGCACTTTGCAGTTCGGCATTGGCTAAAGCATCCTTCTTCTCCTGTTCTATCTGTGCAATCTGTTTTTCCTGTTCAAACTTTAAAGCAATAGCCTTCTGTTCGGCGGCATACTTTATCTCGATTTCTTTGCGTTTCAGCTCCTCTTCATGGATCAGTTTCTGCCTTTCCTCTTCCGTTTTTGCAGCAGCCTGTTTACGGTCATATTCATGCCTTAAACTTGCCAGTTCCATTTCCTTCTCTATTTTAAGCCTTTTGGTAGCTTCTTCAAATAGTATTTTGCTGCGTTCTTTTTCCAGGTTAATGCTGGCTTCCAGTTCCGAGAATTCTTTTAATTTATCAATATTATACAGGCTGTCCTTTAAAGCTAATGATTTAGTTAAGTAAGGCACGGCCTCTTCCGCCCTTCCAGCCGCCTGGAAGCCTTTGGCCAGGAGTTGGTAGATGCTCAGGTAATTGGTCTCTTCATATTGGGGATAGATCTTTTTCCAATGCTCATTGACCTCTTCCGTTTCCCGAAGGATCTTAAGCAGATCCGCCTGCTCCTGTTGACTTAAGTTACGGCCTTCGCTGTCTTTTAAGCGCTGGTTTAATTGATTAAAAAGCCTGCGGTGCTGAAAAACCTGGTAAGTGCTTGAACTCTTGTCCACCAGGCGCATGGCCTCTTCAGAAAACTGCTGCGCTTCGGCCAGCTTCCCCTCTTTTTCCTTTACTATAGCCAGGTAATTCAACAGGTTGGCTGCACTATTATTATCTCCATCTTTCTTGAAGGATTCAATACCCTTCTTGTAATAAAAATAAGCAGAGTCTGCCTGGGCTGTATTTTCAAAAGCCTCTGCCAGCTGGCGGTACACATCTCCAAGTTCATACTTTTGGGGAGATTGCTCATAAATATAGATTGCCTCCCTTATAGCCTTCAGCGACTTTGGATATTCTTTTACTTCCTTATATAAAAAACCTAATGCCAGTAATGTGTTGGCCTTCTGGTCCGGTGCACTTTTCTCATTATATTTTAGATTTTCCTGGTTGAGCTTTAAGGCCTCTGTATATTTTTTCTGAATGGTGTAAATAACCGAAAGGCTCTGGAAGGAGAACTGGAGCGCCCAGGCATCCAGGGTCTTCCCGGAATGATGCAACTGTATATTTTTATTAAAATAAACAGCACTCTTATCCATGTCTTTAAGCTGGTTTAAGTAATAATCGCCCCTCATGGCATTGATTTTGGAAATCGCTGCGTAATCGGTAGTGTTCTTATAATATTCTTCCGCTTTTTCGATGCAGGTTAAACATTCTTCTTTCTTGCCCAGTCCGCTTAAAACCTGGCATAACTTTAGGAGCGTAGTATAAGCCTTTTCCGGATCTTTTTTCTTTTTATGAAAATCAACTAATTTATAGCCATAGACCTGTCCGCTATCGTATTGGCTGGCACCAAAATATGCATTGGTAAGGGCTCTGTAGTACTCGGCAGTGTCGTGTGAGGAGTTCTGTTTGAAATTGCTTTTAATAGAATCTACCTTACTCATTTGAGCAGTAGCCGTGTGTTGTAAGCAGATGCAGGCAGCAATAAATAAACAAAAGCGAAAAAATTTCAAGACCACGTTCAGATTTTATCGCACAAAAATAGAAATTAGTTGCTGCAAGTGTCATTTGTTTTAAACTTATTCTTTTCATTTTGCCAAAATAGTATAGTTCAGGGGGAGTCGCTTGTCATAATTGTCATGAGAATTTAACACTTTGAACGCCTTATTTAAATACTGTAAAACAATATAATTAAGGCCTATATATTAGTTTAAATGACAATACATTTGGCTCAAATTCTTTACTGTATTGGTTTTATTTTTTTTACAGGCCTTTGTATTTTTGAAAATTGAGTGGTATCTTTGCACAGCATTTTTTGACAAAAAAATTACAATTCAACTTTTTCACAATTCAGAATGAACAACTTTTTAACATCTTCGATCGGTAAAAAACTGATAATGGGTATCACGGGAGTTTCCTTAATCGGGTTCCTGGTGGTTCACTGTTATATTAACGCGTTAATCTTTTTGCCGGATGGGATCCGCAGATTTTTAGATGCAGGTCACTTCATGGGCACTAATCCGGTAGTGAGAACGCTGGAGATTGGTTTGTTTTTAGGGATCATCCTGCATATTGTGCAAGGTCTGATGCTGACTTTTCAAAATAAAAGCAAGCGCCCTGTTGGCTACAACGTAAGCCCGGGCAACAAAAGCAGTAAATGGTATTCCCGTTCTATGGGCCTGTTAGGTACTTTGGTCTTGTTGTTCCTCGTGATGCACTTGTCTCACTTCTGGGTGCCTAACCGTTATGAGCAACATTTCGGTACCGGGTATGAAATTAATTTGTACGAAAAAATGGAAATGGTGTTCCAGGATCCTATTGTAGTACTGGTGTATGTATTAGGATGTATTTCTTTGGCATGGCACTTGTTACATGGCTTCTGGTCTGCTTTTCAGACTTTAGGTTTATATACGCCAAAGTATGCGCCTTTAATTAAAGGTTTGGGTACTGCATTTTCGATTATTGTTCCGCTTATCTTCATCGCAATGCCAGTAGCATTCTACTTCGGATGGTTACCCCCGGCATCCAGCTATGTACCGAGTCACTAAGCACAATTTATCCATTGCGTACAAAATAATAAAGTTTCCAGCTTACAATAATTTTAAATTATGTCTTTAAATTCCAAAATACCTGCAGGCGAATTATCGCAAAAATGGTCACTATATAAAAATAACTGTAAAATTGTAAACCCTGCCAATAAGCGTAGCTTAGAGGTGATCGTGATCGGTACCGGTCTTGCCGGTGCTTCTGCTGCGGCTGCTTTAGGTGAGCTGGGGTATAAAGTAAAAGCATTTTGCTTCCAGGATTCTCCACGTCGCGCGCACTCTATCGCTGCACAGGGAGGTATCAATGCCGCAAAGAACTACCAGAATGACGGTGATAGTGTTTATCGCCTTTTCTATGATACCATTAAAGGAGGTGACTACCGTGCCCGTGAGTCCAATGTACACCGCCTGGCAGAGGTAAGTGCAAACATCATTGACCAATGTGTGGCTCAGGGTGTACCTTTTGCCCGTGAATATGGTGGTATGTTGTCTAACCGTTCCTTCGGCGGTACACAGGTACAACGTACTTTCTATGCAGCTGGACAAACAGGTCAGCAACTGCTGATCGGTGCTTACCAGGCCCTGGAGCGCCAGGTAGCCTTAGGTAACGTGACCATGTACAGCCGCCACGAGATGCTGGACATTGTAAAGATCGATGGTAAAGCACGCGGTATCATTGCCCGTAACCTTATTACCGGTAAATTAGAGCGTCACTTCGGTCATGCCGTATTGATCTGTTCCGGTGGTTATGGTAACGTATTCTATTTATCTACAAACGCTATGGGTAGCAACGTAACTGCTGCCTGGAAAGCGCACAGGCAAGGTGCTTACTTCGGTAACCCTTGTTATACACAAATTCACCCGACCTGTATCCCGGTTTCCGGAGATCACCAGTCCAAGCTGACCCTGATGTCAGAATCACTGCGTAATGATGGTCGTATCTGGGTGCCTAAAAAACAGAATGATAACAGGAAAGCGAGTGAAATTCCTGAAGACGAAAGAGATTATTACCTGGAAAGAAGATACCCTGCATTCGGTAACCTCGTGCCACGTGACGTAGCCTCCCGTGCGGCTAAAGAGCGTTGCGATGCCGGTTATGGCGTAGGTACTTCCAAGCAGGCCGTTTACCTGGACTTTGCTGCTGCCGTGATCCGTTACGGTACTATTGAATGTAGCAAACATGGTAATCATAACCCGAGTGCGGATGAAGTACGTAAATACGGTCTGGCTGTTGTAAAAGAGAAATACGGTAACTTATTTGATATGTACGCCAAGATCACCGGCGAAGATCCATATGAAGTACCTATGCGTATTTATCCTGCGGTACACTATACCATGGGCGGACTTTGGGTAGATTATGAATTGATGACCACAGTAGAAGGTTTGTATTGCTTAGGTGAGGCTAACTTCTCTGATCACGGTGCTAACCGCTTAGGAGCCTCTGCATTGATGCAGGGCCTGGCAGATGGCTACTTCGTAATTCCTTACACTTTAGGTAACTATCTGGCAGACGATATCCGTACCAAAGCTATTCCTACCGATCACCCTGCTTTCGTAGCAGCAGAAAAAGAAGTGGAAGGCCGTATCAATCAATTGATGAACATCAAAGGAAAGCAGTCTGTAGAAAGCATTCACAAGCGCCTGGGATTGATCATGTGGAACAAGTGTGGTATGGGCCGTACAGCAGAAGGATTGAAAGAAGCCATCTTAGAGATCCAGGCTTTGAAAAAAGAATTCTGGTCTGATGTATTCATTCCCGGTACCGTTGAAGGCATGAACAATGAGCTGGATAAAGCACAACGTGTTGCTGACTTTATCGAGTTAGGAGAGTTGATGTGTAAAGATGCCCTGAACCGTGAAGAATCTTGTGGCGGTCACTTCCGTGAAGAGTCACAAACACCGGATGGTGAAGCACAGCGTAATGACGAAGAGTTTATGTACGTAGCCGCCTGGGAATACAACAGCGACAGTAACTGGACCTTACATAAAGAAGAGCTGAAATACGACGTTGTAAAACCAAGCCAGCGTTCTTATAAATAAAATTAGTGAATTTGTAAATTAGTGAATTTGCAAATTGTTATGTAGTTCTTTTAAATGACAGAATTAAAGCAAAAAGATTTATGTCAGTTGAATCAACAGAAAGCAATATAATATTAAAGCTTACCATAGAATTTTCATTGGAGGTTATAGACTATGTTGCTATTCTTGAATCACAAAGACAATATGTGATCGCAAATCAACTGCTGAAAAGTGCAACTTCTATAGGGGTCAATGCCCACGAAGCTCAAAATGCAGAAAGTAAGCTTGATTTCATTCACAAATTCAAGATCGCGGCAAAGGAAGTCGAAGAAACAAAATACTGGCTTATTCTTTGTAATAGTTCATCACATTATCCTGATGCTTCCGGATTACAGGAAAAATTAGAAGTAATAAAACGAATTATTAATCGAATAATAGCAAGTAGTAAAAACATTAATCAAAAATAGTTTCTAATAATTTTATTTGGGCATTGGCACATTTGCACATTCCCGAATTCACAAATTCAGTAAAATGGAACATTATAATATGAACCTCACGCTAAAAGTTTGGCGTCAGCAAAATGCACAATCCCAGGGAGGTTTTGAAACCTACTCCGTAAAAGATATTTCTTCTGAAATGTCATTCTTGGAAATGTTTGACGTTTTGAACGAGCAGTTGATTCACGAAGGTAAAGAGCCGATCACTTTCGATCACGATTGCCGTGAAGGTATTTGTGGTGCCTGTTCCATGCACATCAACGGGCAAGCGCACGGTCCATGGCATGAGACTACTACCTGTCAATTGCATATGCGCGCGTTTAAAGACGGCGATACCATCGTGGTAGAGCCATGGAGAGCAGCGGCATTCCCGGTGATCAAAGATCTGATGGTAGACCGTACTTCTTTTGACCGCATTATCCAGGCCGGAGGTTATATTTCTGTAAATACCGGTAATGCACAAGATGCGAACAATTTACCGATTGCAAAAGACAAGGCAGATGAATCCTTCGCAGCAGCAACCTGTATTGGTTGCGGAGCTTGTGTGGCTTCTTGTAAAAATGCATCAGCAAGCTTGTTCCTTTCTGCGAAAGTGGCTCACCTGGCCTTATTGCCACAGGGAGATGCCGAGCGCAAGACACGTGTACTGAATATGGTAGACCAGATGGATAAAGAAGGATTTGGTGCTTGTACCAATACCGGAGCTTGTGAGGCAGAATGCCCTAAAGGTATTTCTATCATGAATATCCGTCGCCTGAACGCAGAATACCTAAGAGCAGGATTAAGCGGAAGCATCGCGAGATAATTTAAAACAACATAATTTAATATTTTAGGTGGAGGCTGTCAAATCATTGGCAGCCTCTGCCTTTTCGTGTAGGTATAGCCCAAATATAATGAGCAAAATACCAGCATTCACCACTAATCACATATCACCTATCACCTATCACATATCACATATCACATATCACCTATCACTACTTATTATTCACTATTCACTATTCACCATTCACTAATCACTAATCACTAATCACTAATCACCCATCACCCACTATTCACGATTACTCCTTACTTTTAATATATGGCAAACAAAACAACAATAACTTACCTGACCCATCCTATACAGCGATTTATCCGCAACGAAAAGTCCGGCGGGATCGTGTTAGGCATCAGTGTGGTGCTGGCCTTGATCATCGCAAATACATCCCTGGCAACAGCCTATCATCATTTTTTAGAACACAAGCTGGGCTTTGTTTTTGATGGGAAGGCCTACCTAGAATACAATCTGCATCACTGGATCAATGATGGCTTGATGGCCGTATTCTTTTTTGTGGTGGGCCTGGAACTCAAGCGTGAGATTGTAGGCGGAGAACTCTCCAATCCGCGCAAAGCCATGTTGCCTATAATGGCCGCGATAGGCGGTATGCTGGTGCCGGCGCTGATCTACCTGTTGCTGAACCCTTCCGGTGCGGCACATGCAGGCTGGGGGATACCTATGGCTACAGACATCGCTTTTGCCTTAGGCGTTCTATACCTGCTGGGCGACAGAATACCTCTATCCCTGAAGATCTTCCTGACCGCCCTGGCTATCGTAGATGATCTCGGGGCAGTGATCGTCATCGCCCTCTTTTATACCTCAGATATTTCTTTAACCAACCTGTTGATAGGCTTAGGTTTTGTCGTGATCATGTTTATCGGGAATAAAATGGGGATACGCAGCATTATTTTTTATGCCATCCTGGGTATTGGGGGAGTCTGGACCGCTTTCCTGTTGTCCGGCGTGCATGCCACTATTGCAGCGGTTTTGGCCGCATTTACCATTCCTGCAGATGTAAAGATCAGGGAGCAGGTCTATATGGATAAAATTCAAAAACATTTATCCCTGTTCAAAAGACTGGACCCTAAGGACAGTATGCCCACCCTGACCCATGAGCAACAGCAGGTGCTGGAAGAGATTCAAAAAGATACGCAGGCTGCAATGACCCCCTTGCAAAAGCTGGAGCACAGCATGCATCCCCTGGTTAGCTTTATTATCATTCCCATTTTTGCGCTGGCCAATGCCGGGGTTTCATTAGATATGGATTGGTCCGGATTGCTGGAAACCAATGTCGCATTCGGTGTAGGGCTGGGCTTGCTGTTGGGTAAAGTGATTGGTGTGGTAGGCTTTACCCTGCTTTTTGTACGTTTTAAAACATCAGCTTTACCGGCTGGCATGACTTTTAAAAACCTGTTGGGGCTGGGCTTTTTAGCCGCTATAGGATTTACCATGTCCCTGTTCGTTACCGAACTGGCTTTTGCCGATGAAGCCTTTAAGACACAAGCCAAGATCGGTATTTTCATCGCTTCCATCATTGGAGGTGTTATCGGCTACCTCATTCTTAGCAAAAATAAAAAATAGAGGTCATAAAAACATTTAGAGCGCAGGCCTTGAAACGATGAAATAGTTCATCACCACCAGGCCTGCGCACATTTCACTTTTTTACTTTTCACTTCTTACTCACACTTCACACTTCACACTTTTTACTTCTTACTCATCACTTACACCACTCACACTTCACACTTCACTTTTCACTTTTCACTCATCACTCATCACTCATCACTCATCACTCATCACTCATCACTCATCACCCACTATTAACGCTTCTCCATTTTCACCACCTTTACTTTATTCATCTTGATCTTTAAAGCTATAAATGCCAATACAAAAGAAACAGCGCCTATAATAAGCATATTGATGATATAAGGATAAGTAAGTGCAGCAGGTCCGTTCTCTATGATCAATATCCTGAAAGCAGGTAAGAAATGCGTTAACGGAATAATGTCCGCGATATATTGTATCACTTTAGGCATCTGGCTCAGCGGCCAGGTAAAGCCCGATAAGATAAAGCTCGGGGTGGCAATCACCATCAATACTTCCGTAGCCTTTAACTGGTTGGGCAATAAAATGCTCACTAAGATACCCATGAAGCTCACAGCGATCACAAATACCCCTGCAATGAGCGTAAGCATACCCAGGTTCTCCGTAAAAGGTATTTTAAACCATAAAGTAAACAACCAGTAAATAAGCCATATCCCGAAGCTCATGATCAGGTAAGGGATTACTTTAACCATGATCAGTGAAAAAGTATTCCGGGTCTGGCCGACCAGGTCTTTAAACGTATTGTTTTCAAACTCGGCAGCAAAAGAAAGCGCCAGTCCCAGTAAAAGCACCTGTTGCAATACAGTGGCCAGGATGCCTGGCCATAAAAAATACATATAATTGGTCGCCCGGTTATTCTTTTTGATAAAAGTCGTTTTAAAAGGCTCATATTGGCTCATGAGCATACTTTCCGGGACACCCTGCTTACGCATTCCCTCCAGTTGCGTGCCCGCCTTTAAAGTGCCTAAGACTACCTGCAAAGCCGAAGAGGCATAATTGGCCGTTAAAACATTGGCCGTGTTGACCACAGTAGTTACTTCCGGGTAGCGCTTGGTGAGCACATCCTTTTCAAAATCCTTAGGAATGATCACAATACAGGCAGCCTCTTCTTTGATACTTAAAGTCGTCAGCCCCGTCTGGTCCGGTTTTACCGCAATCACATGAAGCACCTCATTGTCGCCCATCATCTCGATAGCGCGCTGGCTTAAGGTACTATGATCCTCGTCTACCACAATGATGGGCAGCTGTGTTACCTTACCCTTGCCATATACATAGCCCAGGAGAATGCCATAGAGCAGGGGCGCACCGATAAATAATATACGCAGCACACTATTGCCCCAGAATAACCTGAACTCTCTTTTGAGTAATTTTAAAAAGCTTTTCACAGTTTATTTTTTTATAGTTACAGTAGTCTTATTTAAGATATTCCTTGCTACACCCTGATCTTTAGGATCAATCGTAATTTCATACAAAGGGTCCTGCATATCATAGTCGGGATAAGCCGTGGCAATATTGGCATAAGCACCGATCTGCTTAATGTTTTTGATCACACCTGCTACTTTTAAGTTGTCCTTGTAAGGAACCGTAACTTCAATATCCGCTCCTTTATTATAGTTGTTTAATTTAGATTCAGGAACCGTAAAGCGGAAATAAGTAGCATTGTCTAAAGTGCCGTTGAATAAGGTATAGCCGGGCAATGCCAGTTCTCCCACCTTCATGGTAATGGTCTCTATGCTCATGTCCTGAGGGGCGATAATATAACGTTCTTTTTCTGCCGTCTTTACTTCCTGTAAAGCCCCCTGGGCGCGGTCCTGCTGGCCCAATGCCATTACCTGTTGCTCCATGCGTACCCCGTTCTGAACGTCGGCAATCTCCGCATTTACAGCAGTGAGCTGGGCCTGTGCACCCTGGTATTTCGCGAAGACCTCATCATATTGCTGTTGCGGGATCAAAGAATCTTTTACCATAGCATCCAGCCTTTTCAACGATTTCTGAGCAAAAGCATATTGCTCTTCCAATGCACTTTTCTTGGCATTCAGTTGCTTTAACTGGTTGGCAGTAGCACCGTGCTGCGCCATTTGATATTGAGCGCTGGCCGAGGTTACGGCACCTTGTGCCTGTACTTTTTTAGCTTCCACTTCCGGAATGTCAAGCACGGCCAGTGTATCACCTTTGTGGACAAAATCGCCCTGGCTTACATTGATTTTCTGGATGCGGCCTGCAATTTTTCCTACTACGGCAATCTGCTCCTTCTCTGTTTTGCCCTGGATAAAACCTTGTGTATTTTCTTTATTGCCGCAGGCAGTAAGGAGCAGGCTGCCTATAAAAATGCTGATATACTTTTTCATTGTTTTGATTTATTTTACCTGGATAAAATGGATTAATGGTTGCGCTGCAGCATAAGATTCTAAAGCAGCCTGTCTTTGGTTGATTAATGTTTGTACCTTGTTCAGCGAGGCTTCATAAATATCCGTTTCTGCACTGATCCTTTCGGTAACACCGATCAGGCCTAATTTATATTGCTTCTCTGCAGTGATTAAATTGTTGCCTGCGATCTTTTCTTTTTGGTCTGCAATAGACAACTGGTCCGTTTGTACTTTATAATTCACCATATTGTTCCTGAGTTGCAGGTTCATCATGCGTGCGGCATCTTCCTGTTTATTGCTCAGTATATGCTGGTCAATTTTTACCGCCTCAATTTTATGCTTACGTTCAAAGCCTCCAAACAATTCCCATTTAAGCATACCACCGACGATCCAGTTAGGAGACAAGGTCGCCTGGTTGATATTTAACTGCGCCTGGTTGCCGGAGATAGGCAGTGGGAAAGTCGTATTTGCATTAAAAAGGCTGGCATAACTGTAGCTGGCAAAGGCCCCTACAGTGGGCAGCAGGCTTCCTTTCTCTTTTTTCAGGCTATAGTCCAATGCCTTCGAAAAAGATTGCATTGCTTTTAACTCATTACGCTCATTAATGTCCAGCTCCGTATCTACCTGGATAGGCACTAATGCATAATCTACGGCTGCTATCTGCACATCATCATAACCGGTAAGACTGCTTATTTTAATATACAATAAGGCCTTCTTGCCGGAGATCTCTGCTTTTTTAGATTCCAGGTTCAGGCTGGCCAGTTTAATTTTATCGCGGTCATATGGAACGGCCAGGCCCTGCTCAATTGCTTTCTCTACCCGTTCTGTTTCTTTTTTCAACCGTACTTCACTTTCCCGGAGCAGCAGCTCAGCCTGGTCTAAGAGCCTCAATTGATCAAAAGAATAGATCACGTCCTTCACCAGTTCATCTTTTTTGAGCTCGGCCATATATTGGCTGCCCTCGTTTTTAGCTTCCAGGGCTTTGGCCCCGTTCATGATCTGCCCGCCACTGAAAATGACCTGCTTGGCCGTAACACCTGCTGCAAATACATTACCCTCATTATGTGTCCTTGTGCTTCCTTCGAAAAGTTGCGCCCCGGTGAGGGGTAAGCTTACCGTCGGGATGTCCAGCTGCAAATCATTATTTAAATAAGCATAAGTGGCATTTGCAGAGACCACGGGTAAATATTTATTCCATACCGCCCTGGCTTCATTCCCTGCTTTTTGCAGTGCCAGGTCTTCATTTTTGATCACTTTACTGCTGGACACAGCAGCATCAATGGCCTCTTTCAGGGAAGGCGATACATTGATCTGGGCCTGTGTGGCTGTCCATCCCAGGCTGCTGAGTAATAGTGCTGCTACGATTTTCTTTTTCATCGTAATTATTTTTCTAAGTTTTTATAAATAGTGCGGAACACCTTTCTCATCGTTTCCTGCTCCTTGTTGCTGATCCCCTCACTCAGCATATCGAAAGTTGCTGTTACCGTTTTCATGATCTTTTTTTCCGCATGAATGCCTTGATGGGTCAGGTAGATATTATTGATCCTTCTGTCCGTAGCATCCGGGCGGCGTTCTATATAGCCCAGCTTTTCAAGATTGTCCAGCAGGCGGGTGGTGCTGGGTTTATCGCGGCCTGTCTCGTCTGCGATCACTTGCTGCGATACACCGTCCTGTTTCCAGAGTACTGCCAGTACTGTCCATTGCTCTTTCGTGATCTCGATACCTGCAGATTTGAAATTCTGGTTCAGGAAACGGGTGATATACATAAAGATCCGGCCGGTCAGTAAATTGTATTGCTCTTCAAAAGATAATATAGTTGTCATATTAATGGTTGTTTAGACAACTGCAAAGTTAATATGAAAATAGTTAGTCAAACAACTATTATTTGTTAAAATTTATTAACTTATTGCAGCAGATGCCTGAAGTTTGTCTTCATCAATTAAAGAGCGGAGTTTTTGAATTGCCGGGAAACTGCTATTTTTACGCTGCTTATATTCCAAAAAACAACAGGGAAAGCGCATTTTTTAATGTTTACTAATCATAATTTGAGTTGAACACAGAACAACAGGCTGAACGGGTATCTTTCTTTACATTAGATGAAGGGGTAAAAGCATACTTTACCTTGCGCAATTTTCTTGTGCTCATCGGCATTTATCTGCTCGGGTATAGTTCATTGATCGTGTCTAATTTTTATTATGCCGATGATCACGTAAGACGGTTGAATGGAGGTATTGCCTATCGCGAGGTAGGAAGAGTTTCCAGTGAATATGTGATCAGGTTATGGAATTTTTCGGAGAGCATGTTAGATGCAGCCCCCTTATTTCAGTTATATGCCATATTATTACTCGCCGGTTTATCCCTGATGCTCTGCGCCCTGCTCAGGGTGAGACGTTCTTACCTCACATTGGCTACTGCTGCTTTTACAGGCTTGTTTCCTTTGCTGTATGGCAATATGGTGTACACCGTAGATGCGCCTTTTATGATCGCATCACTATTGGTGGCAGTGTTTCCTTTTCTCTGTCTGAATAATAAACGGCTTTTTTTACTGTCCTCTTTGCTGTCCGGATTTTTAGTGCTGACCTTTTACCAGCTATCTTTTACCGCCTATTATATCACCTGGCTCATCATTATGATGGACAGGATGATCAGCCGTGAACGTATAGTGTTCAAACAGTTTTTTATAGCAGCAGCTTTCTTCTTCGCTGGTATGCTGATCTATAAATTTTCCTTTCCGGAATTGGAAAATGTCGGGGCTGTAAAGACAGGCATTCACTTTTCTTCCGGGTTTCTTCCCGGCCTCTGGGCCAACTTTCTGGCCTACCTGAAATTTACCATCCGGCTTTTAGATGTGGCTAACCTGGTCGTTATTGCGGTATGTGTGCTCTTCTTCGCCCTTTCTGTGTACAAGCGCACTCAAAGGAATATAGGTATAACAGGACTGCTCGTATTCGGTGTACTGCTCCTGGTTGTTGTGTTAACTGCAGGCCCTTATATTTACCTGGCCGAACTTCCGGAAATGAAAGTACGTTACTACATTGTATTAAGTTTTGCCATCGGCTTGCTGGCAATCTATGGGATGAAGAGCAATTATAAAATTGCAGGCGTAAC
The DNA here is from genome assembly GCA_001897525.1 of Bacteroidetes bacterium 43-16. GTDB lineage: Bacteria > Bacteroidota > Bacteroidia > Chitinophagales > Chitinophagaceae > Edaphocola. The sequence goes on along the minus strand of MKTB01000015.1, from coordinate 286,148 downwards.
AAATGTATTGATCTTAATGTATTTCCTGAACCTTGCGAATGGTTATGGCAATGCGCTGAAGGCAAAGAACAATTACCGGGAAAGTATTTACCGGGAATTTGTCTATGACTTCAAACAGATAGTGAATGATCAGCCTTATGAACTTTATGAGGTAAGAAGAGTTCCGGGCACTAGAGACCCCCGGTTATTTAATACAGACAGCACACCTTACCAGGGAAAACGTCATCACAACAAGATCATTACTGCTTTGGTCCGCGATATGGATATCGGGTTTGATCAGTTAAACCTCGAAGCATTCATCCAGCCTGTTTATGGCAAGACTGAACTGTATGACGAAAGCAGGCCATTTACCCTGCTGATGAGCCGGCCGGAATATGATCTTTACTTTGACGGGAGAACGGCTTATAAGGTGATCTTTAAATATTAATGGTATCTGTAGAACAAAAAATAAATGTTTATGCGATCGAATAGGAAATATAAATACCTGCTTTTACTGGGATGTATGCTTTGTAGCTTTTTGAGCCAGGCATTTGAGTACACCATTCCTTTTACCCTATATGAAAACAAGATACTGATAGAGGTAGTGATCGAAAAGAAGAAATACAATTTTGTGTTTGATTCCGGGGCAATGTCTTTGCTGGACCTGGATGTGGTCAATATGAAGAAAGCAAAAAATGTAGCCATTGACCTGCAGGCGGAGGATGCCAATGAGCAAAAGAAAAAACTGGATGTGGTCCAGGTACCTTCTTTAAAACTGGAAAACATCAACTTCAAGGACGGCTACTTTGCCGTGCACGATTTTGATGCGATTAATGAACGAAGCTGCGTGCCTATTGCCGGTATCTTTGGTTCCAATCTCATGAATAACCTGGTGTGGAAAATAGATTTCGCCAGGAAAGTGCTCATCGTTTCAGATCAGTCTTTTACAGAGCACAGAGATGTAGCCATCTCATTTGAAAAAGAGGCCTTCTCCAATGTGCCCTACACCAAATTGAATATCCGCGGAGAACTCATAGACCTGGTGCTGGACACCGGTGCAGGCGATGCGCTGACTATAGGCAAGACTACCTTTGATAAGATCAAGGATGAAACCTTCCTGGAAGGAACAGGGGCTAGTGCCACCTCTCTTTTTGGCAACAATGAGGGGGTCTTTTATGAAGACTCTATGAACATCAGCTTTGCCTCCCAGCCTACGCAAATCTTTAAAGGGATACATACAACGGTGCAGGGCAATGAGATGGCCCTGCTGGGTATAGATTTCCTGAAACATTATCAACCTATATTTGACTATAAAGCCAATAAATTATTACTGCTTACCGAAAAGGAACCTGCAAGCCACCCGGTATCTTCCTGGGGATTCGGACTGGCAGGCAAAGAAGGTAAACTGATTGTGATCAATCTCTTTAATATCCCTGAATTGCAGGCACAATTTAAAGTAGGCGACCAGATCATAGCCGTTAATGATATTGAAACAGAAAAGCTGGACAAGCTGCAATTGTGCCGGGTGATAGAACTCCGTAAGCAAAAAGATACCCTGGTACTGACCAAATCTGATGGTACAAGAGTGACCGTGAAGAAGCTCGATCTGCAGACCTATTTTTAAATCGATAAGCAGTATTGATTTATGGGGATCAGGTTCCCGGTTACCACCTCAAATATCCCTTTACAAACAATGGCACCTTCCGATGTGAAAGGTGCCATTATTTATATAGAATTATTGCCCGTTTATTGCACTAAGAAGGGAATACTTACTCTTCCTTTCTGAGTACTAATGTTCAGCCAATAATTGCCTTTTGAAAAGGATTGGGTATTTATTTTTTCCAGGCTGCCTGTAGCATTTAGCATCACCCTTCCTGAAGCATCAATGATATTGACCTGTTCCAGGGTCAGATCTGCCGGTTTCAGGATATTCAGTGTTCCCGAAGCAGGGTTAGGGTAGATACTGATGCCTAAAGCATTTACTTTGGGTGTGCTTACGCTCACCGTGCCGCCCCCGTTTGTTGTTTTAAACAGACCGCTGCCACTGGCATAGCCCAGGTTTTCATTTACCAGGGTAAGGTCAGAAATAAAATAATCCCCTGCAGGATTGATCGTTTGCTGTTCCCAGCTTTGCCCGCCATTCACCGTTTTGTAAATATGCTGGCCTACTGCTGTGTAGCCAGTTTGTTCTGTAATGAAATGCACATCAGCCATACTTTCAAATTCGTTTGCAAAAGAGAAGGGGAGGGTATCCCAGCTTTGTCCGCCATTTTCCGTTTTTAATAAAGTGCTGGGCACGCCGCTGGCTACAGCAAAGCCGGTTTGGTTATTGATGAACTGCATATTTGAAATGCCGGGATAGACAAATACGACCTGTCCGGGCGTTTGCCGGCTGTAGACTTGTTGCCAGCTAGCACCTGCATCAGCCGTTTTAAAGATCATGTCCCTGTATAGCTCACCATCAGTCTGGGTTCTCACTAGGCTCACAAAGCCTGTTTGTGGATTGATGAAGTGGATATTACTAATGTAATGAGGTTCGGAGATCAATTCCCTTGCAATGAAGGTAGCACCCCCGTCAGAGGTTTGGTACAGTGTATTGTCTTTGCTGATAAATCCTTTTGCGGTGTCAATAAAATGGATGTTTAAGTGCTGTGTGTTTATGTCAATGCTAAGGTTTATGGTTTGCCAGGTATTGCCTCCATTAGTAGTTTTAAATAAACTGCTTCCTGAACTGAAGGGTATATAACCGGTAACAAACCCTGTTGTACCATTGATAAAATGCTGCCTGATCATACTCATATTAGGGAAAGTTATGGAATCTATAGTACTGCCTCCATTGTAAGATCTTAATACAAAGGCTTCACTGCTTTGAGTGGAAGCAAATAGTGTGTCGGTGCCAAAGACCTGTAAATGCCCGATACCGGCAGTAGGAGAAGGATGCTGTAACTGCCATTGTGCTTGTGCGGCGGCGCTCATAAAGGAGAGCGCGGCGATGATGGGAAAGAATTTGTTTTTCATGATAATAATTTTTTACAAAGCTATTTGCAGCAGCCCTTTTCATGTTTGTGATAACGTGTAGAAAAGTTGTGAAATCATGTAATAAAATACAAGACTGGTAATTTGATCTGCGTTTTAGAGCAATATGCCAGGATTAAACCTATAAGGTTTTTAAAACCTTATAGGTTTTTACGCTTTACCAAAATAGATAGGCAATGAAAATTAAATAAGGGCATAATGTTTAATGTAAAATCTCATGTATATGAAACAGTATCATTTAAAGGCCTTGTTTTGAGCCTATCTGCTCAGATTTTAATGCTTATTTAGCGATTTATGTCAAATAATGTCAATTAATGCCAATTAAATTTTATTTTTTGGCAATTCATTTATACTTTTGCACCCGAATTCAAGATTATAAAGTTTTTTAATAAAATAATAAACAAATAGGTATGCCAAACGTTGGTAAAATTAAACAAATCATTGGTCCGGTAGTCGACGTTAGCTTTGGTGGCGACAGTGAGTTACCTGAAATTTTTAACGCTTTGGAGTTAAAGCGCGAAAACGGTGATAAACTGGTAATGGAAGTACAACAGCACTTAGGTGAAGATAGCGTACGTTGCGTAGCAATGGACGGTACCGAAGGTCTGGTACGTGGTATGGAAGTGGTAGATACAGGTAAAGCAATTGCAATGCCTACTGGTCCACAGATCAATGGTCGTTTATTTAACGTAACTGGTGATGCTATTGATGGTTTACCTCAACCATCTAAAGAAAATGCGCGTCCGATACACGCTAAGCCACCTAAGTTTGAAGACCTTTCTACTTCATCCGAAATTTTATTTACCGGTATCAAGGTAATCGATCTGATCGAGCCTTATGCAAAAGGTGGTAAAATTGGTTTGTTTGGTGGTGCGGGTGTAGGTAAAACCGTATTGATCCAGGAATTGATCAACAATATCGCTAAAGGACACGGTGGTTTGTCTGTATTTGCCGGTGTGGGTGAGCGTACCCGTGAAGGTAATGACCTGATGCGTGAGATGATCGAAGCAGGTATCGTAAAATATGGTGAAAAATTCATGCATTCTATGGAAGCAGGCGGATGGGATCTGGCTGCTGTAGACCTGGAAGGTTTGAAAGATTCAAAAGCAACTTTCGTTTTCGGTCAGATGAATGAGCCTCCTGGAGCACGTGCCCGTGTGGCCTTGTCTGGTCTTACTATGGCAGAATATTTCCGTGATGGTGAAGGCGATGGTAAAGGTAAAGATATCCTTTTCTTCGTGGACAACATCTTCCGTTTCACTCAGGCAGGTTCTGAGGTATCAGCACTTTTAGGACGTATGCCATCTGCGGTAGGTTACCAACCAACCCTGGCTACAGAAATGGGTCTGATGCAAGAGCGTATTACTTCTACTAAAAACGGTTCTATTACCTCTGTACAGGCGGTTTATGTACCTGCGGATGACTTAACGGATCCGGCTCCTGCAACTACCTTTGCTCACCTGGATGCTACTACCGTATTGTCCCGTAAGATTGCGGATTTAGGAATTTATCCTGCGGTGGATCCATTGGATTCTACTTCACGTATCCTTACTCCTGCTATCGTTGGTGAAGCACACTACAACACTGCAGAGCGCGTTAAACGTACTTTACAACGTTACAAAGAATTACAAGATATCATCGCGATCCTGGGTATGGATGAATTGAGCGAAGAAGATAAATTAACCGTATCCCGTGCACGTCGTGTACAACGTTTCTTATCTCAGCCATTCCACGTAGCAGAGCAGTTTACAGGTCTTCAGGGTGTATTGGTACCAATCGAAGAAACGATCCGTGGTTTCAACATGATCCTGGATGGTGAAGTAGATGAGTATCCTGAAGCAGCGTTCAACCTTGTTGGTAATATCGACGAGGCTATCGCAAAAGGTAAAAAATTATTAGAGCAAGCATAATTTAATTAGCTAATTAGTGAATTTGCTAATTAGCTAATTGCTAAACTTAAAGGTATGCATTTAGAAATATTAACTCCGGAAAAGGCAATTTATAGCGGTGAAGTGTATGGGGTACAATTACCCGGTGTAGAAGGTTCTTTCGAGATCCTGGAAAACCACGCTGCAATGGTAGCTGCTTTGGGCGAAGGCAAAATGAAAATAATTATTGATAAAGCCCAGACTAAAACAGAACATTTCCAGATCTCTGGAGGTTTTGTAGAGGTTTTAAACAATAAAACATCTGTGCTTTTAGAAGGAGCAACTGCTGCTGAATAAAAAAGACTTTAAATTTTAATCAATCGGGAAGATCCAAAACGGGTCTTCCCGATTTTGCTTATGGAATACCCGGCCTTGTTGCATCTTAAAAGAACAAAAACACCCGGTATATGATCATTTCAAAAAATATCCTGCAAGGCGTACTGATTGGACTAGGCACAATAAGCCTGGCAGCAACGCATACAGAAGCTGCTGCACAAAAAGGAAAGAAAGCTCCTGTGAAAACACATCAGCAAAAAGATACCTTACAGGTCAACTGTCCTAAGCCAAACCCCGGTGTCAGCTATCGGCCGCAGCATACGGCAACAAGTCCTGTAGTACAGGCAATAAACGACTCAACAGGAGTAATTGATAAACATCCCTGTATCACTTGTGGCAGGGGCTAAATAAAAATAAGATGAAACTGGATAATAAACTTTTGAGCAGCGTAGCATTAGGATTAAGCCTCGCAGTAGCCTCCTGTGATACGGGGCAGCCAGTGAAGCAACAACCTGAGACTCAGGGACAGCACCCGGCGATAGGCCGGGAGGATACCGGAAGTGTACCTGTACTCAGGAATCCTGATGATTGCCCGGCTTGCGGCATGGGCTAAGATACTAAGCAATGTTTCTTTTTTAACGTCTTATAGGGTACAGGGTAATAATGCCCGCGTACCCCTTTAAAACCATAAATATGAAACTTTCAAAAAAACTGATCGGCTCTATGACCATAGGTCTGCTGATCGCCGGTAGCATGACTTCATGCAACAAAAAAGACGATGTCGTTCCGGAGAAAAAATCCGGTACAAAAACTATTGATGACTCTGGAAAACCTAACCCGGACTATTGCCCGGCCTGTGGTATGGGATAAATGGAACAAATGATTGAAGGAATAATACCGAGCATAGCTTGTAACCTGGATGCCGATATGTTATCGGCATCCTTACCTTTATTTGAAGCCGGTGTGGTAGGTGGCCTGGAATGGTCATTTGATGCCCTTCATGCACGTAATTACCAGGTGCCGGATTGGTTTCATGAGCTCCTGCTGGCCTATAGTGATGCCGAAAGGCTGGTAGGGCACGGGGTCTTCTTCTCCCTGTTCTCCGGCCGCTTTTCCGAAGCTCAGCAAGCCTGGCTCAAGCGCCTGAGTGCTTTGACTAAAGTATATCAATTTGATCATATTACCGAGCATTTTGGATTTATGACCGGCCAGGACTTTCACAAGGGAGCACCCCTGAGTGTGCCTTATACACCTAGTACCTTAGCCATTGGCCGGGACCGGATCAGCCGGATTGCCGATGCTGCTCAATGCCCGGTAGGGCTGGAAAACCTGGCCTTTGCCTACGACCTGGAGGAAGTGAAGATACAAGGCCGGTTCCTGGATGAACTCCTAACACCTGTGAACGGGTTCATCATTCTCGATTTGCATAACCTGTACTGCCAGCTACATAATTTTAACCTGGATATAGCCACATTACTGGCATTGTATCCCTTGGATAAAGTCCGGGAAATACATATTTCCGGTGGCTCCTGGGAGTCGCATCCCCAGGCTCCTTTCATGAAAGTGAGAAGAGATACCCATGATGATGCCGTGCCTGCAGCAGTGTTTGAACTATTGCGAATGGCCTTAGCACAATGCCCTAATTTGAAATTTGTTGTATTGGAGCAGTTGGGTATCGCATTGAGCAGCCCTGCCCAAAGAGTACAGTTTCAGCAGGATTTCAATACGATGAAAACCATCATAGAGCAGTACAACCGGCAACAGCAATGGCCGAGGGATATTGCCGCTTTCCGGGCAGATCAGATTCAGCTTGCCCCGGCGGCGCTTTCAGATGAGGCATTATTTGCCCAGCAGCAGATCATCAGCCATATCCTGGAAACAGCATCGGATCATAAAGATGTGATCGATAAGATGCAGCACACTTCCCTGGCCGGCAGCGACTGGCATATAGAAAACTGGCATCCTGCCATGGTAGATACGGCTATCCATATAGCACAAAAATGGAAATAGGCGGAATTATTCCGGCTGTGCTCCTTTTGTGAGCACCACATAGTCTGCCAGCTTTTTGTATTCATCAGCTTTATAGGTAGCAGCAGGGAAGCAGGATACCGTAGCTACTTTCTTCTTTGTCCCTTTTAATACACGTGCAGCAGTTCCCTGGTATTCATCCGTGTGGAAACGGCCTACTATATGAAAAACACGATGCTTTTTTGAAGCCTTTAAGATATTGTGCGCCATGGTGGCATCCCAGAGATTTTGTGACTGGTAAATGAACATATTAGGATTCACATGACCACCCATAGCTTCCAGGAATTTTTCTGCATAGCGACCGCTTAAAGTATCCAGGGGGAAAGGCGGTAAATAAGCCTTTTTGGTATGCTTAGGTAACACATCCAAAGCCTTGAAATTGCCCCGGGTCACCATGTTGGTATAGCGTGAGGGCGTATTGGCGCAGATCACCGGGATTTTATTTTCTTTGGAAAAATTAACCATTGCTGCATAATCTTTATAGTTGTTCCAGACACGGCTCTCGGTTTTAAAATTCTTTTCACTGATCCAGCCGGAAAGATATTCATCCATGATCAATTGCACATCCGTTTGGAACATTTCCATAGAGAAGGCTAGCGGTGTGCTCTTGCTGTGCTCTTGTAAAGATTGCAGCATATCCTTTTGTAGAAGATGGCCGATACTGTCATTGTGTTCCTCTCCCCAAAGTATGATCTGCTGCTCAGCGAGGTTTTTGGTCACCCAGGTATCCCAGTCTATTTTATTCCCCGATTTTGTATCATAGATCTCATAAAGCTCTTTGGAGGTCTGGGCACTTGCTTGCAAAACGAAAAAAGTAGCACAGAAGAAGGTAAACAGTAAGTCTTTCATTGTATCAGCAGTTTTTTGTAGCATTTAAAGCTGCAAATTTAGGCATATCATTGTTCTTTTTGTGTCAATTATATTGGAGTAGTGCTGGTATATCATAGCAAGCTTATTTTTCCACACAGTACTCCACTTTTTTCATAGAGTAATCATGTTATTATTGAAGTTAATGTTAATTAATATATTAAATATTGTAAAATAATGTATATATTTAATGCTTTGGCTGTTTGAATCAAAGGGTATAGTTTTGCATTTGAGTATATTTTAGTACTTATTTTGACTATATAAATACTAAAACGTACATATTTTTGAGTCAGCCTTCTTAGTGGAACTTATATCGAAGGATATAGTCTTGAATGCCCAAATTTGAGTGAATATGATTACATATGTGTGATGTAATGTGCAGTCATATAGCAATAATTACCCCTAAGCACCTCCGATTTATATCGCCGGAGCTTTTACATTCCATTAGAATTCTGATAAACATATAGTTTTGAGCAAATGCGGTCCTGTGGACACAAATGCGAGAAAATATTTATCAAAAAAAAAGAAATAGTATGAACAAACATTTTACAAAACATTCCATTCGTCCTCAGCGACGAAGGATTTCTGCTCATGGCCGAATGCGGGTAATGCCCTCCGGCGATCTTATTCTATCTTATAAATTGGCATTTATTGACACCTGATTTTTTCAGGGTTTAATACAGGCCCTCGTGTGCTTTAAAGCCCGGTATTATTGAGTCTGCAGACATCGGTACATGGATCATTATTGTTAAATAATGTCATTGTACGTACAATTTTCTATTGCCTTATGATGCAATAGAAAGCGGGTATCGTCTACTGCCTTTCTTTTATAAACATTCCGGGTATAGATTGAGCTTTCGATCGGTTAATAAAGTATCACGTTCACAAATACATTAAAAACGCTTCCCCCTTCACGATGGGGAGTGCTAAGATATTTTCAAACAAAAAAAGTAGTATGAACAACACTTTTAAACACGTAACATTAAATCCGGGCAGGCGAAATTTCGCCGCCAAGCTCCGAAGGCTTGCTTTAGTCTTTGGTGGTCTTGCATTAGCTGCAGGCAACACTTTCGCTGAAGGAACGAAAGAAATTTCTAACAATGATGCCAATACCAATTCTGCATTATTGATTTGGGCAAGCAGGGGTACCGGCCCTTACCTGAGTAACATTGAAGAGAACAGGGTTAGGGTTCGGATTTCGAACTTTAATACAGAGAAGATCTACTATGGCTTTAAGTGGAGAGAATATGGTAATATCGGAGTGATAGGTGCGGAAAACGGCGCTAACGTATGGATGCGTATCTACGATCCGAACGGTAATGAAGTGACGGCAGCCAGGCAGCGGTTTGACAACACGACAAATGGCTACATTGCTAACTTTACACAGGCTGTCAATGGTCCTAATATCCTCACTACAAGCAATGGTTATACACCTTTAAGCTTCACCCCTACAATGAACGGGGAGTATTCCATGGTATTTTATAAAGTAACGGGGAATGGAACGGATGCTACCGCTGTAGCAACTGCTAATAACCAGATATTCAGGGCTTCATTCTGGGACATTACCGTAGCGAGTACTACTCAGAAATTTACCGGCCGTGTATTTTCTCAGAACTGGGGTTTATTAGCTATCAACTCTGCGGAGATCCTGACTTCTACGGCAAAAGCAGCACCTGCTTTTTACTCCTATTCTCATGATTCTACCCTGATCAAGCTGGGTTTTGTATCTACCACGGCAGGTCTGGCACCACTGGCTTATGATATTGCCTTTACTAATTATGGTGTGGATACTGCCGCTAACCTTAGCTGGGCACAATCCCGTAGATCGAAAGAGTCTGGTTCTGCCAATGTCCCATTGACAAAAGGCTTTAAGGTTTTCTTAAACCAGCCGAATGCCACCTTATACCCGATTGCCCAGATCAGTGGCTCTCCTGCTTTTGGAGCGGTACCTATTACCGGTTGCCCGGGTAGTAACCTGACGGCTAATTATACTATGCCTGAAGCCGGTGATGTAAGGATTGTATTTGATATTGACGGAGCTGCCGGCTATACACCCGGTACCCGTGACTTTGTACTGGAAGCTTTTAACCGCCCTGCCGGTCCGGGTAGCATTACCTGGGATGGTAAAGATGGATTAGGTAATAACCTGGCCCAGGGAACTGCCGTAAAAATTTCTGCTACTTACCGAAGAGGTCGTTTTAACCTCCCTATTTATGATGCTGAGGTGAATGCCGATGGTATGTATATTCAAACCATAGCACCATTGAGCTCACCGTCTAACAGGTTGTACTGGGATGATGATAGTCTTCCTGCAACGGTAACTCCGGGAGCCTGTTCTAATAATAATATAAATGTAACAGGAAAAGGTATCAATAACTCATTTGTAGGAACAGTTTCTTCGCTTACCAGCCCTACCCGTGCCTGGAACGGAGATGGAAACTTTGCTAATGTTTCGCCAGCTCCAACTGTAACCAGGGGAGGAGGCCAAAATGATGCGAATGATAACCAATGTGATGATTTTGGTAACATACGTGTATTGAATACCTGGGGCTGGGCTCTGGAAGCTGATGGCCAATTGGTGAATGTTACTTTCGGATGTTTCAGTGTAACCGGTAGTGTCTTCAATGACGTGAACGGAAGAAGCAATAACCTGATCGACCAGTCTGCTACCAACCCGATCGCTTTACCGACCTTATATGCTTACATGGTGTCTTCTGACAGCGTGATCCGCGCAGTAGCTACAGTGGGTACAAACGGAGCTTACAGCTTTACCAATATTCCTGGTGCCAACTACAATGTAGTGATCAGCAGTACTCAGTTAACGGTGAATACCAAATTGAACTATGCTACCCAGGTGACTTTACCTGCCGGATGGAGCAATGTAGGCGAGCAAATAGGTACTACCGCTAACGTAGGTATCGATGCTACTGCAGATGGTATCCTGTCTATAGTACTGGATGCTAATAAAACCAGCCATAACTTCGGTATACAGCGCTTACCGGAAGTAGGTGCAGGTGCGAATACAGCAGGAAACCCTGGCGGAACAACTCAGGTAACGGTACCGGCTAATACATTTAGCAATACAACAGCAAGCTCTGATTATGATGGCGGTAGCATCAGCAATATCCGTATCGTATCTTTCCCTACTAATACAACTACTATTGTGATTAACGGAACGAGCTACAACAGTACAACATGGCCTCCGGCTGGCATCCTGGTTCCTACCAATACTTCCGGTACGCCTACGCAAACGATCACTGTTGATCCTAACTTTGACGGACCAGGTAGTGTCGTGATTACTTTTAAATCTGTAGATAATGCAGGTCAGGCAAGTACGGCTAACGGTACTGCTACTATGACTTTCGGTGCCAATATCAGCGGCCAGGTGTGGAATGATGCGAATGGCGATGCCATATTGAACAATTCAGAAAAGCCGGTAAGCGGCGATAAAAACAGTACCAATTCAGGTAATAGTGTTGCCACTACATCAGACCTTTTTGCCAGTGTGGTCAGCACTTCAGATAACAAAGTAGTAGCCTCTATGCGCGTTAATGCAGACGGTACTTATGCGTTCACTAATATACCAAGTGGTGCAGGCTATAAATTGATCCTGACTTCAGGCACTACGGCTCCTGCTGTCACCTCCACCCTGACTGCAGGTTCTAATACAACAGGATGGGTAGCTACCGGTGTCAATAACAATGGTACGGCTTCAACTACCAATACAACAAATGTACTAGACCTGGGAACCGTGACTACGAATAAAGTAAATACTAACTTCGGTATCCAACGTACACCAACCGCAGATGCGAAATCATATAGTGTATCCAACAGTTCATTTAACTATGCTCCGCCTTCCGGATCATTAAGTGGATACCCTACTTTGGTTGGTTATGCACACATTCAAATGTCCAATGCAGCGATCGGCTCATTAAGCGGTACAGATCCCGAAGATTGTCCGGCAGCAGCAGCTTGTTCTACAGGCAGCAGCTTCAGGATTAATAGCATCAATACCAGGACTAAATTGTATTACAACTTTGGCGGTACTACCGGTATCCAGGAAGTCGTTGCAGGAACAGCTACAGCAAGAATTGATAATTTCGATCCTGCCAAAATGGTGATCTATGCACAAAACGGCGGTGGTTCTGCCGGTACTCCGTTTGCCTTTACCTATTCTATTATTGATAAAGCAGGTGCAACAAGTTCTGCAGTAGCTTATTCAATTACGACTACTACTCCTTTACCGGTTTCACTGATCGGCTTTAATGCAACGGCAAACGACCGTAATGTAACGCTGACCTGGAGCACATTGTTTGAAAGCAACAATAAAGGATTTGCTATCGAAAGAAGTTTTGATGCCAAATCATGGAAAGAAGTGATCTTCGAAGCAAGTAAAGCAGCTAATGGTCAATCTAAAGAAAAATTAGATTACCTGGCTACAGATAAAGAAGTAACACCGGGTAATGTTTATTACAGGTTGAAACAACTGGATTTTGATGGCGTATTCAGCATTTCAGAAGTGCGTATGGTCAACATTAAAAATTCCGGTTTAAGTATCTATCCTAACCCGGCAAGCAATTCAGTTACTGTTTTAGGTTTATCAGCTAAGCATACTGTAGCTTTATATGATGTGACCGGAAGAGTGATGATGACTGCTGAGGTAGATGCCAATAACAGCAGCTTAAATATTGCAACACTTCCTGAAGGTATCTATACCGTTATCATCAGGAGCGAAAGTGGTGCTGCAAGTACCTTTAAGCTGGTTAAAAAATAAAATCAACCGAGGACGGGTATCGCCAACCTTGAATGAGTAGTGTTTTAAGAACCGTTTGCCGGAAGCATTATGCTCCCGGTAAACGGTTCTTCTTTTGTTTCCTGTATTTTTGCGGGTAGCAACAAAGCATCAGCAGCAAATGGCCATATTTTTTTTATCAGCAGAGTTTGATCAATTCCCCGATCCCGGGCAGGCAGATGAATCGGGATTACTGGCCGTAGGTGGCAATTTAGCGCCTGAAACTTTACTGAAAGCATACCGTTCCGGGATCTTTCCCTGGTACAATGAAGACGAGCCTATCTGCTGGTTCTGCCCCGGGGAGCGTTGCGTGATCTTCCCGGATAAGATCAAAATCTCCAAAAGCATGCAGCAGCTATTGAAAAAACAGGTGTTTACGATCACACGCAACCAGGCCTTTGATCAGGTGATTGAACACTGTGCCGGTGTTTTTCGTCCCGACCAGGACGGTACCTGGATTGTGGAGGAGATGCAGGCAGCCTATAAGCAAATGCATACCTTAGGTCATGCCTCCTCTATAGAAGTATGGCAGGGAGAACGATTAGTCGGAGGCTTGTATGGGATAGAGCAGGGAGCCGTATTTTGCGGAGAGAGTATGTTTAGCCTGGTGCCTAATGCTTCCAAGGCCGCTTTGATCCATTTGTGTACCCGGTATGATTATAAGCTGATCGATTGCCAGGTCGAGAACCCACATTTGATGAGCATGGGTGCAGAACTCCTGCCCAGGCAAGCGTTCCTGGATTTACTGGAACGCCTGGAAAAGTAAGGGTGCATCAATTGGACAAATAATTTTATAATGAAAAAGCCATCTTTCCCGGATAAAGAAAGATGGCTTTTTTAGCGTTTAAAGGAATTATTTCCTCAATTCCAGCAATACTACATTCTCAATATGATGGGTATGCGGGAACATATCTACCGGCCGCACTCTTTTGACCTCATAGGCCGCATCCAGCAATTGCAGGTCCCTGGCCTGTGTCGCAGGATTACAACTAACATAGACCACCCTTGGTGCACGCATTTTGAGCAATTGATTCACCAGTTTTTCATGCATACCTGCCCTTGGCGGATCGGTAATGATCACATCCGGTTTGCCATGCTTTTCAAAAAACTCGTCCGTAGCTATATCTGAAACATCACCTGCATAGAAATCGCAATGCTCCAGGTTGTTCCATGCAGCATTGATCTTAGCATCTTTGATTGCATCTTCCACCACTTCTATACCCACCACACGCTTGGCCTGCTGAGATAAGAAAATCCCGATACTTCCCGTACCGCAATACAGGTCATACAAAACCTCCGAACCCGTCAGCCCGGCAAATTCCCGGGTGATCTGGTACAGCTTCTCCGCCTGCCTGCTGTTGGTCTGGAAAAAAGATTTAGGAGAGATCTTGAACTTGAAATGCTCCAGGTACTCTTCAATATAAGCCTTGCCTTTATAGCACACTACCTCAAGGTCATAGATCGTATCATTACGTTTGGGATTGATGGTATAGTTCAGCGAAGAGATCTCCGGGATCTGCTCATCAAGTGCATCTAAAAGCAGGAACAGCTCCGGTCGATTGTGGTGAACGATCAGGTTGACCATCACCTCTCCCGTAGTAGCTACACGTACAATAACATTGCGCAGCCAGCCTTCCTGTTGCTTGAAGTCATAGAAAGGCAGATCATGTTCAAAAGCAAGCTTTCTCAACAGGTTCTTCACCTTGTTGGAAGGTTCATCCTGCAGGTAGCAGGTATCAATGTCCACCACCTTATCAAACATACCGGGAGCATGGAAGCCAAGCGCCGGTTTACGTTCTATAAAGGCACCTTCTGCCGCATCCAGTACCTCTTTACTCAGGTATTGCTGGGTAGAAAAAGTGAACTCAAGCTTGTTGCGGTAAAATTGTGTACGCTCAGAGCCCGAAATCGGTTCAAATTCGGGCAGATCAATATGCCCGATCCTTGTTAACTGATCTTTAACCTGTTGCTGTTTATACACTAATTGCTGTTCGTAAGGCAGCATCTGCCACTTACAGCCACCGCATAATCCGAAATGTTCACAGAAAGGCGTTAAGCGGTCAGGAGCAGGCGTTTCAATACGCAATACCTTTGCTTCTGCATAACTTTTCTTGTTTTTGAAGACAAAAACTTCGGCTATATCACCGGGTATACCACCCTCGACCATCAGGGTCTTGCCATCTTCCAGGTGGGCAATACACTTACCTTCCGCTGCATATTTTTCCAACCTTATGCCTTTTACCGCGGTCTTTTTGTTTTTACGAGCCAATTTGTATTTTTGTGTTTAATCAGAAAAAGCAAATTTAACTCGAATTTTTGTTTAGGTAAAAAGATAGTTTAATAGCTTTGGCTATTTGTTCATTTTAGAAGAAATATAAAATCTTTGATTTAAGAAACGCATGAAGAAATTACTCATGACTGCACTGCTCGGCTTGGGAGCATTGGCGGTTGTTGCACAAAAGCAATACGGCTATAAAGTAGACGTAAAATTTGATCAGCCCATCAAAGACCAGAAAGTGTATATCGCACACTATTTTGGTAAAGGGCTGCCTACCATTTACAAATTGGATTCGGCAACCGTGGTCGGGGGTACGAAAGCGACCTTTCAAAGAACAGACAGCATCCTGGGCGGCATGCATATGGTCATGTATGACGGCAATACCAAATACTTTCATTTTCTGCTCGACAATGGCTATAATGTAGATATAACGGTAGATACCGGGCATAAAGCCCATTTCAGGCAAAACCAGATCAATAAGGACTTTGAAGTACATGAAGATAAAATGGCCGTGTTTCAAAAAGAGCGTAATAAGCTTAGAGACGAGCTGAAACTGGCTAAGAAAAAGTCGGACTCTTCCAAGCTGGAGGTTAAATTCAATAAAGTTGTAGAAGAGGAAAAAGCATACCGCAGAGCTTATGTAGCGAAAAACCCGGGTAATCTCTTGTCGCAGATATTTAATGCCATGGATGCGCCGGATATGCCTAAAGAAAAGCATTACCTGGAAGACGGGAAAACGGTAGACTCCCTCTACGCACTTCGTTATTACAAGCAGCACTTCTGGGATAAATTCGATTTTAATGATAACCGCCTCATCAAGACCGCCTTATTAGACGGCCGCTTAGGTGAATATTTTAATAACCTGGTGTACCCGATCCCGGATTCTATTAATTACGAGATGGATAAGCTCCTGAAACGTGCAGAACCGGCCAAAGAACTCTATAAATACGTATTACACTGGTTAGGCAACTGGACCGTAGATAATAAAATGATGGGAGTAGATGCCTCATTTGTACACCTGGTAGAAAACTATTATTCCAAAGGAAAAGCTTATTGGCTGGATTCAGCAGCTATTGCACGCTACCAGGACAGGGCCGAGAAAATAGCGCCAAACGTTTTAGGCAGCAAAGCCCCGGAACTGGTCCTCCAGGATTTAGCCACGCTACAGGATGTAGACATTACCAAAGCCACTAATTCACCTTATACCATCGTGGCCTTCTGGGCATCAAACTGTGGACACTGTATGGAAGAAATGCCTAAAGTGGTAGACCTCTATAAAAAAGAACTGAAGAAACTGGGCGTACAGGTGATATCTGTCCCTACCAAAGTTGAAGGTGGTAATGATATCCGCGAGATCTACCAGAAATGGAACATAAGCGATTGGGTTACCTTGGTAGATGCCAACAATATAGGTAAGTTCAGAGAACTCTATGATGTCTATGCAACACCGGTGATCTATGTACTGGATAAAGACAAAAAGATCATTGGTAAGAAGCTGGGAGCTACTTCCATCAAAGCAGTGATCGATCACGATATAGATATGAAGAAAAAGAAAAGCTAGTTTTTAGCGGCAGAATAGGAAAGCGTTGGACCACCGGTTCAACGCTTTTTTCTTTGCGGCAGGGTACAAAAATTAATTTAACAGCCGGTTTACTGGTAAAAAGCCTAAATCTTGGTATTTTTAACGGATAAGAAAATTCCGGGTAGAAAACATTCAATGAAAGCATTTCATAAAATAATTACAGGCTTATTATTGGTCATAGGTACCTGCTGCGTTTCCGGCAACAGCTATGCGCAGGGTGGAGGCATTATGGAAATGGAAAAAGATGCTTTTTCTTTCCTTTCCCAGAAAGACTATAAGAGCGCGATGCCCTTGCTGGGGCAACTGTTCCAGATGGCTCCCTATGATAAAAAATATTATGACAGCTATTACAAAGCGCTCATCGAACTCAAATCTTATGATACCGCCATTGCTTTAAGCCAGTACATGACCCGGATCCGCAAAGAAGACCTGTCCATCTGGGTAGATAAAGGGCAGGCCCAGGTCTTGAAAGGCGATAAGAAACAAGGCGAAAAAACCTTCCAGGAGGCCATCTCCCTGATGGTGGGCAATGAATTCCAGGCCACCGGCCTGGCTGCTGCTTTCCGCTATTTTGGCTACACCGATTATGAGCTCAAAACCTATGAAGCCTTCCAGCAGAAAATAAATAACCCTTATGCCTTTGCCTATGAGCTGGCCATACTTTATGATGCTAAAGGAGAGACCGATAAGGCACTGGATATGCTGCTGCTCTCGCTGGCCGTGCGCCCCTATGGTATGGAAAATGCCAAGCAGGCTATGGAAAGCGTGATCAACAATAACCCTAAGAAGCAAAAGAAAGCCGAAAATGCTGTATCCCGGAAACTGAAAGAAGAGCCGGGCAACTACCTGTGGCGCGAACTCTTTACCTGGCTGCAATCCGGTAAAGGCGATAAATCTGAGCAGTTGAAAGATATTATTAAACTCGACCAGGAGCAGGCGCAGGACGGGAAAATGGTCTATAACTGGGCTGTAGAGCAATACCAGAAAGAAGAGTGGGAACATGCCCTGCAAGGCCTGGATTATCTGAAAAAATTACCCCGGCAAAATCCATTGAGGCCATCTGCCATGCAGGCGATACTCGACCTACGTCAAAGAAAGCTGGAACAGACCTTCCCGGTGCAGCAGGACAATGTGACTAAGATATTGGCAGAATATAAAGAATTTTTTACAGAATATCCTGATTTGAAAAACGGGAAAGCTATCCTGGGCTATGCCAAAACCCTGGCCCTGTATGCCGATCAGCCCCAGGCCGCCATTGACACCTTGCAGGTGTGCATCAACACGGCTTATATACCTGCCGAGCTGAGAGGCGAAGCACAATTAGATATGGGCGACTACCAGGTCCTGCTGGGCAATATATGGCAGGCCGCCTTGCTCTACAGCCAGGTAGACAAAGCATTTAAAGAAGATATGCTGGGCGAGGAAGCCCGCTTCAGGAATGCCAAACTTTCCTACTACCGGGGCGATTTTGAGTATGCCCAGGGGCAGCTCTCTGTCCTCAAAGCCTCCACCACAGAATTGATCGCCAATGATGCCCTATACCTTTCTGTGCTCATCACAGAAAATACACCCGAGGATAAAAACTTTGAAGCATTGAGCCGTTTTGCCAAAGCGGACTTGCTGCAGTTCCAGCATAAATATGCCGAAGCAGACCAGTTGCTGGACAGCCTCTCCAAAGCATATCCCGACAATGATCTGCAGGATGATATTCATCTGCAAAGGGCCAATATAGCCATGAAAATGCAGGATTATGATAAGGCCGTAATACAGTTGAAGGTGATCCAGGATAAATATGGCGACGATGTGCTGGCAGATGATGCCTGCATGCGCCTGGCAGAAATTTATGAAAAGCGGTACAAAGATAAAGAGAAAGCAAAGGCCGAGTATGAAAACCTCGTCCTGAAATACCCGGGCAGCAGCTTTGTGCAGCAGGCCAGGGCGCGCTTTGAAGCTTTATCTAACCCTAAGACTTAATACAGATTACATATGAAGTGCTTGTGGAGATGGGGATTGAGTGGCTTATTGCTAGTGCAAGCCTATGGAGGGCAGGCACAGTCCAGCTTTTGCGGATCAGACAATAAAGTGATCAATGCAGGAGAGCAGGTCAACTTTACCGTTTATTACAACCTGAGTGCCGTATGGGTAGCCGCAGGCCAGGCCAGTTTTACCACAAAGCTGGAAACCCTGGAAGGGCAGCCCGTATTCCATATCATAGGTGCCGGGAAGACCTATAAATCTTATGACTGGATCTATAAGGTAGATGATCGCTACGAATCCTTTATAGATACCAATACCATGCTGCCGCGGCGCTTCCAGAGAACCGTCAATGAGAACGGGCGCAGCAAAGTAGAATCCGTGAAGTTTGCACATGATCAAAAACTGGCCTTCTCCAACAATAAACAATATACCGTGTCGGAATGTATCCAGGATGTGCTTTCGGCCATATATTATGCCCGTAACATCAATTATGATCAGTACAAGCCAGGGGAGAAGATCCCTTTCGATATGTTCATAGACGGAGAAGTGCATCACCTCTACATCCGGTATATGGGCCGGGAAACCATCAGCACTAAATACGGTACTTTTAAGACCATTAAAATACGCCCCCTGCTGGTAGAAGGCACCATTTTCAGGGGCGGGGAAAAGATGGATATCTATGTGACCGATGATCAGAACCTGGTGCCCGTGCGCATCAACAGCCCTATATTGGTGGGCAGCATAAAAGTGGATATGATGGGCTTTTCCGGCTTGAAACATCCCATGGGCGCATTGATCAAAAGGAAATAAAAAGAACCAATGCTGCTATCTTGATAAAGGATAGTACATTGACAAAACGAATCGTAATTTTGCATTTATGGAAGAAATAGTGAACAAAGTAGCACAGAGCGGACTGGTGACCTTGAACTTAGAACAATTTTTACCGGGGCAGGAAACTTATGCTGGCCTGGATATCGCTCCTTTTTTGTTTAAAGGGATGATCTTGCGGGAAAAAGACTTCCGCGCGGCCTTGCCGGAAACAGACTGGTCACAATATGAAGGTAAGCAGGTAGCCGTTTATTGTTCGGCAGATGCTATCATCCCGATGTGGGCCTATATGCTGCTGGCTGTTCATTTACAGCAGTGCAAGGCAACCGCTCATCATTGTACTGTAGGTCAATTAAAAGAAAAATTAATGCTGCAGCATATCGCTGCTTTTGATATCAGTACCTATACAGATGGAAGGATCGTGATCAAAGGTTGCGGCGATATTCCCCTGTCCGAAAGCGCTTTCCTGGCGATCAGTGAACGCCTGATACCTGTAGTGAAAAGCCTGATGTACGGAGAACCCTGCTCTACCGTACCGGTTTATAAAAAGAGATAAAAAAAGGCCCCTGATCTTTTGATTGTGGGCCTTTTTTTGATAGACATTTAAGAAGGGCAGAGGCTATCTAACAGGTCTGCCAGTATCTTAATATATTTACCCGCTAAAGGCAATTTTTCTGCGATTTTTACAAAAGTTCTGATCTTTCTCCAGATGTTGCAGATTTTTGTCAATACATCTTCTTTTGTACTTGCTTTAAGGGACATTGTTTCCTGACAACTGCTTACTTCAGCCTTTAAGGATGCAAAATCGAAATTGATCATTTCCTGCTCAATCACGCTAAGGTTTGCTTTATTCATAAAATATAATTTATTGTTTGCCTACTCTGCTCCGTTTTCGGCTTCCCGGTTGGTGTGTATCATCAACCCGAAGGTCTTTAATTGTTATAATGGTTCGTATGGTGTTTTGACGGGTTTGGTGCATTCTTTTAACGGTATTAAAAGGGTGTTTTCACGCTTGCTTTTTGCTCCCTGCAAACCTACTTTTGAGTAAGATTTAATAACTTAAAAATTCAATATCTATGAATGACGAAAAACAACTACACGATTTAAGCAGAATTTGTGATGCACTTACATTGCTCGATATTAAAATGCTCCCAACTCCTAAATGGCCGATTGAGGTCGCGGCAGAGATTGAGGATTTTCGGAACAACTATAAAAAATTAGATCTGACAGTCGCCAATTTTTATACCTATGATTTGAATAATATGGCCATTGGAATGGTTTTGTTGAAAATTATTAAAGAAAAATGGGAAGCTAGCGCTACCTGGTCGGTGCATTATGAGATTACTTTGAGCGTTTATCCGGCAATAGATAAGGACACTAAGTTGCTGAATTTTTATTTCATTCCCACATGGATTAAAAGAGGTACATTCAGATCTGGTCAGCCAATGAAAGGCAATATCGTTGATTTTGCTAAGCATATAATTGTTGGCCCAGATTTTCCGGATGATCCTAATGTGCCGTTCTATAGAAATGATAGAGGGTATATATTTGACCTAGGGAGTAGCTGCCCTTAGCAAAACATGGTTTGATGAAACTCAATACACAGAGCTGCCTCTATGTTTTTAATTGTTAACCCCATTATAGAACTATTGGCCTTAATTGCCTCCATCATTTTTCTATCAAAAGATAGAACATGGTGGAGGTATTTTATCTACTACCTGGCAGTTGTGGTCCTCACAGAAGGCAGCGCCACCTACCTTATCATCGTTGAAGGGGTAAAGACCAATAACTGGATCTTTAACCTCTACCTCCCGCTCCAGTACATCTTCTATTTCTACCTGTTTAAAAACCTGCTCGGCTTTAAGCGCAGTATAGCTAAGCGCGTCATTATAGCAGGTATCTGTCTCATCTTCCTCGTGTATGCTTTGGAGATCTACAGCGACGGTTTTAGCCAACTGGCCTACCGGAGCATTGCATGGAGCAATATCTGGTTCTTTATCCTCTGCTGCCTGTACTTCTTTCTCTTGCTCAAGCGCGAAGATTACTTTAGCTTAGGCACTTATCCTCCCTTCTGGATACTGTCCGGTATTTTGTTCCACGCCTTGGGTTCCACCATGACCCTCATTTTCTATCAATCACTTATAGAAATTTATTATACTTATAAACTGCCTTTAAAGCAAGTGATTTACATTTTCCTTAATTTTATCATGTATAGTTTTTGGATATACGCTTTCCTATGCAGGTATCAGTCTCGAATATCATCATCATCATAACCGTGCTTACGGTGATCTCCCTGATCATGGTATCCGCTTTGCTGGCATTTGTAGTCGTGTACAACAAGAAAAAGAGAACACATTTTGTAGAAAAAGCGATGCTGCAAAGAAGCTTTAAAGAACAAATGCTCCAGTCACAGATAGAGATCCAGGAGATCACCTTCAGTAACCTGAGCAGCGAAATTCATGATCATGTAGGGCAATTGCTCAGCCTCGCTTCCGTACAGTTGAATATCTGGGAAAACGATCCGAAGAAAGTAAGCACCACAGACATTAAAGAAAATGTAGGCATTGCCTTGAATGAGCTCAGGTACCTGGCCCGGAATATCAATGGCGAACATTTAAAAAAGGTCAGCTTAAAGGCCTTTCTGGAGAGCCAGTGCGAAAAAGTCAACAAATCCGGTATCCTCAGGTGTGCAGTGCAGGTAGCACAGGGCATCGTATTGCCACAGGAGCAAAAGATCATCCTATTCAGGATGGTCCAGGAATGTATCCAGAATAGCCTGAAACATGCCGGGGCCACTTCCTTGTATTTAAGTGCTTATATTACTGATGCGCAAAACGTGAGCATCGAGGTCCGGGACGATGGGAAAGGGTTTGAGGCAGAGACCTTCAATACTACTGCGCAGAACGGCCTGGGGCTGAAAACTATGGAGCATAGGATGGCGCTGCTGAAAGGTGTCTTCGACTTGCGCTCAGCACCCGGAGATGGAACTACAATAACCTTAACGATTCCATATGAAAGAAATATCCATCAAAATAGCGATAGCGGATGATCATGTACTGTTTAGAAAAGGACTCTCCATGCTGCTGGGACAGATCCCCGGTTTCGAGGTCGTGTGCGATGTCAATAACGGGGCCGAACTCATGGAGCAACTCCGGCAAAAAGACCGGCCGGATGTGGCCCTGCTGGACATCAGGATGCCCGAAATGAACGGCTTTGAGACCGCCAGTTCTCTCTATGAAACATTTCCGCAGATCGGCGTTCTGGCGCTCTCTACCCTGGATGATGAATTATCTGTAGTTAAAATGATCCGTAATGGTGCCCGGGGCTATGTCTTAAAGAATGCAGACACCGAGGAGCTGAGAAGGGCCATTACGACCATTCATAAAGACGGTTATTTTTATAACGATATGCTCAGCCATAGCGTCATGCAGCAAATCGTAAGGCATAAAGATGCCGCAATTACAGAAAAGCTGACCGAGCGGGAAATAAATTTTTTACAACATGCCTGTTCCGAGATGACCTATGCAGAAATAGCGCGTGCCATGTTTGTAAGCCCGAGAACAGTAGATGGTTACCGGGATGCTTTATTTGAAAAACTGGATATTAAATCCAGGACAGGCCTGGTTTTGTTTGCCATCAAAAATGGCATAGTGGCTTTATGAAGTTTTCCTGCGATTATTTTGCAGGAACAATCGTGTCAGCGGCAGCCTGGGCCATCACATCCGGGGCACATTTTTCCAGTGCTGCGCTCAGGATCGCCTGTACTTTGGCTTTAGGAATACGTGAAGTAGCCTTATAGCTATACTGGCTTTCTATTTCCTGTGCCGTACAGTCACAGATCCTATTGATCTGGTCATCTGCCAGCGGCTTGCCCAGTTGCTGGAAACTAAAGCGGGTAGAGGTGAAGCAATTATCTTTAAACTCTTTCTTCTGTGCATCGGTCCATGCTTCTTTTTCCTGTGGTTCAGAAGATCCGCAGGAGGATAGAGTAAAGGCAATGGCGATAAAGCATAAAGTGGTTTTAAAGTAGCTCATCTGGATCAGGATATGTAAGCCTGCAAAATTAATCTATTTTCATGAACCACACAGCGATTAAGTCCTTGCGGCTATTCCCTGTGTGGCTTAATGAAATGTATGACTTAATTATTTTTTACCGCATCTTTCACGGCATCTTTTGTTTTTATAGCACCTTCTTTGATCTCTTTACCGGCCGCTTTCGTGCCGTCCTTTATGTCTTTGCCTAATTCTTTAGCACCCTCTGCGGTTTCTTTACCCGCAGCCTTTACCCCGTCTTTTATGTCTTTACCCAGTTCTTTGGCACCATTCACTGTCTTTTCGCCGGCATGTCTGGCATCTTCGGCCAGGTTTTTACTACCTTCTTCAATCTTTTGCCCGGCAGCCTGCGTGCCCGCCTTTACGTCCTCGCCCAACTCTGTTGCGGCTTTATCGGTCGCTTGCACGGCTTCTTTGCTGAACTCCTTACTGCTGTCTATAGCCGCATCCAGGTGCTGCCCCGGGGTCTTGTTGTCTTCTTCGCCACAGGCGCTCAATAAAAATGTGGCCGCTCCGGCAATTAAAAATATACGTTTCATAATTATGTATGCTTTAAATACTGTTACAAAAATAAGTGAATGATCTTTTCTACAACAAGGGCTTTTATATAAATTTTTGGTAACGCTCTACTTTAAAAATAACTAATTTCACCGTTCCATATTGGAAGGAAAGAATATACAGGATATGAGTTTCAGTTACCAGACCTTATTTGATTTTGCAAATACCATTTTTTTGAAAATGGGCTGCCCTAAAGAAGATGCCCATGTAGCTACCAAAGTATTGCTCAGCGCAGATATGCGCGGTATAGACAGCCACGGCATTGCGCGCCTGGTCGGTTATGTGAGGCTCTGGGAAACGGGAAGAGTAAATGCAATACCCCAGGTAAGTATTGTCCATGAAACCCCCTCTACAGCTACGGTAGACGGAGACCGCGGACTGGGACTCGTAGTAGCCCCTTATGCTATGGAGCTTGCCATTAAGAAAGCTAAAGAAGTAGGCACCGGTTGGGTAGCCGTTAAAAACAGCAACCATTTCGGGATTGCCGGCATTCATGCCATGATGGCCCTGGAAGAAGATATGATCGGCATCGCCCTCACCAATGCGAGCGCACTGGTAGCACCTACCTTTTCTAAAGAAAGAATGCTGGGGACCAATCCTATTGCCGTGGCCATCCCGGCAAAACATCAGCCTGCTTTTGTGGCCGATATGGCAACGACCACCGCAGCGAATGGCAAACTGGAGATCCTCCAGAGAAAAAAAGAAGATACACCCGATGGCTGGGTACAGGATAAAGACGGATCCGCCTCCAGTGATGCCAATATATTAAAACAGCAAGGTGCATTACTGCCCCTGGGCGGAGACCGCCTGCACGGCAGCCATAAGGGATATGCTATGGGAAGTATCGTGGATATCCTCTCCGGTGTGCTGGGCGGGGCCTCTTATGGCCCCTGGGCACCTCCTTTTCCTGCCTACGTTCCTTTACCGCAAAATATGCCGGGAGAAGGACTGGGCCATTTCTTAGGCGCTATGCGTGTAGATGCCTTCCGCTCCAAAGAAAGCTTCCTGGAAGAGATGGACCGCTGGATCGGCCGTTTCAGAGATGCGGAGCCGGTAGATGCGGCGCAAAAAGTATTGATACCGGGAGACCCGGAGCGAGAATATGAAAAAGAGCGTGCTGCAAATGGGATTCCCTTACATGAGGAGGTGCTGGCCGATCTGCATAGTCTGGCCGATAAATTTGCACTAGACCGCCTGCAATAAATTTGATTCCCCAATTATTACTCATCACACCGTGTGCTTCATGATAAACATTGAAAAAGATTACGCTTTAGATCAACTCAATACCTTCGGTATGCCGGTAAAGGCACCTTATTTTTCTGTGATCAGGGAAAGAGCAGACTGTAGTTCCCTGGCTGCAAATGCGCCGGAAGGCTTGCCTGTATTGATCCTGGGCGGAGGCAGCAATATGCTGTTCACGCAACAGCCGGATAAATGGGTCATTAAAAATGAGATAAAAGGCATTGAACTGATCGGGGAAGATGAAACGCACATCCGGCTCAAAGTGGGCGCAGGAGAGGTCTGGCATGAATTTGTGCTGTACTGTATTGCCCACAACTATTGCGGTATTGAAAACCTGGCCTTGATCCCCGGGACGGTAGGAGCTGCGCCCATTCAGAATATAGGGGCTTATGGTGTTGAAGTAAAACAGTTGATCACAAAAGTGCATTACTGGGATATAGAAAAAGAAACTTTTGACTACCTGGACAATAAAGATTGCCGCTTTGGCTACAGGGACAGCATATTCAAGCAGGAGCTTAAAGGCAAATACATCATTACAGAGGTAGAGTGGCAACTCTCCAAAACACCTTCCCTGAATACTTCTTACGGGAATATTAAAGAAGAGCTGGACAGCAGGCAGATCACCCAACCTGGTATTAAAGACGTGGCAGAAGCCGTGATCGCTATCCGGAGCTCAAAATTGCCTGATCCTAAAGTGGTGGGTAATGCAGGCAGCTTTTTTAAAAATCCTGAAGTGAAGAACGAAGTGTATGAAGCCATCAGAGCTCAATACAGCACAGCTCCCGGCTATAAAGTAGGGCAGGATAAAACAAAAATACCGGCCGCCTGGCTGATTGAACAATGCAACTGGAAAGGATTTCGGGAGGGAGATGCAGGGGTGCATCCCAAACAACCTTTGGTACTGGTCAATTACGGCACTGCATCAGGGACTGAGATATTTGAATTGTCTACCCGCATCATTGCATCTGTAGAAGAAAAATTCGGGATCACGCTGGAGCGTGAAGTACAGATCATTTAGCAGTCCTTAGCCGTTAAACAGTTTATTCCTTTTGATCGGTTTGTCTTTTCTCAACTGGAAGGCGTGTACAATGCTGGGCACATCATTGGTCCACTTTTTAAGGACCAGGATAATGGCAATGATCTCGGCACGGCTGACCAGCCCTATCCAGAAACAAAGCTCAAACACAATACCCGAGCGGCACTGTGCAATCACCTGAACCAGTGTCGCAAATAAGAACAAGGTCCATATTTTGGCACCAATAGAGTGCGTGGCAATCTCCTTCCTGAACTTTACAAAACTTACAATATAGCACAGGGCCTCAAAACCAAGCAGGATGCCTATCTTCAAAAAATTATCGCTAAAGAAAGCCGGGCAATGCAGGTAAGCAGCGATCGCGGTACAAATGAAAAATACCTGGTCCACGCTGGAATCCAGGCGACGGAGCTTCTGGTTGGAAATATTCAGTTTCCGGGCAATGATGCCATCGAAAATATCGCTGAGCAGGCCGAAGCTGACCAGCGTAAGCGCGATCCACTTGAAATGAGCTATGTCCAGGAGGCTGAGCATGATCAATACAAAACCTATTACCAGCCGGGAAAGGATTAAAGCAATAGGGATCTTGTGTTTGAGCGACATAGCCGGGAGCAGATCAGGATTTAGAAATTAACCTTTACGAATTGTAATTTATTACCCCCGAGCACCGGGATCACCAGTTCTTTGGCGCTGGTCTGTGTACCCATTTTAGGAATCCATTTACCATCCCCCTTCATCTGTGCAGTAATTTCAGCGGTCTCCTGTTTACCATCTAAGTTAACAATAGTGCTGTTCACTTTATAGCCCTTATTGAGCAGGTCATTATAGACAAAGGCCATATTGCTACCCGTATTCAATAAACTATAAGAAGCATAAATACCATAATCATCTACAGACTTTTGCCATTTAGGAATCGTACTGTAAGCCTTAAGGCGTTGGTCAGCATTCAGGTCCAGGATCAGGATATTGCCATAATAATATTCAATATACCTGGTCGTGCCCATGCTGCCATAGCCTACATTATAATAACCGGGACCTGCATAATTGGTTCTTACGATTTTCGCAAAAGCTTCCGAAACAAGTACCATGCCGCCATCATTCTTTACCACAATATCCTGGATCACAAAATTCCTGATGATGCCCCGCTGGTTTAAAGCCGCACCATTGATATTATTATCAAACATGATATTCTTACCGGCAACAGGCTCATTATTTAAAGCAGTCATGTCGATCTTCCCGGAATATACACCATCCAAGGTGCCCATTTTTCCTTTAGTAAGCCCTGCAAAGTGTATGATATTCGTATTATTAATGTCCTCTTTCAGGAAAATATTCGCCACAAACACATCACCGAAGTCAAAAGGGAATGCTTTGATGGCAGCATTTCTTTTGTCTTCCGGCTGCACCACATAGACCATGGCTTCTGCCACCTCATCATTTTTATTTGTAGAAAGGTCTGTAACCAGGATCACAAAGCGGCCATCATCTTTTAAAATAACCTGGGCCACCTCGTAAAAACTTTTGATAGGCACCGTGTGGGCAGAACTATGGACCACGTTTAAAGAGTCATCCACCACCGTTATCCGGAAATCCAGCTTGCTGTCCTTGATGCGGTAACTGAAAACACCAACCTTATCATTGGCCTCAGAGTGGATAAACTGGTAACTGAATTTAGTATTGCCGAAGAAATTCTGAGAAGCCGTGTCCACACTTTTAGGTCTGCCCAGTATTTTCCCGTCTTTATCCAGCCTGGAAACATAAAAGAATTCCTTATTGTTGATCTGTGCACTGTAGATCAGCAAACTCTGCTGCGCCTGCGGCAATAATTGTACCTGCTTGGGTGCACTGGGCATAAAGTTTAACGAAACGATGGCCTTGCGCTCCATATTGGCATCATACAGGTCAAGAAACGATTTGTTCTTTTCCGTATAATAGATCATTAAATGGTCCTGGACCCAGCCCCCGATTGAAAACAGTTCTTTTTTGGGATTGAATTTTTGGGTCTTAGAGAAACTCAGCGACTGTCCGTATCCAATGACCACAGCATGCAATAGAAACAGGGTAGCAATTATGTTTTTCATTAATCTGTCGGGATAATTTATTTTCAAGGTGTAAAATACAGAATCTATGCATTTTATAGGCTAAAAATGAAGATTAAAGGCTTAGTGTTCGCGAAATTTAACTTTGTATTGAGCGAAATGAAAGCAGACTACTTGCAGGCCTTTATTTTAAATTGACGTACTTTGCATAGAAATATACCTGATTTTTGGGCTTTTACGTTAGCTATTTTATGAGATTATTGAAACAATTATTCTTAGGTGCTGCAATATGCTCCTCATTGGGGAATGCTGTTTATGCCCAGGTGGTGGGTGGTACACATGCAATGGAGTTCCTGAATGTGGCGAATAGTGCTCATGTGACCGCTTTGGGTGGACTTGCACCTGCTATGCCTACACAAGATGTGAGCCTGGCCTGGCAAAACCCCTCCATGTACCGGCCGGGACTACATAATCAACTGTCTTTTAACTACAATATGTATTATGCAGATATCAAAGCCATAAATCTGCAATATGCCTATCATGTCCCTAAGTGGAATACCACCTTTGGGGGCGGCGTGCAAAGCCTGAATTACGGCACCTTCGCGGCTGCAGATATTTACGGGAATTTTATGGGCGTAGTACGGGCTAATGATATGGTGGTGAACCTCTCCGCCTCCAGGAGTTACGGGGAGCGCTGGCGTTATGGTGCTACCCTTAAATATGCCCACTCCATACTGGCCGATCGTACAGCCGGTGCTTTACTGGCAGATGTCGGGGTCACTTATATGGATACCACCAATAAAATTACCATTGGTATCGTAGGGCGCAATATGGGAGTTATGACCAAGCGCTACAATCCCAATAATACGGCCGAACCCTTACCCTTTGACCTCAATATAGGCATTACCAAAGAATTGAAGAATTTACCTCTCAAGATCTTTGTAGTGGCACATCACCTCTATAAGTGGGATATCCGGTATAATAACCCGGCAGATAAAAAGAAAAACTTCTTCGATACCGATTCCGCAGTGACCGATGATAAAAGCTATTTTGCCGATAAATTATTCCGTCACATCAACCTGGGAGCAGAGCTGACCTTAGGCAAGAGGCTGGGCATTATGGTGGCCTACAGCCATCTGCGCAGGTCTGAGTTGAGTACCCTGGAAGTGAAAGGTATGGCAGGCTTCAGTTTCGGTGGCAGTTTGTACTTAAACAAATTACAGGTGCATTACGGCCGCTCCGTGATGGCTACTGCCGGTGCATATAACGAATTAGGGATCAATATCAGCCTCGATAAGTTCTTCAAAGTAGGTGCCAAGACAGAATCCTGGGGCTGGAATAACAACTATCCCAACTGGTAAATCAAAATATTGTAATAAATTGCTGTTTGAAGCAATATTGAAGCTATTTTTGCACCTATAAACTAAAAACACGCAACGTTATGGCAGAAACTAAGAAAAGATATGAGGTTAAGATAGGTATATTAGCTTTGGTTTCTATATTGGCATTATTCCTGGGATTCAACTTCTTTAAAGGAAACAACCTTTTCTCCAGGGAAAAAGAGTACATCACTTATTTTGATAATGTTGAAGGATTGACCACTTCTTCAAAAGTAATGCTGAATGGCTACCAGATAGGAAAAGTATCAGAAGTAGAGATGCAGCCCGATCACAGGTTTAAAGTCGTGATGCTGGTGAACCATAAATTTACCGTTACAGAAGGTTCTGTGGTAGAGCAGGTAGGTTCCGACCTCTTATCCGGGGCTAAGAACGTAGGCATGGTGCCTTCCACCAGTAAAACAGAAGCTAAAGAAGGTACCGTACTGGCAGGCGTAGAAGCTGTAGGTATTATGGATGGCATCACAAAAGGAGTACCCGGAGTGATGGATAACCTGGGCAGAGTGACTAATAATGCCGATACCTTGATGGCCAACCTCAAGGGCATCGTCAGCGATAATACCGGGAAACATATTGAACAGATATTATCCTCTATAGAATTGGCAATGAAACAGATCGAGGTATTGTCTCAAGCCCTGGCCAAACAGTCCGGTAACATCAATACCTTAATGACAAATGCAAACGGGACCATCACTAACCTGCAAAAAGTAAGTAATGGACTGGCCAATGACGGCCGTATAGACAGGATCCTGGGCAATGCCGAGCAGGCAACCCAACAGTTCTCCCAGGCCAAGATCGAGCATACCATCAACAACCTGGAAGCCACCACCCAAAAACTGAATGGCCTGATCAGCAAGCTGGACCGCAATGACGGTACGCTGGGCCTGCTGGTGAATGATCCAAAATTATACAACAGCTTAAACCAGACTGTTACAGACCTGGGCAAGCTATCTGCCGATCTGAAAGAACATCCCGGAAGATATATCAACATCTCCCTTTTCCCTTCAAAATCAAGAAAAGACTAAATGGATTAGTGCATAAAAAAACATAGCCGGCTGAACTCAGCCGGCTATGTTTTTTTATGATTTATGCTGCTCCTTCCATAGCTTAGCGAAACTCTTTTTGGGGAAACTGAGCGGTGCCCTGTGGCTGCCCCAGAGCGGTTCGAAAAATTTATTAAATACTTTATTCTTGATCGAAGAAGGGGCAATGTCTAAAAACATTTTTGAAGAAGTGCCGATCTTGAACAATTTCCAGCTCAGCTTCTCCTTCATGTCTGCATTCCCTTCATCCACAAAGATGGCCCTGTTCTCCAGCAGCATCTCATGAATATTGATCTTCACCGGGCAGACCTCCGTACAGTTGCCGCAAAGACTGGAAGCGAAACTCAGGTGACCGAATTCCGACATCGATTTCAGGTGTGGCGTGATCACGGCACCGATAGGGCCGCTGTAAGTCGTCCCGTAAGTATGACCGCCAATATTTTTATAGACCGGGCAGGCATTCAGGCAGGAGCCGCAGCGGATGCAGTACATACTTTCCCGTACTTCCTTGCGCAACAGCCTCGTGCGGCCATTGTCCAGCAGGATAACATACATCTCTTCCGGGCCATCACTTTCTCCGGCCGATTTAGGACCAAAAAAAATTGAATTATAAACCGTTAATTTTTGCCCGGTGCCAAAAGTGGACAATAAAGGCCAGAAATGCGCCAGGTCTTTCAAGGAAGGGATCACTTTTTCTATACCCACGATCGCAATATGTACTTTCGGCAATGAAGTCGTCAGCCGCACATTACCTTCATTCTCTGTGAGCGCAATAGCGCCGGAATCGGCTACAATGAAATTGGCCCCGGTAATGCCTATATCCGCATTCAGGAAGGCTTCCCGGAGTTTCTCGCGGGCAATTAAAGTAAGTTCTTTAGGGCTTAAGTTGGGCGGAGTACCCAGTTTTTTAGTAAACAGTTCTGCGATGTCCTCTTTACTCTTGTGCATAGCCGGGGTCACAATATGGTAAGGCGGTTCCCCGTCCAGTTGCTGTATATACTCTCCCAGGTCCGTCTCCACAGAGCTTACCCCTAGCTTCTCCAGGAAAGCATTCAGGTGCAGCTCTTCCGTAACCATCGACTTAGACTTTACCACCGTTTTCGCTTTCACCTTATCCACGATGTCTGCAATGGCGCGCAGGGCATCATCCGTGTTTTCGGCCCAGATCACCTTGCCCCCATGCTCCGTAAACTTTTTTTCAAAAGCCTCCAGGTTTTTGTCCAGCGACTCTATGGCCTTCCACTTTAAATTCTTGGCTTTCTTACGTGCATAGTCCAGGTGGCTGTACTGCAATTTGCCGTTTACAACCGCAGTATTGTATTTGTCAATATTAAAGGCAATCGTGCGCCGGTGCTTGTCATCAAACACCTTTGTTTCACTTTTTTCTAAGAATGTTGTTTTAAGATTACTCATTTATGCTCCAATGATTCCGAAATAGAACACTAAGGTAAGACGATATTCCATAACATGGTCAAAAAACCGTCAGCAGCCCTGCCGGTAAGTCTTTAAAGAAAAACTTAAAATGTACCCTGATCCCGGATCGATTGCGTATAAAAAACTATCTTTGGGGATTGTAAAAAGCAATAATTTACCCGATACATGGAGTATTTGAAAAAAGTAAAACTGAGAGACTGGACAGAATCTAAAGCACATTCAAGCTGGCAGATCTTTAAGATCATGGCAGAATTCGTGGACGGATTCGAAAAATTAAATAAAATAGGCCCCTGTATTTCTATTTTCGGTTCTGCAAGGACCAAGCCCGATCAGAAATATTATAAATTAACCGTAGAAATAGCGCAAAAGCTTTCCCAGATAGGCTTTGGTATCATCAGCGGTGGTGGTCCGGGCATCATGGAAGCCGCCAATAAAGGTGCTTTTGAGGCCGGTGGAAAATCCGTAGGATTGAACATCTTTTTACCCTTTGAACAGCATAATAATCCCTATATAGATTCCGATAAAAGCCTGAATTTCGATTACTTCTTTACCCGTAAATTAATGTTCACCAAGTATGCCCAGGGCTTTATCATGATGCCGGGCGGCTTTGGTACCATGGACGAATTTTTTGAAATTGCTACTTTGGTGCAGACCGAGAAATCGATCAACCTGCCCCTGGTTTGCGTAGGTAAAGAATACTGGCAGGGCTTGTTTGACTGGATGAAAACGACCATGATGGACGGTTTTGCCAACATTAACCCACATGACCTGGACCTGATCAAGATATACGATACTGCTGATGAAGTGGTCGACTATATCAATGAATTTTATACCAATAAAAAAATCATGCCTAACTTCTAATCAGTATGGAACACAATTGGATCACCTCAGAAGAAGTACATCAGTATGTTTTACACTATTCCATAGCGGAAACAGAAGTATTGAAAGCACTCAATAAGGAAACCAACGAAAGTGTGAAAGGAGCACAAATGCTCTCCGGTGCCCACCAGGGTGCCATACTGAGTATGCTGAGTAAGCTCATAAAGCCGCGCAATGTCCTGGAACTGGGTACCTATACCGGCTACTCTGCCATCTGTCTTGCCGACGGATTACCGGAAGAAGGCAAAGTACATACCATCGATATCGATGACCGGCTTAATGAGATGCGCTTGCAGTATTGGCATGCCGCAGGTTTGCAGGCAAAGATCATCCTGCATATTGCCCCCGCTTTAGACGTGATCCCTACGCTGGAGGCCGAGTTTGACCTGGTCTTCCTCGACGCAGATAAAGGTAACTATATCAACTATTTTGACCTGTTGATGGATACCCTGCCTGTAGGCGCGGTCATCCTGGCAGACAATGTAATGTTCCACGGCGATGTGTTGAAGCCCGAAGAAGAGCAAAGTAAAGCGGCTAAGCATATACAGGCATTTAATGACCATGTACAGGCAAGCGATCGCGTAGAAACCGTTATGTTGCCGATCCGGGACGGGATCAGCATCATCAGGAAAATAAAATAACGGTCCCATAAATTATTAAAAACCGAATTGCATCAATAAACCGACAGCAAAATGAATTTCAAATTTATTCTTACTGCCTCCATTTTAGCACTGAGTTCCGGCATCAGCTTTGGACAACAGGCGAGCAGTGTGTATGCCTATATTGCAAAGTATAAAGACCTGGCCATTGCAGAGCAAAAAAGGACCGGTGTACCTGCAGCCATTAAACTGGCCCAGGGCATACATGAGTCCGGTTGCGGAGAAAGCGAGCTGAGCCTTAATGCCATGAACCATTTCGGCATCAAATGCAAAACAAGCTGGACCGGGGCAACCTATACCTATACCGACGATGCGAAGAATGAGTGCTTCAGGAAATACGATAACGACAGGAGCTCCTATATGGACCACTCCGATTTTTTGAAAAGCAATGCACGCTACGCCACCTTATTTACCCTGGATGCCACCGACTATAAAGGCTGGGCCTATGGCTTGAAAAAATGTGGCTATGCTACTAACCCCAAGTATGCACAAAAAATAGTAGACCTTATTGAGAAATATGAACTGAACCAATACTCTATGCTGGAAGAGCGTGGCGGTATGGGCGATGAAGAAGGTGACGACGACATCATGGTAGCCACTACAGCAACAATGGCTATCCCGGAAACAAAACCTGCAGTGCTTATAGCTGCCCAGTCTGCAGAAAGAGAATACTATATACTCACGGTAAAGAACGGCCTGAAGGGATTCTACGGACGTAAAGGAGACCTGCTGTTAAATGCAGCTTACCAGAACAATATCCGCTATGCAAAACTCCTGGACCTGAACGATCTTTCCGATGAACCCTTACCGGCAGATATGTTCATCTACCTCGAAAGAAAAAATAAAGAAGGCACCACCAGTACTTACGAGCTCAGAGAAGGAGAATCCTTGATTATCGTAGCGCAGGAGCAAGGCATCAGGGTGAAAGAATTAAGACAATACAACCACCTGAGAGGAACTGAAGAGCCGGAAGTAGGTGCCGTATTGTACCTTAAAAATACAGCCCCTAAAAAACCATTGCTCAGAGCGCCTTTATTTGGTAAAAACGCCAATCCGGAATACACCAAAGCAAAGGAAAATAATCCTGCTTATGTATCAGGAGGTAAAAAAGCAGCAGCCCAAGATGATGGTGTCGTGGTAGCAGAAGAAGCCGATAATACAGCGCTTGAAGCTGCACCATTAACAGAAAGCAAAGAAGAAACCTATAATATTGCCGATGAACCGGCTGTAGAA
Source organism: Bacteroidetes bacterium 43-16 (assembly GCA_001897525.1). Taxonomy (GTDB): domain Bacteria; phylum Bacteroidota; class Bacteroidia; order Chitinophagales; family Chitinophagaceae; genus Edaphocola. The sequence continues at coordinate 251,007 of MKTB01000015.1, read as the reverse complement.
GAGCAGATCGCTGCCGAGCAAAATACCCAGGTGGCGACCAACCGCCAGCCCGAGCCGGTGAGCAAGGCTAGCGAAGCAGAACCTGCAGAAGAAATGAGCGACCTGGACAGGCTTAAAGCAAAACTGGACCGTTCTGTTTACGGGTCACAAAATGCCAAAAATAACCAGGCTCCTGCGAAAACGGTTAATAACAGTAACACTACGAGTGCAAGCAAGCCTGCTACCACGACGAGTACTTATGAGACCCGTCCTGCTGCGCAAAGCACTACAACAAGACCTGTGGCAAGCAGTACCTATGCCGCAGAGTCTGGCAACTCCGGTAAAGCGATGAGCCAGGATGAGCTGAAGAAAAGAATAGAAGCTAACCGCAAAGCAGAGCGTGAAACACCTGTGGTGGCCAATCATTCCAATGCAGCCATTATTAAACCAGAGCAGGTAAGACCCCCCGTAGTAGCAGCGGCACCGGTGAAAGAAAAGCCTAAGGCAGCAGAAAAGAAAGTGGCCGAGAAGAAAGGAACAGAGAAAAAAGGTGCCGATAAGAAGGAGAACGATAAGAAAGTTGCAGCTAAAAAAGCAGAAAAGAAACCCGTAAAACCAGGCTCACATACCGTTAAGAAAGGAGAGACCGTAACAGCGATCGCTGATAAATACAATTTAACTACCAAAGAGGTGATTAAGCTCAACAAACTTTCTGCTAATGGTGCTGTAAAGCCCGGCATGAAATTAAAATTGAAATAAGCTGGTTAAAGCCAAAAATAAAAAGCGCGTGTTTGTGATCACAAACACGCGCTTTTGTTTACAACAAAATTTCTTTAATGATCTTCCACAAAGCGGTTGCGCGCAGCACTCAGCCCGAAAAACAAAAGCAGGGCGACACTGAATGCCAGAAAGTAAAAAGAAACCTTCCAGGACGCATCCGTATCATGTAATGCACCGAATACTGCAGGGCCGAAGGCCGCGATGAAATAACCTATAGACTGCGCCATACCCGATAACTTGATCGCAGTGGCACTACTTTTAGTCTTGATAGAAAAGAACAAAAGGGATAAACTAAAAGCCAGCCCGTTGGAAATGCCCAGTAATATGGCCGCCGGGTAAGCATAGTCCACCCCATGCCAGGCAAAAAGCAAAATACTGCTCAGCATTAGTACAGCAATAAAAATGATCATAGCCCTTTGGTCTTTCATTTTATTGGCGATCACCGGCCCTATGAAAGTAATAGGCAGTGTGGAGATCTGGAAGGTAAACAAGACCCATCCGGTCTCCGCTTCCGGAATCCCATAAGTCACCAGTACCGAAGGCAGCCAGGATACAATGCTGTAATAAATCACCGATTGCAGGCCCAGGAAAATACTTACCTGCCAGGCTTGCCTGGACCGGAACAGGTTCAGGCTTGAGCGCTCCGTTGGCGCTGTAAGCAGTGTTTTCCTCTTTTTGAAACTCAGCTCCATTAAAATAATGAGGATGGCAATGGCTACAAAGCCGATCCAGATACCGATAGAGCCGCGCCAGTGCCAATCTGTCCATTTGCCCACATTAATACTAAATCCCGAGGCAAAAGCCGCAGTGAGGTTCATGGCAACGGCAAATAAGCCCGTCATGATACCGATATGTCCCGGCAGGTTGCTCTTTATATATCCCGGGGTGACAACATTGCCGATACAGATCCCCAGGCCCACGAGCACAGAGCCCGATAATAAAGTGAACACATTGCCATACACCCTTAACAGCGTGCCCATACCTAAGATGATGAGGCCCGTCAGCAACATATGGCTGATATTCCTCCCCGCAGCGATCCTGCTGATGATAATAGAAAAACCTGCAAACATCAGGAGCGGGATAGAGGTGAGCAGGCTGGATTGAAAATGACTCAGGTCCAGCGCCGCGCTTATTTCCGTAAGCACAGGCCCTACCGACGTTATAGGCGCACGCAGATTGCTCGATACCCAGAAAACGACTAAAACATTAATGAAAAATAAAATCCTTGAAGATTTGATCCCTTGCTCCCCGTTCATCATTATTTGCTGTGAAAGTGGGGGCAAAGGTAACATTTGTCCGCTTGTGTTGTGCTAACAATCTATATGGACGTTGAGCCATTCCCCGTCAAAGGTGGCCCCATATTTACGGTAGAAATTAATGGCCGGTTCATTCCAGTCCAGCACCTGCCAGTACAAGCTATGGTAATGATGTGCTTTTGCATAGGCTAAAGTCTGGTCGAACAGTTGTTTGCCTATCTTTTGCCCGCGCAGGCTTTCCCTTACGACAATATCTTCCAGATATAATTTTTTACCTTTCCAGGTGGAATACCTGGGATAGAATAAAGACAGCCCCACGATGGCTCCTTCCAGCTCCGCTACAAATGCCGTCCAGATAGGATTCTGGCCAAAACCTGCATCAGTAAAGGCTTCCAGGCTTACCGTTACCTCATCCCCGGCTTTTTCATAGAGAGCCAGCTCCCGCACGAGATCCATCATAGGCGCACAGTCTTCCGGCCTGGCCGGGCGTATCTGTACCGGTTTTGTTGTTGTTAAATGTTCTGAAGAGGTATCCTTGCTTAATGGCATGATCAAAATTGTTTTTTAATGGAGCAATCCGGGGAAATTGCAAGCCTTAAAGATAAGGAAAATCCGCTTTTGCTTTAACAAAGACTTCATAAATGTACGCCTGTTTTTACAAGAGAATAGTGTTTAATTACAAGTAATACCAGGCAGAAGCCGGTAAATTTGTAACTCCATAAAAAATGAAACATGAACAAAGTAAGTATAAAGAACACAGACCTGCAGGTCGCACCCCTAAACTTTGGCGGTAATGTATTTGGCTGGACCTTAGATGAACAGGCATCCTTTGCTATCCTGGATCAATTTGTAGCTGCCGGCTGCAATTTTGTAGATACCGCAGATACCTATTCCTGGTGGGTAAATGGTGTGGGCGGCCAATCCGAAACCATCATCGGTAAATGGATGAAAGCACGCAACAACCGTAAAGAGATGGTCATTGCCACCAAAGTAGGTTCAGAAACCAAAGAGCATGGGTTTGACATCAGCAGGAAACATATCCTGAAGTCGGTGGATGAGTCCCTGCAAAGACTGGGCACCGATTACATCGACTTGTACTATACCCATTTTGACGATAAGATAACGCCAATGGAAGAAGTCATGGCCACCTATGATGAGCTCATAAAAGCAGGAAAGCTGCGCTATATAGCGGCTTCCAACCTGAGCCCGGAAAGGCTGCAGGAATCTTTTGATGTAGCCGAGGCCAATAACTTTGCAAAGTATGTTGCCCTGCAGCCACATTACAATTTAGTAGAAAGGAGCACCTTTGAAAACGACTATGCCCCCCTGGTAGCACAGTATGACTTAAGTGTGTTCCCTTACTGGTCCCTGGCCGCGGGCTTCCTGACCGGTAAATACCGCACAGAAGCCGATTTTGCCAAAAGCCCGAGGGGAGCAGGTGCGGCCAAATACCTCAATGAAAAAGGCATTTCAGTACTGAAGGCCCTGGACCAGGTAGCGGCAAAACATAATACACAGGTAGCTACCGTAGCCCTGGCCTGGTTGCTGGCCCATCCTTTGATCACAGCACCCATAGTAAGCGCTACTAATGAAGCCCAGTTGAAGACACTTTTAGATGCCCCGGCCTTGCAACTGGAGCAGGCTGATATCGAGTTGTTGAACGAAGTGAGTAAATAATCCTGTTAAACCTATAAGGTTTTTAAAACCTTATAGGTTTTTTATACTTCATTCATTTGCAGGTACATCCAGAACATAAATAATCTCATTAAATGAACTACACGATCCGGCCGGCAGGAGCAGGCGATTATCCGCGTATTATGGAGATCTGGGCCTCTGCAGTAAAGGCCACTCATGACTTCCTGGCACCCTCAGACTTTGATTTGTTCCAGGTGCTCATCCCGGAAGAATTTTTACCCCATCTGGATGCCTTTGTGGTAACCGATGAAAACGGTACGCTGCAGGCCTTTTTCGGAACATCGGAAGATAACCTGGAAATGCTGTTTGTGGAAGATGCCTCAAGAGGAAAGGGCATAGGTAAAATAGCCATTGCTTATGTACTTGATGTATTGCAGGTCTATAAAGTGGATGTCAATGAGCAAAACCAGCAGGCGCTTGAATTTTACCGGGCAAGGGGTTATGTGCAAACGGGCAGATCGGAGCGCGATGGCATGGGAAAAGCCTATCCTTTACTACATTTGCACTATCTACATAAAACAGAAGAACGATGATACAGTTTGCTTATACCATTTTATATGTCCGTGATGTTGCCGCCAGCATCCGTTTTTACGAACAGGCCTTTGGCTTTCAGCAGAAATTTATCTCGCCAGAAAATGACTATGGTGAATTAATCAGCGGTACGACCAGCCTGGCCTTTGCAGCACTCACATTAGGACAGCAAAACCTGGAAGACGGTTTCCAGGTCAGCGATCCGGCGCATAAACCTTTTGGGATAGAACTGGCCTTTGCTACAGCTGATGTTGCCGCTACTGTAGCGCAAGCCCTGGAATATGGCGCAACATTGATCAGTGAGCCTAAAGTAAAACCCTGGGGTCAGACCGTGGCTTATGTCAGGGATATAGACGGTTTCCTGATCGAGATCTGTACACCCGTTCAATAAATATAGGATGAGTAATCCGGCCGTTTATTTCGAGATCCCGGTGACAGATATGCACCGGGCCATGGTTTTTTATGAAGAAGTCTTTGCTTTCCGCTTTGAACAGGAGCAGTTTGACGGGATAGATATGGCCTACCTGCCCTTTGACGTGCAGGCAAGCGGTATTAGCGGTGCCCTGGCAAAAGGTGACACCTATGTTCCAACAACCCAGGGCGTATTGCTTTACCTTTTTACCAATGATATAAAACAGTCGGTAGCAAGAGCCATAGCAGCAGGCGCAAAGCTCCTGTACCCGGTCACCAGCCATGACTCCATTCGCGTAAAAGTGGCAGAGATCGAAGATAGTGAAGGCAACCGTATCGGTTTACACCAGAAATACTGATCCACGTTTATAGCTGAAGTCATCCCGGTTTGATGCCCAGGAATTATTCCGCTAAGGGGATTGTTTTGGGTTTCGGTTTGTAGCTCAGGAGGAAGATCGTGGAGATAATACAAAGACTACCCAGGTAGTCGATCCAGTTGAAGGGTGTTTGCAGCCATAACACAGCGATGATGGTAGCCGATAAAGGTTCTGCAGAGGCGAGCAGGCTCGTCTTTTGTCCACCGATCAACTTGACCGCAGTGAGGTAAGTATAGAAAGCCGTTAAAGTGCCGAAGAGGATAATGAATAGGACCGATATTAAGGTAGACCTGTCCCAGATACCCTCTATCTCCCAGGGCGCTTTGATGAATGAAAAGACCAGGCCGCCCAGCAGCATACCCCAGCCAATGACTACGGTAGAATTATACTTATTTAAGAGGCTCACCGGCTGTAAGGTATAGATAGCCAGGGCTACCGCAGAAGCAATGCCGAATAGCAGGGCCGTAGGGGTAATGTTTAACTGTGTGAAATCAGCATGTGTCACTAAAAGTAAAGTGCCGGCTACAGCTAGTAAGATCGCAATGATTTCGGGTAATTTGGGCAGGCGCTTTTGCTTTAAGGCCAGGTAAACCGCGATCAATACAGGTCCGGCATACTGTAAAATAGTTGCGGTAGCCGCATTGGAATGCTTGATGGCCGCAAAGTAAGTGTACTGTACCGCCAGCATACCCGTAATGCTGAAAATAAACAGCTGCCGTGCATCTTTTTTATTGCTCCAGACCGATAATACCTCTTTCCGGTTACGGGCCAGGCCGAGCAGCAGTAAAACAATGCCGGAGCACAACATCCTCACCGTGATCATCCATTCTACATTTACCTGTTTTTCCTGGAAAATGTATTGACCGAAAGTGCCGGATACGCCCCAGAGCGTAGCGGCCACTACCGCATAAAAAATACCTTTTGCCCTGTTGCTTTGCCCGCCTGCAGTTTGTTCCGGAAAATTCATGAAATTACAAGTATATATTTTGCAAAGCTAGCGCGGCAAGGCTGCAATATTTCCTTAATTTTGGAGCTGTTTTTGCAATTTTGTTTCATTTTCACCCTATGGAAGCACTGGATAGTTTCGATATTTCAATTTTACGCATCCTGCAGGCCGATAACTACCAGCCACAAAGGGATATCGGTGAGCATATAGGCCTGTCTGCAGCGGCGGTACAAAGGCGCATCAAGCGGATGACCCAACTCGGCTATATCGTCGATAATGTGGCCATTCTTAACCGGGAGCATCTAGGTAATCTGCTGACGATTATCGTAGAAGTAAGTATGGAACGGGAAAAGATCAAAGATGTGGAAGAAACAAAAGCAGTCTTCAAAAACTGCCCGGCAGTGCAGCAATGCTATTACGTAACCGGGCAGACCGACTTTGTATTGATACTTTTAGTAGCCTCTATGCAGGAATATGAATTGCTGACCCGGGATATCTTCTTCAGCAATCCCAATATTAAAAACTTTAAAACTTTTGTGGCTATGGACCTGGTGAAGACAAGGACCCAGATCCCCTTATAAATTCAGATGATAACAAAGAGCCATTTTAAAGGAATGTACGTGGAGCAACACCAGCTTTTTGAAGGCCGTCCGACCTTAGTATTCCTGCATGATTCACTGGGCTGCGTACAGTTATGGCGCGACTTCCCGGAGCAACTGGCAAAGGCCACACAATGCAATATCCTGGTGTATGACCGGCTGGGCTACGGATTATCTGAGCCTATGGCAGGTTATGTGAGGCCGGTGAATTATATGGAACTGGAAGCTATTCAACTGAATGAGCTGCTGGCCCATTTCGGGGTAGGGCAGCCCATCCTCTTCGGGCACAGCGATGGCGGAACTATTGCCTTATTGATGGCCAGCCTCTTTCCGGAGCACGTATGCCTCACCATAGTCGAGGCCGCACATATATTTGTAGAGCCCGTTACCCTTGAGGGCGTACGCGCAGCAATGCTGGCCTACACCAACACTAATCTCGGCGAGCGATTGAAGAAATACCATGGCGATAAGGTAGATACCCTGTTCAAGGCCTGGACCCTCACCTGGACCCGGGACGATTACCGGGAATGGAATGTGGAACAGCTGCTGGTGAAGATGCAATCCCCGCTTTTATTCATCCAGGGAGCAAAAGATGAGTATGGTTCCTTAGCACAGGTAACACAGACCATCAACAAACCTCCGGGTATTGCGGTATCATTTATACTGCCCGGTATCGGGCATACACCGCATAAAGAAGCGCCGGAACTGGTGCTGGAAGCTGCTGCAGGCTTCATTAATCAGCAACTGATCTTACAGGGAAATGCGGCTGTATAAAAAAAATTGTTTGCGGTATTCGGCCGGAGACATCTCTTAGCCGTACAGCAAAATCTATAAGGTTTCAAAAACCTTATAGGTTGTATCGTTTCCAGGCTATTTCTTAGTCAAATATATTGATCAACCGGGTGAGGTAGAGATAAGCGCCCAGTTGCGACACGATACCCAGGATATAGCCCAGGCCGATCTCCCCGCGAGTGTGTGCCCTTAAGACCAGTCTGGAGGTACCGATAAGCCCGGCAATTAACAGCGAGATCATCAGCGCCCCAAAAATATCCACCCTGCTGGTGATCATCATCACGATCAATATACCGATCATACTACCGGCCCCGGCAGTATGCATACTTACTTTTTTGAAAATATTGACCATAAACACACAGATGATACCCCAGAAATTACCCAAAAGGAAGATCTTCAGGATCAGTGGGCTTACGGTCGGCGGTTTGAAATTCTTGAACACCATATAGGCCCAGAAATAAAAGGTCATGGTGGCGATCAGCGGAATGATGCGGTCTTTAGAGGTATGCAGGTAAATGCTTTCAATAAAATTCAATCTCTTTAACAGGAATACGGTGACCAGCGGAAAGAAGATCGTATTGAGTGCCAGGATACCCAGCCATTCATACATTTTGGCAGGAGCCACCCCTCCGAAACTGGTCCTGTTGATCAAGAACAGCACATAAGCCATGACTACGGGCATGAATACCGGGTGGCAAACGATGGAAATAATTTTTGAGCAAGCCCTCAGGAACTTATTATTTGTGAATTGCTCCACTTTTAAATGCGATTGCGGCATATAATCTTTGTCTAAATTAATTGCTAAAGCAAGGCGCGAAGATAAACATAAAATACCAGAAGCCATCCGCCTATACAAAATTACCTGTAAACTCCGGGCCTTTACAAGTATTTAAGTAATAGTTTGCACTTAATTACGTTATATTTGTGTGTTTTTTTAAAATTTTTCAAATGTCAGATGTATTAACACAAGATACTATGGATGGAATAAAAGTTATCAATAGTATTAATGAAATTAAAACAGTATCTGTAATCGGTGCAGGTACAATGGGTAACGGGATTGTACACGTGTTTGCTCAAAACGGCTTCAAAGTGCACATGATCGATATCGCCCAGGCCGCATTAGACAAAGCCATAGGTAACATTACCAAAAATATGGACCGTCAACTGAGCAAAGGGGCTTTAACCGAAGAGCAGAAAGAAAAAGCTTTAGCTAATATCACTACGTTTACAGATCTGGGAGAAGGTATCCAGGATGCAGACCTGATCATTGAAGCAGCTACAGAAAGCATTGATCTTAAACTGCGTATTTTTAAAGATATTGACCGTTTAGCTCCGGCACATGCCATTTTAGCTACCAATACCTCTTCTATCTCTATCACACGTATCGGTTCTCATACTTCAAGACCAGGACAGGTGATCGGTATGCACTTCATGAACCCTGTACCGGTAATGAAGCTGGTAGAGATCATTAATGGTTATGCTACTACCAAAGAAGTAACTAAAGTAATTCATGAATTAACTGCATTTATCGGTAAAGTACCCTGCGTAGTTAATGATTACCCTGGCTTTATCGCCAACCGTATCCTGATGCCGATGATCAACGAAGCGATCACCAGCTTACAGGAAGGTGTTGCCGGTGTAGAAGAGATCGATACGATCATGAAACTGGGTATGGCTCATCCTATGGGTCCTTTACAACTGGCCGACTTCATCGGTCTGGACACTTGTTTGTCCATCATGAACGTATTACATATGGGCTTTGGCAATCAAAAGTATGCCCCGGCTACTTTGCTGGCCAATATGGTACAGGCAGGATACTATGGTGTTAAATCCGGAGAAGGATTCTATAAATATACTGCAGGCAGTAAAGAATTAGTGATCAGTGAGCGTTTTGCTGATAAAAGATGGAACGCTTAAGCACAGCAAGAGCATCCAAAGCATTGTTTTAAACTAAAAAAATCCCGTACCTGATATCAGGGACGGGATTTTTTTTATGATTAAAGTGGAACGGCTTATTTCGTGCCGAACCATTGAATGACATCACTCAGTTTTGCTTTCAATTCTTTACGGTCCACAATAAAGTCCAGGAAGCCGTGGTCCAGCAGGAATTCTGAACGCTGGAAACCTGCAGGCAGGTCTTTGCGGATCGTTTCTTTAATGATCCTTGGTCCGGCAAAGCCGATCAATGCATTAGGCTCTGCAATATTGATATCGCCCAGCATCGCAAAAGAAGCCGTTACGCCACCGGTAGTAGGATCGGTCAGGAAAGAAATATAAGGCAGCTTGGCATCTGCAAGCTGGTTCAGCTTAGCAGAAGTTTTAGCCATTTGCATCAGCGAGAAGGCACTTTCCATCATCCGGGCACCACCAGATTTGCTGATGATCATAAATGCTGATTTATGCTTGATCGCATAATCAATAGCACGGGCTATTTTTTCACCTACCACAGAGCCCATAGAACCGCCGATGAAATTGAAGTTCATACAGGCGATCACCAGTTGCTGGCCGTTGATCTTACCATAACCCACGGTCATCGCATCCTTAAGGCCTGTTTGCTTTTGGGCCGCTTCCAGCCTGTTTTTGTAGGGTTTTACATCTACAAACTCCAGGTGATCTTTAGGTACGATATTGGCAAAGAGCTCTTCATATTGTCCTTCATCAAAAACGATGTCGAAATACTCTTTAGAATTAATCCTGTTGTGGAAATTACATTTAGGGCATACATACAGGTTGGCTGCTAAAGCATCAGTCGTGTATGTTTCTTTACAGGAACTACATTTATGCCAAAGGCCATCCGGTACTTCCTTTTTTTCTTTGGTTTCGGTAGAAATACTTTTTGATATTCTTTTGAACCAACTACTCATAAATTTCTAATTTTAAGGGGGGACAAAGATAGTACTTTTGAATTTGTACCAAACTTATTGTTCAAAAATCAGCTTAAAACCAACGCCATGAATAGTTTGTAACTCCAAACCTTTAATATCTTTAATGTATTTTCTCACCTTGGTCATAAATACATCCATACTTCTCCCCAGGAAATAATCATCCTTTCCCCATACATTGATCAGGATATCTTCGCGCTTAAGCACCGCATTTTTATTCTGGATCAGGTAGCGGAACAGGTCAGCCTCTTTTTGCGTGAGCTGCAGCGGGTTGTTCTGGTTGACTAATAATAGATTATCGTAGTCAAAGTAACTATCCGTACCAAAAACGATCTGCTCGTCCATCACCCGGTCTTCGCGGGTACGTTTGAGGAACACTTCCAGGCGCAAAATAAGTTCTTCCATATTGAAGGGCTTAACGATATAGTCATCGCCCCCGGCCTTAAAGCCTGCTATCTTATCTTCATCCATATTCCTCGCGGTCAGGAAAAGAATAGGTACTTTCTCATTTTTTTTACGGATCTGTGTTGCCAGGGTCATGCCATCTTTACGGGGCAGCATTACATCCAACAAACAAATATCAACATTGTTACGCATAAACTGCTGCCAGCCGCTTTCTCCGTCATTGCAAAGTAATACTTCATATCCACTGTCTTCCAAACTGTCTTTTACCACGAATCCAAGAGATGCATCATCTTCAACCAAAAGAATCTTTGCCTTCACACTCATATAATATTAGTATTGATGTTTGTAGCAAATTTAATTAAAATTAACTACCAACCTAAGTTTGCCATTGTTTTTTAAAGGCTAATTTAGGGCTTGTTATATGGTTTTATTTTTTAATGAATAGAATAATTGGTGTTTAGTGGTCTGTATGCCAATCTACTGCGCAATTCATATTTGTTTTTTTATTGAAAACATTAACATATTGTCTTTGTTTATAGTATCTTCGTATTGGGTCAAAATTTATGATTTTATGATAAGAAAATGTACACTTATTACTACCGCATTCCTGGCCTTGACGGCCGGTGCAAATGCCCAGAGACTTTTTGGTGTTGCTACAGGCAATTATCTCCCTACCAAATCTATCTATTTAAATCCGGCATTGATCGCAGATTCAAAAGTAAAATGGTCTATTGATATTGTTTCTTTTAATGCAGGACTGGACCAAAGCTATGGTACCATTAACTCTAAAGGTATTTTCAATAATCTCACCTCAGGTAAAGGCCTTAGTGTCGCCGATATGGACCAGATATTGACCCGGGGTAATAAAGATAAATTTGACCTTGCAGGAGGCCTGGATGTCAGTGTATTTAATATTTACGCCAGCTTTGCCAATAAGCATCATTTTGCATTGACCAACCGCATCCGCACTACCGCAGGTATCCGTGGCTATGATTCAAAATTCTTCAGCACATTGTTCAATAATTCTTCCTCTGTTACCGATATTAATGTTAATAACATGAGGGTGAATGTGAATGGCTGGAGCGAACTGGCATTGACTTATGCCACCACTTTGTGGGAAAATGATAAAAATGCCTTGTCCTTTGGTATTACGGCCAAATACCTGGGTGGCTTCAGCTACGCAGGCACCAATATCATCCAGCTGGATGGAGAGTATAGGCCGGACCCTTCCGGTACCAACAGGGGTACGATCAATGCCAGCTCTATCCGGATGAACGGGTCTACCAGCGCCAAAAAAACTGACCTGGATAATGAAGAAAGCCTGCTGGATTATCTTTCCAACAGGACCAAAGCATTATTTGATGGTTCTGCTTCAGGAGTAGGGGCCGATCTGGGCTTTACCTACGAGATCAAGAAAAATAAATCCGCTATTACCTATGAGATGAACGGAAGGACAGATAATATTAATCCCGAAGTCAATCGTTACAGATGGAGATTTTCTGCAGCACTGACCGACTTTGGCAGGATTACCTATAAAAATACGACCAACCTGAATGTCAATGGCTCCGGTGTTTTGTCCAACGATACCATCAGGGAATACCAGAACGATATTCCAAAGCTTAGAGACTACCTGACTCGCCAGGGTATTAATAATACTTACGAAGAAGGTTCCGGTAGGCAACATGTGGCGCTGCCTACCTCCATCGTGCTGGGCGCTGACTACAATATCAATGATAAATTCTATGCTAATGCCACCTATATCCAGGGATTCATCCCCGGTACAGAAAGCTATGCGCCTTTTTCCGCTTCTCAGCTTACACTGACTCCGAGGTACGAAAATAAGTTATTGACTGTAGGGCTTCCGATCACCTATAATTTCTTTACCCAAAACCTGAAAGCCGGTCTTGGTATAAGAGTGGCAGGCTTGTACCTGGGTACAGATGATGCACTGGCATTTATGGCCACTAACCAGGCCAAAGGCGTGAATGTGTATTTTGGTGCCATGGTGCCTATCATGAAGCGTAAGCTGAAAGACAGTGATGGCGATAAAGTGTCTAATAAATATGATAAATGTAACGGTGTAGCCGGGATCTGGGAAGACCGAGGATGCCCGCCGCTGGATACCGATAAAGACGGTATCGTCGATAGCCTGGATAAATGTCCTGATGTGCCGGGTGTGGCCAGTGCGCAGGGTTGTCCCGATCGTGATGGGGATGGTATTGCCGATAATGAAGACCTGTGTCCGGATATTCCGGGAACGGTGGCGACCAAAGGTTGTCCTGATCGTGATGGTGATGGTATTGCAGATATGGACGATAAGTGCCCGGATATACCAGGTAAAGCCGAATTCCAGGGCTGTAACGATACAGATGGAGATGGTATAGCAGACTGGGAAGATAAGTGCCCTGAGCATGCCGGACCGCGTGCAAATGAGGGATGTCCTGATTCTGATAACGATGGTATACCTGATCACCTGGATAAATGTCCTAAAGTACCGGGAACCAGGGAGAACCAGGGATGTCCTGAAGTGAGGGCCGAAGTGAAAAAACGTTTAGCCTTTGCTGCCACCGCCATACAGTTTGAGACCGGTAAAGCCCTGATCAAGAAAAACTCCTACAAATTACTGGACGAGATCGTAGCGATCCTGAATGAATATGTAGACTATGACATGAGCATTGACGGGCATACCGATAATACCGGTAAGGCAGAGCGCAATATGGTGCTTTCCCAGGAAAGAGCAGATGCCGTGAAAGCTTACTTTGTAGGTAAAGGTATAGATATGAGCCGCCTGACCGCTGTAGGCCATGGCCAGGATGAGCCTGTAGCCGATAATAAAACCGCCGCCGGAAGAACGAAAAACCGTCGCGTGGAAATGGATCTTAAATTAAGAAATTAAGGAAAGCATCCTGTAATAAGATAAGGGCGGGCCATATGGCCCGCCCTTATCTATTTTAAGCACATTCCCGATTGGATTTTTCTGTGTTTTATGAGTTGACAAGATGTCTCCCTCAAATTACTCCCAGACAACTATTCACTATTTTCTATTCACTATTTTCTATTCACTATTTTCTATTCACTATTTTCTATTCACTATTTTCTATTCACTATTTTCTATTCACTATTCACTATTCACTATTCTCTATTCTCTATTCTTTTTTTACCATCAACCATTAACCATTAAAAAGAGATGTCTCCACTCGCTATCGCTCGGTCGACATGACGGCTTCGTGATTAGGTTGTATGGCAATGCGTACGCAATGAAATGAAGTTGGGCAGCCTCAATGCTATGTGAGGAAGTGGTTCCATCCTGCTACTATCATTCACCATTAACAATCACTCATCGCCTACCACCCATTCACAATTAACAATTAACAATTAGCCATTTCACTCTTCACTCTTCACTCTTCACTATTCACTCTTCACTATTCTAATACTCCAGCTCCGCAACATTCAAAACCCCTCTGAGCGCATTGCAGACCATGATCGATTTAGCCTTAATCAGGTCTTCCGGGAAACAGATCCGCTCCTGCAGCTTGCCGGAGTCCAGCAGGTAGGCACGCTGCACACCCGCAACACAGCCCGAGGACAGGGCCGGGGTGAACCACTGTTGCAAGGTCTCATCATGCCACAAGAGATTGAAGATGCCCGTTTCTGCGATTTCGCCGCGTTCATTACACAAGATCATATCATCCATACCCTTTTCCTCAGCCTGGCATAAGGCCTCGTCATAGATTTCCCGGTCCGTCGTTTTTAAATGATTGGATGAGGCGGCATTGATGCGGAGTTCATGGGCAAAGCCAAGCTTTACCGGCTTTAGCTCCTTTCTGCTGAAGGCTGATACCTTGATCTGCAGGGAACTGGCCGTGGGCGTGGGGAATATTTCAAACCTCACTTTCAGCTCCGGCCCTTCTTGCTGGTGGCGTTCAATGGCTTTATAGATCTCGCTGAATATCTTGTCCGCATCCAGCTTTATGTGATAGGTGCTCAGCCCTTCGCCCAGGCGTTTCCTGTGATACGCTTCCAGGGCAATTTGCCCCTCCAGTACATACATAGTTTCGATCAGGCCGGTAGTGTTTTCCATCCTTCAAATGTAAAGCATTTTTATCAGCTAAGAGAGCAGGCAAAAGCCTTCGGTTACTGATATTTTCAATATATTTGCCCTATGTCAGAAAAAATTTCAACCGATAAAGCTCCGGCCCCGGTAGGCCTTTATCCGCATGCCCGTAAAGTGGGCAATCTATTATTTCTTTCCGGTATAGGACCAAGGACGGTGGACAACCAGATCCCCGGCCTGGAACTGGATAAAAACGGTAACTTCCTGAGTTTTGACTTCGAGGCGCAATGCCGCAATGTGTTTGATAACGTGCGCATCGTCCTGGAAGAAAGTGGCAGCAGCTGGGATAAACTGGTAGATGTAACCGTTTTCCTGGTACATATGAAACGCGATTTTGCCACCTATAACCGTATTTACGCTGAATACTTCAAAGACAACCAACCTTGCCGCACTACGGTAGAGATCAATTCCTTGCCTACACCGATTGCGATTGAGTTGAAGTGTATCGCTACGATTGATTAAAGCCTGGTCCGCAAAGCCGTCATGAAGAGCGCAATACAGCGGAACCCGGTACTCTTGATAGAAAGGGAAGCAGATGACTTCACCCCGATACTATCATTAATAATTAACCACTAATAATTAATCATTAAAAAGAGATCGCTCCGCTCACCGGCACCTGGCCCAAATGGCTGGATATGATAATTTCCAGGGATTCTGTTGATGCCTGCTTTTTTGTCCAGCCTTTAACCTTTCGACTCAAATAGTTGATTAACTTTGCAAAAATTTTCCAAGTCTTGAATTCTAAACAAATTACCGCTATTGCCATTGCTTTGGCTGCCGCTATAGGTATATACCTGGCGACCACTAACGTTAAACCGGGAAAAGAGCAGGAGGCACACGCCGGCCACGATCATGCCCCGGGCGAGGGTCATGACCACGACCACGAGCAGGAGAGCAAGCCTGCGGCCGGACCTATGGCCGGAGGTGCTATGATGGTGAAAGCAGCAAGTTTTGATTCTTTGCAGGCCGATGTCAAGAAGCGATTACTGTCTCCGCAGGTAAAAGCAGAGATCGAAAATTTCGAACATAAGGCGACTACCGCTACAGATCCTAAAGAAAAATTCCTGGCTTATGAGTCGCTGGGCAAGCGCTGGCAGGCCATCGGGCAGAAGGGAATTGCAGCAAATTATTTTGCTAAAGCCGGAGATTTGGAAAATTCAGAAAAAATTATGAACTTTGCCGCCCATTTGTATGAGGAAGGTATGAAGGCTTCGGAAGATCCTGCAGTACGCCAGCTTTTTGCAGACGGGAAAGTAGCTTCTTTGAATAAAGTAATCAATATAAATCCGGCCAATGATACCGCAACTCTGGATCTGGCGCTTGCAATGATTGATCAGGGAGATGTTATGAACGGGGTCTTTAAGTTAAGAGACTTTGCAGAACAAAACCCGAAAAATCTGAGGGCACAGGTAACTTTGGGTAAAATGGCTTTGCAATCCAGGCAGTTTGATAAAGCGATCGAAAGAGGCAAGATCATCCTGGCTATAGATAAAGATAATTTTGAAACACATCTTTTTATGGGCGAAGCTTATAAAGAGATGGGCAATACGGAAAAAGCCATTGAGCTGTTTAACCAGGCCAAAAAGATCATCAAGAATCCTGATTTTGCAAAAGAAATGGATGCTTATATTGCTACCTTCAAGAAGTAGATTTGAAAACACCGTATATTGTTAGGAGTGCTTTACTCTGTCTATATATATATTATTAACTTAATTAAATTTGTAGATTATGCCTTGTGGTAAAAAAAGAAAACGTCATAAGATTGCGACGCACAAACGTAAAAAACGTTTGAGAAAAAACCGTCATAAAAGCAAGAAAAGATAAGTAAGCCTTAAGCTTGAAACTTATTTAGACACAAAATATAAGAATGCAGATGCCGGCCCTCTGATGCCGGTATCTGTATTCTCTTTTTACCCGTTGGGTAAAAGAGACGGGATGTACAGAGGTATGAAGTAATCTGTATTCCTATGTAAAATATTTTATCAGAATAAATATTCATTGCTTTTTTGAATAGCAGCACGAAGTCATTTCTTCCCGGCCTTTTTACTCCTGGAAACCTGTCTCTGTGTCCGTTTATTGCTGTTCAAAAAAACCGAAACCCGGCAGGTGAAAACGCCCGGGGTCGATGTACTTTAAAACATATTTTCTCATGAACAAGGAAATGGTGATAGAAGCATCGGATAACGGAGTAGCAATAGCGTTATTAGAAGATAAAAAACTTGTAGAATTACATTACGAGCAAAGCAATACTGCTTTTGCCGTAGGCGATTTATATCTTGGCAAAGTTAAAAAACTGATGCCGGGCCTTAATGCTGCATTTGTAGATGTTGGCTACGAGAAAGACGCATTTCTCCATTATACCGATCTGAGCCCATATGTGCGCTCACTCATCAAATTTACACAAGCTGCCCGATTCGATACTAATCCGAACGGATTCGATTTCGGCAATTTTAAAAATGAACCGGAGATCTTAAAGACCGGAAAAATAACAGAAGTCTTTAACCCCAAACCGGAAATACTGGTTCAGATACTGAAAGAACCCATATCGTCCAAAGGTCCAAGGTTGAGTTGCGAGCTCTCGCTGCCGGGGAGATTTGTGGTACTTACCCCATTCAATAATTTTGTTTCAGTTTCCAGGAAGATCCATTCGGCTGAAGAGCGTAAACGCCTCCAGAAGATCGTGGAAAGCATAAAGCCTAAAAACTTCGGGGTCATCGTGCGTACGGCGGCAGAAGGTAAAAATACGGCAGAACTGCATGCAGATCTTACCGACCTGGCAACTACCTGGAGCAATATCCAGACCAATCTTAAAGGTGCGGTGCCTACACAAAGGATCCTGAGCGAGCAGGCCAAGACAACTTCTATCCTCCGGGATCTGTTGAACGACAGCTTCTCCAAGGTAGTGGTCAATGATAAAGGGATCGTTAACGAGACCAAAGATTACATTGCCCGTATTGCCCCGGAAAAAGAAGATATCGTCCAGTTCTATAACCACAACCAGCCGATATTTGATAACTACGGCATTACCCGCCAGGTGAAAGCCTCCTTCGGTAAGACTGTAAATATGAACAGCGGTGCCTATCTCATCATCGAGCATACAGAAGCGATGCACGTGATAGATGTGAACAGTGGTACACGTGCTGCAGACAGCAACCAGGAAGAAAGTGCTTTGAAGACCAACCTGGAAGCAGCCGAAGAGATTGCACGCCAGCTGAGATTGAGAGATATTGGTGGCATCATCATTGTCGATTTTATCGATCTGAAGCATCCTGACAACCGGAAAACGCTGCTGGAGGCTATGTCTGAATTCATGAAAAATGACCGGGCGCGCCATACCGTATTACCGATCTCTAAATTCGGTTTGATGCAGATCACGCGTCAGCGCCTGAGACCGGAGATCAATATCACCACAACAGAAGTCTGTCCTACCTGTAAAGGTACCGGCAAGATCGAGGCCAGCATATTGATCACGGATGAAGTAGAAAAAGACCTGAATTACCTGATCAACCAGGGGCATAAGAAACTTACTTTGGTTTGTCACCCCATGTTGCAGTCTTACATTAAATACGGAGGCCTGTTCCGCTCCCTGCAGTGGAAATGGTACCGCAAGCATAATGTATGGTTGAAAACAAAACCAAATAACGATTACCCGATCACGAAATACACTTTCGTGGATCGTAATACAGATGATGAAATAAAGCTTTAAAAGAAGCTTTTAAATGATAGAGCCGGTTATCTTTTGCAGATGACCGGCTTTTTTTGTGCCTTGATATGAGATAAAATAAAATCCATTTGTCATAGAATTGTAATTTAAAGTTCACCGTCCGGTAACATTTTGCTAACAATCAAATGGCAGCTTTGCAGGATTAACCTAAAAGCATATCATGCAACAAAAATTTACCTTGTTAGGCGCTTTGGCGCTTATGGGATTGGGCCTCAATGCAAATGCCCAAAACCTGATTACCCCGATCGTTCCGGAGGCCACCGTCTGGAAATACCTCGACAATGGCACCGACCAGGGAACTGCCTGGGTGACTCCGGCTTTTAATGACAGCAGCTGGGTGAGTGGCTCTGCAGAACTGGGCTACGGAGATGGCGACGAAATTACCGTTGTCGGCTTCGGACCTAACAGTCAGCAAAAATACACGACCACTTATTTCAGGGTTAAATTCAACCTTACTGCACTGCCTAATCAAAACCAGGTAGTAAGATTAAGCTTAAGAAGAGATGACGGCGCTGTGGTTTACCTGAACGGTACAGAAGTAGTAAGGGATAATATGCCGGCTACCAGCACCTACACAACCTTTGCCAGCTCCAATACCTCTGCGGAAAACGATTTCAGGTTGCATACCATTCCTGCATCCGCGCTGCAATTAGGAGAAAATACATTCGCGGTTGAAATACACCAGTGCGATCTCAGCAGTTCTGACCTTTCCTTTGCGCTGAAACTGGATTATATACAACCGAAACCTCCGGTGGTATGTGATGCAGGTTTAGACTCTCTGCATATTTCAAGATTCAGCTCTGTAATGCCGGGTGTACAGCAAGATACCTTGCTCATCCCTGCTACACATACTTACCAGATCGTAGCTATGGAAGGCGATCCGTATACCGATACGGCACATGGTCTGATGAAAGGTTTGTTTGACTTTACCGGTTATGTACCTAAAGACAGCAGCAGCACTAAAGGATATTTATCCATCAACCACGAGCTGGGCAGCTGGCCTGCGGCCGGTGTGTCCATGCTGGATATCAAGTTTAATGATTCTACACACCTTTGGGAAGTAGAGAAAAGCGTACCGGTTGATTTTGGCGGTATCGCGGGTACAGGAAGAAACTGTTCCGGTACCGTAACTCCGTGGAACAGCATCATTACTTCTGAAGAGACCTTACCTACTGCCGATGCAAATGGTGATGGCTACCAGGATGTGGGTTGGATGGTAGAGATCGACCCGGTTACGGCAAAGATCAAAGATTATGATGGCGATGGTACTCCGGACAAGATCTGGGGAATGGGCCGGATGAGCCACGAGAACTGTGTGGTATCATCAGACCGTAAAACCGTTTACGAAGGTGCAGATGAGAGCTCTTACGGGTACATCTGGAAATATGTAGCACATAACGAAGAGGACATGAGCGCCGGTAATTTATATGTACTGAAACTGGATGGTCCTATCGGTTCTGTAACCACAGGTCAATGGATCGGTATCCCGAACTTTACCCCTGAAGATTGTAATAACGTAAGGACTTATGCCCAGGCAGTAGGTGCAACTAACTTTAATGCCGTTGAAGATGTGGAGATCAGCCCATTAGACGGTAAGATCTACTTTACTTCAAAAGCTACCAGCCGTGTGTACCGTTTCCAGGATGATGGTCTAGTCGTGAGCGAAGCACAGATCTTTGTGGGGAACACTGCAACCGTGTACAACTATCAATTGGAAGACAGCACGATCGTATCTGAGCAATGGGGTGGTGGTGTAGATAACCTGACTTTTGATGATAAAGGTAATCTTTATGTACTCCAGGATGGTGGCCGTAACCACATTTACATGGTACCTCCTTGTCATACACAAACCAATCCAGCCGTTAAATTGTTTGCCGTAACGCCTGCCGGTTGTGAGCCTACCGGTATGACCTTCACGCCTGATTACAAGTATATGTTCGTTTCCTTCCAGCACCCGGACGGAACTAATGGTGTAGGTATTGATGCTAACGGAGATACGGTAAGAATCAATAAAGAAGCTGCTGTAGTGATCGCACGTAAAGAATTCTTAGGTATCACTTTTGTAGATACGACCACGATACCTCCTGTAGATACTTCTACGGCTATTGGCAGGATCAACGATTTATCTTTAGTAAGCGTATATCCTAATCCTACTTCCGGTAAAGTGACGATTGAGCTGAACAGTAAAGTGAACAGCAAAGGCCAGTTGATGCTTTACAGTGTAGACGGTAAATTATTGTTTACAGAAGAAAGAATGGTGAAAGCCGGTGCTAATATCTTTGAATTAGAGCTGGGTAATCTGCCTGTAGGTGTTTATCAAAGTGTGATCCGCGTGAACGGAAGCATACTGCAAAGCAAAATAGTTAAGCAATAAAATTGAATATGAGACTCAACATCAAAATGAGTGCAGTAATAGCCTTTCTTTTATTGAAAGGCTATTCTGCATTTACCCAGGAAGTAAAGATAGACTGTAAAACACATGTGTTTAAGACCATCCCGGAAGCCCTTGCCTATAAAGACTGTGCCCAAAAGCTTTCTATGCGTGTGGCCAAAATTGAAAAAGTAAGTGATAAGATAGGTGCCCTGACTGCCATCACCTACCTGGACCTCAAAAGCAACAGCTTAAGGGAGCTACCGGCAAGTATCGGGGCATTGAGCAAGCTGGAGCAGGTGATCTTAAGCGAAAACCATTTGAAAGGCTTGCCGGAAAGCATAGAAGGCTGGCTGGCGCTGCGTTTTATCCAATTGGATAATAACAGCCTTTCCGACCTGCCATTGGGTATGTTTAAGCTGAAAAACCTGAATACACTGGACCTTTCCTGGAATAATTTTTCTTCCCTGAATCCCGGTGTCGGCAAGCTGAAACAGCTCCGGATCCTGGACCTCAACCATAACGGGCTGCTGGTCTTACCCAAAGAAATAGGCAAACTCAGGGGATTAGAGGAAATGGACCTGTCTTTCAACAAACTGAAGGCCATCCCGGAAGAAATGGTCCGGATGAGCAAGTTGAAAAGACTGGCACTGGCCAATAATGAGATCGAGCAACTGCCCGCTAACATTGGAAAATTGAAAAGCCTTAAGTCCATTATTGTCACCAATAACCGCTTAAAAACATTGCCGGAAAGTATCAGTATCTTAAAAGAGCTGGAATCTCTTTACCTGAGTTATAACCAGATTGAAAAGCTGCCCGGATCTATCTATAAGATGAGCCATTTGCGCAACCTGGTCCTCGTGGGCAATCCCATCAGTGCCGCAGAAATAAGCGCCTTGAAAAAGGCCTTACCCAATACCAATATTGTTTTCTAAAACCAAGTAATGAAGCATAAATTAAAGACTAAAGTATTGCTGATCCTAGCAGCTGTGCTGTCGCTGGCAGCAGGGATGAGTGCTGTTAAGAAAAGTGAAATTGAAGCAAAGGTCGCCCGTTTTTACCGTTTAAATGCAGATAGCCTGAATACGGCCGTACTGCACATGAAGCAGCACCTGGCTGATGGTGCCATGCAGGAAAGTCTGCAGGAAGATTTTATACAAGCAAGGATTTATTATAAACGCATAGAAGCCTTTGTAGAATACCATTTGCCCGAATCGGCCATAAAGATCAATGGGGCCAACCTGGTGGAGAGTGAACCTTCCCTGCCCGAAGAGCCTATACTGCCTACCGGATTCCAGGTACTGGAAGAAGTCGTGTATGCAGAAGAGCCTTTTGATAGGCAGGCCGCTAAGATGGAAATAGACGGCCTTGCCTTTGCCTGTAACCGGGCCAGAGTGCTGGGCGCAAACATAGAATTTAGTGAGGCCAATATCCTGGATGCTTTAAAGCTGAACTTATACCGCCTGATCACTAAAGGTATCAGTGGCTTTGATGCACCCGTAGCCTTGAACAGTTTACCTGAGGCTGTGGTAAGCCTGGCCGCGACGCAGCAGGTCCTTAACTATTTCCCTCAGTCCGGGAACATGCAGGCCGCTACAGCCGCTGCTTTAGATTATGTACAAATGCACCAGGACGACTTTGATGGTTTTGACCGGGCAAAGTTTATAGCAGGCTATATTAACCCACTTTCCGTCTTGGTGTATGATTACCAGCTGGAGCATAAGATCCCCTTTATACAAGCGCCTAACAGGGCTATCCCGGCCAATATTCCGCATCTGTTCAGCCCGGGAGCTATAGACCTTTCCTTTTATGCACCGGCAGGTGCTGAATTGAATAATAAAGAGCTGGCCGCTTTGGGAAAAATATTATTTGAAGACAAGCGCTTGTCTGTAGCGAATAACAGGAGCTGTGCTACCTGTCATATCCCTTCCAAAGCATTTACCGATGGCCTGGCCCTGAACGAAAGCCTGGTGGGCGGAAAGAAGCTGATGCGTAACACGCCCAGCCTCATCAATGCAGCTTACCAGCCCGTTCAGTTCTCCGATAGCAGGATCACCTTCCTGGAAGACCAGATCCATGATGTGATCGCTAACCCCGAAGAGATGGGAGGCAGGTTTGAGCAGATCCGGGCCTCGCTGGCTAAAGATAAAGTGTTCATGAAAGCCTACAAAGCAGCATTCGCCGGGAAGAAACCGGCTGCTGATGAGGTGAAAAAGGCCCTGGCAGCATATGTGCGCACGCTCAGTGGTTTTAATAGCGCCTTTGACCGCTATATGCAGGGCGAGCAGACGGCTATGACGGCTGAGCAGATCAATGGTTTTAACCTCTTTATGGGCAAGGCAAAATGTGGTACCTGCCACTTTATGCCCACCTTTACGGGTGCAGCACCCCCTTACTATGAGAAAATGGAAAGCGAAGTATTGGGCGTGCCTCAGAGTAATGATACCCTTAACCCGAAAATGGATACCGATCCCGGTAAATTCCAGGTGTACGGTATGCCCCATCATTTGTACTCCTTTAAGACCGCAACCGTAAGGAATGCAGCGGTCACAGCACCTTATATGCATAACGGTGCTTTGAAGACCTTAAGGGAACTGATCGATTTCTACAACCGTGGCGGTGGTCAGGGCCTGGGCTTTGAACTGGAGCACCAGACACTTCCCGGGGATCTGCTACATCTTACAGAACAGGAAAAGAAAAATATAGAAGCCTTCATCGGTGCACTCACAGATACTGTTTCCTATAAAAAAGTACAGTTATAATACCTGTTGACAGGCAATAAAAAAGCAGGCTTTGAGGATCGCTCAAAGCCTGCTTTCATTTTATGAAGACACATTGCTGTGCCTTGTTTTTTATCGTAACCTGTCCAGGGATTTGATCAGTTTTTCATCCTTACGGATGCCTCTTAAGGCCAGTAACAGGAAGAATACCGTAAGCACGGGCAGGAACAAACCTACAGAGATATTACCGCCATTTTCCGGGTAATTGCTCCAGAACTTATTCAATCCCATATACAGCCAGAACACCAGCGCAATACAAAACAGGATGTTGAGCCAGGTAAGGCTGATCTGTTGTTTTCTTTTCTTAAACAGGAAGATCGTCACCAGGCTCAGCCCTGTACTGGCGGCTGCAAGTCCTAATGCTAAAAAATTATTCTTGATCGAGACCACCGAGGTATAGTCATAAACCATCTTTGCCGGCATATCTGCCGCTGAAGGCACGGCTACGGAGTAAACACTGGTGTAGAACAGGGCAGACATAATGATAGCTGCCAGTAAAAGCCATATAGATTGAATGCGTTGGATCATAAAAAATTGATTTTAGTTGATGTATTCAAATGGGATATATTTACGGAGCACCTCAGGCAATTTAATCCCTTCAGCAGTCTGGTTGTTCTCAATCAGGCAGGCCATAATTCTAGGCAAGGCCAGTGAGCTTCCGTTCAGAGAGTGTACCAGTTCCACTTTACCTTCTTCATTACGGTAGCGGATCTTCATCCTGTTGGTCTGGTAGTTTTCAAAGTTAGATACAGAGCTCACTTCCAGCCAGCGTTTTTGCGCCGCACTGTACACCTCGAAATCATAGGTCAATGCAGAAGTAAAGCTCATATCGCCGCCACACAGTCTTAAGATACGGTAAGGCAATCCCAGGGACTGGATCAGCTTTTCTACGTGGTTGACCATGCCTTCCAAAGCCTCATAAGAAGTCTCCGGCTTTACCAGTTGTACGATCTCTACTTTGTCAAACTGGTGTAAACGGTTCAGGCCTCTTACGTCTTTACCATAACTTCCCGCCTCTCTTCTGAAACAAGGTGTGAATGCCGTAAATCTAACCGGCAATTGCTCGGCCTTAAGGATCTCATCCCGGTAGATATTCGTTACCGGAACTTCAGAAGTCGGGATCAGGTAAAAATTATCTTCTGTAGCATGATACATCTGGCCTTCCTTGTCTGGTAATTGTCCTGTGCCATAAGCAGAAGCTTCATTCACCATTAAAGGGGGCTGCACTTCCATGAAACCTGCATCAGTATTGAAATCCAGGAAATACTGTACCAGTCCTCTCTGGAAGCGTGCGCCCTTGCCTTTGTAGAAAGGGAAACCGCTGCCGGTCACTTTATTGCCCAGTTCAAAATCAATGATATCATATTTTGAGGTCAGTTCCCAGTGGGGGAGCGCTTCTGCAGCAAGATCGGGCATCGTACCACCGCTACGCACCACTTCATTCTCTTCCGGGGTTTTACCTTCCGGAACGCTGCTGTGCGGTAAGTTGGGCAGGCTCACGATCTTATCTTCCAGCTCCTTTTCAAGAGCGGCTAATTGCTGCTGTATCTGTGCTGCGGCTTCTTTCTTATCGGCCACTTCTTTTTTGGCTATATCGGCTTCTTCCTTCTTTCCTTGTGCCATTAAAGCACCGATAGATTTGGAGGCCTGGTTCATACTCGCTGTTAACGATTCGGATTGTGACTGTACTTGTCTTTTTTGTTCGTCCAATGCGATGATCTCATCAACGATTTCAAGGTTCTTGACATGCTTCTTCTTTAATCCTGCGATAATGCGTTCTTTTTCCTGCGCATTTCTAAATAAAGTAATCGGTAACATAATGTGTTTTGAGTATGAAAATTAGCCCACAAAGTAACAAAAATTGTGGGTGTAAATAAGAAAAATATTGTGGGTGCAGGTCAATCCTATTCTTGTGTTTAAACAGGCTTCATGGCTTCCTTTGGAAGGGTATGAAATATTGCGAAAAAAAATTTTTGAAAAAAGATGAAAAAAAATTTGGCGAGAAAGAATTCTTTTCTACCTTTGCAATCCCAAACAGCACGAAAGTAGTTCTGGTAAAGGGAAAGAAGCTCTTAATTTTATTATTTTAAAAGATATTTGCGCCGCTTTAGCTCAGTTGGTAGAGCAGCTGATTTGTAATCAGCAGGTCGCTGGTTCAAGTCCGGCAAGCGGCTCACTTTTTAATGTTGAGTTTTTAATTTTAGATTTTGATTTTCCTGTGGAATTCAAAATTCATAACGCGAAATTCAGGATTTAAAAAGGGTAGGTGGCCGAGTGGTTAAAGGCGGCAGACTGTAAATCTGCTCACGCAAGTGTACGGAGGTTCGAATCCTTCCCTGCCCACATTTTTAAAAGCAAATATTTTTCTGCGGGAGTAGCTCAGTTGGTAGAGCGACAGCCTTCCAAGCTGTAGGTCGCGGGTTCGAGCCTCGTCTCCCGCTCTTAAAAGTAAATTATAGCTAATCGGTTCCGCTGATTGGCTATTGTTTTTTAATCATGTAATTATCAGCTGTTGTAGCTCAGTGGTAGAGCACTTCCTTGGTAAGGAAGAGGTCGGCAGTTCAATCCTGCTCAACAGCTCCAAAAGTCTTTAATGAGTAATTTCGTCAGCGTAACTGTTGGCGAAATGTTATTGTTAGAGAAATATACGGATTGCAAACGTTTTGTCTGCAATTTTTTTTGTACAAATTAAAATAATATACGTACATTTGCAATCTGTTTTGAAAAAAGCAATAAAAATTTTTAGTTTAAAACAACTCTTTAAAAAAAATAACAATGGCAAAAGAGACCTTTAGCAGGGAGAAACCCCACGTAAACATTGGTACAATTGGTCACGTTGACCACGGAAAAACAACTTTAACAGCCGCTATTACTTCAGTATTAGCTGACAAAGGTATGGCTGCTAAGAAAGGTTATGATGAAATTGACGGAGCTCCAGAGGAGAGAGAGCGTGGTATCACGATCAACACTGCTCACGTGGAGTATCAAACTGCAAATCGTCACTATGCACACGTTGACTGTCCGGGTCACGCCGATTATGTAAAAAACATGATCACTGGTGCTGCTCAGATGGACGGTGCGATCCTGGTAGTAGCTGCTACTGATGGTCCGATGCCTCAAACTAAAGAGCACATCCTTTTGGCTCGTCAGGTAGGTGTACCTCGTATCGTAGTTTTCATGAACAAAGTTGACTTAGTTGACGATCCTGAAATCTTAGAATTAGTAGAATTAGAAGTTAGAGAATTATTATCTAAATATGACTATGATGGAGATAACTCTCCGATCATCAAAGGTTCTGCATTGTCTGGTTTGAACGGTGAAGCTGCTGGTGTAGCTCAAATCGAAGAATTAATGGCTGCTGTAGATGAGTGGATTCCATTACCTCCTCGTGCTGTTGACCAAGCGTTCCTGATGTCTGTAGAAGATGTATTTACGATCACTGGTCGTGGTACAGTTGCTACTGGTCGTATCGAGCGTGGTGTGATCAATGTAGGTGATAACGTTGAAATCGTTGGTTTCAATGATTCTCCATTGACTTCTACTTGTACTGGTGTGGAAATGTTCAAAAAATTATTGGATCGTGGTGAAGCTGGTGACAACGCTGGTATCTTATTACGTGGTATCGATAAGAAAGATATCCGTCGTGGTATGGTAATCTGTGCTCCAAAATCTATCACTCCGCACACTGAATTTAAAGGTGAGGTTTATGTATTGTCTAAAGAAGAAGGCGGACGTCACACTCCATTCTTTAACAAATACCGTCCTCAGTTCTATTTCCGTACTACTGACATCACTGGTGAGTGTATGTTACCAGAAGGTACTGAAATGGTAATGCCTGGCGATAACGTTAACTTGTTCGTTAAATTGATCGCTCCTATCGCAATGGAAAAAGGTTTGAAATTTGCGATTCGTGAAGGTGGCCGTACAGTAGGTGCTGGTCAGGTTACTGAGATCGTTAAATAAGATAATCCAAAAGATTAGATTATATATAGAAAAGCCTCCAAGCAATTGGAGGCTTTTTTATGTCCGGGATTTATGAACGGACGAACAAAGAAAAAAGGTGTCTTGCTTCAGCAAAACACCTTTTTAACATACAGGAAAATACCTGAATGTTGATTATTTCAAACTCGCCATATCAATAACGAAACGATATTTTATATCTGCTTTCACCACCCTGTTCCAGGCTTCATTGATCTCCTGCATATTGATCATTTCTACTTCCGGCAATACATTATGCTCCCCGCAAAAGTCCAGCATCTCCTGGGTTTCTTTAATACCGCCAATCAGCGAGCCGGCAATATTACGGCGCTTGCGCACCAGTACACCGGAGTTGATATTGGTTAAAGGCTCTATCGCACCTACCATTACCATGGTCTTATCCCTTTTCAATAAATTAAGGTAAGGGTCCACATCATGGCCCACCGGTATGGTGTTCAATAAAAAGTCAAATGAATTCTTATGCTGGTCCATCTGGCTTTCATCTGTGGAGATCAGCACCTCATCAGCGCCGAGTAAGCGTGCATCATTCCCCTTAGCTGCAGATGTAGTGATCATCACCACTGTTGCACCCATGGCATGGGCAAACTTGATCCCCATATGGCCTAGTCCGCCAAGCCCGATAATGCCTACCTTATCCCCGGCTTTTACGTTCCAGTGCTTCAAAGGCGACCAGGTAGTGATACCGGCACATAGTAAAGGAGCTACTTTAGCGATCTCTAAATTTCCAGGAATGTTCAATACAAATTTTTCGCGGACCACGATCTGTTCCGCATAGCCACCAAACGTATGACCGCCCAGGTGCTTGTCTGCACTGCCATAAGTCCCGGTAAAGCCATTCTCGCAATATTGCTCCAGGTCATCTTCACAGGAGCTGCAGTGCTGGCAGGAATCTACCATACAGCCGACCCCTACGATGTCGCCCACGTTGAACCTGCTCACCGCATCCCCGGTACTTATTACTCTCCCGATGATCTCGTGGCCGGGCACTACCGGGTATTTAGCCGGTCCCCATTCGCTGCGGGCCGTATGGATATCACTGTGGCAAACACCGCAGTACAGGATCTCGATATTGACATCATCTGCATTCAGGGCCCTGCGCTCAATATTTAATGCTTCTAAAAGTGCTGTGGCCGATTGATTGCCGTAAGCTTTAACTGTACTCATTGTTGTTTGTATATGCTTGATTTATGGCAGGGCTTTTTCATAGACCTGTAAACAGGCCGAAAGTGCCGTACCGGTTTTTATTTTAATAATTCTTTTAAGAAAAGTAAGGTATGTGCCCAGGCACGTTGAGCCATGAGCGCATTATAGTCAGGAGATTCCGGGTTGGTAAATGTATGCCCGCAATGAGCATAGGTAATGATCTGCCAGTCTGCTTTCGCCGTATTCATTTCCAGCATGAAGTTTTCATAATCCTCCTTCGATACTGATTTATCCGCTGCAGGATGCTCTACCAATACTTTTGTTTTGATCTCCTTTACCGGGCGTTCCCCCGGTCTTGCCAGGCCACCGTGAATGCTGATCACGCCTTGTACCGGCAGTCCTGCACGGGCAGCTTCCAGTGCCCCGGTGCCGCCAAAGCAATAGCCGATCACAGCGATCTTCTGCGGATCAACGCCCTGCTTTTTTAAAGTTTCCAAAGCGATACTGATCCTGTGCTGGTAAGCCAGGAAATCAGTTTTATATTGCGTGGCAATCCTGGAGGCCTCTGTATTGTCTTTAGGAACATTTCCCTCCCCGTAGATATCGGCAATAAAGGCTACATAGCCTTCTTTGGCCAGGTCCAGGGCTGCTTGTTCCGCTTCCTTGTCTATACCTTTCCAGGCAGGCAAGATCAAGACAGCGGCTTTATGCTTCGCTGCGTTATCGGTCATCATCCCCTGCAGCTTCTGGCTGCCATCCTGGTAGACTATGGGTTTTAATTTTTGTGCATGCATAATTATAGAAAATAGCAGTAATGGAGCGAGTATCAGGAAACTTCTCATAATGATCAATTTATGGTGCGGCTTATTTGATGTCGACAAAGTTAGCTTCCCGGCTTCTTTTTGTATGTTATTTTTATTGTAATAAAGAGGTCAATGGTTTGCGCTGTTTATTATTGCTTTCCGGAATGCTCCTTTATGAAATGCAGCACATCATTGATCTCTTCTCCGTTGATGGAATGGCTGAGGCCTTTGTACTCTTTGAAGATGACTTTATAATTTCTTTGTTTCAACCAGTTTTCGGCCTCTGCGGCTTCCCGGAAAGGTATTACCTGGTCTGCTGTTCCATGGGCTATCCATATATTCAGGGATGAAGCAGCTGCTTTGTCTTTGCTGTCTTTTATATAAGGCAGCATTCTGCCGCTCAGCACGAAGATGCCCTGGATCCTGTCCGGTTTGTTCAGGCCCGCCTGGTAGCTCATGATGCCTCCCTGGCTAAAGCCGCCTACAAAAGTCCTTTCTGCAGGTATCTTGTATTTTTCCTGTAAAGATTCAATGCTGGCCACAAGGAGTTGTTCACTATGGCTAAGTTCTTCGGCCTGTTGGGCAGCGCTACTATTATTTTGCTGCATGATACTAAACCATTGATACCGGCCATTTCCCAGGGGCATAGGTGCTCGCAGGGATACAACCATATAGTTTTCCGGGAAATAGGAGGCCAGGGAAAACAGGTCTTCTTCATTAGCGCCATATCCATGCATTAAAACGATCAGTACAGGCTGTTCACTTTGGGTAGCCCTTATTTTATAGACTAAAGTGTCGCTTTTGTGTGGTTCATTTGTGGCGGCTATGCTTGCTCCTGCCTTGCTGCTGACCTGTCCCTGGCAGGAATAGGTACTGAGTAAGGACAAGCATAAGATCAGGCTTAATAATTGCTTCATACGGGCTGTTTTTATTCCTGTTTTAAAAAGTTAATGATACCGATGACATCATCTTTAGCTGCTCCTTTTTGAGCAGCATTGGTATAAGTCTCCATGAGCACAGAGCTTAGGGGAAAATCGGCCCCGGCATCTTTAGCCAGGAGGATATCTTTCAGCATTAGTTCCAGGGCAAATGCCGGCGGATAGCTACCCTGGATCAATAAGGGTGTTTTTACTTTTGTGGCACCGCTGCCAGCCGCGCTGTTATTGATCAGTTCGAGCATATCTTCTCTTGCGATGCCCAGTTGATCGGCGAAGAGGACCGTCTCTGCGAGGCCCTGGTACAAGGCCGATAAAAAATAGTTGATGGCAAGTTTTGCCGAAAGGCCTTTCCCGTTTGCACCCAGGTGCTTGATCAGCTTTCCCATTTTTTGCAAATAAGGCCTAGCTCTTTGCACGGATGCATCTTCACCACCTACCATAAATAGCAAAGTGCCTTCAGTCGCAGGCTGGGTGCTCCCGGCAACCGGTGCATCCAGGAAGCCCGCCCCTTGATCCCGGAGGGCTTCACAGATACGTCCGCTGGCAGAAGGGGAGATGGTGCTCATGTCTACAAACAATTTGCCGGAGAGCTCTGCTGATGAGCGTATCTCCCGGTACACCTGTTCTGCGGCCTCATCATTGGTGAGCATAGTAAATATAACATCACATTGGGCTACCAGTTCACTGATACTGTTGCAGACGGTGGATCTTTCCCTGAAATCATCTGCCTTCTCTTTAGTGCGGTTGTAGACAAACAGGGGAAATCCTGCTGCTTCCAGGTTCTTGGCCATCGGGTGGCCCATATTACCTAAGCCTATAAAGCCTGTTTTTTCGGTTTGCATGCGCTTCAATTTTAGATTTTTGTTGGTGTGGCATGGATTACACTTTATCCGGCCATTCATTGGGTAATTCACCGCTGAAGCCCATTTCCGGCAGTTCATTGATACGGGTCATTTCCCCGGCAGATAATTCAAAGTCGAATACTTCCAGGTTGGATTTAATTCTTTCACTTGTGGTCGATTTGGGAATGACAATGGCATCATGCTGCAATACCCAGCGTAGACAGACCTGGGCTACATTCTTTTGATGTGCCCGGGCTATATCTTCCAGGACTTCATTACCAAATACCTTACCTCTTGCGAGGGGCGACCAAGACTCTATCACAATGCCCATGGCCTTACAATAGGCCGCAAGCCCGGGTTGCCAGTATCCCGGGTGAAATTCGATCTGGTTAACTGCAGGTATTACATTTGCTGTTTCCAGCAAAGCTTCCAGGTGCTCCTGCCAGAAATTACTTAGGCCAATAGACCTTATTTTCCCTGCTGCCTGCAGGGTTTCCATAGCACGCCAGGCATCGGCATTGGCCTGTTGCCATTGCGTGCCGTAATTTTTTTCATTAGCCGGCCAGTGGATCAGGTAGCGATCTATATAATCCAGGCCCAGTTGCTGCAGGGAATGGTCGAAGGCTTGAAGGGTCTGTTCATAGCCCATGTTTTCACGCCATAGTTTTGTGGTCACATAAATGGATGCACGCGCTACGCCACTTTCCCTGATCGCTTTCCCTACCGCAGCTTCATTTTCATATTTAGCCGCTGTATCTATCAGCCGGTAACCATTATTTAATGCATCGATCACCGACCGGGTGCCTGCTTCAGCGGTAGCTTTATAAGTACCGAAACCAAGCATAGGCACACGATTCCCATCATTCAACTGTATATATTGCATCAGTTTTGAATTTTATTAATTCTTACAAATGTCGGTATTGTTGGTAATTTTTAACTTGTAATAAACATAGATTCTGTTGTACATTTGGTAGATGAAGAAAGCGCAGTTCGAGCCATTGGTCATCGAGATCATGGATGCCGAAACTTATCCTTTACCCAAACACAGCCATACTTATTACGAACTGATCTATATCGTTAAGGGTTCCGGTTTGCACCACCTGAATCAACTGATCATGCCTTACAGGGCCGGGGACCTGTTCCTGATAGCCCCGGATGATGAGCATTATTTTGAAGTGAAACATTGCTCGCGGTTCTGCTTCATCAAATTCAACGATGGCTATTTCAGTGCCAATAAACACTTGTCCCCGGATATGCTTGTAAATACTTCTCCCACAGAGATTATGCGCAATCCTATATTAAAAGAGCTTAAGCTGGTGTTTACAGAACCCTGCAGAACGATCCTGAGGAAAACGGTGGAGAATATTATCGGCTATAACTGTATGCATGATGTGTCCAATTCTCCTATCGTGTTTTTCCAGATCTTATCCATATTTGGTATGATCAAAGAGGCTTCTTCCTTACTCGGCGTGCGGCTGGAGTGGAAAGACCAGGTGAAAGAGGACCTGCTTTCCTATATCCACCAGTACATTTATGAGCCGGAACGGATCAGGGTACAGTCTATCGCCAGGCATTTTAATATTGCCGGCAATTATTTCAGTGCTTATTTCAAGCGCAATTTTGATATGTCTTACCGGGATTATGTGAATGACTATAAATTGAAATTGATTGAAAAGCGTATAGACTCAGGGCAGATGACGATGAAGCAAATCGCTTATGAATTTGGCTTTACAGACGAAAGTCACCTGACCAATTATTTTAAAAAATTAAGGAACTTAAGTCCTACAGATTATAAATTGAAAAAAGTAGGCTAGAAATAACAGCCAAGCCATAAGTTATCATTTATGAAAGTTTTTTTGAATCAGGCATTGCCGGAAGCAGGCATGGAATTATTAAGAAAGGCACAATTAGAGATTTTATTGCCGGAGCAGGAAGCCTTGTCCAGGGCAGACTGGATCAACTATTGTCAACAAGCAGATGTTGTAGTAGGCCTGGCGGCTAAAGGCTTTGATGCAGCATTTTTTGAACAATGCCCTAAGGTAAAAGCCATCGCCCTTTTTTCTGTAGGCTATGACCAGGTAGATATTGCTGCAGCTACCCAACGCAACATCCCGGTCAGCAATACCCCGGATGTATTGAGTAGAGCGACCTCTGATGTGGCTTTTTTACTGATGCAATCGGTGGCGAGGCTGGCTGCTTTTAATTTTGAACGGGTGAAGACCGGCAACTGGCCGCAGCAGTTTAACCCTACAGCACACCTGGGCCAGGAGTTATATGGTAAGACTTTAGGGATCTTTGGCCTGGGAAGAATCGGTTTCGAGATGGCGCGGAAATGTAAAGCTGCCTTTGATATGAAGATCATTTATCACAACAGGAGCCCTAAGCCGGAACTGGAAGGGGAGCTGGATGCTACCTATGTTTCTTTTGAGGCATTACTGGAGCGGTCTGATGTGTTAAGTCTTCATGCCAATTATACAGAGGCCTCAAAGGATCTGTTCGGGGCAGATGTGTTCCGTAAAATGAAGCGCAATGCTATTTTGATCAATACGGCAAGGGGTGGTTTTGTGCATGAGGCAGACCTGTACCGGGCGCTGGTCGAGGGGGTAATATGGGGTGCAGGACTGGATGTCAGCAGCCCGGAACCTATGCTCCGGGATAATCCGCTGCCGGGCCTGCAAAATGTGTGTGTATTGCCACATATCGGCTCTGCGACGGTAGCAGCCCGGGATGGCATGGCACGCCTGGTGGCAGAAAACGTTATTGCTTTTGCAAAAGGGGAGCGTATGCCTACCGTGGTGAATGCGGAGGTGTATATATAGTTTTTTATTGTATACTCATATTGTAATTAAAAAATGCTAAGTTCGGTTCAGGAAAGCCTGTTTGTTTTACTGAAAAAACTGCATAAAAATGAGCAAGACATTTATTATCCGGGGCGAAAATATCTGTGATCTGGAAACACTCTACCGGGAGTTCAACAGGATTTTTATGGAAAATGAAGATTGGCAGATCGGGCAGAGCCTGGATGCCTTCAATGACTTATTATATGGCGGTTTTGGTAGAATCCCGGCAGGCGAACCGATAGAGCTTATCTGGGAAAACTTTGAAAAAAACAGGCAGATTTTCGATAAAACTTTTACCATACAGTGGTATGAGCAAAAGCTGAAACCCGACCGTACTTATAATACAAAATGGGTCAACGAGCAATTAGCCTTGCTCCATGCCGGTGAGGGCAAGACCTATTTTGATATCCTCCTTGAAATAATAGGGGAGCATAAAAATATTAAATTGATACCGGCCTGACCCGGAGATAGTATTATAGGATCAAACCTATAAGGTTTTAAAAACCTTATAGGTTTTTTTATATGTTCACCAGGCAATTTAGCCTTCCTCTTTTATAAACTTAGATTTGTAGCCGCTCATGGCATAGTACAGGATAAACAGCCAGCAGGGGATCATAATGATGAATCCTAACTTCTTGGAATCAATAGCATCTGCAAGCAGGCCCATTAAAGGCATCACCACGGCACCCCCTACAATCATCATCACCAGGATCGCAGAGCCTATTTTGGTATGCCTGCCCAGTCCGTTTAGGGCCAAAGGCCAGATGGTAGGCCACATAGCAGACTGAGAAAGCCCTAAGAGAGCAAAGAAGACGATAGAAGTGTAGCCTTTTGTGAGCAAGGCAAGGGCAAGGAATAAGATACTTAATATCGTGGAGCCGATCAAAGCCGGTTTTTGTTTGATGAATTTCGGGATCAGCACAATGCTGAGCAGGTAACCGATCAGCATAGTTATAGCGGTATATTTGGCAAAGCCGGAAGCCACCGCTTTGGTGAAGCCCTGCTCAATGCCGAAATTGGTAAAGGCATCGTAGCTGATCACCTCTGCACCCACGTAAGCGAAAATGGCCAGGGCACCCAGCATCAGGTTGCGGTGGTTGAATACACTATTGCTTTTGATGGATGCTGTTGTGCTTTCAGCCTCTTCCTTAACTTCAGGCAATTTGATGAAAAGCAGTAGTAATCCTAATACGGCAAAGCTGGTGCCGATCACTTTATAGGGGCCGATCACTTTATCGGCCAGGTTCTGCAGGATGATATTGGCCTCTTCGGGACTGGCGACCTTTACGCTTGCTTCAATCGCATCTATATTTTCTAAAAACAGGAATCCCAGTGTATTCACCGCAATAAAGCCTGCGAGTTTGTTACAGATACCCATGATGCTGATCCGTTGTGCAGCGCTTTCTATAGGCCCGAGTACGGTTACATAAGGGTTGGAGGCCGTTTGCAGCAGGGCCAGTCCGGTACCTATAATAAATAAGCCCGTCAGGAATAAGGGATAGCTGCGGTCTGCCGCCGCCGGTATGAAGAGGAAGGCCCCGATGCTCATCACAAACAGGCCTATGGACATACCGTTTTTATAACCTGCTTTGCTCAGGATATAAGAGCTGGGAATGGACATAAAGAAGTATGCTGCAAAAAATGCGGTACCTACCAGGTAGGATTCTGTATCGCTCAACTGACAAGCTTCTTTAAGATAGGGGATCAGTTGACTATTCGCCCAGGTAATGAAACCGAAAATAAAAAATAAGACGCCTATAATAAGTAGTGCGAATCTGTAATTATTTTTATTGTTTTGCATTAATAATTAAATTTGAAGGCTAAAATACAATATAAAGTAGCTAAAGCAATATATGGCTAAGAAAAAGTACGCGATAGGAGTGGATATGGGGGCATCTTTTACAAAGATCGGTCTGGTAGACGAAAACGGAAATATCAGTAATGAAACCGAACTGAGCACCACAGATTATAAAACTCCTAAGAATTTTGTGGATGCTTTGGCACTTCAGGTTCAGTTAATAGCAGGTATAGCGCCGGGTGAGGTGAGCGGGGTCGGCATCGGTGCGCCCAATGCTAATTATCATAGTGGTGCGATCAATAATTCGGCCAACCTGCCCTGGAAAGAATATTTTCCTTTGCGGGATATGTTGATGGAAGCCATCGATATGCCCGTGAAAATTACCAATGATGCCAAAGCAGCCGCCCAGGGTGAGTTGCTGTTTGGCAAGGCAAAGGGCATGAAAGATTTTATCTTACTGACCTTAGGCACAGGTGTGGGCAGCGGTATTGTCTCTAACGGGCAACTGGTCTACGGCCATGATGGTATGGCAGGAGAACTGGGCCATATTATTGCAAAACCTAATGGGCGGCCTTGCGGCTGTGGCAGGAAGGGTTGCCTGGAAACCTATGCTTCTGCTACCGGTATTTTAAACACAGCCCAGAAAATTATGATGGCCAACGGCCTGATCCCTTTCCAGACCTCCCGCGAAATCACCGAAGCGGCCATGATCGGGAATCCTATGGCTTTAGAGGTCTTTAACCAGACCGGTAAGGTACTGGGCAAAGTGCTGGCACATGTGCATACCGTTTTGTCCCCCGAGGCGATCATCTTTTTCGGAGGACTGGCCAATGCCCGGGATTTTCTCCTGGTGCCTACAAGGAAGGCTTTTGAAGAAGAATTATTATTTGTCTACAAAGAGGACAAACCCGAATTAATGATCTCCGGGCTGCAGCATAAAAATGCCGCGATCCTGGGGGCCGCAGCTATGGTAATTTAAGGCTTGCGATTTTCTAAAAATTGTATCTTTGCACACTATGTCATCCATTCTCATAAAAAATGTAAGTATTGCAGACCCCAATTCCGAATTCAATGGAAAAGTTCTGGATGTTTATATAGAAAAAGGAAAACTTAAAAAGATCGGGAAAAGCCTTAAAGAAAAGGCCGCTCAGCTTATAGAAGGAAAAGGGAAATTTCTGAGTCCCGGCTGGATCAGTCTTATGGCTGATTTTGCAGAACCTGGCTACGAGCACCGGGAGACGATCAGCTCGGGCCTGAATGCGGCTGCCCATGGCGGCTTTGGCCAGGTGATCATCGTTCCCAATACCGATCCCGGTATTGCCAATAAAAGTACCGTAGAGTTTGTGCAGCAGCGTGCTGCCGGGCATAAGGTGCGTCTTCATGTGATGGGCGCTGTCTCCCGGCAGATAGAGGGCAAAAACCTTGCGGAGATGATGGATATGTACCATGCCGGTGCCAAAGCTTTTACAGATGGATGGAAGCCGGTACAGAATGCAGGCTTGTTACAGAAAGCATTGGAATATGTAAAGGCTTTTGACGGGCTGGTGGTACAATTGCCGCTCATGGCATCCCTGGCCGATGGCCTTATGAATGAGGGCGAAAACTCCGTTAAATTCGGTATGCCGGGTATTCCTAATATCGCAGAAAGCTTATTGATACACCGTGATATAGAACTGGCAAAATATACGGGTTCCAAACTACACATTTCGGGCATTACCACCGCTGACAGCCTTGCGCTGATCAAAAAAGCAAAGAAAGAAGGCGTGCAGGTGACCTGTTCGGTAACGCCTTACCACCTTTTATTTACCGATGCAGAACTGGTGAGTTATAACAGCCTGTTCCGCGTAGACCCGCCTTTGCGTACGGAAAAAGACCGCAAGGCGCTGATCAAAGCATTGGAAGACGGTACCATAGATTGCATTGCCGTGCACCACAAGCCGCAGGACTGGGATGCTAAAGTAAAAGAATTTGAATACGCCAGCTCCGGCATGGCCAGTATGGAAGTGGCCTGGCCGATGTTGCTGAAAGCAGCACCGAATGTGAGCCCGGAACGCTGGGCAGATCTTTGCAGCAATAATATTGCCCGGATCTTTAAGCTCGATACCGCTACCATCGCTGAAGGTGCGGAGACTAATTTTACATTATTTGATACCCATACAAGCTGGACACTGGATAAAGAAAATACCGCAAGTATGGCCTTTAATATCCCGCTTGCCGGTATAACACTTCAGGGTAAAGCCATTTTAATATAAATATAAACATGCAAAAAAGAGCAGGAGTAAAACTAGGATTGATCGGTGGCGTAATTATTGCATTAATATATATACTGTTACTTTGGATTAAATTTACCTTTTTAAGTTACAATCCCTTTGCATTCTATGTAGGAAATTTTGTTTCCTACTTTTTGATATTAGGCTGCCTGGCTGTACTGGCCATGCAGCGAAGGAGAAAGCAGGGTGGATATGCCGAAATTAAAGATCTGTTTCAGCCCATATTTATTGCCGTGATCATCGCGGAACTTGCCTATTTTTTCTTTACTTACTATTACCTGAACTATGTTAACCCAAGCTTCTTCGCAGATTATGAAAAAGCCCTCGTCGCTTTTGCAGAAAGCAATAATATGACGGCTGAAAAGGTGCAGGCTCAGAAGGACATGGCACAGGCACAAGCCGCTGCCAGTAAGGATTTCTGGCCATTATTCAAAGCAATGGTCTTCCGCTGGATCGTGGTAGATAGTATATTCGGATTAATAATTGCATTCTTGTTGAGGAAACGTACACCGGAGCAACTGATGGAAAGAACAATGAGCAGACAACAATTTTAAACAAAAAAACTTTTTGACCTTGTTAGATTTAACTGTAATCGTTCCTTTACTTAACGAAGAAGAATCCTTACCCGAGCTGGCGGCCTGGATAGACCGCGTAGCTCAGGCTAATCAATATCAATACGAAGTTATCTTCGTTGATGACGGAAGTACAGATACTAGCTGGCAGGTGATCCAGGACCTGGCCAATCAGAATCCCCATATCAAGGGCATTAAATTCCAGCGCAATTATGGTAAGAGCGCGGCTTTAAATGAAGGTTTCGCAGCGGCACAAGGCAAAGTAGTGGTGACTATGGATGCCGATCTGCAGGATAGCCCGGAAGAGATCCCTGAGTTCATACACATGATCAACGTGGAAGGCTACAATATGGTGAGCGGCTGGAAAAGAAAACGTTTCGATAATAAATTGACCAAGAATTTACCTTCTAAGTTTTTTAACGGTGTGACCAGTAAAGTTTCCGGCATCAAATTGCATGACTTTAACTGTGGCCTGAAAGCTTATGACAATAAAGTAATTAAAAATGTGGAAGTGTACGGTGAAATGCACCGCTACATTCCCGTACTGGCAAAAAATGCCGGTTTTAAAAGAATAGGAGAAAAAGTAGTGCAGCACCAGGCACGTAAATATGGTGTTTCCAAATTTGGCTGGAACCGTTTTGTGAATGGATTCCTTGACCTGCTTACCGTTCAGTTTGTGGGTAAATTCGGCAAAAAGCCGATGCACTTTTTCGGCCTGTTTGGCGCTTTGATCTTCCTGGTAGGCTTTAGCTTCATTCTATATCTTGTTATCTGTAAATTCATCTGGTGGGATACTTATTCTGTATATACCCGCCCTCCGTTTTACATGGCTTTGACCCTGATCCTGATGGGAACCATGTTCTTCCTGGCCGGGTTCCTGGCAGAGCTTATGGTGCGTAATGCACCAGAGCGAAACCAATACGCCATTGATGAAAAATTAAGACTCTGACCCTGTTTATAATCCTTATATTTGCCATGTTTCGAAATTTAAACATGATATGGCTAAGAAGAGATTGGCAATTTTAGGTGCTACAGGTTCGATAGGTACACAGGCTTTAGATATTGTAGCAGCTCATCCCTCTTTATTCAGGGCAGAGATACTGTCTGCTCATGCTAATGCAGATTTATTGTTGCAGCAGGTAGCGCAGCACCAGCCCAACGCGGTAGTGGTGACACAGGAGCAGGCTTATGAAAAAGTGAAAAAGGCCTTATCCAACAGTGATACAAAAGTATTCTATGGACAGGATGCCTTAAATGATGTGGTGACCTGGGATTCTGTAGACTTTGTGCTGGCCGGTATTGTAGGCTATGCCGGATTACATTCCACCCTTTCCGCCATCAGGGCCAGGAAACCTATAGGCCTGGCCAATAAAGAAACCCTGGTCGTGGCCGGTTCTATTGTGATGGAAGAAGCCCGTTGCCATGGGGTTCCCATCATTCCCGTAGACTCAGAACACTCTGCCATCTTCCAATGCCTCATGGGCGAGGAAATGAGCAGTATCGAAAAAGTTATTCTTACTGCCAGCGGCGGACCTTTCTTAGGTAAGAAGCCTAACTTCCTGGTGAATGTAAAAAAATCACACGCATTACAGCATCCCAACTGGACCATGGGTGCCAAGATATCCATTGACTCGGCTACGCTGATGAACAAAGGCCTGGAGATGATCGAGGCCAAGTGGCTCTTTGGGCTTACTGATGAGCAAATAGAAGTCGTGATCCATCCGCAATCCATCATTCATTCCCTGGTACAATTTACCGACGGTTCCCTGAAAGCTCAACTGGGCTTGCCGGATATGAAACTGCCGATCCAATATGCAATGACTTTCCCGAAACGTGTGGCCAATGAATTCCCGAGGTTCAGCTTTAAAGAATACAGCAAACTTACTTTTGAACAGCCCGATGTGAAGACCTTCCGCAACCTACAGCTTGCTATGGATGCCATGCACAAGGGAGGTAATGCACCTTGCGTATTGAATGCTGCCAATGAGATCGTGGTAGAGGCCTTTATCAACAATAAAGTAGGCTTCCTGCAAATGAGCGACCTGATTGAACAGGCTATCCTGAATGTCCATTTTATCGAAAATCCTTCCCTGGAAGAATTGGTAGAAACGGATAAAGAGACCAGGATCTATACCCAAAAAGAACTGGCTAAATTAGATTACTAAGTTTTGCGTTCAATTAACTATTATAATAATATTAGGTCCTGATGGATATATTGATTACCGTCGCCCAGTTTATACTGGCGCTTTCTTTACTGATCGTTTTACATGAAGGCGGACACTTTTTCTTTGCCCGTTTGTTCAAAACACGTGTAGAGAAATTCTATTTATTTTTCGATTTCCTGTTTCCTTTTAGTAATATCCTTCCTTTCTCCCTCTGGAAAAAGAAAAAAGGAGATACAGAGTATGGGATCGGCTGGTTTCCCCTGGGTGGCTATGTGAAGATCGCCGGGATGGTAGATGAAAGTATGGACACGGAGCAGATGGCCAGGCCGCCGCAGCCCTGGGAGTTCAGGAGTAAAAAGCCCTGGCAGCGTTTACTCATCATGCTGGGAGGTATCATCGTCAATGTTTTGCTGGCCTTTATCATCTTCGCAGGAATCCTGTCGGTATGGGGTACTGAAAAATTACCGATGTCTGAGGTCAATAAAAACGGAGGTGTCGTGGTGATGGACAGCATCGGGATCAAAGCCGGTATGATGGACGGAGACCAGGTATTGCTGGTAGACAATCAGCCTGTACAATATTTCAATAACCTGGATGCCGAATTTATTACCGCTAAGACAGTGCAGGTGATCAGGGACGGAAAAGAGCAAACCATACAATTGCCGGTAGACCTCATCGGTCAGCTGGTAGATGCCAATCGCCAGAGCAGGATATTTAGTTTTAATATCCCCGTGATCATAGGTGTGGTGACCAAAGACAGCAATGCAGAGAAAGCCGGACTGAAACCGAAAGACATGATCCGGTCTGTAAACGGGCAAGCCATTCCCAGCCTGAAAATGCTGCATGGTATCCTGAAAGAAAACAAAGAAAAAGAGGTGAGCCTCGTGATTGACCGCGAAGGTGCAGCCATGAATATTGTTGCCCTGGTCAATAAAGAAGGACAGCTGGGCTTTCAAATGGCAGCCCCGGACACCAAAGAAGATTATGCGCGCTTAGGTTATGCGCTTGAAGTGCAGAAATACAGCATCGGAGCCGCTATTCCTGCAGGTATAGCTATGGCCGGTGATAAATTGAGAGGCTATGTCAAGCAGATGAAAACCATTGTCAATCCTGAAACGGGCGGCTACAAAGGGCTCGGAGGTTTTGTATCTATGGCTAAAGTATATGGCGGAGAATGGGATTGGTTGCGTTTTTGGAATATTACCGGGACCCTATCTTTAATCCTGGCCTTTATGAACCTGCTGCCGATACCCGGACTGGACGGGGGATACGTAATCTTCACCCTCTGGGAAATGCTCACCGGCAGAAAGCCTAATGAGAAATTCCTGGAAGTAGCTACCACGATTGGCCTGGTATTCCTACTGGTATTGATGGTCTATGCCAATGTAAACGATGTCGTGCGGAATTTCTTCCGCTAATAATATGATTAATCCATGTTTAACGCGCCATCAGGCGCGTTAAACATAAAATATACAATGATGCAGTCTGTTTGGTCACTGATCAAGAAGGATATTTTAATAGAATGGCGCCAGAAGCATACCTTTTTCAGCGTATTGCTGTATGTGAGCTGTACCGTTTTCGTGATTTATATGATGGCCAACCAGCCGGAGACCAATGTATGGAACGCGCTGTTCTGGATCGCCCAGCTTTTTGTGACCGTGAATACTGTAGCTAAAAGCTTTCTCCAGGAAACATCAGGCCGGAACCGGTATTACTATACCCTGGTAGGACCGCAGAAATATCTCCTGGCCAAGATGATGTACAGCCTTATCTTAATGCTGGTCATCTCACTGATCAACCTGGGACTCTTTAACCTCCTGCTGGGCTATAAACTGCTCAAGCCGGGATTATTTATCCTGGTCGTTTGCCTGGGAGCAGCTTGTCTTTCCTTACTCTTTACTTTTCTTTCCGCGATAGCGGCACAGGCCCGGCAAAATGCCGCGATGATGGCCGTGATGGGTTTTCCTATAGCAATTGTTATCCTGATGATGCTGAGCCGGCTGGCCAATGCCGCTTTGTCCAATATGGTACAGGAAGGAATCGGTATGCTGGTCGCCGTAATGTTGATCATGTGCGGCCTCATCATCGGTATCGCTATGGTATTGTTTCCCTTTTTGTGGAAAGAGTAAATAACATTAAACCTGTAAGGTTTCCAAAACCTTATAGGTTTTTAAATTATTCTTCTATCCATTCCGCATAAGAAGTGCGGGTTTCGTACAGTCTCATAGAACGTATATGGATATCTTCCGGTAATATCTTTTTCAATTGCTGGCGCGTGTACAGCAAAATGTTCTCTGCGCTGGGCTCATATTCCCAAACAATGAGGTTTTCATGCTCTTTGATCTCGGGATGTGCCTGCAGGTAAGCTTTTGAGAGCACCAGTTTATGGTCGAAGTAGTCGACGATCTCCGCCTTCACAATACGCTTAATATCCTTAAAATCGATTAAGAAACCCGGAGGGGCTATGAACTCATCACCGGAACCGGCAGCAGCTACCGTTACATGCAATTCATAAGAGTGACCATGGATATTTCTGCAGGGACCCTCGTAGCCGTGCACGGCATGTGCCGTTTCAAAAGGGAATATTTTCGTTAATTGTAACATGTGGAACCAGACATTAAACTTGCTGATGCAAGCCTGCAAATTTCCCTATTTTTTTTGATATAAAGAAAAACAACCTTCAGTAGTCGTAAAAAGCAATAGATTGCTTAAATTTACTTTGTGGTATGAAGGCCTTTAAAGGCTGAATGTTATTACTATTATTTTATCCTGTTCTGATTATGCCCAAGCACATTCCTGTAGAGATCGTTGGTTTTTTAAAAGGCCAGACCTGTGCCAATATCTGTTGTGTCGATGAAGACAATCTGCCGTATTGCTTCACCTGCTTCTATGTCTTTGATGAAGTACAGCAATGCCTGTACTTTAAATCGCAGATGAATACCCATCATGCTCAATTGCTGGAAGCGAACGGGAAAAGTGCCGGTACCATACTGGAAGATCACCTGGACAAAATTTTAGTAAAAGGCATACAGTTTCGCGGACTGGTCAAGCGCAATTCCATTTTTGATGTTGCAGCATCGATCCAGTACCATGCACATTATCCTATGGCCGTAGCCGTTCCTGGAGATATGTGGACCGTTTATTTACAGGACATAAAATTCACGGATAATTCCAAAGGCTTCGGGCATAAAGCCCACTGGTCGGTAAATGAAGCAGAAGCGGAGGAGTAGATTTTAATGGTTAATTGTTAGTGGGTGGTGGATGATGGGTGATGAGTTATTTTTAATGATTAATTCTTAATGTATAGCAGGTATTTCACTAACTTATCACTTATCACTTATCACTTATCACTTTTCACTTTTCACTCATCACTCATTTCAAACACTTGCGCTAAATATACTGAGCGGTATAGCTGGCTTTAACTTTTTTCAATCCTTCAGGAATGCCGGAGTACAACAATTCACCACCTCCTGCACCACCTTCCGGGCCAATATCGATCAGCCAGTCTGCATGACGGATCACCTCGGTATTGTGCTCGATCACCAGTACAGTATGTCCCTGCTCGATGAGCGCATAAAAAGATTTCAGTAGTTTGCTGATATCATGAAAATGCAAACCCGTGGTCGGTTCATCGAAGATGAACAGGATCTTATCTTTATTGGTACCTCTTCCCAGGAAAGAAGCCAGTTTTACCCTTTGCGCTTCGCCGCCGGAGAGCGTATTGCTGGACTGTCCCAGCTTTACATAGCCCAATCCCACATCAGATAAAGGT
This sequence comes from Bacteroidetes bacterium 43-16, assembly GCA_001897525.1. Taxonomy (GTDB): domain Bacteria; phylum Bacteroidota; class Bacteroidia; order Chitinophagales; family Chitinophagaceae; genus Edaphocola. The sequence continues at coordinate 206,223 of MKTB01000015.1, read as the reverse complement.
TGCAGCGCTTCGCGGATCTTTTTTTCTTCTTCAAAAAATTCGATGGCCACATCTACGCCCATATCCAATACATCTGCGATATTCTTTCCTTTATATTGCACGTCCAGGATCTCATCCTTAAAGCGCTTGCCCTTACAGCTTTCACAGACCAGGTGTACATCTGCCAGGAACTGCATTTCCACTACCACTTCGCCGTCTCCCTTACAGGTATCGCATCTTCCGCCATCCACGTTAAAGGAAAAATGTTTGGCCTCAAAGCCATTCAGTTTAGCGGCCGGCTGCTTGGCAAACAGGTTACGGATATCGTCATAAGCTTTGATATAGGTCACCGGGTTGCTCCTGGAAGATTTGCCAATCGGGTTCTGGTCCACCATCTCTATCTGTTTGATGGCTTTAAGATCACCTTCCAGGCTGTCATGTTGCCCCATGCTTAAAGTAGTACTGCCTTCAAAATGCTTTTGCAGGGCTGGGTAGAGCGTTTGCTTCACCAGGGTTGTCTTCCCCGAGCCGGAAACCCCCGTCACTACCGTCAGTACTCCAAGCGGAAAAGCAACATCAATGTTCTTAAGGTTATTTTCCCGGCAGCCTTTTAAAGTAATAAACTGTTTGGGAGCTTTTACCTTTCTTTGTGCCTCTTTTAAGAAATCATCCACCTTAAGCTTGCCGGAAAGGTATTGCCCGGTAAGGCTTTTAGGGTTTTTGACAATGCTTTTAAAATCACCTTCGGCAATCACCTCACCACCCAGGTGAGAGGCCAGCGGTCCCATATCAATAATATGGTCCGCTTCATGCATCATCATATCATCATGCTCCACCACCACAACGGTATTGTTGAGGTTGCGCAGGTTTTTCAAAACACTGATCAGCCTGGCCGTATCGCGGGGATGCAAGCCAATGCTCGGCTCATCCAGGATATATAAACTATCCGTAAGGTTGCTACCCAGGAACTTGGTCAATTGGATGCGCTGGCTTTCACCGCCCGATAGGGTATTGGCTGCACGGTACAGCGTTAAATAGCTCAAACCTACGTCCATCAGCGTATCCAGCCTCTGGTGCACCTCTATCAGGATACGTTTTGCCACCTCTTGTTCATATTCACTCAGCTTCAGTTTTTTAAACCATTCCTGTAAGTTGACGATCGGCATTGCAGAAAGCTGCGCGATGTCCGTCTTGTTGACCTTTACATACAGAGCATCCGGGCGCAGGCGGGTGCCTTTACACACAGGACAGGCCGTGCGTCCGCGGTAGCGTGCCTGCAAGACACGGTACTGCACTTTGTAAAGATTGTCTTCTACCATACCGAAAAACTCATCGATCCATTTTTGTAACGTATCGACTTGAGCTTCCGTCAGGTCCTTGATCGCTTTATGAATAGGGAAATCATTTTTTACTTCCGCCTTGATAAAGGCCGCTTTCCATTCACTCATCTTTTCCCCTTTCCAGGGCGCTACTGCATCTTCATAGACACTCAGGTTCCTGTTGGGAATTACCAGGCTACTGCTGATCCCTAATATTTGTCCGAAGCCTTCACACTTAGGACAGGCACCATAAGGGTTATTATAAGAAAAGAAATTGGGCGTGGGTACTTCAAAAGACATACCGTCTGCCTCAAACTTATTGCTGAAAGATTTGATGGCCTCATCCACAGCAAGCAGGCATTCACCATGCCCTTCATAAAAGGCCGTTTGCACACTGTCTGCTATGCGGTGCAGGTCATCTTCTTCAAATGCTTTTACCGCGAAGCGGTCGATGAGGATATACCAGTTTGTTTTTTTAGGGATATTGATCTCTTCTTCTGTTTCTATTAAATCCTCAATCCTGAGGGCTGTATTTTCTTCTTTTGCACTGGCCAGGATCCGTGTAAATCCTTTCTGCAAGAGCAATTCCAGTTCAGCTTTTACCGAGCGGTCTCCTGAAGTGATAAAAGGAACGATCACCTGGATCTTTGTCTTTTCGGGAAGGCTGCTTATATAATCAATCACATCACTTACCTCATCCTTTTTTACTTCCTTGCCGGAAACCGGGGAATAAGTGCGGCCAATGCGGGCAAACAAGAGGCGCAGGTAGTCCTGCAACTCCGTCATGGAGCCCACCGTTGACCTGGGTGTCCTGGTCGTTACTTTTTGTTCTATGGCAATAGCCGGGCAGATGCCCTGTATATTGTCCACATCCGGCTTGTCCATACGCATCAGGAACTGGCGTGCATAGGAACTCAGACTTTCTGCATACCTGCGCTGCCCTTCTGCAAACAAGGTATCCATCGTTAAACTTGATTTTCCGCTACCGGAAACCCCGGTCACCACTACCAGTTTATTGCGCGGAATACCTACCGTTACATTTTTTAAATTATGCATCCTGGCCCCTTTGATCAGGATCTCCTCCTGCGCTACGGGCGCTTTTTTTGCAGCAGCTTTAGTCTTTGCCATATTTTTACAAAACTACAAATTCAAATATTGTTTATGAAGCCGGTCACGCTGTATTTAATCAGCGCTGGCACCCACTTGCTGGCGCCACATCGCATAGTACAGGCCTTTGCTCAATACTAATTCATTATGCGTGCCTTCTTCTATTATCTTACCTTTTTCCAGTACGAAAATACGGTCTGCATGCATTACCGTAGACAAACGGTGTGCGATCAGGATAGAGATCTGCTTGCCATCGCTGCTGATCTTTTCCATCGTTGCAGAAATATCCTTTTCCGTAATGGAATCCAATGCACTGGTGGCCTCATCAAAGATCAGCAGCTTAGGTTGACGTAAAAGTGCCCTGGCTATGGAAAGCCGTTGTCTTTCCCCGCCGGATAGTTTTAAGCCCCCTTCTCCTATGATCGTGTCCAGCCCGTTCTCGCTCCTGTTCATGATACTCATGCCGGAAGCCTGTTGCACCGCATTCATGATCTCTTCATCCGTAGCATCGGGTTTTACAAAGCGCAGGTTTTCCCGGATCGTTCCCGAGAAGAGTTGCGTATCCTGGGTAACGATACCCAACTGACGGCGGATGCTGTCTATAGATACTTCACTTTCATCTGTATTATTATAAATGATATCTCCTTTGCTGGGTTTATACAATCCCAGCAACAGTTTCACCATCGTTGTTTTCCCCGAGCCGGAAGGTCCTACGAAAGCATAGGTCTCCCCGATATGGGCCGTGAAGTTAACACCATCCAATGCAGGACGGTTGCCGCTCTTGTGCTGGAAGCTTACATTCCTGAACTCCAGCTTACGAATATCATCGATCTGTACCGGGTGGGCAGGTTCCTGTTCTATAGGTTTGTCTAAAAGTGTTTGCAGGTTGTTCAGGGAAGCTTCTGCCTCACGGTAGTTCAGGATAATGTTACCCAGCTCCTGCAGCGGACCAAAGATGAAGAAACTGTAAAACTGCATCATCATCAATTGACCCAGCGTTAAAGTGTCTTTATACAAGAAGTACAGGAGGGCAAACATGATACATTGCTGCAAGAAGTTGACAAAAGTACCCTGTACAAAACTGATGGAACGGATGCTTTTTACTTTCTTCAATTCCAGGTTCAGGATCTTGATCGTATTATTGTTCAGGCGTTCGATTTCCTGCTCCGTTAGTCCCAGGCTTTTTACCAGCTCTATATTGCGTAAAGACTCTGTAGTACTTCCCGCCAGTGAGGTAGTTTCTTTTACAATGTTTTTCTGGATTGCCTTGATCCTTTTAGACAAGAAGCCGATCAGTAAAGACAAGACTACCGCACCTACCAGGTAGATCAGTGGCAGGCTTGGATGCAGGCGGAAGGCAATAACCGTTACGAATGCAATGCCGACAATGGTGGCAAACAAAACATTGATGAAGCTGGAAATAAGTTTCTCACAATCGGCCCGGGCCTTGATCAGCACAGAAAGCGTTTCCCCGCTTCTCTGGTCTTCAAATTCCTGGAAAGGCAATTGCAGGGAATGCTTCAAGCCATCTGTATATAAGGCTGCGCCAAATTTCTGGATGATCACATTCACCACATAGTCCTGTAAAGCTTTAGCGATGCGGGACACCATGGCCGTGCCTATGATGAGCAATAGCCCGATGGTAATGCCTTTATAGAAACCGGCCGCATCATTGGCATCCCGGAACTCCTGTGCTTTATTGGCATAGGGGTCAATGATCTGTGTACCTAAGATAGAAGGACTCAGCAAAGAAAATATCTGGTTAATGGCTGCAAGGATCAGCGCGATAAAAATGAGCGATTTGTATTTGCTCAGGTATTGGTACAATAATTTCATTTCAATGAATGCTTTTTAAAATTAGTCTTTACACTCCATCATCAATAAATCACCTTCTGTGTAGCTGATCTGTACAAAGCCATCTTCGCGGACATGGTTGGAGGAACCGCTGCGGTAACCTATTCTTAATGTCTCATCGGATAGCGGGTAGGCAAGATTGCCGGTGCTGATGTGCTTAGCTTCCCCTACAGGGATCAGGGACAATTTGTAATTTTTAGGATACCATTTTTCAAATTGATAAGGCAACAGGAAGATCTTGGAATAATCATCATATAATACGATCTTCAATTGCTCCCGGTAACGGGCTATGTTCGTCATATTGGTTATGCTGTGATCTGCCCTGCGGCCGGTAGCCCATACTACATTGACGGCTTTGATCCCCCTTTCTATAAGGTACAGATAAGCTTTATCCAGATCTGTGTGCATCTGGTCGGGCGTGTGCACGATCTCCAAAGGATATTGCAGGCTGCGGTAGTATTCCGCATCAAAGTCCTCGTCAAAATCCCCCAGGAGCACGTCCACCTTGATGCCCAGCTCCATGACCCGGCTCACGGCTGTGTCCAGTACAATGACCAGCGGTGCCCATTCCAACAATTGTTGTAACAGGTCCATGCTGCATGCAGCGCCATTGGCAATAATTAATGCAGGCTCCTGATTTTCTCTTACAAAATGATGTGATGACATGGATGGGAATAAGCGTGCAAAATACCTACTTTTTGAGATATATGTTCGTTAATGATTGTACAAATTTAGGGTTTCTGCTATATTATCGGCTACTTGTTTTAAGCAGGGGCTGCAGAATGAGGACCGGCAAAAAGGAAGGTTCCCTGCCCGGCATAAATATCCAGTAGCATCATATAGAAAGCTTAATGAAATTTTTACTCAATTAATATATACTTTACCTTTGCAAAATGGAAAAAAATTTCAATAGAATTCTGGTAACAGCAGCCTTGCCCTATGCTAACGGGCCGGTGCATATCGGTCACCTGGCCGGTGCTTATTTACCATCAGATATATATGTACGTTATCAAAGAGCGCAAAAGCGCGATGTTAAGTTCATTTGCGGTACCGATGAGCATGGAGTGCCCATCGCGATCCGTGCGATGAAAGAAGGTGTAAGCCCCCAGGATGTAGTGGATAAATACCATAAGATCATCGGGGATAGTTTTTCCGGCATGGGCATCTCTTTTGATATCTTTTCCCGGACCACTACCGATACGCATCGCCAGACCTCTCAGGCTTTCTTCAGGAAATTATATGACGAAGGTTTGTTTGAAGAGCGCGAGAGCGAGCAATATTATGATGAAGAAAAGGAAACATTCCTGGCCGACCGCTATATTGTAGGTACTTGTCCTATCTGTAGCAATGAAAATGCCTACGGTGATCAGTGTGAGAAATGCGGCAGTACCCTGTCTCCCGATCAGCTGATCAACCCGCGCTCTGCACTCAGCAATGCAAAGCCGGTAAAGAAGATGACCAAACACTGGTATTTCCCATTGAACCAATATGAAGACTTCCTGAAAGAATGGATCGTAGAGGGCAAGAAAGACGAATGGAAATCCAATGTGTATGGGCAGTGCAAAAGCTGGCTGGACAATGGTTTGCAGCCACGTGCCATGACGCGCGACAGTAACTGGGGCGTGCCTGTTCCGGTAGAAGGGGCCGAAGGCAAAGTATTATATGTATGGTTTGATGCACCTATAGGTTATATCTCTGCTACCAAAGAATTGTTGCCCACATCCTGGGATGATTACTGGTGCAAGGAAGATACCAAACTGGTACATTTTATCGGGAAAGACAATATCGTGTTTCACTGTATTATATTCCCGGCTATGTTGAAAGCACATGGCGGCTATGTATTGCCGGAAAATGTGCCTGCCAATGAATTTTTAAATATTGAAGGCGATAAAGTGTCCACTTCCCGTAACTGGGCGGTGTGGATCGATGAATACCTGCAGGATTTTCCGGATATGCAGGATACCCTGCGTTATGTATTGTGCTCCAATGCACCGGAGACCAAGGATAATGATTTTACCTGGAAAGATTTCCAGTTAAGACACAACAGTGAACTGGTGGATATCTTCGGCAACTTTATCAACCGTGCCATGGTACTGATGCATAAGCTGTGTGATGGTAAAGTGCCGGCTTACCATGAAGCAGAGCAGACAGAGCTGGACATAAGCCTGATCAAAGAGATCGTGGCATCTAAAGCTAAGGTGGAAAAGGCTATTGAGACCTATCATTTCCGCGAAGCTTTGTTTGAAGTGATCGACCTGGCGAGAAAAGGAAATAAATATTTGCAGGAAATAGCTCCCTGGAGCTTATCCAAAACACCGGAACTAAAAGCGGAAAATCAGGCTAAGATCGACAACTGCCTGCATGTGGCTTTGCAGTTATGTGCTAACCTGGCGATCCTTTCCAATCCCTTCCTGCCTTTTACCGCTAAAAAGATCTGCAAAATGCTGACCGTGGTAGACCGAATGCTGGAATGGGAAAATGCCGGTAAGATGGACCTGTTGAAAAAAGGCTATCCTTTGCGTGCCCCTGAATTGCTGTTCCGTAAAGTGGAAGATGCAGAGATCGAGGCACAGAGAGAGAAGCTGCAGGCCAATGCCAAAGCTTCTATCATCCTGGCAGAGCCGGAAGAGAAAGAGGCCGAATTACCAGAAATGAAAGACATCATCGAGTTCGGTGATTTTGAAAAAATAGACCTGCGTGTAGGTACCGTATTGTCTGCCGAGAAAGTAAAGAAGGCAGATAAATTATTACAACTGGAAGTGGATATGGGCTTTGAAAAGCGCACCATAGTTTCCGGTATCGCTTTGCATTATGCACCGGAAGAGGTGGTAGGCCGCCAGGTAGTGGTCGTGGCCAACCTCGCACCACGCAAAATGCGCGGTATTGAAAGTGCCGGTATGATCCTGATGGCAGAAGATGCTGAAGGAAAATTGATTTTTGTTAGCCCGGCTTCCATGGCTTTAGCTGGTGGAGGCGTTAGATAGATTGATAAAGAATACATGATAGCTACACTGATTTCGGATTTTGGAAACGGAGATAATTCGGTTGCCATAGCAAAGGGGATGTTCCTGCAACATAGTCCCGAGCTGAGGCTGATCGACCTGTCCCATGCAGTTTCCCCGCATAATTTAGTCCAGTGTAGCTATTTATTAAAAAGTGCTTACCGCTTCTTCCCGGCTTTCTCGGTCCATATCTCCCTCTTTGATGTGATGCATACCATGCCGGCTACAGTCTTGCTGGCAAAGGTGGACAACCAGTTTATGATCACAGCAGATAATGGTTTGCTGGGATTTACTTTCTCGGATGAAAAACCCATTGTATGGCAATACGAAGACAGCGAGTCTAAAAGCTATATCGAATGGCTGGACAAGGCCGGTAGCCTGATTGCAGAGCTGCAAAGGGTAAATTATGAACTGAAGGCCGTAAAGCTGATTGCATTTAGCCCAAAAGTAGAAGTCTTGCCGCTAAGGCCGCTGCTCAAGCAAAACTCGGTAGAGTGTCATGTATTGCATGTAGACCGTTATGGAAATGTAGTCTTGAACCTTACCCGTAAAGAGTTTGAGGAGCAGAAAAAAGGCCGCAATTTTTCCCTGAGAATACCCCGTCAAATGCCGATCACAGCGCTCAGCGAGAGCTATGCAGAATTGCCCAATGGTATGGAGTTCTGTATGTTCAACAGTGCCGGCTACCTGGAGATCGGGATCAAGAATTCCAGTGCTTCCCAGCTGCTGGGCCTGAAGGCTTTTGTGCAGGACCAGATGATTTATAATACCATTACCATAGAATTTAATTAAGATGATCAGGATCGTAAAGATGTGTTTTAAAGCGGAGCATGTAGAAGACTTTAAAGCTTTATTCGAGGAAAGAAAACACCTGATCAGGGCACAGGAAGGATGCACGCACCTGGAATTACTACAGGACATCAATGATCCCTGTGTATTCTTTACCTACAGCTTTTGGGATGCCCCTGAATATTTGGAGCAATACCGCAACAGCGATTTTTTTGCAGATACCTGGTCCAAAACGAAAGCATTATTTGCCACAAAAGCGGCTGCCTGGAGTGTAGCACAACAGGTAGTGATTGCTTAAATTTTTACAGGCTAGTGCTATATTATTATCCACTTCCTGGTATTCTTTCTGTTTTTTAATGTACAATTAAAATGAGATTAAGAAAATTATCTATAAAGAATCATTCCATTTTCGGAAATTTAGACTTTACTGTTAATAATTGAACAGCTAAAAAGCAAAGCGGCCGGTAGACACCGGCCGCTTTGCTATATCAAGTGGAAACCATTGCAAGTTTTTTCATACTGCCCGTTTCCCGGAATTGCAAATGCCAGGAAAAGGCTTCTTCTAAAAGATGCGGCGTATGTCCGCCACGCGCACAGGCACGGTCAAAATAGGACTGTAAGGCTTCTTTATAATCAGGATGCACACAATTATCGATGATCGCCTGCGCACGCTCACGGGGCGCTAAACCCCTGAGGTCGGCCAGGCCGATATCGGTCACTAAAATATCCACATCATGTTCTGTATGATCGGTATGCGAGACCATAGGCAGTACATGAGATACCTGGTTACCTTTAGAGGCCGCCTGGGTCACGAAGATGCTGAGGTAAGCATTCCGGGCAAAGTCACCGGAGCCGCCGATGCCGTTCATGATCTGGCTGCCGCCGATATGCGTGGAATTTACATTGCCATAAATATCAAATTCGATGGCTGTGTTAATAGCGATAATACCCAGACGACGGATGAGTCCGGGTGTATTGGAGATGTTCTGCGGTCGTAACACGATCTTGTCCCGGTACTTGTCCAGGTTGCTGAAGACGCGCTCATAGCAAGCCTCCGAAACCGTTATGGAGGAAGCAGAAGCAAAGCTTAACTTACCCGCATCGATCAGGTCAAAAGTGCTGTCCTGCAACACTTCTGAGAACATGGAAAGGTCATAGAAATTACTATCTTTAAAGCCCGTCAGTACAGCATTGGCCACTTTGCCGATGCCTGCCTGTATGGGCAACAAACGATCGGTCAGGTGCCCGGATTGCACTTCTTTTTCAAAGAAATTAAGGATGTGTTGCGCAATGGCGCTGGTCTTTTCATCCGGTGGTGCAATGTCAGCAGGGCTATCCTTCAGGTTGGTAAACACGATCGCTTCCACTTTTGCAGGATCTAAAGGAATGCTTCTCCTGCCGATCTTATTCCAGGGAGAAACAATAGGGATCACATTCCGGTAAGGATAATCTTCTGCCTGGTAAATATCATGGATGCCGAAAATGCTTTCCGGTACTTCTGTATTGATCTCGATAATTACTTTCTTGGCCAGTTGCGCAAAGGTGGCCGAATTGCCTACAGAAGTAGTGGGGACAATACTTCCGTCCCGGTCAATATAAGCAGCTTCGATAATGGCTACATCTACCGGGGGCAGGTTCTTGTTGTGCAGCAGTTCTGCACTTTCGCTCAGGTGCTGATCTATAAATAAGATCTCTCCCTGGTTGATCTTTGTTCTTAAAGTCTTGTCTACCTGGAAAGGCATCCGTTTCGCTAAAACCCCTGCAGCGGCCAGTTTGCCGTCTGTGTCATGCCCCAGGGAGGCTCCCGTCATCAGGGTGATCTTGATCTGTTCCGTTTTGCCGCGCTCTGCAAGTGCCGCTAACACGGCTTTGCTGTCGCCGGCTTTGGTAAAACCGCTGGAACCGACCACCATGCCATCTTCAATAATATTTGCTGCAATGGCTGCCGTAGTGACTTTATTTCTTAAACTTTCCAGCCTTATCCGCTCTGTCATATGCTCTGTATTTTGAAAAAATGAAAGCAATTTGCTTATTCCTGTTCAGATTTCAGGTTTCAAAAGTAGCTAAAAATGCTATTTTAAATTTTACATAAGGGCTATACTATTTTAATATTCGCCACTCACCGAGGTTTATTTTTTAGATGATTTTAGAACATTATAATCCATTAAACTGTTTGCTGTATTGTGTTTTGTGATTTTATGAAAAATATGAATTTCCTTTTTCTCGCTCTTTTAAATGAGCTTTAAAGATATACTAAATGAGCAATATTTATATTCCAGGCTGCTGTTATAAGCATTTATCCTATGTTTTTTAGAGATGCGCTTAAGGATGCTTGCAAAATGATGGTACAGTTTGTATATTTAGTTTCCCTTTTTAAATGATACATCCATGCGTAAATTTTTATGCTCAGGCCTTATGGCCTTATGCGCTCAAATGTCTTTCGGGCAAAATGGCAATCACCAGCCCTATGCCAATTATTGGTTTCCTAATGACCTGCTCACCTGGAGTCCTGCAAGTGATCCGTCTTCAGCCTTTAACAGGTCGGCCGTACCACTTGCTTCCCGCTTTACAGATGTAGATGCGGCTTGTATCGCCAACCGCCCGATGGGTTTAAAGTTAGCTTCACTCGCTATTACCAATGCCAATACTTCCGGCAACCCTTCCCAGGGCTATGACCATGCCGGAGAATATAGTTTTACCTACTGGCAATACCTCGACTATTTCGTGATGTGGGGCGGCTCGGCAGGTGAAGGCCTGATCCTGGCCCCCAATGCGACCTGGATCGATGCCGGTCACCGCAATGGGGTAAAAGTAATGGGTACGGTCTTCCTGCCGCCTGTCTCTTATGGCGGACAGTTACAATGGCTGGAGCATTTGTTGCAGACAGATGTAAACGGTAATTATATCATTGCCGATAAACTGATTGATATTGCCGACTATTACGGCTTTGACGGTTGGTTCATCAACCAGGAGACCGGTGGTGCTAATGCTGCCTTAGGAGAGAAGATGATCGCTTTCATGAAGTATTTCCAGCAACATAAAAGCCCCGGACAGGAGATCATGTGGTATGATGCCATGTTGCCCACCGGCCCGGTGACCTGGCAGCGCGAACTGAATGATGCCAATAAAAGAATGTTCCAGGATGGTACAGACCTGGTATCGCAAACCATGTTCCTGGATTTTGCCTGGAATGCGACGAAACTCGCCAATTCCAAGACCAAAGCGGCCACATTGAACCGCAGTGCTCTGGACCTGCTGGCCGGTATTGATGTACAGGCCAACGGTTACAATACTTCTATCAACTGGAATGCTATTTTCCCGACTGTGGCCAATCCCAATACTTCTGTAGGCTTGTACGTGCCCAGCTGGACCTTCCACAGCAGCCCCGATAAGAATGATATTCCCTTGTTCTATCAAAGAGAATCCCGGTTCTGGATGGGCGCTACCAATAATCCCTGCACTCCGCCAAGTTCTGGCTGGCCCGGCTTCGCAAAATATTATAATGAGAAATCCGTTATCCAGCAGTTTCCTTTTATCACCCGCTTCAATGCAGGTCATGGTACAGATGGTTTCTGGATAGGGGGTACACAGCTTTCGGCCAAAGCCTGGCACAACCAGAGTGCACAGGACATTATGCCTACCTGGCGCTGGAACCGCTCGGGCAGTGGTACATTGCTGGACGTAGCCTTGGATTTTAATACCGCCTATGAAGGGGGGAATTCAATAAAAGTAAGCGGCAACCTGAATACGGGTAATACGACAACCCTAAAACTGTACAATACTAAATTGCTGCTCAGCAATGCCAATGCTTATTTAAGGATAAAGTATAAGAAGCCTGCAGCCGGGGCTTCTAATATGAAGCTGGCACTGGCTTTTGCCGATGCACCGCAGACGCTGGTGTACCTGAATACCGATCCGGCAGGTAATGGCTGGACCACAGATTCACTACCTTTATCTGCTTACCTGAACAAAACCATTTCCACCATAGGCTTGCAGTTTGAGGGTAACGATCCCAACTATGAGATCAACATCGGGGAGCTTGCCGTATTCAATCAAACTGCGGCTACAGTGCCTGCTGCCGTTACGGGACTGGCTTTACAGGAATATGCCGCCTGCGACCTGGCAGAGGTGGAAGTGAAATTTAATCCTAGTACAGCGACCGATATCTGGTATTATGATATCTACAGGGTATTGGGTAATAACCAATTGGTATGGCTGGGTCGCACGCCCAACAATGCTTTTTATGTCAAGAACATCCAGAGAGACGGTTCAGAAGCTAATGCTACCATTCGCGTAGTGGCAGTCAATACTTCAGGAGTGGCCTCAACACCGGTGAACCAGTCTTTTGCCTGGCCACCCAATGCCGGTGCCGGAACGGAATATTATTTATCGCTGAACGGAACGGATGAATATGTAGATGCAGGCAATTTAACGCTTTCGGGCAATGCCATGAGCATTAGTGCATGGGTAAAACCGGAATCGTTCAAAACAAGCAGTCCTTTCATTTCCAGTATCGCAGGTATTGAAAACGGGGATGGCAACACGGCAATGCTCCGGTTTGGCGATGCATCTGTGCCAAAAGATAAGGTACAATTTGTATTAAGCATTAACGGGCAGGCGAAGAAGCTGACTTCGAATTCAGCCGTCACGGTAGCCCAATGGCACAATATTACCGGTACTTATGATGGTGCGACAATGCGTATTTTTATTGATGGGGTAGAGGATGCCAGTATGAGTGTCACTGGCACTTACGGGGCTAGCGGCACCTTCTTCCTGGGCAGGAACAGCTCCAATGACCGCTGCCTGCATGGTAGTCTTGATGGGGTTGCTTTATGGAGCAAAGCTCTGTCAGCAGCAGAGATACAGGCAGGCGTATGTGCAGTACCTTCCGGCACCAACGGTTTGCTGGCCAACTGGACTTTTGATGATTGCCCGGCTGTGATTATCGATAAAGGGCCTAATCAATACCTGGGACAGCCTGTAGGATTAGATGCAGCTAACTGGATCGCCGGCACCGGTTGTGGTACGGTCAACCTCCGCGAGCAACATAAATTGAGTGACATTGCCGTGCATCCCAACCCGGTAAGCCAGGGACAAGCTTTAACGATTACGGCTAAAGAGGCCCAGCCAATGACGATAGAGGTATTGGATGTAACGGGTAAATTACGCTTCAAGATGCAGTCCGCAACTAAGACGATAATTGTGCCTACGCAGGATTTAAGCGCGGGCGTTTACCTGTTGCAGGTTTCCGCAGGACTGAAAGGTACTTATCAATCAAAATTTGTAGTAAAGTAATTTTCTTGCATACTAAAAAGCGCCTGTACATCATGTACAGGCGCTTTTTCTATTTGGTGAGGAAGTATTACAGGTCAAAATATAACAGGATGTATTCTTTCAACAGGTGTTCCTGTCCTTCTAAGGTGCTTTCCGGGACCGCTTGTAATTCATTGTAATGAGGCCAGCCCTCTTCATCATAACCTGCGAATTCATAATATCCACCGGCACTCAATACCTTGCAGACCGCGATATGCATCAGGTCCTGCTTTTCTTCTTTTGAGAATTTATGTTTCGGCGTGCGGCCCTGGTATTCGTTGATCCCGATCAGGTAAAGCAGCGCTTCCATGTTCGGCAGTTTACCGAAACGCTCTGCAAGCATAGCTTCTAATGCTATCCAGCGCTGTTTAAAATCATCTGTATGTTGAGTCATTATAATTTTGTTTAAACCGCAAAGATAACCGCAATATTTTAAAGTCTGTAGGGGACTTCAGTATCTTCCGGACAGGCTTTTTCCAGTGTATTTTGATGCCTTTTTTTCATAAAGTTCCGTATTTAGCAGCCTGGAGGTTGCCCTGTATTCCGGGCAACAGGCTTTGTATGCAGCACGGGAAATATCTCTTTGATAACAGGAAATGAGGCGAAAAAAAATAAATGGTTCTAAGCGCCTGTAAATGATATCGCTGCAGCGTTTTTGCATTATTTTAATAGATAGTTCCGGGAAAATAAATTTGGCGAATTGATTTCCTTAAATATCTTTGTCCCATATTTTAAAACAAACAATGCAACAATTCAGTCAAAATATGTGGTGGTGGCAATTCAAATCCTACGGGGTTCGAATGGCCTTTTCATGTATCTGGTAGTTTTGTTTTCTGAATAATATTCCCAAATGATATGATGCCCGTCGGAACCCTCCGGCGGGCATTTTTATTTTTTCTTCAAACCACCTGGTCATGACTTATACTATTCAATCAATTTATAAAAAAATGCTGGGAGATCTGCTCAGCCCTGTAGGACTCTACCTGCGGCTGAGGGACCGTTTTCCCAATGCGCTTTTGCTGGAAAGTTCTGACTACAATAAAAAGCAAAACAGCTATTCCTATATCTGCCTGCAGGCAATGGCTTCCTTCCGGGCAGACCGGCAGCAGGCGCAGATCAGCTACCCGGACGGATCGCAGCAAACTATATCGATGCAGGAACAGGAGCTGGCAGGGGCTTTGAATGATTTTGTAAAAGCCTTCCGGGTAGAAGGTGATACCTTTGATTTCCTTACGCAGGGTTTATTTGGCTATACGAGTTATGATGCCATCCCGATGCACCACCCGGTGGCAACGGAACAGCTGCCTATGGATGTGCCTTTGGTACATTATCAATACTTCCGCTTTGTGCTGGTGTTTAATCACTTTAATAATGAATTGTACCTGGTGGAAAACCTGCCTGAGCATGCCGGAAGTGAACTGTCGCTTGTAGAACAATGTATCTGCTCCGGTGCGCAGCCCGACTATCCTTTTGAGACACTGGGATCTGTTGATAGCAATTTCACGGACGAGGAATTTCTGAAACTAATAGACCAGGGTAAAGAACATTGTTACCTGGGGAATGTATTCCAGGTGGTGCTGTCCCGGCAGTTCAGCACAGGGTTTAAAGGTGATGAGTTTAATGTTTACCGGGCTTTGCGTTCCGTTAACCCCTCTCCTTATTTGTTTTATTTTGATTATGGTGCTTATAAAATTATGGGTTCCTCGCCCGAAGCACAGATCACTATTGCTCATGGTAAAGCCACCATCCACCCGATAGCAGGGACCTTCAAGAGAACCGGTAATATGGAACAGGATGAAGAACTGGCGCTGGCGCTTGCCAATGACCCTAAAGAGAATGCAGAACATGTGATGCTGGTGGACCTGGCCCGGAATGACCTGAGCATTAACAGTGATGCGGTACAGGTGGAAAAGTTCAAGTCAGTAGAAATGTATTCTCATGTAATTCACCTGGTTTCTAAAGTGGCTGCTGAATTGAAGGAGGACTACAATGCAGTAGAGATCTTTCTCAATACTTTCCCGGCAGGTACTTTGTCCGGTGCACCTAAATACCGGGCGATGCAGCTGATCGATGAGCTGGAGAATACGCCGAGAGGCTTTTATGGCGGGGCTATAGGCATTATAGGTTTAGACGGATCATTCAATCATGCCATTTTCATCCGCTCTTTATGGAGCAGGAAGCAGCGGCTTTATTACCAGGCAGGCTGTGGCGTGGTTGCCCGGTCGGTAGCTCAAAGTGAACTGCAGGAAATTTATAATAAGGTGGGCGCGGTAACGTCTGCCATCAAATTAGCTCAAAATATTGAAGGGCACTAAAACAATGGATATGAAAATTTACGTGGTAGATAATTACGATTCTTTTGTGTACAACATTGTTCACCTGGTGAAAGAGCTGGGCTTTACAGATATCAGGGTAGAAAAGAATGACCGTATCGACCTGGATGAGATGGCAACTTATGATAAGATCATCTTGTCGCCGGGGCCGGGCGTTCCGGTGGAGGCCGGTCAAATGATGGCCGTGATCGAAAGGTTTCACCGCTCGCATACCATGCTGGGCGTATGTCTCGGGCACCAGGCCATAGGCGAATACTTTGGCTGGCCCTTGCAGCGATTGCAGGAGCCGCTTCATGGTATTGCCTCTGCACTGGAGATCCTTAACCGGCAGGACCTCTTTGCTGATCTTCCGGAAACTATACAGATCGGCCATTATCATTCCTGGGTACTGGGAGAGGGGGAGCACAGTGAGCTTGAGGTGCTGGCTGTTGACCCGCAATCAAATATTATGGCACTGCGGCACAAGGAATACCCTGTATTCGGTGTGCAGTTTCACCCGGAATCGGTGCTTACAGAAAGTGGTAAAACTATTTTAAATAACTGGTTACATCTTTAACAATGAAAGAGATCTTAAAACAACTGTATCAACACCATCAGCTCAGCAGGCTGGAAGCCCGTGAGCTCTTACTCGCTATAGCACAAGGACAGTATGATCCTGTGGAAGTAGCTGCATTGCTGAGCCTGTTCAATATGCGCAGCATTAGTATTGATGAGCTGAAAGGCTTCCGGGACGCTTTGCTGGCACTATGCCTGCCCCTGGACCTCTCTGCTTATAAAGCCATAGATGTTTGCGGCACCGGAGGAGATGGTAAACACACCTTTAATATTTCCACCTTGAGTGCCTTCGTTGTGGCTGGTGCCGGTATACCGGTGGCCAAGCACGGCAATTATGGCGTATCTTCTATTTCCGGCTCTTCGAATGTAATGGAATATTTAGGGGTACAGTTCCAGCGATCAGAAGAGGGCTTGAAGCGACAATTGGATGCGGCAAACATCTGCTTTATACATGCGCCTTATTTCAATCCCGGAATGAAGGCAGTGGCCGGGGTAAGGAAACAATTAGGGGTCAAAACTTTTTTTAATATGCTGGGACCGCTGATCAATCCTGCGCAGCCTGCTTATCAACTGGTGGGCCTGTATGACCTCGAGCTGCTGCGTATGTATCAATATATCTTCCAGGATGAGGGCAAGCGTTTTTCGCTGGTGCATTCCATTGGCGGCTATGATGAAGTGTCTTTAACCTCCGATTTTAAATGTGTACAAAATGAAGGGGAGTACTATTATGCAAAGCAGGATTACACCCGGCAGGACATTAAAGAGTCGGACCTGTATGGCGGAGCAAGTGTAGCAGAGGCAGCGGCCATTTTTATGGATATCTTAAGCGGGCAGGGTACTGCTGCGCAAAACGAGGTGGTGCTCATCAACAGCGCTTTTGCGATACAGACGGTGCGCCCCGAGCTGGAGCTGGAGGCTGCACGGTCCATAGCAGCAAGTTCTCTGGAAGAAGGGAAGGCATTACATCAATTGCAACAATTAAAACAGGTACAATGAATATTTTAGCAACTATAATAGCAGAAAAAAAGAAAGAGGTCGCGATACGGAAAACCGCTATGCCTATGCTCTTGCTGGAGCATAGTACTCTCTTTGAACGGGAGCCGATCTCTATGAAAGGGACTATAAGCGCAGCTCAGTCCACGGGTATTATCGCAGAGTTTAAGCGAAAGTCGCCATCCAAATCCTGGATCAATCAATCTGCTGAGGCCGGTGCCGTAAGCCTTGCTTATGCCCGGGCAGGTGTGGCCGGGATCTCTGTACTTACAGATGCCGCCTTTTTCGGGGCACAGCACACAGATTTTGAACAGGTAAGGACACTGAACCAGCGGCCTGTACTCCGGAAGGATTTTATCATTGATGAATACCAGATCATAGAAAGCAAGGCTATGGGTGCTGATGTGATCCTCTTGCTGGCAAAGGTTTTGCCCCCGGAAAAGATCGAAGCCTATACTGCGCTGGCTCATCGCCTGGGCTTAGAGGTATTGCTGGAAATGCAGAATGAACAGGAAGTGCTGGCTAACTGCACTACTGCCGCCGATATGCTGGGCATCAATAACCGCAACCTGGAAAATTTTTCCGTTGATTTTGAAAACAGTGCAAGACTCGCTGCATTGTTGCCGCAGGAGAAACTGAAGATCGCAGAAAGTGGTATTGAAACGGCTCAGGATATCCGGTACCTGCGCAGTGTGGGCTTCTCCGGCTTCCTGATCGGAGACCGGTTTATGCGGCATGATGATCCCGGGCTTGCCTGTACTACATTAATTAAACATTTAGGACATGAACATTAAGATTTGTGGTATGCGTGATGCTGCCAATATAAAGGCTGTAGCCGATCTGAAACCGGACTATATTGGGTTTATCTTTTATGGTCAATCGCCAAGATATGTCGGTGCAGACTTTGAAATTCCGGAACTGGATAAGGGCATTAAAAAGATTGGTGTATTTGTCAATGAAGCGGTGAATACGGTTTTGAATACGGCAAAAAAATACCAGCTTGATGGGGTACAGTTGCATGGTACTGAAGATGCAGAATACTGCAGGATCATCCGTTCCAATCGCCTGGCGATTATTAAAGCCATACCTGTATCTGGACCCTTGCCCATTAACCGTTTGATCTCTTATACCGGTTGTATTGATTATTTTTTGTTTGATACCGCTACGCCTCATTTTGGCGGTAGTGGCCAAAGTTTTGATTGGGCATTGCTGGATCAATATAACCTGGAGATCCCTTTTTTTATCAGCGGAGGTATAGGCACGGAACATGCAGCACAGGTTTTCGATATAGATCATCCTCAATGTTCAGGTGTGGATGCCAACAGCAGGCTGGAAGCGGAGCCGGGCATCAAGCAGCTTGACTTAACCGAACAATTCATTAAAACCATCAGAAATGGAAAGATTTAAACCCGATGCCCGGGGCTACTATGGTGCTTATGGCGGTGCATTTATCCCGGAAATGTTGTTGCCTAATGTAGCAGAACTGCAGGCTAATTATTTGTCGATCATCAATACCGAAAGCTTTCGTGAAGCGTTTCATAAGCTTTTACGCGACTATGTAGGTCGGCCTACGCCTTTGTTCTATTCCGATAATTTATCGAAACGATACCATACACAGGTCTTGCTGAAAAGAGAGGATCTATGCCATACCGGGGCGCATAAGATCAATAATACGATCGGGCAACTGTTGATCGCAAAGCATTTAAATAAGCAGCGCATTATTGCCGAGACCGGTGCAGGGCAGCATGGTGTGGCCACGGCTACTGCCTGTGCGCTGATGGGCATGGAATGTACCGTGTTTATGGGATCGGTAGATATGCAGCGGCAGGCTCATAATGTAGAAAGGATGCGTATGCTGGGGGCGCAGGTGATCCCGGCAGAGAGTGGCAGCAAAACCCTGAAGGATGCGACGAATGAGGCGATACGGGAGTGGATACGCCATCCTAAGGATACACATTATGTGATAGGATCGGTCGTAGGGCCGCATCCTTACCCGGATATGGTGGCGCTCTTCCAGTCGGTCATTAGTGAGGAGATCGGGAAGCAGGTGCAGGAGCAGTTTGGCAAAGCGCATCCTGACGTGGTGATCGCCTGCGTAGGCGGGGGGAGTAATGCTATAGGTGCTTTTTATCATTTTATAGATAATGAACACACGCGGCTCATTGCCGTTGAGGCCGGAGGCATGGGCCTGGAGTCGGGTAAGACGGCGGCCTCCATCGCGCTGGGCAGGAAAGGGATTATTCATGGCAGCAAGACCTACCTGATGCAGACAGATGACGGGCAGATCGTGGAGCCGCATTCCATTTCTGCAGGACTGGACTATCCCGGTATAGGCCCTGCCCATGCTTATCTTAGGGATACGAATAAGATAGAGGTCGTCAGTATCACCGATGAAGCGGCCTTGAAGGCCGGGCTTATGCTGACCCGTACAGACGGGATCATCCCGGCCCTGGAATCGGCACACACCATTGCCTACCTCGAGCATTTACAGGCCGGGCCTGATGATGTGGTGGTGGTGAACCTGTCGGGAAGGGGAGATAAAGACCTGATCACTTATCAAAATTATTTTAATCATGAGCAATAGACTAGACCTTCTTTTTGAAGACAGGAGCGCGTTTCGCCTATCTATATTTTTTACTGCAGGGTTTCCGCAATTGGAAGACACTGCAGCCTTGATAGAAGCATTGCAGCACAGTGGTGCAGACCTGCTTGAGATCGGGTTCCCTTTTTCAGATCCGCTTGCCGATGGCCCTGTTATTCAAAGCAGCAGCCAGCAGGCATTGGTCAATGGCATGAGCCTGGCTGTATTGTTTGAACAGTTGGAGGAGATCAGGGATCGTATTCATATACCCCTGGTGTTGATGGGCTACCTCAACCCTGTTTTACAGTTCGGGGTGACTGCATTCATTGAACAATGTGTGGCCTGTGGTATTGACGGAGTGATACTCCCAGACTTGCCGGCAGATGTATATGTGGCAGAGTATAAAGCAGCATTTGATGCGGCAGGCCTGGCTTTTATTCCATTGATCACACCGCAGACCAGCCCGGAAAGGATCCGTTTCCTGGATGAGCAGTGCTCGGGATTTATCTATATGGTTGCCGGACATGGCACAACAGGAGGAGCTATCTCATTGCAAGAGGAAGGTGCCTATTTTCAAAGGGTGAAAGAGATGGGACTACGATTGCCTAAAGTGGCTGGCTTTGGGGTGAAAAGCAGTTCTGATATAGCTTTTGTGCAGCAATATGCAGAAGGTGTGATCGTCGGTTCTGCATTTGTACAGCACATCGCAGGCGGATGCTCCGATGAATCTATCAGAAGCTTTATCGGGGGGCTTAAGCAGGTAAATTAAATACGGTTCACTTATAAGAGGAGTTGATGCCGGAAGCTAGGCTTTAAGCCAGGTCAGGAAGTCGGTCATTTTTTCTTTGCTTACCAGGATGTCTTCATCGAAGTCAAATTTTAAGCTGACGGAGATCTTCCTGGAGAGGGTCTGGCTGACTTCTTTTATGGCTTCCCGGTTCAGGATAAATTGCCTGTTGGCGCGGTAGAAGTCGTAACCACAGGTCTGCTGTACTTCATCCAGTGATTTGTTGACGTAGTAAACCTTTTGGTCAAAGGTCAGCAAATGAGTCACTTCATTTTTGATATAGAATAAAGCAATGTTTTTAAGCTTTACGGGTATTACTTTATCCTGCTGGTACACCAGTATGGAACCTGAGTTTTCGTTTTGCTTATTTTGCAGCAGGTCCAGGACTTTCGTTAAAGAATGGTCTTCCTCACTGTGGAAGGAGTTTTTCAGGGTTTTGAATTTCTCTATGGCTTCCGCAATTTTACCTTCATCGAAAGGTTTCAGGATATAGTGAATACCGTTGGTCTCGAAAGCTGTGAGGGCATATTCATCATAGGCCGTGCAAAAAACAATGGGTACGTTGATCTTTACTTTTTTGTAGATCTCGAAACTTAAGCCGTCGCCCAGTTGGATATCACTGAAGATAAGATCCGGCTGGGGATTGGCTTGCAGGTAGTCCACCGCTTCTTTCACCGAGCTGAGTATTTTGATTACCTGGCAATCGGGATTGTTGTCTGTGATAATGTCCTTCAGGTCCTCAGCGGTCAGTCTTTCGTCTTCAATGATAATGATATTCATATAGGATTGCTTTTAGAATCTTGCTGCAAATTACTTTAATCTTCTTTTTTCTTCTTATCGGTATATTCTTTGTATTCTTTAGGCATCAGGCATTTGGCAATATCTTCTTTACTGAATTTGCTGCGCCCATGGTCCAGGATCTGTAAACTTACGGAGTAGATCTGTCCTTCTGTTTTGATGATCGGCGGCTCTCCGTCCAGTATTTTATACCTTTCGTAGAGCATATTGTGCCCGTTGCCGGTAGATACTTCCAGGAATTTTTTGATCTGTATATTATTGCTCACTTTGATATAGTTACCCTCTCTTTCTATTTTAATGTAAAGCGGGTTGTCCTGGGTGAGTTCATTGTGCTTGATCGCATTTTCCAGTAAGGGTTGCAGGGAGAAGAAGGGTAGTTTTCTTTCCAGCGCCAGGTCATTTGCTTTTATCTCTACCTTATACTGTAAGGCATCGCCAAATCGTATGCGTTGCATCTCCATATAGTCATTGCACACTTTCAATTCATCTTCTATAGTAGCTACACCGCTTTTGTTATTGGAAATAGAGACCCTCAGGAAGTCGGATAGGCGGAGCAGGTAAGCTTCTGCACTTTTGGAATCTTTCCGGATCAATGATTTTAAGATGTTCAGTGCATTAAACAGGAAGTGGGGTTGTATCTGTTGCTGCAGGAGCTGGTTGACCGCTTCTGAATTGGAGGCTTTTAGTTGCAGGAGTTCCAGTTGGATCCTGCTCTTTTCATACTGGTGCAAGACAAAATTCTGGATCAGGAAGATGAAGGCAAAAACAACCAGGGTAGCGTAGAGCATAAAGACGTATAAGCGCCAACCTTGCAATTCCGGGGCCCTGTGGGCAGATACAGCAACGCCATGCTTGTTCATCCATTCCACGATAGAGTAATGCATGAAAAAGAAGATCAGGCTGCAGCAGTAGCCAATAGAGAAGGTTTTTTTCCAGATGCGCTCAGAGCTGCTTTTCCGTTTCTGATCAAAATAATAAAGTAGAACAGTGTTGATTAAGAAAATAATAAAGAACAGTGTCGACAGGGAAATAGCCCTGTAAAGCAGGTTGTCAATATTAAAATCCTGTAAAGAAGTAATCAACAAGGTACCCAGTAAAAAGCAAAGAAAAAGCTTACCGCTCTCTTTGACCAGTATACGTAAAGGGATCTTGTTGGGCAATTGTTCTGGCATTTTTTGAATTTTCTATGGGTTAAAAATAGCTAATATTTTTGGCTATTCATTGTTTGTACAAAGGTCTGGTAAAAGAAACATGCCATGGCTCTGTGTAAACCATGACATGTTCTGCTTAAAAAGTACTAATGAACTTTCTCGTATTCTTCTACATAATCAGGGTTCTCTTCATATTCTGCAACGATCAGTGCTTCGTAATTTTTCTTTTTCGCTTTCCCGAATCGTTTGCCGATACTGTCAAATATGGAGTACACTACCGGTACGATGATCAGGGTCAGGAAGAGAGAGGATAACAGGCCACCTATGATTACCATGGCCAATCCCCTGTTCATATCAGCACCATCACCCTGTGCCATTGCAATCGGCACCATACCGATCACCATAGCGATGGTGGTCATCAGGATCGGGCGGAAACGTGCGTGGTTGGCGGCCATCAGTGCATCGTATGTACTGGCCCCTTCTGCCTTCCTGTGGTTGGCAAAGTCTACCAGCATGATCGCATTCTTCGCTACCAGACCGATCAACATGATAATACCGAGGATGGTAAAGATGTTGAGCGTTTGGTTAAACAATGCCAGGAATAAGAGGGCACCGATAAAGGACAATGGAATGGAGAACAGTACCACCAATGGTGTAGCAAAGTTGTCATACAGAGCTACCATTACCAGGTACACCAGGATCACTGAAGCCATCAGGGCTATACCCAGTGACCCGAATCCTTCCTGTTGGTTTTCCATATTACCACCCCAGGCATAGCTCACACCGGGTTTCCTTTTTAATTCTTTAAACTGTGTTTCCCATTCAGTAGCTACGGTACCTAATGGCTTACCTACCACCTGGCCCTCTACGGATACGGAAGGAGATTTATCTCTACGCTCCAGTAAAGTAGGGCCTGATCCGAAACTTACATCTGCAAACTGTTCCAGTTTGATTGCCTGACCTTGCTGGTTGATGAATTCAAGGTGCTTCACATCGTCAATTTTAGCTCTTCCGATCTCATCATAACGGATGTTGATATCATATTCACGGTCACCTGCACGGTATTTGGCATCTGTATTTCCGGAGAATGCAGTTTGCATTGCCATACCTACTGTAGCTACATTTAAGCCCAGGGAAGCCATTTTATCACGGTCCACTTTTACATTGATCTCCGGGTTACCGTCTTCAGAAGTCAGTTTAACGCCGGTAGCTCCCGGGATCTTACGCAACTGGTCAGCAGCCTGGCTGGCAAATGCCATCGCATCTTCCTGGCTGGAACCGATCACGGTCAGTTTCAAAGGTGCCTGCTCAGCGCCCATCATACCCATGTTTACGGTTTTGACTTTGGCACCCACCAGTACTTTCTCCATTTCACGGATCAGCTTGGCGGCATACACTTTGGTAGATTCTTTCTTGCTTTGTTTATCATCCAGGAAGATCTGGATCTCAGATTTATACTTGGTACCTGTCGTAGACATCATACCATCTGAGGCCTGTCCTACAGTAGTGATAAAGCGTTCGATCTCCGGTTTCTTCGCCAGGTAGCTTTCGGCTGTCTGGGTCATGAAGTTGGTTTGTTCTATAGAGGCATCTTTATTGAGCTCGATCTGTAATAAGAATTCTCCTTTTTCATTTGCAGGGAAGAAGTCGGAACCGATATAACCTTTACCCACCAGCATGATGGAGGAAATAAACAGTAAGATCGTTAAGCCAAGCGTGATCAGTTTATTGCTGCGTTTCGCCAAGGACCATTTTAAGATATTGCCGATGCCATGTGTCAATTTGTTCAAGCCCCTTTCAAAGCTATGGATGATGCGGCCAAATATATTCTTGGAGCTCACATGCTCCAGCTTACCGAATCTTGAATACAACCAGGGTACAATCGTAAAGGAAACCAATAAGGATAATAGGGTAGACACCATTACCGTTACGGTGAACTGGCGCAGGATGTCAGACACAAGTCCGGTAGATAAAGAGATCGGCAGGAACACCACCACAATTACCATAGTAATAGCGGTTACGGTAAACCCGATTTCCTTGGCTCCGTCATAAGCTGCACGCACTTTGTTTTTTCCCATCTCCATGTGACGGTGAATGTTCTCAATCACCACGATGGCATCATCCACCAGGATACCTACCACCAGGGAAAGACCCAGCAGGGACATCAGGTTCAAGGTATAGCCCAGCATGTACAATACGGTGAAGGTAGCGATCAAAGACAGAGGGATGGCGATCATGGTAATGGCCGCATTCCGCAAACTGTGCAGGAAGAACAACATAATGATACCTACCAGGCCGATCGCCAGGATAAGGTCAAAGATCACGTTATTCGCGGCTTTCAAGGTATAATCAGAACTATCACTTGCAATGTCAATGGTAATGCCATTTTCTTTAAAGTCTTTTTCAACGGTTGCAATAGCAGTTTTTATTTTTTTAGAAACGGCTACGGCATTTGCATCCGATTGCTTGAACACCTGCATCAAGATGGTATTCTTACGGTCGATACGGGCAATTTTATCCGCATCTTTTACCCCATCCTGAACGTCTGCTACATCGCTCAGGCGAATGCTGACACCGCTTGGCGTTGTGATGGGCAGGTTACGCATCTCTTCCAGGGAAGTGAATTTTCCTGCAAGACGAATGGTGGTCTGGTTATCCCTGGTCCTGATATTACCGGTAGGGAAGTCCATATTGGAAGCTGCGATCAGTTGTTGCACCTGGTTAATGGTCATGCCATAACCTTTTGCTTTTTCCGGGTCAACACTTACCTGGATCTCACGTTCTTCACCACCCAGCATGTCTACTTTAGCCACACCGTCTACACGTGCAAATACAGGTTGTACCTTCTGGTCCAGGAGGTCAAACAATTCTTTCTCTGACATTTTGGAGGTGACAGAAAGGTTAATGATCGCCACATCGTCGAGGGAGAACTTATTGAGGGAAGGCGCTTTGGCATCTTCCGGCAGATCGTTCACCACCGCGTTGATCTTGCGCTGGGCATCGGTGAGCAGGAAGTTAACATCTGCATCATTGTTTAAGGTGATGATCACTACCGATACGCCTTCCAGCGATTTGGACTCGATCTTCTTCACACTTTCGAGCGAGGAGACGGCATCTTCAATTTTTTTAGTGACCGAGTTTTCCACCTCTGATGGTGCTGCACCCGGGTATATGGTTTGAACTGAAATTACTTTCACTTCAAACTTCGGAATTAACTCATAGCCCATCTGGGTATAAGAAAAGAGCCCGCCCAGGGTAAGCAATATAAACAGTACAATAATTATACTGGGTCTTTTTATGGATATTTCAGCTAATTTCATTACTTAAGTTTGTATAGCGTTTACTTAATGATTTCGATTGGTGTTCCGTCCAGCAGGTTGATCTGGCCTGTAGTGATCACGGTCTCTCCGCTGGAAATACCGGAAATGATCTCTACAAAATCTCCGAAGTTTCTGCCGGATACTACTTCTTTCAATACAGCTTTGCCGTCTTTTGCCACGAATACTTTATTGGAACTGATGTTACCTACAAAAGCAGTTCTCGGGATCACGAGTGCATTGCTCAATTGCTCATTGCCAAAAGTGGCGGTACCGTACATCCCTGCTTTCAGGTCGTTGGAACCATTGTTTTTGATCTCGATCTCTACGGGGAAGTTCAGGCTGCCATCCGCTTTAGGTGCGATAAACGTAACTACACCGGTCCATTGCTGTCCTGCCAGTGCTGCGCTGATCACCATTACATTCTGACCTAATTTAATACCACCTACTGTTTTTTCATCCACGTTTACTTTCAATTTAAGGGTGCTGATGTTGACAATAGTGAATAATTCTTGCCCGGGATTAACATAAGAACCGGGCTCTATGGTTTTGGTGTTTACCACACCAGAGAAAGAAGCTTTAATGTTCACATCAGTCGCATTCAGTTGCGCGCTGCGCAAATTGTTTTTTGCATTTTCCAGTTGCAGTTTGGTTTGGTCCAGTTGTTGTTTAGTAACACCACCGCTGGAGTAAGCATTTTCAAAACGGGCTACTTCTGCTTTGGCATTGTTGAATACAGCCTGGGCATTGGATACCGCAACATTTTGTTTGTCTCCTTCAATGATAGCCAGGGTTTGACCGGCCCCTACACGGGAGCCTTCCTGTACCAAAACGCGGGCTACTCTGCCCGGAGTTTCTGCGGAAATTTTCACTTCCTGTTTTGGTATAAATACACCGTTTGAAGTGTATTGCATATTCATGTCCTGGTAAGCCGCTTCGGCTACACGTACGGTAACACCTGCATTTTTCTCCGCTACAATGGCAGTCTGGGCCTCGTTCTTAGCTTTGTTTTTGTTCAGCACATAAAAGATGCCCGCTAAAGCAGCAATGACAATGACACTGGTAAGAATTATCTTTTTCATTTGAATTATCTATTGTTGTTATTGTTTGTTTGAGTAAAATGTTTTGAGTTCTCCGTTTGCTTTTTTCAACTGTACTTCCGCCAGTTTATAGTCCATCAAAGCAGCAGTATGATTGTTTTGCGCATCTGCAAAAGAGTTTTCCGCATCTAAGAGGTCCGTCAAGGAGGCCAGGCCGTTTTTATAGTTGTTCTCTACATTGTCCAGCACCTGTTGTGCCAGTTCCATATTAGATTGCTGGCTATTCAGCGTGATCACGGAATTGTTGATTTGCGTATAGGCATTCTCAACAGCCAGGTCTAAGGCCAGTTTCGTGTCGGCAAGGTCCGCTTCGAATTTGTCGATATCTACCTGTGCCTGCCTGATCCTGGATCTTGTAGCAAAACCACTGAAGATAGGCACTTTCAGTGTTAAAGAAATAGCAGAGAAGTCAGAACCGTTTACGCCTTTTTCAGGGCCGGCAAAATATGGGAAGCGATCTCCCAGGCTTAAATAGCCATAGTTGGCAGAAAGGGCCAGGCTCGGATAACGTGCCGCCTCTGTTGCTTTTTTATTTAATCTTAAAAGGTCTCCCTGTCTTTCTAATAATTGTATCTCTGTTCTGCTGTTGATATTGAACTCATCCTTTACATACATGTTTTTAGGAGATTCAAATGTGCTTTCCGGTAAAGTGATCGGTGTGGCTATATCCATGCCGATCAGGTATTTTAAAGCATTCTCCTGCAGTTTAAGTGCATTGTTGAGCTGTACCTTAGAGCTGTTCAGGTTATTAAGCGTTACATTGATACGGTCGAGGTCTATTTTTTTAGCCAGGCCATTTTCCTCCAGGCTGGCAATAACATTGCGCACACGTGTGGTGTTCTGGATGGTGCGGTCCATGGTCTTGATCTGGGACTTTGTTTTAAACACCTCATAATAGCTGTTGGCTACTTTTTCAACAATCTGTTCTTCTGTCAACGCAGCATTAAGGATGTAGAATTCTTTAGTAGACTTAGCCGCCTTTAAACCCTGGAATACTGCCATATTGAATATTTGCTGGTCCAGTTGTATCGCAGAGTTGGCCTGCCAGGGCGTACCCATACGGATCACCTGGGTTTGTCCGCCAAAGTCCAATGCCATTTGTTGTAATTTGGCATTATAGGTCAGCCCGGACTGTCCGTTGAGTTGTGGTAAGGCATTGGCCCTTACCTCGGCAATTTTGTGGTCGGCATTTTGAATGTCTAATCCGGCTTTCACCGCATCTACCTTATGCTTTAAAGCATAATCCACAGCATCTTTTAGCGCCAGTTCTGTTTGTGCATTGGCCATCCCAAAGCTAAACAGGATCATAGCAGCTATCGCTATTTGTGTTTTCATCTTAATGATTGTTTTCAATGTATGTTGTTGTATGTTGCTTAAAAAAATATTAGTCTTCAATGATCTCGTAAGTAGTGTCTTTCGTCTTGTCCTGGAAGGAACGCTTAAAGGCATCCAGTTTCTTATGTGTCTTTCTTAAGGTTAAAGCCAATGCGATACAAAGGATACCCATGATGAGGAAGGGTAAGCCGGATAGTGTGATCAGGAAAGTAGTGATGATCTGCGGGCTCGACCATAGGAAGAGACCGATGAAGACCAGGGCTACACCGTATACTGAATTCATCCCGATCGTGCTTTGTGTTCTCTTGGAATAGGTATAGTGAAACAGGAAATTCTGCACTGCTTTACTGAACAGGAGTATAACTATGATTGCATTGATATAACTGATGGTGATCAGCGGGTTGCTGATCAGGATAATACCGATGATCAGGGTCAGTAAGGAAGAGGCCAGGTGCCAGCCCCAGTTTTTGATCAGCATCCTGTTGTTGACGACAAAAGCAGTTTCCCGGATACCGAATAAAATGATCGTGAAACTGAACAGCAGCATGATAACGGAAATACTTAAACCCGGCATACTGTATATACCTATCGCCACCAGTATGAATATAATACCGGCGATCAATGGCAAATACCATTTCTGCAATATTTTTCTGAATTTACTTAATGATGATTCCATATGCTATGTTTTTATGACAGGTCTGCTTTGTGGGCTAACTGTCCAAAATATGCAGGGCAAAATTGGAGCCTTTAGGGAACATTTTAAAGTGCCGGAACTCTAAAACGGACAATTTAAGGGTTGAACTGCCGAGCCGGATTTGAGCCGAAAAGTGCCCGTCATTTCGCGGCGCGTTTTGTCCGCTTCGACCATTTTAACTTTTTTAAAGCTTTCTTTCGATGATACCTTTGCATTCACAAACCAAGGGAGATATTACTTTGGTGATGTGATACAAAATTGTCTAACTATAAAAATTAAATAAGATGAAAAAAATCGTACTGTTAGCAGCTACAGCTGCTATTGCACAAACCGGATTCTCTCAGATCAGTATTGATCCTGAAGTAGGCGTTAACTTTGCTAATACACGTTTGAAAATGGACGGCCAGGATGCGATAACCGGCGATTCCAAAACTGCATTCAGCGGTGGTGTAGGTGTGAACATCGGTTTGGGTGGTGATTTTTATTTAAGACCTGGTGTTTATTATCAAGGTCTGGGCAGCAAGTCTGAATTGCTGGGTGTTAAAAACGACATGAGCCTGCATTATTTAAGGGTTCCTGTGAATGTAGGATACAACTACAAGATCTCTCCAAGTGCCGGTTCTATATTTGCTGAAGTAGGACCTTATGTAGGTTATGCAATTGCAGGTCAGAGCAAAACTGAACTTTTAGGTGTAGAAACTAAATCTGATATTGATTTCGGAGATAAAGCAACAGAAATGAAACCTTTGGATTATGGCGTGAACTTTGCTTTGGGCTATGAGTCTCCATGGGGTGTTTACCTGAAAGGTGGTTATGGTTTAGGTCTGGCTACAATGTCTAATGTAGATGATGTACGCTATACCAATAATCAGTTCAATATTTCTTTAGGTTATAGGATTAAGTTTTAGATTGTTGTAGATTGATTGAATGAGTGAATGTAACAAGGGCCGGTCTTTACCGGCCCTTTGTTTTTTAGCTATAATTTAAAAAGCCACAAATGAAATTATTTGTGGCTTTTTATGATAACAGTATTATGCTGGTTTAAGCAAGATCAAAGCGATCTAAATTCATTACTTTGGTCCAGGCTTTAATAAAGTCTTTGATGAATTTTTCCAGGGCATCCTGGCTGGCATAAACTTCTGCTACGGCACGTAGCTCAGCATGAGCACCGAATACCAGGTCGGCCCTTGTGGCGGTCCATTTTACTGTGCCGGTATTGCGGTCTTTTCCTTCAAACAATTCTTTGCTGTGATCGGTTGCAGACCAGGCTGTATTCATGTCCAGCAGGTTAACGAAAAAGTCATTCGTTAAAGTAGCAGGACGTTGTGTCAATACGCCATGAGCAGAGCCATCAAAGTTGATGTTTAATACACGTAATCCGCCCACTAATACGGTAAGTTCAGGGATCGTTAAGGTCAGTAATTGTGCCTTGTCGATCAGTAAACTTTCTGTAGAGGCCGTGGTAATACCTTTTTTATAGTTACGGAACCCGTCTGCAAAAGGCTCCAGGAAGCCGAACAGTTCAATGTCGGTCTGCTCCTGTGAAGCATCTACTCTTCCCTTTGTAAAGGGCACTTTCCTTTCGAAGCCCGTTTGCTTGAGGGCCATTTCTATCCCTGTATTTCCTGCCAGTACGATGAGGTCGGCCAGGGAGATCCTGCGGGCATTTCCGTTATTGAATTCATTGCGGATGACTTCCAGTTTTTCCAGTACCGTATTCAATTGTGCCGGGTTGTTTACTGCCCAGAATCTTTGCGGTGCCAGGCGTATTCTTGCGCCGTTGGCCCCTCCGCGTTTGTCAGAACCTCTGAAGGTAGATGCCGCAGCCCATGCAGTACTTACCAGTTCTGAAATATTGAGTCCTGAAGTTTCAATTTTTGATTTTAAGGCAGCTACATCGCTATCATCTATAGGCTCATAATCTGCTTTGGGTAAAGGGTCCTGCCAGATATAGTCTTCCTGTGGCACTTCTGCACCCAGGTAACGTGACTTAGGGCCCATGTCGCGGTGGGTTAATTTAAACCATGCTTTGGAAAAAGCATCTGCAAAAGCATCCGGATTGGCTAAAAAATGACGGGAGATCTTTTCATAAACCGGATCAAATCTCAGAGATAAGTCCGTAGTGAGCATAGTAGGCAATTTAGGAGCACCGTTAAAGGCATCCGGTATGATGGTATCTGCATCTTTGGCCACCCATTGATGTGCGCCTGCAGGGCTTTTGGAGAGTTCCCATTCATATTTGAACAAGAGAGTAAAGAAGTCATGGGTCCATTCTGTAGGTTTGGTGGTCCAGGTCACTTCCAGTCCGCTGGTAATGCTGTCTTTTCCTACCCCGGTACCAAAGCTGCTTTTCCAGCCGAAGCCCTGTTGTTCCATATCTGCTGCAGCCGGCTCCGGTCCTACATTGGCGGCATCGCCTGCGCCATGCGTTTTACCGAAAGTATGTCCGCCTGCGATGAGGGCAACGGTCTCTTCGTCGTTCATCCCCATATTACCGAAGGTCTTACGGATCGATTTAGCGGCCAGGATCGGGTCAGGATTTTTGTCGGGCCCTTCAGGGTTCACATAGATCAAGCCCATTTCTGTAGCGGCCAATGGATTTTCCAGTGTTTCCGGGTCCCGGTGGGAGGCTACCCATTCTTTTTCATTACCCCAGTAAACATCTTTATCTGCTTCCCATACATCGGCGCGTCCTCCGCCAAAGCCTGTTGTTGTAAAGCCCATAGATTCCAGGGCTACATTACCGGTGAGTATGATCAGGTCGGCCCAGGATATTTTATTACCATATTTTTGTTTGATCGGCCACAGTAGTCTGCGTGCCTTGTCCAGGCTCACATTGTCGGGCCAGGAACTTAAGGGGTCGAAGCGTTGCTGTCCGCGTCCGCCGCCACCGCGCCCGTCCTGCTGGCGATAGGTACCGGCACTGTGCCAGGCCATACGTATAAAGAAGGGACCATAGTGGCCGAAATCTGCAGGCCACCAGTCCTGGGAATCCGTCATCAGGTCGGTAAGGTCTTTTTTTATCGCTGCCAGGTCAAGGCTTTTGAACGCTTCTGTATAATCAAAATCTTCATCCATCGGGTTGATCATTGAAGCGTGCTGGCGCAGGATGTCCAGTGATAGCTGCTTCGGCCACCAATCCTCATTATGCGTGCCTTCACTGCTGACTTTTTCTTTTTCAAATGAACCGTTGTGGAACGGGCATTTGCTGATATCTCCTTGTTGATTATCCATTTTTTATAGTTTTTGGTTCGATAAATTAAATGTCAGTAAATTGTAAAATACGAAAAATGGCTGATAATTTTTACCACCTTATGATACAAAATAACAAAAGCTGTTTAATTAAACAAAACTAAAAGTGTTTAACTTTGATTAAATTTTGTTTAATGAATATCCAGCAACTTCAGTATGTACTTGCCGTAGAAGAGCATCGCCATTTTCAGAAAGCAGCAGCAGCCTGCTTTGTGACACCTGCGGCATTAAGCATTATGATCAAAAGGCTGGAAGAGGAATTGGGCGTAGTGATCTTTGACCGCAGCAGGCAGCCTGTTTTGCCTACGGAAACGGGCCTTTTGGTGATCAAAAATGCGCGGGCCATTCTTTCGGGGTTCCGGAAGATGGAAGAAGATGTGAAGTGGCACCTGGCAGGCGAAGGTATTTCGGGGGTGTTGCGCATCGGCATTATCCCTACTTTGGCACCTTATCTCCTGCACTTGTTCTTGCCCGGTTTATTGAAGGACTATCCCGGGCTGAGTATAGAGCTCCGGGAGCTGACGACGGAGACGATCAAAGACCAGTTGCGTAAAAACCTGCTGGATGTGGGTATCCTGGCTTTGCAGGCTAATATGGAAGAGTTCCGGCAATATCATTTATTCAATGAGCGCTTACAGGTATTTGTCTCGGCAAAAGAGAGCCGGCTGAACAAGCAGTATCTATTGGCTGCAGATATAGATGTTGCGCGCTTATGGCTGCTGGAAGAAGAGCATTGCCTGCGTTCGCAGGTGATGAATCTCTGTTCATTGAAAAAGCGTACGCTTGCCGGGGCGCAGCTGACTTTTGATGCGGGGAGTATAGAAACCCTCATGAATATGGTAGAGGCAAGCGAGGGCATTACGGTGATCCCGGAGCTGGCCACTTTGCCGCTTGCTGCAAAAAGAAAAAAGCAATTGCGTTCTTTTGCAGATCCGGTACCGGTAAGGGAGATCGGTATGATCGCTTATCGTCATTTTATGAAAGAACAGGTAATCCAGGCGCTCGAAACTGCTATTAAAAATGCAGTGATGCAGCATTTAGTACCGGAGTAAATCAGTGGTTCTGCCCACCATTGTTTTGTATACAGCTATTCCTATTTAGCACAAATAAATATTATTTTTTCGCATTATTTGATAAGTTTATCCTGTGAAATCGCTCTTAACTAAGGGCATTAAATAGTATAAACATGGAATTCTTAAATGGCATTAATGCTTTAACGCTCATCTTTGCTTCGCTATTGATCTTTGCAATAGCCTATCGTTTTTACGGCATCTTTATGGCCAATAAAGTATTGCGTTTAAATGACAAGAACACCACCCCTGCGGTAGAGTTTGCAGACGGGCAGGATTATGTAGCTACTAATAAAAATGTATTGTTCGGCCATCACTTTGCTGCGATCGCGGCTGCCGGTCCGCTGGTAGGGCCTGTACTGGCCGCGCAGTTTGGCTATCTGCCCGGGGCGCTCTGGATCCTCATTGGTTGTGTGCTGGGCGGGGGTGTACATGATATGGTGGTCTTGTTTGCTTCTATCCGGCATAAGGGGCAGAGCCTGGCGACCATTGCTTCTAAGGAGATTGGTAAAGGGGTAGGCACGGTGGCCGGTTTTGCCATTTTGTTTATCCTGATACTTACACTGGCAGGCTTGTCGCTTGCCTGTATCAATGCCATGCACGAGGCTTCCTGGTCTTTATTTACGGTAGTCATCACTATGCCTATTGCTATTATCATGGGACTGATCATGCGTTACCGGAAGAATAGTGTGGGCCTTGCCAGTATCCTGGGTGGTGTATTGCTCATCGTGGGCATCATAGCCGGGCACGATCTTATGCAGAACCCTACGATGAACGGATTGTTCAGCTGGGATATCAAAACGATCTCTATTGCGATCCCGGTATATGGCTTCCTGGCTTCTGTACTGCCGGTATGGCTGCTGCTGGTGCCGCGCGATTACCTGTCTACTTATCTTAAAATAGGAACGATTCTTATGCTGGCCGTAGGGGTGATCTTTATCCATCCTACGGTGCAGATGCCTGCTATCACTTCCTTCTTTAGCGGCGGCGGACCTGTGATCGGTGGTCCTGCATTACCTTTTATATTTATTGTGATTGCCTGTGGCGCTATTTCCGGCTTTCATGCGGTGATCGCTACAGGAACAACTCCTAAAATGCTGGCTAAAGAAAAGGAGATCCTTTTTGTAGGCTATGGCGCTATGCTGGTAGAAGGTTTCGTTGCATTAATGGCTTTGATAGCCGCCTGTACCCTGATGCCGGGAGATTATTTTGCAATTAATACACCTAAAGAAACTTATGATGCTTTCTTGTCGGCACATCCGCATTTAAATACTGTTGACCTGGACCATTATTCAGAAGTGATCGGGCTGGATCTGCATGGCAGAACGGGTGGGGCGGTATCACTGGCAGTGGGCATGGCACATATTTTCAATAAGATCCCTTTTATGGACCAGCTGACGGCCTACTGGTATAATTTCGCCATTATGTTTGAAGCCGTGTTTATCTTAACGGCTATTGATGCGGGTACAAGGGTAGGCCGCTTTTTCCTGCAGGAGATGCTGGGCGCTGTAGTGCCTAAATTCAATGATAAGAACTGGTTGCCCGGGATCATTGTATCCAGTGTATTGTTCACTTTTGCCTGGGGCTACCTGGTGTACACGGGTAATGTAAGCAGTATCTGGCCTTTGTTCGGCATCAGCAACCAGTTGCTGGCTGCTTGTGGATTGATCGTGTGTACGACTATGCTGATCCGCATGAACCGTGGCAAATATGCTTTGGTATCCGCCATTCCAGGCGTTTGTATGGCCTTCTTTACTTTCTGGGCGGGCTATATACAAGTGACTAAGATCTACCTTCCCAAAGAACAATACTTACTGGCCGGACTGGCTTTGGTAGCTATGGTTTTAATGTTGCTGGTCTTCATCGGGGCCTTCCGTAAGTGGTACCAGTTATTACAGATCAAAGGTGCAGACAAAATCGATTTTTACGGGGAGCCGGTGAAAGAGCTGGTGGAGCGATAAGAGAAAAAATTTGTTGCATTTATTATTAGAAATAAGGAGCAGGCCAGCTGGCCTGCTCCTTATTTTGTGATTCAAGGGTGTGCGCTTTCTTATGATTTATGGAGTAAGAAAGCGCTTCACCGCTTACCTGTTTAACGGCTCATTCATCCTTGTTATGGGTCAATTTTTGCTGCTTCATCGTAGTTTTATTGTTTCACAATTTTTTGCTGGTAGCTTATCCTGTCCTTTGTACGGATGGTAGCGTTATATACTCCGGCAGCTAATTTACTGATGTCAATTTTGCTTAATTGGTCTTTCAACTCACACTGCAGGACTTCTTTCCCGGAGATATCAGTAAGTACAAGCAGACTTCCTTTTTCATTATCATAAGGCACAAATAATTGACCTGTTGCCGGATTAGGATATATAATGTCTTTTTTCGAGGCCGATTGTGAAACTGCCAGGGCAGTCGCAGATTGAGGTACCAGGTATTCCGGCTCATACCTGTGTCCTTCATATTGTGCCAGGAGTGCCCGGGCTATTGCACCGGCCTGCATAGGATCGGTTTGCTCATATTCATACACCGCCTGCTTCAGTTGCGCAGGCATTTTAGCCCAGTCACTGTTGTTTTCATGCAGCCATTTCAGGGTCTGGTAGAGTTCGGCTATATGTTTTATTTCCGTCTGCTCTTCATCGCTAAGTTTGTAGTGAGCAGGTATATTGTCTAATACTGTAATGGCATCATCATGACGGCCGAGATCAACATAAGCAGCGGCCAGGTACAGGCGGTAGTGATACCCTTTCGTTACCTGTTCATATACTTTTGCGATATTTTCAAGATAAGTAGGAGCATCAAAAGCCTGCACTTCTTTTCCTGAAGGGGATTGATATTGAGCAATCATGTCATTGATCAATTTAGCTTGTGTCGTAAAGAGGTGGTCCAGCGCTGCATCATCCTCTTCTGTAAGTTTAACCTTTGTCTCTAATGCGGTGATCTTATCTTCTATTGCGGATAAGCGACTGACAAAAACAATAAAAGGAAAGGGTGTTGACGGAGCTCCCAGGTTATGCACAGGACAGGTATTGGGATTCATATTGATCAGGCCACTTGAAGGGATATTGGTATAGACAGGTTGCTCGTATGCCGTTGCAGCATTATATCCGTACCGGAACTGGCTGAGGTCATTGGTGCCGGCATCAATAAAATAATTGGGATAATAAAGACCATTGTAGGGTTCTGCAGAATTATGGAAACGATTTCCTGCAGATAGGTTAGGTATAAAGCCTCCACCGTCTAAATATTGTAGTTTTGCAATCCCGTTCAGGCCGGATAGAGGGTCTGGCATCACCGATATTTCATAACCCAACCCGGCCGGGTATCCCGATGAAGAGCCTGCATTGGCATAAAGATCATTGCACAGGATCTTAAGCCCGGTAGTGTTGCCGGTGTTGGTATTGCGGCCTATAGATTGTACACACATTACATTTTCTACAGTGCGGCCTATGCTATTGCGGTAGATCTCGTTATAGGCCGTACCTGAATTTTTGACCACGATACCCGGAGGTCCGTAATCACCGTAAAGGCGATTCCCTTCTATACGATACCCGGTACAGTTGTTGAGGAAAAGGTCAACATTGTTGAGAGACGGGAAAAACCAGAAACCAAATTTACAATCCATAACCCAGGGCATAAAGACACCGCTCATGCTAACACCATTAGGGGTATTGAAATCGGTGCTATAGATCAGGGGTATGCGATTGGTCTGTAAACTGTTGGTGATATCAATACCGGTTTTTATGCCCGTGAACAGAGGCCGGAAATTGGCGGCAAAAGGCTGCATTTTCATACTGGAATTTACGGCCACAACCCCCGTACACAGGTAGTCAGATCCATTGTTGCCCGGCCAGAAATTGCCTTTAAAGGAGCAGGATAAAAAAGTAATGTTATTGCAATTGTTTAAATAAACCATATCCGGGGGTGGCGTGCCGGGATTAAAATCACTGGTGTGGGTAAAGGTATTGTATTGGAAAAATGCAAAAGGGTTAGCTCCGCTTGTATTATTAGTAGGATCAGTAATAGGCTGCCCCCTGAGTTCATTGTACAGGGCCAGGGCACGTTTGTTGTTTTTAAAGATAGTAAAGTCAGATCTTATCATTCCGCCACTTGTGCTACTGATCGCATAGTCTTTATCATAATTCCGGATGGCGATCTCGGCATATTCTATGGTATTGGTGCTTACCGGAGTACTCGAGGAGCCGGATGCCGTTCCTACATAGATCACACTTTCTTTATCTGTGGGATTGGGCCCTCTCATGATTTCTATACCTGACCAGAATAAAGGAGGCTTGGCATTACTGATTAGCGAATTGTTGTCCATCTTAAGAAAAGCGCCGCTAACGGGGCCGCCACGCAATATGATGCGGTTGTCTGCGCCCATTTTTAATTTCCCGTTATCAAGTTCCAATAAAGACTGGCTCATCCCGGTAATATTGCCATATACAAGCGTAGTGCTGCCATCTATAATATATAAACTACCATTGGGTTGAATGGTAATGTTGCCGTAAAAAGTTACGGTAGCCCCATTGGTGATCGTGAGGGAGCCATAGGGCTGGATGGTACAATTTCCTATGCAATTATCAGGACCTATTACCGATATAGAAGTGGTAATATTATTGGGGATCAGTGCAAATGATTGCAGGGATAATATCGTTAAGCAGCAGAGGAGCAGGTGATGCCTTAAGGCTGCAATAAAGGAAAGTATTTTCATATAGTACATATAATAATTAAGATTTAGCCGGAGTGCTCCATTTTATAAAGCCCTGTAAATAGTTACACCAATTCTATCGCTCTGCTGCAAACGCTCTATCGGCAGGTATTGATCTCTTGGACTTTATTTAACGGAACAGACTCCGGCTGATGATTATTGTTTGATCATTTGTAAGATACCTTTATTACCGGAAGCTGATTGCCAGTAGACAAAATACGTACCGGCAGCGGCATTGCTGATATCTACCGGCAGGCGATTACTGCCTGCTTGCAGATCGGTCCTGTACATACTGATAAACTTCCCGTTAATGTCCGTAACACGTACCGTAAGTTGATCGTTTGCTGCTGCATTATATTCCAGGTGTGCATAGCCGTTACCGGGATTAGGAAACAATGTTGCTTGAACTTGGTCACCACCTGTTGTTTTAAGCGTTGTGGATGCCGAAATAATTCCTGAATTAAATTGTGTTGTTTTGAACGTAAATTGAGTGCTACTGATACGTTTTACGACAACTGAAAATCCATATCGTCCGAGGAAATTATACATACCCGGATCGTATGCGTAAATTACAGTTTCTCCGCCTATGGATAAGGGCAAAGGATAGTAACCACTGGATATTGAAGCCGCAGGATAGCTTACTTTAAACGAATAGGTAATTACTGGTCCTATGGAAGATGGAGAAAAATTGTAGTTTCTTGTATCATCTGTGTGATATCCATAAGACTGGGCTATAGAACTGGCCCCTATTTTTAATTCAAAAACGGCATCAGAATGTGCATGGCCTGGTGTGCCATGTGTGTAAGTTTCCAGTCTCTGTACGTCGTAATTATAGATTGGGGTTAATTGTGCATGGCTGCTTATGCTGGACAGGCTGACGAATGCAAAGATGCTAAAGAAAATTTTTTTCATAAATTAAGATTTGATTGCCCGGTGCATTTTATGCTTACGGAGCACCAGTTCCCGTTTTGTATGCTTGCAATACAATGTGAATATCTGTAAATATTCAGGGTGCATACAAGAGCTGGTTCATAAAGGATGGAAAGTAGTTCATACTTATGTGTTCCTGGTTCATAGAATGAGCCGGCCGCTAACAGGCGACCGGCTCATTTAGTTGATCAATGGGGTATTATTGTTTGATCATGTGTAAGGCACCTATACGGGAAAAAATTGCTTAAAATTTAGTGTTAACCGACAGGTACATTTATGATTACGGAGTACCTGTTCCTGTTTGTGTTAGCGAAATACAATATGAATATCAATAGATTAACTGGATGATAAAAAGACCGGTTCATCGTTTTTTCTAAATAGTTCATACTTAAGTATCCTTGGTTTATATCTCTATTTTTTACTGATAAACAATGAGTTGTAATATTGTGACTAAAGCCCGTTTATGACGTGTATATTATCGGAATGCTATAACTTTAGGGAATCGTTCAACCTATGAAACAGTACTTACTATGCCTGCTCTTATTTATGCCGGGCTTGTTACCAGGTGTTTCGGCACAGGAATACAGCTATCATCAATACACCACAAAAGATGGCCTGGCTGCTGAGACCGTCTATGAAATCATGCAGGACCGGCAGGGCTTTCTGTGGATCGGCACAGAAGCCGGTCTCAGCCGTTTTGACGGTCGAAATTTCAGGAATTTTTCTACTGCTGACGGCTTGCCATCCGATGAAGTACTGGCCTGTTATGAAGATGCAAACGGCCGCTTGTGGATCGTTTGCTTTTCAAAATATCTTTGCTACTACAAAGACGGGAAACTATACCATCGTAATAATGACCCGCTGCTCCGCAAAATCTCATTTGAACGGGAAGTAGCCGGTATGATCCAGGACCGTTTAAAACGGACCATAGTCTGGAATGAAAAACTTGATGTGTATATTATTGAGCAACAGGATAGCATTAGGTTTTATCCGGAGTCTTCTTTTAAGCTGGATTATCGCTTGCTCTCCATAGGAGAAAGTATTGATATGCGCTTGCTTTCATTGCCGGGAAGCATCAAAAAACACATCCTTGATTATTTTGCACGCTATTCTATTGCGAGTAACGATATTTCTGCCATTATGATTTCGGATGATGCTTTGCTGTTCCGGTCGATCGGCAGCGCTATTGTCTGGGATATGAAACAGCAAACTTTCTTTGAATTTGATTATCCTTATAATGCCCGTTTCTATAAGAGCTGGGAGGGCGGCTATGTCCCTTCCTCTTATGTAGGAAAGATGGAGGCAATGCTGTATGATTATAAAAACAAGGTAAAGAAAGCCCGGTTTTTAAGTGATATCATGGTCAATTCCATATTCCGGGACCGCGATCATAATGTATGGTTCAGTACAAGAGGTAATGGCTTGTTCCGCCTGAATGCTGCAAAAGTATTACAGGTAAAATTGAGCAATAAGCCTTTCCCGGTGCGCTTTATTCAAGGTAATGCCGGAGGGATATGGGTAGGCACAGAAAATGAGGAATGCTGGTATATTAGTTCAGAACCACGGGCAAATACCGGCGAGTCTATGCCCCGGTATAAGTTCCGCAAGGTTGCACTCAGCATAGATTGGTTAAGGGCAAATGCCACGCATACCCCTTTAAAAATACATCATTCTCTTTTACTTAAAGATACTGTAGGCCACATCAAGTCTAATTATGCCTATGACACCTCTTTGCTGGTCACGGCTTCAAAAGGTGCTTTTGTTATCAGCACTTTGCCTGGGAATACGGCTCGAGCTAAAAATATATACGGCAGGAGTACCGTTGCCATGCCTTACGGGAATAATTATTATATAGGCACACTGGATGGATTGGTCATTATGGATAAGCAATATAAAGTCATTTCGCGTATTTTACCTTATCCCATCAATTATATCACACCCGGCGAGCAAGGTATTTTGTGGGTGGCGACACATGGCCACGGCGTATTTGGCTTAAAAGACCATATGGTGGTCGCCCGCATTAATGAAGCCGGCAGCGGGCTCAGCAGTGACCTCTGCTCTACGATTTATGCATCAGGTGATGAGCTTTGGATCGGTACCAATAAAGGCTTGAACAAGGTGGTCCTGGAAAATGGGATCTACCCTAAGGTGAAACGCCTTTTTAGTACTGTCAACGGCCTGAACTCGGATGAAATTACAGCTGTATTTGCCCTTGATTCAACGATTTGGGTAGGTACACATAAAGGATTGAATGTAATTATGGAAGAGGGTAAACATAAGCCTGCTCCCATCAACCTTGCCTTTACCGGGATTACGGTTGCCGATAAAGTCTTTGCCCTTAATGAGCGTATTGTAGTACCTCATGATCATAATACGATAAGCTTTGATTTTTCTGCTATATCCTTTGCCCCTGAACAGGTAAAGTATCTCTATCGTATAGTTGGCCTGAATAAGCATTGGACGGAAACTAAAGAAGCCACGCTTAACTTCTTATCGCTTCCTCCCGGTGCGTACACCCTCCAGGTGAAAGCGATCTCTGCCTTAGGAGCGGAAAGCCCTTTGATTGAAAAACACTTTTCGGTAGCACCGAAGATATATGAAACCTGGTGGTTCCGGGTTCTGCTCGTACTTACCTTAGGGGCCTTGTTGTTTATCCTTGTGCGCTACCGGATCAAAAGAATACGCAGGCAGGAACAGGAAAAAAGCGACCTGGACCGCAAAATAGCAGAATTGGAACAGATGGCATTAAGGGCACAGATGAACCCGCATTTTATTTTTAACTGTCTGAACTCTGTGCAGAATTATATTATTAAGAGCGACAGGAAAGGAGCCAGTATTTATTTGTCCCGGTTTGCCATGCTGATCAGGATGACCTTGGACAATGCCGGACGCTTATATATATCCTTAAAAGAAGAACTGGCTTACCTGGAGGCCTACATAGAGCTGGAGAAACTCCAGGCCAATCATCCTTTTCAATATCATATCGAAGTAGACAAGAATTTAAATATTAATGAGGTCGCTTTCCCGAATATGATCCTGCAACCTTTCGTGGAGAATGCGGTAAAGCATGGTCTGCCCTATGCCGGGGCGCAGGGCTTGCTGGAGGTCAGATTTATTTTACAGGAAGATGAAAAGATTATGTGTATTATCGCAGATAACGGACCCGGTATTAATTCAGCCAAAAAACAATCAGGCAATTCACCGGCTTATGCTTCAAAAGGTATGTCACTTACCTTGCAGCGTATAGCCACCCTTAACCTGATGAATGATACCCAGAGTCCCATTGAACTGCTGATCCGTGACCTTTCTGCAGACAAGATTTCAGGCACACAAATAAAAATAACCATTCCATTAAAACTGAGCTATGAATAGAGTGAACACCTTGATCGTGGACGACAGGAATACAAATATTGAAATACTTAAAGGACTGCTGGATGCTTATTGCCCTACGATAAATGTAGTACACACCTCTAATGATATAAATGAAGCTGCTATCGCTATTCATCAACATCGGCCCCACTTGTTATTCCTGGATATTGAGCTGAATGGAGCTTCGGGTTTTGATCTGCTGAAGCTGTTTCCGCAAGCAACTTTTTATACAATTTTTACTACCGCCTATAGTCAATATGCTGTAGATGCATTCAGGGCAAGAGCGGTTGATTACCTGTTGAAACCGATCAATATACTGGAACTGCAGGAGGCTATAGTCAAAGTGGAGGAAAAGATGAAACAGGACGGAACTGCCCCTCCTCTCTCTGACCGGGTAATACAACGTCAAAAAATAGCTTTACCTACATTGGACGGGATTAAATATCTCGATTGCGAAGGCATTACCCATTGTGATGCTTCAGGTAGTTACACAATAATACATACTACAGCAAAAGAGAAAATAATGGTCAGTATGCGACTGAAAGAATGTGAGGAACTGTTGCCGCAGCAGATATTTTTCAGGATACACCATTCCCACCTGGTCAACCTGAATTTTGTGGCGCAGCTGATCCGTTCCAAAATAAGCCGTGTGGTCTTAAGTACCGGTGCGGAGCTGCCGCTGGCCGTATCACGTAAAGATGCCTTCCTGGAAATGATGAACCGGAAATAAGAGCTGCCGCTAAGCGGCATATTGTGTGATCCGGCTTTTAGCGCTATTTAAATACTAAGGACGAAAGCATAACCTGCTTTCGTCCTTAGCTATAAACATAAAATGCAACTACAGGATTACATACCAGATTTGGTGATCTTGAGGTAGGTCTGTTGTTGTGTGGTCATAGATTTGAGTTGCAGCAGGTACATACTATTTGCCGTACTCATCCCTTTGGCCCATTGGTCCAGTTGCCGGTTGATGGCCTGTAGCTTCCCGTTTGCACGTAATTGCTCCCTGCCGGTCAGGTCGCGGATCACCATTTCGTAGGTGTCCTGTTCTGCGCCTGAGCTGACGATGAGCTTTATATTTTGATTAAAGGGATTAGGTTGGGCATAAGCCGTAAGTGGTGTGCTTTTGTCTTTATTGGCAACATTAAGCGGTTTGTAGCCGTTCTGTGGAATATAGCCCCACTCCGGGTGTTTATTGTACACCCCTTCAGGGAAATACATCCCGCTGTAAACACTGGAAGTGAATACCGTATATAAATTAGAGATCGTATTTTCATTATTGCCCGAGAAGGCAATAGAAGTTATGTAAGGCATCAGGTCGGGCTGGCGGTCAATGATGCGGTAAGCTTCTCCTCCGGGCGCTGTAAGCACATCATTTGCGGCTGCACTGTACAGCAAGCCGATATAGTCATGATCATCCAAACCTGGTTGCTCCTTGGTTTTTCCCCAGCCAAAATTGATCTCGTTACCTTCGGGTGCAAAAGCAACTGCAGGTTGAGATTGCGCCAGGTATTCTGTAAACGGTTCAGAAAGGTTGGTAGACATATCTACCGTACCGGGTATACTGCCGTCATTCAATACGATGTCCATTGCAGGTCCGCCATTATGCTTATAGGCAGCCGTCATTTGCAATTGCATCATCTTATTCATGTTCACCGGCCAGGGGCAGGTATTCGTACCATTATTGTTCAAGTTAGGGTAGAACTCATGCTGTCCTGCGATCACCGCCCAGGAATCTTCGCTTCTGTCCGGTGCATCTATTTTAGGCCCCGGAGAATAAAAGAAGCGCGGGAAAGGAGTGCCCGGCAAACAGTTTGTGCTGCCCGAGAAAATATAAGGCATCTGGTTTACCATATGCTCATAATTAAGCATGATCGGAGAAGGAGTCCAGAACAATTCATCATAGCCTAAATAAGAAACATAACAATGCTCCCGGATCTCATCAATGTAAGTGTAATAAACTTTTATACCGGTAGGATTGTTGGGCAGGAATGGCAATTGAGTCAATGCCACATCTGGTAACATTCCCTTCATATTTGATCCGTTGGTTTGTAGTTCCACTACAGGGCCTATGAAGGGGTAACCAAAAGGATTAATGAAAGGGGTCATGCCAGCGAAAG
The DNA here is from genome assembly GCA_001897525.1 of Bacteroidetes bacterium 43-16. Classification (GTDB taxonomy): domain Bacteria; phylum Bacteroidota; class Bacteroidia; order Chitinophagales; family Chitinophagaceae; genus Edaphocola. The sequence goes on along the minus strand of MKTB01000015.1, from coordinate 161,770 downwards.
AATAAAGCCTGTTGCCGGATTCATACACCACAACAAAAGAGCTTAAGGAGATCGCATCTATGCTCATGTTGTAAGTGTAGTTGCCTGTGAACGGGAAATTGTACAGCGGAGACAGGCCGGTAAGTGTCCATTCATAAAAAGCAATAGACCCACCGGAAAAGTTATCACTAAAAATAGCGGCTACACAATACTTATTGGGAGAGTTGATATCCGGGTGGCTCACGATGGCCACATCATGGATAATGGCGGCATTGGGTATCAGTATTGTGCCTTCATAGATCACATTACCGGGATAATTGGCATGCGTTCTTTTGTAATGCAGTTGAGAGCCGCCTTCTCCCCAGGTACTGGCATAGAGGTCACTCGAGAAATCTGAAAAATCTGCATTCCCGCTGGAATGACAATTCGTATGTCGTATGTGGCCGCTGAGGTCCGATCCTACAATAAATTGCTCCCCTAATGAAGAGGGCTGAAATTGCCCGAAGAGGGCAGGGGATAAAAAGCAGAGCACCATTCCTAATAATATACGCTTCATAATTACTTATGATAGTTAAGCTATCAGCTTTTAGGGTGTATCATTAATTGTATTAAACTCCGGCACATTAAGCCTCGGAGCAATATTATCCTGTTGTTGCTCCTTATGCCTCGTAAATACGAAACATAAGGGCAAAAGGATTTGCCTGGAATATAGATTGAATGATGCTATTAGCGCTCGATAGGATGAAGCCTTAGGTAGTTGTAGTGATAAATCCTGGGTGTGCAAAACACCTGATTTAAAGAAAAGGCTTGCTCAACGATACTAAATATAAAAGCGCCTTGCGCCGGGTCTTTGGAATTCTTCTGATCATCAGTAAATGCCGGGAAAATATTTGAAAAAGAATACTTCCTGTTTTGTCCTAACTTCATTGTTTATCGTCTCTTAGAAGAAGCTATAAATCCAAAACTTCCTCTAATATATAAAGTCAAATATTTTAATGCAAGTAATTTTAAATAGTAAATTTATTAAAATGTGTAATGTTTTTTATTTGTTATGGTAATTAGATCAATGCTTCATTAATTAAAATTGAGTCTATGTTTTTGTTCAGATCATGCTGCTTATAAAATAACATTTCATAAAGTCACTAAGAGGTGACTTTGTATATATTTGCATAAATTATTACGGCGGCGGGGAGTATGCTCATACCCTAATATAGAAGACTCCCCTTGCTGTGATGATTGGTGCAACAAATTTTATCTATACTTATGAAGCTGTCGCAATTCATCAAAATAACCATCTGCATATGCCCCTGGCTCTGTTCCCTTGTCACCATGAAAACTTTTGCACAGGGTACAAGAGACAATGCTGTTTTACAACAAATGGCAGATGAGGACCAACAGGAAAGAATGAACAGTCCTATCGACTGGACTGTCTTAAACCGGAAGGACAGTATCCGTCGTGTAAAAGTCTATGAAATGATCGCGCAGCAACAGTTGCTTACGGCAAAAGATCACTTTAATGCAGGTATTGTCATGCAGCATGGCAATGACACTATAGCCTCTGCTACGGCAGTGAAGAGCTTTGAGACCGCACTCCGCATGGATACTAGCCTCAACCGCTGGTGGTATGCCGCCGCAGTAGACCGTGACCTGATGAGGAGACAAAAACCCCAGGTTTACGGCACACAATTTATCCGGGATAGCAAGACGGGGCAATGGACCAGGTATGCCATTGACAGTACTAAAGTTTCCGATGAGCAGCGCAGGTATTACAGTGTGGAAACACTCGCAGAACAAAAGGACAAGGAATACCTGATGAACCAGAAATCTTTGGCAGATTTTTATGCAGCAAGTAATTCCGTGGATCAAACCATAGACCACATCAAACTTATATTTAAGAAAGGTCGGCTTTCTGCTTCCGGTTTAGAAGCCGAAGTAAACCAGTTAGGATATACCTTATTAAATCAACATAAACCCGGGGAAGCCTTGAAGCTATTTAAGCTCAATACAGCATTATATCCCGAAAGCTTTAATGCTTTTGACAGCTATGGAGAAGGCCTGTTACAGGCAGGTAAAAAGAAAGCCGCAATGAAGGCCTATAAAAAGTCCTTAAAGTTAAACCCGGCCAATGAACATGCAAAGCGTATCCTCGACACGCATAAATAGAACCAGTACCTTTTTTAATTCAGAAACATCATAACGTGAGTAAACTCAAATTTGCGTTTAGCCTGTCTTTATGCATGCTGAGCGCCCTTTATGTGCCTGCACAACAAAAATTAGATGAGTATATGGAACACCTGTTCCACAACAGGAAGTTCATGGGCAGCGTAGCCATATCGTTTAAAGACAGTATTATCTATGCAAAACAAGTGGGCTATGCCAATGTGCGTGCCGGGCAGGAAAATAATATGGATACAAAATTTCGTGTCGCCTCTATCTCCAAGACCTTTACCGCAGTGCTGGTCCTGCAGGCCGTAGAAGCCGGAAAGTTAAGCCTGGAAGACAAGCTGAGCCGCTACTATCCCGAAATAAAAAATGCAGACAAGATCACCATCGAGCAATTATTAAAACATCGCTCAGGCATTTTTAATTTTACCGATCATAAAGACAGGGGACAATGGGAAGCCCGCTTCCATACAGAAAGAGAATCTGTCGCCCATATCGCAAAAGAAAAGCCCAGGTTTGAGCCCGGCACAGATTATGAATACAGCAATTCAAATTACCTCTTGCTGGGATATATACTGGAGTGTATTTACGATAAGCCCTACGCCCTTTTGCTGGAGGAAAACATCTGCAAGAGATTGCAGCTGAACAATACCTATTTTACCAATGAGACAGATCTCTCCCGTAATGAGGCCTTATCCTATAATATACAAGATACCTATCTCAAAAATGCAAGCGTCAATTTTTCCAATCACCCGGCCAGTGGCGGCATCGCTTCAACGGCTACCGATCTGAACAAGTTCCTGGCGGCCCTCTTTAAGGGGAAACTCATCAGTAAAGAAAGCCTGGAAATGATGCTCCCGGTAGATAAAGGGGCCTATGGAATGGGCATCTTTAAACTGAGCTTTGATCAACCCGAAGGCTTTGAACATGCCGGGAGAATAGAGAACTATATTTCAGACTATTGGTATTTTCCTAAAGAGGAACTGGGTGTCGTAAGCCTTGCCAATGCTATTAATATAGATATCGAAGACATCAATACTACCCTGTTGCAATACGCATACGGCAAGGCACCCAAGCTCCCCGATTTTAATAAAATAGAGGGCTATGCTGAAGAAGCGTTTAAAGCACTAAAAGGCACTTATACGGCTAAAAAAACAAAACAAAAAATTACTATTTCTTCAGACGGTAATGTGCTGGTATTGCAGCTTTCAGGGCTGGGGCAGGATTATCTCCCATTTGAATATAAAGGCAATAATACCTTCGTGTATAAAGACATAAAAATGCAGTTCTTTCCCGAACAAAAAGAAATGCGCTACGAACAGGGAAAAGCTACATTGCAGTATAAGAAGCAGGCCGGGTAGAGCGGCTTTTCAAAAAAGAAGCGTAACTTAGATTACACCAGGAGGTAATTTTATAATGAGGAGAACAATAAGCATTAGCTTTTTAATAATGATCTTAACCGGTATGGCAAAAGCACAGGAAAGCCCATTGGTACTTTCGGGTAAAGACCGCTATAAGCAGGCCAGCGGAAGGTATGGGGGCAACGAGGGACTGTGTCTTTTTGAAGATGGTACCTACCTGCTTTATGGCTATGCGACCGCTGTTTTTGGTACCTATAGTTTTGAAAAAGATTACCTGCTTTTTACCCCGGATAAGACCGAATTGTTCGAAGTATATGCCACACAGAATAAAAGTATCGGCACACAGGCAAAGGTCAACTACATAGGATTTGAAGGCAATGGAAAATGCTTCCTGCAACTGGATAAAGGAGCGGTGCGCCAGGTATTCAATGATGATGCCAATTGCTTTGATGCACCCTTTGTTGCCACAGAAAAACAAAGCCCGGCTACCTTTGTGCTATCTGCAGCATTAAGCGACCATCGTCCTCCCGTTGCAGCAAATGTTTATGCCTATGAAAATACAGGCCTTTACAATGATTTCATTTTCCTGTATCATCCGCCCGGCAGAGCATCCATGCCCTTCAGCGCATACCTTTATCAATCAGCCCCGGGAGAGATCCTGATAAAACTGTCCAACTATGGAGGTGATAAAGGATACCGCAAGCAAAATGCCGATGAAGACGAGCAAAAGCAATGGCAGGAAGTACTGGATGTGAAAGAAGAGTACAGGGTGTCTGAAAGTGCTATGGAAAACGGTATATTGGCAAATGAACACTATAATATCTTTATGCCAGATCTGAACACATACAATTTTGATAAAGCACAAAATTTATATACCAGCAAAACAGCAAAAGATAACGAAGCCTATTTTCAGCAAAACCCTTATCATGACGATCGCTACCTGCGCCGTTATGTAAAGCTGCTCCCCAAAACGAAAAGTAAGGATACTACAATAAAGGCAGGGAAAGACAGCAAAAGTATATTTTTTACCCTATGCGAAGACGATCAGTCTTATCGTTACGAAGGCCTTGAAGAGCACACAGAATCTGCTACGGAAATGCCATTACTGGTGCCCGTACCACCTGTACCTCCTGTGGAAACAAATGATCAAAGATAATTTTACCTTATTGCAGGCAGATGCCGCAAGCCGCTCCGGGACACGAATGTGTCCCTTTTTTATGCCGTATCGAAGGCTGATAATGCACAGAAGACTTCGATAATAAGCATCAATTACAAAGCAGCAATACAGATCAGTCTATAAGGAGTAAATACCTCTAAAGGCTTGTGTTTGCTTCAGTATTGTTGATCGGGGTGTTTAGACACGTGCTGAGATTATATTTCCTTGGTGAAAATTTTATATTGTTCATCACTATCTTAAAACTATTCCATTTAGTTTGACCTGTATATAGAAGAACAAACAAAATAAAGTAGGAAAGTTTCCTTTTCTGTATTGAAACGCTGATGATTTATTTTCCTTTGTTAGGAACGCTTGCCGCAAACTCTTTTATTATTTTATTGCCCTTCAGCTAAATCGTAATTTGCAGCATATTAGCCCCCGAATTTCAATAACAAGTATAATGATCAAAAATTACTTTGCCGCTTTTGAGCTATTTGATCCCGAAGAACTGGAACAGCTGGAAACTGCTTTCGAATACCGTAAACTGGATAAGCAGGCCTGTTTTGTCCGGGAAGGAGAGAAATGCAGGGAAGTGGCCTTTGTGGTATCCGGTGTATTCAGGTCTTTTTATACGAACGATGAAGGGGGTGATTATACCTATTGCTTCCGTTTTCCCAATGACTGGATCGCGGCCTATTCTTCCTTTATTACGGGAAAGCCGGGCCTGGAGACCCTGCAGGCCATCACTGATGCAGAGATCTGGGTCATCCGCAAAGATAAAGTAGCCGCCTTGGCCCTGGAGAACAGCAAATGGGAACGCTTTTTCAGGATCATTGCAGAGCAGCAATACCTGGAACTGGAAAAGCGGATCTTCCAGTTGCAAAAAGATAATGCCGCAAAGAAGTATAAAGAGCTCTTGCTGGGACAACCCGAACTCATTCGCCAGATACCCTTACAGTACCTGGCTTCTTACCTGGGTATTACGCCCCGGCACCTGAGCCGCATAAGGAAAGAAATTAATTTTTAGACATTTGTCCTGTGCCCGGCAATTGCGGCTGCTTAATTTTGCTCCATAATATTCCTGGTTTACATGAAACACATCGCCATCATCAACGGGCATCCCAATCCTGCATCATTCTGTTATGCCTTAGCAGAGGCCTACAAAAAAGGCGCAGTGGAAAGTGGTGCAATCGTCAAAGAGATCAATATTGCCGGGCTTGATTTTGACCCTAATCTCAGGTATGGTTACCAGAAAAGAATGGAACTGGAGCCCGATCTGCTGGAAGCCTGGAATACCATTAAATGGGCCGATCATTTAGTCTGGGTGCATCCGGTATGGTGGGGCGGGATGCCCGCGCTCCTGAAAGGATTTATTGACCGCCTCTTTTTACCCGGCTTTGCCTATCAATACAGGAGCAACTCTGTATGGTGGGATAAATTGCTCAAAGGAAAAACAGCCCATATCATTACGACACTGGACCAGCCCGGCTGGTACTACCGCCTGTTTTTCGGCAGGCCGAGTGTCAACCAGCTCCGCAAATCTATATTAGAGTTTTGCGGCATCAGCCCGGTAAAACTTTCCTATGTAGGTATTATAAAGACGGCAAGCGATACTAAGCGTAAACAGTGGTTGGAAAGAGCGCATAAAATGGGACTGCAACAAAAGTAGTGGGCTGGCTCTGTTCATAATCAATTGGCCCTGCACCGGGAGCAGGAGCATACGCTTCATACTACCCGGAACAGGGCCAATAGGGTCTGGTTGTGCTATTCACCAGGCATTATACCTGCGGGCATTGTGCCAATACCTAGTTGTATTCATAAATAATAGCCAACTCAAAAGATCCGGAAACATCAAATGCTCCACTTGCATTGGAGCGTGTTTTGGTCTTATCTTTTGTCTCTGTCCATTTTACATAACCTGAGCTGGTAGGTACAGGTTTGGAAAAATTGATCGTTATTCTGTGCAGGAAGCAGAAAGAAAGCCTGTCAGAAAGGTAGGCTATCGTTGTGGCGCTCATAGCAGACAGGTAAGTGTCCTGCTCTGTCGTCAGCGTGAAGTTTGCTTCCATCCAGGCAATAAAATCAGCTTTCAGAAGAGCTGCCTCCGCCGCCAGTGCCGCATCGTCCAGGGCATATATTGCCGTAAGTTTGTTATTGACACCGTCTTCTGTAAAGGGTTGTTGAATGGGCATATGTATCTGGTTTTTTGTGAATAACAAATTTAATATAATTGGTCATAAAGCCCATTATTCTGTCATTTTTTTGGTATAAAGGTTTGAAATCGCTGCTATTTTTTTTATTTTGTCGGTAAATATACCCTGGTACTTTTATGCAGACACATCCGACCATCCGGTACAATAATTTTGCTTTTAGAATAGTCGGTTCTCTTGTCGTTTCCATTTTTATTACACTATTCGGGACGGGAAGCAGTTTTTTTGTTGCGCTTAAATACCCTTCTTTTTACCTGGTCGTCGGCCTCAGTTTCCTGGTCGCTTTACTGCTTACCTATTGTGTACATTATGTGACCATTCAACTGGACAAAGACTTTGACTGGCAGCGTAAGCCCTACCGCAGGGCAGGCCTGCAACTGTCTTTAGGCGTTTTGTTACCTGTGGTGCTCGCTTATTATATCATGATGCTTTATTTCAAGTATTTTGATGGCAGGGATATACATGATTCCCAATATATGCTGATTGATTTTCCACATATGGTCTATTTTATCATCATGCTCAATCTCTATTACGTGATACATTATCTTGTCGTGGAATTGATGGTGATGTATCACCTCTGGCAGAATGAGATGCGGACAAAGGACAAGGAAATCATATTGTTGGCGGAGGAAAAAAAGGAAATAGAACCGGTTGTTTTAGCTGCAGAAAAAGAAGAGGCTACTTTGGAGCAGCCGGAAGCCGAAGATGCCGTAAGGGGCAATATGCTACAGGAAGAGGGCAGCAATAATGGTCTGATTACCGTAAACGGTGGCTTTGATACCATTGAACTGGATGTGATGAATGAGGTCTGCTATTTTTACCGTTCCGGCAGGTCCAACTGGGTCGTTACTTTTTCCGGCAACAGGTACCTTGTTTCAAAAACCCTTAAGGAATTTGAAGAAGCATTCTTTGGAGGGCAATTCTTCCGGATCAACCGGGGGGTGATCATTAACAGGACGGCATTGGAAAAGTATGAAGAAGGAAAGCACCGGAGGCTGGTCTTGAAATTGAAACCGGAATATGAAAAATTTTGCTCAGGGGAAGATTTTGTGACCGTAAGCCAGAGGAACTACAGTATGTTTAAATCCTGGTTCGAGCAGTAAGCGGTTCATTTATTTTTTTAATATTCCTGTTTTTTTTGGCATCTTTTCCAGGACTCTTTGTATCGTTCACGCATTTTCTTGTATCGTTCAGACATCTGCAATGGCTATTCCTGTGCTTTCTGTATCGCTCGTGCAGTTTTTTTGATCGCTCACACACTTTGATAATCAATTACTTGCATTAATTTTATTGTCACATTAACTTCGTTGTAACAAAATGAGATGTTAATGAGTTGATGTGATTAAGCCATCTTTCCTGCTCAAAGCATATTGTAAATATCTGGTACAAAAACGGTGAAGAGTGGCATTTGTTTTTTGATTTTTCATTACTCTCTTTGTTTGATTTATGGTGCGGCCTGCCTTGCAGCGGGGTAGTTTTTTTTCTCTTTTATAATAGTTGATAATTAAATTAAATGTAAATAAAATCTTGTTTGGTGTATTCGTGATGGACAGTAGATTGCTTTGTGAGCAGGATTTTTTCAATAGTGTTTGATCATAAAATGCGATTCAGGAAAATACTACTATTAAAATAGTCTGTCAGGCGAAGCCCAAAACCTGTATAATCGAGTAGGCGCTCTTTTTTCATATTTAAAGCCGGTTGCCTTGTAGCCGTGTCCTTATCTGTTTTTTTATTTCACCTTTTACAAAAACAAATTTTATGAAGAAGTTATATTTCATGCTCATAGCATTATTGTGTTCTTTTGGCCTGAGGGCCCAGGTTGTTTCTGCCCTTGCACTCACGGTGCAGAATCAAACCAACTGTACCCAGTATTATCAGATTTTTGGTGATGAGCCCTGCAAGTGCGGGAGTAAGTACATGAGTAAAGTGATTGCTATCAATCCCGGTGCGACACATACTTACCCGAACTCCATAAGCTTAGGTGGTAGCTATCCGGCAATGCCAAAAGGTATAGTAGGAGCCAGGATCCCAGACGGGCCGGCGAGCTGTATCACTTCCGGCGGTACGGTAGGACATCAACCTTGTAATTTACCGCCTACTTACAGTTATACCTCCATTGCTGCAACCTGTGCTCCATGTTCATTCACCAGGGCTACCTGGATCCCTGGACAAAACTGTGAGCAAATGGCCCGGCTGATTTTCCAATAAGCATTATAAATACAGCTTAACAATCATTAATTTTTTAATTCAGTTTATATGAAAAAAATAATTTTCATGCTTGCTGCGCTATTGTTTTCTATAGCTGCATTTGCACAGCCCAGGGCAGCTTATGGATTAGTGGTACAAAACCAGACCAGCTGCGATCAATATTATGTTGTGGTAGGAGATGAACTATGTGACTGTGGCGGGACTTACGGAAGTTCCATTATTTCAATACCTCCGGGAGGCACCCATGTTTATCCCAACAGTACAACCATCCCCGGATTTCCTACGACAATGCCAAAAGGAATTTTCGGCGCTAAGATCCCTGATGGGCCTATCTATTGTAATGTACCTGCAGGAGCAGTAGGCCAGCCGGCATGCGGGCTACCACCATTATATGGTTTTATCACGATCGGGGCCAACTGTATCCGCTGCACTATGGCCAAGGCCAACTGGATTCCGGCTTCTAACAGTTGCCAGGAAATGGCGCGCCTGATCTTCACCCCATAAACTTTAAGCACTTTTTCTTTCTAAATGTTTCAATCAAAATAACATGAAAAAACTAAGTTTTATCCTGATTTCAATGCTGATCGCATTTGCCGGTTTTGCACAAAGCCCCTCTGCTTACGGTTTAGTTGTAGAAAATCATACCAATTGTACTCAAACCTATTATGTGATCGGGGATGAGCTCTGCAAATGTGGTGGCGCTTATGCCAGTCCTATGATCACCATTCCTCCGGGTGGCGTTCATGTTTACCCGAACAGTACTACCATACCGGGCTTTCCGGCTATTCCTAAAGGCATCTTCGGGGCCAAGATCCTGGATGGTCCTGTGTTCTGTTCGCCTGCAGGTGGTGCGGTAGGACAAGCTCCCTGCGGTTTGCCTCCTTCTTATGGCTTCATGACCCTTTTGTCCAGCTGTACACCTTGTGCGATGACCAAAGCGAACTGGCTGCCTGCTAATAATTGTGAAGAAATGGCGCGCCTTATTTTCACACCATAATCCATCATTCATATCAATTTTTCAAACCGATTAAATTTAATGTGACATGAAAAAAATATGCTTTATCCTGCTGGCCCTGCTGCTTTCTTTTGTGGCCTCTGCACAGAGCCCTTCTGCTTACGGGCTGGTAGTACAAAATCAAACTAATTGCACCCAATACTATTACGTGGTAGGGGATGAGCTCTGTATGTGCGGCGGTATTTATGCCAGTAACATGATCGCCATACCTCCGGGTGGTACCCATGTATATCCAAACAGTACTACACTGGGAGGTTCCTTCCCTACATCGGTACCCAAAGGTATTTTTGCAGCTAAAATTCCCGATGGGCCAATGGCTTGCGCTACCTCAGGAGGTGCGGTAGGACAGGCTCCTTGTGGCTTAACCACCCTGTATGGTTATCTTGCCCTTAACGCTACCTGTGCACCTTGTTCTTACACAAAAGCGACCTGGTATCCGTCATTTGCCTGTTCAGATATGGCCAGACTTATTTTTACATAAACAGTCCTTAATCTATTACATTTCACCTTGCCGGCACACATCAGTTCCATCTGTAGTGCCGGTTTTTTGGCTCCGATAAGATAGGTATCTATTGCACCTTTTCCCATTCTTTGGCGGGGTCCGGAGGAGGAGGGGGAGGAGCATAATAGTTGTTATGATGTTCATTTTGGTCTAGCATTATCAACTGTTGCAGCAGCACTCTGATCGTGCCTTTTGCATCAGTAGGGGTCTGGGTCAATTCTAAGCCGTTGGTGACTACTTCCGTTGCCCGGCCATCCTGCATGGCTATCCGCATCAGTAATTTGGGGCGGGTCGATCTGAACTTTCCTCCGGATGTGATATACATATCCTTTATCTGCCGGCCATCCTGGAAGGTAAGATTAGCCCTGATGCCATTGTATCCCATGAAGGAATTGGAAACATAACGAGCGTATGTTTCTACAGTCTTAATGTTCCTGTAAAATTTCTGAAGATTAGCCGGAGCTTCGGGTATGTAGGCATACATGCCAGAACCATATTCCGAAACTATATCGTCAAGCTCCTGGTTGAACAGCACAACCATTTTTGGATTTGCTTTATTAACTACATCGTATTCATTCTTGGAAAAATAAGCAAAAACGCCGGGGAATACAAACAAGCAAATGGCAAATCCTCCCGATAGTATAAAAATGGATAGGAGCATGTAGTGCTTTAGCTTCATAAACTTATATTGAGTATTTTTATTTTTTCTAAGATACAAAAACAATTAAAGATAAATATTTGTAAATTTATTTTTGCTTCGTTATAAAAGAATTAAGCTGTAATTAATGGTATTTATAATTGGAATTGTAGCCGGAATATTGACCTCAGTATCGATGATTCCGCAACTGTTTAAAGTGATCAGAGAAAAAGATGTTGCAAACCTTTCCCCGGTAATGATCGGTATTTTACTATTGGGCGTATCCATGTGGGTGGTTTATGGCATAATGCTGGAAGAATGGCCCATTATTCTATCCAATGGCCTTTCTGTACTTATCAATGCCATATTGTTTACCTGCTATTTCCTGTTCCGGAAAAAAACTTAAAGGATCCAATGTGCTGGATTTAACTTCAAGGATAAAGCCGTATCTGGCTCTGATGCTATACCTTAGCGGATAACCGTATTCATGTAAACGAATGAAAGATGACTTATATTGATAAGACAAGCCTTCCGCATTGCTATGTGGTCGAAAAGAAATTTGAATGGGGAGAACCTTATACCAGTATCAAGCCTATATTCAATGTAGGCGCAGATCCCGGATTGTCCGATATCGAGTTTACGATTGAGTTACTGGGTCAAAATAATTTTAAAGCTATCCTGGCGAAGCTGTACAATATTTTGCTGAACCATGAAGAACAGCAACGTTTAGATCATTTCGAAGGGCCGGTTACTGACCGGTCATTGTTGCTGGAGAAAATAAATACTTACCTGGCTGAAAATGCCCCGTATAAATCTCCCTGGGAAGAAGAGGATGAATATGGACAGGAGTATGAATTGTTGTACCTGGAGATAATAGAAACAGAGCTGCAACGGAATTTATGCTATGAACGGGCAAGGTATACTTAGCCTGAATTAGGAGGTAACCTGTATACATTTAATGAGATTGCTTAGCATCAGGAGTTTTCAGCAGGTTTCTTTTTATTCTTTTGTCTCAAGACATATAAATACAGGCTTTCCACCTTGGTTCTCGCCCAGGGTGTTTTCCTCAGGAATTTTAAAGAAGAGTTTATGCTGGGATTATCAATAAAGCAGTTAATATTGATCTGCTCACTCAATCGCTCAAAGCCTTCATAGTACTCCACCAATTCTTCAAGAATCGCATCAAGTCGTTTGCCGTGTAGAGGATTATTAGATTGTTCCATATAGTTTGATTCGATAATTTTAGAAAAGACTGTGGCTTGCAAAAATAGATGATTTGAACCTAATGTATAGCTATAAAATAAGATTTTAAAGGCATTCAATGAATACATTAGCTTATAGACAAAACCCAGGAAGTGCTATTGCTGGATCTCATATTATAGCCTTAGTAAATGCCGGATCAGTCCTTAATTCAATTCTTTTGACACAAAGCCTTAAGCCGCTACATCTTCAGCAGCTTGCTGAGGGTTAAATAGCCCACCTGTAAGAGGTCTTTCGCAGGTACATTGCTTTCGCTAATGCTAAGGGCAAATTGTTCTGTAAACGCAGTCCCTAAGAGCTCGCTCACTTCATAGATATCGTCTATGTCCACCACAAACTTATCGTCAATATGAGAGGCCTCGTGCTCCTTCCAAAAAGCCGTTTGTTTAGCTGATTGAATAGCTTTCCCGATATCGGCAGCTACCACCAGGTGCTTATAATGATACTCTTCCATATCATTTGGCTTGTACCCACCCAGGTTGACAAAAAACAATTTATGGTCAGTGGGTGTAGCCTCGTCTTTTGAAACAACCTTGATCGTGTATTGAGCTACCTGGGTAATTTTTCGCCAGGAGTCAATATGCATTTCATCTTTTAGCTCCGGCCAGAAAGCCTGCATTTGTGGCACTAAATCTTTGAGGGCCTTTGCTACGCCAAAGAAAATATCATGTTGTTCCGTATATCTCCCGGCAGGTTTACCACCCAGGATGACCATAAATAATTCCATGAAGGAAGCACATTTTTTGATGATTAAATAAACTTGTTTTCCAACTGATTTTAAAACTGGTTATAGCTTTCAGGACTTTCCAGTATCCTTATTCCAAATTAGTTTTAAATACTCAATTTATGGAACAGTTTGCAAGTTTAGAAAACAAAGGCAAAATAAAACTTAAATCAATGGCATAAATGATTGTAAATGTAGTGCATAGCGCAGTTACTGGAAATTAATAATGTGGTCAAAGGAAAAATCTTAAACGATTAACTAGCCCTGCATCGCTTTTTCAGGACTAATCAATAGTTGCATTGCTCATTCATACCCATTCCAATGCTTAGAAGTCAGGTAGCGCAATCTCATGGAAGTTTCATCAAACAATAGATGCAAGCATTAACCCCTCAATTTCCGGCTATGTTTTCCTTTTTTTTATAGTGTTCTCATCATTAAATAGGTACACATATGTATAATCACTACTTGTATCAAAATTATGGATAATTATAGATATAGTTGATAAATAAGCAATCCTATTGATATTCTATCAGTAAGGAATAGAACTAAGTCTTTTATTCAGTTGCAACTTTGCATTCCGGAATATTTGATCCAATCATGATTATATAACCCTATGACTATTATTGGATTTTATATTACTTAGCCCGGACTATTATCCTGCTAACACCGATTAAAAATAAAAATTAAAGTATGAACAGAATTAGTCTTTTATCGCTTGCATTAACTGCCCTGACCTTCACTGCTAAAGCACAGAACAATGTAACCCGTGTGTACACCGACTTTGGGGGCTATTGGCAATCCAGTGTCGGCAACAATAGTGCGATACAGCCCAATAATAGCCATAATTTATTGGGATTTAGGGTTGGGTCGACGGTGTACTCAACTGGTGTAAATGATGCTTTATTGACTAATAAAGGGGTCACCTTTACCCAGCAAAAATTCCAGGCGCTTCCGGTAGCTTCTGTGCCGACCGTTAACATTAATGGCAGCTCCAATCCTATTGTTATCGGGGTTGGTTCCAAGTATGGCGGTGGCGATGGCAATGTGAGCCCGGTACCGGTGACCAGTGATTTAAATACTTACTTAACGGATGGTGTTCAGGGTTTGGACCTGGGTACAGGAATCTACAATATTCCTGGCGGTATAGAATTGAAATATAGCGTATCTAATATACATGCTTCCAAGATTGGCGATGGCATTCCCGACCTGGTCCTTACACAGATCGGCGTTCCTCCATCAAGTACGGTGAATGATGTCTACAGGTTTTTTGATGCGAATGGTAATACCGTAGGAAATGCCCTATCGATCAATGTGGCTAATATTCCTGTTGTGGCACAGATCCATATGAAATTTTATACGCCAACAAACCCGCCAACCTATAATAGTGGTTTATACGGAGACAGAGATCTTCGCCTGATTAGTTATGATTTTTCCGCATTTGGTATTAATGCGGCCAATATTGGAAACATCGTTGGATTTGGTCAGGTGCTTTCCGGGGCCAGTGATCAGGCATTTGTGGCCTACAATGCCTCCTCTGTTACGATCCTGCAGTCCATTTCAGGAACAGTCTTCGAAGATCCGGATGGTGGTGAACCAAGCGGAACAGGCTATAGCAGAGGCGCTAAGATAAAGTTATATGATGCCGGCAATGTTTTGATCGCCACTAAAACATCAGATGCTAATGGTTATTATTCCTTTCCCAATATTGCTCCGGGAAATTACAAAGTCCACCTTACCTTACCCTCTGGCTACAGAATTACCGGATCTTCAAATGGAAATCCGGACACGGTCAACTTGGTAACCGTTACCAACAGTCCTGCTATTGCGAACTTCGGTTTGGGCAACACAGCTACCCCGGTTACCTTAATGAGCTTTGAGTCTTATAAAAAAGAGCATACCGCCTTCCTGGTATGGGCAACCGCTACAGAGCAGGATAATAAAGGCTTTGATGTAGAAAGAAGCATGGATGGCCGTTCCTGGACTACTATAGGTTTTGTCGCGAGTCAGTCTGAAAATGGCAAAAGCGCTATGAGACTGGATTATGACTTCACAGATAACAAGCCTTTAAATGGGAGGAACTTCTACCGCTTAAAGCAAACCGATCATAATGGGGCCTATACTTACAGTGAGGTAAAGATGATCTCAATTGATAAGGCAGCAACAGTAGATATTTATCCAAATCCTGCTACAGACAAGATAAGCCTTGCAGGTCTGAAGGGTAACGAGCAGATTGTTATTTATGATGCATCCGGTAAATTGCGCCTGCAGTTAAAAGCCGAAAATGTAACGGTTCATATCCCCTTAAACAACCTGGATCAAGGGATGTATTATATCAATATTACAGACCAGGAGGGCAGTGCTACTGCTTACAAAATCATGAAAGTAAAATAGTGTAATCAAATTTATAACCTAACGAAGAAATTCCCCTTGAGCATTTGGCTCGAGGGGAATTTTTATATAAGTATCGAAGATCATCTTTATAACTAAAATGCATTTTCCGTAATCATTTAATATCGATTGAACATTTAATGATGGAGCATAGGGCAGTAGGAAAGTGAAGAAAAGAAATAATTGGGAAGGTATGCCTATGAATGGATAATGAATTGTTTGAATGTGCAGAGTGGGTTTTAGTCTTTTTAAAAGTTATACATGGCCCATTTAAGCAGTGCATTGTTACCTTCACTTAAACCCAACTTGCGGCATATTCTATGCCGATGGTTTTTTACCGTGTAGGGGCTTATAAACAAATCTCGAGCAATCTCTTGGCTAGTTTTCTTCTGTAAGATCAATTCCACAATTTTTTGCTCAATTGGGCTTAGCAAGTCTGAGAGGGCTGTTGGATCTTTACTGTTTTCCGGCAGTATATTGTTTGAGACTATAGGCCACGCTAATTTGAGCGCTGTAAATATAGCTGCTTCGTCAACAGGTTTTATTAGATAGTTGATAGGCTTCGTATCAAGAGCACTTTCAATTATATTACGCGATTGGTAAGAGGTGATGTAGATTACTTCGAACGTAAATTCACTCCTTAAATTTTTAACAAGAGTTATACCATCATTATCCCCATTAAGATTGATGTCACACAGTAACAGGTGCGGGAGAAAATTTTTTATAGAAGCATGCACTTCGGCCTCGTTAACTGTCAGCAGCGTCTCGCAATCAAAATTAGCTGTCAATTGTTGTTCTATAAAACGGGCTGTAATAATCTCGTCTTCAATAATCAGTATGCGCATTTAAGAAATATTGGGAAAGCTAAAAATATAATGAACGCCATTTTCTGTCACCACTTTATAACTGCCACGTAGTTGGCGGGTCAGATCACTTATAAGATTTAGCCCGAAACTGTCGCTTTTTTGTGTAATCATACCATTGCCGTTATCACGGTACTGTAGTTGCCAGCCATATCGGTATTTGTTAAGCGTTATACTTATTACAGGCATTGGTTGACTGGGAAAAGCGTACTTGAAAGAGTTTGTAATTAATTCGGTAATGATAAGTCCAAGCGATAAGCCGGATGTAGCATTGATAATAATAGATTCATCAATGTCAATATTTATCTGAACAGGAATCCCGTTGTTGAAGATTTGCTTCAGGTGGGATGAGATTTTGGTGATGACATTTGCCGGAGAAAATAATACACTATTGTTGTTTTTTTCCGGATTAAGGTTTTCATTAACCAGCATCATCGCCTTAATACGCGCTACATTATCCTTAAGTATATTGTTTACATTTTGGTCTTTACTAACGCTCATTTGAAGACTATTGAGGCTATATAAAAGCTGGAGGTTATTTTTTACCCTATGATTTAATTCGTCTATTAATAATTCAATTTGCATCTTTCCATGTTGGAGTTCCTGCGTTCTTTCCTTAACACTCGTCTCCAATAGTTGATTCTGTTTGTATTGAAGATCGTTAAGTTGTTGCTGATATAATAGTTTATCTGCTTCATTTTGCCATAGCTTCCCATTTATGCCAATTAGGAACAGCAATGATACGACGGTTTGTACTAAGCCTGAAAAGAATGGAATTAGAGTGAGGAATCGCTCTCCCGTTGTTAGTACGGCTGAAGAAACAAATAGTGCTACCGCGAGATAAAGAACTATACCATATGCCAGATATCGCTCCTGTTTGTCGAAACCCTTCCATAGTGATAGCAGACGTATTAAATAGTATAACTGAACTAAGAAAAGGCAACTGTTAATCTGGCTCGTAAGCTTGAAGTTTGCAAAATAATAGTTTATGAAGAAAGATAGCAAGGAAAGAACTGGAATTCCATACAAAATAAATTTCCCCAGCCTATAAAGGCCGGGGCTCCTGGTTTTTATTTTCCAGAAGTCAATAATCAATAAATACAAACCTGCGGTAGCGATATGCAAAAAATGTATGCTAAGCCTCCATCCGGCTATTGGATTATTTGGAAAGAACCAGTCAATAAAGTACCGGTTAAGCGCCAGGTTGTACATCAGTAGGCCCGTTATGAAAACCGCCATCCAGATATACGGTCGATATTTTGTGATCAAGCCATTAGCTAGTATGTATACCAGTAACAGTATACCGGCTCCCTGGAACCAATAGTCTAATCGTTCCTTTTTTGCCCGTTTTGTATAGAATAATTGGGAGTCATTGAGTTCAAAGTCAAAAATTGGATTATATCTTTTAGAGTGCTGACTTCGAATAAGTATCCGGTATTTCATACCACGAACAAGTGTGAGCTGAAAATGAAAACGGCTGTCACCATTACTTACCAGGCTATCCGGACAAAAAGCCCCAGCGTAGTGTTGTTGATAAGATGCTCCAGCAGTATCTGGCAATACAAATAATATCGCGCTTGCCAAATTCTTGAAGGACAGAACTACCTCTTCATCATTAGAACTTTGTATTTCGGTATATAGCCAGAAAGGATCATCTAACTTAGTGGGGCTAAAGTCATTGAAACTATTGAAAAGCTCCGGCTTATTAAAGAGTAGGTCAGCGGTTAACAAACCATTTTTATCATCTTCAAGTATACCGAAGTATTGCTTCAGAAAGATGGTTGACCTTCCATTATAGTTGATGATTTTACTTGTTGCCGTACACCAGTGTCCACAAAGTAAGCATAGTATTAAAGCTTGAATAAATTTCAAAATATAATCTTTTACCTTCTGATTGTTACAAATTAACAGCAAGATAATAAACCTTTTTGCATTAGGTTAAATTCGGCAGATAAATGGCTGGATGTCTGATAAATAGAACCCTGGGGTCTATTGCTCATGCCTTTAGCCATTGGTAACTTTGCAACTCATTATAATTTAAAACCAATTTTAATCTGATAAAAGCTGACAACGGCCTGTTTAGGTTGTTGAGATATAGCTTCATGCCTGAGTTTTAAGTATAAAGAACCGTAATGCCTGCAATTTAAAAGTTTTCAAACATTCAAAACACATTCCAAAAAACGATCATGACGACTTCAAAAACATTTCAGCATTTAGGGCTCTTCTCGCTGATGCTAACGCTATTATTTACATCACAAAGCAACTATGCTGCAAACTACACCGCAAATAGTTATAGCGCTTTCACTACGGCAATCAGTACTTCATCTGATGGTGACACCATTAGCCTTACAGCGCATATAGTAGTGAGCGCTGAAGTAGTTATAAATAAATCATTGGTATTTAATGGTAATGGATATACCGTTACTGTACCGGTACCTGGCCTGAGTAATGCCGGAACTTTCAATAATGCTGCTTCAACTTTCAGGGTATTTAATTTGAGCGGCAATAAAACTATGGTTTTTAACCGGTTAAAAATTATGGGCGGAGCAACAAGCGCTTCCGGTGCTGCTATATCTGTTGCAAGTGGCACTACCGCTAAATTCAATCAATGTACGATTACAAACTCAAGGGTTTCCGGCACCACCGGCGGCGGCGGTATATTTAACCAGGGAAGCTGTTATTTGTATAAAAGCTTCATCACCCGGAATGCGGCCTATTATGGTGGTGGGTTTCTTAACAGCGGGTCTGCCGCATCTTTATTCCTGGAGTACTCCACGGTCACCGAGAATCGCAGCCTTGCCACGAACGGTGGCGGTGGTGGCGGGGAGAATAATTCCTCGGCGAAACTTTTTGTCAACAATACGTCCTTTAGCAATAACCAAAGTACTGAATTGGGAGGGGCTATAAACAATATAGCTACAGTATATATTGTCAATTCCTCTTTTACTGGCAATGTGGCTTATGGTACTTACAAAGGTGGTGCGATCGCTCAGAATTCCGGTACTCCTATCGTATTGATCAACTGTCTTTTTGGCTATAATTATTACAAAAGTGCACCAACCTCAAGTGCTGCGCCTACGACATTCAGCCTTAATGATATAGAAGCTTACAGCGGCACTGTGAACTTATATTATACCACGTTTATGGCAAACTCTACCACTTCCGGGAGCTTCAACTCTGTAATCGGAAATAATACACATAATATCGCTGCCAACGGTTCTAACAATGACTTGTTCACCGGAGGTTCGTTAGGGTCAATATTCGATGCCAATGGTAATATTTACGGTACAGCTGAATGCTTTCAGCCGTTATTGGTGAATATTAACGGCATGCGCGTACCAACCTTAAAAACCGGAAGCTACGCTTTAGGTAAAGGATGTGTAGCCGGATTTACCAATGGCAACGGCAGCCCGGTAATAGGATATAAAAATATGTCGAGTAATGCCTGGGTTAACGTTCTTGGCAGCGGTGCATCGACCCATGCTATCAACGATGATGAGACTTTCCTGACCCGTTCATCTACTCCTGCAGCAGGCGCTTTGGAGCGTTTGGTGGACAATTATTATATTTTGAAAGTAAACAACGCGCCTAACGGAACCGTGGATGGTGCTAATATCTATGGTGAAGTATACCCTGCCGGAACATCAGTTGCTATCACAGCTCTTGCCAATGCCGGCTATGCTTTTAATAACTGGACCTACAATCAGGGTGGATCAGGAACCGTTGCTACCAATCCTTTGACAATTGTGCTTAATGCCAATACAACACTTACCCCTTCTTTCATTTCTTCTACTAACTACACGGTTACTTATCTTGGTAATGGTAATAATAGCGGCACGACGCCAGGGATCAACTCTTATACTTCCGGCAGTAATGCAACCATTGTAGGAAATAGTGGCAGTTTGACAAAAAACGGCTTTACTTTTGCCGGATGGAATACGCTGGATAACGGATCTGGAACCAACTATACACAGGGTGCGAATTATACAGGAAACAGCAACCTGACCTTATATGCGAAATGGGAATCAAACGGTACGGTACTAAGCATTAAATTAATTAGCTTTGACGCTTATGTTAGCTCAGGGCAATGGGTAGACCTTAAATGGGCAACAGCAACAGAAACAAACAATGCTTATTTTGAGGTGCAACGTTCACAAGACGGTATCCATTGGGAAGCGCTTGAAAGGGTTAATGGTGCCGGTACCACTTCCCAAAAATCTAATTATTCGCTAAGAGATTTACAGCCTTTTCAAGGAAAATCGTTCTATCGTTTAAAACAGGTGGATTTCGATGGTGCCTCTTATTTATCTCCTGTAAAGTCAGTGAATATGGATAACAACGATACAGAGTTGAAGATCTATCCTAATCCTGTAAGTGAATATTTCTTTATTCAAAGTGACAACATGAATAAAACGGATTTCAAAATAGTCAATGACATGGGACAAAATATGACAAATCTTTTTTCACTACAAAAGCTTTCAGATAAGATGTGGAAGATCAATTGTAGTAACGTTTCGCCGGGTTTGTATTATGTAAGTACTCCGAAAGGTTATAGACGTTTACTTATCGTGAGAAATTGATAGTTCAGCAATCCTGATTAAATCATAATTACTTAGTAGTATGTGCGGGGGCTTCGGTCTCCGCACATCTTATTTAAGGGATTCAGCATCGGGAGTTATAATGTTTCTATTGGTGAAAGCTGATACCTTATTTCGTAGAAAACATTATGATCATTAAGTTGTAAGAATTTTTTGCATAAAAAAACGGGACAATATTGCTATTGTCCCGTCTGTGGAATCGGCGGGAGTACAGGCGAACAATTGATTAAGTTTTTAGAATTAATCAGAGATATTTGTAGTCGAGAAAAACAGGCAAATTCTTAGTAACAAATGGCAATATTTTTTAAAACCATGTTTAATGTTTTTTGATTGATATGGTAATTTGCCTTCCTGAAATGTTAACATTAAGAGCAAGCCAATCGCACAAATAGCTTGCCTTTAATCTCAACGTGTCAAAGTCAAGTTTTTTTGAAACGGTAATTTTAATCCGCATTGGACCAGGGAAGGTAAGGTAGATGTTTTTAAGAACTTCTACAGGTTTAACCGCAACGATAAATCTACCTCTATCTCCACACAGTTAGACAGCCTTATTCCGGCTTCCAAAATTTCAACCTTAACGCAGAGTATGTTTGTCGGTTCTGTGTCGGATAATTTTGATGAACGTATAGAACAGAAAATATTTCACGCTGAAATCGTGATGGATAATGAAAAGGTAGCCACTGAAACAAAGGCATATCAGCAAATACCACAAATCTTATCTTTTATAAATGAGCAGGGCGAGGATAAATTGAAACAGGAAATTGAAAACAATTACAAGCAGATAAAATCCGACATTCTAAATATTGTTATAAGCGAAATGGAGCGCATCAAGAATGACCCGAATTTGCAGTATTTACTTAATCAACAATAGCTCCTGTAAATCTAAATCAGTATCCTTTCTTTTTGACACAACCTAATACAAAATAATCAGAGATTACGTTACAACTTCCCTTAATTGAGATACTTCTACTATTGATATACTGCTGAAATTTGCAGTATAAAAAGATAACATTATGAGCATTATAAAAATTTTAATCATTGTTACCAATATCAACATATATGCAAGCGGTAACTATCCCACAGGATTGTGGTTGAGTGAACTCACCCATATTTACGAAGCTGCGAAAGCAAAAGGATACGATGTTACAATCGCAAGTCCAAATGGTGGCGATATTCCCATAGACCCTGAAAGCCTGAAAACATTTACGCTTGATAAGGTGTCCAAAAAATACTGGAGTGATACTGCATTCAGGGAAGAACTGAAACACACCAAAAGTCTGAAAGAGGTGGAAAATAAGAATTTCGATGTCGTATATCTTGCAGGTGGACACGGCACGATGTATGATTTCCCCGATGATAAAACGCTTCAAAAAATCATTTCTGAACAATACGAAAGCGGAAAAATGGTAGCTGCCATTTGCCACGGAGTTGGCGGATTACTCAATGTAAAATTATCCGATGGAAATTATCTGATTAAAGATAAAAAAGTGACTGGCTATAACTGGTTTGAAGAAAGTCTTGCTGGCAGAAAAAAAGAAGTGCCCTTTAACCTTGAAGCAGGCTTGAAAGACAGAGGTTCCTATTACAGAAAGGCTCTTATTCCGATGACCTCAAAAGTTGTGGTTGACGGCAGCCTGATTACAGGGCAAAACCCGTTCAGTTCAAAGAAAATTGCTAAAGTAGTGATGCGTGAACTGGAAAAACAAAACGCTAAACTGAAAGATTGAAATAATAAACATTTAAAATAATTTAAAATGAAAAAATTAAAAATTCTCGTAATTGTAGTAGTTATAGGTGTAATCCTGCTATTTACTCCCGGCTTTTTCTTAAGCAGTGCTATCGTTAATACTGCTTCAAATAAAGAAAATGTAAAACCAATAACCAACAATCCTATAGAAAAGGATACAATAATTGAATTAGCTGGTCTTCAGATGCCCGTATTGAAAGGTGGATTGTTCGACAGGTATCATTCCAATTCCCCGATGGATGTAATTGCAAAAGAAAGACCTGATATAGATTTGACTTGGTTCAAGACCATTCAGAAAGAGAAAAAAGAAGTTGGCTTCACAACCTATTCTCCGAACTTTTATTACAGCAACAGCAGCATTACTG
Organism: Bacteroidetes bacterium 43-16; assembly: GCA_001897525.1. Lineage (GTDB taxonomy): Bacteria > Bacteroidota > Bacteroidia > Chitinophagales > Chitinophagaceae > Edaphocola. The sequence continues at coordinate 138,594 of MKTB01000015.1, read as the reverse complement.
CCATTTACACGGCAGATATGGGAAAAATAAAAGAGCTAATTCCAAACGAGGTAAAAGATTTGGTAAAACCGATTTCTTATACGCCCGGTAGAGGATTGATAGCTATTACCTCTTATGCCTACCACTATTGCGATAACGATTTCTATAACGAGTTGTCGATTTCCATCGTAACAACAAAACCCGGAAAAAACAATTGGAGCTTGATTTCGCTGATGGGTGAGCTAAACGATAAAAGCCTTTGGGGTTATGTTCTGAAGCTACCCGTAAATACGGAGTTGGCAAGAGTTCGTGGATTTGTTGGCTACAATTTGCCAAAATGGTTGATACCAATTGATTATACCAGTGACGGAGACAACTTAACGTTCAATTATTATGATGAAAAAGGAAACTTCGATTTCTCGATGGCAGGGAAAAAACTGGATGTTTCCGCATCAAAACCGGAAATTACCCGTTCCAATTTTATCAATCTGGATAAACAAGGTCAGCTAACACACGGTTATACTGATGTTCGTTCCATAAAGAAAGCGAGCAGCAAAAGTGCGGATGACATTCAGCTAAACCTATCGGATGGCCCTTTGTCAACATTCATCAAATCGTTAGGTTTAAAGAAACTGGTTAAGTACGACTACCAACCGGAGTTTCAAGCGGCATTATATACGCCCGAACTGGTGCAGGATGAAAAGAAATAATCCAATACTTAAAATTTACAATAATGGAAATTAACAACATATTTCAATCGCAAAGGACGTTTTTCAATTCACACCAAACAAAAGATATTGCCTTTAGAAAAGAAACATTGAAAAAGTTGAAAGGCATTTTGAAAGACAATGAAAGCCGCTTGTACGATGCTATTTATAAGGATTTTAGAAAAGGAAAATTTGATACTTTTTTAACGGAACTAAATCTCATTTATAATGAAATTGATTTTTTCCTGAAAAACCTGGACAAACTTAGCAAGCCCAAAAAAGTAAAAACAGCATTGAGCTTGCAGCCCGGTAAAAGCCATATCCACTGCGACCCATTAGGTGTAACGTTGGTAATCGGTGCTTGGAACTATCCATATCAGCTTACACTGGTTCCAATGATAAGTTCCATTGCTGCGGGCAACACCTGTATTGTCAAACCAAGTGAATTGCCCGAAAACACAATGCACCTTTTATCGGAATTAATCAACAACAATTTCCCTTCTAATTACTTATTCGTGGCAGAAGGTGGTATTCCTGAAACAACAGAACTGCTACATCTTCGCTTTGATAAAATCTTCTTTACCGGAAGTCCGAAAGTCGGAAAAATCGTTTATGAAGCTGCTGCTAAAAACTTAGTTCCAGTAGTACTTGAATTGGGTGGAAAATCACCTGCTATTGTTACTAAAACAGCCGATTTGGAAGTAGCTGCTAAACGACTGGTTTGGGGCAAATTTCTGAATGGAGGACAGACGTGTATCGCACCAGATTATCTTTTGGTAGAACAGAGCGTAAAACCCAAATTGTTGCAACTGATGAAAGATAAATTAGAAGAAATCAATTATTCCGACGGTGCAGAACATTACACCAGCATCATCAACAAAAGAAATTTTGACCGTGTAACTTCGCTTATCGATACGAATAAAATCTTCTTCGGAGGCAAAACAAGCGATGATACTTTATATATCGAACCTACAATATTGCACAATGTGAATTGGAATGATGCTGTGATGCAGGAAGAAATATTTGGTCCTGTATTCCCCGTAATCAGTTTCAATAACTACGATGATATATTGCAAAAAATAATAGAGGGAGAAAAACCGCTGGCAGCCTACCTGTTTACAAAAAACGATGAGGAAAAATCCAAGTTACTCAACCTTGTTTCTTTTGGTGGTGGCTGTATCAATGATACTTTGATGCACATCACCAGTGATTATCTGCCTTTTGGCGGTATAGGAAATTCGGGTATAGGCAACTACCACGGTGAGTATGGCTTCCTCTCTTTCACGCACCAAAAATCGGTTATTGAGAAAACAACCTGGGGAGAACCTAACTTGAAATATCCGCCTTATTCAGACAAAAAATTGAAGTGGCTGAAAAGGGTGATGTAACAGAGATTGTGTTACAAATCTCATTAATTCAGATACTTTGCGTTCACGTATGTTGCTGAACTTTGTACCACAATTAAAAAACAAAAAAGATATGCAAGTAATATTAGGAGCCAACGGACAAATTGGCGAAGAACTGGCAAGAGAATTGAAAAGAAATTTCACTTCAGATATTAGAATTGTAAGTAAAGAAGCCCAAAAAGTAAACGATACGGATGAAGTTTTTTCGGCTGACCTGACCATAAAAGAAAAAGCTATTGAAGCAGTAAAAGGAGCAGAAATTGCTTACTTCACTTTAGGTTTACCGATTAGTTCAGATTTATGGGACAACCTTTTTCCGAAAATTCTGCAAAACGTAATCGATGCCTGTAAAATTCACGGTACAAAACTGGTGTTTTTTGACAATACCTATATGTATCCGCAAGACGACAGACCACACACAGAAAACACAGCTTTTGAACCTTTGGGCAGGAAAGCAAGGGTAAGAAAACAAATGGCAGAAATGGTTTTGAAAGAAATGCAATCCGGTGGGTTGAAAGCGGTGATTTGCCGTGCTCCCGAATTTTATGGTCCGGGTAAAACGCAAAGCATTACCAACACGCTTATTTTCAATAATATCAAAGAGGGAAAAAAATTAAAAGTTCCTATCAGTGCCAACAAAAAACGAAGCCTGATTTGGACACCCGATGCAAGCCGTGCTACGGCTTTGATAGGGAATACGCCAGATGCTTATGGACAAACCTGGCATTTGCCTGTGGATGAAAGCCACCCAACCTATAAAGAGTTTATTGGTTTAGCCTCTAAAGTTTACGGAAGAGATTTAAAATTTTCAGTCGTTCCAAAATTTGTGTTTCAAATAGGAGCTTGGTTCAATCCAAAAGTAAAAGAACTATTAGAATTGCTGCCGAGATATGCGTATGACAATCTGTTTGACGACACAAAATTCAGGAAACGTTTTCCCGACTTTCAGGTAACCAGCTATAAACAGGGCTTTGAACAAATTAAGTATGAGCAGAGTAATAAAAAATAAATTAGTAATTTAGCAATGTATAAATCTGAAAACCAGGAAATGAAAGCTCCGTCAAAAGTTTCATCTATTAGTGCATTACATCAGTTCCTGGGGCTGGGCAAACCGTCCAACCCACTGATTAGTGTATTTAATTTTGATGATGTGAAACTGGAGCCGGAAACCATTTTAAGTACAGTAACTACAGATTTCTATGTGGTTGCCTTAAAAAAGGATTGTGCAGGCGGAAAATGCAAATACGGGCAGCAATATTATGATTTTGACGATGGAATAATGTACTTCATCGCACCGCACCAGGTACTGCAATTTGAGGACGTGCTGCTCAATGGCGTAAAAGGATTTGTTTTGGTAGTGCATCCCGATTATCTGCAAAGCTATCCGTTGGCTGCGGCTATAAAAGATTATGGCTATTTTTCTTATTCCACCAATGAAGCCTTATTTCTTTCAGAAAAAGAAGAAAAGTCAGTGATGGACATTGTAGAAAATGTATCCCGTGAGATAGATGCCAATATGGATGGTTTTACGCAGGATTTACTGGTGTCGAATATTGATTTATTGTTGAAATATTGCGACCGTTTTTATAATCGCCAGTTTCTGACAAGAAAGAAAGCGAACAACGATTTGCTCGTTAAATTGGAAACACTACTGGACGAGTGTTTTAAAGGTGACCGATTATTGACAAAAGGCATTCCAACTGTTCAGTATGTTGCAGGAGAATTACATTTAAGCCCCAATTATTTGAGCGATATGCTCCGGGTGCAGACCGGGCAGACCACACAACAGCATATACAAAACAGGGTAATAGAAAAAGCAAAAGAACTGCTTTCCACAACTAACAAATCGGTTTCCGAAATTGCCTACGAATTAGGCTTTGAGCATCCGCAATCCTTTCACCGCCTGTTCAAGAGCAGAACTATGGTATCGCCCTTAGATTTCAGGGCTTCATTTAATTAATCACTAAAAACAAGACAGATGAATTTAGCAGAAACCCTTGGTTTCCGCCGCTCTGTACGAGTATATGACCGGGAGAAACCCATCGATGCCGAAAAAGTAAAACAATGTTTGGAGTTGGTAACACTGGCTCCCAACAGTTGAGGAAGTGTATATCAGAAACTAATTCTCATTTTCAGAGATAAGGTTACAACCTTCTGTAATTGAGTTACAGGTGTCTTATTTTTTAGAACGAATTTTGTTACTCATAAATATCAAATTCTTGGAATGAAAAAACTCTTATTAATAGTAACAAATGTTGGTCATTATGCAAGCGGATTAGATACAGGCTTGTGGTTGAGTGAACTCACTCACATATACCATACTGCAAAAGAAAAAAACTGGAATGTTACCATAGCAAGTCCAAAAGGTGGAGAAGTTCCCATTGACCCTGAAAGTCTAAAGCCATTGGTATTGGACAGAGTTTCAAAAGACTATTACGAAAGTAAGGACTTTATGGACGAGCTTAATCACTCCAAAAGCCTTGCAGAAGTACAGAACGAAAGTTTCGATTGTGTGTATTTGGCAGGCGGACACGCAACGATGTACGATTTCCCGGATAATGCCACTTTGCAATCCATCGTCAGTCATCAATACGAAAGCGGTAAAATGGTATCAGCGATATGCCACGGAGTAGGTGGATTACTAAATGTGAAATTGTCTGATGGAAACTATTTAATCAACGGAAAAAAACTAACAGGTTTTGATTGGTTTGAAGAAAGTATTGCCCGCAGAAAAAGAGAAGTACCTTTTAATTTAGAAGCATCCTTAAAAGAAAGAGGTGTAATTTATGATAAAGCGTTTATCCCAATGACTTCAAAAGTAGTAGTGGACGGTAATTTAATAACCGGGCAAAACCCATTCAGTTCAAAAGAAATGGCAAAAGTGGTCGCCAAAGAATTACAGAAATAAAACAATAAAATTTTTAGCAAATATAAAATCAGTATTAACAATTTAGAATTAAAACGATGGCACAGTTCCTACCTGCGGAAAAAGACCCGCAAATTTTAAGAGAAATCAGGGGATTTCTGAATGCGTTAAACAACAGTGGTGGAAAACCGCTGGAAACGATGACACCGCAAGATGCAAGACAAGTTTTGGTAGATGCACAAAAATCGGTTGAGTTTGACTTTTCGGACATCGTAGAAGCAGAAAGAGAAATCACGCAAGACGGTATTACAGTAAATATTCACATTACAAAACCTGCCAAAACAGCTCACAAAAAACTTCCTGTATTCATCTTTACACACGGTGGCGGTTGGATTTTGGGCGATTATCCTACACACAGAAGATTGGTTAGAGATTTGGTTGTAAACTCTGGTGCAGCAGCAGTTTTTACCGATTATACACCTTCGCCCGAAGCACAATATCCAACTGCAATCAATCAAATTTATGCCGCCGCAAAATGGGTTTCTGAAAACGGAGATGAAATTGGTGTGGACGGTAAAAATATGGCAGCAGCAGGCAATAGCGTTGGCGGAAATATGACGGCTGTACTTTGTCATATGGCAAAAGATAAAGGCGGGCCACAAATCAAATTTCAATTGCTTTTGTGGCCCGTAACCGATGCGGATTTTTCCCGCGAAAGTTGGGGAAAATATGCAGACGGCAGATTTTTAACAGCTTCCTTGATGAAATGGATGTGGAATAATTATTTACCGGATGTTGAAAAAAGAAAAGAATATTACGCATCTCCTCTTCAAGCCAGTTTGGAGCAATGCAAAGGTTTACCGCCTGCTTTAGTACAAATTGCTGAAAACGATATTTTACACGATGAAGGATTGGCGTATGCAAGAAAAATGGACGAAGCAGGCGTTCCGGTAACTATCGAAACGTATAACGGATTTATCCACGATTACGGTTTATTAAATCCTTTAGACCACATTCCGGCAGTAAAGTTCTCAAGTGAACAAGGTGCATTAGCATTGAAAAAAGCGTTGTTTTCGTAACGATACAAAAAGCTAAAAGTAAAACGGGCTGCATCATTTATTTGGTCAGCCTTTTTTATAGAATATTTTTTTGACAGGTTTAACAACATTCGGAATTACGCTTATTAAGTTTCAAGGAACAATTAAAATCCTGCTTTTAAAGGGCTCCAATTGTAAAGAAGGAGCTTTTTAGCCATTTGTAAATAATTATCTTAACGAATATTTAATGACGGAATATTTTAGCAAGAGGATTGATGATTTAGAAATCAAAATTCGAACAACAACTTTACTATAAAAACTCTGCTTATCGAACACCTTATATTGTCGAAACATTCAATCATAATGAACTGAAAATGAAAGAAAAAAAAGATCTTCTTTTTTATAAAAAAAAACGGGATAATTTTTCAATTATCCCGTCAAGTGGAATCGGCGGGATTCGAACCCGCGTCCAAACACCGATTGTGAAAGTTTTCTACATGCTTATTTCATATATTATTTGTCGGTGTATAACAGGAAATGAACAAACCGATGATACACTTAGCTGAATGGTCTTTTGCAGTGTGCACAGCCTGGCACTACAGCATCTCGCATTTTATTTTGAGTCGGCGGCGGAGCTTGGTAGCGAAATCACCTGCTCGGGCGGCCCTAATGACTAACTAATCACTGATTAGGCAGCCATGGCATACTGAGTATTGCCATATAAAGTTGTGAATATTCAGATTAACGTGCTAATTATCCAACGCACGACATGCTTACGCTTCCCCGCTCCTGTGCTGTCAAAACCAGTCGACCCCAATTTTGAACCTTCACAAGATCGCTTACGCAATCTTCAAAGAACTTTCAGCTACAAAGATACAGAATTTCCTGCATATACCTTTTGTTAATTCCTTAATCAGAGAAGTGTAAACAATCAAGATACTCATCACTTATCACCCATCACTTATCACTTATCACATATCACTTATCACCCATCACCCATCACCCATCACCCATCACCCATCACTAATTTATTGATTTCCTGAACCTTCTGATTAGCCGAATAGAATATATATCCACCGCTTTAAACCCCGGCAGATTATTCCGGTCTATTATAGCAAAACAAAAGATAAAATATTATGAAAAAGTTCATCACCATTGCAACACTACTGGGACTGACCCTATTGTTCAGCGATATGAGCGCCTTTGCACAAAGAGGCCACGGAAGAGGCGGAGACCGCCACGATGATAGGGGTCGGGGAAGAGACCACGGACGTTATGAGCAACGCGACCGCCATGATCGCGGGCGCGAAAGAGGGTACAGGCATGATGATCATCGCGGAAGAGGTCATGCTTACGGCCATTACAAAAATCGCCATCAATCGCACTACTATGCCCCAAGACCACATCGTCACGGACCTCCGGCATGGGCAAGAGCACATCGCTACAATATGTCGCGACATGTCTACTTCCCGGAATACTATACCTTTTATGATGCCAACCGCGGGGGCTACACCTACTGGGGCGGTAACGACTGGGTATTCTCTGCTTCAGTACCCTCATTCCTGGTGAATGTTAACCTGGGCCGTGCCCGTATCCAGATTATGAATGATGTGCCATTGGGCTATGCGCCACAAGGTTACTTCGGAAGATATCACAAGCGCTTCCCGGTGCCAAGACCTCTGGTACCACCCGTATTTATACCAAGATTCTAAATAGCTAAATAACATAAAGGGCTGATGCATCTCTTGCATCAGCCCTTTATTATTTATACAACATGATTCATGATTATCGCTTCAGGTGTTTAAGGTTGATCACCTCTTGCTTGGTCAAAAAGCGCCACTGTCCGCGTTTCAGGTTCTTTTTAGTTAAGCCTGCATACATCACACGGTCCAGTTTCTCCACTTCATAACCTAAGTGTTCAAAAATACGACGAACGATACGGTTCTTGCCACTATGGATCTCGATACCTATTTCGTTCTTCTTCTCCAGGTAAGCCAGTTGATCTACACGCGTTAAGCCATCTTCCAGTTCCAGGCCATTAATGATCTGTTCAAAATCAGTTTTGGCAACATGCCTGTCCAGCGTTACCTGGTAGATCTTGCGGTTTTCATATTTAGGATGAGATAATTGCTGGGCTACATCACCATCATTGGTCAAGAGTAAAAGACCGGTAGTGTTGCGGTCCAGGCGGCCTACAGGGAATACACGCTCCTGGATATTATCCCCGAAAATGTCCATCACCGTACGACGGCCTTTAGGATCATCCGTAGTCGTGATAAAGCCTTTAGGCTTATTCAATAAAACATAAACCAGGTTCTTTTGCACCTTTAAAGGTTTGCCATCTAGCTGGATGACATCATCCTGCTGTACTTTATAGCCCGGTTCTGCAGCTACTTTACCATTAATGGTGATCTTACCGTTTTTGATCAGTTCCACCGCATCTCTCCTCGAGCAAACGCCGGAATGTGCAATGAATTTATTCAAAGGCATGATCTCATCATTGCCTGCTTGCTGCTGCTCGGTACGAACACCTTTGTTGCCCTGCGCATCATATGCCTTTTCATTTGGATTTTCATAATCAAAATGTTCCAGGAAAGCAGCTTTTTTATCCTGCTCCGCATCCTGTCTTGAAGTGCGTGATCCGTTTTTATCGGTTCTGCGGTGCTCGTCCTTTCTTTTTTCACCTTGTCTGAAAGAAGGCTTTTTATCGCCTTTTGTTTCAAAACGGTTTTCTAATTCTACCCCTTCAAATTCTATTGGCGGTCTTTCTTCTTTATTTACTTTTTCTACCTCACCTCTGTCAAATCTTTGACTGTAGGCATTGTTCATTACATCCTGGAAAGTTTTTTTCTTGGGTGCATCAGTTGCTTCTTTATTAAATCTTTTCGGTTTATCCCCGAAAGACTTGCTGTCTCCCCGGTCAAAAGATTTTCTTTCACCACGATCTTCCCTGTTAAAGGGTTTCCTGTCTCCACGCTCTTCACGCTCAAACCTGCTCGGTCTGTCACCATAAGGTTTTCTTTCCCCACGATCCTGGCGGTCAAACTTGTTTGGCTTATCGCCAAAAGATTTTCTTTCTCCTCTGTCAAATGGTTTTTTATCACCGCGTTCTTCCCTGTTGAATGGCTTTCTCTCTCCACGATCTGCGCGGTCAAAGCGGTTTGGTTTGTCTCCAAAAGATTTTCTTTCTCCTCTGTCAAATGGTTTTTTATCACCACGCTCTTCCCTGTTAAACGGTTTCCTGTCACCACGATCTTCGCGGTCAAAGCGGTTAGGTTTGTCCCCAAAAGATTTTCTTTCTCCGCGGTCAAATGGCTTTTTATCACCACGCTCTTCCCTGTTGAACGGTTTCCTGTCACCACGCTCTTCGCGGTCAAAGCGGTTTGGTTTGTCTCCAAAAGATTTTCTTTCTCCGCGATCGAATGGTTTTTTATCACCACGCTCTTCCCTGTTGAAAGGCTTTCTGTCCCCGCGATCTCCACGGTCCGATCTGTTCGGCTTGTCTCCGAAAGATTTTTTACCATAATCTTTTCTTTCAGATCGCTGGCCTTCTTGCTTAGGACCTTCCGTTCTTTTGCTGCCGGAGCGGCTACCGGAGTCTTTATCGAAATTTTTCCAGAAATCTTGTCGGTCCGATTCGGTAAACTTCCTGCCGGCCGCTTCTCTTTCTGCTTTAAATTCGTTGGAATCGTGCTTTTCTGTATGGTTCTTTTTAGGAAACTTTTTGTTCATATATTTAGAAACTATGGCAAAGCCATTTTTATTTATTATTGAGGATTAAAGATTAGTTTGTTCTACATTGGCCAATTGTCCGCAGGCCGCATCAATGTCCTTACCACGACTACGTCTGAGGCGGGCATTTACCCTGTTTTTAGACAGGTAGTCCATAAAGCGGTCGGTTACCGCTTCATTCGGCTTTTTGAAATCGGCCATTTCGATTGGGTTGTATTCAATAATGTTCACCAGGTCGGCCGGTATCTGGCGGTATACTTTTACCAGCTCAGCAGCATCTTCCAGGCTATCATTGAATTCAGAAAATAAGATGTATTCTAAAGTGATTTCACTTTTCGTTTTTTGGTAGAAGTAGTTTAAGGCTTCGATCAAAGTCTTGAGGTCATTGCTTTCATTGATCGGCATGATTTCATTGCGCTTGGCATCATTGGCCGCGTGTAAACTTAAGGCCAGCTTAAACTTTACGCCATCGTCTCCCAGCTGGCGAATCATTTTGGAAACGCCTGCAGTAGACACGGTAATGCGGCGCGGGCTCATGCCCAATCCTTCCGGAGAGGTGATGCGCTCAATAGCCTGCATCATGTTTTTATAGTTGAGCAGAGGTTCGCCCATACCCATAAACACGATATTGGTCAGCTTTTTATTATAGGTTTGCTGTGCCAGGCTATCAATAAGCGTTACTTCATCTACGATCTCATCCCAGTCCAGGTTGCGCATACGCTTCATGTAGCCGGTAGCGCAGAACTTACAGCTCAGGCTACAGCCTACCTGTGAAGAGACACAGGCAGTCATACGTTTGTCGGTAGGAATTAAAACGCCTTCGACAAAACGGTCGTCGTGCAGGCGGAAACGGCTCTTCACCGTACCGTCTTCACTGTACTGACTATGATCGATACTAACTTTGGGGATGTAAAATAATTCGTGCAGTTTAGCCCTCAATTCTTTAGAAATGTTGCTCATTTCTTCAATAGAACCAATGTTTTTAACCCAAATCCAATCTTTGATTTGTTTAATCCTAAATTTTGGCTCGCCCCATTCAGTAAGGGTTTGCTCCAGCACATCTACAGGTATGTGTCGCAGATTTTCCATCTGTGAATAAATTAAATTGTAATTACAGTCTGCAAAGATACAGCTTTTTATTATGTATTGTACTGATCCAGTGCCTTTTTTAGCGCAGTTTTAACGGCATTCTTCAGGCGTGCAGGCTGGATGACCTCCACACCGGCTCCATAAGACAGTATTTCATTGATAAAATCCGGGCTCGGGTACAGGTTTAATTGGATCAATAAACCTTTTTTATCATCGCTGATCACTTCCTGAGAATGATGCAGGGGCATGGTCTTGATGTAGTTCCCAGTACCGTTTTTGAACAAAAGCGTGATCTGCTCTACTGATTTAGCTTCTCCGTAGATCACACCAAAGGCATTCTGGAAGTAAGCGCCCGGCTTAAAGTCTTTGTTCTTTTTGAATTTCCGGGTAGATATATTGACCTCTTCCATGCGGTCCAGGCCAAAGGTCCTGATCGCTCCTTTAGCACCATCTTCACCGATCACATACCACCTGTTTTTAAATTCCTTTAATAAAAGCGGTTTGATGGTCCTGGATTCTGCCTGCTCTGCATCAAATTTGCGGTAGCTGAAGGCCAGTTCTTTTTGTTGGGTGATGGCTTGCAGGATGCCCCTGAAATGTTCAATGCCTTTGGGCTTCTGGTATTCCATCTGCACGGCATTGGGAATGCTGTGGTTGAATTGCAGGGCATTGAAGGTATTGAAGGCTTCGATCAGCCTTGCCGGTACGGTTTCCATGCCTTCTTCCTCTTCTATGGAATAGACTTTCTCCTTTTCGTCATACACAATGTCCAGTTTGAACAAGCTTAAAATAGCCGCTTTGTCGCGCAGGAAAGTGCGGTTGGAGAGGGCATATTTCTGTCCGTCCTGCTCTGCCTGTAATTCCAGGTAATTCTGGATATCGGCAAGGGAGGCTGCTCGTTTCATTAACAGTTGTACAATATGTAAATAACGTTGGAATACTTCTATCTGGGCCATAAGGGAATTATAAATTTACTGTTCAAAAATAACCAGAATTTCCAGGTTTCAAGGATCATCTGCCTGCTAATTTTTTATAGAGGAATAAAAAGCCGCCCAAAGGCAGCTTTCATTAAATTTCCTTGTACTTTATAGCAGATTTGTCTGTGTTAATTCCTTTTCAATTATTTAATCAGAAAAGGCAAAAAAGCTTCATCTTGTTGCTCAGCATAATATTTTGCCGGGATCATTAGTTTTGCTTTGGGCATGGCTACACCATCATAATCAAAGTAGGCGCTTAGTCTTTTGCTCTTGTGGAAATTAAGTTTCAATAATTTCTTATTATTAAAAGATGCCCAGTATGGATGGGTGTTTTCTAAAGAGGCGATTTCGCTGATCTTATCATCACCTTCATTTTTTACCAGATAATAGGCCTGGAAGCCATAGTTTCCCCTTGTTTTGGTAATACGTTTGATAGCATAAACATCATTCAGTTGAGTACTGTAGTCATCACCGGTTTGTTTAATAATACCACCTCCAACACTTACAAATGCTTCTGCCTGGCTACCCAGGGTTGCCGGTTTGCCAAACAGCTTCGATAGGGTAGCTTTATCGGCTGCACCTTTGCCTAAAAGCTGCAATTCATAATTATAAATATTGGCATAAAAATCAGTCTCGTTTACATCTGGTGGTGCAGGGGAAGGCGGCGGCGGGGGAGGCATCACGGGAGGAGGTACAAGCCCTTTCTTTGTTTTTACCGGTGGCGCTGCTTTCTTTGCTGGTGCTGGTTTGGGTGCCGTTTTTGTCGTGCGTACGGCTAAGCCTACGGCAAAACTCGTTCTTGTATATCCATTTTCCGAAAAAGAACGTATCGCCTCTATTTTATATTCCGGTTTTATTTGAGCTGCTTTCGCCAGTTGCTGTTCATTGAGCAGCCAGATCTCCTTATCATAGCCCGGCAGGGTGGCCATAAATACCTGCTTGAAATGATTTCCTGCCGTGTCATACAACTTTACTCCCTTCACATCATCATAAGTCCTGTCAAAAGTATAGGTGCTTGCGGCCATAGGCGAGGCCAATATACTTTTTCCCGCTTTATGAAAATGATAAAATGCCGTATCTCCTTTAAAAAAGGCCGGATCATTATCCTTTAATTCGCCTAAATCAATTTTTTTGCCGTTTTGCGGATTCATGATCCAGTAAGTAAAGCTCCGTTCTTTTACACCCTTCTTCTGCTTCCCGATGATATAATAGTTGAAATTGCCCACATTGGAGATGAAATCATAAGTGCCCGGTGGTACAAATTCCTTACCAAAGGTGTCCGTCAATCCATGTTCACCATCTACCTCAAAGGGTATGTATAAAGGCTTTGTCTGTGGATTGATCGTTTGGGAATAAGCTATGCCTGTAGTCAAAAGTAGTAGCGTGATTATCGGGAGAGATCTCATCATTGCAATTGTTTTGTGTTTAGTTTTTTTGAAAATACGATAAAATGATGAATAAGCCCATCCGGTTCTGTTTCTTTTCACTTTTTCACTTTTTCACTTTTTCACTACTCACTATTCACTATTCACTACTCACTATTCACTATTCACTATTCACTACTCACTTTTCACTATTCACCACCCACCACCCATCATTCACTATTCCCCATAATCAAAGTGTCGTTTCTTGAAAAAATAACCGGTTACACCGGCCCCTATCCATGCCAGGACAATGTCTTTGTGGGCATCCCAGATATCTCCCTGAGTGGCTACATAGGTTTCACCTGTTTCGGAGTCTGTAAATTCGGCTACGGTCCATTCTATCAGTTCAAAAATAGTGGCCAGGCACAAAATAAAAGAGCAGCTAAGCAGTAAAAGCCAGCGCATGGGGACTTTATATTTATTGTACAGTAAGTCCATCACCGGATAGATCATAAATACACCAAAGCCGGTATGCACGATCCTGTCGTAAGGATTGCGTGCTAAGTGGTAGGTATTTTGCAACCATTCACCAAAGGTGTTATAGGTATAGGCGTTTTTAGCACCGAAAGTATGGAGGGCTAAAAACAAAAAAATACTCAGTATGCTCCAGTCCGAGAATTTAAAATGCTTTTGAGTAAAGACCAATACCGGTATGAATATAAGGACCAGTAAATTTTCAATCCACCAGTTGAGTTCATCCGTATTGTTTACATAGCAGTATAGCCAGAACAGCAGGAAAATGCTCAAGGTCAGTTGAGCAAATCTATTGCTTGATAAGGGCTTTCTATACGTTTCGGTTATTGTAGTCATCTTTTTTAGCCATGAAAATAGTGGTTTTTTAAATATAAAGAACAAGGACAACATTAAGGCCTCGAGTTATCGCTGCCAAATGTTGTCCTTGAAAAAGCGCCACCCGGAAATGTTTCCGGAGGTGGCGCTTAATTTTTTTATACAGGCCAATCACTTTAAAGGCCATTTTATCATCTTATCCTTCCTGGTGGAAAGAATAACGGTAATTGGTTACCGGTACAAAAGTTTCTTTAATCGTACGGGCACTCAACCAACGGTACAGGTTCAGGGCAGAACCCGCTTTGTCATTGGTACCGGAAGCACGGGCACCGCCAAATGGTTGCTGGCCTACTACTGCCCCGGTTGGTTTGTCATTGATATAGAAGTTACCCGCTGCATTAGTCAGGCGTTTAGTCAGGTATTCAATGGTTAACCTGTCTTGTGCGAAGATCGCTCCGGTCAAAGCGTAAGGTGAAGTAGCATCTACTACATCCAGGGTTTTGTCCCAGTCTTTTTTGTCATATACATAGATCGTCAGTACAGGACCAAACAATTCTTCACACATGGTAACATAATCGGGTTTGGATGCTTCTATGATCGTAGGTTCGATAAAGAAGCCTTCTGTTTTGTCATATTTACCGCCCACGATAATTTTAGCTGTCCTGCTTTTCTTAGCTGCATCAATAGCTGTTGCTAATTTATCAAATGATTTTTCATCGATAACCGCATTTACGAAATTGCTGAAATCATCAACAGGGCCCATTTTCAGGGTTTTGATCTCTGCGATCAGTTTAGTTTTGATCTTTTCTGCGAGGTTGGAAGGCAGGTAAGCACGTGAAGCCGCAGAACATTTTTGTCCCTGGTATTCGAAAGCTCCTCTTAACAGGTTGGCAACCACAGCATCTACATCTGCACTAGGGTGCACATATACGAAGTCTTTACCACCGGTTTCGCCTACGATACGCGGATAAGAGCGGTAGTTAGGCGTGTTTTTACCAATGGTTTCCCACATCTGGTTGAAGACACCTGTAGAACCGGTAAAGTGAACACCGGCAAAGTCTTTATGCTTGAAACAGATATCGCCGATAGACGGACCGCTGGCATAAACCAGGTTGATCACGCCATCCGGTAAGCCTGCTTCTTTCAGGATCTCCATGAAGATGCTGGCAGAATATACCTGTGTGTTGGCCGGTTTCCATACTACGGTATTGCCACACATAGCTGGTGCTGTAGGCAGGTTACCACCGATCGCTGTAAAGTTAAACGGAGTGATCGCCAGTACAAAACCTTCCAAAGGACGGTATTCTGTTCGGTTTTGCATACCCGGACCGGAAATAGGTTGTGTTTTATAAATTTCGCTCAGGAAGTGTACATTGAATCTTAAAAAGTCGATCAGTTCACAGGCGCTGTCGATCTCGGCCTGGTAAGCATTTTTGCTTTGTCCCAGCATAGTAGCCGCATTCATTCTGAAACGGTATTTGTTGGCCAGCAGGTCCGCAGCTTTCAGGAAGATAGAGGCTCTGTGTTCCCAGCTGGTATTGGCCCAGGATTCTTTAGCTTTCAATGCCGCATCGATCGCTTTATTGATATGCGTTTCATCACCCATAGAGAACTGGCCCAGGAGGTGTGCTCTTTCATGTGGCGGGTAGATGTCCACTTTTTTGTCTGTACGAACTTCTTTACCTGCGATATACATAGGTATATCACGTTTCTTTCCTTTCAGCTCCTTAATAGCTGCCTGTAATTGTAAAGCATCTTCGCTACCGGGAGCGTAGGCACGTACCGGCTCGTTTGGCGGCATGGGGAAAGAAAAATAAGCGTTATTCATAAAATAAAAATTAGATTTAAAATTTGTGCAAAGTTATTTCAAAATTAGCTGATTAGCTAATTTGGCCAATCTGCTGATGTAGAAAATTATGCTAATTAATTGGAGTCTTGACATAAACTCCATTTATATTGCTCTAAGTGGCCCAGGTTTCGTGGTTTACAGGATCTATATCCGGGCTGTATGAACACGGATGGTTTATTATTAAAAAAGATGTGCCGATTTTCATCAGCACATCTCCAAATAAATTCATCAGCACGTCAAAAACTATCTTGCTTTGATCACTCCGGCGAAATCTGCAGCTACTAAAGAAGCGCCACCGATCAGGCCGCCATCCACATCAGGCTGGGCAAATAAACCGGCCGCATTGGAAGGTTTGGCGCTGCCGCCATATAATATAGAAGTGGATTGGGCTACAGCATCACCATATTTTTGAGCAAGCAGGCTGCGAATAAAGGCATGCATATCCTGCGCCTGTTCGTCGCTGGCCGTTAAGCCGGTACCAATCGCCCAGATGGGTTCATAAGCGATCACAATATTTTTAAAAGCTGCTTCTGAAAGGTGGAATAATCCGTTTTCGATCTGCGTCTGTATGTGTGCATTCTGCGTTCCGGCTTCGCGGATCTGTAAAGCCTCTCCGCAGCAATAGATCACTTTCATTTCCTGTGCCAGTACCGTATCCACTTTTTTGGCCAGTACCGCATCGGTCTCTCCAAAGTATTCACGGCGCTCAGAGTGCCCCAGGATCACATAATCAACCCCTACGCTTTTCAGCATCTCTGCAGAAATTTCACCGGTATAAGCACCGGATTTTTCCTGGTGACAGTTTTGTGCCGCTAAGAAAAAGCCTTTCCGGTCTTTGATCAGGCTGGCCGTCATCTCCAGGCTGATGAAAGGGGGGGCAATTACTACTTCAACATCATCGCGCAGTTCTATTCCCGAATGCAGGATGTCTTCTACCAACTGTTTACCTTCAAAAAGGTTTTTGTTCATTTTCCAGTTGCCGGCTACTATTTTTTTTCTTGCCATTATTATAAATAATTAGGATTAGATTGAATATTCATTAAAAAGTACAGCGATCGTTTACAGATACTGCTGACTGTTTTTGCAAATGTATTTTAAAAGTTCGATTTCTTCAGTGCTTGGTTCCATCCCTCTTCTGGCCATCATGCGCTTCGCGGTATCAATGGCTTTGTCAAACTGGTAGGAGGTACGGTCATTTTTGCCGCCCCAGCTAAAGGAGGGAATGAACTTGTCCGGGAAATCGCCGCCATATATATTACAGCTTACGCCGACAACGGTGCCGGTATTGAACATGGTATTGATGCCGCATTTAGAGTGATCACCCATCAGTAATCCGCAAAATTGCAAACCTGTTTTGACCATCCTGTTCTCATGCTCGCTCCAGATGCTGACTTCATCATAATTGTTTTTCAGGTTGCTGGAATTGGTATCCGCGCCCAGGTTACACCATTCACCGATCACGGCATTGCCCAGGAAGCCGTCATGGCCTTTATTGGAATGGTCAAAGAAAACGGTATTGCTGATCTCGCCACCTACCTTGGAACCATGACCTATAGTGGTAGCACCATAAATTTTAGCGCCCATCTTGATCGCGCCATGCTTTCCTAAGTATAAGGGACCGCGCAGCATCACGCCTTCCATTACCTCCGCATCTTCATCGATAAAGATCGGGCCGGTGCTGGTATTGAATACCCCATCATAAATCTTAGTGCCTTCTGCCAGGAATAGTTTATCCCGGTCGCCGATCACCCTGATGCCTTCGGGGATGGCTTCAGAGGTCTTGTTGTGGGTCAGGAATTCAAAATCTGCCCTTAAGGCATAATCGTTCAGGCTGAAGATATCCCATACATTTTTTAAAGCAACAAATGCTTCTTTATAGAGTACCGGTTCAAAGTCTTTAAGACTGCCTTTATTAATGGTATCATAGTCCAGCTGCCGGGTTGTGCGTATGGCGATCACTGTTTCTCCCTGGATGAGGGCCTGGTCATTTTTAAGGTTGCTGATCACGATGCCTAAAGGTACATTGGCAAAGATGTTACCGTTTATATACAGGTTGTCTGCTGTATATGTGGCCGGGAATACTTTATTTAAAGGGTCTTGGGTGATGCTGCCTGTATTGCTTGCCTGCAGGTATTGCTCCCAGCGCTCGCGCATGGTGAGGATACCGCAGCGGATATCTGCTGCAGGACGGGTATGGGTAAAAGGTAGCAGGTAGGCAGCAGTATGGGTGTCAAATAAGTTGATGTGCATTTGTATGAGTAAATTAAACATTCAGAAACAGGTCCCGGGCCATGCCGGTAGCTGTTTAATCAAAAGTTCTGTTGAAAAAATTGAGCAGTGGACGCATGGTGGCAAAGGTATCCAGGCAATTCTGTACCAGTTTGCCGGATTCCAGGTCTTTGTTGCTCAGGGGCTTAAAGACGGTAAAACTTTTCAGTTTCAGGTATTCTATGGCCGGGTTATCGGCCTCGTAGCCTTTGGGCGGACGGGATAATTTCTCATCCTCATTTAAGCGGCCAAAGGTTTTTACAAAATTTTTGTTTTCAATAATGCCTTTAAACTCGTCCCAGTTGTAGTCAATTTCCTGGCGGATATTTTTCATATGCTCCGCTTCCGGCATCCAGATGCCTCCACCGGCAAAGGAACTATTGTCCCCGATATGAATATAGTAGCCGCCTTTAGGGCTTTTTTTACCTTCGGGGTTTAAGTGCACCCCGAAATTGGTTTTATAAGGGCTTTTATCTTTGGAGAAGCGGATGTCCCTGTTGATGCGGAACAGGCAATCTTTAGGATTAATGGTGGCAAACTCCGGTTGATCGACCGCAAGCCCATTGATAAGCTCCTGCACTAAGCTGCTTAGTTTTTTACGCTCCTCTTCATACCACTTTTTATTGCTATCCATCCAGGCTTTATGGTTATTGGCTGTTAATGCCTGTAAAAAAGTGAGATTTGAACCGATATTCATAAAATATTGTATATAATTATGGGTAAAGCGTGAAATTACAAAGGAATTTGCATATTTAACGCTTATAAGGTTTCGGATAGAAGCATTCTTTTATATAATTAGTTCGTAAATTTGCGTTTTGCTAGAAGAGGATCATCTAAAATTTATATTGAGTATGAAGTATTTCATTCCGTTATTATTGACTGCTGCAACATTGTTGTTTACAGGAAAGAGCTATGCGCAGAAGTTTTATGAACGTAATGAATATGGCATCATGGGAGGTGCTTCCCAGTATTTCGGAGACCTGAACCCGGAATATGATTTTAAAAGCATTAATCCTGCAGGAGGTGCTTTTTACCGTTATTATTTCAATCCTTATGTCTCCCTGAGGATGGGATTGAACTATACACATTTATCCTATAAAGACAGCTATTCCGGCAATCCTTACCAGCAGGCACGTAACCTGAGCTTCAATAACGACATTATTGAACTGATGGCTATGGGGGAGTTCAACTTTTTTTACTTTATGACCGGGGATGAGGAACGTCGCTTTACGCCTTATATGGTTTTAGGGATAGGAGCGCTCTATTCCAGTCCTTATGTGATGTATGGCGGAAAGAAAGTAAGTTTAAAAGGCCTGGGTACAGAAGGGCAAAATTTTGCGGAGTATGCTGACCGGAAATATAACAAGGTCAATGCGGTGATCCCCTTTGGTGCGGGCATCAAATACTGGGTAGCCCCGGGCATCAACCTGGGCATTGAATTTGTACATCGCTTTGCACTGACCGATTATTTAGATGATGTGAGCACTAATTATGTGGGAGAAAGCCGTTTCCTGAATCCTAACGGAAGCCCGACCACTTCTTCGCAACTCCAGGACCCTTCGATCCTTGCAGATGGTGCAAAGCTGGGGATAGCTGGCAGGCAAAGAGGGGACAAGGCGACGATAGACCAGTATTTTGTGGGACAGATCACGCTTTCGTTTCAATTGAAGACCTACCGGTGCCCGTCTGATCATCCGCTCTGGAACCAATAAAAAAATATTTGAACGCGCCCGCCAAGGCGCGTTTTCTACTTATAAAAATAGATATAATTACATATGGCTGCGATTTTTGACATGGATGGACTGCTTTTGGATACTGATCCGCTTATCTGGCTGGAGAGTATGCACCAGGTGGCCTCTGACAGGCAGGTTGAGGTAACGACAGATTTATTGCAACACACAAAGGGACTCCGGATCTATGAGGTGACAGGGTTCTGGAATGATCATTTTGGCTGGAATGATGCAGATAAGGCCCGGCAGATGGCCGAGGATATTTTAGATACCGTGATCTCGCTTGCTCATCAGAAAGGAAAGGTGCTCCCGGGCGTGATAGACTTACTGGAGCAATTCAAAACTGAAAAAATTGCGATCGGTCTGGCTACTTCTTCTCCCCGGAGACTTGTAGATAGTTTGCTCGATGTGTTTGGCTTAAAACATTATTTTGATTGTATCAGTACGGCAGATAATTGTGGTATGGGGAAGCCGCATCCCGAAGTTTACCTGAACTGTGCCGCAGCCATGTCGGTATTGCCCTGGCGCTGTGTGGCTTTTGAAGACTCTGTGAATGGGATGGTCGCGGCTAAGGCGGCAAGGATGCAGGTAGTGGTGGTGCCGGAAGCAGCGCATGATAAAGATCCGCGCTTTGGCCTGGCAGATATGAGCCTGGAAAGCCTCGAAAGCTTTACATTGGAGGATTATTACAGGCTGCTCGCTATTTAAAAAGCCGGTAAGGGAACTCATTTTTTAAAACATCAAATTTTCTTACATTTGCGCTATGAAAAAACGAATAATATTTGCAATTTTTGGAATACTGCTGTTCAGCGGGGCAATGCATGCACAAGGTATCGGGGTAGTGAGCAGAACGGCTATTTACCAGAGTATGCCCACTTTTATCAAGGATTTGAAAATGATCGATAGCTTACAGTCTACCTTCAGTATGGAGATACAAAAGGAGAACCTGAGGCTGCAGGACAGGGTACGTACGCTGTTAACTGCCTATAATCCTAAAGATGACGAATCCATGGAGGCAATCAAAAAAAGGATGTCGCCTAAAGATACCCTGGCCCTGAAAGTGGCTTTTGATGAGGACCTGGCTTTGGAAAAAAGGAAAAAAGGTTATGACACCCGCTTAGAGCGACTGCAAAAAGAAAAAGTAGAGCCGGTATTGAAGAGCATAGACGAAGCAATAAAAAAAGTGGCACAGGGTGCAAATTTAGATGTGGTTTACTTTATTGAAGATGTGAATACCTCAATGGCTTATTTTAATGAAAAGAAGAACTTTACCAGCCAGGTGATTGCTGCATTAAAAGCAAAATAAACCGGTAAATAATTATTGATGAAGGATGTTTTCTGCAAAGATTACATCCTTTTGTCATTTTCAGGCGAGTTATAGTAAACTTTTGTCATTTGATGGGGCCTGGTTTTGGCATAATTACAGATGGAGTAGTAAAAAAATCAGCTTGTAAAGTATCTATTGAATAATCTGGCATATTTCCTGCCATTTTTGCATTTTCATAGCATTTGGCAAAGTAATTGAGTTTAAACAGTAAAACACAAAAAGCAAATAAAAAGGAAATAAATAATTATGGGAAAAATCATAGGAATTGACTTAGGTACAACCAACTCTTGTGTTGCAGTAATGGAAGGTAATGAGCCGGTTGTAATTGCAAACGATGAAGGGCGCAGAACAACCCCATCTGTTGTTGCATTTTTGAAAAATGGAGAACGTAAGGTAGGTGACCCGGCAAAACGCCAGGCGATCACTAACCCGGTGAACACCATCAGCTCTATTAAGCGTTTTATGGGTGCACGTTTTGACGAGGTAACCGGAGAAACGGCGCATAGTGCTTATAAAGTAGTAAAAGGCGATAATAACACACCACGTGTGGATATTGACGGCAGATTATATACACCACAGGAAATTTCAGCAATGATCCTTCAGAAAATGAAGAAAACTGCAGAAGACTTCCTGGGCCAGGATATCAGCGAAGCGGTAATTACCGTGCCTGCATATTTTAATGATGCACAACGCCAGGCTACTAAAGAAGCCGGAGAAATTGCCGGTCTGAATGTAAGAAGAATTATCAATGAGCCTACGGCAGCAGCCCTGGCTTATGGTTTAGATAAAAAAGGACAAGACAGCAAGATCGTAGTATTTGACCTTGGTGGTGGTACTTTTGACGTATCTATCCTGGAATTGGGAGATGGCGTTTTTGAAGTAAAATCAACTAATGGTGATACACATTTAGGTGGTGATGATTTTGATAAAGTGATCATGGACTGGCTGGCTGATGAATTTAAAGTAGATCATCCGACTGTAGACCTGCACAAAGACCCTATGGCCTGGCAGCGCCTGAAAGAAGCGGCTGAGAAAGCTAAAATTGAATTGTCTTCTTCCCAGGAAACAGAGATCAACTTACCTTATATCACTGCTATTGACGGTGTGCCTCAGCACCTGGTACGTAAATTAAGCCGTGCCAAGTTTGAGCAGATCGCAGATAGCCTGATCGAGCGTACGCTGGAACCATGCCGTAAAGCGTTGAAAGATGCGGGTATGGATAAAGGTGAAATTGATGAAGTGATCTTAGTAGGTGGTTCTACCCGTATTCCTAAGATCCAGGAAGTAGTAGAAGCATTCTTCGGTAAAAAACCAAACAAATCTGTAAACCCTGATGAAGTTGTGGCTATTGGTGCTGCGATCCAGGGTGGAGTATTGACCGGTGATGTTAAAGATGTATTGTTACTGGATGTAACACCGCTTTCTTTAGGTATCGAAACTTATGGTGGTGTGATGACTAAATTGATTGAGTCTAACACAACTATTCCTACCAAAAAATCGGAGACTTTCTCTACTGCAAGTGATAACCAGCCAAGTGTTGAGATCAATGTGGTACAGGGTGAGCGCCCGATGGCCAACCAGAATAAGTCTTTAGGTAAGTTTGTATTGAACGATATCCCTCCTGCTCCGAGAGGCGTTCCTCAGATCGAAGTTATTTTCGATATCGATGCGAACGGTATCCTGAACGTAACTGCGAAGGATAAAGGAACCGGTAAGCAACAAAATATCCGTATCGAAGCGGGTTCTGGCTTAAGCAAAGAAGAAATCGAAAGAATGAAGAACGATGCTAAAGCAAATGAAGAAGCGGATAAATCGGTACGTGAAAGAGTGGAAAAACTGAATATGGCGGATGGCCTGATCTTCAATACTGAAAAGCAATTGAAAGAGCATGCTGATAAGATCCCTGCGGATAAAAAAGCTGCAATTGAGTCTGCTTTGACTGAATTGAAAGAGGCACATAAATCTGAAAATATCGAAGCACTTGATGGCGCTATGGAAAAGCTGAATGCTGCCTGGAATGCTGCAAGTGAGGATATCTACGCTCAGGGTGCACAACAAGATCCTAATGCAGGTGCGCAGCAAGGTGCTAACGCAAATGCAGGTGGTGATGATGTTGCCGATGCAGATTTTGAAGAAGTGAAATAAGCAACTATTTAATCATAGAAAGAGGGACGATACGCAAGTGTCGCCCCTCTTTTATTGTGCTGTAGTTATCAGGGTTTCCAGGGCTTAAATTATTGTTTAACATTCTATGAATGCTTATCTTTACAAAGAGCCGTAAACGTCATTGTGTCCATGAATTTTTTGCATTATCAACCCAGGTCTGAAGTATTAAAGGAGTTTATTGATTTTTTTTATTTTTTGACCACTGATTACGAGGAACCGGTTCAGTTTTATGCCTTCCCGCATTTTAATAAACCGCTGAATATTCACCGGGGTTTCGAGCACGAGATCACAGAAAAAGAAATCAGTGTAAAGGGCCTGCAAACTTACCGGCCGCAAATATTGCTTCAAGGGGTATATACAGCGCCTATCCTGGTGCGGTTCAGTGGTAGCATCGCTAAGGTGACCATTATCTTTAAAGACGGGGCTTTAAACAATTTTATCCAAGACGATTTCTCGGATATAGGTAGCAGCCATACCCAGGTTTTCGATGCCTGGCAAGAGCACCCGGGTTACGATACTTTTATGGATGAGTTTTTCAGGGCTGAAGACCATATTACGCAACTGGCATTGCTGGAAGCATTCCTGCTCTCGATACTTGAGATAAGGGCAGACTGGCCGCTGTACCGGCAGGCAAGTGCCTTGCTGAAGGATATGGATGATCAACTGAAAATTTCGGCAGTGGCGCAGCAATTGTTTATTGCAGAGCGTACCCTGTACCGGCTTATTTATAAATATAATGGCATTTCTCCCCATAACTTCAGGAAAATAGCACAGTTCCGGCATTCCCTGGAAACAAAACTGGTAGCTGCAAATTTTAAAAACCTGACGGACCTTGCTTATAACAGCAATTATTATGATGCCTCTTATTTTAATAAGATCTATAAATCACTGACGAGTAAATCGCCCAAGGCATTTTTTAAGAATGTAGATACTTACTGTAACCAGAAAATGGTTTTTGAGCGGCAGTAAAATCTGTCTGAATTATACCATTTTTCCAGGAATAACAAGGCTAGTTTTGTGCACAAATTAGTCATGTTATGAAGAAGTATTTGATTTTGATTTTTGCTGCATGCCTGGGACAGCAAGCCCTGGCACAGCAAACGGGTAGTTTTAACAGCACGGTTACCTTTAACGGGGCTTCCCGTACTTTATCCAATTTTGTTCCTGCGACTTATACAGCGACACAGGCACATAAGCTGGTGATCGGTCTGCATGGTATGGGAGATAATTCCAGCAATTACAGAGATGCTTTAGTGAGTGCGCTGGCTTTCCAGGCTGCCTTTCCTAATACGATTCTTATCTGCCCGGATGGCGGCAATGACCAGGGACGTGATTTTTACCAACCTGCCGGGGATGAATTGATCATTGAAGAGGCTATAAACTTTGCCCGCGCCAATTATAATATTGATACTACAGAAATTATCCTGCAGGGCTTCTCCCTGGGTGGCAGAAGTGCCCTGAGATATGGCCTCGACAATGCCTCAAAATTTAAAGCTTTATTATTGAATACACCTGCAGTGCAGGGGGTGAAAGAAGCGGCTAATGCTAACCCGTTTTCCTACAACTTTGCTGCTGCAAGTGAGCTGCCTGTTTATGTGACGATAGGAAACAATGATCCCTTGTATAATGAACCGGTGAACAGGACTGTCGCCCAGTTGGTGGCCAATAATGGTAAGGTAGCTTACAAGATCTTTGCAGGCGCTCATACGGTACCTAATTTTCAAAACTACCCTTATAGCGCTTTTTTCAATCAACCGTTTAGTAATGGAGCAGATGCAGGTATCTACAGGCTGAACGTGCCGGAGCGTAGTTGCAATGGTATGATTGAAACTGCTGTACTTTTACAGAATACCGGAAATGCAGCAATAGATAGTGTACAATTAGTGTATGGTATCGGTAATAACCTGGATACGGTGAACTGGCAGGGCAGCCTGGCCGTGCATCAATCTGCGCTGGTGAATCTCCCTGCATATAATGCAGGAAATATAAGCACTGATGCTTATGATTTTAAAGTGAGCATTACAGGCATCAATCAACATGCTGCGGATACTTTTACTGACTTTAATACGATGGAACAACCGGTTCATGTAATGTCAGAGGTATTGAGCCTTCCTTTCTACGAAAGATTTGCCACAGAAGCTGCTTTGTCTAAATGGGGTTTCAATCAATCCGGGGATTATATTATACCTTTTGGATATTATGAAGAAGATGAAGCTTTATTCACCTTTAATTCTATTTTTATTTTTGATAACTCCAATACGCGCGAAGAAGTGATCAGCCCGAAACTGGACTTCAGGAATCAAAGTGCGGCATATCTTCATTTCAATGTAGACTATAATTATGTGCAGTACACGGCCAATGTTTTTGCAGATACCGTTTTTGCAGATACGCTGGAGGTTCTGGTATCTACCGATTGCGGAGCGACTTATACTTCTTTGTTTAAAAAAGCAGGTGCCGACTTAAGCGGGCATGATGAGCCATTGCTGAATCCCTTGAACCTGGATGCAATCGCTGTAGCAAAAGATGAAAGTAAGTACAGGGGCTTTACGGTAGATGTAAGCCAGTTTGCCGGGCAGGAAAATGTAGCCTTTAAGTTCAGTTATATTTCTGCATTGGGTGGCTATATCTACCTGGATGATATCGCGGTTACCAGTTCTCCGGTATCTACTAAAGATGTTGCGGTGAAGCAAGCTGCTTTGCGCCTGTTCCCTAATCCTACAGAGGGTATGTTGCAGGTGAACGTGGCTGCTGATGCCACTATTGAATGGGTGAAGATCTATAATGTTACGGGCCAGGAGGTCTTTAAAGCAAAAGGCGCAAAAACTGCCGGCCAGCAAATAGATGTAAGTAATTTACCGGCCGGTGCTTACTGGATGCAGGTGCAATCCGGAACAGGTATATTAAAAGCAAAATTTGTAAAACAATAGCGTAAATAACCAGGTAAGATAAGCCCGGCAGATACCATCTGCCGGGCTTATTCTTTTTCATCTTTGTCCTAAAAAAAACAGGGATTATTTGATGATGCTGAATTGTTGTGTAGCGCTTGCGGATCCTGAATGCAGGTTCAATAGGTAAGCGCCGGAATTGAGTTGGTCCAGCGCTAAAGTGCCGTTCCTGTATATCTTTTGTTCTAGTACTTTTTTGCCTAAGAGGTCAAATACGGTCGCGGTAGCTTCATTTCCTGTCAGGTTGATGTATAATTTATCTTTTGCAGGATTGGGATAAATGCTCGCCAGATCCCTGAATGGGGTATTGATGCCCGTTCCTGTAGATTTAAGCCTCCCGATTACGGTGTTATATTCAAAATCTGCCAGGTTTGTCATTGAAGCGCCTGTGAAAACGATCTTCTGATCTGCCTGTATGGCGATGTCCCCGATGAAACTGCCCTGGTCAAAATCTTTGATGATCTTTATCGCTGTATTGTTATTGAAAGTAAGATCCGGAGTACCGTTGGCGGTGAATTTTACCAGGCCGGAATACAAAGAATCATAGTTGCCGTAGTTGAAAATCAGTTTATCATCGCTCAGCACGTGTACGCTGGTGCCTTCTATGTCTCCAGATTCAGGGATCATTGTGGCTATGCCTTGTGTACCAAAGGTATTGTCCGGTGAGCCATTGGTGTTTAAACGGATCAGCATGAGTTTTACATCTGCCGAAGCGCTGTTAGGGTCATAGGTATATCCGCCCACGATGATTTTGCCATTGCTTTGCAGGTTTAGATTCTGGATACTCATTTCCTGCCCGGGAAGGGTATAGTTGAACTTACCGTTTACACCAAATGCAAGGTCAGTCATACCATTGCTGTTCAAGCCGTACACCAGGATCTCGCTGGTGTTGCCGCTTCCGTTGATATCATTGATATAGGCCGCTACCAGGATCTTACCATTATCCAGTGCTTTTACATAGTTATAGAAAAGGCCGGTAATGCCGCTGCCGGGGTTGGCGAGGCCATTAGTGCCAAAAGCATTATCCAGGCTGCCATCAGCATTCAATCTTGTAATGCCGGGATCTCCTGAATCTGTTTCAAAACTCACTAAAATTTTTCCGTCCGCTTGTACACTGATGTTCGGGATGTACCCGTAATTACCTAAAGCGTTGAAGACCGCAGCAGATCCGTTAGTGCCAAATGTATTGTCTACCGTACCATTTGCATTATATCTTCTGACCCAAAAAGTACTCTCATTGGTTACATTGTCCATATTCTCTCCGCCTACCAGTATTTTTCCATCACTTTGCAGGCTAAGGGCGAAATAGCTATTGTCTATGGAGGCACCATCATTAAATTTTACGATACCATTGGTGCCAAAAGTGTTGTCCAGTGTTCCTGCATTGTTGTATTTAGCCAGGAAGGATTTGGAAGCACCGTCGCCATCTTCTTCTGAACCTAAACAGATGAAAGCCTCATTGGCTGTCTTTTTTATCGCACTGAACTGGGTGAAATCACCGGGAAGGGCAGCAAGGGTAAAGCCACCTGTTCCAAATGTAGGGTCCAGTTCCAAAGTTTGGGCCTGCGCAAAGATGCTGAGTGACAGGGCAAGGCCGGCAAATAGAATTTTTTTCATGCTTCTGTAATTTTGTATATCTGTAAGACGTAAGACAAAGCAGGGAAATTAGTTATCCTTCATATTTTGTTTTTTTTACTGTTGTCAATCTGTTATAAATGTTGCATGAGGTAGGTAATGCTCTATCATTTATTTAAATTTGAAGAACACAAAATACAGGTTATGAAAAATATACTTATGAGCAGCATACTTGTACTATCTGGCTGGACTGGTCATGCATTCGCCCAGCCAAAAAATAGTTTTGAAGGTGAATTGAGGAAGCAAAGCAACCGTATAGAACTCGCCCGTAGCAGGGGAGTGGTCACGCCAAAGGAGTATGAAAAATTGATTAAAGAACAGCAGGCCATCCGGAATGCTATTGTCAAAGCTCAGCGCGACGGGTATATAGATGCAAAGGAAGCTAAAGGCATCCGTGGGAAGCTGGACCGCTCGAGGAATCGCCTGAAGAAGTACAAAACAAATAATGAATATTAATTAGTAATTTGAATTTCCGGGATTTCACCTAGTCAAGTCCAGCTTTGACCAAGTAGGTCTTTGCCCCTCTTTTTTGCGATTTACATTTGTAAAAAGCAAAAACAGATTTATGAGAAAGATCCTATTGGCACTTTATTGCACCCTGGCAGTATATAATGTAAGTGCCCAGCAGCTACCACGATTTGACGCGCAGCTGGAAGAAGTGATGGTGTATAAGGCCGGGGCTTCATTAAGTCATACGGCGAAAGTTACTATACCTGCCGGCACTACAGAGATCATTATAGATAATGTAGCGGCTACGATCGATGAAAATACCATACAGGTAAGCACACCTTCCAATATGACCGTTTTGTCGGTACTGGTAAACAGGGACCAGGAAGTGGAGACCAGGCAGCAGGATACGGCACTGAACAATCCCGAACAAAAGAAGATCAGCAGTGAATTAAAAGAAGCGCAGGCCAACCTGCAAAAAGTCATGAACAGGATTGCTGCTTATGATAAGTCCTTAGCATTGCTGGAGCAAAACCAGGTGATCAGCAGCCCGCAGAATGGGGTGAATGCGGCCGAACTGGCTAAGCTCTCAGAAATGTACCTGGTGAAGCAAATCGAATTAAGAGATAAACTTTCCGAGCAAAGACAGGCGGAGCGGGATATTAATGATAAGATAAGGCAGCTGAATGCAGCCTTTGCAGCGCTGAGCGGTAAATCGCAGCCGCAGATTGCTGCAACACGCGGGCAGCTTAAAATCCAGTTGATGGCCAATACTGCGGTTAATGGTGCTATACAGATCTCTTACCTGAGCACTGCCGCTACCTGGTCTGCAGCTTATGATATCAAAGCTGATAACCTGAACCAGCCGATCAACCTGGTGTATAAGGCCAATGTACAGCAGAATACAGGGCTGGACTGGAATAAGGTGAAGCTATCGCTGTCTACAGGTAATCCTACGATAGGGAATATAGCCCCTGTTTTATCCACCTGGTTCCTGAGATTCGGTCAGCCGGCTTTACAAAGAAGCCAGGTAAGTATGGAAAAAGAACAGGCTACGGTCAATACCATACAAGCCTCAGAGTCGGACTACAGGATGAAGGCCAAACCTGCAAAGAGCCTGGACGACTATGTGAGCACACAGGAAAGCCCTGTAGCCACCACCTTTAATATTGACCTTCCTTACACGATTGCGTCCAACTATAAAGTGCATGCGGTCGCTTTACAAACCCATCAATTGAATACGGTTTACAAACATTATGCGGTACCGCGCTTAGATCCTGATGTGTTCTTACTGGCAGAGTTGACCGATATAGAAAGCCTGAACCTGATTCCCGGACCTGCCAATATCTTGTTTGAAAATAAATTTGTGGGGAAAACATTCCTGAATCCTTACTCCACAGAAGATACGATCAATGTGAGCATAGGAAGAGATAAGCGGATCACGGTTAAAAGAGAAAAACTGTCGGAACAAAGCGGGATCAAAAACCTGGGCGCTGCGAAGAAACAAACCTTTGTCTATGAACTTACGGTGAAGAACGGCAAGTCAGAGAAAATAGAATTGCTGTTAAAGGACCAGATCCCTACTTCTACTGATAATGCAGTAGAGATTGAGCTCATCAGTGCAGACAATGCCAGCCTGAATACAGAGAATGGTGTAGTGACCTGGCGACTGAACCTTAAGCCGGGCGAGATCAGGAAAGTGAAATTCTCTTATTCGGTGAAGTACCCCAAAGGCAGGGTCATCAATAATCTATAATGAAAAATGCAGCTCAGGGAGCTGCATTTTTTGATTCATTAAAAGTTGAAATTTAGTTCGAGGCTGAATGAATGTGCCTGGAAGCCATCAGTGCGGGTATAATAGGCATAGCGGAAAGAGGCTGATGCCAAGCTAAAGACATAGCCCGTATTCTCTTCGTCCTTTATACCTGCTATAGGGCGGAAAGGGGAGAGCCTGATAGCTCCGCCTGCCTTATGACTGGTAAAGCTGGAAAGGTCATAGTCGCTGGTGTAAAAGCTTCCCGGGCTAAACAGGTGTTCTGCATAAGGCGCAAAATATTTAGAACCCTGCTGTACCGCTACGCGGTAGAAAGGTATTAAAGAGATCGCATTGTTCAACTTGACCGGCAGCTCTACAGATGCGGTAAGGCCGCTTACACCCCAGTTGTCTGCATATACCCTTGCCATGGTCCTTAACACTATGTTGGTATGGAAATGATAGTTGTAACGCCCATAAAGCGCTGCACGCCATCTTTGCCGCGGTAGTTTTTCTATCCTTACTTCTTTGTCCAGCTCGTTCGTTACACCATCATTAAAGTAAACGCGGTAAAAAGGCGTGGATAATAAGCCCGATTGATAAGTGAGATCCAGTCCTGTTGCACCATTCATTTTCTGGTTGATCACATAGTTCAATTTATTGCTCAGGTTTACAGAGTAGCGCCAGTCTACAGGATAAGTTTTACCATCTTTGGTCACCGTCTTACCTTCAACAGGTATAGGGCTTGCATAGCCTGCCGGGACCTGGTTGTAGGTGCTGTCATAGCCACTCGCACCCGTACTGCCGCTCAGGAGGATGTCGTCGCCATAGTAAGCGCCGGGTTTATCTCCGGAAGAACCGCCACTGTTTCCACCACCGGAAGTGCCCCCACCAGATGTGCCTCCGCCTGAATGGCCCCCACCGCTGTTTCCTCCCGAATTACCACCGGAGTTACCGCCACTGTTACCCTCTTGCTCGGCAGCCATGATCTGTGTACGGAACTCTCCCGGGTAGATCAGCAACCAGCGGTCTGCAACAAAGCTCAGCCCGAGCTGGTATTGCAGGTTGGTTTTAGGAATGTCTTTGAGCCATCCGAAATTGGCACTGTAAGATTTT
Organism: Bacteroidetes bacterium 43-16; assembly: GCA_001897525.1. Taxonomy (GTDB): domain Bacteria; phylum Bacteroidota; class Bacteroidia; order Chitinophagales; family Chitinophagaceae; genus Edaphocola. The sequence goes on along the minus strand of MKTB01000015.1, from coordinate 107,352 downwards.
ACATCATACTCCTGGGAGTAGCCCAGACCCAATGAAGTGATCGTTTTCTTTTTCTTGTTGCCGAAATCATAGCCAAAGCTGGTGTAGTAACGGGTTTCATCGCCGGACACATTACCTTGTGCTGCTGATGCAGAAGTTTTGTACTTGTCGATAAATCTTAAAGACTCCGAAGTAAAGTGGTCAATACCCAGGTTGACTTTTATGCCCGATAGTTCATGTTTGGGGATATAGATATGTGCTTCTTGTGTCGTGCTTTCCAGCTCCTGGGAGCCGATGCCGCCATTGACCGCGCCATGCTCACCATCCTGCTCGTAATAATTCGTCAGCAGGCTGATGGTTGTGGGTCGCTTTTCTTCAGGAGGCGCAGTCTGTGCTGTAGCCGTTTTCCCGAAGGAAAACAGTACCAGCGATAACATGAGTAGAAGGGTGATAATGATGCCCATTTTATATTGTTTACAGGATTCAGTAATTTAAATTAGTTACAGCCGCAACCGCCCCCGGCTTTCCCGTCGGTGCCGCCCATCATGCCCTCTCTGTAGCTTTCCGTTTCAGACTCGAGCTTTTCATTGGGCAATGAATTGGTCTGCATATAATGATCATTCAGGTATTGCTTCTGGTAAGGCTTCACCGTACTGCAGGAGCTGATGCCTAAAGCGATAAGTCCTATACCGCTAATCAGGAAGTATTTTATTTTCATTGCGTTTAAATTGGTTTAAGAATAAGTGTAGTCGTGCTTTTTGAGGTTGTCAGAATAATGAAAGACACCTGCCTCATCTACAATAAAGCATTTGAGCTCCTGGTGCCGGTTCACGAAGTCCAGTCCTTGCTCCCTGCCCAAAAGAAAAACAGAGGTGGCTATAGCATCACATAGCTCTACATCGGGCGACAAAATGGTTACACTTTTTAAACCTTCAACCGGGTAGCCGGTTTTGGGATTAATGATGTGTGCATACTTTTTGCCATCGATCAGCGCATAGCGTTCATAGCTGCCTGAGGTCGCTACAGCACCGGAGGCTACAGGCATCCAGGCGATCAGGTTTTCTTTTTTCTCGGGATCTGCTATGGCAATGTTCCAGGTTTCGCTCTTTTCATTTTTCCCCCAGAGGCACAGGTCGCCGCCTGCATTTACAATGCCGCTGTGTACGCCTTTCCCGATTAAGAAAGCCTTCATTTGGTTCGCAATAAAACCTTTACCTATAGCGCCCAATTCTATTTTAGTGTCTTTGTTTTGAATGAAAACACTTTGGTCGTTTTCATTGAGCTGTATGTGCCGGTAATTGATATTGCGTACAGAGTGTGCTATGGATTCGGCAGTAGGTAAATGAAGCATGGGTTTGTCAAAAAACCACACTTTATCTATGGAGGCAAAAGTGACATCAAAAAGACCATCGGTCCACTCCGATATCTTTATACTGCGCCGGATCAATTCAAACAGGGAAGGATGCACGCGCACCGGGGCGATACCGGCCTGTTGATTGACCTGGTACAGATCTGTGCCTTCCTGCCATGCCGAGATGATGCCGATCCAGTGATCTGCAAGGGCATACACTTCCTGCATCAGTGCAGCGATCTTAGTGTCTTCATTGAGCCCATCTACGATAGTGACTTCTAAGTAAGAGGTCATAGATGGCCTGCTTTCCTGGTAGGCTTTAAGGCTCATCTTAATGCTTTGTTTTTTGGCTTTCAATTTTTTTATACACCACATCAGCCTGTTCGCCCGGAGCGATAGCGCTTAATACATTAAGTTCAGCATCTGCAATCACCAGTAAGGGGAAGATGCCTTCCGGGTTTAACTTTTCAGCCAGGGCTTCATTGACGAGTACTACTTCCTTATCCAGTTTTTTTCTTTGCGGAAAGTCTGCATTGTAAAAGATAAATTCGCTTTCCAGCATCGTCTTGATCGATTCCTGCTCGAGGTATTTCTTTTTGAACCCGTAACAGTTGACACACCAGTCTGATCCGGAAAAATAGACGGCTATATTTTTATTGGCGGTACGGGCATCCTTGCTCAGCGCTTCTGCATTGTGGTCTGGTATCGTATTAAATGCCGTGAGGGCAAAGAATGCAAGTAGTAATATGAAGTACTTCATTGATTGGAAATTTTTAAAATTCAGTTTATTGTTTCAGCACTTTAAGCTGAGCCGTTTTGTCTGCTACGCTGATATGGATACTGTAAGTGCCATTTGCCCAGGAGGCGCATGGAACTTCAAATGCCGATCCACCCTGGAAGGTATATGCAGCAATGATTTTACCCGTAATATCATAGGCAACAATATGCACCGGCTCATTTGCGGATACCGCCTCCATTTTGACCTGGAATGTTGTAACCGCAGGATTAGGGTAAAGGTTGACTCCGCTTAATAGATCTGTTGTACGGATTGCTGTAGGGTTCGTAGTGCCTTTGATATATTTTAAAATAATCCCGTCTTCTGCTGCAATATAGCCCCTGTCCTCGCTTGGGAAGTAAACATCATTAAGGTCTGCCGTTACGGTGCTCAGGTTTTGTGCCGACCAGGTATTGCCACTGTTCTCCGTGTACTGGATCCGGCCCTCTTCACCTACTGTCCAGCCTTTACTGTCTGAAATGAAGAATATACTACCCAGGTCTTTGGAGGTTGATGCGGTAACCGGTGTGAACGTACCGCTGCCATTTGTTTTTCTTACTCCACCGGCTTTGTAACATACATAGCCATTGCTTTCAGAAGTAAAGTGCATGCCATCCAGGTCTGCACTGGTACCGGATACCTGGGCCGTCCAGGTGCTACCGCCATTGTTGCTCACGGCAAAAAAACCTTCTTTACCTGCTGCAAATACTTTTGTGGTACTTAGCATTTGTACTTTGTAGATATCTGCACCTTCATCATCACTGCCGCTTCCGCCGCCTGTAACTATTGATTTATTGGTCCAGGTACTGCCGCCATTGCCGGTGATAAGCACACTGCCTTTCTTTCCTACGATCACACCTTGTGTAGCATTTATAAAATGAACATCATTGAAGTCTTCATGTACCGTGCTGGTCTGTGTGGCCCAGGTAGTACCTCCATCGGTTGTTTTCCTGATGAGGCCATCTTTACCTACCAGCCATCCGTTATTGGCATCTATGAAAAAGACCGATTTGATCTCTTTTGTGGTAGCCGTATTGATGGCCGTCCAGTTGCTGCCTCCATTACTGGTCTTGATGAGTACTCCATCTTTGCCGGCTGCAAATCCCAGGTCATTGTTGATGAAATGAATTGTTTTAAGGTCTTTGGTCGTTCCCGTTGATAATTTAGACCATTGTGCAAAAAGTAAATGAGGCAGACTGAATGCGCCCAGGAAGAGTAGCTGTTTGAGTTGCATAAAAATTATAGTTTAATAAAAGGGATTGTTTTTTGAAGTGTAGTAGCTGAAAACCGGATCAGGTAATAGCCGGCCGGAAGCCCGGTACAATCAATATGGGCTAATCCATTGCTCAAGCTGATCGTAGCCGATTTTACTGTTTGCGCATTTGTGCTCAAAATGCGGTAATCCAGTTGATGAATATCGTTTTCTATATAAATGCCAAGCCTGTCTGCCACCGGGTTGGGGAAGATATCCAGGATGAGCGTTTCCTTGTTGGTATTTATTGCATCGCAGTCACAACCCAGGCTCATGGCTTCTTTCCGGAGATTATTCTTCCGTTTTTTCCAATGCTCTGTAATGCCCGGCAGGTAAATGTCTTTTAAAGCGCCTCCACGCAGCATTTTCACGGTAACGGCTTTATAAGCATTATCCAGGAACTCCTCGTAAGTGTAGAATTTATTAGGGTCTGCGGCTACGGCTTCTTTGATAAGGTTTTGCGCCTTCTCTATGTTCTGCGCCAGTGGATAATGAACGGCAGCTTCGCTGATCAGGGCACATATACTTTTAAGGTATTGGCTTTTGAGGTAACTGTTTTCATAAAATCTCCAGATCAGCGGGCGCATTTTATGATTTTCGTTCTGTGGGAAGGGCGGCAGGTTTTTCTCCCAGAAGGACAGGTTATAGTCCCAGGGGATCCAGCTCAGCTTTTGTGTTAAAGGGTTTTCGTAAATGAAGAAGTTCCTGCCATTGGCTGCGTAGGAGTCCCAGTTGTCGATGAAAATATCGGTTGATAGGGCCTTCAGAAATCCCGGGATATCGAAACGGGTATTAAGTTCCTGTTGAAAATTGTATTGATAGTTGTTGTTGATCAGGTCGAGCCAATGGATCAGTGCTTTCCAGGAATCAGCCTGCTCTTTGGTTTGAAGTTTTATTTCGGGATAATCTTTTGCCTGCTTGCCATTCCAGGCCAGTTGCGTGGTGGTGTCTGCTTCAAACAGGTTGCCCTTGTCGGTATTGAAATTTTGTTGTAAAAAGAAATCGTCTTCGGGTTCTTCAACGATGAGATAACAACCCCAATAGCTGTCGTTAATGTACAATTTAGTGAAAGCCGTTCTGGAGGCAGGAATGCCCTGGAAACGCAGGAAATCGTAAGCAATAAATTCTCTTAAAAAAGAGGGGTCTCCTGCAAGGTTGTGCAGGTTGAATTTTTTAGTGCCGTTCAGGGTTTGTGCTTTATCATATTTGCCCACATTCAGGCGGAAGGGTTTCTTTTTCCCGGGGAAGCCCTGGTAAGAGTAGACTCCTTTGAAGCGGATGCTGATGTCTTCGGGAAGGCTGACGGCATCTACCTGCATTTTCGCTTTCAGTGTTTTCTTATCATCCGTAAAATTACTTTCCTCGTAGTATTGACTCAGTATATCGAACCAGTTATCCCGGGCGAAAGTGATACGGATCTCGTGCAGCCGGCTGCTGTCGAAAATATCCTGGGCATGGGTATTGAAACTATTGAGGAATAAGAAAAATCCTGTGAGCAACAGGGAGAGCTTGCGCAGCATACAATGCGGTACCATTACAAATTCAGCAGATTAAATTAATGTTATAAATTGGCTGCGAATGTATTTAAGAGTATTGTCATTTTATGTCATGATTGAATTTATGACAATACTTTTACCGCGGTATGACAATCTGGTTGGGCACTGTTTTTGGAACAGTAAGGATGAAAAAAACAGGGAACGAAATGCGTTCCCTGCCTGATTCTTTAGCTTATTTATGTCAGTTAATTATTGTGGTCTCCCGATCTCCCATTGGTCATTGGTGCTATACACCTTATACCTGATCTGTACATCTTTGGGTGAATAGATCACGATGGGGGCATTACTGTTGTACCGGATGATGATCGGTTGTGCCGGAATGAATTTTGTGGTCTTTACCCCATCCAGGCAGCCGCGCATAGTACCCATCAATTTTTCTTCTGTTTTTACATTATAGTAGGTATAGCCATAGCCATCCAGCACTTTTTCTTCGATAACGCCCAGCATGGAGTAGCTGTTGCAATCCACTTCCTTGAACACCCCGGCATATAGTTCCACTTTATACAGTTCTTCATTGGTTCTTTTGGGCAATGTAATCACATTGCGTACATAGCCGGATTTAGCTGCAGGATAGGCTTTCAGACCTGTACCATCTACAGATGCAGAGAAGCGCGTGGTCCATATTTGTCCATACTGGTCTTTCATTTCATAGCCATCAGCTTTTGAGGCTTTAGTGGGCATTACATCAAATTGAAAGGTGTCTGATATTTTTCTATGATCAGTAGTGGTGATAAATCCTTTTTTATAAAGACGTACTTTGGCATTTTCCATAATATCGCCTTTCTTAACAGCGGCTGTATGCGCACCGGTGAATTTAACGGTAGGTACACCACCAAACCGTGGGTCCATATTCCATTTGTCGGCATTGTAAAATGTTTTCCCGATCAGGGGCTTAGGTACCTGTGCCTGGAGCGATTGTCCCAGGAATGCCATCGTCATTACTAAAAGTACTTGCTTCATGTTTTAATATTTGTAGAAAAGATGTGCCGGAGTGCAGCAATCCATATCCGCTGTTGTGAATAATTTTATAAAAAAGCCTAAATGTTGATAGCTGGACTATGTTCATTTAGGCTCAATATTATTTTAAAGGAGTGCTTAAGCTTCCGTGGTTTCAAAAACCTGGATCTCGTTATAGATTGAATCGCGCTCTACAGGCACCTTGCCTACATGGGTGATGAGTTCGCATAATTGCTCTGTGCTCATGGAAGGGTTTTGCTCTTCGCTGCCCGCCATAGAATAGATCTTGGTGGTATCATCAATCGTTCCGTCCAGGTCATTAACGCCGTATTCCAGGGTCAATTGAGCACTTTCGCGGCCCAGCATAGGCCAGTAGGCTTTTATGTTATTGAAATTGTCCAGGAAGATACGCGCGATGGCATATACTTTCATGTCCTCGATAATGCTTACTTCTCCTAAGTGAGACATATCATTATCGCCATTCCTGAATTTCAAAGGAATGAAGCAGTTGAAGCCACCTACGCGGTCTTGAGATTCACGCAAGCGGTTCATATGATCTACACGGTGTGCAAAGGTCTCGATATGGCCATATAGCATGGTCGCATTAGAAGGCATCCCTATTTCATGTGCCGTTTCATGCATTTCGATCCAGCCTTCACCGCTGATCTTATCTTTACAGATCTCATCGCGAACGCCACGGTCGAAGATCTCTGCACCACCACCAGGGAGGGACTGCAGACCTGCTTTATGCATACGCTCGAGGCCTTCCCTGTAAGTAAGCTTCGCTTTGTTGAACATATAGTCCAGCTCTACAGATGTAAAGCCTTTAAGATGTAAATCCGGGCGATGCGCATGGATTTTCTCCAGTAATTCGCAGAAGAAATCCAGGTTCATTTTCGGGTGTACCCCTCCTACAATGTGCACTTCCGTCACCGGTTGATCATCATATTTCTTCACGATGTCCAGCATCTGGTCGATGCCCAGTTCCCAACCCTTTTCACGATTCTTATAGGTACGGGAATAAGAGCAGAAGTCACATTTGAAAATGCAGACATTCGTTGGCTCAATATGGAAATTCTTGTTGAAATAAACTTTCTTACCGTTCTTTTTAAGATTGATATAATTGGCCAATGCCCCTACGAAGTTGAGATCGGCATGTTGGAAAAGGTACTCACACTCTTCGGTGGTGATACGCTCTTCATGTTTTACTTTATTAGCCACGGAACTGAGTACAGCATCATGGGCTACTGTAGCTAAAATAGCTTCCGGGAAAACAGCATTATTATTCATAATTATTTTTATTCAGCCTGGCTGCATGGGGCACTCAGGGTTCATCTATATAATATAATGGATTATTTATGCGTACGCTTAAATAATTTAGTGCAAAATTAATGAATTAAACCGGAGCATAAACGATTAAACGAAGGTTTCACAATTGATTTTATTTTAGTATTGATCGGTTTTTACTATAGCGCTGTATCTTACTGGTCTTCTATTGAATATATTTCGCAAAATTGAATAGTTTATACAGAAATAATCGTATAGTTGCGGTCTTTAATATGAAATATGAAAAAACTGCTATTTACCCTTTTGTCAATTGGATTATTATTTAATGGCTGTAAAAAGAAGTCTTCAGATGAGGATAAAAATGTTGATGTCTATGCAGTCGGTTATGAAATGAACCAGCAGAATATAATGGTGGCTAAACTATGGAAGAACGGGGTGGCGACAGCGCTTAGTGATGGCAAGGCTGATGCGGTCGCGATAGAAATAGCTCTTACCGGAACTGATGTATATATTGTAGGTTACGAGATGGATAAGAGTTCGGGCAACAGAAAGGCTAAGCTTTGGAAAAATGGAGTGGCTCGGGATCCTTTCGGTGTTTATAATACAAATTCTATCTCTGCTCACTGTATTACTGTTTCCGGGAGTAATCTCTGTATCCTGGCCAGCCAGGGGGCATATAGAGTACCTGTATTCCTGCTATGGCAGAATGGTATGATTAATGAGTTGACACATGGCAGCGATACGCCTTATGCCGCCAGCTATATGGCCCTGGCAGGTGATGATGTATATATAACAGGGAGTATTAATAATCTGGCTTATGTATGGAAGAATGGTACAAGGACCGATATCTCAAGGGGGAATGTTTCCCAGGGCAGAGGTATTGCCGTTTCAAACGATGATGTGTACACGGTGGGTTCCCAAACTTTTGGTGATAAGTATTGTGCTACGTTGTGGCGGAATGGGGTTGCAGAAAGGTTAAGCTATGATCCTTTATATAATTCAATGGCTTCTTCAGTAGTTGTTTCCGGTAATGATATATATGTTGCCGGTTGCCTTTTAGATAGTAATAATTATGGAGGTCCTATTAAAGTTTGGAAGAATGGAAGGGAGATCAGTATCGCCAATAATTTCAATGCAAACTATTTACCCTTTCATATCGGATTAGCGGTGTGGGGCCAGGATGTTTATGTTGCGGCTCGTGATGAAGGTAAAGCCAAGATATGGAAAAATGGCATTCCTGTAAATCTTACAGACGGCAGGTTTAAAGCAGATGTGTATGCTGTTGCAGTAAGGGCGAAGCAATAAAAGGCAGAACTTAATAGTATTAAAAGAACAATGCCCTTGTCTCCAGGATAAGGGCATTGTTCTTTTATTTTAAAGTAATCCTTTTACTACTGCAATCACCTGCTCCAGCTGCGACACATCTTGTCCACCGGCATTGGCCAGTAGTTTCTGGCCGCCACCGCCACCTTTGATCAAAGGAGCGATATGTTGCTTGATCATTTTACCGGCATCCAGCCCTTTTTCATTGGCAGTTGCTTCATCCATAGCAATCGCTACAGAAGCTTTGCCGCCGATCTCGGCTACCAAAACAGCTACAAACTTATCCAGGTACACTTTCTGGTCTAATGCTGCTTTCTTTAAAGCATCAGCATTGCCAGCAGCTACTTTTGCACCTACAAAGGAAATGCCGTTGATCGTTTCCGCATTTGCAGCTAAAGATTTTGCTAAAGCGGCGATTTCTTTCGCTTCATAAGCTTCGATCTTTTTCTCCAGGGCTGCTTTATCTTCAATTAATTTTTCAATGGTCTTTACCGGGTCTTTGGTCTTCAGTAGTTCAACCAAAGCTTTACTTTCCTGTAACTTTTCTACCAGGAAGCGGGTTGCCGCACCACCGGTCAATGCTTCTATACGGCGCACACCGGCTGCCACAGCAGACTCTGCCGTGATCATAAAGGAGCCGATCATGCCCGTACTGCCAACGTGTGTACCCCCGCAAAGCTCTACAGAGAATTCAGGATCTATGGTTACTACACGCACCACATCACCATACTTCTCACCGAACAGGGCCATAGCACCCAGTTTCAGCGCTTCTTCTTTCGGTAATTCTTTAATGACAACAGGAATATTAGCCCTGATCTTTTCATTCACGATATAGTTGATCTGGCGCAGTTCTTCATCCGTCACTTTAGCAAAGTGAGAAATGTCAAAACGTAATACCTCATCGCTTACTAAAGAACCTTTCTGGTTCACGTGTGCCCCCAAAACTTCTTTTAAAGCGGCATGCAACAAGTGCGTAGCCGTATGGTTATACATGGTATTGATGCGCTTCTCCCAATCCACTTTTGCGGTTACTTCCGCAGCAATATCAGCCGGTAGTTTTTCTGTAAAGTGGATGATGAGATCATTGTCCTTTTTAGTATCCACCACTTCAATCACCTCTTCACCGAAGATCAATACCCCTCTGTCGCCCACCTGGCCGCCACTTTCGGCATAGAAAGGAGTCGTTTCCAAAACGAGCTGGTATTGTTCTTTATTTTTCGCTTTTACTTTGCGGTAGCGGGCTACTTTGGTCTGTATGTTCAGGTCATCATAACCCACAAAGATGTTGCGATCGATCTCATTCACCGTTACCCAGTCTTCCGCATCAATGGTGGTTGCGATACGCGAACGGTCTTTTTGTTGCTTCATCTCTGCCTCAAAAGCCGCTTCATCCACACTCAGCTTATTTTCAGAAGCGATCAACCGGGTCAGGTCAATCGGGAAACCATAAGTATCCAGCAGTTCAAAAGCCTCTTTACCATTAATGGTCTGGCCTTTGCTGTTGCGGATAATATCATCTATTTTCTTTAATCCTTTTTCTAAAGTTCTTAAGAAGCTCTCCTCTTCTTCCCTGATCACTTTGGTCACGAAATCTTCCTGCTGCTTCAGTTCCGGGAATACGTTTTCAAACTGTGTAGCTAAAACTGCTACCAGCTGGAATAGTAAAGGTTGCTTATAATCCAGGGCAGAGTAATAATAACGTACTGCACGACGTAAAATACGGCGGATCACATAACCGGCACCTGTATTGGACGGCAACTGACCATCTGCAGTGGTAAAGGAAATAGCCCTGATATGATCTGATAAAACGCGGAAGGCAATCGCTTCTTTGCTGTCAGAGGCATCATATTGTTTACCCGTGATCTTTTCTATAGCAGCGATCGTACCCGTAAATACATCGGTATCATAATTGCTTTGTTTGCCTTGTAATACCCTTACCAGTCGCTCAAAGCCCATACCGGTATCTACGTGTTGCGCCGGAAGCTTTTCCAGGGAACCGTCTTTAAGGCGGCTGAACTCCATGAATACATTATTCCAGATCTCGATCACCTGCGGGTGGTCTGCATTCACGAGGGTACTACCGTCCACAGCCTTGCGCTCTTCTGCAGAACGGCAATCTACGTGGATTTCGGAGCAGGGGCCGCAAGGACCCGTGTCGCCCATTTCCCAGAAATTATCTTTCTTATTCCCTTTTAAGATGCGGTCTTCAGCGATCCATTTTTTCCATTCATCATGCGCTTCCTGGTCTAAAGGTAGTCCGTCGCCTGCATCACCTTCAAATACGGTAACATATAAACGGTCTTTGTCTAATTTAAATACATCGGTCAATAACTCCCAGCTCCAGGCAATGGCATCTTTTTTGAAATAGTCGCCAAAGCTCCAGTTACCCAGCATTTCAAACATGGTGTGGTGGTAGGTATCTACGCCCACTTCTTCCAGGTCATTGTGCTTACCGCTCACGCGCAAACATTTTTGGGTATCGGCCACACGCTTATAAGGCGCTTGTTTATTGCCCAGGAAATAGTCTTTGAAAGGGGCCATTCCCGAGTTGATAAACATAAGTGTCGGATCGTCCTTTACCACGATAGGGGCAGACGGTACAATGGTATGTCCTTTAGACTTGAAAAAATCTAAAAAATGTTGGCGTATTTCAGCAGCAGTCATTGATCAATTTATTTTTGAAATTTGGGGCAAATTTAAGCTAATTTGTGGGTAAACAAGTATAAAATACGAATTGTTGCACGTCGCTCAGTTTTGCCTGAGCAGGCTACCGGGCTGGTATTTGTTCCCGATGTATTTTAAAAGCTTTTAATAAGATTTTTCGGGCATATGATTTGAGCGGCGCGTAGTAGCTCAATTATTGCTGACCACTAATTTTTGAATCATTATCTTAGCAATAAAACCGGGTTATGAAGTATCTGTTTTTCTGTATCATGCTGGCCTTCGCCGCTGCTGCCTATGCCAATGACGGTGCTTATTATGCATCGGGCAATCAACTGATACCGATCATGGAAACAGATATCAGTGTACAAAAAGAGATCCTGCATATCCGGAAAGTAAAGAATGAACGGATAGAGGTTGCTGTTTATTATGAATTTTACAATCCCGGTAAAGCCAAAGAACTCACGGTAGGGTTTGAGGCCTTCTCTCCTTCAGGAGATGTAGATGGAACGCCTGTTAAGGGGCAACACCCCTACATGCGCAACTTTAAAGTGATCATGAACAATGCTCCTTTAAAGTTTACGACCGCCCTGGTGGCAGATACCTTATACAACCAGCAGGGAAAGATAAAAACGATCGACTGGAAGACTTTTGAAGGCAATAAAGGAGGCAATTCCGTAGACTTTTTCTATGTCTATCATTTTAAAGCCCATTTTAAAAAAGGCCTGAACATTATTAAGCATACCTACCAGTATGATGCATCCGGCTCTGTAGATTTTGATTATGACTTTGATTACATCCTTACAGCGGCCAACCGCTGGGCCAATAAGCAGATTGACGATTTTACCCTTATCCTGGATATGGGCAATTTTGAGTCTTTTAATATCGCCAAAGCCTTTTTTGATCAGGCTAGCGACTGGCAAATAAAGGGTGTCGGTAAGGCTACAGAGGAGCAGGGGCGCACCCGGAATTATGAACAGGGTGATGTTGCCCGTTTTCATATCAGGGAGGGAAACATCGTTTTTCACCGGAAGAACTTCCATCCCCGTGGCGAGCTTTTTGTGTACAGCTGGCGCTTTCTGCCCGGAAGCGATCATTTTGATTATCATAACGGCAGCCTCCCTTATTCCATATACCAGCAGGGCCTTATCCCGCAACCTTCCGCCGGGTCTGCCATCAACCGGAAGATACTGCGCAACCTGCCTTTTGCCCGTAGAGGCTATGTATTTAAGGATAAAGAACTACAGGACTATTTTACGATTATGACCGACTGGTATATGCCGGACCCGGCCTATAAAGCCGATATCGGTAAGCTGGAGCAGGCCGAGCAAAAGTGGCTGGATAAATGGAAAGAGTAGGTATGCCGGTATTAATAACCGTTTGTACTATTGCAGGGGCACTTTTACCTCTTTGATGATATTGCCCATGTCATTATATACCCGTACATAATAATTACCTTTGGGATAACTCGTGGTCTCAAAAGATGCCGTTATCTCGGCCCTGCCTTTGCGCACGGCCTTATCTTCAAAATAAGAAGCGATCCGCTGATTGTTTTCATTAAATATAGAAAGACTCAATAGCTCCGGACTGTGCTGGACCCATTCCAGCCTTACATGCAGTTTGAGTACCTCTTCGCTCTGCGCAATAGCCCCTGGTGTGGTGTTGATGCCCCTTTCGGTTCGGTATCCCGGTATCTCGATGGCATATAGTTTACTTAAGAACTGTATCATTTTTAAAGATTGCTCTTGCTGGCCATCCTCATAAATACTGCTCAGGTCTTTGTTCCGGTCGGTCAGGAACCAGACTGTTTTTTGCGCGAGCTCTGTGCCGGCACCGATTTGGCGCAGATAATCGAGGGTTTTGATCATACTGCTGTCGCCCTGCTTTTTAAAGCGGAACAGTAATTCATGGCCCGGGGACATGGCTGCGCTTTTCGCACAATAGCTCTGCAATTCCATACTATTGGTGCGACCCGGCCCTACATAAAGCATATCATTGCCCGGGAGCATAAGGTCCTGGTATGCGGTGTCCTCCGGCTCAAATACCATGGCCGGGTCTATTTTTATGACCAGGGCTTCTTTTCCAGTATTGGTTATAGCGATTTTGAGTCCCTTATTATTAAAAGGCTCCTGGGTGCGTGTTACCGTATACTGGACCATTTTCTTTTCCACGGCTTCCAGCAAATACATTCTTTTATTTTCTGCCAGTATATAAGCTGAGGTAAACAGCAGCAAGAGGCCCAGCAAGATGCCTTTTTTCATAAAATTATCATTAAGGTTATTCTTTATATATCGTATTTTTTTATACAAATAGTATAATAAATGCGTTTTTCTGTGGATTATTGTTGCAAGAAAAGCCCGGGGCATCCTGTTTGTTCGGTCAGGCTTTTGCGATCGTCCTTAAAAACATGAGCCTGAATTGATCTTATTGCTTAAATCTTTTTTGTAATTCCCTGTTAATTAGTTGAATTTTGTGCTGCTGAAAAAAAGCAAATAGTTTTAATATATCATGGAAACAGGACAAAAGCGCAATGCGCTTACTTTTATTTTTATCACCCTCCTGATCGATTTTGTAGGTTGGGGGATCATTATACCGGTGATGCCCGACCTGATCGGGGAGATCATGCATGTGGGTGCAAATGAAGCTGCAGAGTATGGCGGCTCATTACTGGCGGCCTATGCCTTTACCCAGTTTTTGTTTGCACCGCTCGTGGGCAACCTTAGTGATAAATTTGGCCGCAGGCCCATTATCCTGATCTCCCTGGTTGGCTTCGCGCTGGATTATGTATTCCTGTATTTCGCTTCAAGCATCGGTATGTTGTTTATCGGAAGGATCATAGCCGGTATTACGGGTGCCAGCATCACGCCGGCCAGTGCATTTATTGCCGATGTGAGTACCCATAAGGACCGGGCCAAAAACTTCGGGCTCATCGGCGTAGCCTTTGGTATGGGTTTCGTGATCGGGCCGGTGATCGGTGGTTTCCTGGGCAGCTTCGGTATCCGCATTCCTTTTCTGGCTGCGGCATTGCTCTGCCTGCTCAACTTTATCTATGGCTATTTTGCCCTGCCGGAATCGCTGACACCGGAAAACCGACGCGCCTTTGAATGGAAGCGGGCCAATCCGCTGGGTACAATAATCAAAATTAAAAAATACCCGGAATTAAAGTGGCTGATCATTGCCATGATCCTGATGTATATGGCTTCTCATGCCGTAAACAGTAACTGGAGTTTCTTTACCAAATACCTGTTTGACTGGAATGAACGCATGATCGGTATTTCCTTGGGCGTGGTGGGTGTATTGACCGGCCTGGTGCAAGGCGTGCTCATCCGCTGGCTGAACCCTAAGCTGGGCAATCAGAAGAGTATTTACCTGGGCTTGAGCCTGTATGCATTAGGGTTAATATTGTTTGCCTTTGCCGCACAGGAATGGATGATGTTTGTCTTTTTAATTCCCTATTGCCTGGGTGGCATTGCAGGTCCTGCCTTGCAGGCCGTGATTAGCTCTAAGGTGCCTTCCAATGAACAGGGAGAGCTACAGGGAATCCTGGCCAGCCTCATGAGCGGTACTGCCATCATCGGTCCATTGCTGATGACCCGTACCTTCTCTTACTTTTCAGGAGATAAAGCCGTGTTTCATTTCCCGGGAGCTTCCTTCCTTTTAGGCAGCCTGTTTATGGGATTAGCGGCCTTCCTGGCCTATTATACGTTTACACGGGGCCGGATGAACGGCAAATGATGCACTGTATTTTATAATTATATTTTAACTTAAACATGAGTTTTCCCATAGCATTACATAAAGTAGGCAATAAGGCAAATGCCGAAGGATATTTTTTGTCTGATGCCTTGCTGAGCCTGGACGATAACCTTTCAGACCTGCTGAACGGTTATTTCATATCCTCTTTCAAGTTTGATACCATTTATGAGTTTTTTCATGAGTCAAACCTGGACCTGAACGAGGTCTATACCTATACCTCCACGATTTTAGAAGATCCGGGCACGCTTTTTGAGCAATCCCGTTCACTGGCAAAATACTTGTATGAATGCAGCGATCACCCTAAAATAAAAGCCGGGGAATTGTATGTGGTCTATTACGAGGCCTTCGATTTTAAAGGCGGGCAATATCCGGCAGTAGGGATCTTCAAGTCGGAACAGAAAGATATTTTCCTGAAAGTAAAACCATTCGATAATAATTTTGAGATCGATCAGCACGAAGGCGTTAACCTGGCCAAACTGGATAAAGGCGCTATTGTATTGCTGGACGAGGAAGGAAAACTGCAGGTGGCTGTGGTGGACAACAGCAACAAGAGCAGCGAGGCACAATACTGGCTGGATGATTACCTGAAAGTGCAGCAGATGCAAAATGAATTCTTTCATACCAACCAGACCATGTCGATGTATAAAGAATTTGTGCTGCAGGACCTGCCCCAGAACTTTGAAGTGAGCAAGGCCGACCAGGTAGACCTGCTGAACAGGTCGATGAGTTATTTTAAAGAAAAAGAAAGCTTTGATATTCACGAGTTCGAACAGGAAGTGCTGGCCCAACCGGAGATCATAGACCGTTTTGCCCAATACAAAGGCAATTATGAAAACCAGTACGAGGTACAATTGGAAAACCAGTTTGATATCTCCGATGCCGCTTTGAAAAAGCAAACCAGGGCCTACAAAAGCGTGATCAAGCTGGATAAGAATTTCCATATTTATATCCATGGCGACCGCAGCATGATCGAGCAGGGCATAGACGAGGAAGGTCGGAAATATTATAAAATATTTTATGATGTAGAACAATAATACTGGTATCATTTTGGGAAAATCTTGTGTTGAACCAAATGGTCCCTATTTGTTATATTTGCACGAACATCTTTAAACATGGAACGCATTCATAATTTGCTCAGGAAACTACAGGACATTTATTATAAGCAAGAAGAAAAGCAAGTGATTGATATAGATCTGATGCTGGACTATACCCGTGTCTTATACGCAGATCTTTTAGATACGAGAACAGATTTGCTGGCCAAGCAGGGAATGGGTTTGCATCTGAAACAAGAGCCTGTTGTAGTACCGGCCCCTATTCCTGAAGATGAGCCCGAAAGTAAAACAGGAGTAGCGCCTGCAGCAATGATTGCTGAGGAGCCTGCACTTGCGACACCTGCACCGGAGGAAACTGATGTTGTAGCAGAGCAGGAAGAGCCTGCTACGGTACCTGAAGCAGTACCACAAGCCGAAAATAAAGAAGGAACAGAAGATAAAGAAGTAGCCGAGGAAGCCAGCTTAGCGGCAGCACCTGTTGCAGAAGAGCCAGCAGCAACCGGGCTTGAAAGCAATGAGACACCAGAAGTTGAAAGCAATGAAACATCAGAAGAAGTGCCGGAGGAAGCAGATGAGGACAAGGAGCAGCACGTGATCAATGATGATGACTATCCGCGCCTGGATTCTGACATCGAGCCACTTAAAGAAGAACCCGTGTTTTCTGAAATACATTTCGAGTTACCGGAGGTAAAAGACAATGCGAGTGAAAGTCCTAAACAGGGCTATGTATTCCAGCATAAACTAAAAGATATCCGTTCCTTTATCGGTATTAATGATAAATACCAGTATATGAATGAGCTGTTTGCCAATAATAAAACAGCTTATGAAGAAAGTCTGGATAAAATAGCCTTTTGTAACGACCTCAAAGAGGCAGAAACCTGGCTGGCCACTACTGCAGCGGAGCGTTACGGCTGGCAGAAAGATGATGAAACTTATTTATCGCTGATCGAAACGGTCAGGAAATATTTTGCTGCTTAAGATAATCTAAGATCTTACCTGTAGCACCTTTATTAAGTTGAATGTATTGCCGGGCTTCCTGCCCGGCTTTTTCTTTTTGATCAGGATGGAGCAGCCACTCGTTGAGTTGAGCGGTAAAAGCAGCCGCATCGCCAAAGCTATAAGCAGCCCCCTTGCCGATCAGGTCAAGCGCCTCCTGGTAGCGGTTATATATAGGCCCCCAGCATAATGCTTTACCATAGACCGCAGCCTCTATACTATTATGAATGCCCGTCTTGTTAAAGCCGCCCCCTATCCAGATATAATCTGCATAGCGATAGAGATAAGCCAGGTGACCTATATTGTTCAGGATCAACACCCGGGAGTCCTTATCCACCTTCTGTTCCGACCATAATGCCGGTCTATAAGCGCTGAATAGTTCCTGTACCTGCCTTATGTGCGCTTCGTGGATCTCATGAGGCGCGATCAATAATTTTATGTTTGTGGTGGCTAAAAGCAATAAGCTTTCCTGCAGCAATACTTCGTCCTCCTTCCAGGTGCTCCCGGCTACGATCAGTTCATGCCCGTCTTTAAACGCATCCAGCAATGGATAATCTTTCCCGGTCTGCGCAATGGCCAGGGCACGGTCTATCCGTGTGTCTCCGGCTATTTCGGCATGGTTTATGCCGATGCTTTTCAAAAGATGGAGGGATGAGGCATTTTGTACAAAAAGATAAGTGAGCATATGCAGCATCTTTCTTTGCAGACCGCCATACCATTTGAAAAAGGCCTGGCGTTCCTGGAAGATGGCAGAGACCACTAAGGCCGGGATGCCCTTTTGTTGCAGGGTATGCAGGAAATGATACCAGAATTCATATTTGACAAAAATGGCTAATTGCGGCCTTGTGATAGCCAGGAAGCGCGCTGCATTTTTTGCCGTATCAAAAGGAAGATAATAGATGTAATCTGCACCGGGATAGTTTTTCCTTACTTCATATCCTGAAGGAGAAAAGAAAGTCAGCAGGATCTTGCCTCCCGGATGCGCTGCTTTCCATGCTTCCATTAAAGGCCTTCCCTGTTCAAATTCTCCGAGGCTCGCACAGTGAAACCATACCGGCCTTTGCTGCTCCTCCCGGAAATCTGCTGCAATCCGGTCCGGCAGGTTTTTGCGCCCACGGACAAATAATTTTATCTTAGGGTTAAACGGAGCAGCCAGGGTAGCCAGGCCCCGGTAAACACGGATCAATATATTATAGAGCAGCAGGTACATGCGTATGATTTAGATATCCAGGCAGAGTTGATCATAGGCCAGTTGTATGCCCTGGGGCAGTGTCTGGTTGACCTCATCATGCAAGCCTATCTGGTGGCTCATATGGGTGAAATAAGTAGCTTCCGCACCTATTTCCTGCGCCAGGGCTACTGCCTGTGCCACGGTAAAGTGGGAAATATGGTCTTCATACCTTAAGGCATTTAAAACAAGTACCTTCGAGCCTCTTACTTTATCTAATTCCTCTTCAGAGATATAATTGGCATCTGTAATGTAGGTGAAATCGCCAATGCGGTAGCCATACACTTCGAGTTTATAATGCAGGACTTTTATCGTCTTAAAGGTTAAAGAGCCTATGTGTATATCCTGCCCGTGCAGGGAGTGGATCTTAAGCTGCGGAATGCCCGGGTAATTGATGCCCGAGAAAGCATAATGAAACTCGGACCGGATTATTTTTTCGGTATTTGCATTGGCAAATAAGTCCACATCCTTTTGGGTCCAGTAATTGTAGGCGCGCACATCGTCCAGCCCTGCTACATGATCTTTATGCTCATGGGTAAATACAATGCCATCCAGTGTTTTTACTTTTGCGCGCAGCATCTGGTACCTGAAGTCAGGCCCCGAGTCGATCACCACGCTGGTATCTTCATTTTGTATCCAGATAGAACTGCGTAACCTGTTGTCTTTAGGATTGGCTGAGGTACATACTTTACAGTCGCAACCGATCATCGGGACGCCCTGTGAAGTTCCTGTTCCTAAAAAAGTGACTTTCAATGTATGTTTGCTTAAGGTGTTTAGACAATATGATCCGGTTCATTAGTGTCCTCCGTTGCCTGGTCCGGGCTTTCGGAGGTATCTGCCTCTTCAGAGATTGCTCCGGCAGGCGCTTCCTCCTGCCCTTCGGTTGCAGGTGGCGGTTCCGGAGGGGCCTGGAATTGTATATCCAGTTGGTCCAGTAGTTTTAAGGTTTCTCCGCTGAAGATGTCCGGATCAACCAGGATAGAGGGTAATATTTCTATCAGGGCATTAATGCGCCCCTCAACGTTTAAAAATTTATTGACCACCACTACCTTTTTATGTTCCAGCACACAATATCCCGAGGCAAAATTACCTTTTTCATAGCGTACCAGGTATTTGGCTTCGTCGTATATCTGTTCAATCTTCTTTAGTGCAGTTGGTGTATATTTGAAACTCATAATTGTTTTAAGATATTTACTGCTACGATGTTATCTGTCAAAATTCCGGTTAAAGTTAGGAAGATTCTGCCAATTGCACTGATTTCTTTATTGCTGTGCAGCCCCCTGCTCAGGGCTCAGTATAACCCTATAGAGGGGCAATGGACAGGCGGTTTGCTGGCAGGGGCCAACTTGTCTCAAGTGGACGGAGATGGCTATAAAGGCTATAATAAAATAAGCCCGGCACTTGGCGGTATTATCTATATACCCGTTCCTGATGTTGCATTCGGGACCGGCTGCCTGGCCTGGAGTATGGAAGTCTTATACAGCGGAAAAGGAGCTTCCGGCTCCGGTTCGGGCTTCGGGAGCTTTATGCTGAGCCAGGACATTCGCCTCACCTATGCCGAATTGCCCCTGCAGCTGAATTATTGGCGTGGTCCCAGGAAAAGTATTTATGGAGCCGGGTTTGCAATAGGATACCTGGGCGCTTCAGAAGAAAAGATAGTCACACATAGCGGGCAACTCTATCAATTTCCTTTCCGGAAAATAGACCTGAGCTTCCTGATGAGTGCCAGCTTTCATATAGGTTATGGCTTTTTCATCAGCCCCAGGTTCCAGTATTCTATGCTGTCCATCCGCAAAAAACACCAGGACCTGACGGCCTTTGGCAGGGCAGACCAGTTTAATAATGTATTCAGCCTGAAATTAATGTACCTGTTTAATACTCGTTAATCCGGTGGAGCTAAACCTTCTAAAGCTTAAGCCTGTTTACATGAGGAATATAAATATGATTTACAAACAGGGGCTTTAGCCATTCATTCACATCTGTTTACTGAATTAATGACTAATTTTGAGGCTGAAAACAAAACGTTATAAATGAAAAAGTTATTATTTACGATCGCTGCTCTTTCGGGTCTGACCGTAGCAGCACAGGCACAACACGCCAGGTTTGGTGTTAAGGCAGGTGGTATGTTGACCACTGCGAGCAGGAATAATCCTGGTCTGACCAATTTAAAAAATACATTTACACCGGGCGCTTATGCCGGTGGTCTCGTTGAATTTTCTTTTAAAAGCAAGGCTGATAAATTCAAATTACAGCTGGAAGCAGATTACAGCTACATGACGGTTAAGCATCGTTACACTGTAATTAATCAAAATGTTGATGATATGAGCAGGGCACATATGCTGTCTATTCCTGTTCTGGCCAAGTATTTCTTCACGCCAAGCTTCTCTTTGTATGCAGGTCCTTCCGCTAACCTGAAACTGTCTTCCAGTGCGAAAACAGTAGGTCTGAACGGTGGAGAGTTCACTACCAATACAAAGGATGATGTAAATATGTTCCAGTTTGGAGCTATGGTAGGTGCTAACTACTATATCTACAAAGGATTTTTCGTAGAAGCGCGTTACCACGCTATCATACCTGATTACTATAAGACAGGAGCGCCTAGCCGCCCTGAGTATGGTACCATCCATAACTTCCAGGTAGGTTTAGGTTACAAATTCTAATATGTTATAATTTATCTAAAAGGTGCAGGCTTTACCGTCTGCACCTTTTTTATGTATGTCTATAAGTACCAGTGCTAGTATTGTTTAGGCTTATATTTGTAGCTTAAAATGCTTAAAATTATGGAAATGGAGTATCGTAAAATGGGAAAAACCGGCCTGGAGTTGAGTGTATTGTCTTTCGGGTCCTGGGTTACTTTCCACAAACAGATAGATGATGGTATTTCTGATCGCTTAATGTCCATTGCCTATGAGCATGGCGTTAACTTTTTCGATAACGCAGAAGTGTACGCTTTGGGCGAATCTGAAAAGATGATGGGGCGTGTATTGAAATCGAAAGATTGGGAGCGCAGTTCCTATGTGGTGTCGAGTAAAGTGTTTTTCGGCAGCCGTGGCAAAGAGAACCGGCCTAACCAGCATGGTCTTGGCAGAAAACATATTATTGAAGCCTGTGAAGAGGCGCTTAAAAGACTGCAGGTAGACTACCTGGACTTATACTTTTGCCATCGTCCCGACAGGACCGTGCCTATGGAAGAGATTGTCCGTAGCATGAATCTGCTCATTCAGCAAGGCAAGATCTTCTACTGGGGAACCTCAGAATGGACTGCGGCAGAAATTATGGAAGCCAATGCTATCGCAGAAAGGTTGGGAATGGAAGGGCCTAAGATGGAACAGCCGGAATACAATCTCTTCAACCGTTGGAAAATGGAATCAGATTACCTGAACCTGTTTAAAACAACCGGCCTGGGCACCACGATATGGAGTCCACTGGCCTCCGGCTTATTGACCGGTAAATATAATGAGGGTATTCCTGAAGGTTCAAGACTGGCATTAGAAGGATTTGAATGGCTGAAAGATAAAACCCTTACAGGAGAAAAACTGGGTCATGTAAAACAATTGAAAACAGTGGCCGACCGCCTGGAAACCTCACTGGCAACACTGAGCCTGGCCTGGTGCATCGCCAACCCCAATGTGACTACGGCAATCATAGGTGCTACCAAAGAAAACCAGTTGCTGGAAAACCTGAAAGCCCTGGAGGTGTACCCGAAACTTACGCCAGAGGTACTGGAAGAGATAGACCTTATTATGGCTACCAAGCCCATTATTTATTAAAAATGAATTCATGATGACAAAATTTATAAAACTGATTGCAGGCCTCTTGCTGGCCGGTACTTATGTGCAGGCACAAACCACCGTCAATACCCCCGGGACGGGCGTAAACTGGAATATGGATAGCCTGGTGGCCCATTACCCGGCCTCTGTACAATTGAGCGGAACTACCTATCATGTAGGTGCCAAAATTGTATTCAGCCCTACAGATACCTTTACAGAACATTCTGATGCCTATGTAACTTTTGATTCTGCCGCTACCTTTGAATTTAAAAAGAGCATCGTACAGATCAATTCTACCGGCACAGCCATATGGTTACCCACAGATACCCTGAAATCCTTTTTGAGGATCAGATTTGACAGCGCTGTGTCTGTTAATATCAAAGGCCTGGCCTTGAAGCACAGTAACGGGATCTCCTTCATTAACAGTGATGCTAACCTGGATAACCTGAACCTGAGCAGAACACGCCATACCGGTAGTAACCCGAGTGGTGCTTTGAGCCTACTGAATTCCAACCTGGTGATCCAGAATTCCGGATTCCAGGAGAGCCAGCGCAGTGCGGTTTCCTTGTCCGTCAGCTCCGGTTCCTCTTTGAAATTACAGTCTTCCATTTTCAGGAATAACGGAACCTCGAATGGTAACTACCCGCAGATAAACATTGGTACGACCAATGCGAATGGCGTACTGATTGAAGATTGTGAGGTGTATGGTTCCTATCCTAAGGTGGGTGGCCTGGCCTTTCTAAATGTGACATCAGCCAATTATAGCGCTGTAGTGAGAAACAATACCTTCTCTAAAAACAGGTACGGTATCGCGGTGAATGGCCGTGGTATCCATGCTACGATCACGGATAATGTCATCG
Organism: Bacteroidetes bacterium 43-16; assembly: GCA_001897525.1. GTDB lineage: Bacteria > Bacteroidota > Bacteroidia > Chitinophagales > Chitinophagaceae > Edaphocola. The sequence continues at coordinate 84,552 of MKTB01000015.1, read as the reverse complement.
ATTCCAATAATATCGAAGGCCTGCCCATGCAGGGTGGGAGCGGGATCAATATCCTGGGCGATTCTTCCCTGAATGTTATTGCAGCCAATAACCAGATCTCCAGGAATCTCTGGGGTGTGACCGTACAGAAATCAGGCAATAACGGGTCTCCCCAGGTTTCATTTGGCCGTATTCTTCCTGTAGAGCCGGTAGATACCGGGGGCAACCATTTCTGGTCCAACGGGTTTAATGACACCCTTTATGCGATCTATAACAATACGCCAGATACCGTATGGGCACAGCGCAACAGATGGGATTTTGAAATACTGGATTCCATAGAAAAAACGATTTTTCACCATGTGGACGATACCGCGTTGGGTTGGGTGATGTTCGATTCTTTTTATGTAACCCCTCCCGTAGATACAGGCACCAATGTGCGTAATGTATTGCCTGCAGGTAAATTTGCGGCTGTTTTTCCTAACCCGACTACTCAGCAAAATGCGGTAGTTCAATCGGAAACGGCCCTGACCGCCCTGCGCATTTTTGACCTTAATGGCAGACTGGTGCGTGAAGAGCAGCTTAAATCAGTGAAGGAATATAGTCTTCCTGTGCATTCCTTTGCAGCAGGAGCTTATTATATCTGGCTTACAGATGGTAAACAGCAACAAGTGTTGAAGTGGATAGTGACTCAGGACTAGCCGATAACTAAAAACTAAAAGAGCAGGATCCTATCCTGCTCTTTTAGTTTTATTACTTATTATGCGCTTATTGCTTCACCCGGTCCAGTAAATATTTTTTAAACCGTGCTTCTGCCGCATACATTTGATTCAATTGGGTGGCACTTACGATCTTAAGAAATTCATCTTTGTATTTAGACTTGATGCTTAACTCTCTTTCGTCCAGTTTTTGCCGCTCATCTATAATTTCTTCCGCTGTTTTCCCTTTTTCACTTAAGAGGTGATGTTTTCCTTTTCTTACAGAGCGCATTTCATCATCATACCGGTTATATACAGGCCAGAACTGAGAGGCTTGGTTGGGGCTTAATTTCATCATATCCGTGATATAAGAAATTTTAACCGCCCTCACTTCTTCTCCGCCTTTATTCTGTGCATGCGCAAGCGATACATGGAATAATAAAGCTGAAACAAAAGTTATTATCAATATTAAATTACGTTTCATAAAGGCAAATTTAGTCTAATCTTCAATAATTCAAAGTCTAATATAGGTCATTATTCAAATAGGCTTCCAGTTCAGCATCAGAGATGTTGTTAAGCGCATTTTCTGCACTGTATTGAGTGTTTATAGTGGCGCTGGAAACATTATCTTCCAGCATATATTCACTAAACTCATCAATGTTCTGGTCCAGGTAAGCTTCAATAGCTGCATCAGGCAGGGCTGCCAGTTTTTTACTCACCATATCCGGTTTGCTCATCGTGGATTGCGCCATGTTATTGCCATTATTCCTGTTGTCTGTGATCAGCCATCCGGCACCCAGTACAAAAAATAAGGCTACAGAAGCTGCAGCTGCCCAGTTGCTCCACCTTAAGCTTTTACGCACCGTCATCGGTACTTCAATCTCCGGCTTTGCTTTCGGGCTGCTTTGTATTTTGGGAACGGCAATTTCTGTGGTTTCCGGTTGCTCAAAAGGATTAATGCCTTTCAGGCTGGCCAGTAAGGGACTTTCTTCAAGTTCCTCTTCTACAGGCTCTTCCTGTTGCAGGAGCGCCCATACGGTATCAGGAAACTGGTCAAAATAACCTTCAGGAGTCTTAAATACATTTTCTTTTGACAGACCTTTAATTGTGGTGTGATCTATGACCTGGCGGGCATCCTTCACCGCCAGCAGGAGATTCTGGTCCAACTGTTGAAAATAGTTGTCCGGAACCAGGAAGGGTGAATCTATCTGCGCCAGTTCAGGCTCAGCAGCCGATATAGCACGTATGCCGGATATGATTTCGTTTGGTAAACGCTCGAAATAGTCTTCCGGAACACGAAATAGCGGTAGCCCGATTTGAGTACTGAATCCAGCACCAATAGATTCCCATTCTTTTTGTATATCTAAATTACTTTTCATAATTAAACTATAGACTAATGATTGGTTAAATAGTTTAATCCCGTTTCAAAAACTCTTCTACTTTCTTCACCGCATGATGATAAGATGCCTTTAAGGCACCTACAGAGGTTTCCAGCACCTGCGACATCTGTTCGTAGGGCATTTCATCATAATATCTCAGGGTAAACACTACTCTTTGTTTGTCTGGCAGGCTTTGTATCGCCTGTTGCAAGCGCCATTCCAGTTTATTGGCATCAAATCCCTTTTCCGCATGCAGCCTGTTGGCGAGGCCGGTCTCATGATCCGATAGGGAAATGGACGTTCTTTTCTTCTCTTTTTCTAAATAAGTTAAGGTCTCATTGGTCGCGATACGATACATCCAGGTATAGAGATTAGACTCTTCCCTGAAATTATCCAGGTAGGTCCACACCTTAATAAACACATTTTGCAAGACATCATTGGCATCTTCATGGTTAATCACCAGCCTCCTCACATGCCAGTACAGACGTTCCTGGTATTTCTTGATTATTTTAGAAAAAGCACGCTCTCTAGTGGCCTCCTCTCTGAAAGCTGCTAAAAGTTCTTTGTCATCTTCTTGGAAAGATTGTTGTGCCATAGTCTCGATTTACTGATATTTTCAGTTTTAAATGTTTACAAATGTAACTAAATTTAGTAAATACACTATTTTGAAGACCCGAAATGATACAAAATGCCTTTGCCCGGCTTGTGTTGCAGGCCGTAATTCAGGGATTCTTTTAAAGGGCCAGGCTTGATATCAGCTTGCCAAAGCAGTTGATTTTACCCTTTTGTAGCCCTTGTTCACCAGGAAAAGACCGCTTACAATACAGACAAAGGAAAGCATGGTGTAGATCGTCAGCGGTTCATTCACCAGCCACCAGCCCAGCAATACCGCCACCAGTGGATTGATGTAGGCATAGACCATCACCAGACCTACCGGCAGGTGCTTCAAGGCATACATATAGGCCGTATAAGCAAGTACAGAACCGACCACTATTAAATAAACGATGGCCAGCAAACCTTCTGTATGCTGCAGGTTGATGTGCTCATAATTGTCTACTGCCGGGCTGAATAGGAGTAAAAACAGTCCGCCGAAGCTTACCTGCAGGGCGCTGTTGAAGATCGGGTTGGCCTGCGGATTGTTCTTTTTGCTGATGATGCTGCCATAAGCCCAGGTAGTGGTTGCCGTAAGGGTAGCCACAATACCTAATATATAATCAGTATTGGAAAGGTCCTTGACACTATCTTTAAAGTTGAGGGCCACACCGGCAAAACCCACCAGCATCCCCAGTACCACCAGGCTGTTTATTTTTTCCGTTTTCTGGACCGTTAAATTGATCAATACCGACATGATGGGCATAGTGGCGCAGAGCAGGGCCGCCACTCCGCTGGGAATAAAGGCTTCTGCCCAGCTTACCAATCCGTTGCCGAGGGTAATTAAGAGGAAACCAATCAATGCCTGCCGGGCAATATTGCTTCGCGAGAGGTCCCGGTGAAGCTTATTGCCAAAGGCCATGAGGAAAATGATCAATCCTGCCAGCAACTGCCGGCTACCGGCCATTAAAAACGGGGGCAGGGCTTCCAGGCCGATCTTTATACCCAGGTAAGTAGTGCCCCAGGCGATACATATAAATACGAGTGCGATCCAGGCTTTGGAATGAGTGCTCATGATGTAGCATATTAAGAGTAAAAGTATAAGGACGTACTTTAGAAAAGCACGTCCTTGAATATTTGTACGGAAGTTAATTCCATTTTATTTTTTTCTTGCGATTACTTTTTCTACCGCGGCAATAATATTTTCTTTTCCTAAGCCATATTTCTCCAGGAGCTGGGTAGGTTTTCCACTCTCACCGAAGCTGTCCATAACGGCTACATATTCTTGTGGAACCGGGCAGTGCTGTGCGGCTACATTAGCAATGCTGTCGCCTAGGCCGCCATTGATCTGGTGCTCTTCTGCAGTTACCACGCATCCTGTTTTAGATAAAGAAGCGATCACCGCATCTTTATCTAAAGGTTTTATCGTGTGCATATTGATCACTTCAACACTCAGGCCTTTTGCTTCCAGTGCTCTTGCCGCTTCCAGTGAGGTCCATACCAGGTGTCCGCAGGCGATGATGGTTACATCTGTACCTTCGTTCAATACCTGTGCTTTCCCGATTTCGAAATCAGTGCCGTCTTCTTTGGTGAAATTGGCCCATTTAACACGACCAAATCTTAAATAAACAGGACCCTGCATTTTGCTGATCGCGATGGTAGCCGCTTTAGTCTGGTTATAATCACAAGGAACGATCACCGTCATGCCCGGCAGCATTCTCATCATGCCTATATCTTCCAGGATCTGGTGGGTAGCCCCGTCTTCTCCCAGGGTAAGACCGGCATGTGAAGCGCAGATTTTTACGTTTTTGCCACTATAGGCAACCGATTGACGGATCTGGTCATACACCCTTGAAGTGGAAAAGTTGGCAAACGTTGTCGTATAAGGAATTTTTCCCGCTGTTGCTAATCCGGCGGCAACGCCTATCATATTAGCTTCTGCAATACCACATTGAACAAAACGCTCCGGGAAATCTTTAATGAAATTGTTTAGCTTAAGGGAACCTGCCAGGTCAGCAGTCAAGGCTACTACATCAGGGTTTTCTTTGCCTAAAGCATAAATGCCGTCACCAAATCCCGCTCTTGTTTCTTTTTCGCTGGTTGCGTTATAATCTTGCAACATGATATTTAAGAAGTTTGATTTAATATGAATTGATGTCGCAAAAGTATTAAATATTTACATGGTGATAACATTTAAATTTTATTTATAGATACTTATCCACAAATTTCAATTTCCTGTGAGAACTGAATTTTTTTACGGAAATTTGTAGCTGATTACCCTTTAACAGCATTAAGAAATGAAAATTGCCCTTCGGTTACTGACCAATAAATATATCATTGCAAGTATTGTATTTATTGTCATGATACTGTTTTTCAGCCCTTATGATTACTTTACGATCCGTAAAGCGCAGGCAGAACTGGATGATATCAATGATAAGATAGCCTTTCTGAATAAAGAGTCGGACCGGATGAATACCGAGTTAAGTACTTTGACCACAGATACTGCTGCGCTGGAGAAATATGCACGCGAACTTTATCATCAGAAGAAGGAAGGCGAAGACGTATATGTCATCAAATAGTAAGATTCAGGTTTGAGCAGTGGCATATCTGCTCTTATTTAAATAAAATTGCAAGTTTAATATACTAGGGGATCTTTTTAAGCGTTAAATTGGTATAACTAAATTCTTTTAAATGGGAATAACTGTACAAAACGCATTCTTTTCAACACCTGATACCTTTCAAAATATAGAGATCGCAGATGCAGATCTGTATACGGAGTATGCTCCTGAATTAACAAAGTTGCATACCGTCGGTTTTCAACCCGATGAGCAGGTGGTAGGAGATCTTATGGCAATGATAAGTTGCCTTTGCAATGATGCTGCCGGCTTAAGTTTGGCGCATTCCTTGTAACAAAAAATCCGGCACTCAGTGCCGGATTTTTTGTTTGTATAAAATTTATTTTACGAGGCTAATACCTGCAGCGATTTATTGATGATGGCGATGCATTCATCTATCTGCTCTTTTGTAATGACCAGAGGAGGGGCAAACCTGATCTTGTCGCCATGAGTAGGTTTCGCCAGCAGCCCGTTCTCTTTCAGTTCCAGGCAGAGGTTCCAGGCTGCATCCGGATTGCTGTGGGCTACAATGATGGCATTCAATAAGCCTTTTCCTCTTACCGTTTTGATGAAGGGGCTGTTTAAAGCTTCCAGCTGAGCACGGAAGTAGTTCCCCATTTCCTCAGATTTTTCGGCCAGCTTTTCTTCTTTTAATACTTCCAGTGATGCGATAGCTACTTTACAGGCCAGCGGATTACCGCCATAGGTAGAGCCATGCTCCCCGGGTTTGATGTTCAGCATCACCTCATCATCTGCCAGTACTGCAGAAATGGGCAGGGTACCACCGGAAAGGGCTTTGCCCAGGATCAGGATGTCCGGGCGCACATTTTCATGATCGCAGGCCAGCATTTTACCCGTACGGGCAAGCCCGGTCTGGATCTCATCCCCTATAAATAAAACATTGGCTGCTTTACATAAAGCATAAGCCTGGGACAGGTAGCCTTCATCCGGCACAAATACGCCGGCTTCTCCCTGTATAGGTTCCACCAGGAATGCGGCTACATTTTTATCTTGTAAGGCTATTTCTAAAGCCTTTAAATCATTGTATGGAATGGTGGTATAACCGGTCATGAAAGGACCAAATCCTTTCTTCGCGGTAGGGTCGGTGCTGAAAGAGATCACGTTGATCGTGCGGCCGTGGAAGTTCTCTTCAACGGTAATGATCTTAGCTTCATTTTCTGCTACGCCCTTCACGTCATAAGCCCAGCGACGTGCCAGTTTTAAAGCCGTTTCTACCGCTTCAACGCCGGAGTTCATGGGTAATACCTTGTCATAACCGAAATAGCGGGTGATGTATTCGGAATATTCGCCCAGCAGATCGCTGTGGAAAGCACGGGAAGTCAGGGTAAGCTTTTGCGCCTGCTCTATCAATGCCGCTACTATCTTAGGATGGCAGTGGCCCTGGTTTACCGCGGAGTAGCCGCTTAAAAAGTCATAATATCTTTTACCATCAACATCCCACAGGTATACACCTTCTCCTTTGTTGAGCACAACAGGAAGCGGATGATAGTTGTGGGCGCCAAACTGCTCTTCTTTTTGAATATAGCTGGTAGTTAATTCGCTTAATGCTATCGTATTTTCCATTTCGCAAATGTAAAAAAAATAGCCGGTGAGACCAATTATTAGCTTGATACTTATTGTGAATGCTTAATTACAAAATTTTATCTGGCCTTTGAATGCTGGAATATTTCAAAAGCCTTTAAGCAAGATATTTTGCCATATGCCATTATTATAATCATTCATGGCCGGGATAAATGCGTTCAGAAAAAATACTGGAATTCCCGTATTGTTAGATATTAATGAAATTTATAATTTTGACTAACATTAGAATATAAAATATTTGACAAGGTTGTTATTATTATAAAATTGGAATAGAATGCTGAAGGTACTCTTCCTGTAGTTAAAAAGGTACAGTTATGAAATACTCCTTCGGATATGGTCCTGCCATTAAAACAATTTTTAAATAATAATGATTCTGATCAATTTTTTTTAATCTGAACAACTAAAACAACTATTATGACAAACACATTGCAATTCCCATTATTATTGAAGCGTGTTTTGCTTCTTTTTAGTTTGATCTTTACCATTGGAATGATCAATGCAACAAGGGCCGATGCTGCCCGGAAAAATATTGATATGACGGTCAAGTCTACTGATGGCACTGTATGGCGAATAAAAGGCTGGATTGAGTTTGATGTATTTCCTCCCAAAATGACAGGATGGGATGTAACCGTAACTAATGATAAAGGTGGTAATTGGCATTTTAAATCAAAAAACTCTGCTACAGGTGGTGGCTCTAATTTGTCGGATTTTGAATATGACTGGACTAAACTCTCTGGTGCTGAGCAGGACATCCATCCTGAAATGATTTTCAATCTCCTTTTTGAAAGTATCGGTTCGGGGAACTAATTATTTTGTAGTTAAAAAAATATATATATTATGAAAAAGCTTTTTTTTATTACCCCCATTGTTTTATTGCTGAGTAGCCTGCTGGTTTATGCTCAGGGCTTAGACGGCAAGTGGAAAGTGACCGATATGAAGGTAAGGAATGATGAGCAGAAAGTTGGGGAAATGGAAGACCTGGCAATGTCTATGGTCCTGGTACTGGCCAAGCCTGCTTACTTCACTTTCGATAAAGATAAATTGATCATATCGGACAATGAAAAAGTAGAATTAGAGTCCAATACTTATAAGGTAAATGGTGATAAGATCGAAATTAAAAACCATGATGCCAAAATTGAAAAAGGGACCATTATAAAAGTGTCAGAGACTAAGCTTTTACTGGATTTCGGGTCATACCAATACGAAATTCAAAAAATGTAATCGCGTGTTTTCATATGTTTTGAAAAAGAGGCTGTCTCCTAATATTTACTCAATGCAAACATAGGAGACGGTCTCTTTTTATTGAATACTGATGTAGATCTGTTGCTGAGCCTTTTACAAGTACCAGGCATTACCTTCCTGCAAAAATGAATGGAATAAATCAGGAAGGCCATTTTTTATAATTATTCTATTTGCCTGCAAAAAATTATATTTGCCCTTTAATTAAATATACAACAATGATTGAAAATAAGGAAGGCTATGTATCGGCACAGGTAGATGAGCAAGGTATTGCCGTAGTGGAATTTCAACACCCGATGAGCAATAGTTTGCCGGGCGCTATTTTACGTAAACTGGCAGCAACAATTACTGAAATGGGTAATGATGAAGCCGCTAAAGTGATCATTTTGCGCAGTGCCGGTGAGAAAGCATTCTGTGCAGGTGCTTCTTTTGATGAGCTGATCACGATAGATAATAAAGAAGACGGTTTGCAGTTTTTCAGCGGTTTTGCCATGGTGATCAATGCCATCAGGAAATGCCCTAAATTTGTGATTGCCCGTGTACAGGGTAAGGCTGTAGGCGGTGGTGTAGGCCTGGCTTCTGCTGCTGATTATACGTTTGCAGTGGAAAGCGCTGCTGTGAAATTGAGTGAGCTGGCTGTAGGCATAGGGCCATTCGTGGTAGGGCCGGCTGTAGAGCGCAAAATAGGCTTGTCTGCCTTTGCAGAGCTGTCTATTGATGCAGCTTCCTGGAGAGATGCCCAATGGGCGCAGCAAAAGGGTCTGTACGCATCTGTGCATGCCGATGCCGCAGCTATGGATGAAGCGATCATGACCCTGGCAAAAACACTGGCCAAATCGAGTCCTGAAGCGATGAAAGACCTTAAGGCGGTGATCTGGGAAGGTACGGAGCATTGGGACACTTTACTTACAGACAGGGCTGCGATCAGCGGTCGCCTGATCCTGGGTGAATTTGCCGTAAATGCGATCAGTGCTTTTAAAGCGAAGGCATAAGAGGGTATTGAAGACTTGAAAATCTGCCGGATAAGGGGTTGAAATGTTAATTAATATTTACTTCCCTAAAAAAAATGCAGTATGTTTATTTTTTTCAATATCTTTGTCGACAACACAAAAAGAAAATTTAACAATTCAATCTAATTAATGCAGAAAAAAGGGAGACCTAGAGTACCGATTAAGGTTAAAGAGCCAGAACATAAGATTAATAATTTGATTAGAGCGCAGACGGTGCGTGTAGTAGGAGAAGATGTCGAAGGTGGTGTAATGTCATTACCGGAGGCTTTGAAATTGGCAGATGAATTAGGGGTGGATCTTGTTGAGATTTCGCCAAATGCGGAACCTCCTGTTTGCAGATTAGTTGATTATAATAAATTTCTTTACGAAAGAAAGAAAAAAGATAAAGAACAAAAGGCAAAAGCAAAGCAATCTGAGGTGAAAGAAATTCGTTTCACACCTAATACAGATGATCATGATTTTGAATTCAAACTGAAGCATGCGATCAAGTTCCTTCAGGATGGAGATAAAGTAAAAACTTTTGTTCAATTTAAAGGTAGGTCCATTTTGTTCCAGGACAGGGGGCAGCTATTATTGCTTAAATTTGCAGAGAAGCTAGCCGACTATGGAACTTTGGAATCCATGCCTAAAATGGAAGGCCGACGTATGTTGGCTATGTTTACACCGAAAAAGAAAAAATAGGTGTACATTTAACAACCGGTTTATATCGGTTCATTAATTTGTTTTCATGGTGATAGGGTTTATAGGGCTGGCTCGTTCTCGAGCTAGCCTTTCTTTTTGCCCGTAAAAGGCTAACTTTAATATTAAATATAGGGTATATGTGGTTAAAAATTGCTGATTTTGTGCTCAAGTACAGGGTATTATTAATTGTACTCGTGCTGGGCATTACTGCTTTTATGGGTGTGCAGGCTACCAAAGTGCGCATGAGTTATGATTCTACAGGAGCCATACCTAAGGACAATCCTAAATACAAAGCATTAAAAGACTTCCAGGACAAGTTTGGAGGCGGTGGCGGAAACGCTATGGTGCTGGGCGTACAGTCTGATCAGTTGTTCACTCCGGAGCACTTTGCGGCCTACGGTAAACTGATCAATGACCTGAAAGCCATTAAAAATGTAACCGGTGTACTTTCTATCAATGATGCGGTTGCACTTGGCCAGGACAGTACGAAGAAACTGACTACACAAAAGGTTTTTCATTTTGACCAGCCGGCAACGGCTATGGCCGGTAAATTAAAGCTGGACAGCTTGCCGATCTTTGATGGTTTGCTGTACAACAAAGCTTCTGATGCCTACCTGATGATGATCAACATTGATAAAGTAGCCCTGAATTCTAAAGAAAGGGTGCGGATCGTGGATGATATCGTTAAGGCCGGGGAGCAGTTTAAAGCTGCGACCAATATCGAGGTGCATTACAGCGGCCTGCCTTACATCAGGACGCAGATGGCGGAAAAGATCAAGCATGAATTGAATATTTTCCTGGTGCTTTCTCTCTGCCTGACGGCGATTATTTTATTGATCATCTTCCGCTCTTTTACAGCCATGATTGTATCTATGCTGATCGTATCCATCGGTGTTGTGTGGTCTATGGGCACCTTGGCCATGCTGGGCTATAAGATATCCATCCTCACAGGGGTGATCCCGCCACTGATCGTGGTGATCGGTATCCCCAACTGTATTTACTTCCTCAATAAATATCATACTGAATATAATTTATGTGGCGATAAGACCAAAGCCCTGAGGAATATGGTGGGTAAGATGGGGATTGTTACCTTATTTACCAACCTGACCGCTGCTATTGGTTTTGGTGTATTTGGCCTGACCAACAGCCAGGTGTTGAAAGAGTTTGGTATCGTTTCCGGCATCAATATCATGGCCCTGTTTTTTGTGTCTTTATTCTTAATTCCTGCTATTTTCAGTTATTTGCCGGCTCCTAAAACGAACCAGACCAAGTACACGGAAAGTAAATGGATGAATAAGACCCTGGATATGCTGATCAAATGGGTATTCAACTATAAGAAAGCTATATTTATCGGAACAGTGGTTTTATGTGTACTCGGTGGAGTAGGTATGATGAAGCTGAAGTCTGTAGGTTATATGGTGGACGATCTTCCGGCGAAGGATGTAATCGTGAAGGACCTTAAGTTCTTTGAAAAGAATTTTAAAGGGATCATGCCTTTAGAAATTACCGTGGATACTAAAAAGAAATTCGGCGCTTTGACCAGCCTGGAAACCTGGGAGAAGGTAGATTCTCTGACCCGCTTTTTAGAAGCTCAGCCGGAGATAGGTGCTGCAATCACTTTGACCAAAGGGGCTAAGTTTTTCCGCCAGGGCTTCTTTGGTGGTGCCGTGTCTGATTATGTATTGCCCAGCAGTACAGAGTTCCAGAGCCTGAGAACCCAGCTGGTAAGTACCTTCAATAAACTGCAAAAATCAAATACCGATACAACCGCAGTGCAGGCCGACCAGTTCAGCCAATTGCTGTACAGCTTTGTCGATAGCAATGCGCAAACCTTAAGGATCAGTGTCAATGTAGCCGATATTGGTTCTGCAGAAATCCCTAAACTGGTCAACGACAGGATACAGCCTTTGGTGAACCAGTTGTTTGAAAAAGATAAGTATGAGGTGAATATTACCGGGGGTAGCATTACTTACCTGGAAGGGAGTATCTTCATTATAGATAGCCTGAAGGAGAGCCTGGCCTGGGCTTTTGGTATGATCCTGGTGTGTATCATTATCCTGTTCCGCTCTACCAAAGTAGTGATCGTGGCATTGATTACTAATATCGTTCCTTTATTGATCACTGCCGGTATTATGGGCTTACTCAATATCCCGCTTAAACCTTCTACCGTGCTGGTATTTAGTGTTGCTTTGGGGATCACCGTGGATGTGACCATTCGTTTCCTGGTTAACTATAAGCAGGAAGCGCATAAGCATGATACGATAGCAGAAACGGTGAAGCATACGATCCGGGATACGGGTATGAGCATTATTTTTACCAGTATCATCCTGGTAGTAGGCTTCGGAGTGTTTGCCGTGTCCGACTTTGGCGGTACGCAGGCATTGGGTTACCTCACCGCATTGACCTTGTTCCTGGCCATGATCTTTAACCTTACCTTGCAACCGGCTTTATTGCTGGCCTGGGATAAGAAGAAAGGGACTAAAAATGAATCAAAAGAAGCATAGCAGCCTATTGTTATGGTAAAAATGCAGCCGGTGAATCCCGGCTGCATTTTTTATTTACCTGTACCTGCTATTACCTGCAGGTATATTCTAATTGTACACTGGAGCTGTTTACATTGATGGAATTGACTTTATTTTCGGTGTCAAATTCATAGCTGATCGTGTTGGAAGCGGAAAGCGTTTTCACCAGGTTTTTGTTCCGGATGAAATTATGCCCGTTCTGGACCAGGTTCAACACATTTAAATAATCTCCTTCGCGGTATTCCTTGTCGGTATAGTAGCTGAGCTCTGTTATCGTGCCGGATGGGTTGACGATGGAGCTTAAATTGCCATCAGAAGACCAGATGTAATTGGTCGTACTGGTCGATAAACCGGTAGAATTGGTCGCTACAATGGTGGAAACCTGGTTGCCATTGTAGTTATAGGCTTCATTGGTCCATACGGTTCCGGCTGTATTGCTTTCTGAACGGACGTTTAAGGTCAGCCCGGCATCATTGGTCGTGATGATACGTTTGTTGCTGAAGCTTCCCGATGAAGTAGTCAGGATGGTTTGCTGATTGCCATTGTAGCTGAAATTGGCGATACGGTTCTGGCTTTCCATTTTGGAGATCCTGAACTGGTCATCATAGCTGAAAAGGTAAGACTCTGTACCGCTGGTCACTCTCTGGATCTTACAGACTTTGGCAGGTGTATTGTTTTTCTTGTTGCACGACGATGTCAATGCCAGGGCTCCTGCAAGCAGCAGGGCCGGGTAAACCACTTTTTTCATATCTTTTTTGTTTTGTTTGTAGACAAATTTAATGATTATTTAAAGGATAAGCTTTAATTAATGTTAAAAGTGTGGATTGGAAAATTTGTGGTCCGATTTTGCTGCTGACATACTGTTGGCAGTAGGGCTAAATACCTTTGTGGTATAGAAAATTAATCATCTTAAAATTAAAAAACAATGAAAAAGGTACATGTTATTGATGCAGCATTATTACTGAAAAACTGGCAAGGCCACAGAAACCTTACCCGCAGGGTGATAGAGGCTTTCCCGGAAAAAGAACTGTTTGAATTTAATATAGGTGGTATGCGTCCTTTTGCCGACATGGTCAAAGAGATGATCAATGTGGACGTTGATGGCCTGAAAGGTATTGTCAACAGCACTGTAGAGCCTTACAATCATGAATTGCCTTATCATACAAAAGAGGCTTTGCTGGCAGGATGGGATGAGGCTACACCTCAGATCGACACATTGTTGCGCCAGATCCCCGAGGAGCGTTTTCCGGAAACGTTTAATTTATTCGGACAGTATGAATCTCCGATCATTGAAAACATTCAATATTTCATCGACAACCAGATCCACCACAGGGGGCAGGGATTTGTGTACCTGAGAGCTTTAGGTATCGAGCCTCCTTTCTTCTGGGACAGGACGGTAGAAGGCATGAAGATGGACGGCAACTGGGCTTAATCACCCGCTGCTATAAGCAGTCAGGGCCTGAACCTTCATGAAATTTAAGGCGGTATTTATGTTACATTTCGACTGAGCTCAATGTGACATAAATACCGCCTTTTAGTAATATGCATGGCTTATTTGATTTGTTTTTTGATGGCATCAATCAATTGCAGCATTTCCTGCTTTAAAGACAGTGGTTCTATTATTTTGATGCCATCGCCGAAGGCCAGCAGCCAGCGCTGGAGATACTGGTGTTTGAGGTTGTGTTCAAAGGTCATTACAAAGCCATCTTCCGTTTCTGTTTCTTTGATAAAGCCATACAATTGGCGTTCCCAGCACATGAAGCCCTGCATTTGCCTGGAGGCCCAGATGGTGGCGGTAGGGTGCTCTTCTTTTTTGGTCACTTTCTGGTCCAGGTAATAGGCCAGGCTCTTGAGTTGCTGGTTAAAAGGCTCGGTACTCATCCAGATATCTTTAATGCGGTCCAGCCTGAACTGGCGCACTTCTTGCCGGAGATGGCAATAGGCCATAAAGTACCAGAAACCATTCTCCTGGAATACGCCTACCGGCTCTACGGTACGTTCTTCTGCCTTAGAGCTATCTGCTTTTTGATATTTTATCCTGATCTGCAACTTTTGAGCGATGCTGCTGAAGAGGGTAGACAAGGCTGTGGGTACTTCCTGGTTAAACAGTTTTTTGTTGGACTTGAGTAATACCTGCTCTTCTACGGTCTGGATATTTTCTTTATCGCTTGTTCTTAAGACCGATTTCATTTTGCTTAAAGCATTGGAAAACTGCTTGCTTAATTCTTTGTCCAGGTATTGGTGCATGAGTTTTTCTGCAACCGCGAAGCTCAGTGCTTCTTCTTTTGAAAAAAGCGTGGGTGGCAGGCGGTAGCCTCCGGCTAATGAATATCCATAGCCGGCCTCGCTGTAGATAGGTACACCTGCTTTTTCCAAAGACCTGATGTCCCTGTAAATGGTGCGGATGCTCACCTGGAACCGGTCTGCAAGATCCTGCGCTTTCACAACAGGTTTGGACTGTAGTTGTATGAATATGGCGAGTATGCGTTCAAATCTTTTATCTATATCCATGGGTAGCGCAGGGCTAAACTGATTTCAGCATCAATGCTACGAATTTTCTTTGGATAATGGACATAAAAAAGCGAATGCCCGGAGGCATCCGCTTTTGTTGTAAACACATAAACCCTATATTATGCTATCTTGACAGAAGTCATGGTTAAGGAACCAGCGACTGCTTTATTATTGAATATGGATACTTCATCTCCTTTCTCCTGTAAGGCCAGTGTATAGATCAATGGCAGGTAGTGTTCCGGGGTAGGAATGGCCATATCAAAAGCTTTGCCCTGTGAGCGGAAAGCGATCAGGCTTTTGTGGTCCTCTTCCAGGATGAACTTTCTCATTTGCTCATCGGCTTCCAGCGCCCAGTCATAGCCATAATCTACTTTGTTCAGGTTTTGCCAGTCTACGGCACGCAGGTTATGCACCATATTGCCGCTTCCTATAATGAGTACGCCTTTTCTCCTGAGCTTAGACAGTTGCCGGGCAATATTATAATGTGCTTCTGGGCTGGCATTCACATCAATGCTCATCTGGATCACCGGTATGTCTGCATCCGGGTACAGGTGCTTGATCACCGACCACGCGCCATGGTCCAGTCCCCATTTGTCATCCAGCCCTACTTCCGTAGAGGTGATGAGTGCCTGGGTCATTTTGGCCAGCTCAGGACTGCCGGGAGCCGGGTATTGAACATCGAAGAGTGCTTTCGGGAATCCCCCGAAATCATGAATGGTCTGTGGCATCTGCATCGCGGTAACGTAGGTGCCGCGGGTCTCCCAGTGTGCCGATACGCAAAGGATGGCATGAGGCTTGGGAATCGTTTGGGCAACCGTGCGGAAGCCGCTTACAAATTCATTTTCCTCGATGGCATTCATAGGACTGCCGTGTCCTAAAAATAGTACCGGCATTTTCTGCGTGTCCGGAAATGTTTCCGAAGCACGGCCCAGTGCGCTCAAACCTACCGCTCCTGCAAAAGGTAATACACTCATGATCTTTAAAAACTCTTTTCTGTTCAACTTAATAAAGTATTCAATCAACCCTGCTGAAAGGCTTGATATAATGTGATCGGGTTAGGCTTCAACCGTTTGTTTAACAAACTGAACGGCTGCTTCTAATTTAACTTCGTCGCTCACCAGCACACCACCAGTTTCCAGGGCAGAGTTCCAGTTCAGGCCGAAATCACTTCTGTTGAATTTACCTTTCACTTCGAAGCCTGCTTTTTCATTGCCCCACGGATCTTTATTGGTACCGCCAAATTCCACATCTAAGGTGATGGGTTTGGTAATGCCTTTGATGGTAAGATCACCGGATAATTTGTATTCGTTATCACCTTTGTTATCGAATGATTTGCTGACAAAGGTCATTTCTGGATATTGTTCTGTTTCGAAGAAATCCCCGCTTTTAAGGTGTGCATCTCTGTCTGCATTGTTCGTAGAAATAGAGTTTACATCTATGTTTACTTTGATGGGAGACTTGCTGAAGTCTTCACCGTCGATGCTGGCATCAAAGGTGCCGAAAGTACCTTTAACGTTAGTGATCATAAGGTGTTTTACCTTAAAGAATATTTCGCTGTGGGTGGGGTCTAATGCCCATTTGATTGTGCTCATGTTTGTTGATTTTTATTTCTTTTAAATTGTTTTTTTGATGGTTTCTTTTTACAAAGATACAGCGGTGGCTAATGCTTAAAAATAACCTAGGTTAAGAAATTGTGGTCATGAAAAAGCCCAGGTAAGTTTACCTGGGCTTTTCTTATAAAAAATGAATTATTTAATAGGATCGTTTAAGCGTAAAGATTTGTAGGAAGCGCTGATCCAGTTATTGAACGCTTCAACCAGGTGTGGTTCAAGTTTGTTCACCCAGGCAATGTTTTGTGTTTGCCAGGTAGCTATGCTTTGTTTAAGGGCAGCAGCTTTCTTTGTATCGTTCTTGTTGATCGCTGTTTCATACGCCTTAAATTGTTTATCTAAAGCGATCAGTTTTTGATCCTGCTCTTTTACAGCAGTATAAGGTATATCCTGGGCATAAAAAATATTGTATGTTTTATCGCCACTTGTTGGTGTTTGTTGTGCAAAAGACTGTACGCTCAGGGCAGAGGCGACAATGATAGCACAACTGATAAATAACTTTTTCATGATTGATTGAATTTTCTTTGTTTACAAATATATAAACATAATTTATAAATTCAAAGCCTTTTGTTAATCTGCCATTTCGAATTTGTAGCCTACTCCTTTTACGGTAGTAATGAGGTCAATGCCCATTTTCTGGCGGATTTTGCGTACGTGTACGTCAATGGTCCTGTCGCCTACGATCACGTCTGTTCCCCATACTTTCTGCAGGATCTCGTTTCTTAAGAAAACGCGGCCCGGTTTAGAGGCCAGCAGGTTCAGCAGTTCAAATTCTTTTTTAGCCAGCACAATTTCGCTGTCTTTATAGCTTACCGTGAATTTCGTTTTGTTGATGATGAGGTCACCAAAGTCCAGGACAGATTCTTCGTCTTTCTCGCGGCGTACTCTGCGCAGGGCAGTGTCCAGGCGGGTCATCAGTAAATCCGGTTTGATGGGTTTGGTAATATAATCATCAGCGCCCAGTTCAAGGCCCATTATCTCAGACTTTTCATCCGTCATCGCGGTTAAGAAGATAACGATCGTAGCATCCAGGCTGGGCATTTGCCTTAGTTCTTTGATGGTTTGGAAGCCATCTTTCCCGGGCATCATTACATCCAGTAAGATCAGGTCCGGATTGAAATGCTTGGCAACCCTGATGGCATCGTTACCATTGCTTGAAGCGGCTACTTCATAACCTGCTTTTTCAAGATTATAGCAGATAAATTCAACAATTGACTGTTCGTCATCTACTACAAGTATTTTTCCTTTTGAAAGCATGAGTAATACTCCTTTTAGTTTATGCGGCAAATGTAAGTCTACTTAACAAATAATTCATATTATCTTATTGTAAACTGCTACAGGCCTGCGGATCTGCTTTCACAGCCCTTATCGGGCTATTTTTCTTTTTCTGAAAGTTTTTGCTCAAGCTCCTCGATCTGGGCCAGCACATCTCCTCTTTTCGCGATCCGGTTAGGGATTCTTTTTTCGATTTGTTCTACCAGTTTGACCAGGTTGGCTTTAATTTCTTTATCCTTGGCATCTTCATCCCCGGTACCGGCGAGAATCTCTTTAAATTCGGCCAGTTTGCTTTCATCTTCTGCCAATTCCTCATCAATGGTGGCGAGGAAATTTTTACTTTGCTGCAGACGGCTGCTTACCTGTTGTATGAACTTTCCTTTGCGGGCCTCGCGGTCTTCATCCTTGCGTTTAAAAAAATGCTGGCGTGCCGCAATAAATTCTTCCCATAAACTGTCTCCGTATTCGCGGGGAATGGGGCCTATGGTTTTCCAGGTAGCTAGAAGCTCATTGATCTCCTGGGTAGCATCACGCCAGTCTGTAGCATTCTTGATGGTTTCTATACGCTCCAGGAGCGCTTTTTTCTGGGCATAGTTGTCTTCCAGCCCTACTTTATAGGTCTCCGCCTGCTGGCGTTTTGCATTAAAGAAATGATCTTTGGCGGCCTGCATCCTGTTCCACAATTCCTCCGCTTTTTCAAAAGGCACTTTGCCTATTGCTTTCCAGTCTTCCAGTATCCGGGCATATACGGCAGCCGTATCTTTCCAGTTGGTGCTTTCCTTGATCTGTTCGGCCTGTTCTACCAGGTTTAATTTCGCAATATAATTTGCTTCCTGCTCTTCCATGATCTGGTTCTGGTGCCCGGACTTGCGGTCAAAGAACTGGTTCTTTGCCGACACGAAGCGGTTCCAGAGGTCATCATTTTTTTCTGCGGAAGCTACCCGTCCTATGCTTTTCCAGGTTTCCATGAGTTGCTTATAGGCTTCAGAAGTTTCTTTCCAGTTCTCCGACTGGATCATGGATTCTGCCTTTTCACATAGCTCAAGTTTCAGGTCCAGGTTTTGCATCATCTCTATGTCTAAAGATTCCTGGAAATGACGTTTACGCTCATAAAAATGATTACGGGCGCTCTCTATCTGTTCCCAAAGTTTATCGCTGGCCTCTTTTTCAATATAAGGAGCTTTTTTCCATTCTTCTACCAGTTCTCTGAATGCTTCTGTGGTGTTTTTAAATTCCTCGGAGTCTTTTAAGAGCTGCGCTTTTTCCACAAGTGTTTTCCTTACCTGCTCATTGGCTTTTAATTGCTCCTGGATCAGATTTTGTTTTTCTGTGACAAAGGCAAATAAAGGGGGATAATCCCCTATAGCATTGGCATTTAATAAGTACGCTTTTAAGCGTTGCAACTTGCCCTGTAACCTGATCGGTTCAGCAGACTGTTCCAGTTCCTGCTTCAGCTCATCTGTTTTCTGCTGTACTTCTTTGAACTTATCACATAAGGCCTGAATGACCGTTGGGGCACTCTGCTCGTTGATGTGTGACAATACTCTTTCCGGATAGTGTTGGTCCGCTATCAGTATCAGGTTGCCTTGCTGGTCCAGTTTGCAAAACGATTTGCCTTCGAAGGATAATTGTTCCCAAAAATCTGCTGAGAATAATTGCACCGGCTCTTTCGGAAGCTCTTGAGGGTTCTGGTTTTCCATTGCTTTTATTAAATAGTTTACAGTAACAAATTTTATCTATTACAATATTAATCATATTTTTTTCATAATTCGAATATAGTCATATGATTTTTGCGCAAAACTTTCGCTTATTGGAACATCCTGTAATTTTATCATTGATAAATTCCCTGTTTCATAAGTGGAAATTGAAATTAGCTTTTATTTTTGCGGGGAAACCATCAATTAAAAAAATTAACAATGAAATCAAAACTATCTTTTTTGGCATTAAGTGTGATGCTTGTGATGTTGAGCGTAGCCGCAGGTGCACATACGATGTGGATTGAAGTGAAGGGCAACGGCAAGATCGGGGAATCCCAGAATGTACAGGTGTTTTTCGGAGACTATAGTTGGGGCAATCCTACCAAAACAGCGAAATGGTATTCTGATATCGCTGAGTATTCGCTGGTACTGACCGCTCCTGACGGTACTACTACTGAACTTGCAGATCGTGCTAAAGATGCTTCTTTTTACGCTTCCAGCTTTGTGCCAACGCAGGCCGGAGTTTATAAAGTGTCTTTCAGTCATCCGGTAAAAGATGTGTATAAGGATAAAAAACTGACCTATGCCGCTGCTGCATTTGTGCTGGTGGGTAAAGCGAAAGCTAAGACGGCTACCTTGACCGAAGGTAAATTCAGCCTGGTATGGAAAGATGCGGCAAAGAAAACGCAGGTAGTTTACATGGAAAATGGCCAGCCTAAAGCGGATGTGAGCTTATCCCTGGTAAAAGAAGGAGAGAAAGAGCAGACTTATGCGGTGAAAACGGACAGCAAAGGACAACTGATCTTCCCGAAAGAATGGAAAGGAAATTACCTGCTGGAGCTTACAGATTCTGAAAAGGTAAATAAAACAGCATTTAACGGTAAAGAATATGAGTACGATTATAAAGAATTCACTTACCAGTTAAGCCTCTAAATGAATATTTAAAGTAGTTAAAGCCTCTTTCCATTTGGAAAGGGGCTT
This sequence comes from Bacteroidetes bacterium 43-16, assembly GCA_001897525.1. Classification (GTDB taxonomy): domain Bacteria; phylum Bacteroidota; class Bacteroidia; order Chitinophagales; family Chitinophagaceae; genus Edaphocola. The sequence goes on along the minus strand of MKTB01000015.1, from coordinate 64,165 downwards.
TTCTTTATCTTTAATTTTATTTTTCATTCTATGGCAAGCCCTCGAAAAGCCCCCAGGAAGCTGCTGAGCCAGCGGCATCCCCTACTCTACCAGTTAGCGGTAGGATTAAGAAGACTGCAGCGCAGGCTCATCTGGCTGACGGATGGTAAAAAGTATGCGGCACAACGTGAGGAGCAACTGTTGCCCTTCCGGGTTAAAAAGCACCAGTCTACCTTGCTGCGCAAGCTGGGCGATGCGGATATGCAGTTGCAGGTGAATAAAGTGACGAACCTGAGCCTGGCACTGAAGCATATTGACGGGATCATCATCCGGCCGGGAGAGACTTTTTCTTTTTGTAAACTCGTAGGGTTGCCGACAAAGGCTGAAGGATACCTGATGGGTATGGAATTGTCCTTCGGGAAGGCCCGGCCGGGCATAGGCGGCGGCATTTGCCAGATCTCCAATATGATCCATTGGCTGGTCCTGCATAGCCCCCTGACTGTGGTGCAAAGGGCACAACATTCCTTTGATCCTTTCCCGGACGAGGGGCGTGTATTGCCTTTCGGGAGCGGTGCAGCGATCTTTTATAACTATATCGATTACCAGTTTACCAATACTACGGATCATACCTTCCAGTTGCATATCTGGCTTACAGAAAAGACCATTGAGGGGGAGCTGCTGGTACAATCGGAACTGCCCCAGGCTTATCACATTTTTGAAAAAGAACACCAGTTTGTCAAAACCGGGGAGGTGTTTTACCGGAGGAATGAGATATGGAGAAGGATCATTGATAAAAGAACGGGTAATATGATCTCCGAAGACTGCCTGGCCAAAAACAATGCCCGGGTAAGCTATGTTCCCGGGCAATATATCATCGAAGCATCCGATGCTTAATTATCTTTTTCCTTCCCATTCAGCATAGAACTGTTCAAGGAAGTCTTCCATAAACCGGTGTCTTTGCGCTGCTATGGCCTTGGCTGTACCTGTATTCATTTTATCTTTCAGCAAAAGCAGTTTTTCGTAGAAATGATTGATGGTAGGTGCCTGTGTGTTTTTATAAGCTTCTTTGCTCATATTCAGCTCCGGTTTGATGTCCGGATTATGGATAGCCCTGTTTTTAAACCCACCGTAGTTGAAGGCCCGGGCGATACCAATCGCACCAATGGCATCTAAACGGTCTGCATCCTGCACGATGTCCATTTCTTTGGAATGGTAGTCCAGCTTGCCCAGGGAGGCTTTGTACGACATGTTTTTGATGATCAGTTTTACTTCATTGATGATATGCTTTGCTACTTGTTGCTCCCGGAGAAACTTTTCGGCAATAGCAGGGCCAAGTTCTTCATCACCGCCATGAAATTTACTGTCTGCCACATCATGTAATAAAGCTGCGAGTTCACAGATCAGCCGGTCTGCCTGTTCCTGCTCCAGGATGAGTAAGGTATTTTGCCATACCCTTTCTATATGGAACCAGTCATGGCCACCTTCGGCATCAGATAATTGTTGTTTAACGAATGCAATAGTATGTTTTATGATTTGCTCCATGACCTTATATTTTTATAGAAATGTATTGCAAATATAAATGTTGGTAAAAACAATCCATGTTTGATTTTTTGCGTGATTTTCTTATATAAGCTAATGATTTTTAGGCTAAAGTATACTATTTGACGAATGATTTAGGTTAATAGTGTATTACATCATAACATAAATAGATCAAAATGAAAAATAAGCTATTATACCTGCTGGCATTACTAACAGGCCTTTATACAAAACCTTTGTGGGCTCAAAATAAAATAGTTTATGGAATAGGGCTTGGACTTTTTCAAACTAAGCTGAATCATGTAGACAGGGAAAATTTTACGTACAAAGGATATTCAGCTCCCGGATTTAAGCAAAATGACCGCTTGGGTTTTAGTGCTCATGTCCTTGCCGCTAAGCCCCTGTGGAAAAATATATCATTAGAAACAGGGGTAGGTATGAGTACGTTCCGTTCGCAATTCAATTTTAATCGGGAAACGCTTGCTATCGACATTTATTATCTTAATATTCCATTGTTATTTAACTATAATATACCCTTGAACCCGAGTTCTGGCTTAAACGTGTCGTTAGGGGCTAATATCCGGGCTTTGCTATTTGGGCAGGATAATTATCAGGATATAATAGAGGAACACATCTATTTAGAAAATGCGCGCAACTACAAACAGTTTATTATTTCCCCTCAATTTGCACTAGGTTATTCCTTCAGGTTCAATAATGAAACCAGGCTGCGTATATCAGGTAATATCGGTGTAGATCTGCAAAAAGCAATGCAGGTAAAAGGATTTTTAACCGGCTGGGGATTTTACAGTAATTTGTCTACTGCTTCTTACGCTTATTATGGTTTTTCAGTTAATTATTTTTTTAGCCCTAAGCGTAACTTAGGCTAATATCAGAGCATATCCGGGGAAAGCTAATGTTCCGATGTTATTTCATGCCTTTTTTTGAAACCTGACTTTTCATTAATGCATAGTGACTCGTTTTTTATTGTTAATTTAGTGTGGGGATTTATGTGATTTAGACGATCAGGGCTAAATCGCTAAAGTTTAATTTCCCTGGCGAAATATTGAATAAAATATAACGAATACACTATGGCATTTATTGATTATTACCAGGTATTAGGGGTGCCCAAAACGGCAAGTCAGGAGGAGATTAAAAAGGCTTTCCGCAAACTGGCCCGCAAATACCACCCGGACCTGAATCCCAATGATAAAGAAGCGGAGCAAAAGTTTAAAGCAGTAAATGAAGCCAATGAAGTATTGGGCAACCCTGAGAACCGGGCCAAGTATGATAAATATGGCGAGCATTGGCAACAGGGAGAAGCTTATGAACAAGCCCGGCAGCAACAACAGCAGCAGAACCGGGGCCGTGGTGGCGGCAATCCCTTTGAAGGATATACTTATGAAGGGCAGGGCAGCGGCGGTGATTATTCAGACTTCTTTTCCTCTATTTTCGGCAACCAGGGTGAGGGCTTTGGCGGTGGTTATAGAAGGGGGAGTGCATCCGGTAAATTCAAGGGCCAGGATATAGAAGCATCGCTCAATTTATACTTGTCGCAGGTACAGCAAACGCATCAGCAGACTTTCGAGATCAATGGCAGGAAGGTACGGATCACGATCCCTGCCGGGGCCTATGACGGGCAACAGATCAGGTTGAAGGGATATGGCCATGAAGGGGTGAACGGAGGTCCTGCCGGGGACTTGTTCATTACTTTTAATATCCAGAATGATACTCCATTTGAACGCGATGGGGATGATCTCCGGATCAGCAAGACCATAGACCTGTACACGGCTATCCTGGGCGGCCCGGTCATGATAGATACCCTGGACGGACAGGTGAAACTGAATGTGAAACCTTTTACACAGAATGACAGTGTAAGCCGCCTGAAGGGTAAAGGCTTCCCGGTTTATAAAGGTGAAGGCAGGCACGGAGATCTTTACCTGACCTTTAAGGTTCAATTGCCTGCCCGGCTTAGTGATAAAGAGAAAGAATTGTTTGAACAACTTAAACGGCTTCAATCATGATACAGAAAATAAGCAGAGCGGAATGTATTGCTATCTACAATATCGAAATTCATTTTTTTGATGCACTGGTGAGCTCCGGCCTGATTACTGTTGCGGCAGAGCAGGATGAACTTTACCTGGATTATGAGGACCTAGGTCAACTGGAGCGCTGTGTGCATCTCTATTATGACCTGGACATTAATGTAGCCGGTATCGAGGTGATCTCAAGGTTGCTGCGCAAGCTGCGGCAGCTGCAGGAGGAGCATAAACAATTACAATCAAGGCAAGGCCGTAGCCATACCGCTGAGCGGCCTGCATCTTATTAAATCTTTAGCTGAGCTACATTATGGAAATTTACAATCTGGTGGCCATCATCGGTCGCTCAGTGGCGGTATATATCTTTATACTGGTCGCTATACGGCTCACGGGTAAGAAGGAATTGTCACAGTTGACCACCTCTGATATTGTATTGATATTACTGATCAGTAATGCGGTCCAGAATGCCATGGTAGGGCCGGACACGAGCCTGATCGGTGGATTGTGTGCTGCGGCAGTTTTGTTTTTACTCAACCTGCTGTTTAAGCGATTGCTCTTTAAATATCCCGGCTTCAGGACCCTGGTGAACCAAAAGCCGGAGGTGCTTATTCACAACGGGAAGCTGGAGTTTGCCACCTTATCAAAATTGCAGATCACGGATGATGAATTAAAGGAGGCCATGCGCGAACATGGGGTGGACCTGTATAAAGATGTGAAGTGGGCTATCCTCGAGATGGACGGCAATATTTCGATCATCAGCGGAGAGGGGCATCTCAAGCAGTCCAGTTATAAAAGGAAAAGAAAACATAAAGACCTGAATTTAAACTAATGAACAGACAAAGGTTTAATTCTTTACGGATCATCATCGGGCTGCTGTTGCTGGTGTCAGGACTGCAGGTCCCGGCATATAGCCAGGGGCGCTTTACCTCCTATTTTGACAGTGATTCTTTCTGGCGGTCCATTAAAGTATTGGATGAAGATGCACTGATTGCAGCAGATGCAGATACCCTGGTCGCCCTGGTCAGTAACCGGGTATTGGATTATGAGGATTTGAAGTTTGCAAAAGAAGTATCGGAACCGTCGGGACAGCTACATTATTTCCTTGCTTTTGTCAAAGAGGGCAAATGGTCTATAAAGGCCTGTAAGGATTTGTCTTCCTTGCTGGAGCGGCTGGATAAGGGCAAAAGCCTGGTGGTGTACACGGAAGGCTACGGCAAGAATTTCCCGGCAGGCTTGTTCCGTGCTTTTGCCATGCGGGCGCAGTATGGGGTGAATGTTTTATACCTGGATTACCCGAGCATCAACAGTACTAAGCAGCGCCTGGGGAACTGGCGCTTTGTATTAAAAGAGGCGAATAAGGCCGGAGTTGACTTTGTGCCTGTGCTGGACAGCCTGTATCATTACCCGCTCAGGGAGTATCATTTTCCCAAGATTACCTTGTTCTACCATAGTATGGGTAACCTGGCCCTGAAAAATATGCTGAAAAATGATTTTTCAGCGGCGTTCAGCCAAAGAAAATGGGTTGATAACCTGGTATTGAATGCGGCCTGTGTGCCGGCTAAGGGTTACACACAATGGCTGGAGCAGGCACATTTTGCGCGGAATATATTGATCCATTATAACCCGGAAGACCGGACGCTTAAAGGGGCTCAATTAATAAGCGGTAACAGGAAAATAGGCGTGCAACCCGGTGAAAAAGTGCTGGATAAAGTTCTTTACCTCAATTTTAATCGCTTCGTGGGTGATGGCCATAGTTATTTCCTGGACTTACCTTACCGGGAGAAAATGGCTCAACCTGTAGCGGATTATATGCAGCGTGTATTGAATGGAGCAGCGATTAATGTGCAGGATACGTTGGTTTTTCGCCCTCTGGATGGGGAGTCTAAGTATGAGTTGGTGGAATAGCCGCAGCACGGCTTCAATAAAAATAACCCATCCTTGTTACATTGATCTTGTCGAAATGTTTCAAAGGATGGGTATTTTTTTGTCGATATTTTCTATCAGAGCACCCTTCGACATGCTCAGGGTGACATATTGATCTTTAAAGATTAAGCTACATCTTATTTGGCACTTTAATGCCCAGGAGGTTCATAGAATGCCGGATGATCTTCGCGGTATGGTCCGCCAATACTTGTCTGAGTAATTTTTTCTCCTCGCTTTCGGCTCTTACGATGCTGCATTGTTCAAAGAAGGTATTGAACTGCTGTGCCAGCTTGAAAGTATAGTTACACAAGGCAGAAGGGTTATATTCCATAGCCGCCTGTGCCAGTATGCCGGGATATTGCTCCTGCTGGATCAATAATTGTTTTTCCGGTTCCAGGAGATGGTCTGTATGGATCACGATCTCATTTTTTACATACTCTGTCCTGGCCAGTAAAGAACAGATCCGGGCATGTGCATATTGTATAAAGGTCGCGGTAAAGCCATGCAGATCTATAGACTCTTTAGGATCAAAGATCATTTTCTTTTTAGGGTCTACCCTTAGCAGGTAAAACTTCAATGCACCTACACCGATGGTTTCATATAATTCCTGTAATTCGCTCTCAGAGAATCCTTCTGTTTTGCCTGCAGCTTCTGTTTGCTCCCCGGCCAGGCGGATCATTTCTGCTACCAGGTCATCTGCATCTACTACGGTGCCTTCCCTGCTTTTCATTTTCCCGCTCGGCAGTTCTACCATGCCATAGCTGAGGTGGAAGATGCCGTCCGCACCCGGTATGCCCAGCTTCTGGCAGATCAGTTTCAGTACTTTGAAGTGATAGTTTTGCTCATCGCCTACTACATAGATACTTTCATCGAGGTTAAATTCTTTCTGCTTTTCTACAGCCAGGCCAATGTCCTGGGTGATGTACACAGAGGTGCCGTCTCTTCTTCTGACCAGTTTTTCATCCAGGCCGTCTGCAGTGAGGTCAATCCATACGCTGCCGTCTTCTTTTTGGTAGAAAACGCCTTTTTGCAATCCCTCTTCTACCAGGTCTTTACCGAGGAGGTAGGTATTGCTTTCGTAATAGGTCTTGTCAAAGGAGCTGCCAATAGCTTTGTAGGTGGCATCAAATCCTTTATATACCCAGCTGTTCATGGTGCGCCACAATTCCATTACTTCCGGTTTTCCGGCTTCCCAGTCTACGAGCATTTGTTGCGTAGCTTTCATGATCGGGGCTTCCTGCTCTGCCTGCTCGGTGGTTTTGCCATCGGCCACTAATGCAGCTACTTCTGCTTTGTAAGCATCGTTGAATTTTACATAATACTCACCCACAAAGTGATCTCCTTTTGTACCCGTGCTTTCGGGTGTGGCCCCGTTGCCGAATTTTTGCCAGGCGATCATGCTTTTACAGATGTGTACGCCCCTGTCGTTGACCACGCAGGTTTTACCTACCTGGTTGCCAGCCTCTGCCAGTATATTAGCTACCGCAACGCCTAAGAAGTTATTCCTGAGGTGACCGAGGTGCAAGGGTTTATTGGTGTTGGGGGAAGAGTATTCCACCATTATTTTTTTAGACGTGCCCGCGTTTGCTTTAAGGGACAGGTCCAGGTTGAACTGGTTGAGGTAATGTGCCCAGGAAGCATCATTGATGCTGAGGTTCAGGAAACCGGCCACGGTTTCATGATGGGTATAGTTGTCATGGTTTTGTACCAGATGATTGCCGATTGCCTCACCTAAAGCAGCGGGGTTTAAGCGAAGCGATTTTACAAAGGGAAATAATACGATGGTATAATCTCCTTTGAATTCAGGTTTTGTCTCGTTGACCAAAATATCTTCTTCCTTAACGTTTGCATCGGGATACAATGCATTAAAAGCTGCTGCTGCATCTGACTTTAGCTGTGCTGCAATCAATTTCATATCTTCTGAATTTAAGATGCAAAGGTAAAGAATTAATGAGATTTGAGGGAGCGCTCATATCTGCACTGCCGGAAGGTGCCGGAGTCAGGGTTTAAAGGCCTGTATTTAAATAACTGGTATGTGTTCAGCGCTTATATGATTGCCTGTTATGACAACAGCCTTCTTCCCGGATGGAAAGAAGGCTGTTGTGGTTGTATTGACCTGTTAACAGGTTGATCTATTCTTCATATAATAAATATTTGGCCCTGGTGGTCTTGAATTTATCCAGCTCGGGTTGCCAGCTGGCGCGTATATCTGCCTCGCTCATGCCTTTCCTGATCTGCTCCTGCAGGGTATTGGTCCCGGCAAGTTTGATGAAGAAGTTATTGAAAAAGGCATTTTTGTCCGGGAAGGCTTCGTAGGCTTTGATGAGCCATTTCAATTGCAATTTATTTTCAGTCATCCGGTAGGCGGTGTTGGCATCAGCAGCTAATAGTTCGCCGTAGCATTTTTTATCTTTTAACGGAGGATTGGTGGCCCCGGTGACACTGGTTGGGGTAAAGCTGTAGTTGAATCCTTTTAACTGTGGATGCCCGTATTGCTGGAAGGGCTTATCGGTGCCTCTGCCGAGGCTGATAACGGTGCCTTCAAACAGGCACACGGAAGGGTACAGGTAGATGGCTGCCATATTTTTAAGGTTGGGGGAGGGGGCTACCGGCAGGCGATACAAGGTCTGGTGATTATAATTGTCACAGGTGATCACTTTCAGGTCGAGGTTGGGCGCTTTGATCCATTTTTCCCCGATCAGCATTTGGGCATACTCTCCCGGTGTCATCCCGTAAACAATCGGCACGGCCTGCATGCCGACAAATGACCTGTTTTCTTTTTGTAAGACCGGTCCGTCGACGATATTGCCCAGGGGATTAGGCCGGTCGAGGATGATCAGTTGTTTTTTCTGCTCAGCGCAGGCTTCCATCAGGTATTCTAGGGAGGAGACGTAGGTGTAAAAACGTGCGCCTACATCCTGCAGGTCATAGATGACCACATCTACATTGCTCAGTTGCTGGGCATTTGGTTTTTTATTATTGCCATAAAGAGAAATGACGGGAAGCCCGGTTTGAGGGTCTTTATCATTTTTTACATGTGCCCCGGCATCTGCATTGCCCCTGAAGCCATGCTCGGGAGAGAATATGGTCACCAGGTTTACTTTATGCTCCAGCAGGAGGTCGGGCAGTAATTTACCATTGATCTCGGAGGTCTGGTTGACCAGTACGGCCACGCGCTTGTTCTTCAATAAAGGCAGGTAAGCCTCTGTGCGGGCAGCGCCCACCACTACTTCCAGGGAGGGTTTGCGTCCCCGGGGTGCTTCTGTAGCCGCAGCATTGCCCTGGTAGGTATATCGTGGTTGCTGTGCTTCGCTGCGCCAGGTGCTTGCCATAAGTATGCCGATCGCTATATATTTAAAACTGTTCATGGTCCAAAGATTAAAGATTCAGAATTTCATCAAAGATATTGATTAATTCAGTTTTAGGTTTTAATTATCAGTTTGCTTGTGCGGATTTTGGACTAATTTTGCAGACAAAAGTTTAGTGAAATGACAATTAATGAAAAGCAGGAAGAGATCATTGGTGATTTTGAGGCGTATGATGAATGGATGGATAAGTATGAGCACCTGATCGCTTTGGGCAAAGACCTGCCTTTGATCGATGAGCAATACAAAACGGATGACCTGTTGATTAAAGGTTGCCAGTCGAGGGTATGGTTACACGCAGATTTTAAGGATGGCCTGGTGCATTTTACGGCAGATAGTGATGCGATCATCACCAAAGGTCTTGTGGCGCTTATGATCGATGTGTTAAGCGGTCATACTCCACAGGAAATTGCCGGTACTGAAATATATTTTATAGACAAAATAGGTTTAAAGAGCCACTTGTCACCTACCCGTGCCAATGGTTTATTATCGATGCTGAAGCAGATGAAATTATATGCCTTAGCCCTTTCAACACAAGCGTAATGGAAAATATAAGAGATCGAGTAATAGAGGTGTTGCAGACGGTATTTGACCCGGAATTGCCGGTGAATATTTACGAATTGGGCCTGGTTTATGATATTAAGGTAGGCGAGAATAATACAGTAGAGGTCGTAATGACCCTTACCGCACCGGCCTGCCCGGTGGCCGGGGACATCGTTTTTGAAGTGCAGCAAAAGGTTTCGGCGATAGAAGGAGTCAGTGATGCGCATGTACAACTCACTTTTGATCCGCCCTGGACAAAAGATATGATGAGCGAAGAAGCCCGCCTGGAGCTGGGTTTCATGTAAGCAGGCTCAATTAAAGGACCGGGAACTATTTTTTGCCGGGAGTAAGGGATTTAATGATCTTAAAGTCCCTGCCGGTCAGCACCAGTTGGTTGTTGACGATATTGAGCTCACATTCCAGTACATTTTCGGGATCGGGTAAGAGTAAGTGCAGCATGGTGGTGTCATCATAAGTGGTCTTAAATGTTTTGAGGTCTTTGGGTGCCAGGTAGAAATTGTTTTTAATGTCGAAACGTTCTACCTCGTCTTTGGTACTGTCGATCGGCATGATCAAGAGGTCTATGTTGTTTAAAGTGCCTTTGGATATAGTGACGGTGCTGTCCTTGTCCAGGTCAAAGAGGAAGAGGTCTTCTTCAAATGGTGTCTGTACCGAGAGGTCGATACCGGTCTTGTTTTTAATACTGAGCACATACTTATAGTTGCTGTCTTCCGGGTGATTCAGGAAGGAGAGGTAGGCCACCAGGTATCCTTCGGTGCTTTTGTTGTCTTTCTTATCGCTGTTGCTGATCTCCGCAGGCGTGAGTGCTCTTGATTTTGTGATGGCATTCAGGCTGATGATGGTTTTTACATCAAGGTGGTAGTCTTCAAAATTTGTTTTTCCACCGGAGCTGTTTTTGTCACAGCTACCCACCAGCCGGGTGATAATAAAAAAGGCCAGCAGGGCGATCCAGATATAGTTAAATGTTTTGTTGTTTTCTTTCCTGTACTTTTTAGAGACACTTTGTGGTACGGCATTTGTGCCTGCGGCCTTGGATTCATAGATCACATGATTGTCCCGGATGAGCTGTGTATTGGAGTCATCCAGGTAGTCGAGCTGTACCATCTGGCTGCTGATCCAGTAGCAGTAGGAAACGTCTGCATGTTGAATTTCCACACAGAAATTAATGAGCTGAATGGCCAGTTCTTCTTTTTGTGCATAGATCATATCGGGCAGCCAGTTCATGAACCGCGCCCAATTGCCGGTCCAGGGGGTGACTTCTGCCTTACGGCTCAGGAAGGTGGTTTTGTTCAGGTTTTTAAACAGGCGCAGGTTTTCTTCCAGGAAGGTGCTGGTATATTGAAAAGCCTGTTCTCCGTCTGTGGTGAGCAGGAGCTGGCAATTGGGGATCCAGTCTGCCGCGCTTTCAAAGTCGAACGTAGAAAGACGGCGTTTCATTTCGCGGTTGAATAAGGGGGCGAAGTATTTTGAAACGTAGCGGACAAATCCTTCTTCTTTTTTCAGTATTTCTACATGCTCTGCCAGCTCATCGCTTGCTATACCTTTCTCTAAGAACAAACGCAGGGGCTCATGCTCGTTTATGGTCTGCTGATGGGCCAGTATTTCTGCGAAGTCGGGCGCTTCCAGGATGCTGAAAACGTCCTGCTTATTGTACACCGTACCTTCAATTTCAATGATACCATTGGGCACCAGGCTGAATTCGGCAGCGATCTGTTTTTTGATGCGCGGTATATTGCCCGGTACTGCCTGTGCCGCATCAATGCCGCAATAGTTGAAAAACCTGATGATTGAAATAAATGTCATATACTATGATTAGCCGATGCCTGTACCTTTAAAGTCGTCGTTTTGTATTTTGTATTCGTTGTGCACCAGTAAATGGGTGATGCTGTACACATGCTGCCTGAACTCATGGTAGCGCTCGCCGGACAATGCCTGGTCGGCAGAGCGGAAGATGGGTTGTACGCCCTGGTAATTTTTAAACTCATCCGGTTTTAAGCCTTTAAATCCTTCATACCTGGATATGATATAGCTGAGGGTGTTCCAGAGGATATCCCAGGCCAGGCTATTCATTTTTTCGGTAGCTTTTTCCAGGATAGAAGGGTTCCTGCTGATGAGGACTTGGTGTTCTCCTTTCAATAGTTTTGAATAGGATTGTGCCAGTTCTTCTTTTTTGAAATCGGCCATAGGCAGATGGTTTTCTATATATTCTTTGGCTTCCAGGTATTCGTACCTCAGGCGCTCCAGGCGGTCTTCTCCGCCCAGTTTGTCGTAGGCCTGGGAAACACGGTTGAGCACTTCTGCGATGACGTATTTGGCATCTGTGCGATCGTCTTCTTTGAGTTTGAACAATTCGTTTTTATGTTGCATGAGCTCTTTGAGGAAATCGTTGGCCTGTATGGCCCAGACATCATTTTCATCGTAGCTGAACATTTTGATGCTGTTGCGGATCTCATTTTCGAGGTCGATGAATTGCTCTTTGAGGCGATCAATATTTACATGTTTTTCGGAAAGGGAAAAAGCATTTTTAAATTCCTGTTGGGTCATTACCAGGAATACTTCGGTATGCAGTTCCCTGTTGTCGGACATGGTGATCTGTAGTTCAATATCCGAGCCTTTGATGAGGTCGGAGGTGAGTTCTTTTCCTGATATTTCAATACAGGCAATGACCAGGTTAGACAATGCGCGGGCATTGCGGTCGCCCTCCAGGATGTTGATGATGATGCTGTCCTCTGAACCTTGTTTGATGGTTTTGGAGATTTCCCGGTACAAGGTCTTTTTCTGCGGTAATACTGCATTTTTCTCGAAGATGACCTCCAGTTTTGTGGTATGGTTTTCTTTGTCGTCTACTTCGATGCAGATGTCCTGCGGTATGGGCTGTCCGGCGATGTTGAACTGTCCCTGAGTGATGGTAATTTCCTGCAGGGCAGCTTTTATTTCGTCCTGGTCTTCATCATAGAGGCGCAGGTAGAATATATTGTTGACATTATTGATGAGGGGCAGGAACTCGGTAAACTTTGATTTTACGGGCACGAAGCCGGTGTCGAAGCCGCCGTCGCTCCTGATGATCCGGTATGTCTTGCCTTCCCAGTTGCCATTGGCCTTAATGATCATGACTTCTTCGGTGTCTTTACTCATCTGGCTGTAGGAAACGGTAAGGCTTATGTCCGGGAACGTTTCCAGTGCTGCATCTTCTGCTTCTATGCCGGATAATTGGTTCAGCATATCTTCTACACTATCTCCGAGTGCGACACCTTCTTTGGGCTGATAGTATTTGTTGGCAGCGTAATAAGCGGCACCTATGGCAACGGCAGTTGTCGGGTCGATGTGGCTGTTTACCTTGATTGCTGTCTGCTCCGCCAATTGCTGGCGTACATAAGGAATGTATGTGCTGCCGCCTACCAGCAGGATCTCTTCTATGTTTTTTGTGCCCAGTTCATTCCGGCTCAGTATGCTTTTCAGCATAGTGATGGTTTCTGCTACTCTTGCCTGGATGGTATTTTCCAGGTCTTCCCTGCTTATGCTGAGGAGCACTTCCCGGCCGTCCAGTGTGAAGTCGATCTGTGTTTCCGCTTGCTGCGACAGTTCTTTCTTGGCTTCTTCCGATTTATAAATGAGTTCGTAGAACAGTTGTTCGTATTTCCCGTTGTTCTTCCTGAGTTCTTCTTCAAAATTTTCGATCCCGAATTGTGCAGTCACATAAGGAACGATTATTTTTTCTATGATGCCAAAATCGAAGTCGGCACCGCCCAGGAAGTTGTTGCCTTCATGGTCGATCACTTTCATCTCCCCGTCTTTGATCTGCATCAGGGCGATGTCAAAGGTGCCGCCGCCCAGGTCGTAGACCAGCCAGTAGCCATTACGGTCTGCATTATTTTCCTGGTTGTTGAAGTAGGCGAGGCTGGCCGCGATGGGCTCCTGCAGCAAGAGTACTTCCTGGAAACCTGCTGCCAGCCCGGCTTTTTTGGTAGCATTGCTCTGCATGGTGTCAAAGCTGGCCGGGATGGTGATCACTGCCGCTTTCACTTCTTCGCCGGAGTAGACAAATTGTTTGAGTTCTTTTAATACCAGGGTAGATAATTCAATGGGCGTTACATTTTCGTCCAGGTTCACGACGTAGAACTTGTCATCGGTACCCATCCTGCGTTTGAAATTGGCAAATATATTTACCGGGTCTTTGGTCAGGAATTCACGGGCTTTGTCGCCCACCAGGGTGCGGCCGGGGCGGAAGGCCACAACGGAGGCCAGGGTTTCTTTATGGCCGATCGGGTGTTTGAAAATGGTGACTTTACCGTTTTCATATTTTGTAATTAAAGAATTGGTGGTTCCAAGATCAATCCCAAAATTTATTGATTTCATTTGTTGCTTTTTAATGCTGATGTTTAAGCTTTCTTATACCTGTTCTGCAATGACTATGCCTTTTTGTAAGAGCTGGCGGCCTTGTGCATCATTTTGATAAATAACGGGTTTGATCACTTTGGTTATTTTCATATGCTGTCCCGGGTTGCCGACGATACTGGCTTCATAATCTGTCCTGCTTTCAGAATAAGCTTCTCCGATAGGATTGATAACAAGTAAGCCTGAAGCTTCAAAAATATTCTGTATTCTTTTTAAATTCCTATCAAATTTATCTATGAGTTGTTCTGCAAGCAATTTTTGTTCGATCTCGAAGAACTGGTTGATCAGGGCTATGTGGTCATTCATGATATTGTAGCATTGTGTAAGGCAATTTACGATAAAAATAGCTTTCATTTTTAGATGCAGCTTTTAAGGTTTAAATTCATTAAATTTGCTTCGTTAAATTTAAAAATTTTTTAAAATGAAAGAAGTTGTAATCGTATCTGCCGTACGTACCCCAATGGGTAGCTGGGGCGGATCATTAAAAGGTTTTACTGCAACAGAATTAGGTTCGTTCGCTATTAAAGGAGCATTAAATAGAATAAAATTAGACGCTAAAGAAGTTACTGACGTATATATGGGCTGTGTGATGCAAGCCAACCTGGGTCAGGCTCCTGCGCGCCAAGCGGCTAAATTTGCCGGTTTAGCGGATGAGGTAAATTGTACTACTGTAAACAAAGTATGTGCCAGTGGTATGAAAGCGATCACTATGGCTGCCCAGGCGATCATGTGTGGCGATGCTGAAGTAGTAGTTGCCGGTGGTATGGAAAGCATGAGTAATGTACCTTTCTATGCACCTACGATGCGTTGGGGTAATAAATATGGTGATACTTCCCTGGTAGACGGTCTGGCTAAAGACGGTTTAACAGATGTTTACCATAAATATGCTATGGGTAATGCGGCTGAAAATACTGCTGCTGAAATGAACATCAGCCGTGAGGCACAGGATGCTTTTGCAGTAGAAAGCTATACACGCAGTCAGAAATCGGTAAATGAAGGTAAATTCGATGCAGAGATCGTTCCTGTGGAGATCCCGCAAAGAAAAGGTGATCCTGTTGTTTTTGCCAAGGATGAAGAGCCGTTCAATGTAAAGTTCGATAAGATCCCTACTTTGAATTCCGCTTTCGTTAAAGGTGGTTCTGTAACTGCTGCTAACGCTTCTACTATGAATGACGGTGCTTCTGCCCTGATTTTGATGAGCCGTGAAAAAGCAGCTGCTTTGGGATTGACCCCAATCGCTGTTGTACGCGGTTATGCAGATGCAGAGCAAGCGCCTGAGTGGTTCACTACTGCGCCTTCTAAAGCGGTGCCTTTGGCATTGAAAAAAGCAGGCATCAGCCAGGACCAGGTTGAGTTTTATGAGTTGAACGAAGCGTTCAGCGTTGTAGGATTGGCTAACTGTGAGATCCTGAAACTGAAACCAGAGCAGGTGAATGTAAACGGTGGTGCGGTTGCTTTAGGTCACCCATTAGGTTCTTCAGGTTCCCGTATCGTGGTTTCCCTGATCAATGTATTGGCGCAGAACAATGCTAAGATCGGTGTTGCCGGTATCTGTAATGGCGGTGGCGGTGCTACGGCTATCGTGATCGAAAAAGTATAATTTATATTTAATATTGGAAAGCAGCAACCGGAAAGGGTTGCTGTTTTTTTATGTGGTAATCCCCCGGGTTTTTTACTGGTCATCTGGCGGATCTTTTCCTGATCTGTCAGGGATCATCGTTCTTGTGGACGATGGGATACTAAAGACAAAAGCCACCCCGGAAGGTAGCTTTTGTTGTATTTTGAAGTAGTGCAGTTTAGTTGTTTACACGTACCAGTTCGTTAGCTTCTGCGGTATAGTCAACCGCATCTGATCCGAAGCCAAACAGGCCTATGAATTCAGATTTGTAACCCTGGAGATCACCGATCGCAGCCAGGTTATCGGTATCTACCTGGTTCCAGAGTTCGAGTACTTTTGCCTGTACATCATCCTGCATTTCCCAGTCATCTACACGGATTCTTCCTTTTTCATCAACAGGTACTGCTGCACTGTTGTAGAGCCTGTCTTTATACAAACGGTAGATTTGCTCGATACAGCCTTCGTGATTGCCTTTTTCTTTCATTACTTTATACAGTAAGGAAATATAAAGGGGCACTACCGGGATGGCAGCGCTGGACTGTGTTACGAGGGCTTTGTTTACAGAAACATAAGCTTCACCGTTCAATGGTTTTAATTTTTCATTGATAGATCCTGCAGTAGCTTCCAGGTGATCTTTGGCACGGCCGATCGTTCCCTGACGGTATAAAGGCTGGGTGAGGTCTGGCCCGATATAGGAATAGGCAACGGTTTTCGCGCCTTCTGCCAAAGCTCCTGCTTCCTGCAGTGCATCGATCCATAAAGACCAGTCTTCGCCACCCATTACTTTGATGGTGTTTTCAATCTCTTCTTCTGTAGCCGGGTTAATGGTAATGTCGGTTATTTTCCCGGTGTGGATATCTACCGTTTTATTGGTATAGGGTTCACCGATCGGTTTCAATACCGAGCGATGCAAAACGCCTGTTGCCGGGTCTGTTCTTACGGGGGAGGCCAGGCTGTAGATCACCAGGTCTACCTGTCCCAGGTCTGCTTTAATTAAGTCTATGGTCTGCTGCTTTACTTCATTAGAGTAAGCATCTCCATTGATGCCTTTTGCATATAGGCCATCGGCATGTGCAAAATCCTGGAATGCAGCGGTATTATATAAGCCCGGAGTCGCTGTTTTACCTTCAGAAGCTTCTTTTTCAAAATAAACGCCTATAGTAGATGCGCCGGAACCGTAAGCCGCAGCTATACGGGAAGCCAGGCCAAAACCAGTAGAAGCGCCGATGACCAATACTCTTTTAGGAACATTGATAGCACCTTGTTGTTTTACATATTCAATTTGCTGTCTTACATTCTCTTTACAACCATCGGGATGAGCTGTTAAACAGATAAATCCACGCATTCTTGGTTCAATAATCATAATTCAATATTTTTTAGATTGAAATGGAGGTACAAATGTAGTAAAACCACGGTAAATAATTGCCTGCTTTGATGCCGGTGTATGGATTACAGCTGCCTGAGCCAGTTGTGCAGGTGCTCACCGATGATTTGGTATTCTATCAGGAATCCATCATGCCCGTAACTGGAATTTATTTCTTTATAGGTACAGTCAGGCAGATGCTTTGCCATATTACGCTGTTCTGCAGGCGGACAGAGTATATCTGATGAGATGCCAATGAGCAGGACGGGCTGTGTAAGGGTACTTAAAATGGACGTAATATTACCGGCTCTTCCGCGCGCTATGTTATGGCTGTCCATAGCTTGGGTGAGTTTATGATAGGTAACTGCATCAAAACGGTCTGCCAGTTTTTGTGCCTGGTAAGCCAGGTAGGAGCTTGCTTTGAAATCACTGGTCTTATTGGGATCTGTATCTGATTGCTGGGCATTGAAGAGCTCGTAATTCCGGTAGGTGAGCATGCCTATGGCCCTGGCGGCTTTAAGCCCATTGTCACCGCTTCCCTGAGTACCTTCCTGCCATCGCGGATCTGCTTCTATGGCCATTCTCTGTGCCGTATGTATGGCGATGCCCCAGGCGCTCTCGGCTGCTGAGGTGGCCAGCAGGAATAGTTTTTCTATGCGCTCCGGGCTTTTTAAAGCCCATTCCAGGGCCTGGTAGCCACCCATGCTTCCTCCTACTAAAAGGTGTATGGTATCAATGCCTAAATGCTGCCTTAACAGTTCATGGGCCTGAACCATATCGCGAATGGTGAAGTCCGGGAAGGCGGTACTGTAGGGGGCTTTACTGCCCTGTGGTACACTACCCGGGCCTGTGGTGCCGTAGCAACTGCCCAGGATATTGGCACAAACAATAAAGTATTGGTCAGGGTCCAGTGCTGTCCCGCTCCCTACAAGCCCGCTCCACCAGTCGGCAACAGCTGCATTGGCGGTGAGGGCATGACAGATCCAGACCACATTGTCTTTCTGCTCATTTAATGTCCCGTAGGTATGGTAAGCGATCTGTAGCCGGTCGATGCTTCCACCTTGTTCAAAGTGGAAGGCCTGATCGTAGTTAAAGGTTTGTAACATTTTGGTATTTTAAGGTAGCCGCCAAACAAAAGTAATCGCTTTTACCTATTTTGCATCAAAAATATACCATGCCAAAAATTACCGTTACTTATAATCGTGCTGAAGATAACTATGTCGCTACGGATGCACAGGAAAATACCCTTATTTTTAAAGCCGGAGGTGGTGAAGCCACAACGGTAGCTGCTCAAGGGTCTGTGGGGCCTATGTTATGCTTACTGATGGCCATGGGCGCCTGCTCGGGGATAGATATTGTGATGATCCTGGAAAAGCAAAGGCAGTCTTTTGATACTTTGGTGATTGAAGTGGAAGGGGAGCGCGAAAAAGACGTGACACCTGCCTTGTGGACCAAAGCTCATGTGCATTATATTCTGACAGGTCGCGTGGAAGCGGCAAAGGCAGAAAAGGCGGCCCAGCTATCGGTAGATAAATACTGCTCTGTGGCCGAAACGCTGAGAAGGGCCGGTTGTGCCATCAGCTTTAGTGTAAGTGTTAACTAAGTTTTCCCTCATCTTCAAAAAAATCAAGAAGTGCATCC
The DNA here is from genome assembly GCA_001897525.1 of Bacteroidetes bacterium 43-16. Classification (GTDB taxonomy): domain Bacteria; phylum Bacteroidota; class Bacteroidia; order Chitinophagales; family Chitinophagaceae; genus Edaphocola. Next base: position 45,745 of record MKTB01000015.1, on the reverse strand, counting down.
TATATCCAAAGCTATCAGAATACAGTTAGGGCCTACTAACGAAAAAGAGCATTCTAACCCGATCTTCATGACCAGTAGTTTCTGTTATGATGATGCGGAGCAGATGAGGGCTGTGTTTGCCGATGAGATCGAGCAGAATATGTACAGCCGTTTTGTGAATCCCAATACCAAAGAGCTGGAGCAAAAGATGGCGGCCCTGGAAGGTACAGAAGCGGCCTTTGCAACGGCAACGGGCATGGCGGCTATATTTTCCTGCTTTATGAGTTTATTGAAGCAAGGAGATACGCTGCTGAGCTGTAATTCTATTTTCGGGAGCACGCATACGGTGATCACGAAGTATTTGCCTAAATATGGGATTCAACATAAGTATGTACCTGCATCGGCTACGGAGGAAGAGTGGGAAGCGGCCATAGATCCTTCTGTGAAGATGATCTACCTGGAAACGCCTACTAACCCGGCCTTGGATATCCTGGACCTGGAAATGATCGGCCGGGTAGCTAAAAAACATAATATCATCTTTGTGGTGGATAATGCCTTTGCTACACCTCTGTGTCAGCAGCCGGTACAGTATGGTGCTGACCTCGTGGTGCATTCGGGTACCAAATGGCTGGACGGGCAGGGCAGGGTACTCGGGGGTGTTGTTTGTGGACGGAAAGAGCTCGTAAACGAAGTGTATCTGTTTGTGCGCAGTTCCGGTGCTTCTTTATCTCCCTTCAATGCCTGGATATTGAGCAAGAGCCTGGAAACGCTTGATGTAAGGATGGAGCGCCATGCAGCTAATGCTTTATATATAGCGGAACAGTTGAGTGATCACCCGGAGATAGAGTGGTTAAAATATCCGCACCTGTCTTCACACCCCCAATATGCGATCGCTAAAAAGCAAATGCAGAATGGTGGTGGCCTGGTGACCTTTAATTTAAAAGGCGGGCTGGATGCCGGTCGTGAATTTTTAAATAAGTTACAGATGCTGTCGCTGACGGCTAATCTCGGGGATACCCGCAGTATCGCTTCGCATCCGGCAAGCACCACCCATGCTAAGCTTTCGGCGGAAGAAAGAATGAAAACAGGCATTACACCCGGCCTGATCCGGATTTCTGTGGGGCTTGAGCACCGGGATGATATATTAAATGATATTTTACAGGCGCTGTAAACTATAAAAAAAGGGCTTGTCTAAAAAGGTCGTTTGCGCTAATTCGACTGCAACGTAATGACACATAGCCATCTCGAAAGCAATATTTTTTGTATCAGAGATTGCTCGACTTCATTATGTTCCGCTCGAAATAACATCCTTTTTGTACAGCCTCATTTTTTATACCAGTGTACTTAATTGGCTTCTGATTCTATGATAAACAGGCTTTCTTTTGAATTATTAATCTATTCGCGTGTTCCTGGTTTAAATCTGTAGAAAAAACATGAAAAAAGTAATTTTATTCTTTCTCAGTTCTATAGCTGTGGCTGCCTTATTCACTTCCTGTGAGAAAAAATATGCTTGTAGCTGTAAGCTACAAAATGCTGATGGATCTTTAGCAGAACCGGATGCTGGCCGTCCTGTCTTGCGGTGGGTACAAAGCAAAACGAAGAAAGGTGCCGATGCGCAGTGTGCTACCATGAATGATACCTGGATCAATGGTAAGGGGGATACATTAAGCTCATTCTGTTTTGCAGAGAGATTGTAAGATATGTAGGAGTAAACCGCAAAGTATAAGGGCAGCCCTAAATGTAGAGCTGCCCTGTTTTATAAACTATTGTTTTCCTATTTCAGGTAAAGATCAAAGTAATCAGTGATCTTCTGCATTAAATGCACCCTGTCTTTACCTACTACGTTATGCGCATGACCGGGATAAACAAAATAATCCAGTTGTACGCCATTATCTACGCATGACTTCACAAACTTCATAGAATGTTGCCATACCACTACATCGTCCTGTGCGCCGTGGATCATCAGTAATTTACCTTTCAGGTTTTTCGTTTTGGTCAGTAAATTATTGTCGGCATAGCCTTTAGGATTGTCCTGCGGACTGTCCATATAGCGCTCGGTATACATGATCTCATACATGCTCCAGTCAATCACCGGGCCACCGGCAACGCCTACTTTGAACACATCCGGTTGGCGCAGCATCAGCGATGTGGTCATGAAACCACCATAGCTCCAGCCGTGAACGCCCATACGGTTGCCATCAATGAAAGGTAAGGATTTCAGGTAAGCTACACCTTTCAGGTGATCGTTGATCTCGAGGGTGCCCAACTGGCGGAAGATGGCCTGCTCAAAAGCTGCTCCGCGGTTGCTGCTGCCTCTGCCATCAAGGGTAAATACGGCATAGCCTTTCTGGGCCAGCAATTCATACCATAAGTTCCCGCTGGCAGGATAAGTGTTTTGTACTAATTGTACATGTGGTCCGTTGTACAAATAATAGATCACCGGGTACTTTTTATTGGGATCAAAATCGGTAGGGTAGATCAGTTTGCCAAATAATGGCGTACCGTCTTCCGCTGCCAGTGTCACTTCTTCTACACGGGCTCTTTTGTACTCTTTTAAAGGATCTTCGGCTTTGAGTAATTGCTTGACGATATTGCCTTTGTTATTGATCATATTCACTATCCTCGGTGTGGTCGAATTGCTGTACACATCCAGGATGTATTTACCATCATCGCTTACAGCGGCAGTATGCACACCTGCAGCATCGTCTATGCGCTTCAGGCTGCTGTTCTTGTAATTCACGGTGTACAGGTGTTTCTCCTTGGCACTTTCTTTAGAGCTGGAAATGATCAGCTCATTAGCCGATGCATTGATGCCTTCTATAGCGTTCACCATCCAGGCTCCTGAGGTCAATTGACGGATCATTTTGCCGCTGGTATTGTACAGGTAAAGGTGCTGGAAACCGCTTCTTTCACTGTGCCAGATGAACTCATTGTTGGAGCCCGGCAGGAACACCAGTTCATGCTGCGGTTCTACATACTTATCGCTTTTCTCTTCAAATAATGTTTTGATGAATGCACCTGTAACCGCATCATACTGGTTTAGTTTCATGTGGTTCTGGTCGCGGTTCAGCACAGCTATGTAGATATGCTTTGCATCCGGGCTCCAGGTAACGCAGGTCAGGTATTGATCTGCAGGCATGCCGGTCTGGATGAATATTTTCTTTTTCGTGTTCAGGTCATATACACCAAGCGTTACTTCATGCGATTTATGGCCTGCCATCGGGTATTTAATATTTTCGTTTTTGGCAGCTACCGGGTTCCAGTCGATCACCGGATAGTCTTCCACCATGCTTTCATCCATGCGGTAGAAAGCGATCTTGCTTTTGTCGGGTGCCGGGAATATGCCACCCTTGATGCCAAACTCGTTCCTGTGCACACTTTGACCATTGATGATGTGGTTGCTTGCCCTGTCTTTGGTGATCTGGTGCACATTGCCCTGTTCGTCTATGGCATACAGGTTATTGTCTACGGTATAGGCGATCAGTTTATCTTTAACGGTAATATTGGCCGCTCCTTTTTCGAGGGAGACCGGTGCCGCTGTGGTAAATCCTTTATCATTGGTGGATTCGATAAAGTACAGGTCGTTCTTTATTGTAAAGTAAGCTTTGCTGTTGTTCCAGTCGATGGCCGGCAGGCTTTTTAAGCTGTCCTTGCCAAACATTTGCTGGTTCATGCCGGGAAGGCTGATCCAGGTTTCTTTTTCAAACTTCGGCGCAGCGATCTTGTAGATCACGTTTTTTTGCTGGTACACCAGCGTGTGCTGGTTATTCATCCATACCGGTGCGCCCAGTCCTTCAACGGCAAGGTTGCTGCGCAGCCCGAGTACGGCATCCTGCATGCTGAACGGTTTGTTTTGTGCCCGGAGACTGCTCACCTGCAGTAGGATTAATCCTGCGATTATTATTCTTCTCATTTTATTTTACTTTTTAAAGAAATAAAAAAGAGGCTGCCTCAATGTAAATGGTGAGACAGCCTCCTGAATATGGTCTGATTACTTAACTACTTTCATTTCGTCGATCAGGTTTTTGGCACCGCCTAGCCTGTCTACGATCCACAATACGAAGCGGATATCTACAGCGATAGTCCTTTTATATTGTTTGTCGAAAGCGATATCACCGCTCATCGCTTCCCAGTTACCATCAAAAGCCAGTCCTAACAATTCGCCGTTGGCACTGATGATCGGGCTTCCGCTGTTACCACCGGTAATGTCATTGTTGGTAATGAAGCAAGTCACTAATTTACCATCCGCATTGGCATATTGACCAAAATCACCTTTGTGTGCTAAAGTTAAAAAGTCTTTTGGCAGGTCAAACTCATAATCACCTGGTTTGTATTTAGCCAGTAAACCTTCCATAGTGGTGTAATAGTCATATTTCACCGCATCTTGTGGTTCGTATCCTGCTACATTACCATAGGTTACGCGCATAGTAGAGTTCGCATCAGGAGACCAGTTTTTATCCGGGTTCATTTGCATTAATCCTGCGATGTATTCCTTAGCCAGTAAGGTTTTTGAAGTGTTGTACGCTTCTGTTTTTTCTTTAAATTTAGTTTCCTGGTTGTCCATGAATGCCTGCATATACTGTACTGCTGGATCATTGTTCAGGGTTTCTAAATTAGGCGCATTTACAAACTGGTTGAATTTAGCCTCATCCAATAAGAAGGTATTTTTTACCATGTAATTGGCATATTGGGTAAATGCAGTTCCTGATTTATCATTCGGGAATTTCTTAAAGATAACTGCATTATAGATCGTAGGTTGCTGAGAAGACGGAATGTCATTGTAATACATTTCCATGGTCTTTGCCAGGATCTCTTCATCAACAGGGGCTACATATCCTTCCATTAAAGAAGTTCTCAATGCCTTGAAGCTTTGTACTGCTTTATTCGCGTCTTCTTTTTTACCTTCTTCCAAAGCTTTCTTGATCGTTACCGCTCTTGCTGCCAGTTTTGTCAATACCGGTGCAGCAATACCTTCACTCAAATAGATATTTTGCTTTGCATAAGGACGATAAGCAGCATATGTTTTAGAGAATTCGCTGATCACGTTTTTAGCAGCCGGGCTGTTCTTCTGCGCCCAGGCATTAAAGGCTTCTTCCTGTTGTTGCTTGTCGCTGATTACGTTCAGGCGTTTTAATTGCTCTGTCTGGCCGATGAAGTATTTCCAGTAGTTGGCAATGCTTGCATAGTTAGACGCTAATTTAAGATTAACCGCTTTGTCCTGGCGCATGTATTTACGCATAATAGCCAGGCGCGCGTCTCTTAAGTTAACGATAGAAGGATTCACTTCATTGATCGCCATATCTACGCCATAAGAGGTCTCATAACGGTTGGTACGGCCGGGATAGCCCATGATCATTGCATAATCCTGGTTTTCTACACCCTGTATATTTACCGGTAAGAATTTTTTAGGTTTGTAAGGCACATTGTCCTTGGCATATTTTGCAGGCTTGTTGTCTTTGTTGGCATAAACGCGGAACATAGAGAAGTCTGCTGTATGGCGTGGCCACATCCAGTTATCGGTATCGCCACCATATTTACCCAAAGATTTTGGAGGAGTACCCACCAGGCGAACGTCGGTGAATACTTCATAAGTCAATAAGATATATTGGTTACCACCGAAATAGTTAGAGATCTGTGCAGAGTACTGACCGCCTTTATTAGCCTCTTCTATTAATTCCTGTAAGATCTTGTCGGCCTTTTTCTTTTTCTTTTGAGCAGCGATTACTTTATCTGTAACGTCTTCCATGTTGACCAGGAATTTTACAGTAAGGCCCGGAGCAGGTATTTCCTGGTCCATAGACTTGGCCCAGAAACCGTCTTCCAGGTAGTTTTTCTCTACCGTACTTACATCAGCAATGTTGCCGTAGCCACAGTGGTGATTGGTGATCAACAAACCATTTGCAGAGATCATTTCGCCGGTACAACCACCGCCAAAGTGAACAATTGCATCTTTAAGACTGGCATTGTTGACACTATAAACATCTTCGGCACTCAGGCGAAAACCTTTAGCTTTCATGTCTTCAATGTTCTTTCCAATGAGCATTGGAATCCACATACCTTCATCAGCCCTGGAAGGAGAGCAAAATAAAGCTGCCGCAGCAATGCTTAGTAAAAGTTTCTTCATTATATTAATTGTTAAAATATTTTGCGCAATTTACAACCGATTTACGGCTTATAAAAGCTTTTAAATAAAAATCACGCCTTTCGGGGGATATGGTGGGAATTTTAATTTGTGCCCTGGTAGTCATTGATTCCTACAGAGTTGTGCTCAACAACCCAAAAAGTTTAGTTTTTCAATCCATTTGTTTCAATATTCAATCCTAAGTATACAAGCTGTGGAAATGCGCTCTAGTTTTGCTTTCAAATTTAAAAGGAATGAGAAAAATTTCGATTGCAGCTATGGCCGGTTTATTGTTTTTGGCCTCCTGTAAAAAAGAAGGAAAAGAACCGGAGTATAATCAAAATGAACTGGCCCCGCTTTCTGTGGAGTTTGACAACATCGTAGGTGGCACCAATCTTTATTTAAACGCCACCACCTATACTAATGCTGCCGGGGAAGACTATACGGTTTCCTTATTGCAGTATTATGTGAGTAATATAAAAGTCTATAAAGCCGATGGTACGGAATATGTCGTGCCGCAGGACAGCAGTTATTTCCTGATCAAAGAAGGCGACCAGGCTTCAGGCAGTGCCTTGGTAAATGTTCCGGAAGGCGATTATGCCCGCCTGGTCTTTACCTTAGGGGTTGACAGCCTCAGAAGTACCATGGATATTGATAAGCGTACCGGTGTACTGGACCCTGCGAGTGGTATGGATAACGGGATGTACTGGGGCTGGAACAGCGGTTACATTTTTTTGAAAATGGAGGGACTTTCTGCAGCAGCGCCTGTTGATGGCAGCGGACAGAATAAGTTTCGCTATCACATAGGTGGCTTTGGCGGCTACAGTGCACCCACGATCAATAATATTAAAGAGATCAGCATCGACCTGAACCAGGCAGGGGTAGCTAAAGTGCGTAAGGGCAGAACCAGCAATATACACCTGATGGTGGACATCGGGAAAGTAATGAGCGGTACGACTACTGTTAGTATTGCGGCTAACCCGACGGTAATGTTCAGCGATTTCAGTACAAAGATCGCGGCCAACTATGCAGCTATGTTCAGTCATGACCATACCGAAAATTAATCCCTTAATCAAGCCTAAAGCGTGAGAAAGCTTAAAGTAACAGGGATACTGGTTGCAATACTGGTGCTGGCATCCTGTAAGAAAGAGATCATAGATAAAGTAGCTGAGTTTACCGGTTTTCAAAAGCCGGTAAACTTCCCCGAGCCTGCTTATCATTTTGATACCAACCCGGTGACCCGGGAAGGCTTTGAACTGGGGCGGAAGCTCTTTTATGAGCCGCGCTTAAGCCGGAATAATACCGTGAGCTGCGGCTCCTGTCACATACAGACCTCGGCCTTTACCCATCACGGGCATGATGTGAGCCACGGCATAGATGATCGCCTGGGCAAGCGCAATGCGCCGCCCATTATGAACCTGGCCTGGCATAACAGTTTCAATCATGATGGCGGTGTCTTCGACCTGGATATGCAACCCATCGTACCCATCACTACTTTTGAAGAGATGGATGAAACGCTCGAAAATGTATTAAAGAAGCTAAAAGCGCATCCGCAATATCCCGGTTTGTTTGCTAAAGCCTTCGGTTCGGAGGAGATTACCAGTGCACGTTTGTTGAAAGCCTTATCTCAGTTTATGGTGATGTGCATCAGTGCAGACTCAAAGTATGACAGTGTGATGCGCAATGAAAGCAGCTTTACGGCGGAAGAAATGCAGGGCTATGAACTTTTTAAACAGAAATGTGCTTCCTGCCACAAAGAACCGCTGTTCACCGACCTCAGTTTCAGGAATAATGGTATAGGCATAGGTTTTAACGGGGATGTAGGCCGCTATGAAATCACTTTAAATGAAGCAGACCGGTATAAGTTCAAAGTGCCCAGCCTGCGCAACCTCAAGTATTCTGCACCCTATACACACGATGGCCGCTTCTATACACTGGATGCTGTCTTGGATAAATACAGTACCGGGATGAGATATGTACAAAATATTGACCCGGTCTTAGATAAAGGCAATAGTACTTACGGGATTGATATCAGTGATGCAGAAAGGGTTTACCTGAAAGCTTTCCTGAATACCCTGAACGATGAGCATTTCGTGAAAAATAAATTGTTATCAGAATAGAATTATTATTTATGAAGCGGATTTTAATAGCTGCAGCATTGCTGGGCATGAGTGTAAGCGAATCGAAGGCCTGTGATATCTGCGGCTGTGGCGCAGGAAGTTATTATATAGGTATCCTGCCGGAATTTAATGCCAAAATATTGGGATTGAGATACCGTAGCAGTAATCTGACCACCCACCTGAACCCGGAAGGGCAAAGAACTTACCTTACTACGGATGAGCAATATTATACCACTGAGCTATGGGGTGGCTGGACCATCAAAGACCGCTACCGCATCATGGCTTCTGTGCCGGTTTCTGTAAATGTAAAGAACAATGAAACGGCCAAAGAAAGTAAGACAGGTCTTTCCGACGTTGCAGTGCAGGGATTTTATCGTTTGTTGCGGACCAAGACCACAGTGGGTAAAAGCGATAAGGCCAGGCTGCTGGTGCAGGATCTCTGGGTAGGTGTGGGGATCAAAGCGCCTACCGGGAAATATAATCCTGCGGATAAAAGTACCACGAGTGTGAGTACCAATTTATTCCAGCTGGGTACAGGCAGTTGGGATTTTATGTTTACCGGTATGTACGATATCCGCTTACAGGACCTGGGTTTTAATGCCACTGCCAGTTATAAAGTGAATACCGCTAATCAATATGATTATTATTACGGCAACCGTTTCAGCGGCAGTGCGCAACTATATCATAAGTTCCGGTTTGACAATAAATTTATGATCGCGCCGAGTGTAGGCTTCAACCTGGAGCATTCAAGAAAGGATATAGACGGGATCACAGCGATCAGGGCTACGGGCGGGCAACTTGTCTTTGCGACTATGGGTGCAGAGCTGAGTTTTGAAAAGTTTTCAATAGGGGGTAACTGGCAGCCGGTGGTAGACCAGAACCTGGGAGCAGGAGCCGTGAAAGCCGGTAACCGCGCTATGTTACATGTGTCCTTTATGTTTTGATAAAAGTTAATCCACCATTTTGAAAGGCACATCAATGGATAAGTGTTCCCAACGCAGGCTTAAAATGCCTGCTTTTTTGTCTTTTGGATTTGTGGTGATCGTGTAAGTCAATCTTTGAGTGGGCGTTTTCACCCGTTTAGGTTTCACTTTAATGCGGAACAGGTCTTTCTTTTCATCATAATCATCCGCTAAGTGCTGGTTGAAGTTTTCATTAATGATCACCGTCCAAGTGTCTTTACCGGGAATGAAGAATATGGCGTATTCGCCACCGAGCAACTCATTTTTCGCTCCGAAAACAGCATTGCCCATCAGGGTAAGCTTTGTGGCATTATGTGCGCCGCCTGCCCATACTTTATCATAAGCTACCAGGCCGCCCCAGATCACGCGATCCTTTACTCCGGGTGAGCCATAGTCAAGTTTCATATAATCTGTGCCAAAGGATTGACAAATTATCCTCCTGGGGCTGCCTTTCATCTGGTCCTGTTTTATGATCCCGGAATTGACACTATCTGCATAGTCGGGCATGGCAGGCAGGCAATCAGAAGGGGTATTCCCAGACAGGTAAGTGTCCGGGGCTGCTTCAAAAGATTGCTGACAAATAGCAGAGCAGAAATAATATTTTGTACTGTTGTAGGTGTAGCTGAATTTGCTGTCCTCTACCTTCATTTTGCAAACCGGGTCAATAGCGGCCTGTTGTGTTTGTGCTCTTGCAGACGGAAGTATAGTGCCTATAAAAAGCAGGAACAGGATTGCTTGCCTGGAGATAAAGTTTGCGTACATATGAAAATATTAAGGATTACATAAACAAAATGATTAGCCCGAGGTTGAACACTTGATATATTCTTTTGTAGCAATATCAAGCATTAGCTGCTCCCTTTATTTATTCTGGGAGAACAGCCTGCCACAAGGCTTCATTTTCTATGAATGATCTATAAAGATAGGCAAACTAATGATCGATCGCCTTTTTGAGCTTCAACTGTTCACTTACCTTCTGGCTAAGCTGGTACATCCTCACCATGGAGAATAATACACTGCTGGCTGCTGCAAATAAGGAGACCTGCCAGGTAAAGCTATTGTTGAACAGGGATTTAACATTGAATATAATCATACCAATAATAACGGCAAACAAGGCTGCAAATAAAACCAGTAAATAATCTTTGCGTACAGATTTCATAATAAAAATGTTGAATCAGGTAAAAATAAAGAGCAATTACTTAAAACTGCGTTAAGTATTTTGTTTCCGGTATTGCTCGGGACTTAATCCTTTTTGTTTTTTAAAAAAAGTGACAAAATAAGAGAGACTTTCGAAGCCCAGTTCATGAGCGATCTCCGAGACCGTCTTGCCGGTATGGCACAATAAGCGTTCTGCTTCCAGGCTGATGCGCTTCCTGATGATCTCACCGGAGCTCTGCCCCTTGGTCTCCTGGCAGATACGGTTCAGGTAATTGACACTGACAAACATCTCTGCAGCATACTGGGAAGGGAGTTTCTGGCTGGAGAATTTTTCTTCCACCAATTGCTCAAATACATTCAGCTTCCGGTCTTTTTCGGTGACTTTACGAATGCTCCTGGCCTGGTCGGTATTGCGGTTGATCATTTCCAGCAGTATGTTGAGGTAAGAGCGCAATACGCTGACGGCCATACTGCCGTTGTCCAGGTACTCACGTTGCATCTGGTGGCAATAGAATTGCCAGTTGACCATTTCCTGCTTACTGAGTGTATGCAGGCAATAACTGTTCTGGGCAAAGCAACTGTAGGCCCGGTCGAGTTTTTCGAAAAAAGGTAATAAAATAAAGTCCGGGGAGAACTGGATCAGCCACCCGCTGGCCTGTGCGGACAGGCTCATACTGCTTACACTACCTGAGCCGATACATAGGGCATTGCCGGCCTGTAACTCAATCTGGAGCTGGTCTACGGATATACTTATCGTCCCTTTACTACAGAGTATAATACTGTAATAAAGCTGGCGATGTGCCGCTTCTATGCCACTCAATTGCTTTACCGTACGCCCTAAGGGCGATACCGTCATGCCAATATTTTTTGTATCGAAATCATCCAGTGTGAAAGCAGGTAAAACCGCTGCTTTGATACACATGATAAATCAGATTGACTGAATATCTGCTTATAGCAAATAAATACCTGTACCCATTGCTCCTTAGCTCGTGTCGTGGAGCGTTCCCGGAACATCGTCCTGACCTTGTGTTGCTGGAAGTGCTCACAAAACGGAGTCCTCCCCTTAAAAAATCATCGAGCTGGTCGGGCGGCATGACATGCCGCTAAGAATAAGGCTGAGTGTTTAACTAAGGCAAATAATTTACTGTATGCGAATAATCAGGTTAGTTTAAATAAATAAAAATTGATTTAAACTAAAGCTGCGGGGGGATGGAATATAGAGGGGGAATGCCCGGAACAGATCGGGGCGCTATACCTTAAGGGGTAGTCTTTGGATAATTCCGGAACGAATGCCGGAGTATTGTTTACTTTAATAAAGTTGTGGGCAAAAAACAGGTTGATCTCTTTCTGTTTGGCATCAGGGCCTTTTTTCTCCTGTTGCTCCTGGTCCTGCTTTATTTTCTTTTTAAGCTGGCAGGCACCATTACAGCCGGATTCAGGCTTGCTCCTGTTCTCACAGGAGGTTCTTGCGATATAGTCTCTGTTGGCAAAGAAGCTACCTACAATCCACAACTGGCTGGTGGACTGTAAAAAGAATCCTGCTAATAATAATATGACTATAATGCGTTTCAAATTGCCACAAAATTAAAGAAAGCCGGAGCTATAACCAAGGTGAAGTATCTTTTTTATAAAAAAAGCACGATTATCTAAACTTTAAGGTCCGGGTAATCGTGCTGCAAATTTTTTGTGACTTATTTAGTGTGCCATATTAAGTCCCGAGATCTTGTTCGGGTCATGTTTGTAGCGGAACAAGACGGCAAACAGTACTGTAACTACCAGTGCATAGATGGCAAAGCAGAGCCAGATCTGGTGCCAGTCTTTGGTACCATTGGCGAGTACGAAATATTTGTCAATAATGATACCGGAACCGTAGCTGCCCAGGATAGCGCCAAAGCCATTGGTCATCATCATAAATAAACCTTGTGCCGAAGAGCGTATCTTGGCATCTGTATTGCTTTCTACAAACAGTGAGCCGGAGACATTAAAGAAGTCGAAGGCCATGCCATACACAATATTAGACAGGATGATCATCCACAATCCCGTACTTGGGTCTCCGAAAGAGAACAGGCCGAATCTTAATACCCAGGCGATCATGCTCATCAGGATAACCGTTTTGATCCCGAATTTTCTTAAGAAGAAAGGAATGGTGAGGATGAACAGGGTCTCCGAGACCTGGGAGATAGAAACAATGATGGTAGAATACCGCACCACGGCCGAATCGGCATATTGAGGCAGGTGTTCAAAATCCTTGATATAGGTATCTCCATACATATTGGTCAGCTGCAGGGCAGCGCCGAGGAACAGGGAGAAAACCAGGAACAGAGCGAATTGATAATTTTTGAACAGTTTAAATGCGTCCAGGCCTAAGACCTGTGCAATGGATTTTTTTTCTGTATTTACATTTTGCGGAGGCGTTGGCGGCAGGCTGAAGGCAAACAAGCCCAACAGTATAGCTACGACTGCGGCAATATAAAACTGGTTGCTGTTGATGGCTTGTCCGGTGAGTTGAGACAGCTTTGTTCCCATTTCATAACCAAAGGCCAGGGGAGATTGCGGATCGCTGAACAGGTTGGTGATCCACATGGCACAGATAAAGCCTACCGTACCCCATACCCTTATCTTAGGGAAGATGCCGACAATATCCTGTCCGTCCTTTTTGAGGATAGCATAAGATAAAGCATTGCTCAGGGCAAGGGTAGGCATGTAAAAACACATTCCTATCAGTAATACCCAGAAGAAAATAGTAGGATCGTCAATATAGGGCAGGAACATCAGGGAGATGCCATACAATATATGTAAGGTGCCATATAAGCGCTCTGCATTGACCCATTTATCGGCCACGATACCCATGAGGGTAGGCATAAAAATGGCGGCTATGCCCATCGTGGAGAATACAATACCAAATTCCTCTCCCGTCCATTTTTTAAATCCGAATCCATAAGAACCTAAGGTGGTCAGCCATGCGCCCCATACAAAGAATTGAAAGAAGCTTACCAGGGTTAATTTTGATTTTACGCCCATGCCAATATTTAAATACAAATAATAATGTGCAAAATACGATAAAATCAAGCTTATGTTAAAGGATTTTATTTAACGCCCGGTGAATAAGTCGCTGATAAAATTAATGTTGAACTGCGGACCTGCGCTGATAAAGCTCAGGTTGTAATTGGCGCAGAGTGCTGCCCCGGCTTCCAGGTTGATGCTCCTGGTCTGGCGCTGGTTGAGCGCTTTCCTGAAGCCCGCTTTTAGGGCCAGCCTGTGCTGGTAGCTCAGTGTGGGATACTCTTTACTCGACAGATTCGTAGCAGGTAGCCAGCCGGTATACTGTAGTTTGGTATACCCGATAGAAGGCTTAGGGCTTTTTGATGTGGCAAATTGATACAAGGTGCCCAGCTTAAGATAAGGGCTATGATAAATGTCGGGAAGCCAGGCATCGCGCCCTCTTTCAGTATTTGCAGGCTTTACGTAATTCACCCGATGGATGCTGCCTATTACCGATAAACCATAACCAATACCGGCATCCAGCTCAAATTTATTGCCCAGGTGATACGTTGTTTTTACACCTACACCTGCAATATTCACGTCAATTTGTAAGGGCTTAAATTTGCGCTCCTGGGCGGTAGCATTTAATGCAGCACAAAAAAGAACGGATAAGAGCAACTTTCTTTGGAACATATAGCTTTGGTTGATCAGGTTAAGATAAATCTAAAACAATAGACGCAGGAGCGCAAGTGTAACTTAGTTTTTTTTCAATAGAACTAAATGATGTATTTTCAGGTTTAAATTCAAATAATTATTTGCACTAGAATATTTGTGTTATGATTTACTCTATTATTACTGTCTTATTTGTTTTGTTGGGTTGTATATACCTGTACCGAAGAAGTAAAAATAAGTCGGGACTTCCCGAAGTATTTACCAAAAAGACAGACACGAAACTGACGATGGATGAAGAGTTTAATGTCAACCGTACGCGGAAAGAAGCGCAACTGGATGAGCTTTTGGATAAGATCAATAAAAAAGGATATAATTCATTAAGTACAAAAGAAAAAGAGCAGCTTAAAGAATTATCCCGTTAATCAAAGCGTAGCCTCTGCTGCTTCGAATAAATTTTATGTAGATGAGCTTTAAGCTTATCTACATTTTTATTTTTATTAACTTAGCCTCCATCCTTATCTGTATTCGCAATGAAGAAAATTTTATGCGCTGTTGCGCTTTCCTTTTCAGGCTTGTCCCTGCAGGCGCAAAATTATAAGCAGGCATTCCAGTCTATTTACGAGGAAGGCATGGCCGCTACTCATTTAGAAAAACTAGCACACCATTTCCTGGATGTGATAGGGCCACGCCTGGCAGGCTCCCCCCAGATGCAGCTGGCCCATGATTTTGTGACCAGTCAATATAAAAACTGGGGCATAGAAGCCTATAACGAACAGTGGGGAGAATGGCAATCCTGGCAAAGAGAATTTGCGCATATAGATCTTTTATATCCCTGGCCCAAAACGCTGGAAGCTACCCAGCTGGCCTGGTGTCCCGATATGAAGCAGGCTGCCGAAGCGGAGATCATTTTATTACCCGATGCTCCCGATTCACTATCTTTTGACCGTATGCTGCCTTCAGTAAAAGGTAAATTTGTCCTGGTGTCACAACCGCAAAGTTCCGGGAGACCGCTGAGTACTTATGAAGCCTATATCGGTAAAGCAGGCGCAGATAGCGTGGCACAGCTACGCTTGCAAGAAACCGCAGCCTGGCAGAAAAGGATTAAAAACACCGGCTTCACCGCACGCACTTTACCCGCCAGGCTGGAAACAGCAGGCGCGGCAGGCATTATTTCCAGTTCCTGGACCGGTGGCTGGGGCGCTTTGAAGATCTTTGCAGCACGCACCCAAAAGATCCCTGCCGTAGAGATGGGCCTGGAAGATTATAACCTGCTGGTACGCCTTGCTCAAAATGGTACGATCCCTAAACTGCGCATCAGGACTACTTCTAAATGGGGTAAAATGGTGCCGGCCTATAATTCAATGGCTGTGATGAAGGGCAGCGAAAAGCCGGATGAAATTGTGCTGCTGTCGGCACATATTGATTCCTGGGATGCCGGGACCGGGGCAACCGATAATGGTACGGGGGTACTGACCATGATGGAAGCCATGAGGATATTGAAAAAGGTGTATCCTAATCCCAAACGCACCATCATGGTAGGGCATTGGGGCAGCGAAGAGCAGGGCCTGAACGGCTCCCGTGCCTTTACAGAAGACCACCCCGAACTGCTGGATAAGATCAGCATGGTCTTTAACCATGACAATGGTACCGGGAAGATCAATACCGTAGCTACCCAGGGCTTCATCAATGCCTATGCTTTTTTTGAACAATGGATCGCCTACCTGCCCCCGGCTCTTAAGGATGAGTTTAAAATGACTTACCCGGCTGTGCCGGATGCCGGAGGCTCAGACAATATTTCTTTCATTACAAGAGGCATACCGGCCTTTTACCTGGCCTCTTCCAATGACTGGGATTACCGCCTTTATACCTGGCATACGCAAAGAGATACTTATGATAAGATCGTTTTTGATGAGTTGCGGAAAAATGCGATGCTGGTAGCCATGCTCGTGTATATGGCCTGTGAAGAGCCACAGCCGCTGGACCGCAGCAGGATCAAAATGCCGGTGGACATCAAGACCGGAAAGCAAAAGGAATGGCCTGTACCGGAAAAAGCAGTCAGGAAAGGGCCTTATTAAAGTGTACAAAACCTATAAGGTTTCAAAAACCTTATAGGTTTTCATGCCTCCGCCAGGAAGTCTGATGTCAGTCGCAGCCCGGTCGAAGGCCGTTCTCACATTACTTCAATAGGTTTAGGAGGATATATTCCTTATCCCGCGCGAATAAGATGTAGTCGATGGATTTTAAAGATCAGTATAGATTACCTGTTTGGGATGCTCTTTTGCATACTTAGTTAGCAATTGAACAATATAAAGAGAGCCCTCAAAAGCTTGCAACAGGGGCACCACCTCTTCGGCAGTACTGAAGCTGCTGTCTGCCGGTAGATAGCCCATGGCATAAAAAGCCCCCGGGTCTACCCAGATGAGGCTATACTCATCCTCTTGCCTTCCCTTGCCTTTGATGAAAAATGACTTTTGTGCATTCCGGTCCTCTTCCAATGCCTGAGCGACCCGTTTATTGTAGGCCTCCGCATCTTTATGAATACTGTCCGGCTCAGCTTTGCAAACCGGGCAATCCCCTATTTTACACAGTTCTGGACACAAATCATATGTTTCTGTGAGCTGGTGCATAAACATCCTGGCCCCATGCAGATCGTGAAAACTACGCAGGGGTACCATACTTTTATTGTATTTGCCAATGATCAAACGGTTGAAATCATTTTGATCGAGGTAGCTGAACAATCCGTATTTAGGTTCATGACCTTTTAAAGCACGGTTGTATTTAGGCCAGGATTTTTTAATCGCCACCGCTTCAGCCACCAGGGCCATAAGCTCAGTAGGGTAGCATTCGAAGCTGATGTCATGGATGTCTCTTAAGAAATCCTGTCTTTGCCTGGTGATCTTATTGCCCGTGAAATGCGATTTTACCCTTTTCTGTATATTAACGGCCTTCCCTATATAGATGACCTTACCTTTCTGGTCATGGAAAAAATAAACGCCGGGTTGTTGCGGAAGCTGATCCAATGCCGCTTTGGGCAGGTTAGGCGGCAGGTATTGTTCTCCCGAGTTCCTTTTTAACTGCTTAGCGACCACCTGCTCCGTATCATGATCCAGCAACATTTGGAAAAGTACTGCCGTAGCATCCGCATCACCGCCTGCCCTGTGCCGGTTGGCAATATCAATATTCAGGTAAGCGCAAATGTTACCCAGGCTATAAGACCTTAAGCCCGGGAATATTTTACGGCTTAGCCTTACCGTACATAGCTTGGGCGCATTAAAGTTATAGCCGCAGGCGTTTAAATGATGTTTGAGGAAACTATAGTCAAAATTGACATTATGGGCCACGAAAATCTTATCTTTTAATAGCTCATAGATCTCTTCGGCCACTGTTTCAAAGGTGGGACTGTTCTTCACCATTTCATCATCTATCCCGGTGAGTACAGAGATAAACCGAGGGATGGAGTAGAAGGGCCTGATCAGGGTCTCATAACGCTGGACGACCTGTTGCCCGTCATGGATCAGGATAGCAATCTCGGTAATGCTGCCGGAGGCCAGCTGCCCGCCGGTAGTTTCAATATCTACTATAGCATATAAGTGGTTCACAGAATATTTTACTTATTACAAAAATAGCAATGAACGGGATGCGCTCATTGCTATTTTTGTCAACAATAACTTATGTGAAAAGTTTTAATGTCTATTCTTCAGTGCTGTCTTCAGACTTTGTTTTCCTCATGGACTTCTTCATTTGCTTATTGAACCAGCTTTCCGTCTTCTTTTTCTCCTTCGCCAGTTCTTTCTTAAGTTCCGTTTCTTCTGCCTTTAAAGCTTTCAGCGTCTTTTCATTACCGGCTTTTTCTGCTTCCAAAGCTTTGATCGATTCTGCCTTAAGCGTTTTTGTGATCGCATCATGATCGCGGAACAGGCTGTCGATCTGGGCCTGGGAGCTTGCTGCCAGCTGGGCCGAATCAATTAGATGTTGCTTATAGGCATCCGATGCTTCCAATCGTTCTAAAGAGTCTTCCTTGGCCACAATCGGAACAGCCGATTGTGCCCGGGCAGAGATAGCGGCCATTGCCCAAAATAATAAGATGAAGACGATTACTTTGCTCATGAAACTTTGATGCACTGCTGAGGGTCAATATGAAAAAAACTATCTTCTTCTTTTCTTTTTATCTTCTTCTGCTTTCTTCTTCTGGCTGGCGGTCTGTTTCTTGTCTTTTACGTTCTTTTTCTTGTCTTTCTCTTCCTGTTTGCGCTTGTCCTCTTTCTTCTTTGCTGTGGCATCCGCATCTTTTTGCTTCTCTTCTGCTGCTTTTAGCCGGGCTATAGAATCCTGCTTTTGCTGTTGCGCAAGCTGCTGTGCTTTGGCCACATTATTAAAGCTGTCTTCATTACTCCTTACATTATCTTTCAGTGTACTGTCTTCCAGGTCGATGATCGCATCTTCCAGGTATTGAGAATCATTTTCGGTGACTATAGTGGAAGAATCTCCTAATACGATAGCTCCTTTACCTGATTCAATAGCACTCAGGTTACAGGCTCCTATGCTGCAGGCAACACACAAGCCCGATAGGGTAATAAATAAATTTTTCAAACCGCTCATAGCTTGTAAATATAAAGAAAAGATGTGTTTAGAGATGCTTAATTTTTGGAACGTTCTATTTTCCTGATCTTGTTTTCCTGGGTCAGTTCCTTCAGGGTATTGTCCAGTACACCATTCACAAACTGGCCACTTTGAAGCGTGCTGTATTGTTTCGCAACTTCTATATACTCATTAATCGTCACCTTTGTAGGGATGGTCGGGAAAAATAAAAATTCCGTAATACCCATTTTTAAAAGGATCAGGTCTATAGAGGCGACACGCTCCGCATCCCAGTTCTTCAATTTAGGCTCGATCAGTTCCATTAAGATCTCCTCCTTTTCGATCACAGTTGTCAGCAGGCTACGGGCATATTCATTCTTTTCAGCAGAAATAAACTGTAAGAAGTTGATTTGCTTCGGGTTTTTGAAAAAGTTTTCTACCAGCATGATAGTCATATCTTTATCATCTTCCCAGCCATCAAAAGTATCGGTCATGTACTCCTGGAAATCTTCGTTTTGCAACATCTCATGCTTCCAGATGTATTGCATGATCTTCTTTTCGCTGGCAGCTTCCCTGCTTTCTGTTTCCAGGTAGGTTTGGTACACCTCCTGAGCGGCCAAAGACTGGTGCATCTTTTTCACCCTTTCAGGCTCCATTTTACCTTCCAGCTTGTCTTCAGCAATACGCTCTTTAAACGTATCATTTTCCAGCAATTGCCACAGGTAAGTATTACCGGAGATTTTGGTATTTACATTCTTATCTGCCTCGCTGGGGAGGTATTTAGACGATCTTTGCCGGGCATCCGTTTCTGCATATTGCATGATCTGTGCCAGGTAAAGCATAGAAATGTTGAATAGTTCCGAGGCTTTGTTGAACTTTTCGGTCAACACCTGCAAGCCTTTTTTTCTCAGGCTGTCCTTATCGGGAAAGTCTGTCTGGGCATAGGCTTCTAATGCATAAAGTGCCTGCATTACTTTAATTCTGATGTTTCTACGACTGATCATGTTCTTAAAATTGGGAAGCAAAGGTAATATATTAATTACTAAATCAATGAGTATAGGCCGGGAAAGCTGCTTTTTTAATCCTGCTTTCTGAAAATTATCTTTTATCTTTACCCTAAACACTTAAGGTTTAAATCAGTATTCAGTCTATGGATGTTACACAATTGACCTTGATCATTTCAGGTGGCTTATTATTATTTTTTTTATTTTTCGTTATCGTCATGACGGGATTGGAGTTTGCCTATTTTGCGGCGAACCGCCTGACGATAGAACTAAAAAGAAAGCAACAGAAAGGCAACGGCATTTTGTTAGGCAGCTTTTTTGAACAACCGGAGCGCTTCTGGGCGGCTACCAATATTGCTTTTTATGTCTCCCTCATCGGTTTTTGTCTCTCCCTGCATGTAGTTACAGGCTGGCTGGTCGGTTTTTTACCCGAAGCTTTGAGGGATTTTGAATACACCCAGCTCATTATCGACTGGATCCTGGCCTCCGCCATCCTGGTGAGCAGCATCAGTTATTTTGGCAAAAGAGTATTTGAGACCAATCCCGAAGGCAGCCTGGGCTATTGGGCCAGGCTCATGAATTTCATCATCCGGTTTACCAATCCCCTGGCCAATTTTTTTGTACGCCTTTCCGAAGTGATCCTTTTGTACCTGTTCAACATTAAAGTGCCCAGGAAACAACCCGTTTTTGAGCGGGTAGATGCCAATTTATTTTTGCGCAATACGCTCCAGGGGCACAATGATGATGAGAAGCTGAATAAAGAACTGTTTGAGAAAGTGATCCATCTGTCCCAGGTTAAGGTGAGAAAATGCCTGATACCCCGGAATGAAGTCCTGGCTATGGATGCCAACAGCAGCCCGCAGGAGATCAGGGATGCCTTCGTGAAATCAAAACAGTCCAAGATCATTATCTATGAAAGTGATATTGATCACGTCATCGGCTATGTACACCATATAGAATTGGGAAAAAGGCCCAAAACAATTCGTGAAATACTGCACAATATCCCCACCGTCCCCGAGACCATGAATGCCATAGACGTGATTCACCTGTTTACCAAAGAGCGCAAGAGCATCGCCTGGGTGGTAGATGAATTTGGTGGAACCGCAGGTGTGGTGACCATGGAAGATGTGCTGGAAGAGATCTTTGGAGATATCCGGGATGAATACGACATCCAGGACTATACCGAAAGCCAGATCGCAGAAAACGAATACATCTTTTCCGGCAGGCTTAAGCTGGATTATATCAGGAATAAATATGGGATCAATATGGATGAGGATGATACAGAAACCCTTTCCGGCTACATCATTAAAAACTATACTACCATCCCCAAGCAGAATGCCAAGATCATTATCAATAAGATCGAGTTTGATATCTTATTAGCAACCCCTACCAAAGTGGAGACGGTAAAATTGAAAGTCCTGCATTCCTAAACGAATTTTTTCAAGCTATACTATATTAAGAGAGGAACATTTCATCAATGTTCCTCTCTTCTTGTGTGTCAACCAGTAAATTGTTATTAAAAAAAGGTCGTAACAGGCATTGGAATTGGCAATTTTCTATGGTTAAGCCTTTAACAGATAAGGGTGACAAAGCGCATTGATGCCTATTGAGCTAGCCATACGAAGAAGTGTCCTGCTGAGCCTGTCGAAGCAACAAGGGGACAGTAAACGCTTAACGGATCAAGGTAACATCTCCCTTTAAATGATAAGTCTTGGTACCTATTTTATATTCCACATGATACATATAAACCCCCAGGTCTGCAGGGCGCTCCTTATGCCGGCCATCCCAGGCCTTACGTAGTTTGCTGGTATAGAAAACACGCTGCCCGTAGCGGTTATAAATAGAGAAGTTGACAATCTCCATATAATCATTATAAGGAATAGGGAAAAAGTCATCATTCAGCCCGTCTCCGTTCGGCGAGAAGACATTAGGCACCTTAAGCTCATTGACATAGACAAAAACAGAGTCCGTTTCCGTACAGCCGCTGCTGTTTACGCCCACCAGGTAATACAGGCTGGTATCTGCAGGGTAAACCACCGGAGTTGCCTGGTTGTGGAAGCAAGGTACACTATCCACCAGCCAGTAGAAATTCTGGCTATTGGTAATGCCATGCAACTGGGCCGGTTCCCCGAACTTGACCACCTGGTCTGGCCCGGCTTCTACCCGGTCTCTTTCCAGGAAGTTCAACCTGCTGCTGCGCTCATAAATACAGCCCAGGCTATCAGTAATGCGTACCAGGTAAGTGATCGGTGCAGCGGGTGTACTATAAGCCGTATAATCATTGAAAAATTTCAGGTAAGTGGTCGGAGTCCAGGCATAGTGAACGCCTCCTGAGGCGCTGATCAACACCGAATCTCCCCTACAGACCTCGGCATACTGGGGTTGGAGATGCACAGCGGAGCTGTCCTGGTAGTTCACTTTTACCTTTACAAAAGTATCCGTAATACATAAACTGTCATTATTGATCCCGTTGATATGTATAAAAACTTCTTGGGCTATTTTGTGATTGATCGTTGCCGATGAGGCATTGTACTGGCCTGCAATAGCATGATGAGGTTGCCAGTCTAAGGTGTAGTAATTGCTTAAGTAAGCCGGACTTATGCTGTCCAGGCCCATAGTGACCGGCCCTTCATGGCTACAGATCAGTGTGTCATGCACATAAGGTTTGATGATCTGGTTGGGCTTGACCATGATATACATCGAATCCTTGTCTTCAAAATTGCAGGCTATATTATGGCCCGTCAACACCACTTTATAAACACCGGGAAGGGTATAGTTTACAGAAGGTTCAAACAAGGTAGAAGTGCTGCCATTGCCAAAATCCCAGTGATAAGTATTGTAATTATAACTATTGTTGACAAAAGTGACCAGGTTGGGAGCACAGGCAGTGTCTTTAGATGAAGGAGATAAAGCAAAAGACAGCAATTTGTCCACCGTAGCCATGTCAAACTTAAAACTGATCATATCATACCCCCCCGTTTGTTTCGTAGGCGACCAGGCATTGGTTGTGGTTACAAAAGAGCCGCCCATGTCACATACCGAATGATGAATATTACCGGCAGTGTCAAAATTAAAAGTGCCGTTATGGGTATGTCCGCCATAACCGTAACAAGTGCCGTAGACAAGGCCGGAGAGATTAAGGTCAAAATTGCCAAACCAGAATTCCCCGGTATTGGCATAAGCATCAGGCGTAAGCGGGAAGGTATTGCCACTTTTGATCCCGGCGATACCCAGGGCGCTACAGTTGCTCACAAACATATCTGAAGTGTAGAGATAGCCCGTGCCGCCAAAATTACAGGCACCAAGATTAAGCGCAAGGTTAGAATCTAAAGACTGGATATAGTTATACGAATTGGGTTGTGTATAAGTATTGGCCGTGACGGGATAATTGCCCAGGCTGGTACCGGTTACGAAGATCCGCTGCTGGTTGGGCGTAATGGCAAGCTTAAGCGCCACGTCACTGCTGGCCGTACCGAGGTAAGTACAAGCCGTAATGCTCTTATTGTTTGCATTGAATTTCATCACAAAGCCATCTGAACCGCCACCCTGGAAGCCCGGGTTTAATGTATTGGCAGTGCCTATATTGCTCGCTGTACTACTGCCACAAAGGTAAAGCTGGTTCGCATTGCTGATCTTCAGGTCATTGAAAAACATAGAGGCATTTATGTTGAAAAAAGTACTGTACCGCAACTGGGTCAGATTAGTATCTACCTGTATCAGCAAAGGCCCGTTATGTGACTGTGTCGTTTGCAGGGCATTGCCTGTTGTTGGGAAATTGCTGCTTGCAGAGCTTGAGGTGAACCAGAGTGAATGGTCGTGTTTATTAAACTT
Organism: Bacteroidetes bacterium 43-16; assembly: GCA_001897525.1. GTDB lineage: Bacteria > Bacteroidota > Bacteroidia > Chitinophagales > Chitinophagaceae > Edaphocola. The sequence continues at coordinate 22,341 of MKTB01000015.1, read as the reverse complement.
CAATACCGAAGGTGAACTGTTGCCGCCGCCAATCGGGGCAAAAATATTGTAGCCGTCAGAGGCACTCCCACCGAGATAAGTGGAAGCCAGCAATTGTGTGCCGTCACGGCTTATTTTAGCAATGAAAATATCATTATTACCTCCACCGAAAGTAGCTTGAATACAGTTGGCCGTAGTGGGAAAGTCCGTGGATTGCGTATTTCCTACCAGGTAAATATGGTTACTGTTACCGGAGGAAAGCGAGAGCGGAAGGTCGGCTAAATTGCCACCGAGATAAGTAGCAAAGAGGCGGTTGCTGCCTGTTCCGTTGATCTTCATCAAAGCCACATCGGTAGCCATATTGAAGGTGATGTCATAAGCACCCGTTTGTGTGGGCCAGCCCATACCAAAACCCAATGCAGCAATAATGGTATTGCCGTCATAGTCAAATGTAGAAGTATAAGAATAAAAGCTGGAAGACTGCGCACCAGAGTAAGTGGCAAAGATGAGGGCCGGATCGATGATCAGAGGATAAGCGGCATTATAACTGCCCGTTTCAAAACCTATGATGTCCTGGTTTACATAATACCTGCAATCCACAAAAAGTGTTTCGCCTTTGATCACCTGGAAGGCTACAGGAGCATCTTCTATGACCGTATTCACAGAAGTGGTGATCACTAATTGCTGCCGTTCATTTACCGCCAGCTGAGCACCATCCATTTTTAAACGTATCTTCCCGGGATCGGCTCCCGGCTTTACGATAAAGTCATATTTTAGTGATTTTTCCTTTGCATAATAGACCAGGTCAATCTGGTCAAAGACATTTTGCTGTTCAATACGCGTGTAATGCTGCACCTGGCTGGCCCACCTGGAGGCATCATTGCCCACAAAAAAATTCTCGTAATAGCTGATCTTTTCTTTTGAGATCGTTACCGGGCTTGGATTTGATCCGATAAACTGTAGCGCATAGGCATGCACTTTTACTTTTGATTGCCCGAAATCCAGTTCCGGGTGTTCATGGGCCTGTTCATGAATATTATCAAGATCCTCCTGGCTCGCAAAATAATATACCGGGCCGGTATTGGAAATAAACATGGCCCCACCGGGGATCTCTGCTCTATATAATGCATTTGCATGCCACTGACCTTTATTCTCCGCAAAGCTCAAAGCCTGGCGGGCATTGGCTTCATATGCAAACGCACAATTAAGAAGCATTGCAAGGGTGTACAGATACTTCATCTTTAAAAGTGATTAGGGTCTCGTAAAGATATGTAAAAAATTATTATTTCACAATATAATGTGAAATAATAATTAAATTTTAGGGGCTGAGCAGTATATTAATTGCATTTTTGCCTTCGCAACAGATAAGGTCCAGGATCGAGCAATCCTCTATAAACCCGGCATCTGATTGGAATACCTGGTAGTAGGCTGCTTGTGGTGCGATGAGCGATTTGGGATGGATGCTGTCCCGGAGGTCAATAATGCCTTCAGTAGTATGTGGGATGTATTGATCAGTTTCTTTGATCAGTAAAGGATGGCCTAAGAATCGGTTTGCCCATTCAATGCTGGACTTATTCCAATGATAAAGGCCGGGTGTTTCCTGGTCGAAAAAAGGGAATAACTGATAATCTATGTATTCAAAAAAAGGAGCATTGCCCAGCAAAGTTTGCAGGGTGCGCCAATGATTTTTTTGCCAGTTTTCTGCATAGGAGATGCCCATATCTCCCATGGCCAGGTGCTGATTGCGCCCTTTCAGCAAGGGAATGCTCAACATAGACTTTCCTTCTTTCCCGGCCAGGTAATACCTGTTCCGGTAGCTCATTTTCTGGAAATTTTCAAAAGGGTCCAGCCAGATCGTCTTGTGCTGCAGCGCAGCTTTCCACCAACTAATGGGCGGAAAGGGGAGGGCAGCAGCTATACAAACAGGACTGTGATCGTTGTCTTTAACCGGTATCATTAATTTTCTTCTTCTAATCTCAATACTTTCTGTACACCGGAAATTTTTTCCAGCTTGGTACAAAGTAAGTCTAATTCTTCTTTATCCTTTACAAAAACTTTGATCGTACCATCAAAAACACCATCCTGCGAATCAATGCTGATAGAGCGCATATTGATGCGCATTTCTGTAGTGATCACATGGGTAATGCCCTGCACGATGCCCACATCATCCAGCCCGATGATACGTACACCGGTAAGGAAAGATATTTCTTTGTTTTTGGCCCATTTGATCTTAACGATACGGTGGGCAAAGTTGGCCAGCATACTTTGTGCATTCGGACAATCGTAGCGGTGCACTTTTAAACCTTCACCCGAAGAGACAAAACCGAAGACATCGTCTCCCGGTATCGGCTGGCAACAGGAAGCTAATTTATACAGGATCTTATCAGAACTTTCTCCGAAGATGATGAGCTCTGATCCTTTAGGTGATTTTAAGTCCTCGCTGATGTCGGAACTTAAATGAGGATGTGCTTTTTCCGTTTTGACCACTTGCTTCACCGGTTGATAAAACTTATCCCCGTTGATCGTGAATGTTTTTAAAGCAGCCAGGTCTATATTCCCTACTGCCACTGCATAATACAGGTCCAGCGGAGAGGGGAATTTGTAAAAAGCGGCCATCTCGTTGATGTTATGCGTATTGGGCTTCATACCCAGGCCATTCAGCTTGCGCTCGACAATCGCTTTTCCATCTTCCGAGATACGGCGTTTCTCCTCTTTTAAATAATATTTTATCCGGGATTTGGCTTTACCCGTAACGGCAAATTTCAGCCAGTCTTCAGATGGCTTTTGCTTGCCGGAGGTAATGATCTCTACCTGGTCGCCACTCTTCAGCACATAGCTGATAGGCACCAGCTTATAATTGACCTTGGCCCCGATACATCTTGCCCCCAGTTCTGAGTGTATATCAAAGGCAAGATCAATGGCCGTAGCGTTCTTAGGTAAGACCCTCATCTCTCCCTTAGGGGTATAGATATAGATCTCTTCGGTAAACAGATCCAGTTTGAAGTCCTGCAGGAAATCTAAAGAATCGGCATCAGAGCTGCTGAGTACCTCACCAATATGTTTCAGGAAATCATCCAGTTTACTTTCCTGCTGAGAGCCTTCTTTGTATTTCCAGTGTGCCGCAAGCCCTTTTTCCGCAATCTCGTTCATCCTCTTCGAGCGGATCTGAACCTCTACCCAGCGGCCTCCGGGGCCCATTACCGTAGTGTGCAGCGCTTCATACCCATTTCCCTTAGGTACCGAGATCCAGTCCCTTAAACGGTCTGTACTGGGATGGTAAAAATTGGTGATGATAGAGTAGACACGCCAGCAATCCTCTTTTTCATGCTCCCGGTCACTGTCCAGGATGATGCGGATGGCAAACAGGTCAAACACTTCTTCAAAAGTGACCCCTTTCGTTTTTATCTTATTGTAAATAGAGTGTACCGATTTCGGGCGGCCATATATTTCAAAGGTGAAGCCGGAAATTTCCAGTTCCTGCTTGATCGGTTTGATGAACTCCTTGATATACTTTGTCCGGTTGTTCTTCGTTTCCTTTAACTTCCGGGCAATGTCGATATAGACATCAGGCTGAGTGTACTTTAAGCTCAGGTCTTCCAGCTCAGACTTGATCTCGTATAGACCCAGGCGATGGGCCAGCGGAGCATAGATATAGGTGGTTTCAGAAGCAATTTTCATTTGCTTTTCACGCGCCATACTGCTCAGGGTACGCATATTGTGTAAGCGGTCGGCCAGCTTGATCAGGATCACCCTGGGATCTTCGGCCAGTGTCAGTAATATTTTCCGGAAATTCTCAGCCTGCATCGACACGCCGTTCTTAAACTCCACCACATTACTGATCTTCGTGAGGCCATCTATAATGCGCGCATAGGCGCTGCCAAACTCCTGGCTGATGTCTTCCAGCGTGATTTCAGTATCCTCTACCACATCATGCAATAGTGCACAGATGGCAGAGGTAACGCCCAGGCCTATCTCTTCTACCGTGATCCGGGCTACAGCCAGGGGGTGTAAGATATAAGGCTCCCCGGACTTCCGGCGCATCTCTTTATGAGCATCCACAGACATCTCAAATGCTCTCCTCAACAGCTTACGGTCTCCCTTCTTGATGCGTTCTTTAAGCGCTTTCAGTAAGGCCCTGTACTGTCTCAGGATGAGTTTCTTTTCCCCTTCTTCGTCTATCTGAGTATATAATATTCTGTTCATATAATTCCCCGTTTACAACACTGAAATTTTAGCAAGGTATCAATGTAAAATTGCGTACTTAATTTCAAATTGAAAAATAATGAAAAAACGGAAGCTTTAAGGCTTCCGTTTAGAAAAAAAATTAGGTTTATCTATTATCGTTGGATAATGAGCTTGGTAGTTTGTAAAACTTTCCCGTCTGCATTTTTGGTTACACCAACATAAACTCCTTCCGGAAGTTGATTTAAATTGCTGAAGGCAATATCATCGTTGTCATTTGCGTTAATCTTTTGAACAGCTACTGTTCTGCCTATAACACTAACGAGTTCAACCGTTTTAGCTTCGGCACGCAGGGTAGCAGATAGTTTGAAATAAACAACATTGCTGGCCGGAGTCGGGTAAGCAGTAAATCGTTTATCTGCTCCGTTGCTATAAATCCTTTGTTGTTCATTGCTTTGTGCATCAGCACTATATGAAGCTCCTGCAAGAGAGAGGCTCAAAAGAAAAATTATTTTGTAAAGTATTTTCATATTCAAATTTTGGGTTTAGATGTAGCAGTAGCCGGACTACTTTACATATACAAAAATATATTTTTTTAATTAACAAACAAAAAATCTTTTTACATTCCGGACAATTTACAAATCTTCTAACACCAGGTAGGAAAATATTGCAAATTAGGAATATACTTTCTATAGATGCACCAAATGGACAGAAAGTTTAATGGGATAAAAAAAATTATGTTTTTGTTTTGGAAAATTATTCAAAACACATAAAATTTGCTTTTGAAAATTCACAAGTATTATTGAATTTTGTACGAAAGAGATTCTGTAAAAAATATAAAATAAGAAATGACCACAAGCAATTCTAATTCTGGAAAGAACGGAGCTTCTAAAAAGGCAGCAGCACCTAAAAAGACTGCTACAAAAAAAGCCGCTTCCTCTAAAAAAGTAGAAGAAGATGATGATTTGGAAGAAGACGAATTGGACGAGACTCCAAAGAAAAAAGTAGCCGCCAAATCTGCATCTAAAAAGAAGTCAAGTGATGATGACGACGATGAGGATGATGATGATGAAAGTGAAGAAGATGATTTTTACAAAGAAGAAGATGAATTTACCGATCCCGATTTTGAAGAATTTGAAATGCCAAAATCTAAAAAATCTGCGGGTAAAAAGAAATCCTCTTCTAAAGACGACGATTTTGATGATTTCGACGAAGACCTCGACTTCTTAAACGACGATTTCGACGATTTTGATGATGATGATTTTTAATGTTATCCCCTCGTTTTGAAGTTGATTCAAAAATTTGAGATAAGCTGCGATGATCTGCCGCGGCTGAAAATAAAAATGCTGAACTGGTTAAGACAGTTCGGCATTTTTGCGTATTTGGATAACAACCAATACCAGAACCTTTTTAACCGGTATGAGCTGCTGGTAGGGGCCGGTGTGCAGCAGATCTACAGCGATCCGGAAGCAATAACGGCAGCTTTCGGGAAAGAATGGCTGTTCGGGCATATCAATTATGACTTTAAAAACCGGCTTTATCAAGACCTTAAGAGCGAACATATCGCCTGGTTTCATAATGAAGCCCTCCAGTTTTTCAAACCGGAGATCGTTCTGTACCTGCCCTATCGCAGTACAGAACTGCATATTGAAAGCAATGCATTAAGCCCGGAAATAATCTTCCGGCAAATCCTGGATAGTGAAGCCCGTATTGATTTTGAATCATCGGGCAAACCCCGTTTCAACAGGTTATGGGACAAAGCGCAATACATAGAAAGCGTAAAAACGGTGAAAGAGCACATCCGTAAAGGCGACTGTTATGAACTGAACTTATGTGTAGGTGCTGTAGCTTCTCAAACAGAGCTGGACCCCTTTGGTTGTTTTGCAAAACTGAACCAGGTGAACCCCGCTCCCTTTGCCTGTATGTATCGCTCCGGCGATTTTTATGCATTAAGCTCCAGCCCCGAGCGGTTTATGGCAAAAGATGGCCGGCGCTTACTGGCCCAGCCCATGAAAGGGACCATCAGGCGTTCAAAAAATGCAGCAGAAGATGCACAATTGAAAATACAATTGAAGGCAGATGAAAAAGAACGGGCAGAGAACGTGATGATCGCCGACCTGATGCGCAATGACCTGGCAAAATCCTGTGAAACAGGCTCTGTAAGGGTGCCCGAGTTATTTGAAGTCTACACATTTCCCACCCTGCATACCATGATCTCTTCTGTCGAAGGAGATCTAAGAAAAGAAGTACCCCCTTTTACAGCCCTCCTGAACGCTTTCCCCATGGGAAGTATGACGGGCGCACCCAAAAAGATCGTTATGGAACTGATCGAAGACCTGGAGCAGAGCAAGCGCGAGCTATATGCCGGTTGCATCGGTTACAGCAATCCTGCAGGTGACTTCGACTTCAATGTAGTGATCAGGACTCTGTTGTATCATGCACAAACTAAAGAATTGTCTTACCATACCGGTGGTGCCATCACGATTGACAGCGATCCAGAAAAAGAATGGGCAGAAGTCTGGCTGAAAGCCCAGGCCCTGGAGGCTATATTTAACGACCGGCCTTAGAAATCACCAACGCAGAGCAATTACCGCCAAAACCAAAAGAGTTGGACAATACATGCTGTATTTCTTTGTCAACTATTGAGGTATTCGGTTGCCACTTGAGCTCCCTGATCGCTTCTTCCAGCCTCAGGTGTGCCCAGGCTTTCTGCTCACGGATAGCGAGTACAGAGAATACCGCTTCAATAGCACCTGCAGCACCTAAAGTGTGGCCGGTGTAGCATTTTGTAGAGCTGGCTTCCGGTACCTGCTGCGTTCCAAATACTTTTTCTATTGCAATACCTTCCGAGCTGTCATTGTTGCTCGTACCGGTGCCGTGGAGATTTATATAGTCTATCTGCCCGGGGAGGATGCCCGCCTGGCGGATCGCATGGTTCATGGCCAGTTGATTACCGGTCCCTTCAGGCGAAGAAGCCGTCTGGTGATGTGCATCATTGGCATTGGCATACCCGCTCACAACAGCCATTGGCGCTGCTTTCAGGCTTTTGGCCGTTTGTTCGTTCATCAATACCACATATGCCGCACCTTCTCCCAGGTTTAAGCCACGACGATGTTCATCAAAAGGCTGGCACAATGTTTTATCCAGAATCATTAACGAATTGAAACCATTCAAGGTAAATTTAGATAAACTGTCGGCACCTCCTGCGATCACAATATCCATCTTGCCCTGCTCGATCAGCTGCGCGCCCATCATGATCGTATTGGCCGAGGAGGAACAAGCAGTGCTGATGGTTGTTGTCCAGCAATCTTCCAGTTTTAAAGCCGCTGCCGTCAGCTCGGTAATGCTGCCGCTTTCATGATACCTGATGTTTCGCGCAGCAACCTTTTCCCTGGATTTTATTTTAGGATACTCCTGTTCCGTAAGGTCCATGCCACCTACCGTATTGGCCGATATCAGCCCGATACGGTAGCCCTTTGTTTTGCCCTCGAAAGCACTGAAGGCTTCCCGGGCGGCCGTAATGCTCAGTAATGCCGTACGCGGAAACGTGCTTAATGCATTGCTTTTAGCGGCTAAGGCCTCATTGCTGAGCTTCACCTCACCTACCGGTAAATCATGAATGCTCCGGAGTAAGGCTGCCGGTCCTATGCCCGCCTGCATGGCCACTAAAGCCGCCAGGTTTTCTGCCACATTATTGCCTATGGCTGAAATAATCCCTATTCCCGTGATGTATGCCGCCGAAACTTTGTTCATGGTTGAAATTTTTGTACCCTGTGCAAATTTAAACTTTTGGAGCAGAAGAAAAGCGGTCCAGTACCTTCACCACTTTATTTACCGGAAGCCCGATCACATTGTAGAGGTCGCCTTCTATGCCCGAGATGCCCACCAGGCCGATCCATTCCTGGATGGCATAAGCCCCGGCCTTATCAAAAGGTTTGTAATGGCTGATGTAATAGTCAATCTGTTCATCCGTGATTTCATTAAAGCACACTTTCGTGAGGCTATGAAATACTTCTTTTTTTGCCGTATTCATAATGCAGACACCTGTGATCACTTCATGGGTCTGTCCCGAAAGCGAGCGAAGGATCTGTTTGGCATCAGCCGCGTCTTTAGGTTTGCCGATCACCTGCTCTTGCAGCAGTACGATCGTGTCGGCAGCCAGGATCACCGTTTCTGCACTTAGCGTGCCTGCAGCTTCCATATGCCGGTAGACGGCCAGTGCTTTCTCTTCAGCAATAAACTCCGGGACCAGGGCACGCTTGAGCTCATCAGGATAAGATTCGTCCGTAGGTACGATCACCAATTCAAAGTTAAGCGCAGCATCCTGCAACAGTTGTTTACGTCTTGGCGATTGCGAGGCCAGTATAAGTTTCATAAAATAAGTTTAAAGAGCAAGCTGGTAAAAGTAAAAAATAACCAGGGTGAGGATACCGAAGATCATAATGAATTTAAGCATTTTGCTGTATTTCGCAAAATGTTCCTGCCGGACAGAAGTATGGATTTTAACTAAAGTATAGACCAGGGGCAGGATGAGTGCTGCCAGCATATAAATACCCGGGATGATCCAGGATTTAAGGAACAGCTCATACACCGCAAAAGCAAGTGCTATTATAGACAGCACCAGCAAGCCTTGTACAAACCAGACGGTTTTCTGGATACCTATCTTGATCGGCATCGTGATGCAGCCATCTTCCGCATCTCCTTTAAAATCTTCCAGGTCTTTAATGATCTCCCTGATCCAGTTCAGTAAAAAAGCAAATCCGCTATAAGTCATCAGGATCCAGGTCGGGTTCAGCCTGATCTGCCCTTGTGCATTTTCCAGGAACGGCTGCTTGATCAGGGGCCATGCTGCAGGCTCATAAGTCAATAGGATCAGTATAGACAGGGCAGTGAGTAAAGAAACGATCACATTGCCTATAATAAACTGTCTCTTGAAATGCGTGGAATAAAACCACAGTAATATCGTACAAGCTACCGGCAGCAATAAAACAGATTTAATCTGTAGCTGGTAGGCCAGGTAGGCGCAGATGGCCAGGCCGATCACATTGCAGCAGGTATGAAACAAGATGGCTGTCCTGGGATTAATGTCTTTGCCGATCAGCGATTTGTTAGGCCGGTTAATGGCATCTATTTTTACATCGAAATAATCATTGATAATGTACCCGGCCCCGGCGATCAAAGCGGTAGCTATAGACAGCAATAAGGCATGGGGGAAGTCCAGGAATAAAGGTGTTGCCGTAAAATTGCTTAATGGCCTTATGAGGAAAAACCAGCATAAAAGCTGGGTGGCTATAATGATCAATAAGTTGGAAATACGTAAAATGCGCGCTAGGTCTTTAAAATTCATATGGGTTAAATTGCTGTCGGTCCTCTCCTGGATTGAGCTAAGAAATATAAGTCTGTGATCACCAAAGCTGCCATCGCCTCCACGATCACCGGGGCGCGCAGCGCGACACAGAGGTCATGTCGGCCTTTTACCGAAAAGTCTTCGACTGCTCCGCTTGCATGGTTATAGGTCTGCTGGTTTTTAGGCGTGGAAGCCGTAGGTTTGATGGCAAGCTTAAAGATAATAGGATTGCCGTTACTGATGCCTCCGAGCACCCCTCCGGCATGATTGCTGACCGTATTGCCACCAGGGTCCAGGTAAGTGTCATTATGCTCGGTGCCAAACATTCTTGCCGCTTCAAAACCTGCACCGAATTCGATGCCTTTTACCGCCGGGATGGCAAACATGGCCTGTGCCAGCCTGCTTTCCACGCTGTCCCAGAAAGGCTCCCCTAATCCTACCGGTACACCTGTAATTGTGCAGGAAACAATACCCCCTACGCTGTCTTTTGCAGCTATAGCTTTTTCCAGGCCTTTTTCAGGATCGGTCAGCCCGGCAACTTCTGTCACCGCTGCTTCAAAGGAAAAAGTACTCAATATTTTTTTAGCGATCACGCCTGCCGCTACCAGTCCTGCCGTGAGCCTTGCGCTGAAATGGCCGCCACCGCGAAAGTCTTCAAAGCCCTGGTATTTTACATTGGCTACAAAATCGGCATGCCCGGGACGGAATACATCACGCTGTTTCTCATAATCTCCGCTCCGGGTATTTTCATTGGCAATCCAGATCATCAGCGGTGCTCCGGTCGTGTGACCTTTAAATACGCCGGTCTTCAATTCCGGGATGTCCGCTTCCACCCTTGGTGTGCCACCTTTTTGTCCGCCTTTCCTGCGGTTCATATCGCTGATGAAATCTTCATCGCTCAGGGGAATGCCGGGAGGTACATGGTCCAGGACAACACCTACTCCTGCACCATGTGATTCCCCGAAGATCTGAACTTTAAAAATTGTATTAATACTGTTCATTTGTGTGTTATGTTTAGTCTGCTGTTCGCGCAGCAGCTTCTTTATCTAAATACTCTTTTAAAAGAATTTTTTCTGTGTATTCTGCAAAAGAATTGGGGGCTATTTTGCCGCCAAAATGTTCAATATATGCCTTGGTAAATTCTGCTCCGAAATAAAGAATAAAAGCAGAAAAATAGATCCATAGCAGCAGCACAATAACCGATCCTGCTGCGCCATATAAGCTGGCCATTGTATTGCCGCTGATGTAAAGACCGATCAGGTACTTGCCGAAAAAGAAGAGCAGGGTAGTTACTATAGCTCCCGGTAATACCTGCCGCCACTTTATCTTTACATCAGGAAGCATTTTAAAGATCGCCATGAAGAGTACGAGCAATACTACAAACGTAAAGCCTGTATTCACAAAACCGATCATATTGACCGGGATAAAGGGTAACTGTTTTAGAATAAAATCGCTGAAACCGAGGATCACGGCATTCAATATCAGCGAAACGATCAGTAAAAAGCCAAAGCCGATGATCATGGTAAAGGAAAGCAGGCGGCTCAGCAGGATTTTAATGATGCCCTTTTTGGCTTTTGCCCTTACCCCCCAGATCATGTTCAGGGAATCCTGTATCTCTACAAAAATACCCGTAGCACCCATAATCAGGATGACAACACTGATGATGGTGGCAACCGTTGAGTTTTTCTGGAAGTTTATTTTAGACATCACTTCCTGGATCTGGAAAGCCGTGTCTGCCCCTACAAATCCTTTTAATTCCCCGAACAATTGCCCGGTTATGGCCTGCTCTCCGTAAAAGGTTCCGCCCACCACAATAATGAGCAGGAGCATTGGCGGTAATGAAAAGATCGTATTGTAAGCTAAGGCAGCACTAAGTTTAGGAGCTTTGTCATCGGCGAACCCGGTCCCTGCTTTTACCAGGATGTCAAAACAGGTTTTCAACTTTTGAATAATAAGCTTGCCTTTCATATAGTCAAAAGTACGCTATTAGCCCGAAAATTGGTATTTTTGTACGATTGATACCTTGAAAAAAACACCTTATTTATTTTATTTTAATAAATCATATGTTTATATGGACATAGAAGAAGTTATTAAATCATCCCGGCCAATTGAAGATCAATATCATAGAACCTATCTTAATATTGTGTATTCGGGAATATGGTTAGAGCAAAGTACGATTGATCCGCTCAAGCAGCGGGGGCTTTCTCATCCCCAGTATAATGTGCTGCGTATCGTTAAAGGATACAAAGCGCCTATGACAGTGGCCTCCATCCAGCAAAGAATGCTGTACCAGACCTCTAATGTCACACGGATTATCGACAAGCTTGTTGATAAAGGTTTATTGAGCAAGGAAAGCTCCGATACAGATCGCAGAGTGGTTTTGGTCAATATTACCAGTGTGGGGCTAGAAAAACTGAAAGAGCTTCATGAATTGATCTATGGCAGCGTGAAAAGGATTGTCGGTAAAAATCTTAGTGTAGATGAGACCATGCTGCTGGGAAACCTTTTGGATAAAATGAGGTCATAATGTTTGATAATTTCATCCGCGGGTACAAGGCTTATTTGCAATTAGAAAAATCATTGTCTGCAAATACAGTCCAGGCCTATCTGCATGATGTAGGCTTCCTGTCGCAGTTCCTGTCGCAGACCTATGAAGGTTTAAGTATTACTGAGCTGGAATTAACGCACTTGCTGGCCTTTATCGAATTGATCAATGGGGAAGAGTATGCTGCTGCCTCGCAGGCCAGGATGATCTCTTCCCTGAAGTCATTTTTCAACTTTTTGATCCTCGAGCAGGAGATCAAGCAAAGCCCGGCTTTGTTCCTCGAATTGCCCAAGCTACAGCGTAAGCTTCCTGATGTGCTCAGTATCGAAGAGGTAAACCTGATGCTGGCTGCCATCGACAGGAGTACGCCGGACGGGCAAAGGAACCTGGCCATGCTCGAAACTATGTACAGCAGCGGCCTGAGGGTATCGGAACTGATACAGTTGAAGATCTCCAACCTGTACTCAGAAGTCGGCTACATCAGGGTGATCGGGAAGGGCAATAAGGAAAGGCTCGTGCCCATAGGAGACGATGCGGTGAAGTATATTAATATCTATAAAGATACCGTAAGGGTGCATATGCCTGTCGTCAAAGGGCAGGAGGATATGCTGTTCTTAAATAAAAGGGGCGCTGCACTAAGCCGTGTTATGTTCTTCCTGATCGTCAAAAAGCTGGCGGCGCAAGCCGGTATTCAGAAAAATGTCTATCCACATACCTTAAGGCATAGTTTTGCCACCCACCTGGTGGAAAATGGTGCCGATCTGCGGGCCGTCCAGGAAATGCTGGGCCACCAGAGCATCACCACTACCGAAATTTATACCCACCTGGATAAAACATTTTTGCAGCAAACCCTTAAAAATTTCCATCCCCGGTACTAAGACCTATTTTATCTGTAGTTTTGCAGGACGAGAATCGAAAAGAGCACATGACAGTATTTAAAACTTCAAAGGCAAAAGAAAATATATTGCGCAGGATCAGGGAAGCGCTGGTACAGGAATCTGTGGCTAAGCCATTCCCGGAAATTGAAAGCGGACCTGCCCCTAATTTGTATGCGCCGCTGAGCAGAGATACTATTGAAGAGACCTTTGCGCTTGAGTTCACCCAATCGGGTGGGCAGTTTGTATTCTGTAATGATGAAACTGATTTTGCCCTGCAGCTTCGCCTGCTGGCAGAAGCCAAGCAGTGGAAAGAGGTGGTGTGTTCCAAGCCCGAAATGTTGAGTATGCTCACCCACCAGGGATTGAACTTTGTGCGGGAAATTAATTTCAGGCATGCAGATACCGATGCCTGCATCACCGACTGCGAAGCCGCAATTGCACGCACCGGCAGCCTGCTGTTCAGCAGCCGGCAGAATTACGGGAGAACGGCACCTATCTACTTCCCGGTCCATATTGCAGTCGTTTATCTCCATAACATTGTACCCGATATAGATATTGCTTTGCAAATGATGCAAAACAAATACGGGGTCAATAATATGCCATCGATGATCAATTTAAATACAGGACCAAGCCGTACTGCAGATATTGAGAAAACCCTGGTGACCGGTGTACATGGTCCCAAAGAGGTATTCTGCTTTTTCATCAATCAATAAGATTTTATTGGATTCATGCATCCTAAAGATATAAAAATAGAAGCGTATAATTACCTGCTTCCCGAAGATAAGATCGCTACATTCCCATTGGCCCAAAGAGATGCTTCAAAACTACTGGTCTACAAAAATGGACTCATCAAAGATGAACAATTTAAAGCCCTCGCGGATCAATTACCAGGAGATGCTTTAATGGTGTACAACCAGACTAAAGTGGTCCATGCGCGCTTACTGTTCAAAAAACCGACAGGAGGCAAAGTAGAGGTCTTCTGCCTGGAGCCGGATACCCGTTATGCCGATGTGCCTACGGCCATGTTGACCAAAGGGGCGGTCTACTGGAAATGCTTCCTGGGCGGCGCTTCCAAGTGGAAAGCAGGCCAGCAACTGGTTTTAGAGCAGGATAATTTAACCCTTCATGCAGAGCGCCTGGAACAGCAGGACGGGGCCTGGGTCTTGAAACTGTCCTGGAATGAGCCGGAACTGAGTTTTGCCGAAGTGTTGCACCTGGCCGGGAAAGTACCCTTGCCCCCTTATTTAAACAGGGAAGCTACCAAGGCCGATGAGGCGACTTACCAGTCGGTCTTTGCCAAAGAAGAGGGTAGTGTGGCCGCTCCCACGGCTTCGCTGCACTTTACCCCCGAAGTATTAGCATCGCTCAGTGCCAAAGGGGTTTCCTTTTCATCCGTCACATTACACGTGGGTGCGGGGACCTTTAAGCCTGTGAAGTCGGACACGATGGAGACACATGAAATGCATGCAGAATGGCTGGAAGTGTCTAAAGAACAATTGGTAGTCCTGGAAAAACAACTCAGGGATAAAAAGCCGGTGATCGCGGTAGGTACTACTTCCTGCAGGACCCTGGAAAGCCTGTATTGGATCGGTGTGCAGCTTATCAATGGCATTGCTGTAGAGAATGGCGCTGTTGCCGTGACCCAATGGTTGCCTTATGCATCCGGCTTTGCACCCATAGCGGCAGCGGAGAGTATAAGCGCAGTGCTGAAGCACCTGCAAGCTATCCATTCCGATAAGCTGATCGTGAAGACGCAGATCATCATTGCACCCGGTTATGATTTTAAAATAGTGAACGGGCTCATCACCAATTTTCACCAGCCGGAAAGCACCTTACTCTTACTGGTTTCCGCTTTAATAGGTGACGACTGGAAAGCCGTCTATGACCATGCTTTGGCGAACGGATACCGTTTCCTGAGTTATGGAGACAGCAGCTTATTATGGGCTTAGCAGGTAAGTGAGATGACTATAGCAATAAATACAAAATGGTTAACACCGGTAATTGAGGTGTTAACCATTTTTTATTGTTATACTGTCTCAGCTTAATACTGACCCGTGCTCAACATCACTAGGGTACAGGCTTCCTGGGGCAGGATGCCATTTTGCACGGCAAGCTGTTCCAGTTCCTCGTTTTCTGTGCCTGGGTTAAACACAATTCGTTTGGGCTTTAAGCTGAGTATATAATCATAATATGGTTTTTGATTACCTGGGTTCAGGTAAAGCGTTACGGTATCTATATCTGAGAAGGGGATCATCTTAGATCCGTATTCCACATCGAGAACAGTCCCCGGGCGAGCGCCAATGGCAACAACCTCATTCCCGGTACTTCTTAACATATGTATGGCACGGTTGCTGTACCGGCTTGGATTTTCTGATGCTCCGATAACTAAAGTTTTTTTATTGGGTTTATGCTGCATAATACTCCTTATTTGGTCTCCTAAAAGTACTAAAAAACTCTAAAGCTCTGTAATTGTTTGTATTTTAGCTTTTTTAAAATATTGTGAAAATTGTCTAAAGAGATCAGGGTCTTAAGCACCAAAGCACTCCGTGCGTCCAACCTGCAGCACCTTACTGATAAAGGAGCAAGCGTGGTGACCAGGTCTTTTATACGCATTGAATTCCCTGCTGTGATCGACCTGCCTCCTGCGGAAAAAGTAAATGTGATCATCACCAGCGCCAATGCCGTAGCGGCTTTGATGCGTATCCGGGAGCAATTGCCGGTTTTTCATGAGGTGTACTGTATTGCGGGGAGAACGGAAGCCCTGGTAAGGGAACACCTGGCCTATACTGGCAGCATCATTGCGCGACCCTATGCTTCAGAATTGCTTATTCCCATTATTCAGTCGGAGCAGACAATTCCTTTATGGTTTTTTAAAGGAGATAAGGCCCTGCCCACGATCCCGGACGGCCTGAATCATGCAGGAATCAGCTTCAAAGCCATAGAAGTGTACCGGAATGTGGCCCTGCCTCATGTATTAAAGGAGGACTTTTCGGCCATTTTATTCCTGAGTCCCTCTGCCGTGGAGAGTTTTTTGCAGCATAATATTATTCCCGATAATACAATTACCTTTGCCATCGGAAAAACGACGGCTGCGGCTTTAAAACCTTTTGCAAAGCAGGTAGTGATCTGTGAATCGCCTACCGAAGGCTCTTTAGTAGCAGCCGTGGTAAACTATTTTAATTTATAATATAATGAGAAGAGACAACAACTTAAAAAACGATCTTATTATCAGGACACTTTTGGGCGAACAGACAGAGCGCACCCCGGTCTGGATGATGCGCCAGGCAGGAAGATACCTTCCCGAATATATTGCCTTAAGAAATAAGTATTCCTTTTTTGAACGTTGTCAGACCCCGGAACTGGCCTGCGAGATCACCTTGCAGCCTGTGGATATAGTAGGTGTAGATGCCGCTATTCTCTTCTCCGATATCCTTGTAGTGCCCCAGGCAATGGGAATGGAGGTCCAGCTGATCGAAAAGCAGGGTCCCTTGTTGCCGGAGCCTATCAAGACTGCTGCCGATCTGAACAGGATCTATTCGGCTGGTGCCGCAGGTAACCTGGAATATGTGTATGATGCCATCAGGATGATCAAAAAAGAACTGGACGGCCGTGTTCCCCTGATCGGTTTTGCAGGAGCTCCCTGGACGCTTTTGTGCTACATGGTACAGGGCAAGGGCAGTAAAACTTTTGATGAGGCTAAAGGCTTTTGTTACCAGAACCCGAAACTGGCACACCAGTTGCTGCAAATGATCACCGATGTTACCATAGAGTACCTGAAAGGGCAGATCGCCGCAGGTGCAGATATGCTGCAGGTGTTTGACAGTTGGGGCGGTTTATTAAATAAACAGGATTTTGAAACTTTTTCACTGCAATACATCCGCCAGATCGTTGCTGCGATCAAAGATGAAGTACCGACCATTGTGTTTGCCAAAGGGGCCTGGTCTTCCCTGGGCGAAATGGCCGCTACCGGGGCCCATGGCCTGGGTATCGACTGGTGCATAGAAGCGCAGCAGGCCCGCCAGTTTGCAGGCGACAAGATCACGCTGCAGGGTAATTATGACCCGGCCAGGTTATTGGCTCCTGTGGAAGAGATTCAGCAAACTACAGAGGCTATGCTCCGTGCTTTTGGACCGGGCAGGCATATAGCTAACCTGGGACATGGTATTTTGCCTAATGTGCCGGTAGCACATGCCAAAGCATTCGTAGATACGGTTAAAGCATTCCGCCATGCATAATTTTTTCCATTAGATTTATTGTTCATTTGGCCTACATTTGATACAGTAAAGCCCGACATTAAAGTGGAATTTTTTAAAAAAGAGAAACTCATACCCGAAGAAGGCTGGAGAAAGAAACTTTTCCGGACTATTTACTATGCCGATACCCCGGCCGGTAAATTGTTTGATGTCAGCTTGCTGGTGACCATCCTTTTGAGTACTGTACTCATCATCTGGGAGTCTATCCCCGGTAGTATTGATAAGTATGGTCATTTCTTCAGGTACTCAGAGTGGGTGTTGACGATCTTTTTCACGATTGAGTATTACCTGAGGCTGCTGGCGATTAAAAATAACCGGGCTTATATCTTTAGTGCCTTCGGTATTATAGATCTGCTCAGCATCCTCACTTTCTATATCAGCCTGTTTTTTCCGCAGGTCCATTTCCTGATCGCGATCAGGCTGTTGCGCCTCCTGCGTGTGTTCCGGATATTTAACCTCATCACTTACCTCAAAGAAGCGCTCATCATCATAAAAGCCCTTCAGAACAGCTACCGGAAGATCATTATTTTCCTGATGTTTATTGTGATCATTTCCGTGATCGTAGGTTCACTCATGTATGTGCTGGAAAACGGTCAAAATGGTTTCCACAGTATTCCTGAAAGTATTTATTGGGCCATCGTGACGATAACCACAGTAGGATATGGAGATATTGCACCTACAACATCGGCAGGAAAGCTGATGTCTATTATATTGATGCTTTGCGGTTATGGCATCATTGCGGTACCTACCGGTATTGTTGCCAAAGAATTCCGGAAAGTCAGGAAATACCTCCGTGAATGTGAGCGTTGCGGGAACACTGATAATGACACCGATGCCCGCTATTGTAAGGTCTGCGGAGAAAAGCTTCTTGTTCCTCCATTACAATGATTTACCTCTCCGATTGCTTAGAAAGCATTAGGGTCTTTGAGTTTGGGATTGGTGATCAGTGTAGAATCTGTAAATGTCTTCAGGAAAGCTACCAATGCTTTGCGGTCACTTGCTACAAAGATCGGCCTGTTGGTCAGTAAAGACATATGCTCATCCAGGTTCGGTGATTTTATATGTACCGAATCCAGGTAGAAATCCACCACTTCTTCAAGCGTTTTGAAACGCCCGTCATGCATATATGGAGCCGTAAGCGCGATGTTCCTTAAGGTTGGTACTTTCATCTTGCCGATATCCTGGCTCAGCTTTGTATTCTTCGCCATGCCGGAATCCGGTTTTATATCAATCCCGTTGTTGCGGAAAAAATTATCCGTCAGCAATACATCACTATGACAGTGGTTGCAGGAGCCACCCCCGAAGAAAAGCTCCATGCCCCTTTCCTCCTGTGCCGTTAAAGCATTGGCATCTCCGCCGTAAAAATACCGGTCGAAGCGGGAGTTGAAGGAGATAATGGTCCTTTCAAACTGGGAAAGAGCTTTGAGCACCATGTCTTTGGTGATGTTGGCAGAGCCGAAGGCTTTATAAAAACGGTTGGGATAATCAGGATGCGACTGCAGCCTCGGCAGTACGACTTCCCAGGTATTGGCCATTTCAATAGGATTGGTGATCGGATCATTGGCCTGCTCTTCCAGGGATTTGGAACGCCCGTCCCAGAAGAAAAAGCTGCTCCAGCCTATGTTGACAATGCTCATGGAATGCTTGATGCCGATGTCTCCCTTTACCCCGATACTGAATCTCCGGGGATCAGAAAAGGCATTGGCTTGCTTATGGCAGGCCGCGCAACTCATAGACCGGTCTGCGCTCAAGATACCATCATAAAACAGGTAGCGGCCCAGTTCCACGCCCTCTTCCGTCATAGGATTATCTGCAGGCATGGGCATGGGCTCAAAATAGTCCAGCACAAACTCCGGAAGGTCTATTTTATAGGGCCTGGGCTTTTGAGGCTTCTTTTTATTGCCTGAAAATGCACTCAATCCTACTGCAAGGGCAATTAAACCCAGAACGATCCAGGTCGATTTCTTTTTCAACATTATAATACGCTTATTGCTCGAATTTACTTTTTGTTACCTCCATAGCCCATCTTACCGTGCTCAGGATCTTACCGTTTTCCAGGGGAGTGTAGCCTTGCTTTTTATAAAAGCCTTTATGTCTTCTGCCATCACCCAGCACCACGATAGTGGGCATACCCATACCACCGTAGTTTTCCACTTCAGCTGCCCCGTTAATGAACACAGCATCAGGGTTAAACTTGTTCTCTCTGACCCATTTCAGGGCCTGCTTGGCGGTAGATACATTTTCATAGACTGTTTGATAGTATAAAACCCGTCCCGGGTATTTTTCTTTCAGGCTACCGACTACTTTCTCGAGGCCTTTCCCAGCCGTGATACAGGGGCGGCAATCGATCATAAAATATTCATGGATAATGACATAGCCACTGTCCAGTATATTCCATAATTCTACTTCCCGGCCATTGAGCAGGTTGGTGTTTTTCCAGTTTTTAGCATTAAAAACGGGAGATTCTGGCATGGAGAAATTATGCGTATGGTCTTCTTCTTTCTGTTCATATTCCTGTGCATACGCTAAGGAAGAAAACAGCAATAAGAAAGGCAATATCCAATGTTTCATGATGAGTAGAGCGCTTAGGGGTTAACGCACAAATATACGAAATTTAAAAATGACCGCATATGGACCCCGGAAAGTCGGCTGATGGTACAGGCGATCAAATGTGGCGGCTCGAAAAGTGGTTTTATTTAGTGGAAATGTTGAAATGGGGATAACTTATTCGCCCGTAGCTATAAAAGTATATATATTTTTTGTTTTTTTGATGACATCCAACCAACCTTAATGTTGATATCGTTGTCTAAATCAATAGGTAATAGTCATGAAAACAGAAGAGTAGGTGTCGAATGGAGGAATACAGGCTATCGATCCGGGCAGGATTTTTTGTATTTTGTTTAGAGAATTTTAAGATTTCATTTGTATCTTTATTGACATTTGTTATTTTTGGTTCTCAAATTTGGTTAAATTTTTAATTTAGATAAGTTTTCATGCGCAATTTAAAATGTATTTTGTTAGGATTAATCGGAATCACTTTTTTGATCTCTTGTAAAAAAGAATTTAGTCCTGATTTGCCTTTACCCACAGAACTCAGCCCTTCTTTGTTTGTGGTAAACAATAATAATGTTGTTTTAGCCATAGATCCTAAAACCGGCAGGAAGAAATGGGAATACAAAGTAGATAATAATGTTATTGCAACACCGGTTGTTGTGGCGGGCAAGCTGGTCGTTGTTGATGTGAGCGGTAAGCTATATAGTATCAATCGTATTAACGGTAAGCTGGAAACTTCAGTGACCTTGGGCGCAGCGGTTAGCGGTACTCCTTTGGTGGTGGATGACAGCAGGCTGGCCATTTCTGTAGGTAACGACGTGAAAATGTATAATCCTTTAGACGGGTTTAATATGGTATGGCAGTATGGTGCAGGCGTACCGGTTACTACTTCCCTGGCGAAAAACACGATTGGTACCAGCGATACCTTACAGATATTCTTTGTGGGAGGTTCCAGTGTCATTGCGCTAAGAGCGAGCGATGGTATTGTGACCTGGAGACAAGATGTGGCAGGAGCCGGTATCTTTAACTCATCTATATGTGCCGCCAATCATAATTACCTGTATGCAGGGAATGATGATGGTAAAATTTATGCCTTTAATTCAAGAAACGGAAGTTCGTTCTGGACTTACCAAACCGGATCTGCAGTGCAAAGTTCTCCGGTGAGCGTTGGGGGTAATATTATGGCAGGAAGTAATGACCGTAATTTTTACTCTATTGATTCAGCTACCGGTCTGTTGAGATGGAAAGTAACTACAGGAGACCGTATCTTATCTTCTCCTTTCGTTTATGATCAAAATGTATACTTCGGTTGTAATGATTTTAATTTATATACTGTAAATATCATTGATGGTACCCTGAAATGGAAATCTCTTGCATTTGGAACATTAGTTACTTCGCCCCTGGTACATGATAAAGTAGCTTACATTAATAGCCATGATAATAATGTATATGCTTTTGATAGTGAAACGGGAGCGCAGAAATGGATTTATAACACGAACGGGTATATGGTTTCTTCCATGATCCTGGATAATTTAACAGAAGTAATTGTTCCTTCAATAAGCGGTAATAATTCTTTTTAGCATTTTTTTAATATCACCAACCATTTATTTTTATTTCATGTCTTATTTAATAAGTCGTAAATGGATAATTTATACTTATTTTATATAGGACACGAAAATTTGAAACCCTATTAATTATTATAAAATCATGATAAAAAAGTCTATTTTTTGGTTACTGGGACTTTTGTTTTTGTTGTTCGGGCAAAAAGCTTTTGCCAATCACGTAGCAGGTGGTCAGCTTACCTATAAATTTATTTCTACCAGTGGTACCAATCATACTTATGAAGTGGAAATTATCATTTTCGGAGATTGTAATGGTGGCGCTTCTTTTAATACATTTACAACTACTACAGGCGCGGGCATGAATGTTTATAATAACGGAAACCTCGTGACTACACAAACCTTACCAAGAATCGCCAATGAGAGTGATATCCTGGTATCCCCAGTATGTCCCAGCCAGATCAACAGTACTACCTGTAGCGGGGGAACTTTGCCTGGTATCAGGAAATATACGTTCAGAGGTAATGTAGTACTGAGTGGTACTTCAGCTACCTGGAGGTTTGCTTTCAATAGTAACCTGGTAGGTGGTACTAGTGCAGGTAGAAGTTTCCTGGCAGATAATATTACCAATCACGGTACCTTTTTTATTGCGGCTACCCTCAATAATGTGAACGGACCGAATAACTCTCCGACCTTTACTTCAGATCCTACTCCTTTCTTCTGTAATAATGTACCTTCTTCCTTTAGCTTAGGTGCGGTTGATGTGGACAATGATGTGATGACCTATAGCCTGGAGCCTGCGATTAACAATCTGCAGGGTACCGCTTTTGTAAACTATGTAGCTCCTTATACCGCACAAAATCCTTTGCCTGCTGCTCCGGGAACTTTTATATTCAATCCTAATACCGGGGTGACCGATTTTACACCTAACCAGGCTATGGAAGCTACGGTAGTGAAAAAAGTAACGGAAAAGCGTAATGGTGTTGAAGTAGGTACCTGTGCCCGTGAAATGATGTTTGTTATTATCAACGGCTGTACCAATACC